>NZ_JOMH01000001.1:0-1217737 GCF_000711245.1 Polycyclovorans algicola TG408
TCGATCAGGTCGACGTCGAGCGTTTTCTCGGCCGCTGGTATGTGATGGCCAACATTCCCTACTTCGCCGAGCGCGGCAAGGTCGGCACCTTCGTGGAATACCGGGCCCGTGACGACGGCCGCTTTGACGACCTGTTCTACGCACGTGACGAAACCTTCGACGCGCCGATCAAGCGACAGGAAGGCGTCGCGTGGATTCCCGATCCCGCGCAGCCGGGCCGTTGGAAGGTGCGTTTCATTTGGCCGTTCACCGCCGACTTCCTGCTGCTGTATGTCGACGACGATTACGAAACGGCGCTGATCGGCCATCCGTCCCGTGACCTCGCGTGGGTCTACAGCCGCACCCCGAGAATGGACGACGCCACCTATCGCAAGCTGCTTGAACGGCTTGGCGGGCTTCGGCTACGACACCGGACAACTGCAGCGCGTACCGCAAAAGCCCGAGGACCTTCCCGCACCCTGATGCAGATCGCTTAGGGCGGCCCCTCGTCGTCGCCGGCTTCGCCCTGCAGTTGCTGTAGGGCCGACAGGTCCAATGACGCCTTGCCCGCCGCGCCGGGGGGGATTTCGCCCCAGAACGGCGCGGCGATCATTTTTTTCAGGCACGCCAGATTGGCGTCGTACGCGTCCATGCGCTCGCAAGACCGCTGGCGACCCAGCCCACCAGCCGCCGCGACGGCTGATCGCCTCGACGCTGAGCATCGCGTGGTTGATGCAGCCCAGTCGCATGCCCACCACCAGCAACACCGGCCAGTTGTGCTGCGCCACCCAGCCGCCAAAACTGATGTCGTCGTTCAGCGGCACCGCCCAGCCGCCAGCGCCCTCGACAATCACCCAGTCGCCCTGTTGCACCAGCCACGCATGGGCGCGGTCGAGCGTACCGATGACGACGGGCGTACCGGCCGCCTCGGCCGCCAGATGCGGCGCGATGGCCGGTGCGAAGGCGTAAGGATTGAGTCGTGCGTAGTCGCAGGACACCGAACCGGCCGCCAGTAAAGGCCTGCGCGTCGTCGTTGCGCAGCCCATCGGGTGTCATCTCACAGCCGCTGGCCACCGGCTTGAAGCCCACCGCCCGCCGACCGTCCGCCGCCAACTGGCGCAGCACGGTGCTGGCGACCACGGTCTTGCCAGCGCCGGTGTCGGTGCCGGTGACGAACAGGGTGCGCGCACTCACGCAGCGCAGGCCGAATAGGCGCCGGCCAACGCCGCAACCAGCCCGTCCACCTCGGCCTCGGTGTGCGCGGCGCTGAGGGTGATGCGTAGCCGCGACGTGCCTTCGGGCACGGTCGGCGGGCGAATCGCCGCGACCCAGTAACCCGCGTCCATCAACTTGGCGCTCACCGCCAACGCGTCGGCGTCGGCACCGATCAGCAGCGGCTGGATGGGCGTCGTCGACGGCATCAGCTCCAGCCCGGCGCCGGCGGTGCCCGCCCGAAAACGCGCAATCAAGGCATGCAGATGGGCGCGCCGCTCTGGGTCGCCCTGGACGATGCGCAAGGCGGCCAGCGCGGCGGCCGACAGCGCCGGCGGCGGCGCGGTGGAAAACACCCAAGAACGGGCGCGCTGAATCAGATATTCGATCAAGGTCTCGCTGCCCGCGACAAAGGCCCCGGCGCTGCCCAGCGACTTGCCCAGGGTGGCGACGTACACCTCCGGCCGCACCGCCTCGCCCAAGTGTTCGACAATGCCGCCGCCGCGCGTACCGAGCACACCAAAGCCGTGCGCGTCATCGACCATCAGGTCGGCGCCAGCGCGGCGGGTGAGCACGCGCAGTTCGCTGAGCGGCGCCAGATCGCCGTCCATGCTGAACACGCTGTCGGTGACGACCATGCGCTGCACCTGCCGGTCGGCGGCGTCCAGCGCGGCGGCAAAGCCGGCCAAATCGCCGTGCGCCACGCGCCGATAGCGCGCGCCGCTGAGGCGGCCGCCGTCGATCAGCGACGCATGGTTGAGTTCATCGGCAATCAGCAGGTCGTCGCGGCCCAGCAACGCGCGCAGCACGCCCATATTCGCCGCCCAACCCGAGGTGAACAGCAGCGCGCGCGGGTAGCCCGTGGCTTCGGCCAATGCGTCTTCCAGGGCGCGGTGATGGCGGTTGTGGCCGCCGAGCAGCGGCGAGGCGGTGCTGCCGCAGCCGTCACTCAGCGCAGCCTGCGCCGCGGCGCGCACCTGCGGGTGAGTGGCCAGACCCAAGTAATCGTTGCTGCAGAAATTGACCAGCCGCCGACCGTCGACCACGGCATGAATACCGTGGCCACCGTCAATCACCCGTCGCGTGCGATAGCGGTCCCGCGCCCGTAGTTGCGCGAGTCTGGGCGCCAGCCGGGCATCCAGACCGGCATCAGGCACAGGCGTCGGCGCTCGCCGCTTCGGCCTGGACGCAGGCCACAGGCGGCGTGTGTACCTGCCCCGGCGCACCGCCTTCGGGGCGAATGCCGAGTCGCGCCATCAGGGCTTCGTCGCGGGCGTTTTGCGGGTTGGTCGTGGTGAGCAGCTTTTCGCCGTAGAACATCGAGTTGGCCCCAGCGAAGAAGCACAGCGCCTGCATCTCGTCGGTCATGTCGGTGCGCCCGGCCGACAACCGCACGTACGACGTCGGCATGAGAATGCGCGCCACCGCGATGGTGCGGACAAACTCGATGGGGTGCAGCGCATCGCCACCCGCCAGCGGTGTGCCGGCGACCTGCACCAGATTGTTGATGGGCACCGACTCGGGGTGCGGATTCATGATCGCCAGCTGGCGCAGCAGTTCGGCGCGGTCAGTCTCGCCCTCGCCCATGCCGACAATGCCGCCGCAGCAGACTTTCACCCCGGCCTCGCGCACGTGACCCAGGGTTTCCAGGCGGTCGTCGTAGGTGCGGGTGGTGATGATCTCGCCGTAGAACTCCGGGCTGGTGTCGAGGTTGTGGTTGTAATAGTCCAGCCCCGCATCGGCCAGCCGCTGTGCCTGATGCGCCTTGAGCATGCCCAGGGTCATGCAGGTTTCCATGCCAAGCGCCTTCACGTCGCGCACCATGGCCTCGACCTTGTCGAGATCACGATCTTTGGGCGAGCGCCACGCCGCGCCCATGCAAAAGCGCGTCGCACCTTCGGCCTTGGCTTCGCGCGCGGCATCGACCACGGCCTGCACCTCCATCAGTGGGTCTTTTTTCAGGCCGGTCTCGTAACGAATCGACTGCGGGCAGTACGCGCAGTCTTCCGGGCAGGCGCCGGTCTTGATTGACAACAGTTGCGAGCGCTGCACCGCATTGACGTCGAAATGCGCCCGATGGAGGGTGTGGGCTTGAAACAGCAGATCGTTGAACGGCAGGTCAAACAGGGCTTGGACTTCTTGGCGGGTCCAATCGTGACGCAGGGTCATGGCAATACCGGAGGGGAAAGATGACGCACACGCTACCCAAACAGTCGAACTTGTCAACTTGAGACCATGAACTGGGTTGACAACTGGCACTGCCGCTTCTGCGGCGAACCGGCCCGCGGTGGACCGGTTTGCGAGGGCTGCCGTGCCGATTTGCCCTGGAATGACCTCGCCTGCCCGCGTTGCGCGCTACCCGGCGCCACCGATGATATTTGCGCTGACTGCCTGGGCGCGCCACCGCCCATGGACATGAGTTTGGCGCCGTTCGTCTATGCGCCACCGATTGATCAATTGATCCAGCAACTCAAGTTCAACCGGCTACTCGCCGATGCACGCTGGCTCTGCGACGCGCTCGCCGACCGGCGGCGCGATCACCCCGCCCCACTCCCCGACCTGATCCTGCCGGTGCCGCTGCACCGCTGGCGGCTGTGGTGGCGCGGCTACAACCAGGCGGCGGTCATCGCCCGTCACGTCGGGCGACGGCTCAAGGTCCCGGTGCAACTACACAACATCGGTCACAGCGGCGCCCGCGTGCACCAGGTGGGACTGGACGCCCGCGCCCGACGGCGTGCGGTGCGCGGCGCCTTCGACGTGCGACTGGACCTGCGCGACCGCCATGTCGCCCTAGTCGACGATGTCATGACCACCGGCGCGACGGTTCATGAACTGGCCCAGGCGGTGCGCGCGGCCGGCGCCCGCCACATCGAGGTTTGGGTGCTGGCGCGCACCCCCAAATCGCAGGGACGTGCGGCTGCCCGTCAATCGACAGCGCGGCCCGGCCAGGGCCGGACGTGACGACCCTGCGTCACGTCACGACAGCGCGTCGTGAATCAACATGCCGGCCACACCCAGCACCAGCAGCGCAAAGGCCGCCTGCACGCGGTGCGGGGCCCAGCGCTGGCCCAGCCGCTGGCCCAACAGCAGCCCGACCACCAGCAGCAGCGCAAACGGCACCGCGATGGGCCACAGCAGCGAGCGCCCGCTCAGCAGCGCCATGCCCAGCGTGCCGCTGGAGACCACGGCCAGCACCATCAACGTGGTCGCCACACAGGCCGAGAAGCTCAGTCGCGACACGCGCATCAGCGCCGGCAGCACGATGAAACCGCCGCCCACCCCCAGCAGCCCCGACAGCAGCCCGGCAACGCCGCCAATGCCGCTCATGATCACGGCGGTGCGCGGGGTCCAGCGAAAGCGCCCGGTGTCCGGGTGAATCGGACACAGCGGCGGCAGTTGCATCGACTCCGGCAGCGCCGTCGAGCCCTTGCGCAGCCTCCACAATTGGCGGCCGCCCGAAAGCACCAGCACCCCGGCGAACAGCAGCGCCAGCACGTCATGCGGGGCGCGGGCGCCCAACCACAGCCCCAGTGGCGACAACAGCAGGCCCACCGCCGCGATCAGCGATGCCGCGCGGTAACGCAGCAGCGATTCGCGAAAGCCACGCCACGCGCCCACAGTGGCGCCGATGGCCACGGCCAGCAACGACACCGGCACCGCCTCGGGCAAGGACAGGCCGAGCACGGCCATCAGCAGCGGTAGCGCCAACAACGTGCCGCCCGCCCCGGTGAGCCCCATCACCAGGCCAACGAACAGCCCCAGTGCAGCAGCGATCAGGATGGTTTCCATGGGGGGCGTCAGAGCGGCCAGATCAACAGAATCATCACGATCGCCACCCCGCCGACCAGTGCCTGCAACGGCAAGCCCAGCGGCCAGTAATCGCGAAATCGGTAGCCCCCCGGCCCCATCACCAGGGTGTTGGACTGGTGACCGACCGGGGTCAGGAAGGCGCACGACGCGCCGATGGCCACGGCCATCAGGAACGGGTCGGTCGACACCTCCAAGGTCTTGGCCACCCCGGCTGCGATGGGACACATCAACACGGCCGCGGCCGCGTTGTTGACGATGTCGGACAGGGTCATGGTGATGACCAGCACGGCGACCAGCCCCCACACCGGCGGCAGATCGCCCGCCCAGCCGCCCAGCGTGTTGGCGATGAGTTCGGCGCCGCCACTGGTTTCCAGCGCGGTGCCGACCGGAATCATCGCGCCGAGCAGGAGAATGATGGGCCAGTCGATGGCGCGGTAAGCATCACGCGCCGAGATCATGCTGACGCCCGCCATCACCAGCACGCAGGCGACAAAGCTGATGTGGATCGGCACCCAGCCGAACGCCGACATCGCGATTGCCGTGCCGAACAGGCCCACCCCGGCCCAGACGCGGCGGTCGTTGCCGATGCGCAGGTCACGGTCGGCCAGCGGCAAGCAGCCGAGCACCGACAGCACCTCGCCCAGCGATTCGCGTTCACCCTCGACAATCAGCACGTCACCGGCCGTGATCTTGACCCGTGACAGGCGCGTTTTCATCGACTGCCCCTGCCGCGACACCGCCAGCAGGTTGATGCCGTAACGCCAACGCAGATTCAGGCTGCTGGCAGTCTGGCCGTTAATGCGACCGTCGGGCAGCACCACGCACTCGACCAGTTGCACGTCATCGACTGCATCGAGTGTGTCGGTTTCGTCCTTGCCGCGACCGCCCAGGCTGAGCTTTTCGGCCTCCACCAGGGTCTTCAACGCATCAGCCTCAGCCTCGACCCAGAGCACGTCACCGGCGCGCAGCGGCACGTGACGATGCTGGATGGGAATGCGTTGCTCGTCGCGCAAAATCGTCAAGAGGGTGATGTTGTCGCCCAGCAGATCAGCCGCCTCGCGCAGGGTCTTGCCGACCCAGGCGTGGTCGTCCGGCACACGGATTTCGCTGCGGTAGCCTTCGACGTTGAAGTCAATGCCGTCGCCCAGTTCGCCGTCACGTTTCGGCAGCAGCCGCCAGCCAATCACCCCCAGAAACGCCACGCCGGCCAGCGCAATCACCACGCCCACGGGCATGTAATCGAACAGGGCGAAAGGCTGGTCGGCAATGCGCGCGCGGTACTGCGCGACGATGAGATTCGGCGGCGTGCCAATGGCCGTCATCAGCCCGCCCAGCAGCGAACCGAAGGCCATGGGCATCAGCACTTTCGACGGCGGCACGTCGCGGTCCTTGCAAAGCTTGATGGCCACCGGCATCAACAGCGCCAGCGCACCGACATTGTTCATGAAGGCCGACAGCAGCGCGACGATGGCGGTGAACAACATCACCTGCACCATGACGCCGCCCTTCACCGCCGTCAGCGGCCGGGCGATGGTGTCGACCACCCCGGCGTTGACCAGCGCCTGTGAAATCACCAGCACCGCCGCCACCGTAATGACCGCAGGGTGTCCCAGGCCCGCAAACGCCTCGCCAGCGTCGATATTGCCCAGCAGCACCAGCACCACCAGGGCGGCAATGGCCACGGCCTCGTAGGGGAAACGGTCCCAGACGAACAGCGCCAGGATCAGCGTCAGCACGATGAACACCGGTACGTAAGCCGGCAGGTCTGCAAGAAAACTCATGGCAACACCAGACTCCAGAGCGGAACGGTGATCAGCGACAGCAGAATGCCCACGCCCAGCACCGTGTTGGCCAGCGGCGGATCAAGCTGATGTTGGTCAGCCAAGATTGCCGCCGAAATCATCGGCGCCATCGCCGTCTGCAACACACCAATCGACATCACCGGCCCGCCGACCCCGGTCAGCAGCGCCAACCCGAGTGCCAACAGGGGCGCAAGCAGCAACTTCCACGACAGCGCAATGGCGACCGGGCCCCACTGTCCACGCTGCGGTTTGAGCTTGAAGCGCAGGCCCACCGAAAACAGCGCCAGCGGCACCAGGGTTATGGAGAAGCGCTCGAGTATCGTCGCCAGCGTTTCGGGCCAGCCGCCGAGCTGTCCCACGATCACGCCCACCACCAGGGCAATAAAGGCCGGGAACAGCAACACACGTTTGACCATCCCCGCCGGCGTGACCTGGGCACCCCCGTAGCGAGACGCAACCAACACGCCGCCCACCGCCAACATGATGAAACAGCCGAGCTGATCGGCCACAACGCCGAGTTGCAGGCCCTCGCGGCCGCGCAAGGCTTCGAGCAACGGATAACCCATGAACGAGGTGTTGCCGAGGCCGGTGACCAGAATCAGCCCGCCGATGGTGGCGCGCGACCAACCGGCGCGGCCGCCGATGAAGGCGATCAGCGCCCAGGCACCAAAGAACACGCCCCATTGGGTCAGCACCAGAAACCACAGCGCCGGGTCGAACTTGAGCGACGGCACGGTGCTCAGCACCAGCGCCGGCAATGCAATCTGGATCACCCACCAGTTCAAGGCCTGCGCCAAACCAATCGGCGGCCGGGCATAGCGCGCCACGCCGACGCCCAAGGCCAGGCACGCCAACAGCAGGGTGAACGCCGTGATCATCGGTTCGCCATCACGCCGCAATCACGCCGTGGCCGTAAGCGAGCAACTTGGTGTCGGCGGTGAGCAGGGTCAGTCCCTCACAGCGCGCCTGGGCCAGAAGCAGACGGTCGAACGGGTCGGCGTGCAGGGCGGGCAGGTCCTCCACGCCAGCGGCATGTACGGGGCGAATATCGACAAACGCGCAGCCCATTTCGGTAAAGATGCGCAGGGCCTCGGTGGCCGAGAACGGCAGCGGGTCACCTCGGTTGGGTTGCGCGAACTTGATGGCGATCTCCTGGAGGCTGACGGCACTCAGGAACAACGTGTTTGCAGGATCGAGCAGGCGCTTGCGGGTGCCTTTCTTGAGACGCGGATCACCGACCGCCGCCCAAACCGCGACGTGCGTGTCGAGCAGGTAGCGGACACTCACGAGTCGATGCCGAACAACCTCGCGACATCCGCGTTGAGCGCATCAAAGTCCTTTGGCGCCTTGTACCGGCCCTGATAAAGCCCCAACCGCACCTTGGGTCGCTTTTCCAGCGGGGCCAGCCGCGCCACCGGCTTACCGTTGCGGGCAATGATGATCTCTTTCTCTTCACCGCTTTCCACTGCGGCCACCAGCCGAGACAACGAGGTCTTGGCGTCGAGAATGTTCACCGGATTCATTTTTGACTCCTTCAACCCCGAAGGGCTTAGCCTGACCAGGCCAGACTAAGCATGATGCCCGGTTGAATCAAGCTCAGTGGTGGCCGCCACCCGTCTCTGGGCTTCAAGCACCGTAATCGCCGACATATTGATGATGCGCCGCACCGTGGCCGAGGCGGTCAGCACGCACACCGGCGCCGCACAGCCGAGCAGGACCGGGCCGATGGCGACGTTCTGGCCGGCAGCGGTTTTCAGCAGGTTGTAAGCAATGTTGGCGGCCGACAGGTTGGGCAATACCAGCAGGTTGGCGCTGCCTGTCAGCGTGGTCTCGGGCAGCGCGGCGGTGCGCAGATCGACGTCAAACGCGGCGTCGCCATGCATCTCGCCGTCGATCTGCAGACTTGGATCGGCGGCGCGGATCAACGCCAGGGCCTCGCGCATCTTGCGCGCGCCAGGGTCGTCGAAGGTGCCGAAATTGGAGTGCGACAGCAGCGCCACCGCCGGCTTCACGCCCAGCTCGCGCAACTTGGCGGCGGCCATCAGGGTGATTTCGGCGACCTCTGCGGCGTCCGGATCGAGATTGATGTGGGTGTCGACCAGATACACCGTGCGCCCCGGCAGGATCAACGCGTTCATCGCCGCGTACACCTTGGCCCCCGGCGCCCGACCAATGACCTGGTCAATGAAATCAAGGTGCACACGCGGCGCGCTGATGGTGCCGCACAGCAGCCCATCCACTTCGCCTTTGCGCAGCAGCATGGCGGCGATCAGCGTGGTGCGGCGCCGCATCTCCAGTCGCGCCCACGACGGCGTCATGCCATTGCGTGCCTGCAGGCGGCGGTATTCCTCCCAGTACTCGCGGTAGCGCGGGTCGGACTCGGGATTGACCACGGTGTAGTGCTCACCCTCGCGCAAGCGCAGGTGCTCCGATTCGATGCGCCGGGCAATCACGGTCGGTCGACCCACCAGGGTCGGGATGGCAATGTTTTCGTCCACCAGGGTCTGCACCGCGCGCAGCACGCGGGCGTCTTCGCCTTCAGCAAAGGCCAGACGCTTCTGCGCGGCCGGTACCTCGCGGGCAGCGGCAAACAGCGGTTTCATCAAGGTGCCGCTGTGGTGCACGAACTGGCGCAGACGGTCCTTGTAAGCACCCAGGCTGTCCAGCGGCCGGGTGGCGATGCCCTCGTCCATTGCCGCCTTCGCCACGGCCGGCGCGATCCGCACCAGCAGGCGCGGATCGAAGGGTTTGGGAATCAGATATTCGGGGCCAAACTGCAGCGCCGTGCCGCGATAGGCGCTGGCCACGGTGTCGTCGGCTTCTTCGCGCGCCAGTTGGGCAATGGCGTGCACGCAGGCGATTTCCATGCCCCGTGAGATGCCGGTCGCGCCCACGTCAAGCGCACCCCGAAACAGGAACGGGAAGCACAACACATTGTTGACCTGGTTCGGGTAGTCAGTACGGCCGGTGGCGATGATCGCCTGCGGCCGCACGGCGCGCGCCTCGTCGGGATTGATCTCGGGCGTGGGATTGGCCAACGCGAAAATGATGGGCCGCTCGACCATACGCGCCACCATCTCGGGCTTGAGCACGCCGCCCGCCGAGAGGCCGAGGAACATGTCCGCGCCCTCGATCACCTCACCCAACGCGCGTGCGTCGGTTGCCTGCGCAAACCCGGCCTTGATCGGGTCCATGAGTTCGGTGCGGCCTTGGTAGACCACCCCGGCCAGGTCGGTGAGCCACAGGTTGGCCTTGGGCAGGCCCAGTTCGACCAGCAACTTCACGCAGGCCAGCGCCGCCGCGCCGGCACCGCTGACCACCACCTTGATTTCGTCGATGGTCTTGCCGACGATCTCCAGCGCGTTGAGCGTGGCCGCGCCGACGATGATGGCGGTGCCGTGCTGGTCGTCATGGAACACCGGAATCTTCAACCGCTCGCGCAGCTTGCGCTCGACCTCAAAGCACTCCGGTGCCTTGATGTCCTCAAGGTTGATGCCGCCAAAAGTCGGCTCCAGCGCGGCAATCACCTCGACCAGGCGGTCGGGATCGGGCTCGTTCAATTCGAGATCGAAGACGTCGATGCCGGCGAATTTCTTGAACAGGACCGCCTTGCCTTCCATCACCGGTTTGGCCGCCAGCGGGCCGATGTTGCCCAGCCCCAGCACCGCCGTGCCGTTGGTGATCACCGCCACCAGATTGCCGCGCGCGGTAAAGCGGAAGGCATTGGCCGGGTCTTTGACAATCTCTTCACAGGCCGCCGCCACGCCGGGCGAGTAGGCCAACGACAAATCGCGCTGGTTGCTCATCGGCTTGGTGGGTGCAATCGCGATTTTTCCCGGAACGGGAAACTCGTGATAGTCGAGCGCGGCGTCGCGCAAGTCCTGATTGGGCTTCATTCAAAAATCTCGGTCGTGTCGGAGGTAAACCTGATGGACCCGGCGCACCCATCCGCAGGCAGCGCGCGGCCATCAGTGGGGTCGCGCCATATTTTGCCCCCCCGGCGGCAGGCGCGGGTCGACATAGCCTGAAAGCAGTAGAAAAAAGCGCGTGGGCCAGCAACGGCCGAGGCGTCCCGGTTTATATTGGCGAACTGGAAGGAGAATCCGCATCGCACAAAACATCCAGGAGGAAAACGGTGTTCGGACCGACGGCAGCGCCGTCCGAAGGTTGCCTTCCAAGGCACCGGGCCGCTGACGCGTGAAGCCACCCACCCCACCCTCGCAACGTCCAATGGTCAAGATTACGGCAGGCGATCGGGAGCAGGCACGCCGCACATTACTCGGCCTGGAAGACCGGGATGAAATCCTTTGCATTGTCGACGGTGACGGCCGTTTCTTGGACGTCAGCGGCGGGCTGCAGCGCGCAAGCGGTCTCCTGCCGGACGCGCTGGTGGGTCGCTGTTTCGCAGACATCGTGGTGAGCGAGGACCTGCAGGCGACGATGGAAAGGTTCAGCGCCCTGAAAAGCGAGGGCGCCAAGGTGACGTTCACCAACCGATGCCGCGATGGCCTGGGAAAGATTCACCATCTTCGATGGACCGGCACCTGGTCAGCCGAACGCGGCTTGGCATTTGTTTGCGGCCGTGACGTCACCGAACTCGCCGAAGCCACCGCCACACTCAAGGCCCGTGGAACGCTACTGGAAATGGCGGGAAAGCTCGCCCAGTTTGGCGGCTGGTCGCTGGATCTTCGCGACAACCGGCTGGTCTGGTCGAAGGAAATATTCGTCATCCTGGGGCTCCCCAACAATCGACCACCACTGAGCCTCGCTGGCGTGATGGCGCTGTTCACACCCAAGTCACAACAGGTCATCACTGAAACGCTTGCGCGGTGCCGCATCAAGGGCGGTGAATTTGACCTTGAGCTGCAGATGAGCACCTTGACCTATCGCCGGATCGAGGTGCGCATAACCGGCCGCTGCGAAGTCGACAGCCATCATCAGCCGACGCACATCATCGGTGCCCTGCAAGATATTTCACGGCAGAAGCTTGCGCAGCAAGACATTGAGCGGCTGGCCTACTTTGACCCCCTGACCGGGCTGGCCAACCGTCAGCGGCTGCACGAAAAAATTGGGCTTCAACGCTCAATCTGCAGCCGCAAGCAATTAAACGCTGCGCTGCTTAGCGTCAACATCGACAACTTCAAGACCTTCAACAACAGCCAGGGACACTTTGCCGGCGACCAACTGTTGATGCTGGTGGGCGAGCGGCTCAGCGCCAGCGCCCGGGATGTCGACTTGGTCGCGCGCACCGACGGCGACAATTTTGTGGTGTTGATGCGCGGGCTGGACCCTGATCCCGAGCGGGCCGCCACGCAGACCCGCAACCTGGCCAGCCGCATCATGACCAGCCTCACCGAAACCTATCGGCTTCGCGACGGACGTGAGCATCGACTGACGATCAGTGTGGGCATCGTGATGTTCGGCGAGGTGTCGAAAAGCGCCGACGTTCTGCTGCAGCAATCGGCGTTGGCCATGCAAGCGGTGAAGGCCGACGGTGGGCATGCAATCCGCTTTTTCGACCCGGTGTTGCAATCGGCTGCCAACAACCGCGCAAAAACCGAATCGGCGCTACGCAGCGCCATCGACACCGACGACCTGTTCCTGCATTTCGAGCCTCAGATAACGGCCAGCGGTCGGGCCGTTGCGGCCGAGGCACTGCTGCGCTGGGTCCATCCCTCGCTGGGTCTGATCAGGCCGGCCGACTTTATCCCGTTGGCCGAAGCCTCGGGCCTGATCATCCCGCTGGGGCGCCATGTGCTGAAGCAGGCCTGCAAATCGCTGATCCAATGGCGGCGCCATCCACAAACGGCGCATCTGAAAATCGCCGTCAATATCAGCGCTGCGGAATTCCGTCATGTCGACTTTGTCGAGCAAACCTTGGCCATCATCGCCGACAGCGGCGTCGACCCCCGGTGGCTCACACTGGAGCTCACTGAATCGCTGTTGCTGACCGACATCACCCAGGTGATCGAGCGGATGCATCGCCTCAAGGCCCATGGCATCCGCTTTTCACTGGATGACTTCGGCACCGGATACTCATCGCTCGCCTATCTGCAGCAGCTGCCGCTGGACCAGCTCAAACTCGACATGTCGTTCGTCGGCAAATTGCCAGACGATGCGCGCTCAGCCGCGATCGTGCGCACCATCATCGCGCTGGGTCGCAGCCTCGAACTCGAACTGATTGCCGAAGGTGTCGAAACCGAGGCACAGCGACAGTTCTTGCTGGACGCAGGCTGTGATGGCCTTCAGGGCCACCTGTTCACCCCCGCCCTGACCGCCGAGGCACTCGCGACCTGGTTGGCAAAACGTCAGGGCGGGGCTGACGCCTCGCCCTGAGTCGCTGCGCCGATCAGGCGGCCTTGAGTGTCGGCACCGCCTGACGAATCAGGTGATCAAACGCACTCAGCGCCGCCTTTGAACCCTCGCCCATGGCGATGATGATCTGCTTGTACGGCGCGGTGGTGACATCGCCCGCCGCGAACACGCCCGGCACCGAGGTCTGCCCCTTGGCATCGACGATCACTTCACCGCGCGGGCTGAGCGCCACCGTGCCCTTGAGGAAGTCGCTGTTGGGCAGCAGGCCAATCTGCACGAACACGCCCTCCAGTTCGACGCGCTGGTCCTGGTCGGTCGTCCGATCCTTGTAAATCAACCCGTTGACGCGCTGGCCGTCGCCGGTGACCTCGGTGGTTTGCGCCGAGGTGATCACCGTCACGTTGGAGAGACTGGCCAGCTTGCGCTGCAACACCGCGTCGGCGCGCAACTGGCCGTCGTATTCGATCAGGGTGACGTGACGGACAATGCCGGCAAGGTCAATCGCTGCCTCGACACCGGAGTTGCCGCCGCCGATCACCGCCACGCGCTTGCCCTTGTACAGCGGACCGTCGCAGTGCGGGCAATAGGCCACGCCTTTGTTGCGGTACTGGTCTTCGCCCGGCACGTTCATCTGCCGCCAGCGGGCGCCGGTGGCCAGAATCACGCTGCGGCTCGTCACCGTGGCGCCGCTTTCCAGCGTGACTTCAATCAGTCCGTCGCCCGGCGACAGACGGGCGGCGCGCTGCAGCTTCATCACGTCCACTTCGTAATCGCTGACATGGGCTTCGAGCGCCGTGACCAGCTTCGGGCCTTCGGTTTCCTTCACCGAAATGAAATTTTCGATGCCCAGGGTGTCGGCGACCTGCCCGCCGAACCGCTCGGCAATCACGCCGGTGCGGATGCCCTTGCGCGCCGCGTAGATGGCGGCCGACGCGCCGGCCGGTCCACCACCCACCACCAACACGTCGAACGGCGCCTTGGCACTGATCTTGTTGGCTTCGCGCTGCGCGGCGCCGGGGTCGGCCTTGGCGATGAGTTTGGCGAGAATCTCGTCGATGCCCATGCGCCCGGAACCAAACGGCTCGCCGTTCAGAAACACGCTGGGCACCGCCATGACTTCGCGACGCTCCACCTCGCTCTGGAACAGGGCACCGTCGATGGCCGTGTGACGTATGCGCGGGTTGAGTACCGCCATCACGTTCAGCGCCTGCACCACATCGGGACAGTTCTGGCATGACAGCGAATAGAAGGTTTCAAACGCGAACGCGCCATCAAGACCGCGAATTTGCGCCGCCTGTTCGTCGCTGATTTTCGGCGGGTAGCCGCCCACCTGCAGCAAGGCCAATACCAGCGAGGTGAATTCGTGCCCCAGCGGCAGGCCGCCAAAGGTCACGCCGATGTCCTGGCCCGGACTGTTCAGGGTGAAGGCTGGTGCCCGTGTGCCCGCATCACGGGTTTCGCGAACACGGATCTGCGTTGAGCAGGCCTGAAGGTCGGCGAGCAAGCCTTGAAGGTCGGTGGCGCCCTGGCTGTCGTCGAGATTGGCAACGATGTCGATGGGCCGCACCGCGCGCTCAAGGTAACTCTGTAACTGCGCTTTGAGATCGGAATCCAACATGGTCACTCCTTAAATTCGGGCTCAAAAAAACCCGCCACCGATTGGCAGCGGGTCCGTGCAACTCAGACAAACCTCAGATTTTGCCGACGAGGTCCAGCGACGGCTTCAGGGTTTTCTCCCCTTCCTGCCACTTCGCGGGGCACACCTGACCGGGGTTTTCACGCACGAACTTGGCCGCCTTGAGCTTGCGAAGGGTTTCCTTCATGTCACGGGCGATGGCGTTGTCGTGAATTTCCTGCGTCTTGATGATGCCGTCAGGATCGATCAGGAAGGTGCCGCGCAGCGCGAGCCCTTCTTCATCGATGTGCACGCCGAAGGCACGGGTCAACTGGTGCGTCGGGTCACCCACCAGGGGGAACTTCGACTTACCAACCGCCGGCGAGGTGGCGTGCCAGACCTTGTGCGAGAAGTGCGTGTCGGTGGTGACCACGAAGATCTCGGCGCCCAGCTTCTGGAACTCGGCGTAATGGTCGGCTGCGTCTTCCACTTCGGTCGGGCAATTGAAGGTGAATGCGGCCGGCATGAACACCACAACCGACCACTTGCCTTTGAGACTGGCTTCGGTGACCTCGATGAATTCACCGGCCTGGAACGCAGTGGTCTTGAAGGCTTGAACGGGGGTGTTGATCAGCGACATGAAAACTCCTGAGAGGGGCAAAATTGCTTGAGAGGAAACAGCTTGGGGCCGCGTAGCGTAACTGGCCTTGTGAATAGTTAAATTGAAATATTCCAATTCCATCAATAGTCATAATCTATTGATTGCTGCACTGCGACATGGCTGATTGCTGCGACGCACCATCCGTAACCATTTTCTAGCAAGATAGATGCCGCTTGCGGGGCTCATCTGGACCGTTGATCGGCAAAAATGCCGACCCGGTGGCGACTGCGCGCACCCCATCACCTTGACGTAGCCGTTTATCCTGACGGTCTGTCAGCCAATTGCCATCACACCCCCGCGCAGGCGCGCAACGCGACCGTCTGTCAGGTGCCGCTTTACGTCATCTTCAAATCTAAACAGGATAGCGTCGGTATAGTCTCGAAAAATACTTTACGGAACTGGCACTTACAAGGCCTTCTTGAGAGTTATCTGACACCTGAACAAGTTATTTTCCTACGTTCATTCATCAGGCTTGGCCCCAGTTTTGCCTGCGCCGATTCACCCACCTCTATCCAGTCAGCGTCTCCATGAGCAAAAACGTCATCTTCATCGTGATGGACAGCTGCCGCTATGACAGCTACGCCCGCGCCCGCACCCCCAACATGGACCGCATCGGCCTCGGTGAGAAGCGTTTCAGCTACGCCTCGTGGACCTCTCCGTCGCACTACACCTACCTGATGGGCATGCTGCCGCACAGCAGTCCGCAGGGCGTGTTTGCCTCCGAGGTCTATAAAAAGGAGTTCGCCCAGTGGGTGCCGCGCCTCGGCATCGACGGGCTGTCGTTCAAGGATTTCGTGCCGCAACTGTCGCTGCCGCATGTGCTGCAAGAAAACGGTTACCGCACCGTGGCGCGCGTGTCGCTGCCGGTGCTCAACCCGATGTCGCATCTCAACCGTCATTTCGACGACTACAAGTTGATGAGCAACCACAACGACTTCGGCGGCATCATTCAGCAGGTCGAGTTCGATGAAGACGAGCCCAGCTTCCACTTCCTGAACCTGGGCGAAACCCACTACCCCTACATGCTCGACGGCGATTCGATGCCGCACATCTCGGGCGTGCACGGCGTGTTCAAGCGCCTTGATGACGACCTGGGCCAGGCCACCGTTGACCAGTTTTTTGACGACGACCAGATGCGCGACCTGCACGCCCAGCAGGTGAAGACGGTGGAGCATGTCGACACTCTGATCGACGCCCTCATTTCCAAGGCACCGGTCAACACCCACTTCATCATCACCGCCGACCACGGCGAGTGTTTTGGTGAAAACGGCTACTTCGGCCACGGCCCCATCGTTCACGAAAAAGTGATGGAAGTACCGTTTCTCGAAGGTGTGAAACGCTGATTTTCTGAGGTCATCCCATGACGCCCACTGACGCCACTGCCCACCCGCAACGCCCTTTCGAGATCTTCGGTCTCAACCCGGGCAGCCTGCCGCCGCAACTGGCGTTGGCACTGGCGCGCAGCGGCGCCACCGGCTTGCTGGACCTGGTGCATGCCGCCGATACGGCGCTGTCATCGACCCATTTTCGGGCGCTGGCCAGCAGCACCGAAGCCCGCATTGGCCTGCGCATCCACGCCGGGCAACTGCCACAAGCGCTGGAGCTGCTTCAGCTCGCAAACGACCGCAGCCTCACCGTCATCCTCGCGGCGGGCGAACCCGGCCGCCAGCAACACGCCGCCGCCGCCCTGCGCGCGGCCCATGGCGGCCTGCTGCTGTGGGCCGAAGTCACCACCGCCGAAGCTGCCACCGCGCTGGGTGACGGCGTTGATGGCCTGATCGCCCTCGGTCACGAAGCGGGCGGATGGGTTGGCGAAGACACCAGCTTCATCCTGCTGCAAAAACTGCGCGGCGCCTCAGTCTTGCCGGTGATGGTGCGCGGTGGCATTGGCGTTCGCGCGGCCGCGGCCTGCCGGGTTGCGGGCGCCAGCGGCGTGGTGCTGGACGACTGCCTGTTGTCGCTACAGGAATCGCCCCTGCCTGCGCCCCTGCAAAACGACTTGGCGCGCCTCAACGGCGCCGAGTGCAAGCTCTTCGGCGAGCGGGTCGAGCAGCCGCTGCGGGTCTACGGCAAGCCCTCAGGCCCCGCCCTGAAGGCCGCCGAAGCCGATGATCGCGCCGCCGAAGGTGGCCAACTCGACACCGCCGAATGGCGCCAGCGCATGGACGCACGCATCGCCTGGTCGGGCAGCCCGGACGCCCTGCTGCCGGTCGGCCAGGCGGTGGGCCTTGCGGCGGGGTACCGGCAACGCTATGGCTCGGTCGGCAAGCTGCTGCAAGCGTTGCGCCGCGCCAGCCAGCAGCAGATCGAATCAGCCGCAACCCTTAGTTTTGTTGACGAAAACGGCCCGCTGGCCGCGTCCCACGGCACCCGCTTCCCGGTGGTGCAGGGGCCCATGACGCGGGTGTCAGACTCCCCCGACTTTGCGGTCGATGTGGCACGCGGCGGCGCCCTGCCGCTGCTGGCGCTGGCGCTGATGCGCGGCCCGCAAGTGCGCGAGATGCTGGAGCAAACCCGCGACCGCATCGGCGACGCACCCTGGGGCGTGGGCCTGCTGGGCTTCGTGCCGCATGCGCTGCGCGAAGAACAATGCGCCGAAATCTGGAAGTGCCCGCCGCCGTTCGCGCTGATTGCCGGCGGCCGCCCCGACCAGGCTGCCGAGTTCGAGAAACGCGGCATCACCACTTATATCCATGCGCCCGCACCCGCGCTGCTGCGCTTGTATCTGGAGCAGGGCGCGCGCCGCTTCGTGTTTGAAGGCCGCGAATGCGGTGGCCACGTGGGGCCCATCGCCAGCTTCCCGCTGTGGGAGCAAATGATCGAACTGCTGCTGGCCGAGGTGAAACCCGCCGACGCCAAAGACGTACACGTGCTGTTTGCCGGTGGCATTCACGACGCGCTGTCGTGCGCCATGGTGGCCGCCATGACCGCGCCGCTGGCCGCGCGCGGCATGAAAGTGGGCGTGCTCATGGGCACGGCCTATCTGTTCACGCAAGAAATCGTCCACAGCGGCGCCATCGTCCAGGGCTTTCAGGACGAAGCCCTGCGCTGCCGCCGCACGGTGAACCTCGAAACCGGCCCCGGCCACGCCTCGCGCTGTGTCGATACCCAGTTTGCCCGTGAATTCTTCGACACCCGCCGCCGCCTCATCCGCGACGGCCGCAGCGCCGAAGAAATTCGCGACGAGCTGGAAGACCTGAATCTGGGCCGCCTGCGCATCGCCTCGAAAGGCGTCAACCGCAACACCGAAGGCAGCATCGTTAGCGTCGCAGCCGCCGAACAGCTCGACCAGGGTATGTACATGATTGGCCAGGTGGCCACGCTGCGCGCCACAGCGCTCAGCATTGAAGACCTGCACCTTGACGTGTGCCGCGGCGCGCAGATTCACCTTGAAGACTGGACCGACGCTGGCAAAACCCGCCGCGCGCAGGCCCAGCCCGCCGACATCGCCATTGTTGGCATCGGCACCCTGCTGCCCAAGGCCGACGGCCCGGACGCGTTCTGGCACAACATTCTTCATCAGGTGTGCGCCATCGGCCCGGTGCCGCCCGAGCGCTGGGACCCCGAGCTGTATTTCGACGCCGATCGCAAAACCCGCGACAAAATCTACTCGCGCTGGGGCGGCTTTCTCGACGAGGTGCCGTTTGACCCCATGAAGTTCGGCATTCCGCCGCGCTCAATGAAGTCCATAGACCCGATGCAGTTGCTCACCCTTGAGGTGGCGCAACGCACCCTCGCCGATGCCGGATATGGCGACGGCGGGTTTGATCGCGAAAACACCTCCATCATCCTCGGCGCGGGCGGCGGCCTCGGCGATCTGGGCCTGCAATACGGCGTGCGCGCCGAGTTGCCGCGCTTTGTCGAAAACCCCGACCCCCGGGTCTGGGAACGCCTGCCGGAATGGACCGAAGAATCCTTTGCCGGAACGCTGCTCAACGTAGCCGCCGGGCGCGTCGCCAACCGGATGGACTTTGGCGGCCTCAACTTCACCGTGGACGCAGCCTGCGCGTCGTCGCTGGCGGCCATCTCCATTGCCGTCAGCGAACTGGAATCGGGGCGCAGCAACTTCGTGCTGGCCGGTGGCATCGACACGGTGCAGTCGCCGTTCGGCTTTCTGTGCTTCTCCAAAACCCAGGCGCTGTCGCCCACCGGCGCGCCGCGCACCTTTGACCAGGCCGCCGACGGCATTGCCATCAGCGAAGGTTTGGCGGTGGTGGCCCTGAAGCGCCTTGCCGATGCCGAGCGCGACGGCGACCGGATTTACGCGGTCATCAAGGCCGTGGCCGGGTCCAGTGACGGCAAAGCTTTGGGCCTGACCGCGCCGCGCCCCGACGGGCAGATTCGCGCCCTGAAGCGCGCCTACGCCAAGGCCGGGTTCTCGCCAAGCTCGCTGGAATTGTTCGAAGCCCACGGCACCGGCACCCCGGTTGGCGACAAGGCCGAGGCCGAAACCATCACCCGCGCGCTGCGCGCCGAGCAAGCCGCACCGCAGAGCGTTGCCCTGGGCTCAGTCAAAACCCTGGTCGGCCACACCAAGGCCAGCGCGGGCGTTGCCGGGCTCATCAAAATGGCGCTGTCGCTCTACCACCGCGTGCAACCCGCGCACTTTGGCGTGGACAAACCCATTGCGCCGCTGGCCGCCGCCGACGCCCCCGCCTACCTACTCAAGCAGCCGCGCCCGTGGATTGCCCACCCCGATCACCCGCGCCGCGCCGGCGTGTCGGCCTTCGGCTTTGGCGGCACCAACTTCCACGCCGTGCTGGAGGAATACAGCGGCGCACAAGTTTCCACTGCCGGGCACGACCGCTGGCCGCAGGAGCTGATCGTGTTCCGCGCCGCCGATCGCGCGCAGTTGCAGCAGCAGATTGCCCAGGTCCAACCCCTGCTCGCCGCACCCGGCAAGCTCACCCTGGCCGAACTGGCGCTGGCGCTGGCCCGCGCCGCAGAAGGTCGCGGCGACACGGCGGTGCGCCTTGCGCTGGTGGCCGGTGACTTCGCCGGTCTCAACGCCGAACTCGGCAAGGTCAGCGCCCACCTGCGTGACGGCCAGGCGCTGCCGCCGACCATCCGCTTCAATGCCGACGCCCCAACCGACGCGCCCAAGCTGGCGTTTGTGTTCCCCGGCCAGGGCGCGCAGTACGTCAACATGGGCCGCGAGGCCGCGCTGTACATCGATGACATTCGTCAGTCGCTGGAGCACGCCGACCGCAGCCTCAACGGCCAACTGCCGCGTCGCCTGTCGCAGTACATTTTGCCGCCCGCCGCGTTCAGCGCCGAGGCCGAAGCGGACCAGCAGGCCGCCCTCACCGACACCCGCGTTGCGCAACCCGCAATTGGCGCCGTGTCGCTGGGCTATCTGGCCTTGGCCGAGCGCTTGGGCTTGCAGGCCAGCGCCAGCGCCGGTCACAGCTACGGCGAATATGTTGCTTTGGCCGCAGCAGGCGCCATCAGCCGTGACGACTGCCTGCGGCTGTCGGCCATTCGCGGTGCGGCAATGGCCCAGGCCAGTGCCAGCGCGGTGCCCGGCACCATGGCCGCCGTGCAGGGCACGCGGGAGGCCATCGACATGGTCATCCGCAGCTTTCAAGGCGTGCGCATTGCCAACCACAACGCGCCGCAGCAAAGCGTGATTTCGGGGCCGCGTGCCGCCGTCGAAGCCGCCGTCAAGGCGCTGGGCGAGGCCGGTCTGCGCGGCACGCTGCTGCCGGTTTCTGGTGCGTTTCACACCGAACTGGTGGCCGACGCGCGGCCGCCGCTGTCGGAGGCCATCCACCGCACCGCCTTCCACACGGCGCGCTTCCCGGTATTCAGCAACAGCGACGGCGCGCCGTATCCGGCCAGCCCGGCACAGATGCAAACCCAGCTCGACGGGCACCTGCTGTCCAGCGTGGAGTTCGTGCGCGAAATCACCGCCATGGCCGACAGCGGCTGCACGGTGTTTGTGGAACTCGGCCCAAAAAGCATCTGCACCAACATGGTTCGCAGCATTCTGGGCGAGCGCAACAACATCACCGCCGTGGCGCTGGACGGCCAGGGCGGCGGCATCAAGGGCCTGCTCGCGGGCCTGGCAGAACTCTGGACCCAGGGCGTCGCGCTCAAACCCCTGCGCCTGTTCGACGGCCGCGAACTGCGCCTGCTCGACATGGCCCAGCTTGCCCAGGCGGCCGCCATCGACGCCATTCCGGCGCATGTGTGGCGGGTTAGCGGCGGCTGCGCCCGCGCGCCCGGCGACAGCATCCGCCGCACCGGCAGCCTGCCCGCACTGACCCGCGTCACGGCCGATGCCGCGCGCGCCGAAGCCGCAGCACACCAAGCCATCGCGCCCGCTGCGGCGCCGGTTGAGTCCAGCCCGGTGACAACGCCCGTGCCGGCACTGGGCAGCGCGCTCACTGCCGACGCCATGCTGGCCTACCAACAGACCATGCAGCAGTTTCTGGCGCTGCAAGAGCGCGTAATTGCCCAAGCCTTGGGCGGCGCGATGCCCGCGCTGCCAACCGCTACCCCCGCTGCGCAGCCCGTCGCCCCTGCGGCGGTTGCCACGCCCAGCATCACGGCGCCCCTCGCAGCGCCGCCCGCTGTCGCCGCAATTGCCGATTCCCCCCTCCCCATTCCCAGCCGCATCGACCATCAGTCGATGCTGCTCAACCTGGTCGCCGACCGCACCGGTTACCCGCAAGACATGCTGGCGCTGGATGCTGATCTTGAAGCCGACCTGGGCGTGGATTCCATCAAGCGCGTCGAAATCATCGGCGCCCTGCAAAAAGCCCTGCCGAGCGAAGCCGCCACCCAAATCGCCCAGCACATGGAGCGCTTCACCCAAGCACGCAGCCTGCAAGCCATTCTGGAGGCGCTGCTCTCTTCTCTCCCACCCAGCGGGAGAGAGGGCCGTGCGGAGCAAGGTGCAACGTCAGCTTCTGGTGACGCCACGGCGGCTGCGCCGCCGCCCTCCCCCCCCCTTTCGGGGCACCCGCTCGCGGGAGAGGGGATGAAAGACATGCTGCTCAACCTGGTCGCCGACCGCACCGGCTACCCGCAAGACATGCTGGCGCTGGATGCGGATCTTGAAGCTGACCTGGGCGTGGATTCCATCAAGCGCGTCGAGATCATCGGCGCCCTGCAAAAAGCCCTGCCCGGCGAGGCCGCCACCCAAGTCGCCGAGCACATGGAGCGCTTCACCCAGGCGCGCAGCCTGCAGGCGATTCTCGATGCGCTCACCGCATTGGCGCCTGCCGTGGCTACGGCGCCGGCAAACGCTGCAGCCGTCGAGCCGCAGATCGATCTGCAAGCGGTGCTGCTCACCCTGGTCGCCGACCGCACCGGCTACCCGCCTGAGATGCTGGCGCTGGACGCTGACCTTGAGGCCGACCTCGGCGTTGACTCGATCAAACGCGTCGAGATCATCGGCGCGCTGCAGAAAGCACTGCCCGCCACGCTGGGCGCGCAGGTGCAGCCGCAGATGGAACGCTTCACCCAGGCGCGCAGCCTGCAGGCGATTGTGGATGCGCTGACCGGCCTGACGCCCGCTGCAGCAACGCCCGTTGCCACGCCCCCGGCCACGGGCGGCCAATCCGCGCCGGTGATCGACGCCGAGCCGCAGACCATTCCGCGTTACGTGGTGAAGCCCCTGGCGGCACCGCTGCCGCCCAGCCGCGTGCGCCTCACCGGCACCGCGCTGATCGTCGCCGCGCCCTCGGGCATCGGCGAAGCCCTGGCCGCCCGACTGCGCGCCGAAGGACTGCACCCGGTGGCCATCGACGCGGTCACCTCGGACGCATTGGCCGCAGCGGTTGACGCCGCGCGCACCGCTCACGGGCCGGTTCGTGCCGTTCTGCACCTCAGCGGTCTCAACCCCCACGACAACGGTGATGCGGCCGACGATTGGGCGACGGGTTATCAGCAACACCTGCTGTCGATGCTGCACCTCGCGCAGGCGCTGGGCGCCGACCTGAAAAGTGCACGGCTGCTGGCCGGCTCACGTCTGGGCGGCAGCTTCGGTCGCAGCAGTGTCAGCGACGGCTCGCTGCTCGCCGGAGGCCTCAATGGAATTTTGAACTGCATTCGCCACGAGTATCCCGAGGCGGTGCTGCGCGCCGTCGATTTTGACGGCCAGACCGACAGCGAGATCGTCGCGGCCCTCTGCGACGAACTGCTGTGCGACGACGCCGCACCCGAAATCGGCTACGTCGGCCCCATCCGCTACGGCAGTCTTGTCGCCGAGCAGCCGCTCAGCCCCGGCGACGCACCGGTCCTGACCCCAAACGGCGACTGGGTGGTGCTGGCCACCGGTGGCGCGCGCGGCATCACCGCCGAGCTGCTCGAAGAAATGGCGCGGCCCGGCATGTGCATGGTGCTGCTGGGCCGCAGCCCGGAACCCGGCACCGAACCGGCCGCGCTGACCGCGTTGCAGACCGTCAGCCAGTTGCGCGGTCATCTGCTGGCCGAAACCAAGGCTGCCGGCAAGGTCGCCCAGCCGGTCGAGATTGACCGGCAGATCAGCCGCATTCAGGCCGACCGGGAAATCCGCAGCAACCTCGCCCGCCTGCGCGCGGCCGGCTGCACGGTGGACTACCGCGCCTGCGACGTCCGCGACGAAGCCGCGCTCACCGCCGTACTGGCCGACCTCTACACCCGTCACGGCCGCATCGATGCGGTGATTCACGGTGCCGGCGTGATCGAGGACAAGCTGATCGTCGACAAGCAGCCGGACTCCTTCGCCCGCGTGCTCGGCACCAAGCTGGATTCGGCGCGCGTGCTGTCGCGCCATCTGCAACCCGCCAGCCTGAAAATGCTCTGCTTCTTCACCTCGATTGCCGGACGTATCGGCAACCGCGGCCAGTCGGACTATGCCGCCGCCAATGAGGTGCTCAATCGCCTGGCGTGGCAGTTGCACCGGCGCTGGCCCGATGCCCGCGTGATGGCCATCAACTGGGGGCCGTGGGATGCCGGCATGGCCAGCGAAGCGGTCAAGGCCGCGTTCCGCACCCAGGGGATCGAGCCCATCCCGGTGGCGGCCGGTCGTCGCTATTTCATCGACGAGCTGATGTACGGGCCGCGCGCCGACGTCGAGCTGGTGGCCGGTCGCGGCATCTGGGGCGTTGCCACAGCCGACCTGCCGGTGGCCGAACCGACCCGCCTGCCGCTGATCATCCACGCGCCGCGCATGGGGCCAGGCGGCGCCATGACCCTGGACCACACCTTCACCGCCGACAGTGACCCCTACCTGCTCGACCACCGCATCGACGGCAAGCTGGTGCTGCCGGCCGCCGGGGCCGCCGAGTGGATGGCGCAGTTTGCCGCCGCCGCGTGGCCGGGCTGGCAGGTCAGCGAACTGCGCGACCTGCGCCAGTTCAACGGCATTTCGCTGGAAGCCGATGGCGAGCGACTGATCCAGTTGCGCGCCCGCGCCTCGTCGCATTCCGATGCCGGCACCCAGTCGATCACCGTCGAAATGGTCGACCCCGCACAGAAGCGCCCCTGCTACCGCGCCACCGTATGCCTGGTGGAGCGTCTGCCCGAAGCGCCGGTCATCAATCTGGCGGCCGTGACTGACGCCCAGCCGGTGAATGTGGGCGACGCCTATGCCCACTATCTGTTCCACGGCCCGCGCTTTCAGCTGATCAAGCGTATCGACGGCGTGTCACTGCAAGGCGTCGATGCCGCAGTGCAGGGCGCCAACGTCCAGCGCTGGCTGGACCGCGACGGCAGCTGGCTGTTCGATCCGGGCCTGCTCGATCTGCCGCCGCAGCTGGCCATCGTCTGGTCGCGCGTGCACCACGACATGACCGCCCTGCCGTCGGCCTTCGGTCGCGTCAGCCGCTACGCCGGGGGCGACCGCAACGGCCCGCTGAAGCTGGCGATGCGCATGTTGCCCGACGATCAGGCGCAGTCGGTGCGCTACGACGCCTGGATCACCGACGCGCAAGGCCGCGTGCTGGTGGCGATGGAGCGTTGCGAAGGCCACATGAGCGCCGCCCTGAACCGGCTGGCGGAGAAGGCCAAACCCGGTGGCTGAACCTCTGGGCATTGCCATCGTCGGCATGTCCGGCGTCTATGCCGGTGCCCGTGATGTACGGGCCTACTGGCAGAACATTCTCGACAAGCGCTATTGCGTGACCGAGGCGCCCGAGGCCTGGTCGCGCGGCGTGCTCGACGCCCAGGGCAAGGCCGGCAACCGCGTCTACACCGCGCAGGGCGGTTGGCTGCACGAGCTGGCCGAGTTCGACCCGCGCGAGTTCGGCGTCATGCCCAACACCGTCGATGGCCGTGAGCCCGATCACTTTTTGGCACTGAAGCAGTCGCGCGATGCGCTCAAAGACAGCGGCTATCTCGACAAGCCGTTCAACCACGAGCGTGCCGGCATCATTCTGGGGCGCGGCAACAACACCAACCGCGGCGCCGCCAACCTGATCGCCCACGGCAACGAGATCGACCAGATGGTCGACATCGTCGCCAAGGTCCGTCCCGACTTCAGCGACACCGAACTGGAGGCACTGCGCGAAGGGCTGCGCGCCCAATTGCCGCCGTTCAACCCGGAAATGTTGCCGGGGCTGATCCCCAACGTCACCACCGGCATCATTGCCAACCGGCTCGATTTGATGGGGCCCAACTGCATTGTCGATGCCGCCTGCGCCTCATCCTTGGTGGCACTGGAACAGGCCTGCCGCGAGCTGCAACTCGGCCGCTGCGACCTGATGCTTTCGGGCGGCGTGCACGCGCAGACGCCGCCGCACAGCTACATGATTTTTTCGCAGATCAACGCGCTGTCACGCGAGCGCATTCGCCCCTTCGACGCGGCCGGCACCGGCACCCTGCTGGGCGAGGGCTGCGGCATCGTCGTGCTCAAGCGTCTTGATGATGCCGAGCGCGACGGCGACCGCATCTATGCGGTCATCAAGGGCATCGGCGTCGGCAGTGACGGCAAGGCCAAGGGCTTGTTCGCCCCGCGCATGGAAGGCCAGGTCGTGGCCCTGCGCCGCGCCTACGACGGCAGCGGCATCCACCCCGACAGCATCGGCCTGATCGAAGCGCACGCCACCGGCATTCCGCTGGGGGATCGCACCGAGATCCAGTCGCTGACCCAGGTGTTCGGTCCACGTCGCGGCCTGCCGGGTGTGGCGCTGGGTTCGGTGAAAAGCCAGATCAGCCACGCCATTCCGGCCTCCGGTGCCGCCAGCCTGATCAAGACCAGCCTGGCCCTGCACCACAAGGTGCTGCCGCCGATGCTCTGCGACACGCCGCACCCGGCGCTGGCGCTGGAAAACACGCCGTTCTACATCAACAACGAGGCGCGGCCCTGGGTGCATGACCCACGCCAGCCTCGCCGCGCGGGCGTCAACGCCTTCGGCTTCGGCGGCATCAACGCCCATGTGGTGCTGGAAGAACATCGGCCCAAAGGTCGCGCGGTTCGCGTGCCGGTGCTGCACGCGCCCAGCAGCGGCGAGCTGGTGATGATCGCCGCCGTGGATCTGCCGTCGCTGCGTGCCCGCATTGAGAACCTACAGGCGCGCCTGGCGCTGAAACCCATTCCGGCCCTGGCCGCCGTCGCGGCCGCCACCGCAGCCGAAGCACACGGCGAGCACCGGCTGGCCATTGTCGCCAGCGACATCGACGATCTGGCCAAGAAGCTCGAACAGGCGCTGGCCAAACTGGCCGGTGACGCCCCGGCGCCGTTCAAGACGCGCGGCGGTCTGTTCTATGGCTTTGGCGCCGCGCCCGGCAAGGTGTGCATGCTGTTCCCCGGTGAGGGCGCGCAGTACCCGAACATGCTGGCCGATGTCTGCGTGCAGTTTCCACAGGCGCGCGAGTGGTTCGATTTTCTTGAAGGCACGACCATCCCCGGCCAGCGCCTGAGCCGCATGCCGGTGCTGTTTCCGCCGCCAACGACCCTGGACGACGCACAGCGCGCCGAACTCGATGCCCGCTTGTTCGAGATGGACATCGCCTCTGAATCGGTGTTCGCCGCCAGCCTGGCGCTGTTCGATGTGCTGACCGCCGTCGGCCTGCGCGCCGACGCCATGCTCGGCCATTCCACCGGCGAAAACACCGCGCTCACCGCCGCCCGCGTGCGCCGCTACAGCGACCGCAGTGAGCTCGCCGACACGGTGCGCGACCTCAACCAGTTGTTCCAGAAACTCGAAGCCGACGGCGCCATTGCCGAAGGCGTGCTGCTGACCATCGGCGGCCTGCGCCCCGATGCACGCGCGCGTCTGTTTGCCGGCGCGGGCGCCGACTACGTCATCGCCATGGACAACTGCCCCAACCAGGTGGTGGTGTTTGGCCAAAAGCCGGCCTTGGACGCGCTGCGCGCCCGACTGGTCGACGACAGCGCCATCTGCGCCGAACTGCCGTTTGGTCGCGCCTATCACACCGCCTTGTTCAAGCCCATCGCCGAGGCGTATCGCGACTATTTCAGCCAGGTGGATTTCGGCCCCGGCGACGCCACCCTGTACAGCGCCTGCAGCGCGGCGCCGTTTCCGGCCGAGGCCGACGCCATTCGCGGGCTGGTCGCGGACCAGTGGGACCACCCGGTGCGCTTCGTCGAAACCGTGCAGCGTCTCTATGAGGATGGCGTGCGCGTGTTCATCGAAGTCGGCCCCAGCGGCAACCTGACGTCATTTGTCGGTGACACCTTGCGCGGCAAGGCCGACGCGTTGGTGGTGGCCAGCAACAGCCGCCGTAAATCCGGCCTCGGCCAGTTGCAGCAGGCCTTGGGCCAGTTGTTTGCCGCCGGTGTGCCGATGCAGCCTGGCGGCCTGTTCGCGCATCGCGATGTGCCGGCGGTGCCGGCGCCCAGCGACGCCGTCGCGCCGCGCCTGAACCTGATGATGCCGCGCCTGCAATGGCCGGAACATCTGGCGGTGCCACCGCTGCCCATTCCCGCAAACCCCAGCGCAGCGACTGCCGCAGCCGTTGAAAAGCCCTCGCAGACCACAGCCCCCACCGACCCACGCAGCGCGGCCCTGCAAACCCATTTCGCGCTCATGCAGTCGTTCCTCGACTCCCAGGCCCGGGTGCTGGGGCTGGTGTCCGGCAACGCGGTCGCTGCGGCGACGCAGACCACGGCGACACCGCCACCAGCGAGCTATCCGCTGCTGGGCACGACGGTCGATGAGCACAGCGCCGACAAGCTGGTGCTGCACCACACACTGACCGTGTCGCACGACGCATTTCTGGCCGATCACACCCTCGGCAGCGCACCGAGTCTGCACAACGACCGCTTGAAACCCATTGCCGTCGTGCCGTTCACCTTCAGCATGGAAATGCTGGCCGAAGGCGCGCACCGACTGTTGGGCCGCGCGGAGTTGAAGCTCGTCGCCATCGACCAGTCGCGCGGCAGCCGCTGGCTGTCGCTGGACCGTGGCGATCTGGCCCTGCGCCTGGTGCTGGAACGCCAGGACAGCCCCGCCGGCGCGCCCATCGTGCGCGGCCGTCTTTACTGGGTCGACGCCAAAGCACCCGGTGGCGGGCTGATGGTGTTCGAGGCGCTGCTGCACTTCGCCGCGCACTACGACGCCGCGCCGCCTGCCCTGGGCTGGAGCGACGGCGATGGCCGCCCGGCGAACCGCAACCCCGATGCGCGGCTGTATCGCAACGGCATGTTCCACGGCCCACGCCTGCAGGGCGTGAAGCACCTGCGCCGCTGGTCCGACAGCGCCATCGAGGCCGATCTTGAGGTGCTGGCCACCGGCGACTATTTCGCCGGTACGCCGGCGCCGTGCTTCCAGTTCGACGCCGCCCTGCTCGATGCCGCCGGGCAATTGGCCGGCTATTGGTTGTCGGAGAAATTCGGCTGGGGGTTCAACTGCTTTCCGTTCCAGGTGGACCAGTGCCGCGTGTTCAGCGCGCCACCGCCGGCCGGTACGCGGGTGTTGTGCCGCATGAACATTGCATTGGATGGCGACCAGCGGCTGCGCTGCGACTTCGACCTGGTCGATGCCGCAGGCTCGCTGCTGATGCGTATCGAAGGCTGGAAAGACCGGGTCTTCAACGTGCCGCAGCGGCTTTACGACTTCCGCCTGCAGCCGTCGGCGGCATTTCTGTCGGAGCCCTGGCTGCGCGAGTCGGTGGACGCCGCCACCGAACTGCGGCGGGTCAATGCCTTCGACAACGCCTTTCTCGACGAAGGCGGCGGCATCTGGAAGCGGATGCTGGCCCACCTGGTGCTGACCGACGCCGAGCGCAACCAGTTTTACGGCCTGTCGGACCGCGGACCGCGCCGCGAGGAATGGCTGCTGGGCCGCATCGCCGCCAAGGACGCGCTGCGCGAATGGGCGTTTCACCAGCACCGGCTGACCCTGGCCTGCGCCGACATCGAACTCAGTGCCGATGCGCGTCCGCAGGCCCGTGCGCCAGGACACCCCGCGCTGCGTCTGCCGCCGATCTCGATCAGCCACAGCCAGCGCGGCGCCGTTGCCATGGTGGGTGAAGCGGGCGCGCCCTGCGGGCTGGACTACCAACGTCTCGACCACATCGACCCGGCGCTGCTGGCTGCAGGTGGATTGACCGAGCGCGAGCAAACCCTGCTCACCCGCTTCAAGGGCGAGGCGCTGACCCGCGCCACCGTGGCGCTGTGGTGCGCCAAGGAAGCGGCTGCCAAGTCCGGTGGCCTGGGTTTTGCAGGCAAACCACGCGACTGGGTGGTTGGCCATCTGGGCGACGGTGACACACCCGCCACCGCCGCCGTGCTACACGACGCCGTTCGCTACGAGATTGAACTGCGCTATCCGGGGCCGACCGAGGTGGTCGCCCTGTGCCGCCGGGCACAGTCGACCCCTTTGGCCGCCAACATCTGATTAACGACGAAACACACCGGGACTCTTCATGACTTCAACACTGTTCATCGGCCTTGATGGCTGCACCTTCACCGTTCTCAACGAGATGGTCCGCGATCTGCCCGGCGAAGGCATCACCATGCCGTTCATGAAAAAGGTGCTGGAAAACGGCGTGCGCGCCAAGCTGCGCTCCACGCCCAATCCGCTGACGCCGCCCGCCTGGTGCTCGATCATGACCGGCAAGAATCCCGGCGCCCACGGGGTGTTCGACTTCATCCGTGCCGAAGACAAGGGCGGCGAAGTGTTCTGGACGCTCTACGACGCGCGCGATGTCGACACCGAAATGATCTGGTCGATCGCCAGCCGCAAGAAGAAGACCGTGGCCGCGCTCAACTTTCCGCTGACGGCGCCGCCGCCGGACGTGAACGGCGCCATCATTCCCGGCTTCATTCCCGCCAAGCACCTGCGTCGCAACACGCATCCGCGCGAACTGTTCGAGCGCCTCAAGCAGAACCTGCCCGACTTCAAGCCCAAAGAGCTGGCCTGGGACTTCGACAACGAAAAGCAGGCGCTGGAAGCCCTGTCGCCCGAAGACACGGCCAACTGGGTGCGCTACCACCTGCCGCGCGAGGAACAGTGGTTCAAGGTGGCCGAGTACGTGCTGCAAAACGACAAGCCCGACCTGATGGCGGTGATGTTCGACGGCGTCGACAAAATTCAGCACCAGGCCTGGCCGTGGCTGGACCCGGAACTGCTCACCGAAAACCGCGAAGGGCACGACAAGGCGATGCGCGAAGTCTGCCGCGAGTACTTCTCCAACCTCGACCGCTACATCGAGCGACTGGTGACCCTGGCCGGGCCGGACGCGCAGGTGTTCTTCGCTTCCGATCACGGCTTCACCGCCAGCACCGACGTGCTGCGCATCAACAGCTTTTTGGCCGATCTGGGCTACCTCACCTGGGCCAAGAACGACGGCTCGGAGCAAGCGCTGCGCCGCGAGGCCAGCGACTTTGCCAACCTCGACTGGTCGAAGACCACCGCCTATTGCCGCACGCCTTCATCCAACGGCATTCACATTCGTGTGGCCGAAAAGCCCGGTGATCCGGGGATCGACGCCAAAGATTACGAGACCTTCCGCGACAAGCTCATCGCCGACCTGAAAACCCTGAAGCACCCGGAGTCAGGCGAGCCGTTCGTCGCCGATGTGCTCAAGCGCGAAGAGTGGTTCCCCGGCCCGCACATGAAAGAAGCCTGCGACCTCACCCTGGTGCTGCACGACCACGGCTTCGTCTCGATTCGTGACCTCAAGCCGGCGCTGATCAAGCGCGACATTCCGGTGGGCACGCACCATCCGGACGGTATTTTCCTGGCCTACGGCCACGGCATCGCGCCGGTGGGCGAGGTGCCGCTGCAGCAGATTGTCGATGTCTGCCCGACCCTGCTCCACAGCCTCGGCCTGAGCATTCCGTCCGACATCGAAGGCAAGGTGTCTGAGCCCTTCTTCGACGCCGAGTGGCTGGCCGCTCACCCGGTGCGCCAAGGCGCCAAGACCCGGCCGGTGGCCTCGCGCGCACCCACCGAGGAAATGGACGCCGAAGAACGCAAGCAAATGATCGAGCAGCTGCAAATGCTCGGCTACATGGAGTGACGCATCAGCCCATGCCCGCCATCACCTGCCGCCAGGACCTGTTTGATCACGGCCTGATTGCGGCCGAGGGCGCGGGCATTGCGGGCACGCTGGTCTACGAGCGTCCGGCCTGGACCTTCGCGCACAAGCTGAAGGACTGCACCGTGGGTGCCTTCACCTTCTTCAATGCCGGCGGACTCACCAGCCTGTACCGGGTGCACCTTGGGCGTTACACGCAGATCGGCGAGTCGTCGATCATCGGCCCGCCCGAGCACCCGATGGACTGGTTCAGTTCACACCCGTTCGCCTTCGGCCGCCCCGAACACCTGCCGAGCATGTATCAGGTGCCCGAGTTCGCGCGGCTGGCGCCCGAGGCGCAATCCGGCCCGTCGTACGTCGACGGCGTGGTCAACGACACCTGGATTGAGCACGAGGCCTACATCGGCGCCGGCAGCTTCGTGAAGCGCGGCGTGCGGGTCGGCATAGGCGCCTGTGTCGGCGCGCGCAGCGTGGTCACGCGCGACATCCCGGCTTACGCCATCGCCATCGGCAGCCCGGCGCGGGTGCTGCGCCTGCGTTTCAGCGAGGCCATCGTCGAACGCCTGCTGGCCCTGGCGTGGTGGCAGTACGATCTGGCGCCGTGGAAGGCACAGGTCGACTGGTCGCAGGTCGAGGCGACCCTGGATTTTCTCGAACAACAGAAGGCCGACGGCCGGCTGCAAGATCTCAACCCCGAGACCTGGGCGCTGACGCGAAGCGGCGCCGCACTGACCATCGAACGCCGTGCGCAATCCCTTTTTTAGAACCTTTGACATGGAACCCGCTCATGACCACGGCTGATGCCCTGATCCAACCGCTGATCACCCTGCTGGAAGATTTCACCCAGGACTGGGACCACGACACCGAGGGTGCGATGAGCGGCGACACCAAACTGTTGGCCGATCTTGGCTTCGAGTCCATCGACATCATCCAGCTCACCGTTGCGCTGGAAGAAACCTTTGGCCTGCGCAAGGTGCCGTTCGACAAGCTGCTGATGCAGGACGGTCGTTATGTCGACGACCTGTCGATTCGCCAGATCGCCACCTTTCTGCAGCGCTTCGTCAACGCCTGAGCCGGTGGCCTACGCAGACCTCAACGGCACAAGGATCGCCTGGCAGCAGATGGGCAGCGGCCCCGACCTGGTGCTGGTCCACGGCCTGGCGGCGAGTCGCGCCTTCTGGTTCGCCCACGCGATGCAACTGCGCGAGCACTACACCGTCACTCTGTTCGATCTGCCCGGCCACGGCTACAGCGACCGTCCCGCCAGCGGCTACGACAGCTTGTCGCTGGGCCGTCTGCTGCTGGAGTTGATGGACACGCTGGAGATCACCGAAGCCAGCCTGGTGGGACACAGCTACGGCGGTGCCGCCTGCATCGAAGCTGCGGTGCTGGCGCCGCAGCGGGTCAACGGGCTGGCGCTGCTGGACGTGCGCAGCCTGCGCATACAGCCCACCATGCGCATGAGCGACGTCGCGCAATTCACGCCGTTCGAAACCGAAATTGCCGCCGACACCCGTGTCGACTGGTCGCAGGAAACCCAGGCCGGCGTCCGCTTTCTCGAAATGGCCGCACGGCACCGCGTCGAGGGCCGGCTGTCGCGGGCGGGGGACCCGGTCATTCCCTTTGCCGAAGGTCGCGGCGCGCTCAAGGGCGCCAAACAATGGCTGGCGCTGCTGGACGAAACCGACGCCCGCAACGGCTTCAACCTGCCGGGCGCGACCCTGGCGCAACTGCAGCAGATCAGCTTGCCCACGCTGCTGATGTACGCCGATCACAGCCGCTGCCTGACCACCGGAGAAGCCCTGCAGCGCCTGTGGCCGCAGAGCCGCTACGAACTGATCGAGGATGCCGGACATTTCTTTCCGATGACCCACGCTGGTCATGTCAGCCAAAGCCTGATGAACTGGGCAACCGATGTTTACCCGATGAAGGCCCTGTAAATGAAAAAAATCTTGCCATTGATTGCTGCCGCGCTGCTGGCCGCCTGCCAAGCGCCGCCCGCAAAGGCCGATGACGCCAATGTCACCCAACTAACCCTCGAACACGGCGGCCAGACCCGCAGCTACGAAGTGTTCGTGCCGCCGCAGCATCGCGACAACCTCAAAGGCCTGGTCGTGGCCCTGCACGGCGGCCTCGGCACCGGCGCCATCATGGCCGGACAAAGCGGCTTCAACGCCGCCGCCACCCGCCACGGCTTCGCGGTGGCCTATCCCGATGGCGTGGGTCGCGCCTGGAACGCCGGCACCTGCTGCGGCAAAACCGCCGAACGCAAAGTTGATGACGTGGGCTTCATCGCCGCCCTGGTGACCGCCGAGCGCGCCCGCCTCAAGCTCTCGGCCAACCAGGTTTTCGGCACCGGCTTTTCCAACGGCGCCATGCTGCTGCACCGCATCGTCTGTGAAGCGCCCGGCACCTTTGCCGCCATTGCCCCGGTTTCCGGCGGGCCGATGTTCGAGAAATGCGCGCAGCCCAAGCCGGTCGCCGCGCTGTTCATCCAAGGGCGTGAAGACAAGCGCATCCCCTGGGACGGCGGCGTGTTCGACGGCACCCTGCGGCTGAGCATGGCCAACGTGGTCGACCAGTTCGCCGGCCGTAACGGCTGCAAGGCCGAGGCCACCGTGGTCCGCGAAGAAACCGGGTTGAAATGCCAGAAGCGTGTCGGCTGCAAATCCAAGGTGGAGTGGTGCGGCGTCGACAAGGTGGGCCATCAATGGCCGGGCGGCAAAGCCTACGCGCCGCGTCTGCTCGGGCCCAACACCGAACGCTTCAACGCCTCTGAAGGCATTGCGCTGTTCTTCAAAGCTCAACTCGCCAATTGATCTCGCCCCCGCCCGGATGGTTTCGGGCGGGGTTTCGTGATCACCGCTCTCTCAAAGAAATTTTCCCGCTCATGCGCCTGCCCTGCCTGCTATTGACCTTGGTGCTCGCGGTTCCCTCGGCCTGGGCACAGGACGACGGTCGCGTGGAACGCAGCGACCTGCCCACCTCGCAGGTTCCGGACCTGATCGACCTTTACAACCAGACCCTGCGGATCAGCCCGGCGCTCACCGGCGCCGTGGCCCTGAGTACTGCGGCCGAACAGGCGCGTGCCGCCGCCAAGGGCCAACTGCTGCCGCAGGTCGGCGTCTTCGGGGAAGCGGCCTACATCGATGAACGCGTCCAGGGCGACTTCTTCGGCGTCACCAACATTGACCGTGAAGACGACTTTGACCAGTACGTCTACGGCATCGGCTTCGAGCAGGCCATCATCAAACCGGCCTTGTGGGCGACGCTGGACCAGGCCCGGCTGAAGCAGATTCAGGCCAATCTGGCCGAGCAGCGCGCGCGCTCGACCGTGGCATCGGAGCTGATGTCGCAATACCTGCGGGTGCTGGAGGCGGTCGAGGTGAAGGCTGCCTCCGAGGCCCGTGTGAATGCCGTGGGGCGCCAGAAAAGCCAGGTTGGCAGTCGCCTGAGCGCCGGTCTGCTGACCCGGGCCGACCAGAGCCAGGCCGAGTCGTCAGCGTCGTTGGCCGCCGTGCAGGAAAGCATTGCCGAGTCCGACCTGGCCTCTGCCGTAGCGCGCCTGCGCGCCACCTCGCAGTGGAGCGCGCGCAGCCTCAAGGGCCTGACCGAAGACTTCACCTTCATCCTGCCGCAACCGCTGGACGAGGCCCACTGGGTGGAACGCGCCGGCGTCAACGCCTATCCGGTTCTGCAACAAGAGTTGGAAGTGGCGCTGGCACGCAATGAACTGCTGCGCGTGCAACGCGGGCGATGGCCCACCATCGATCTTTTTGGCTCGGCCACCGAGCTGGACGCCTCGGGCGGCGTCGAGGGCGAACGCGAGCAACGCGACATGCGCATCGGTGCCCGGGCGCGCATTCCCATTTTCGCCGGGGGCAGCGTCAGCGCCGCAATATCGGCCAACGAGGCCCGCGTCATTCAGGCCGAAGCCGAGCTGTCGCGCCTGCGCACCGAGGCGCGGCTGCTGGCCGCCACCCGCTATCGGCAGGTGGTGGTGGGCCGCAGCCAGCTCATCGCCTTGCAACAGGCGGTTGATGCCTCGCGTGCGGCCGAATCGGAATTCAAGATCGGCTTCGACGCGGGCACGCGCACCAACGCCGACCTGCTCAGCGCCACCGAGCGCCGCTTCTTTGCCGAAGTGGAACTGCAACGCCGCCGCTACCGGCAGTTGGTGGAGGCGCTGGAACTCAAGGAGATTGCCGGCTCGGTCGGCCCGGAAGACGTGAAGCAGCTCAACCGGCTGCTGGTCCGTCCTGTCGCCATTCCGTTCTGATCCGCAGGCCGATGGCATGACGCTACGCCTGCCCAAGCCCGCCACGGCCTACCTCTGCTGGTCGGCAGAGTCGAGCTTCGACCCCGGCAGCCTGGGCCTTGACCGAGCCGCTGCGGCGAGCGTCTTCGACGGCAACCGCGATCCGCAGGCACGCCGCCAAGCATTGGCTGAGCACTGGCAGCGCGAGGTGTCAGCCGAGGACGCACAGCGGCTGACGATGCGCCTCGCCGCCGTCAATGCCCTTATCGCCGGCCGGGTGGAGCCGGTGCCGCCACCGCCGGGCTCATGGCGCAAGCCCGCGGGCCTGGGCACGGCGGCGAGCGTGAACCTGCCCTCGTCGGTGCCGGGTTCGCTGGTGCATCCCGCGCTGGTGGGCGGCGTGCAGCGCTATTACGTGGGTGCCGGGCGCCGGGCGGGCGGGCAGTTGCCTGGCGGACCGTTTGTGGCGCTCGGGCGCTGCTTCACCTGGCCGCTGTATGGGCGCGTCCGCGCCGCGCTGTTGCTGGCCTGGTTTGCCGTCATGCTGTTCGCCCTGTGGCAACGCCGCGCCGACTTCAGCGATGGGCTCGTCGCCCACCTGATCAGTGCCGATTACGGGCTGTCGGTTCCGCTGACGATTATCGCCATCCACCTCATCTCGCAGAGCAGCCTCGCGGCCATGGCACGTCGCCTGACGCGGGCGCAGGTCAGTGTCGGTCTGCCACCCAAGCTGTGGCCGTTTCCCCATCTACGGGTTGACACGGCTGGGCGCGCCGAGCAGTTGCCGCGCGCCCAGCGCCTGCGGCTGGTGGCCGCGCCCGTGGTCGGCAGCTTTGCGCTGCTGACCTTCATGCTCACCGCCTGGGTCATCGCCGGCCGACAGAACGCCGCTCTGACGCAGGCGCTGGCCCTGCCAATGATGATCGTGGTCGGCTCGCTGGTGCTGCGTGCCAATCCACTGGCGCGCTATGACGGCTACGCGTTTTTATCGCAGTGGCTGGGCGTCACCGACCTGCGTCTGCAATCGATCTACGCCTTGCTGCGCCAGCGCCGGCCCTGGCATCACCAGCAACGTTCGCTGTCGTTCACCGCGTTGCGGGTGATGTTCGTCGCAACCAACCTGTTTTTTCTGGCAGCGCTGTTGCTGCTGGCGCATTTCACGCTGCCCTTCCTGCTAACGATATTGGGCGGCATCGGGTTTCTTTTAGTGGTTCTGGGACTGGGGGTCATGATGTACAAGCAACTCGGGCGGCCGCCGATGCCGCGTAGCGGACTCGGCTGGAATGGCTGGTGGAAGGAACTGCGCGAATGGCGCCCCACACGCAAGCAAATCATTATTTTCGTGGTGCTGTTGCTGCTGTGCCTGTTCCCCTACCGCTACGAGCCCAGCGGTGATTTCGAGGTGTTGCCCAGTGCCAGGGCCGATGTGCGTGCGCTGGTGGCGGGCGATGTTCGCGAAGTGCTGGTCAGCGAAGGCGAGACAGTTGAAAAGGGCCAGGCGCTGGCGCGTATTTCAGACGCCGAAAGCCGCGCCAAGGTGGCCGCCAGCGAGGCGTCGATGGCGCAGCTCAACGCTGATCTGGCACTACTGGAGAAAGGCGCAAAGAGCGAAGAAATTCAGGTCGCCGAAGGACGTGTCGCCACCCTGGAGCGTCGTTCCCGCTTCTCGCGCGCCACCGAATCGCGGCTGATCAAAGCCTTCAAGGAAGGCGGTATCAGCGTCGATGAGTACGAAAAGGCGCGCGGCACCGCCGAGGTGGATGAGCAACTGCTGGAAGAAGCCCGCCGTGCGCTGGCGCTGATCGAAAGCCCGGCACGCGCCGAGATGCTCGATGCCACCCGTGCCGAAATGGCCCGCGAAGAAGCGCTGCTGGTCTTCCACCGGGAGCAACTGGAACAGACCACCTTGCGTGCACCGATCAGCGGCCGGGTGCTGTCGGACTCGCTGCAGTTCGCGGTCGGCAGCTTTCTGGAACGCGGCGCGGTGCTGGCGAAGATCGAGCAGGTGGGCAACCGCCTGGCCGAGGTCGAGGTCCCGGAATCGTCCATCGGTGAGGTCCGCGAAGGTGCCGCCGCACGGGCGCGCGCCTGGGCGTTTCCGGGCACCAGCTTCGACGGTGAAGTGATCGCCATCGCCCCCGCCGCCGACAGCGCGACCTACGGACAAGTGGTGCGGGTGCAATTGTCGATTGATGACCCCGAAGGCCGTCTCAAGTCGGGCATGACCGGCTCGGCCAAGGTGGAAGGCCCGCGTTACCCCGCCATTTACGTTTTCACCCGGGCGCTGTGGCGCTTCTTCATGGTGGAAGTCTGGTCCTGGCTCCCCTGATGAGGGTGTCTAAAAAACTACTGCGCTTGCGATTTCGCGCCCGTACGGTCCTCGAAATGCTCATGTATCGATTCATACACTCCGCTTTCTGCGGTCCGCCGGGCGCGAACTCACTGCGCTCGCTACGTTTTTTAAACACCCTCTGATGACACCGCTGGCCGCTGGTCTTTCGGAGCAGGATTTCCGCCTAACCGCGCCCAATGGTTTTGGCGACAGCGTCAACCACTACGCGCACAGCATGGCGGTGTTCGAGGGCAAGGTTTACGTCGGCACCACGCGCGGCATCATTCAGGCGCACCGCTGGAACCTGGCCCGGCCCAACATCCGCCCGTGGCCGGTGAAAAGCCCGGACATCATTCACGACGTACCACGCCAGGCGGAGATCTGGTGCTTTGACCCGCTGGCCGATCAATGGACGCGCGTCTATCAGGCGCCCATGGTCATGGCCACCAATGGCAGCCGCATGGTGCCGCGCTACATCGGCTATCGCGGCATCGGCGTGTTTCAGGGCGCGTCAGATGACAAACCCTGCCTCTATGTTTCGACCTGGGCGCCGCAGATCGCCGAGCCGCCGGATATTCTGCGCAGCACGGACGGCGTGACGTTCGAGCCGACGACGCGCCCGCCGTTTTCGCCGATGGTGCGTTCGTTCCGCACCCTGCAGCGCTTTCAGGGGCGTGTGCACACCACGCCCACCAGTTCGTCGAAGGGCGCACGCCTGATCTCCGACAGCGTCGGCTCCGACTCGACCATCTACGCCACCGACGATGTTCAGCGCTCGCCGTGGCGGCCCGCCAACGAAGAAGGCTTCGGCAACCCAGACAACGTCACCATTTTCGAGATGGAAGAGTTCAACGACCATCTGTATGCCGGCACGGTGAATCCAGTGAACGGCTTCGAGCTGTGGAAAACCGCCGGCGGCGACCTGCCCTATCACTGGACGCGGGTACTGCAGCACGGCGCCGGGCGCGGCGTGTTCAACGAGGTGGGCGTGTCGATGTGCGTGTTCAACGGCGCGCTGTATGTGGGCACCGGCGTGCTGAGTGGCGGCTATCACCGCGCCATGAAAATCGGCCCGGCGGCGGCGGAGTTGCTGCGCGTCTGGCCGGATGACTCCTGGGAACTGATCGTCGGCGATGGCCGCCGCACCGCCGACGGGTTGCGCTATCCACTGTCGGGTTATGGCGCCGGGTTCGATACTTTTTTCAATGGCTACGTGTGGCGCATGACCTGCCACGAAGGCCGCCTCTACGCCGGCACCTTCAGTTGGGGCCAGAACATTCCCTGGCTGCAGCTCAACATCTGGCCACCCGACGCGCTGGCGCTGATGGACCGCTGGGGCCGGGACGAACTGGCCACCCGCCGAGGCGGCGCCGAGCTGTGGAGCAGTGCCGACGGCGAACGCTGGGAGCCGGTCACGGTGGGCGGCTTCGGCAATCGCTTCAACTGGGGCATTCGCAACATGGCGTCGATTCCACAGGGCTTGGTGGTGGCCACCGCCAACCCGTTCGGCCCCACGGTGGTGCAACAACAAGACGGCGGCGACTGGCGCTACATCGACAATCCGCGCGGCGGTTGTGAGGTGTGGCTGGGTCGTGAAGGCGGCTGGACGTGAGTGGCGTCATCCTGCTCGCCGGGGCGCCGTTCAGTGGCAGCTCGCTGTTGGCGCAGGTGCTGGGCTCACACCCACAATGTGCCGCCGCGCCAGAGCTGAAATTGGGCCTTGCCGACACCGTCGGCGAATTGTTGACGCTGGCCGATCTGAGCCAGGTGCCGCTGCTGGATGGCCTGCTGCGTTTCGTCGCCGAACACCACGGCGGTGGTCAGCATCGCGCCGGAATCGCAAAGGCGAAGGCCTGGCTGGAGGAAGCCACCGACGCCACCACCACCGAGCTGCTGACCGAACTGAAAAACGGTGTGGCGCCGCGCGCACTGGTCATCCCCGACGGTGAAGCCGCACTGCGGCCCGACGAGTTGCTGCGCTGGCAACAACTGGACCCCGATCTGCGGGTGGTGCAGTGCCTGCGCCACCCGCTCACCCACGGCGCGGTCTGGGCGCCCTGGCTGCAAGGCCAGCTTTATGTGCCGCCCGATTTTCGTGACCACCACGTGTCGCCCGCTGCGGCCTTGATCGAGCCGCAGATTCCGTGGCTGCGCTGCAACCGCAATCTGCAGCGCTGGGTGCCCGAGGCCCAGTGCACAGCCTTCCGCATGGAAGATCTTGAAGACGACCCAGTCGCCGCACTTCGCGCCCTGTGCCTCGCGCTGAGGCTCGATGACGACGACGAGGCGCTGGCCGCCATGCAGGCCATCAGCCGCAGCCCCTTCGCCGACTGGGGGCCGCCCGAAGCACCCGGCGGACTCGAAATGGACGCTTTGGCACCGGTGTTAGACACGGCATTGCCCATCACCCTGCCCGCACAACTCGACGCCGAAGTGCTCTGGCAGGTCGAACAGCCGGGGCAGTCACGACCGCTCGATGCAGAAGTCATCGCCCTGGCGCGACAATACGGCTACACCTGACCGCGATACCGCCATGCTCAAGCCGCTGCACCTGATCATTCCGCTCGTCGTGCTGCTGTCGGCCTGCAGCCGCGGGCCGGGTGCGCCTGAAGGGCAAATCGTGTTGCAGCAGGAGGCCGTGGTGCTGGCCATCGGCGACTCGATCACCACCGGACACCGCCTGCCCGCCGACCAGGCCTGGCCGTCCATCGTGGCCCGCAAAACCGGGCTGCGCGTCTTCAACCGGGCGCGCAACGGCGCCACCTCTGACGAGGTGCTCGACACCTTGGACGCACTGCTGGACGAGTTTGAGCCCGCGCTGGTGATTGCAACGGTCGGCGGCAACGACTTTCTGCGGCGCCAACCGCTGTCACAGACCGAAGCCAACCTGCGCGAGATGGCCGACATCATCACCGCACGCGGTGCCCGCTTTCTGGTGCTCGGGCTGGCCCAGCCGCAGCGTTCGAGCGTGCATCCGCTGTACATCGCGGCGCTGACCGACATCACCGGCACCTACCTGGACCGCACGGTGCTGCCCTACGTCTACGGCAAGCGCAGCCTGCGCGCTGACCCCATTCACCCCAACGCCGAAGGTCACAAGGTCATTGCCCAGCGCGTCGCCCAGTGGCTGGGCCGGGAGTAGTATTCTTGAATCACATGAATCAAACAAATCAAACAGATCAATCACCGCCCCCCAACCCCGACGACTGCCTGCGCGCCACCGCGTTCATCGACAGCGATCACCCCGACGTCGTGGCCTACGCCGCGCAGGCGATGGGTGATGCCGACAGTGCCATCGACAAGGCCGTGCGGCTTTATTACGCCGTGCGTGACGACATCCGCTACGACCCTTACACCATCGACCTGAGCCCCTCCGGCATGCGGGCCAGCACGGTCCTGCAAACCGGACGCGGCTGGTGCGTGAACAAGGCGGTGTTGCTCGCCGCCGTGTGTCGCGTGGCCGGCATTCCGGCGGCACTGGGCTTCGCCGACGTGCGCAATCACCTGTCCACCGAGCGGCTGCGCGAGGCGATGGGCACCGACCTGTTTCACTACCACGGCTACACCGCACTCTTTCTGGACGGCCAGTGGGTCAAGGCCACACCGGCCTTCAACCTGTCGCTGTGCGAAAAAATGAGCCTGAAACCGCTGGAATTCGACGGTCGCGCCGACTCGATCTACCACCCCTTCGACCTGTCCGGCGCGCGGCACATGGAGTACGTCACCTTTCGCGGCGAACGCGCCGACCTGCCGCTGGACGAGCTGCTGCAGGCCTTTGCGGTCTACTACCCGAACATGAGCCGGCTCGACAACGCCGACTTTGATCAGGATCTGGTCGTCAAGCGCGGCCCCTCACAGAGCTGATGCGGGTGGTACGTTGCTGTCCCAGTCAACAATAAGGAGATCCACTTTTGACCAACACGATCCGCGTTCGCCTGCCCGCCAGCCTCGACAGCCTCACGCCCGACACCGTCGAACCCCGCCAGCCCGGCCCCGGCGAAGTACTGTTCAAGGTGCGCGCCAGTTCGCTCAACTTTCATGACTATGCCGTGGTGGCGGGCCTCATCAAAACGGCCGACGGCCGCATCCCCATGTCGGACGGTGCCGGTGATGTCATCGCCGTCGGCGAAGGGGTGACCGAATTCAAACCCGGTGACAAGGTGCTCAGCACCTTCTTCACCGACTGGCCCGATGGCATCTGCGAGTCAAAGGACTTCACCACCGTACCCGGCGACGGCATGGACGGCTACGCCACCGAATTCGCCACTGTTCCGGCACAAGCGCTGACCCGCTACCCCAACAGCTACAGCTACGAAGAAGCCGCCACCTTGACCTGTGCGGGGGTCACCGCCTGGCGCGCGTTGATGACCAACGGCCAGCTCAAGGCCGGTGAAACGGTGCTGGTTCAGGGCAGCGGCGGGGTGTCGGTGTTCGCCCTGCAGTTGGCCAAAATGGCCGGTGCCAAAGTGATTGCCACCTCGTCGTCCGACGAGAAGCTGGAACGCCTGGGCGCGCTGGGCGCTGATCATTTAATCAATTACAAGAAAACCCCGAACTGGGGCGAAGCGGCGGCCAAGCTCTCCGGCGGCGGGGTTGATCACGTGGTCGAAATTGGTGGCCCCGGCACCTTGCCGCAGTCGATCCACGCCATTCGCAACGGCGGCCACATCGCCCTGATCGGGGTGCTCACCGGCTGGGAAGGTGTGGTGCCCACCGCCCTGTTGATGCGCAAGCAGGGCCGTTTGATTGGCCTCACCGTGGGCAGCCGGCGCGACCAACTGGACCTGGTGCGTGCCTGCGAAGTCAACGGCATGCGCCCGGTGATCGATCGCAGTTTCCCGCTGCAGGAACTGGGCGATGCCTTCCGCTACCAACTCTCGGGCGCGCACCTCGGCAAGATTTGCCTGCAGGTCTCCTGAGCGGCATCGAGGGTCGTTGCCAACCCGGCAACGACCCTCGCTTGGTTCAGGCCAACTGCCGCAGAAAATCGATCAACGCGGCGTTGGTTTCGTCAGGCTTTTCCTGCTGAATCCAGTGACCTGAGCCCTTCACGATCAGGTTACCGCGGTAGTCGGGCATCACCGAACCCGCCTTTTCGATGGCTTCGCGACCCCATGCGGTGGCGATGTCGAACTCGCCACCGATGAACATCGCCGGCACCGACAGCGGCTTGTGCTGCTGCCCTTCGAGGAATTCCCAACTGTCCTGAAGGTTGGCGTAGTAGTTCAGCGGGCCGGCAAAGCCCGAGCGCTCAAACTCGTGGGTGAAGAAGTCCAGGTCGGCCTCGTCGAACCACGCCGGCAAGGTTTCGGGTTGCATCAGGCCATCAATCATGCGGCCGTCGTGTGGAATGCACAGGCCGCCATCGCGAATCGCCGCGGCCGAGTGCTGCGCCGCAATCATCTGCAACACCGGGGGCGGCGCATCGCCCGACAGGGTGTAGACCACGCCGCGAAGCCAGGCGCGGACATCGCTCTCAATCTCGGTGATGACCCGCGTCTTCTCGCCAAAATAGGTCTGGTAGAAATCGCGGCCCGGCCCGGCCAGTTCGGCGTGAAGTTCGTCCGGGCTGCGCTCGCCAAACGGGCTGCCCGGCAGTGCGACCAGACCGCGCCCGGAAAACGGCACGCTGACCCCCACCACGCCGCGAAACACGTCCGGGCGCATCCATGCACTGGTCCACGCCACCGGCGCACCCCAGTCGTGGCCCACCACCACGGCCTGCGTTTCACCCAGGGCAGCGACCACCCCTACTGCATCCTCGACCAGACGGTCGATGCGATAAGCGTCCTGGGCCCAATACTTTGACGACTGGCCATAGCCGCGCTGGTCGATGGCCACGGCGCGATAGCCCGCGTCGGCCAAGGCCCCAAGCTGATGCCGCCACGAGTACCAGGACTCGGGAAAGCCGTGCAGCAGCAACACCATCGGGCCTTCGCCCTGGATGACGGCGTGGATACGGCCGCCGTTGACCTGCAGCAGCCGGGAATGACGTTCACTCATACGGGGTGTCCTCTTGTCAGAAAATCGGGGGCGCGGATCAGGCTGGCGCACGCCCTTAGTTTGAACCGCCAGCCCGCGGCGGTGTGTCGATACATGTGGAAATTTCGGGCGTGGACCACCTCGGTGAGGGGCGCATGACGGGCGGACCCATCATCGGCTTCTTCGTCCTGAGAGTTGCGGTACGGTTGTCGCAAGCGGGTGTCGGCGATGTTGACCCCATGGTCACTTTGCACAAGCACACCCCACAACACTGCATCGATCACGGTGCATCAATCTTACAAGGAGACCCCATGCGACTGGCCCAGCGCCGCGACCCGGACGGCAGCCTTCATCCCGCGCTGATCAACGGCGACCGGGTGTACGACATCACCGCGCACCTGCCACACGCCCCGCGCGAGATGATTGACCTGTTGCCCCAGGTCGACGCGCTGAAAGCCGACCTGGAGGCGCTGCTCAAGTGCCCGGCCGATCATCGCTTGCCCGACATCGCGCTGGCGGCGCCCATCACCCGGCCGGGCAAGATCATGGCGCTGGGCCTGAACTACCGCGACCACATCGCCGAGGCCGGTCTGGCGTCGCCCGAGGCGCAAACCTGGTTCGCAAAAATGTCCACCGCCGCCAATGGACCGTTCGATGCCGTGGACCTGCCGAAGGTCTCCGACAAGCTCGACTACGAGGCCGAGCTGGCCTTCGTGATTGGCCGCCGCACCCGCCATGCCGACCGCGAACAGGCGCGCGCGGCGATTGCCGGTTACTGTGTCGCCAACGACGTGAGCGTCCGCGACTTCCAGTTCCACAGCAGCCAGTTCGTGGTCGGCAAAAGCTTCGACACGCACTGCCCCTTCGGACCGTGGATCGTCACCGCCGACGAAATCGTCGACCCGCAGACGCTGGGCATCCGCTGCTTCGTCAATGGCGAAGAACGGCAGAACTCCAACACCGCCGGGATGGTGTTCGACGTGTTCGCCATGGTGGTCTACCTGAGCCAGGCCATGACCCTGGAGCCTGGCGACCTGATTCTGACCGGCACGCCCGCCGGCGTCGGCGCGGTGCGCAAGCCGCGCCTTTACCTGAAGGCCGGCGACGTGGTGCGGGTCGAGATTGACGAGATCGGCCACATCGAAAATCGCATCGTCCCCGAAACCACCCCCGAGCCCCGCGCATGAACACGATTCACACCCCGGTCCTGATCTGCGGCGGCGGTGGCGCCGGGCTGAGCCTGTCGATTTTCCTCTCGGCGCATGGCGTCGAATCAATGCTGGTGGAGCGCCACGCCACCACCTCGCATCTGCCCAAAGCGCATTATCTGAACCAGCGCACCATGGAGATTTTTCGCGAGCACGGCCTCGCCGACACGGTGACCGCCAGGGGTACGCCGTTCGAGAACATGGGCTGCGTGGCGTGGATGACCTCGCTGGGCGGCGACGGCCCGGTCGACGGCAAAACGCTCTACAAAATGGATGCCTTCGGCGGCGGCACGCTGGCGAAAACCTACGACGCCGACAGCCCGGTGCGCTCCGGCAACCTGCCACTGATCCGCCTGGAACCGGTGCTGCGGACCCAGGCCGAGGCCAGCGATCTGGCCGACCTGCGCTTCAGCCACGAACTGCTGGACTATGTGCAGGATGCCGATGGCGTCACCTCGCGGGTGAAGAACCTCGACAGCGGCGAAGAGTTCGAAGTGCGCTCGCAGGTGCTGATCGGCGCTGACCGCCACCGCACTGTCGGCCCGCCGCTGGGCATCGAACTGCACGGCCCGACCAATCTGGTCGACATGGTCGCCACCCATCTGTCGGCCGATTTTTCCCAGTACATCGACGACGACACGCCACTGATCCGCTGGTTCAGCAATCCCGCCAGCGGGGCGTGGAGCAGCGGTGCGATGGTCGCCATGGGGCCGACGCACTTCGACCGTCGTTCGGAGGAATGGGTGTTTCACTTCGCCTTTCAGCCGGGCGATCCCGACTTCAACGAGGCCGACATCGCGCCCAAGATCAAGGCGCTGCTGAAGACGCCCGACGTCGACATCGCCGTGCACAAGGTCAGTCACTGGATCGTCGAATGCGTGCTCGCCAACCACTACGGCAAAGACCGCGTATGGGTGATTGGCGACGCCGCACACCGCCATCCGCCGACCACCGGGCTGGGGCTGAACTCGGGCATCCAGGACGCCCACAACCTGGCGTGGAAAATCGCCGCCGTGGTCAAGGGCGCGGCCCACCTCGATCTGCTGAAAACCTACGAAGCCGAGCGCCGCCCGGTGGCGGAACGCAACACCCAGTGGGCGCTGTTCACCTTCATGAATCACTTCGTCATCGAGCCCGGCTTCGGCATCGTACCGGGCGCGCCGCCCGAGGCGAATATGGCGGCATTCATGACACTGCTGGCCGACGGCTGGCAGGGCGACTTCGCCCGCAGACGCATGCACGAAGTGCTCAACACCCAGCGCATCGAGTTTCAGGCGCATGACATCGAACTTGGCTTTGCCTACGAGACCGGCGCCGTCATGCCCGATGGCAGTCAGCCGCCGCAGCATGCGCCGATGGGGGATCACTACACGCCCACCACACGCCCCGGCCACCGCCTGCCGCACGCCTGGCTGACGCGCCGGGACGGACGAAAAATTTCGACGCACGACCTCTGCGGCCGGGGCCAATTCACCGTCTTCATCGGCACCCAGGGTCACGCATGGGAAGTGGCGGCGCGCCTGGCCGGCGAACGCTTCGGCGTCAACCTCGTCGTGCACATGATTGGCGATGAAGCGGCGTACCGCGACGACGACGGCGACTGGGCGCGGCTGCGCGAGATCGACGCCGACGGCGCCATTGTTGTCCGGCCTGACACCCATGTGGGTTGGCGCTGCAAAGGCCACGTCGACAATGCCACGGACCTGCTGTGCGCGGCGATGGCGCGCATGCTCGGCAAGGGCTGAGCGCGCCGCAAGCTTGATGGTCTCGCCTGCAGTTGACGGACTCGCGGCGGTTGCTGCCGACCATCACGGGAAGATCCGCAGCACCCCTTTCAACGCCTCAATGCGATGGACGTCTCGCATCCGGAGCGCCCGTGCGGATCGGTCACGGTCCGTGAGGACTCACAACGGGCGGGCGTCGCGCGTCACAGCGCCAGGCCGGTGTGGTAGCCCTCGGCAATCGCCGCCTCGATGAAGCGCGGGCTGAGGGCATCGCCAATTGAGTGCACGGCGGCGACGTCATCGCCCAGGGCATCGCGCAGTTCGCTGTTGGGTTGGTTGAAGCCGACCAGCACCAGCGTATCGGCCGGCACGGTCTGCGGCGCCGCGTCCTGGGCGGGGTCGAACAGGGTGGCGCTGCGGGCCTCCACGCGCGCCAGGGTGGCACGCGTATAGGCCGTGAAGCGCCCGGTGCGGTGCAGGCGGGCATAGGCCGGCCCGGCCCGGAAGCAGGCATCCATCAACGGTGCGAACGCCGCGTGACGGGTCACGTAGCTGACGTGCAGCCCGCGCTGGATGAGGTATTCCGCAACGGCAATGCCCTCGTAATGCCCGACATCGTCGAGCACCACCGCACTGTCGCCCAGTTGCTCGCGGGGCAGTGACAGCACGTCTTCGGACGACAGCACCGTGCGCTGCGCCAGCCCTTCGATGTGCAGCCCGGGGCGATGTCGCTGGCCGCCATCCAGGCGTGCACGCGCGCCGGTGGCGATGACCACCGCATCGGGCGCCGCACGCCGCACGTCGTCGGCGTCCACGTACTGGCCGGTCTGCACCTCAACACCTAGGCGGCGCAGTTCGGCCTCCTGCCAGAAGGTGATGTCGCCAAACGACGCCATCTTCGGCGCATGACGGGCCGCAAAGCGCACCGTGCCGCCCAACTGGGGGCGTGCCTCGAACAGCGTGACGCGATGGCCCCGCAACGCCGCCACGCGGGCGGCTTCCATCCCCGCGACGCCGCCGCCAATCACCATGACCGTGCGCGGCGTGTCGGCCTGGGTCGGCTCGGGCACGGTGGATTCCAGGTTGGCACGCGGGTTGACCGCGCAGAACGGTTCGCCCGGCGGCAGAAACAGCCCGCCGATGCAGCGTTGGTTGCAGGCGATGCACGGACGAATCTCGTCCACCCGGTTCTCGCGCGTCTTGCGCACGATGTGGGGATCGGCGAGGTGGGCCCGCACCATGCCCACCAGATCGGCCTGGCCGAGCCGCACCGCCTGATCCACTTCTTCCACCGTGCGGAAACGGCCGGTGACCAGCACCGGCAGCGTCACCTGCGACTTCACGTCACCGTTGTAGGGCAGTTGGTATCCGGACGGCTCGTGCATCGGCGCCGCCATCATCTCGGGCGCGCTGTACTCGCCCACGGTGAGGTTGAGGTAATCGACCAGGCCGTCGGCCTCGATCATCGCCACCACCTGCATCATCTCGTCGAGCTCGACCAGGCCGGGCCGTGTTTCGGGGCCCATCCGCACGCCGACCACAAAACCCTTGGGCACGGCCGCACGAATGGCGCGCAGCACCTCCAGCAGAAAGCGCGCGCGGTTGGCCAGCGTGCCGCCGTAGTCATCCTCGCGATGATTGATGGCGGTGGCCAGAAACTGTCGCAGCAGATAGCCGTGCCCGGCGTGCACCTCGCAGCCATCAAGCCCGGCATGGGCCACCCGAACGGCCGCGTCGCGATAGGCGGCCACGATCTCGTTGATCTGCGCGGTGCTCATGGCGATGGCCTGCACACCCACCATCACCCCCGGCGTGGTGGACGCCGACCACGGCGGCGAGCCGTTGGCCGTGAACCCGTTATGCCCGCCGTGCCAGAGCTGCACGATGGCTTTCATGGGGTACGGGGCCATGCGCTCGGCGAACTGTTGCAAGCCCGGCACCGACGCGTCATCCCAAACCGCCAGCCCGTTGGGGTGCAGCATCGACGACCAATGAATGGCGGCGCCACCGGTGATGCTCAGCCCCACGCCGCCGCGGGCTGCCTCTTCATGCGCGGCGATGAAGCGCTCGCCCACCCGTCCGCCCGGCGTGTTGTTGGCGGTGTGTGCCGGCCGGAAGATGCGGTTGGGAACGGTGATGCCGCCAATGCGAATCGGCGAAAAGGCCTGCTCAAACATGCGTTGTTTCTCCTCGGGCAATGGGGTGGCGTCTTCTAGGGACGCTCATTGACGATGGCGATGTTGCCGCCGGACGGTGACGGCCCGGTGCGGCGTTATTGCGTTACCCATTTTTTTACCATATGGTCAGAAATTGCAATGCTGCGCGTTGCAAGCCCAACCACAAACCAAAAAATCATCGAGAGGAGCCCGCCATGAACCCAACCCGAGCCGTCGCCCAGCGCTACATGGACTTGCTGTGCACGCAGAAATTTTCAGAGGCGTTCGACATGCTGTCGGCGCAGGCGCAGTACCGCATCATTGGCACCACCGCCGTGTCGGCACCCATGATCGGGCGCGACACGGTGAAGGCGACCCTGGTCCCGGCCTTGCTGAGCTTTCAGAAGCCCCCGGAACTGACCTGCCACGAAATCATTGTTGAACACGACCGCGCCGTGTGTCTGGCCTCGGGCGAAGGCGTGGGCCCCAGCGGCCTGCCCTACGCACAGCCGCACTACGCCATGGTGCTGGGCATCGAAAACGACGAGATCGTTGACGCGATCGAGTTTGCCGACACCGTGGCCGTTGAAGTCAGCCTGCTGGGCAACAAGCTGGTCCCGGCCTGAGGCGGCAAGACGCAGCCGAGCCCGCCGCTCAGCCCTTGCCGCGCCGAAACTTCGCGGGTTTGGGCGTGAGGTGGTCGCGATACGCCGCCATGCGCTCGGGCGTGACGGCGCTGATCACCGCGCAACCCGGTTCGTTGCGATGCTGGCAGTCGCTGAAGCGGCAGGTCTCGGTGAGGGCGCGAATGTCGGCGAAGTCGTCAGCAACCTGTTCTTCGACCAGTTTGAGTTCGCGCATGCCGGGGGTGTCGATCAGGCAGGCGCCGCCGGGCAGTTGCCGCAGAAACCGTGCGGTGGTGGTGTGGCGCCCCAGGTCATCGGTGGTCTGCGTCTCGGCGGTGCGTTGCACTTCGGCGCCCAGCAGGGTGTTCATCAGGCTGGACTTGCCCACACCCGACGAGCCCAGCAGCGCCAGCGTATGACCGGGCTGCAGGTAGGCGGTCAGCAATTCGCGCGTCGCAGGTTTGCGCGGGTCCATGAGCAGCACCGGCGTGTCCAGCCCGGCTTGCTGCTGAATGGTGGCGCGTTGCGACGCGGCATCCGCCACACGGTCGGCCTTGGTCAGGGCGATGACCACCCGCACGCCGCTGGCCTCGGTCATCTGCTGGTAGCGCGCGAGGCGCTCGGGCTTGTAGTCGCCGTCGAGGCCCATCACCAACAAGGCGGTGTCGACATTGGCCACCAGCCGCTGACGGCGCCCGTCTTCACGGCTGCGTTCCAGCAGGCTGAAACGCGGAAGACACTGCACCAGCCAGTGCCCTTCCGCCGTGAACATGGCCCAGTCACCGACGGCAATGCCGTCACCCTCGGCATTCATCTGCTTCAGCAACGCGGGCTGGGTGCGGGCGGCGTGCTCACCAAACGCGCCACTGACACGGTACTCGCTGCGGTGCTGCTCAATGACCCGTACCGGCACGGTATTGGACGATGCATCGACCATGGATGCGGCCAGCGTGTCGTTCCAGCCCAGACGGGTCAGGGCGGCAAAGTCAGCGGGGGTCATGCGGCATGGCGTGGGGCTTTGAGGGATGCAGGCGCTCAGACTAACCGACCCACAGACGCCGCAGCACGCCGTCACCGTCCGGTTGGGCGTGCACGGTCCGCGGCTGGAGCGTGGGGCGTAGGGGGGATAGAGCAACGCGAAATCCACCGCTTGAGGTCATGAACCTGCCGGGCGGAGGTCAGGCTTTTTGGCTGGACCGTTTGTGGGTGTGGCCGCGTTTGTCTGGTGGGTTTCGCTGCGCTCTACACACCCTACGACCGAAGTCGATGCCTTGTTCTTGAAAGTGAAGCACTGCACCACGCGCGTGCGGCGTAGGGTGGATAGAGCAACGCGAAATCCACCGCTTGGGGTCATGAACCTGCCGGGCGGAGGTCAGGCTTTTTGGCTGGGCCGTTTGTGGGTGTGGCCGCGTTTGTCTGGTGGGTTTCGCTGCGCTCTACCCAGCCTTGTGTATTGTTTTTCAGCGGTCGTAGTAACAGCCGGAGAGCCCGTCCCACCCTGGGTCTTGCAGACCGTTTCGTAGCTTTTGGAGCCTCTGGCTGGTTTTCTTTCTAAAACCCGAATGGTTGCTCGGACCGTGGTTCGGAGTCCGCACTTTTTCAAGGAGGGGTCATGGAAAGTATCAGCGTGTATCGCAGTGCCTTGGGAATCGACGTCTGTGCCGAGCGTCTGGATTGGCATCGACTGCCAGAGCGGAGTCGCGGCGAGGTTGCCAACACGCCAGACGGCATCCAGTCGCTGGTCGCCGATCTGCGAAAGGTCGGCGTGGACATCGTGGTGATCGAAGCCACCGGCGGTCTGCAACGCCAGGTAGCGAGCGCCCTGGTCGCCGCCGGGATCGCCGCAGCCGTTATCAATCCGCGTCAGGTTCGAGACTTCGCCCGCGCGTCGGGGCAACTGGCCAAGACCGATCAGATCGACGCCCAGGTGCTGGCGCTGTTCGGTCTGCGCCTCCAGCCCCAGCCGCGCAACTTGCCCGATGCAGCGGCCCTGGAACTCGCCGATAAGCTCGCCCGGCGCAGTCAGTTGGTTGAAATGAGCGCCGCCGAAAAGAATCGTCGGCATCGCGCCAGCACGGCGATGAAACGCTCCATCGACGGGCATCTGGCCTTTCTGGACCAAGCGATCAAAACCCTCGACCAAGACCTCGACGACACCCTGCGCGGCTCGCCCGCCTGGGCCGAGAAAGTGGCCTTGCTCGAAGTCGTCACCGGCGTCGGGCCACAGACCCTACGACGGCTGCTGATCGATCTGCCAGAACTGGGGAAGCTGGATCGTCACGGCATCGCCAAACTCGTGGGGGTGGCGCCGCTCAACCGCGACTCCGGCACGTTCCGCGGCAAGCGCGCGATCTGGGGCGGGCGCGTCAAGGTGCGCAACACGCTGTACATGGCGGCGCTGTCGGCCAGTCGCTTCAATGTCCCGCTCAAAGCCTTCTTCGAGCGTCTCAAAGCCGCCGGTAAACCGCACAAAGTCGCCCTCGTCGCCGTCGCACGAAAACTCCTCACCATCCTCAACGCCATGCTCCGCGACACCTCCGCATGGAACCCTAAACTCGTCGAGAAAAGAGCTTGACGAAACATGGTTGCTACGTCGAGGTCACCGGCTCAGGCCGCCTTGTTCTTGAAGTTGCGCTGCGCCTTGCGGCGGGTCTCGCGCAACCAGGTGGCGTAGTCGTCCAGATCACCGTCGAAAATTTCGCAGGTGCCATCGGCCACGCGCCACAGCGTGTCACAGACGTTCTGCACCAAGTGGCGGTCGTGGCTCACCAGCAACACCGCGCCAGCGTAGTCGTTGATGGCCATTTCCAGCGCCTGCCGCATTTCAAGATCGAGGTGGTTGGTGGGCTCGTCCAGCAGCAACAAGTTGGGCCGCATGTAGGCCACCAATGCCAGCGCCAGCCGCGCCTTCTCGCCGCCGGAGAACGGCTCAATCGGCCCCATCTGCTGGTCGCCGTGAAACGAGAAACGCCCCAGATAATCGCGCAGGTTTTGCTCGCTGGCCTTGGGGTCCAGCCGCCGCAAATGCAGGAACGCGCTGGCCGTGGGGTCGAGCTGTTCAAGCTGGTGCTGCGCGTAATAGCCCACGCGCAGATCGGGCGAGCGAATGATGTCGCCGCCCAGAAACTCCTGGGTGCCGGCGAGGCTTTTCATCAGGGTTGATTTACCCGCGCCATTGGCGCCCAGCAGCGCCACGCGCTCGCCCGGCTCCAATGACAAACGCAGATTGCGCAACAACACCTTGTCGCCGTAGCCGACCTGGCCGTTGCTGATGTGAATCACCGGGCTGGGAATTTTCTCGGGCCGGCGAAAGCGAAACTCGAACTCGTTTTCGGCCAGCACCGGCGCGACCATTTCCATCCGCTCCAGCGCCTTGATGCGGCTCTGCGCCTGGCGCGCCTTGCTGGCGTGCGTCTTGAAGCGCTGGATGAACGACTGCAGGTGCGCGACCTTTTCCTGCTGCTTGGTGTGCATCTGCGACTGCTGCGCCAGCCGTTCGGCACGCTGCCGCTCGAACTGCGAGTAATTGCCCGCGTAAAGCGTGGCGCGCTCGCGCTCGAGGTGCAGCGTGTGCGTGCACACCGCGTCGAGAAACTCGCGGTCGTGCGAAATCAGCAACAAGGTACCGTTGTGCGTGGCCAGGGTTTCCTGAAGCCACAGCGCGGCGTCCATGTCGAGGTGGTTGGTCGGCTCGTCAAGCAACAACAGGTCAGAGCGCCGCAGCAGCGCGCGCGCCAGGTTCAAGCGCATGCGCCAGCCGCCGGAAAAACTCGCCACCGGGTTTTCCTGCTGATCCGGGACGAAGCCCAGGCCATGCAGCAACTGCGCAGCACGCGCGCGGGCGCCGTAGCCGTCGATGGTGGTCAGGCGATCATGGGCATCCACCAACGCATTGATGTCGGCTTCGGTGGCGTGGTGCTCGATGCGTTGTTCCAGATCCCGCAGGCGGGCCTCGACTTCACGCAGTTCAAGGTCACCGTCCAGCGCGTAATCCAGCGCCGGCTGCTCCAGCGCCGGGGTGTCTTGCGACACGTTGGCCAACACCACGTTCTTCGACAGATCAATGCGCCCCAGGTCGGGCAGCAGCTCGCCGCGGATGGCGGAAAACAGCGTGGACTTGCCCACGCCGTTCTTGCCAATCACCCCCACCCGCTGGCCCGCGTACACGGTGCAGGTCGCGCCCTCAATGAGGGTGCGGGTATGACGGCGAATCGTGATGTTCTGAAGGGCGAGCATGGGGCGCGGAGTGTACGCGGTTGAGGCGCGTACGCGGCAGTGCGAATGAGTCAAATCGGCGAGTGCGGTCAAGCTCCGCCAGCCGGTCGTCAGGCACTCAGCTTTTGAAAGGTCTGCTCCACAGGGGGCATTACGGAGTGACGGTTTGAGTTTCTATCGGTGGAGCGCCGCTTCACTATCATTCGGCGCAATTTCATTCCGCCCTACGGCCCTCAAGCAGCTGGATTCTTCTTTCGATAATAATCTTGAAGGCGCGATTTAAATCCAGGCTCCACAGATTCCACAAAAGCGAGTAGACCCTCCAGTTGCATTACTTCAGATTCGTCCAGTTCGCCCTTCCAAAATCGGTGATACATAGCTCTTGCTGTCCTCTTTCGCTCTCTTCCCACGGATAATTTTTTGTCAGGGGTAAGAACCAATCCTGTGACTACCCGTCGCCCGGCTCTTGAGCCAAGTACGGTTTTTTCTTCCTTTATGCGAAGTTTAGGATATTCTAGACCTCGAACAATCATCTTCACTTGATTACGAACATCATGAAGCCAGCCGCCGCTCAAGGACGAAAATGTTAGATCGTCTGCATATCGTGTATACCGAACCGGCAACTTCTCCTCGATTAGATATGATTCGACTGCGCAATCAAATTCGAAAAGGATAGAGTTTGACAACACAGGTGATGAGGGCGCCCCGATACAGAGCTCAAGCGGCGGAATCCGATGGGGAGCCCATGTGCAAGAGCGAACCACTACATCTCTATCCTCTTGGCTGAGGTTTATACGACTAAGTGACTGTAGATGAAGGTCGATATCTTTTCCCTTTATAGAGGGGAAAAAGTTCTGAAAGTCCATTTTAATAAAATAATTACTTTCTTGGTGCGCCGATGCATTAATCACAATCGACGACCCTTTTTCATAAGCTGTGGCAGACGGGTGGACTGGGAGGTGATCTCTTAAGTTACTAATTAGCCACCGCTGAATTAATTTAACCTCTCTAGCAGGTTGCGCTACCAATCTTGGAGTGCCATCGCGCTTCGGTATCGAGAATTTCTTATATCTAAGCGGCGCGGTCCTAACAATTTTCTCTAGGTGCCCGGGCAGCATCCCTAAAGCTTCGGCCATTTCTTGAAAGATGCGTGAATTTCTCATCTCGACCTCCTTCTGGAAAGCGCATTGGTGATCGCGAGAAATCTCTTTTTGTCAAATTTTCTATAGAATTCCAATGCATCAGCGCGAAATCTTGCAGCATCGAGAATCATCGAATTTGCTCGGAGCGTCAAGTAACTTCGATCATCTGCGCAAACATAGAATCTTTGCTTCCCGCGGGCCTCTAGATCAATAAGGCCTGTGTTCTTGAGAATGTAAAGAATCTGCCTCACTTCATCGCTAGTCATATGAAGGTCAAATGTGTTGAGTATTGATTTTATTTCACCCTCTGTTATTGCGGACATTATGCTGACTAATTCAGCAACAAGCAGCGCCTTGTGCAGCCATTCTTCCTTCTGAAAAGATTTCTCACCCCCTGGAGTATGTAAGCGCCCCCGCACTTCATCGGCAAGTTCCGCTTGCAAAGAGGTTGCTAGCTGCGCACTAAACTCCCCTCTGCTTCCATGCCAAGAATAACAAGAGGCCGGATTATTATGTGTCTTTTCCAGATAATCAACTGGACCAAGTCGAATAAATGAATCCGATTTATAATGCTCGTCGGCGATGACAACGAGCAATTTTTCTCTAAAATTTTCGACGGCAACAAAAAGCCCTAGTTCTGCCAATGAACCTGGGCTTTCAAGTATCAAAACAATTACCGAGGAAAGTTCGGCGAGGTGCTGCTCAAATATCAGGAGATCGGAATAGACTGAATCATGCGCCCAGTCCTTGTAGTGTTCTGCAAGCCTGATGCGAGGCTCGAGCGCCCGATCCTTGACTAGCTGCCTGTATAGAGCGTCTCGAACAGATGCGGGATGTCCACTATTGGCGTCTGCCTCTCCTCCGCACAAAAAAATAAAGCCTTGATAAGGCTTTACATTGCATTCATCGAGTATGGCCTTAGCGAGAAGCGCCTCTCTCGGTTCACCTGTCAAGTTCTCTTTACCTGATCTGTGCCGCAAACTACCGGCGGGATTTCCGAGGACCGAGGCACCGAGACCGCAGGGAATCCCGACGGTAGTTTGCGGCAATAATCCCAGTCAATCGATGTAAGTCTGGCGAAACGCCCGACAATTCTCCTACGCTCCCAGCCCAATGCGTAGAAAAGCGCGTAAAGAGATAATTATCGTAGGCCAGCAGACCGAAAGAAGCAACATCCGACAGCCATTCACTAGCCGCTTGCCTGCTCATGGCAGTGCTAGGCTTTCGGCGACACACAACTCATTACCAATTTCCGCAGGGCTGAGCCAACGGTGGGGGAACCATGTTGCACTTTCCGCTTGGCCGACACACTACGTTGTAAGGCAACTTGGGCAGCTCGCTAACTACACCCCTCCACAAAATCCACCCCCGGCGGCACGCCCAACCGCCAACGCTCAACGATGCCCTCCGGCGTCATCTCAAAAATCAGCCGCGCGGTGCCGCCCGCGGGGGATTCGACGGTGATCACGTCGGCGCCCTCGACGTACTTGTGCGGCGTGACGGTGAGGTTGCCTTCGTGGCGTTGCTCCACGGTGGCGCGGGTGTCGCCCACGCGAATGCCGCCGGGCGCTTCGAACTGCGGGCCGGTGACGTCGTAGCGGGCGAACCGGCCATTCACCAACATGAAGGAGATGCCGAAGGCGGACTGGGGTTCTGCCAAGAGTTGGCGACAGGCCTCGGGCTCGTTGCCCTGCACGGTGAGCGGCCTGCCCCAGGCAATGCGCACCGACTCTTCATCGTCACCAAACAGCGCCGGGCCAAAGCCGTTGAAGGAATGGGTGGGTGGGTCTTCACGCTCTGCATCGGCCTGCGCAGCGACCTGATCCTCCGCCATGTTGGGCGGTGAGGAGAACGTTACCGAGGGCGGCGCAGGTAACGGCGGCGCGGTGGCCAAGGCACGCGGCGGTGCTTGTCGTTGCGACAGCGCGGCTTGGGATTCCGCACGCACCATGGCCTGCTTTTCGGCCTTTACGTCGGCGTCACGGGTTTCTGGCTCGGGCGACCTTTCAGCCCGCTCTTCCATCACCGCGACGGGCGCCGAGGCACGGTGGGCAAAGTCGGCGTTGTGTGACTCATCGGTCTGCCACACCTGCCAGACCAGCGGCACGGCAATCATCAGGCTGGCAGCCAAGCCCACTGGCACGGCCCAGCGGCGGACGCTGCGACGGCGGCGCGGGGTGGCGCTACGCGCGGCGGCCAGAATGGCGGCATCCAGCTCGGGCGGCGGGGCGTCGGCAACCTTGGCAGCGCGATAGCGGGCGCTCAGCGGGTGTTTGCCTGCCAGGTATTGCGCCAGGTCGCGGTCGTCGGGGTGTTCGGGTTGGTCAGTCATGCAGCACCTCCCGCAGTTTGGCGAGTGCGTAGCGCAGGCGGCTTTTCACCGTTTCGCGGCCCACGCCCTGGATGGTGGCATCTGCTCAAGCGTGAAGTCCTGCTCCTCGCGCAGGACGATGATTTCGCGTTGCTCCGGCGGCAGGGTTTGCAGCGCGGCCAACAAACGATAGGACTGCTGCGCCTGCTCGGTCAGCCGTTCGGGGTGACCTTGCTCGGGCGCGGGCAGGTCGTCGGGCATTTCGTCATTGGGCCGCTGGCTGCGGTAATGGTCCATGAGCCGATGATGCGCCAGGGTGTACAGCCATGCGGCGAAGGGTGCGTCGGCGCGGTATCGGTCGCGGGACTGGATCACCTTTTGCCACACGTCCTGAAAGGCTTCGCCCGCCAGATCCGGCGGGCGAACATGGCGCAGAAAGTAGCGATAGAGGCTGTCCTTGTGGCGGCGATACAGGCGCTCGAACGCCCCCGCATCGCCGCCCGCCCAGGCCAGCATCAAGTCGCTATCCGCATCCCCGTTCAGAAACGCACTCCTGAGACTCCATGGCGCCGGTGCGTACCGGTTGCGAAAGACTATCTGCAAGCTGCACCAACTGCAGAAATTCCGAGCGCCAGCCGTCGGCATCATCACCTCGCGCGGCACGTGCCAACGCCAGCAGCGCGCCGTTGTCGAAGCCCTCGGTGTAGCGCCCACCGCGCAGGTTCTGGCCGAAGGCGGCCACCGCTGCGGCAAAGCGGAAGGATTCGCTGGCCTGGGACAGGCTGGTTTTCACCGCATCGCGACCGATGGGCTGCTCGATGAGGCGACTGGCGGTTTCGCCCGGCTGCTTGTAGAGCAGCCGCAGATGGGCCAGCTCCTGCGCCGTGCCGGCGGGCTTGTTGCTGCCGTAGCGCAGGGGCGCAATGCGTTCGCCACCGCTGCCGACCAAGGCAACTTCGTAGAGCGCCGTGACGTTGTGCCCGGCGCCGATGTCACCGGCATCAACCTGGTCGTTGCTGAAGTCTTCACGTTCCAGCGCCCGGTTTTCGTAGCCGATGAGGCGGTACTCGGCGACCACGGCGGGGTTGAACTCAACCTGGATCTTCACGTCGCTGGCGATGGTGAGCAAAGTTGATGCGCGACTCGCCACCAACGCCCGGCGCGCTTCTTCCAGGCCGTCGATGTAGTGGTAGTTGCCGTTGCCGCAGTTGGCAAGTTGCTCCATCAAATGGTCGTTGTAGTTGCCGGTGCCGAAGCCCAGGGTGGAGAGCGCCACGCCGTCTTTGCGTTCGCGTTCGACCATGTCCATGAGCTGTTCAAAGTTGGTCACGCCCACATTGAAGTCGCCGTCGGTGACCAGCAGTACGCGATTGATGCCACCTTCGATGTTCCCCTGCCGGGCCATGGCGTAGGCCAGTTCAATACCGGACGCACCGGCGGTGCTGCCGCCGACCTGCAGACGGTCCAGCGCCGAAATAATCTTCACCCGCTCGCTGGCCGGGGTGGGCTCCAGCACCACGCCAGACTGCCCGGCGTAGGTGACCAGGCTGATGCGGTCATTCGGCCCCAGTTGCTGCACCAGCATCTTGAGCGAGGACACCGCCAGTTGCAGCTTGTCGGGGCTGTGCATGGAGCCCGACACATCCACCAGAAACACCAGATTGGACGGCGGCAGCGGTCCGCTGGCTTGCCAGCCCTGCAGGCCGATGCGCAGCAGGTGCGTCTTGGCATTCCATGGCGTGGGCGCGATTTCGGTGTGCACGCTGAAGGGTTGTGCGCGGTCTTTCGGCGGCGCGTAGCCATAGTCGAAGTAATTGATCATCTCCTCGACCCGCACCGCGTCCTGCACCGGCAACTGCCCCTGCCGCAGAAAGCGCCGCACATTAGCGTAGGCGCCGGTGTCGACATCAATGCTGAAGGTGGACACCGGCTGCTCGGCGGCGCGCAGGATGCCGTTGTCCTTGAGGTGCGCGTAGTTTTCGCGATGCTGCTCCGGCGGCGGGGCGTAATAACCGGGCATGACGCCGCCATGGAAACTTTCGGCCATCCGCTTTTGCGAGCGCACCATCGCCATGTCGGCGGCGGCTGCGGGCGCTGAGGGACGCACCATCGGCACCGCCATCTCGGACTCAGCCCGCCCGCCCACGGCTTCATCCTGCTTCGACGTCTGCGCACAGGCCGTGACCAAGGCAAAGGCCGCGCCCGCCACCATCCACTGTTGTTTGCTCATCGTTCCGCTCCATAGAGAGTAAGACCACGCTGACTACAACGCGGCGGATTGCGGAATGGGGTTAAACGACAGCCAAAAAAAACCGCGAGGCAAGCTCGCGGTTTTTTCGAATCAGTGCAGCGGACCAAAGCCCGCGGTCACTCGGCGTTACGTGGTCGGAATCAAACCCCCAAGACCACCGCCCGGCAGCAGCACGTCGCCGAGGAAGTCGCCCACCTCACCGAGAACGGTGCCGAGGTCGCCGGTGATGCCATCGAGCGCGGCAATCAGGCCGCTGGGAATACCGTCGTCGGGTGAGCCCATCAACAACACTTCCAGCCCTTCGGCCAACTGGCCTTGCTGGAACAAGCCTTCGACCAGATCGGCCAACGCGCCGTTGCTTTCGAGCAGGTCACCCAGCGTGGCGACCAACTGGTCGGTGGCTTCGTCGGTGAGGGTCGGGCTGGCAGCACCCGCCACGCCGCCGGAAGTCAACAGCAGGTCGACCAGGCCGGTTTGGTTGCCGTCACCACTGATCAGGCACAGGGTACCCAGCGGGGCCTGGCAACTGGCGTCGCTGCCGTCGATCAGCAGTGCCTGCACCAGACCGACGCCGCCGTCTTCACTCACCAGACCCATCAGGCCCTGACCTTCATCGTTGGGCAGCAGCAGGTTGGTCAGTGTTTCGGCCAAAGCGCCCATGCCGTCGCCGTTTTCGCCCAGCAACAGCAGCGTCAACCCTTCCTCAAGCTGGCCGTCGGCGACCAGTCCTTCCACGATGCCAGCCAGATCGCCGTCATCGTTCTCAAGCGTGAAGGTTAGGGCTTCGACCAACGCATCGGTATCGATGGCGCCGGCAATCGGACCCAGAGGGCCGTCGGGTGCCAGCAGCACATCGACCAGACCGCCTGGATGAGAGTCGCCACCCAGCACACAGAGGCCGGACACCGGCGTCGCGCAGTTGGTGGTGTCGGCCACGCTGCCGGGGGGCACGTTGCCACCACCGCCGCCGCCGGGGAAGCCGTCGGCATCAACACCGTTGGCTTCGCAGCCGAGCAGAAAAACCGCCGCGATGGCGGGTAACAACATAGATTTCAATTTCATGGGATCACTCAATTCAGTTCAATGGGCGCCCGGCAAACAAAGCCGGGCGCACTCGGGGTAGGCCGATCAGTTGAGGATGCGGAGCTCGACACGGCGGTTGCGCTCGCGACCTTCTTCGCTGTCGTTGTCGGCAACCGGTTCGGCTTCTCCGTAACCACGGGCGGTGATGGTGTTCTTCACGCCCTTGGACATGAAGTAATCACGCACCGCGTTGGCGCGGCCTTCCGAAAGCGTCTGGTTGTATCCCTCAGCGCCCTGACTGTCAGTGTGACCTGCCACTTCGACTTCCATGTCCGGGTACTTGTTGAGCACCAGGGCCGCGAGGTCGAGGATGGTTTCGGCATCCGGACGCAGGCGCGTCTTGTCGAACTCAAAGGTCACACCATTAAGCGGAATCAAATTGCCCAACGGGCAGCCAACGCCGTCGACACGCTCACCTTCGGGCGTTTCGGGGCACTGATCGCGGTCGTTGATGACTCCGTCGCCATCGTCATCACGCAGGCCTGATGGCACTTCGACCACCGTGGGCTCGACGGGCTCAGGCTCGGGCAGCGGCTCGGGCGTTTTCATCAGCGGAATTTCGATGCCCAGACCAAAACGGATGTCACCGTATTCGGACTCGAAAGTGTCAAACATGTAACGCGCCTCGGCGCGCAGTCGAATGTCGCCGTACTTGAAGACCGGACCGGTTACAAAACCCAGACCCGCATTCGCCAGCAGGTCAAACTCGTCGTCGTTGGGAGACACGTCATTGTAATTGCCGCCCACACCAATCAGCGCGAAGGGCGTGAAGCTGCTGCGGTCGCCGAAAGAATAGGTCAGGTCAGCGGTCACGCCGTGACGATAAAAATCGGTGACGCCGGGAACGTCGGTCTCAATCGTCTCTGAGAACAATTGTGCCTCGACACCCCAGTTACTCGGAAACTGCCAGCCGTAGAGCACGCTGAAGCCGACGGCTTCGTCAGTGTCGGCGTCGAGCCCCAGCTCGTTGAGGCGAAAGCCGCGATCGTCGTCGGCCATGCTGTAGGTGCCTTGAACACCGAAGTAACGCTGTGTGTCGTCCGCGTGAGCGAGCATCGGCAGCGGAGCAACCAGCCCCAACGCCAACAGCGCCTTCGACGTGCTGGCTAAACGAAATATCTTCATGAAATCCATCCCTCAATTAAGTGGCTTAAAGCGTGCCGATTTTTTTAAAACATTTGTACGCAAAAATTAATCGGTCGTGCAGGCCATTGTGCGGCGCACCATGTTCGAGCCCCAGTCAGATAATGTGGATGTTCTGTGTAGGGCATCGCTTACGCTGATTGCGCGTATTGCGACATCGAATGCACATTTAAGATGCACCCTTGGTTTCGGTCGTGCATGGAGGGTAAACACGCCGGGGCGGCCGCAGATACGCCCGTGTGCCAGATGCGCGCACACCGTCGGACAACACGTGAACGGCGGACGGTCAGGGCGCCACGGTGAAGCGCGCTGGCGCCGGAGGCCCGAAAACGGTGCATCGCGCTAAATTCTGTCGTTCAGACATTGTGCGCTTGCATACTTGGCGAGGGTCAACGAAAATCACGGCGTTGTAACCCGCCAGATTCATTCACGGGACGCCGGATACTCCGGAAATGTCCCTGACAACGAAAAAGCCGAACCGCCGCAAACACCTTTGTTTGACGTCGAGCCCCCGTGCCGCAAGGAACCACCGCCACACCGCCAACGCGACCCTGCGTCGAGTCGGGTGCGCGCAAGCCAAACGCCACGCTCTTCGCAATGACTTGCCTCATCGGAGCACTTACATGCCGCTTGCCCAGCCTTTCTCACCACGCGCGCGCCGCCTGCTCATCGCCCTCGCCTTGGGCGTTGCCACCACACCGGCCATCGCCGCCGAGACCGGACAGACCTACTACGCCCATGGGGCTCAGGTCGCTTATTCCGGGATCATGCCGGCGCCTGGCAAGACCCAGTTCTACGGCTACTCACTGTTCTATGACGCTGCCACGCTCCGCGATGGGCAAGGTGACCGGGTGCCGGGCGTCAGCGCCCAAGCCTTCGCGTTGGCCCCGCGCGTGCTCTACACCTTTGAGCAACCCTGGCAGGGATTCAAAGTCTCGGTTGGTGGCTTTTCACAGGCCATCAGCTCGGGCCTGAGAACACCCGCAGGCGATGCGTTCGACAATGGCGTGACCCTGTTCGGCCCCGAGGCCTACCTGAGCCGCTCGTTCGGCGATATTCACGTGATGGCCGGCCTAATTGCCTACCTGCCGTGGGGCAACTACGACCCGAACGCAGCCGTCAACGTCATGCTCAACCGCTACGGCGGCGCCATCAACACGGCCTTGAGCTGGTTGCCGACCCCGCGTTGGGACATCTCCTTCACGTTCGGTCACGAATTCAAAGGCCGCAACCGCGACACCCAGTATCGCGACGGGCAACAGACCGGCCTCACTTACGGTGTGGCGTATCGTCCGTTTGACGACATGCGCTGGGACATCGGCTTCAGCGGCAACTACACGGTGCAGATCGAGGACGACCGCCAGTCCGGTGTCACCGTGTCGGGCCAGCGCCTGCGCAAATTCGCCATCGGCCCCAAGGCCAGCTTCTGGTTTACCCCGACCACTGCGGTCATTCTGCAGTGGCACAAGGAATACGAAGTCCGCAACGCACCGCGCGGCGATCTGTTCTGGCTGCTGTTCGCCTTCCCGCTGGGAGGCTGATCTACCAGCGCAGGATCGGCACCGGGTTCAGCGGATTGCGCAGCATCCACTTGAAGGTCACCCGCAGCACCTCGTTCGGGTAGAACGCGCTGATCGGAAAAGCTTCGCGCACCTGATGCACGAAGCCTTTCGGCAGGCCAAAGCGGAACATCGCAAACGACACGTCGCACCAGTCGGCGCGGCGAATCGGCTCCACCCAGTCGCGATGCTCGGCTTTGTAGGCGGTGATTTTGTGGTGCGACTCAATCATCAGCCGCATCTCGGGTTTCCACTGGCCTTGCCCAATCTCGTCGAGGTACGCCGCGGCCTGATCGGCTGACGGCCGCAGGTAGTCGAGGTTGTCGTTGGGCCACGCGGCAATGTCATGAAACACCGCAGCGATGGCGATCTTGTCGTCACGCTCAGGGCTGGGTGGCGTCCACTGCCGGGCAAAATTGAGCATGCGGTAGACGTGACCGCGATAGCCGTTGAACACCGCATCCTTGCCGCCAAAGACCGTCCGCCGCGCCTCAAGCAGTTCGTCGATCAACGGATAGCGGTAGACGATGCCATCGCCACGATCCAGGGGCTGATCGCTGCAGTTCGCGCCATCGGGGATAGTGCCGTGTGCATGCGCGGCGCAGCAGGATCGGGGCGTGGCGGCTTCGGTCGATGAGCGGGGTTCGGTGTTCATGCGGCGGCTCCAGCAGTTGATGTGCACCAAACCCTACGCTGGCCGCCAGCCTTGCACTAGCTGCTAATCTGCAATTTGATATTGCACAGATGCAACACCTTCTGGCCAAGCCCATCACGCCACTCAACTGGAACGACATCCCCATTCTGCTGACGCTGGCCCGCGAGGGCTCGATGCGCAAGACCAGCGTTCGCATGGGCGTCGATACCTCGACCATCAGTCGCCGCGTGGCGGCTGCCGAGGCAAGCCTGCAGGCGCGGCTGTTCATTCGTGGCCCTTCGGGTTACCGACCGACCGATGCCGGGCGCGCCTTCCTCGCCGCGGCGGCGGGCATTGAGGACAACATTCATTCCTTGGTGTCGGTGACCCAAACCGAGTCCGACGCGATCAGTGGTGCCATCCGCATCACCTCGGTCGATGCCCTGCTCAACGATTGGCTGATTCCGCGACTCCCGACGCTGCAAAAAGCCTTCCCGCAGTTGCAGGTCACCGCCATTGCCGACAACCACGCGCTGTCGTTCATGCGCAGCGAAGCTGACCTGGCGTTGCGCGTCGCCCGTCCGCAGCAGGACGCGGCCATCCTGATGCGCCGCGTCGGCACCATCGGCATGGCGGTTTACGGGGCGCGTGCCTTCAGCCGAACGCCGCGCGCGCAATGGGGCGACCTGCCGTGGCTGACGTTCAACGACGACTTGTCAGACGCCGCAGAGATGCAGTGGCTACGTCGCCACGTCCCCAGTGCGAAAAGTCCTTTCCGGTGCAGCGCCATGTCGAGCCTGATCAAGGCCTGCGAGGCTGGCCTGGGTCTGGCCCTGTTGCCCTGTGTGGCGGTCTCGTCAAAAAAGCTCGTCCGGCTCAGCGATGGTCCGGCGCTACAGCGCGAACTCTGGCTGCTGCGGCACCGCGACGCCGCGAACATCCGGCGCTTTAAGGAAGTCGCCGATTGGCTGGTCGGACAAATTGACGCCGATCACGCGCGGCTGTCAGGCAAGTTCTGAGCGAAGCGCTTCGTGGCGTGTCACCCGTCTGATGCCAGGCACGGTCCGAGAATGCTGTCGTCCGGCGGCTTGGTTCGCAGCACCGCGAGTTCTGCATCGAGCTTGTGCTTCGATGCGTTCTCGTCCAGCCCCAAGGTCTTGTCGCCCGCGCGCAGCTGCGCGGCCGGCACGCGATCCGCGCGCTTGATGAGCTCGGCGAGCATGGCGGTTTGCCGGGCGGCAAGATCGGCATCGAGCTTGTCCATGTGGCCGTCGGCAACGACGCCCAGCAGATAATTGGGACCGCCAATCACGCCCACATGCGGCACACCGCTTTCATGAAAGATCGACCCGGTGGTGATGCCCGGCCCGTGCTGAATACCGTGTTCGCGAAGGTCGAACTTCGCAAAGCCTTCCTTCACGTAATCGGTCAGCACGCCGCCGGTGGTGGCGAAGTTCATGTATTCATTGCGGCCGGTGGGGCCATAGCCCTTGCCGGGAATGTCCTCCCACTCCGGTGCGCCGAGGTGCTCAATCGTGAACGCGGCGGCAGCGCGCTTCATCAGATCAGGGTGATCTCGGCACCAGCCCTCACACTCCGGTAGCACACCGGTCATGTGGCCCGGCCAGCCGACAAACACCAGCGTTCGGCGCAGACGCTCGTCGCCCGACAGGCTGGCGAAGTGTCGGGCGAGTTGTACGAGGGTCATGCAGCCGTTTTCTTCGATGAAGTTCTGGCCGTCGGTGTGCGTGTTGATGATCATCACTTCATCGCTGCTGCCGGGCAGGATGGCAGTGAGCGACGGCACGTTCGACGCATTCCATTGCGCGTGCAAGGTGAGTCGCGCGCGGGCGCCACGTTTGGCGAGGCGACGAATCGCCTCGCCGGTGTCCTGCCCGACAAAGAGCGCCGGGAGCGGTGGTTGGTAGGGGTTGGAATGCGGCGAGAAATTGTCCTGAATCATGTCGGATGACACGTCCATGATGATGATCACCGCCGCCGCACCCCGGGCCAGCGCCGCCTCGATCGCGAAGGGCGGCGTCATCCACAGGCGCTTGTAGGGGCGGTCGAGATAGTCATCCCGCTGCGCTTCGGGCACATGAAGATGATGCGGGTTGGCGAGCTTGCGAAGGGTCGTGGGCGGCAACACGGCATCGAACACCACGATGCTGCCCTTGGGCACTTCGCCGAGGTGCGTCGGGCCGCTTTTGACCAGGGTGCCGCCGTAGACCAGCGATGCGGTGATGCCCTCCGCAGGCGTGGACGCCGAGCGCACGTAATAGGCCACCTTGGGGACGGGCTTGAACGCGCCGCCATCCTCAACCTCCAGGCCATAGGCGAGCGGATCCCAACGCGTGTAGGGGTAATGCTGGCAAGGACCCAAGGTGAGGCCCAGCGCTTCAAATTCGCGCGCCAGCATGTCGACAAAGCGGAGGTGATTCGGATGCCCCGGCAAGCGAGGGCCGAAATCGACCATGCGCTGATAATCGTGCCGAATGGTGTCGGGGGATGGCAGCGGCACCTTATTGGCGGCCGCCGCAGGGGGCGCGCCCCAGAGCGGACCAGCCGGCAAGGCCAGCGCCCCGAGCCCCCCGATGCCCAGCATCACCTCGCGCCGGGTGATGCCGCGATGGTCGCTGTCTTCACGCATGGTGTCTCCCCACATCGCCGTTTTGCTGACCCTTTATGGGTCTCTCAAGGTTCTCTCTCGTACCGAGCCGCGCTAGCAACCGCCAGGCGCGCAGACCTCGTCGTCAGTGGCATCGAAGATGAACTTGCTGTCGCTGCCCTCACCAACGTCGAAGGGCATCCATGGCGACGGCAGGCCGGGCACATTGGGATCACCGTTGTGAAGGAATGCGCCAAAGGTCTCCATCATCAGCGCTGACAGCGCCTCTCGGCCGGCCTGGTTTTGCTCGATGAACGACTTCGAGAAGATGTTGTTCTCGAAGTTGCCGAAGATGAAGGGCAAGTCCATGGAATGGCCGGCGCCATAGACCGTGTGCCAGGGCTCGGGTGCGCGATCCCAGTCGAAGCGATAGGCGTAAACCTGCGGCACGTGCGCCGCCACCTTGGCAATGCTGCCGTCCACATCCGCCAGCCGGAACAACAACTTGTTCATGACCCACATGTAGGCGTTGTAAGGCACGTTGGTCCACGACGACAGGAACCAGGGCTGGATGAGATCGTGCACCTGCAAGGGCTCTGCGCCCTCAGGCTGCGGCTGCACCATCATCGTGAAGCGCTGCGGCAGGTCCACCTTCAGCACGTGTCCGATCAGCAGCTTGGCCTCGTCGCGGGTGGTGCCGATCAGGGTCGGCACCTGTATGAATTCGCCCGCCTCGTAAGCGGCCGGCAAGTCCACCGGCATGACCACGCCATCGCCGAAGTTGCCCGGCAGGGCGGGCAGCGCTTCGCGGTTGGCGCGCCAGGTATCGATCAGCTCGGCTGCCGACTTTTCGTGCAAATACTCACGCAGCCATTGCGGGTCCTTCTCGGCGATCAATGTGGCGGCCGCTTTAGGGTCCGGAGCGAGGCCATCGCTGACCATCAGGTGCGCGGTCAGTGCCTCGACAAAGACCGCGCCCTCCTCAAGGGTGTTGGACTTGCTGATGCCGGCGCTGAGCACGAGGGCTTTCTGGAACAGGCCGTCGGCGACTTTTGAGCCCATCACCCGGTAGACCATGAACCCGCCGGCAGACTGGCCCATCAGGGTGACATTGCCCGGGTCACCGCCGAAGCGTTGCGCGTTGTCCTGGATGAAGCGCAGCGCCTGAAGGGTGTCGAGCGTCGCAAAATTGCCCGAGTTGGATACCGCGTCGTCACCCGCCAGAGCCGGATGCGAAAACGCGCCGAAGATGTTGAGCCGATAGTTGATGGTGACGACGATGGCCTTGGCCCTGGCGGCCAGGCGCGAGCCTTCGTAGATCGACTCGCTGGAATGCCCGATGACCCCCGACCCACCGTGCACAAACACCAGCACGGGCAGATCGCCAGTCGCGTCATCCGGGCGCCAAATATTGAGCGTCAAACAGTCTTCCGCGCCGATGGGTTTGCCAAAGGTTTCGAGGATCGCCATGCCCCAGGGCTTGCCCTCGGGCGGCGGGCCGTAAAGCGAGCCGATCTGCATGCAGGGGCTGCCAAATGTCGAGGCGAGCAGTGGCTCAGTCCAAGGCGCGGGCGCTTGCGGGGCCCGCCAGCGTTGCTCGCCGACCGGGGCGGCGGCATAAGGAATGCCCAGCCACATGGTCACATTCGGCTCGCGTGCTGCCACGCCCTGGACCGGCCCATAAGTGGTCGTGACCGGATCAGGCACCTCCGAGGTAACGGCCGGCTGCCCCTGCCCCGGCAGGGCGAACAGACTCAGCAGCAGGCAGAGTGTGAACTGTTGAAGTGATCTCATTCGATAGGTCCTAGAAACTCAGGTTGAGTCGTAACGAAACGGTTCGCGGCGGGTTCAGTGCGAAAAGCGAGAAGGTGCTGAGCGGGATGATCGGGCTTGAATCGGCGGCGCCGTCGACCAAAGCGGTCTCGTTGAGAATGTTGGCGACGTTCAGGCTCAACCGCGGGCTGAGCGGCAGTGTGTCGCTGCTCAGGCCCAGCCCGGCGCTGAGCACCCCGTAGTCGTTGACCGCCAAGTCCCGTTCCAGCGTGCTGAAGCTTTTGCCGACGTAGGTGTAGTTCATCGTGGCGTCCAGCAGCAGGCGCCCCAGCGGCAGAAATTGCTGCAGGCCGACGCTGTATTGCGACTTGGCAGCGCCCGGCAATTGGGTGCCCGGCTCGATCACCGTGTTGCTGGAACTGGTGAACGCCTCGGTGGTGCGTGCCTCGGTCAGTCCACCGCTCAGCGACACGGTGAGCCCGGAGATCGGCGGCAACCAGAGGAATGCCGCCTCGATGCCATAGCTTTCCGCAGCGCCGACGTTGGTGACGAAGTTGAGACTCGTGCCCTGCGTCTTCTGGGTGATCTGCGGATCGGTGTATTCGATGAAGAACGCCGTGAGATCGAGTTGCAGCGTGTTATCCAGCCAACTGGTCCGTGTGCCCACCTCGTAGTTCCACAGTGAGTCGGACTTGTAGGTCTCGGGGACCCCATTGACCGGCGACGACGGGACGCTCTGCAGGCCGCCAAAACGGAACCCGCGACTGGCCGCCGTGTAGACCATCACATCGTCGGTGAAGCGGTAGGTGATCGAAAACCTCGGGCTGATGCCTTGCTCTTCGATGCGATTGCGCTGATCAACTTCCAGGCCATTGTTCGTGGCCCGCGCCAGCGCGCCGGTGCCGATGAAGCCGCCGTCGACAAAGGTCTGGTAGAAGCGCGCACCGACAGACAGCTCCAGGTTGCCCAGGGTTTGCGTCAAATCAAAATAGACCGCCCTTTCCTGCGATTTGGCGCGATTGGTGGCGTAAAGCAAGGACGTTTGATTGGCCAGATCCAGCGTGCCGAGGCCGAGCAGCTCGGCTAACTGGCCAATCGAGGTGCCGTTTTCGAGAAGGTCAGTCAGTTCGCCGATCGGGGTCCCCGCACCCAACGAAGACTGCGTGAGGGCCGGGCCAATGAACAGCTCAAAGTCCAGGCTGTAATCGTAGAAGTAGGCGCCGACCAACCACTTGAAGTCGCCATTGTCGGTCGATTGCAGGCGCAACTCCTGCGACAAGGCGTCAGAGTTCACGTTTGAAAACGAGACGATGGCCGCGTCTGCCGGATAGCCCTCGGGCGGCCGGCCAATGAGCAGTGGGGTGTAGTCGCTCAGCGAGAACCGCTGCTTGTCGGTGTAGGAGGTCAGCGACACGAGGCGCATCGAATCAAAGTCATAACGGGCCTCGAAACTGTCGAGACTGAAGCTGTTGCGTGCCGGCTCTGGAATCACCACCAGGTCCATCTCGCGCGGGCCATCGGCATTGACCACGGCAAACTTCTGGTTGTCGCCGGAGAAGTCCTGATCAAGATGGGTCAGCTTCAGCGACAGTGCGTCAGTCGGCGTCCACAGCAAGATGGCGCGCTTCTGCTCGCCGCCACCGTCATTGACATCTTTTTCGCCGGCGCGCGAATCGTCGATCACACCCGGATAGTTGCGTTTGACGTAGCCCACTCGCAGTGCAACGTCACGCCCCGCCCAGGGCAGATTGAGCGCGACCCCGCTGGTGAACGCCGAGTCCCCTTCGGTCACGTCGACATACTGCGTGAACGCGGCGCCTTGCCACTCGTCAAGCACCGGGTCCTTCAAGACGTAGCGGATGGCTCCCGACAGCGCCGCCCCACCAAACAAGGTGCCCTGCGGCCCTTTCAGGACCTGGACGCTCTCCAGATCGAAAGCATTCAAGTCGGGAATAAGGCCCGCAATGTAGGGATCGGTGAAGGCCGTGTCGCCAATGAAAATACCGACCGGTGACGGCCTTGACGATGTCGGGTTGGTTTCGGTCGCGATGCCGCGAATGGTGATCCTGATGCCCGTCCCCGGACCCTGGGAGTTGATCACCACGCCGGGCGTTTCCTGAAGATAATCTTCGAGGTTGAATTTGCCCTGCCTCTCAAGCGTGTCGCCCTGAAACGCGGAGATGGACGCCGGGATATCACGCAGGTTTTCTTCGCGCTTGGTGGCCGTTATGAACCGCCCCATCTTTCCCGGAGGCTCTAAACCTTGAGAGGATGGAGCGATGAACAAAGGAATACGGTATTCCCCGGAGCTGAAGGAGCGAGCGGTGCGGCTGGTGCTGGAGCATCAATCTGACTACAGCTCGCAGTGGGCGGCGATGGAATCGATTGCTGGAAAGATGGGGTGCAAGGCCGAGACCCTGCGGGTGTGGGTCCGGCAGCACGAGCGTGATGTTGGGCAGCGGGAGGGCCTGACCACCGACGAGAAGGCGCACCTGAAGGCGCTGGAGCGCGAGGTTCGCGAACTGCGTCAGGCCAACGAGATTCTGCGCAAGGCATCTGCGTATTTTGCTCAGGCGGAGCTCGACCGCCCATTCAAACGATGAAGGCGTTCATCGACGCACATCGTGATGTCCATGGGGTCGAGCCGATCTGCAAAGTGCTGCCGATTGCCCCATCGACCTACTACGCACACGCTGCCCAGCAGCGGGATCCAGGACAACGATCTCTTCGAGCTAAACGAGACGATCAACTCACCCCGTTGATTCAGCAAATCTGGAACGACAACTTCCGGGTCTACGGAGTACGCAAGGTCTATCGCCAATTGCGACGCGAGCAGGTAGGAGTTGCGCGATGCACCGTGGCACGGCTGATGAAGCGGCTGGGGCTGCGCGGCGTGATTCGCGGCAAGGGGGTGCGCACCACTTTCAGTGACAAGAACCTTTCATGCCCACTGGATCACGTACAACGGCAGTTCAAGGCAGATCGGCCAAACCAGCTTTGGGTGTCCGACTTCACGTATGTGTCCACCTGGCAGGGCTTTGTCTATGTTGCCTTTGTCATTGATGTTTACGCCCGACGCATCGTCGGCTGGCGAGCCTCATCATCGGCACGCACCGATTTCGTGCTCGATGCCTTGGAACAAGCCTTGCACGACCGAAAGCCCTTTGGATCGGGTCGGCTGGTTCATCACAGCGATAGGGGCGTCCAGTACGTCTCGATTCGATACACCGAGCGCCTGGTCGACGCGGGACTGGAGCCCTCGGTGGGCAGCGTCGGCGACAGCTATGACAACGCCCTGGCCGAGACCATCAACGGCTTGTTCAAAGCCGAAGTCATCCACCGGCAGTCGTCATGGCGCAAACGCGAGGACGTCGAATGGGCCACCTTGAACTGGGTGGACTGGTTCAACAACCGAAGACTGCTGGAGCCCATCGGGCACATCCCGCCAGCCGAAGCAGAAGCTAACTACTATGCACAACACCCTGAGTACGTCAAAGCTGCGTGACTCAGACTAAATGGCCTCCGGGATACTTGGGGCGGTTCAGTTACGACAATTTCTTCAATCTGGCGACTGGCGCGCGCCGGTGGCGGCGGGTCAGGTTCGGGGCGATCTTCAGCGGCCTCGACCGGGATGGTCGGCGCGACCGGCGACGCAGGTGCCTGGGCAGCGTCCGCAGCCGGCGCCGACTCGGCATCGGCATCGGCATCGGCATCGGCATCGGACGAGTCGATCAAGGCTTCAAGCTCGTCCAGCGACCATGACGCTTCTTCGGCCCACACCACGTGACCGAAGAAGGCCGTCAAGAAGTAAAGCGCCAGGGTCGGCGCCATGACGCGGGGCGCAAGGCCCCACTTCTTCGTTGGCATTGATGGATCTCCTCATACGTTTTTTTCTAATGAGGGCAGGCTACGGCAGCGTTTGTCGCCACGCTGTCACAACCGTTACACGTCGCTGGCCACTCGCAAGACGCGATCAATCGCACGCTGGGCGGGGCGCCAGTGCTGGAAGTAAGCGACGCGGGCGCTTCGCTGCTCGGGGGTTTGCGAACGTCGGGTACGCTATCCACTCGCGCCTGGCCCGACCTCAAATGACGTCCGGTGCAGGCGGGGCACTTGATCAGCGCCTCCTGAAGGAGTGATGGCTCATGCGAGAACCAAGCACGGCGTCGCAGCCGCTCAAGCGACAGCAAGAGGAAAAGCCGCTACCGCCGACATCGGCGCTCGCGCTGGAGCTGGTGCAGGGGTGGCCGTGGTTCGATGACGTGCCGGCCGAGGCCCACGCGTGGCTGGTGGCGCGGGCGGGCATACGACGCTACGAGAAAGGGCAGATCGTTTACGTGGAAGGTCAGCCCGTCACCCACATCTTTGGGGTGGGCAGCGGCAGCTTTCGCATCTTTATCTCAACGTCCAAAGGCGATGAGATCACCATGGAAGAGGTCGTTCCGGGCGGTTGGTTTCCGCACTATCTGCCAGGCGCGTCACCCATCTACGCCGGAAATTGCATCTGCCAGGAAGGCGCGACGGTCATCACCCTGCCGCAGCCGGTGATCGCAGAGTTTGGGCGCCAGTGGCCCATCTACTACCTCGGGCTGTATCGCGAATTCGGCAGTCGCTGGGCGTCGTTTCTGCGCGGCCGGGTCGAGTTGCTCAGCCTGCACAATCTCAATGTCCGCTTGGCGGTCTACGTGCTTCGCATGCTGCGCCTGCGGGGAAAACCGGAGGCCAACGGCGCCATCTTGCTGGAACCCTTCGGCAGCCAAAGCGAAATCGGCGCGAGGGTCGGCGGCACACGGCAGCGGGTCAACGGCATTCTCAAAACATGGACCAGACGCGGCTGGATTGAATCGTGCAACAACGGCATCCGCATTCTCGACGTCGAAAAGCTGGACGCCGAGGCGCGCAAGAGCGGCTTCGATGTCGACGCCTACATCGCCAGTTGGCAAGGCGGCTGGGAAGGAAAAACGTCGGCGTCAAAGCGCTGATGTCACAACGCCTGGGCGAGTCACCTCTGTGACATCGGCGAGCGACATCACGCAGTAGGATCACACTCGCGGTGCGACGAAACCATGCGGACGCCAAAGCAGCGTCGGCTTTTCTATCTGGAGAGAGACCTCGATGAGCGATATCAAGCCCGCGCCCGGCTGGCGTTGGGGGCCGTTCACCTTCCGCGTGCCATTTCTGCACACCCGGTTGCTGTGGCCAGAATTTCTGCAGGGCTTCTTCGTCGCCGCCGCCACTGGCCTGGCGCTGGTGCCGATCATGACCGGCTTCTTTGGTCTGAGCTTTGAAGAAGCGGTGACCTGCTCGTTTATCCATACCGTGCTCATCACGTCGGCGGTGATCGTCTTCGGCGAACCCTACGCGCCCGGCTGGATCACCCCGGCCTTGCCGCTGGTGCTGGCCTTCGTGCTGGGCAGCTATGAAGAGCCTGACCTGCGCTTTCAGGCCATGACCGCGCTGACGCTGAGCTTTGCCTCGTTGGTGTTCGTACTGGGCATCACCGGCACCGGGGCCAAGCTGGTGCGCTGGCTGCCGCCGGTGCTCAAGGCCGGGATCATCCTCGGCGCCGGTATTGCTGCACTGAAGCGCGTGTTCATCGATGACGCCGAGCGCTTCCTGCTGGTCACACCTATCTCGATTGCCGTGGCCTGCGGCATGTGCCTGGTGCTGCTGTTCTCACTGCCGGTGGCAAGGCTCAAGGCCAAGCACGGCTGGCTCGCCAAGATTGCCGCGCTGGGGCTGCTGCCCGGCTTCCTGGCGGCGGCGATCATCGGCCCACTGGTGGGAGAGGTGCAGTACGACATCCAGTGGGGCGTGTTGATCCCGCCAGTGGCCAGCACCGTGGCCAAGGTGTCGCCCTTCGTCATCGGCTGGCCCAGCCTCGAGATGATGCTCAAGGCGCTGCCGATTGCACTGCTGACGTACGTGATCATGTTTGGCGATCTGGTGACCGGACAAGAAGTGCTGAAAGATGCCCAGCGGCAACGACCCGATGACCCCATGCCTGCCGACCCGTCACGCACGCACCTGTCGCTGGCGATCCGCAACGCCGTGATGGGCATCACCGCACCGTTCTTCCCCACCCAGGGGATGCTCTGGACCGGCGTGCAAGTGGTCATCGCCGAACGCTGGAAGCAAGGCGCCAAAGCCATGCCGAGGCTGGCCGACGGACTGTCGTCGTACTACCTGATGGGCCTGCCCTTCATCTACTTTCTGCTGCCGCTGCTGACCATGCTCAAGCCGCTGCTGGGTATCGCCCTCAGCCTCACCCTGCTGCTGACCGGATTTGCCTGCGCCTACATCGCCATGGCCATTCCCAAAGACCCGACGGGTCGCGGCACCGTGCTCCTCATCGGCGTGGCACTGGCCATGTTCACCCCGCTGGTCGGGCTGGCCATTGCCGTGGCCGCGACAATTCTGTTGGTCGGATGGCAGTCAGAAGCCGAGCCGGAGCGGGCGCCGGATTAGCGTGGGTCGCAACGTGCGAACTTGGTGCGAGGGTGGTGGGGATGAGCTTCGTGGGCCGCCTTGTGCCAGAAGCGGCCGCTCGCACGCTGGCCAAAGAGCCCTGTAACCGTACCCTTAAAGCGCATCCAGCGGACTTTGCACACCCTTGCCGCCACGATTAAGCACATGGGTGTAAATCATTGTCGTGCTCACGTCCTCGTGCCCTAACAGCTCCTGCACTGTACGGATGTCATAGCCCGCCATCAGCAAATGCGTGGCAAAGGAATGGCGAAGAATATGCGGCGAGCAAGGCTTCGCAATATCCGCCCGCAGAGCCGCAACCCGCATCGCCTTTTGTAGCGAATCGGCGAGCACGTGATGCCGACGGGTAATACCCGACCGTGAATCTGTAGCCAGCTTGGGCGACGGAAACACCCAAAACCAGCCCCACTGTTTACCTGCATTTGGATATTTAACCGCCAACGCATCCGGCAAATAAACACCGGGCACATCGGCAGCCCGATCATCATCATGCAGCACCCGGGCGCGCTGAACCTGTTTCTGCAACGGCAGCATCAAATTCTCGGGTAATACCGTCACCCGATCCTTGCCGCCCTTGCCCTGGCGAACCGTAATCTCACGCCGCGCAAAATCCACATCCTTGATCCGCAGCCGCAACGCCTCCAGCACCCGCATGCCAGTACCGTAAAGCAAGGCCGCAATCAGCCCCTGCAAACCCGAAAGGTGTTGCAGCAAACTGCCCACCTCGCGCTGCGTGAGCACCACCGGCAACCGCTTGCGATCTTTAGCCGCCACCACCTCGTCCAGCCACGGCAACTCAACCTCCAACACCTGGCGGTAAAGAAACAGCAGCGCAGCACGCGCCTGATTCTGGGTGGACGGGCTGACTGACCGGTCAACCGCCAAATGGGTTAAGAACGCCGTCACCTCGACCGCGCCCATCTCGGCCGGATGCCGTTTGCCATGAAAAAGAATGTAACGGCGCACCCAATCCACATACGACTGCTCGGTGCGCAGGCTGTACCCCCGCACCCGCACCGCATCACGCACGCCATCCAGCAGCCGTGGTTTGGACGAAGCAGCGTGTTGATCCATCCGAGTTCATCTTGTCCGTACTAACTTTACCCAACTCTGTCACCAAGGGCGTTTCATGGCAACACATTGACTTGGATGGAATGCATGCCTACAGTCAAGACCAACTAATTGGCGTTGGGCCCCATGATCAACTCTCAGGCCGACTTTGAGGACGCTACCGTGTTCGAGTTGTATGTTCTGGAGAAACTCCATCCGGCGATCGAAAAACATCAGGGTGCATCCCTTGATTTGCGAGGCGGCAGCACCATCGCTGGAACTCGGATTAGCATTTCTGCCACCGCTAGTATGAGCGGTGCTGCCGAAAGCCGACTGAAGGATCAGGTAGCGCCATTGCTATTTGGCTCGGCGTGGAAGTTGCTGGATCTATTGCTTGAATTCGCACTAAACAAGGCGGGACTCACACCGAATCGCCGAGATTGGACAATCGCTGAGAAACAACAACACGCGCTGAATGGTGCAGGTGACTGTACTCTACTTGGGTGCGTTCCGGCTGTCTGGGACGCCATGTGTCGGGTCTATGGGGCAACGGTTGAACACCGCCATTGCCTAATACACAGGACGGCAGCAGTTGATGACGTCACTGGTTCCCTCCAGGGGGTTGATCGGAATGGCCAGCAACTTCGAGCACTCTCCCGAGATGAACAAGTGGCATTCGCAAAAGTCGCAAGTTTGGCTGCCCGAGGCGTCATTGTGGGTGGCATCGACCAGCGTTCGGAGGATCACCTCAAGTATCAGCTGGATCAGCTCGTCAATCACTCTGGATGCGCCACTTTCGGTGTTGGCGGGAGTAGTGCACCCGTTGAAATAGAGCTTGAACTCTTGGAGGAAGACGGGTCGCACTATCTCGATCTGACAGATGTGATGACCAAGGCGAGGAGAACGTTTCCAACCGTTGCCCATTTTGACCTTGTGATCGATGTTCCGGGCGAATCAGGTCGAAAGCTGGTTGCGAATGCGGAGAACTGTCCAGCGGGAAAAACCAAGATCGATCTATCGTCGCTGCCGGCTTGGTTGGAGTATCGGTAGAGATGTGGCCCAACAAATCGCTGCAGGTGACGTTTGACCCGCCACCCATTTTTGCTGCCGCAAAAACGGGCGTCGCCTCAAACGCACCTGAGCTCAGGCGTTGGACGACAAGGGAGATTTTGCTATGAGCACATGGTTCTCCTTGGAGATGGGTGACGGCGTGGAGGCATTCGGCCCCACCGGAAAGATCCAAGAAGCATTTATGCCTGTGTACATTGCAGCGGGACAGCCGCAAGACATGGCTGTGTTCTCGTCGTCGCGTTGGGGTGAAACACCCGACGGCAGAAGCACAAAGCTGCATACCGTGTACTTTTCCCCGGCAGCGGCACTACTCGCCAAATCGTTCGGCGCTATTCCATGCGCTAAGCCATCACCTATCGGCATCGGCCTTCTCGTCGGCCCTCAGGAGGCATTGTTCAGTTTCTTCCCTGACCGCACATCTGGTCGCGGCGAGTAGAGGCAATGCTCTGTTCAATACAACGGTGCCGGCCGGAAATCCCTCTACATGGCCGCTTTCGTACAGACGCCAGGTCTGTTCTCCATTGCGCAGTTCAAAAAGTAGTTCATCGGGCGGCGTTGTCGTCCAACCATCAGCTCCAGCCGACGCGCCACTCGCTGCGCTCGCGGCACGCGGCTGAGCTGGGGCGTTGGGCTTACAAGAAAACGTGGCGTATCGTGATGTCGTTGTAACAACAGGAGGCATGTCATGGTCAAAGTAGCGTTGTTCGTTCGCCTTGAAGCGAAACCCGGGAAAGAGAAAGAAGTTGAGAGCTTCCTTATGGGCGGTCTTCCCCTCGTCATGGAGGAGCCTGCCACCACCGCTTGGTTTGGCATTCGCCTTGGGCCAAGCACCTTCGGAATCTTTGACGCCTTCCCGAATGAAGCGGGCCGGCAAGCGCATCTCTCAGGCAAGGTTGCAGCGGCGTTAATGGCAAAGGCCGGTGAGTTGTTCTCCGAGCCGCCATCCATCGAGAAAGTTGACGTCCTTGCGGCAAAGCTACCCGGCTAAGCAAGCCCAACAAGGCGCTGCACCCGACCCACACGCCGCACGTTGCTTCATCTCTTCACATCAAGTTCGGCTCGGCGGCGTGCGGTCGGGTGAGCTTGGGCGTTGGGCCACACCTGAAGTTCAGTAATCACCGGTAGACTAATTTACGTGACCGATCATTCGTCAAGCGAGCAGGCTTTCGAGCGCACCCCGCTTCTCGCGTTCTCGTTGTCGACGTGCCTCCAGATCCAGTTCTTGCGCGAGATCGCCACAGATATCCGAACCCTTACAAGCTCTGCCGTGAGAACGGACGGACCGTGGGACGGAAATGCCCTTGCGAAGGCGCAAGGCCTGTTTTGGCTATGGATTCTCGGCGCGTATGAAATGGTGCGCACCATGGCCCAAGCAAAACAATGCTTCGCTCCGGATGCTCTTCAGAGGATCGTGCAAGAGAAAAAGCATCTAGCCCAGATCCGTATGCCGTTCGCAAAGCAAGAGCGTGAAGGCAAGAGGCTGCCTGTTTGGAGAGAGTTCTTCTCAGATGGATGTAACGCTGACGGAGACATTATCTTCACCATCGCTGGAAACACTGTTCACGCAAAAGTGCAACTCGTAAGGTTTGAGGCCTTTGTGACCGGCTTTGAATGCGCGGACATCCTTATGAGTCATGAGCAGTCTTACCTGTAAGGGCTGCGGGGTGTCGCCCAACCATCGCATCCAGCCGACGTATTCGCCCTCGCTTCGCTCAGGCAAATCCGCGGCTGATGCGGGGCGTTGGACGACAAGGGAGATTTTGCTATGAGCACATGGTTCTCCTTGGAGATGGGTGACGGCGTGGAGGCATTCGGCCCCACCGGAAAGATCCAAGAAGCATTTATGCCTGTGTACATTGCAGCGGGACAGCCGCAAGACATGGCTGTGTTCTCGTCGTCGCGTTGGGGTGAAACACCCGACGGCAGAAGCACAAAGCTGCATACCGTGTACTTTTCCCCGGCAGCGGCACTACTCGCCAAATCGTTCGGCGCTATTCCATGCGCTAAGCCATCACCTATCGGCATCGGCCTTCTCGTCGGCCCTCAGGAGGCATTGTTCAGTTTCTTCCCTGACCGCACATCTGGTCGCGGCGAGTAGAGGCAATGCTCTGTTCAATACAACGGTGCCGGCCGGAAATCCCTCTACATGGCCGCTTTCGTACAGACGCCAGGTCTGTTCTCCATTGCGCAGTTCAAAAAGTAGTTCATCGGGCGGCGTTGTCGTCCAACCATCAGCTCCAGCCGACGCGCCACTCGCTGCGCTCGCGGCACGCGGCTGAGCTGGGGCGTTAGGGTTACAACAGGGGGCATCAAATGAGATACGTAAAAATCTGCTGTTATGCTGTATTTACCGCGCTTTTGTCAGGTTGCGCCGCGTTTATCGCGCCATCAGATTATCCCGTCATCGAAGATAAGCTAAATAGGAGCTTTATTGATGATGAGGGCGCAGTCAGCACGTTGTCAGTAACTCCTGAGCGGAGGGTTATCATTGCAAACCATCAGACCAAACGTTTCTGCGCTGAAGCCCCAACTGAGGTAGGTCTTGATGTTTCAAAGCTGGCATCGCTTGCTGCCAAATTGGAAAAACCAGGTGAGCTTAGCGCGGCTCTTAGCGCCGTCCTCGCTTCAAGTCGTCAGAATTCTGTTTTGAACAAGAGAACTCAGGGCTTGCAATTATTTTTGGCGACATCCTATTTTGTATGCCAAATGTATATGAACGAAGCCATTACGAATGAGCAATTGCTAGAAATACAGCTTAAAGCCATTAACGCCGTTGGCCCGCTAATTGACAAAGAAATTCCATATCTATACGAGCAGCAGAAAGAACTATCTGCCACATCTGCAAGTGTATTCAAGCCGCTAGACATACCGGCAGCATTGCAAAGCATAGGAACGCTGCCGACCGAATCCAAGACTGGGAAGGAAGGCACCTCTGATGCAGAGGCTCCCAAATCAAAACCTAGTCTCTCTGGTAGGAAAGTATCCACACTGGAATCAGATGTTCCTCGTATCGAGTTGTAGATTGGTCCTCACTGTTGGAAAGCTGAGGCCTAACACAGGCGTTAGGGAACCTCTGCAAATAACGGGCGGTTTACGACGCGTCCGAACCCGCCACAACAATTGCTTGAGGAACGACCGATGGATCGATTAAAGCTTTACGGACACCCCTATTCGAACAACGCCATGCGCGCGCAGCTCTGCCTTGATGAAAAGGGGCTGGACTATGACTACGTGACCGTTGACCTTTTCAAGGGCGAACACAAGCAGCCCGCCTTTAAAGCCATCAATCCACGCGGCCAGGTGCCGGTGCTTGTGGATGGGGCCGCACGCGTTTACGAGAGCGTTGCGATTGTTCACTACCTGGAACATCGGTATTCCACGCCCTCGCTGATTCCAAGCGATCCTGTCGCCATGGCCACGTGCTTCCGGTTGATTGGCGAGTTCAATCAGAAGCTCGATCCGACCAACGTATTCGGCTCGGTCAAGTTCGGCGGCAAAAGGCTCGCAGACCTCGGCGAACGAATCGACAAATTGCTGGCGGAGTGCCGCATCTGGGAAGGCTACGTCGGCGATGGCCCGTATTTCGTCGGCGATATGTTTTCGATTGCCGACATTGTCGTGCTGCCATTTTTTGGCGCGATCATCGATGGCCTGGGGCTGCCGGAGGCTGACTTCCCCAAGCTTCACGCCTGGTACGACCGGTGCAAGTCACGGCCCAGCGTCGCCAAGCAACCCTGGTTCGCGGCCTTCGCCGACGACAGGCTGAATGACGAACAGCGCGTCTTGGCGAAAGCAGGCTGAGCGGATCACGACGACCAGGGGATCATTTCGCCTCAAGCGCAATGGCGCTGGGGCCGCCTTGAGGGGCGTTAGTCGCCCCTGAAAAATCCCCAACCATCTGACTGTATTCGAGAAATGTCTGTTTTGTAGCTTCGTGAATCGCCGATATTTGCGATAATTGCATTCAGAAACTGGCAAATTCTGAGGTGTTGGACACGCGTCATCGCAGTTCACCGGTCGATGGACCTGAAGCCCGCTCTGAGGATCTTTTTCGATCACGCCTGGACCAGATGATCGAGATGCGCCACCCCCTGATCCAGTTGGCTGCGCTTATGCCCTGGGAGACCTTGGAGCGCGAACTCTCAAGTGTGCTGCCCCCCGCGCCCGCTGGCGCAGGGCGTCCCGCTCTGCCGTTGCGGATGATCATCGGCTTGCTGTATTTGAAGCACGCCTACAACCATTCTGATGAGCAGGTCTGTGCCCGCTGGTTGGAGAACCCCTATTGGCAGTTCTTCTGCGGAGAGGTGTTTTTCCAGACCCGCTTCCCCTGTGACCCCAGTTCACTGACGCGTTTCCGTCAGCGGTTGGGAGAAGCCGGCGTCGAAGAACTGCTGGCCCAGACCATCGAGGCTGCCAAGGGTTTGAAGGCGGTGCGTAGTGCCGATCTGGAACAGATCATCATCGACTCCACGGTGCAGGAGAAGAACGTCGCTTACCCCACCGACAGCCGCTTGCTGGAGATTGCCCGGCACAAGCTGGTGAAGGCCGCCAAGGCTGAAGGCATCACCCTGCGACAGAGCTACGCCCGTATCGGCCCGGCGCTCAGATTCAAAGCAGGCCGCTATGCCCACGCCAAGCAGTTCAAGCGCCTGCGCCGGACGCTCAAGAGCCAGCGTACCCTGCTGGGGCGCCTGATTCGGGAGCTGCATCGCAAGGCCCATGCAGATCAACTGCAGCGGCTTGCCACCGTGCTGGAGCGCGCCGAGCGGTTGCGTACCCAAAAGCCCAAAGACAAGAACAAGCTCTACGCCCTGCATGCCCCGGAAGTGGAGTGCATTGGCTTTGGGCTTGCGCCCGCCAACCCTACGAATTCGGCGTCAAGGTCGGCATTGCCATCACCGCAAAGAAGGGCCTGGTCGTCGGGGCCCGCAGCTTTCCGGGCAACCCCTATGACGGCGATACGCTCGAAGAGCATCTTGAACAGACCGCCATCCTCACCGGCGTGACGCCTAAAACCGCCATCGTCGATCTCGGCTATCGCGGCAGACAGCCTGACAACATCACCATTGTTCACCGAGGCAAGCGCAAGACCCTCAAACCCCCGCAGATCAAGCTGCTCAAGCGACGACAGGCGGTCGAACCGACCATTGGCCACCTGAAGGACGAACACCGCATGCGGCGCTGTCACTTGAAGGGACAACTCGGCGATGCCCTCAATGCCGTATTGGCCGCCGCCGGCTACAACATCAGATGGTTGATGCGATGGATCGCCCTTTCTTGGGCCCGAATCCTGCGGGTACTGAAATCGATGTCAGCAGTTCAAGACCGACATCAAGCTCAATTCCCGATCACCAGCGCCGTCAGGTGACGGGCAGAATGAATTCTTCAGGGACGACGCGTTATTCCACCGTCACGCTTTTGGCGAGGTTGCGGGGCTGGTCGACGTCGGTGCCTTTGAGCACGGCCACGTGGTAAGCCAGCAGTTGCAGCGGCACGGTGTAGACGATGGGGTCGGTAAACGGGTGGCCGTGGGGCATGGGCACGATGTGCACGCCGGGTTCGTCTGCGAAGTGGGCGTCGGCATCGGCGAACACCAGCAGCTCGCCGCCCCGGGCGCGCACTTCCTGCAGGTTGGACTTGACCTTGTCGAGCAGGTCGCTACGCGGCGCCACGGCAATCACCGGCATGTGGTCATCCACCAGCGCCAGCGGGCCGTGCTTGAGCTCGCCCGCCGCATAGGCCTCGGCGTGGATATAGCTGATTTCCTTGAGCTTGAGCGCACCTTCCATCGCCACCGGCCACATCGGGCCGCGGCCCAGGAACAGGGCGTTGGGCTTGAGCATGAGCCGCTCAGCGTGGGCCAGCAGGCTGTGCTCGCGCGACAGCACCGCTTCAACCTGCCCGGGCACCGCTTGCAGCGCGGCGATCAGTTCGGCCTCTTTGGCGGCGTCGATGCTGCCGCGACGGCGGGCAATCAGCAGCACGATCAGCGACAGCGCCATAAGCTGGGTGGTGAAGGCCTTGGTCGAGGCGACGCTGCGCTCGGGGCCGGCGTGGGTCATCAGGGCAATGTCGGACTCGCGCACCAGCGACGACTCGGGTGCGTTGCAAATGACCAGTGACGCCGCCAGTTGTCCGGTCTTGCGGGCGTGGCGCAGCGCCTCCAGCGTGTCGGCGGTTTCGCCACTTTGCGAGATGGTGATGAACAGGGTGTTGGGCGCCACCAGCGGATCGCGGTAGCGAAATTCACTGGCCAGCTCGACCTGGCAGGGGATGCGGGCAATCTGCTCGAAGGCGTAGCGCGCCACCTGCCCGGCGTGCGCCGAAGTGCCGCAGGCGGCGATGTGCACCGCGGCAATCTTCGACAACAGCGCATCGGCATTGGGGCCCAGACAGGCTTCGAGAACCCGGCCATCGGCGACGCGGCCTTGCAGGGTCTGGATCAGCGCTTGCGGCTGTTCGTGAATTTCCTTGGCCATGAAGTGGCGATAGGTGCCCTTGTCTACGGCATCGGGCGAGAGTGTCGAGCGCTTTTCGTCACGCGTGACCGGCTGCCCGGCGGCATTCCAGATTTGGTAGCCACCGGTGCGCAGCACCGCGATGTCGCCCTCGTCGAGGTACACCATGCGGTTGGTGACCGGCAGCAGGGCCAGCGCGTCACTGGCGGCAAAGTGCTCGCCAATGCCCACGCCAATCACCAGCGGGCTGCCCTTGCGCGCCAGCCACAGCGCGCCAGGCTCGGTTTCGTCGACCACGGCAACGGCAAAGGCGCCGACCAGTTGCGCAATGACCTGGGTCAGCGCGGTGTGTAAGTCGGCCCCAGCGTCGCGCTGCGCCTGCAACAGATGGACGATGACCTCGGTGTCGGTCTCGCTGGTGAAGACGAAACCCTGGGCGGTCAGCGCGGCACGCAGTTCAGCGTGGTTTTCGATGATGCCGTTGTGCACCACGGCGACGCTGCGCGACTGGTGTGGGTGGGCGTTGTGCTCGGCGGGCACGCCGTGCGTGGCCCAGCGGGTGTGGGCAATGCCCAGCCGGCCCTTGGCACCGCCATCCACAAGCGATAGCTCCAGCGCGGCGACCTTGCCGACCGCCCGCACCCGCGACATGCCGCCATCGCCCAGCACCGCCACACCGGCCGAGTCATAGCCGCGGTATTCCAGCCGCTTCAGGCCCTCGACCAGAATCGGCAGCACTTCACGTTGGGCAATGGCGGCAACAATTCCACACATAACGCTTCCTCAATTGAACAACTGCAGCGGGTGATGCCTCAGGGCATCGGCATGCGGACGACGTCGGCGGCGCTGCTCACATGCAGGACCTGCTCGGGCAGCGCAGGCGGAATGTCGTTCTCGACCAGTACGTCGGCAATCGCGGCCAGGTACTGCGCACGCATGTGCCCCGCACGTTCGATGCCATCGCGATTGACCCACACCACCAGGTCAAAGCCGAACCCGTAGTGGTCCATTTCGGTGAGCCAGACTTCGGGCGCAAAGCGCGGCCCAGTCAGCGTTTCAGGAACGGCCTTGATGGCCTCCAGCACCAAGGCCCCGATCCGCTCGCGGGCAATGCCGCGGCCAACCTTGAAGTTGATGTGCAGGCGCCGGCTGGCGTGATCAAGCGTCCAGTGCGTGACCGGCTTCAACACCAGTTCGGCGTTGGGCACCATGACGCTGCCGCCGTCATTGTTGGTGACCAGGGTGTGGCGCAGACCGATGTTGCGCACCGTGCCGGAGATGCCGGAATCCAGCGAAACAATGTCACCAATTCGCAGGGCCTTCTCGCCCAGCAGGAAAAAGCCGGAAACGATGTTGTTGAACAGGCCCTGCATGCCCAGACCGATGCCGATGCCAATGGCGCCGGTGAGCAGGGCAATGGCCGACAGGTCGATGCCCACGACATGCAGCGCCATCAGGGCGCCCACGATCCACAGTCCGTAACGCAACAACCGCGACACAGCGAAAAAGGACGATCGGTTCACGCCCGGGCGTCGGTCGGCCGCACGTTGCAGCAGCACTTCAAGACGCTTGGCACCCCAAGCAATAAACACGATCAGGAACAGGAATATGACGGCGCGAATCAGCGTCACATCGTTGCTGCCGAAGGTGAACAAGGGCTCGCCCGAAAGCTGCGTGAACCGCTCGAAGCGCCCCATCCAACCACTTGACGAAGACTCGCTCACGGCTTGTGCTTGGTGGGTCGCTGCCAGCCGGGCAGGCTCATCTGCTTGCTGCGCGACACGGTCAACTGACCGGCAGGGGCCGGCTTGGCGATCACCGAGCCCGCGCCAATGGTTGCATCGCTGCCGATCTCGACCGGCGCCACCAAGGCCGAGTTGGAACCGATGAACGCGCGGTCACCGATGCGGGTCAGGTGCTTGTTGGCACCGTCGTAGTTGCAGGTGATGGTGCCGGCCCCGACGTTGACGTCGGCGCCCAGCTCGGCATCGCCGACGTAGCTCAGGTGGTTGATCTTGCTGCCCGGTCCCACGATCGCCTTCTTGGTTTCAACAAAGTTGCCAACCTTGGCGGCGGTGGCCAAGCGGGTGCCCGGTCGCAGTCGGGCGAACGGCCCGACATGCACCTTGGCCTCGGCTACCACCCCCTCCAGCACGGAGTGCGATTCAATCACCGCGCCGTCGCCGAGTTGCACGTCGCGCAAGTGGCAGTAAGGCCCAATGGTGACGTCATCGCCGAGCTCGACCTGCCCTTCAAAGACGCAGCCGACGTCGATGTGCACGTCGCGCCCGCAGACCAGCGACCCGCGCACGTCAATACGCGCCGGGTCGGCCAGGGTGACCCCGGTCTGCATCAGGGTGTCGGCACGCTGTTGTTGCAGTCGACGCTCGGCACGGGCCAGTTGGGCACGGTCATTGACGCCTTCAAGCTCGGCAGCATCGGCGGCGCACAGTCCCGTCACCGGACGGCCTGCGGCGACGGCCATGGCGATCACGTCGGTGAGGTAGTACTCACCTTTCGGGTTCTGTTTGGTTAGCGCGGCCAACCACGGCGCCAACCACTCGGCGGGCGCCGCGATGACACCGGTGTTGATCTCATTGATCGCCTGCTGCGCGGACGTGGCGTCGGCGTGCTCGACAATAGCGCTGACCTGCCCAGCCGCGTCACGAACGATGCGGCCGTAACCCTGCGGGTCGGCCACCCTGGCGGTGATGATCACCACCTGCGCCTGCGCGGCCCGCGCGGCGTCGGCCAGCGTGGCGCTACTGATCAAGGGCACATCGCCGTAAGCAATGACGATGACCGAGCCCGGCGTCCAGCCCGGCGCCGACAACCGCACGGCGTGGCCGGTGCCGAGTTGCTCGGTCTGCTCGACCCATGTGAGGGACGCGGCGACATCCGCTCGGGTCTCGGCCCAGGCGCGGACGTCGGCCTGCCCATGACCGACGACCAGATGGACCTGCTGCGGCGACAACCCCGCCACGGCGCGCAACACATGCGCCAGCAAGGGCTCGCCACCCAAAGGCTGCAGCACCTTAGGCCGCGCCGAGCGCATACGCGTGCCCTTGCCAGCGGCCAGGACCACCACGTCGAGCGGCGCAACGGAGGAGCGTTGATTCATGGCAAAAGTGTACCGGGATGGGGGAATCGCCAACACAAAAAAGGCCCTTGATGCGGGCCTTTTCTGTTGCGCAGAGGTGTCAGGGCAAGCCCTTTACTTGGTCTTGCGCAATTGCTCGACGAACTGCAGGCGGGCCGCGGCTTCAACCAGTTCCAACTGCGCCTTGGCCATGTCCATCTCGGTACTGGCATTGGCCAACGCAGCTTCGGCAGCCTCTTTGGCAGCCCGTGCGGCTGATGCATCGGCATCTTTACCGCGCAGTGCGCTGTCGGCCAGCAAGTTGATGCCGGTGGGCAGAATTTCGGCGATACCACCGCCGACGAAGAACGGCAGCTCTTCACCCTGCGGCGTCTGCACACGGACAGCGCCGGGCTTGAGCCGGGTCAGCAACGGCGTGTGGCCAGGCAAAATGCCCAACTCACCCATTTCACCCGGCAGGAACACTGCCTTGGCCACACCCGAATGGATGTGTCCCTGGGCGCTGACGATTTCGACTTTCAGTTCAGACATGGCGTTCTCGCAATGAAGGGGATGGTGTACCCGACGCGAAGGTCGGGTCGCGGCCTCACTTCATTTTCTGCGCTTTCTCGATGGCTTCGTCGATGGTGCCGACCATGTAGAACGCCTGTTCCGGCATGTGGTCGTAATCGCCGTTGACGATGCCCTGGAAGCCACGAATGGTTTCCTTGAGCGACACATACTTGCCGGGCGAGCCGGTGAACACTTCGGCGACGAAGAACGGCTGCGACAGGAAGCGCTGAATCTTGCGGGCGCGGGCCACGGCCTTCTTGTCGTCTTCGGACAGTTCGTCCATCCCGAGGATGGCGATGATGTCTTTCAGTTCCTTGTAGCGCTGCAGCACGCCCTGCACGTCGCGGGCGCACTGGTAGTGCTCGTCGCCAATGACGTTGGGGTCGAGCTGGCGGCTGGTCGAGTCCAGCGGATCCACGGCCGGGTAAATTCCCAATGAGGCGATGTCACGCGACAACACGACGGTGGCGTCCAAGTGGGCGAAGGTGGTCGCCGGTGACGGGTCGGTCAAGTCATCGGCCGGCACGTACACGGCCTGGATGGAGGTGATCGAGCCGGTCTTGGTCGAGGTGATGCGCTCCTGCAACACGCCCATTTCTTCAGCCAAGGTTGGCTGGTAACCCACGGCTGACGGCATACGGCCGAGCAGTGCGGACACTTCGGTGCCGGCCAGGGTGTAGCGATAAATGTTGTCGACGAAGAACAGCACGTCGCGGCCTTCGTCGCGGAAGTACTCGGCCATGGTCAGGCCCGACAGCGCCACGCGCAGACGGTTGCCCGGCGGCTCGTTCATCTGGCCGTAGACCATCGCCACTTTCGATTCGGGCAGGTTCTCGAGATCGATAACGCCGGATTCGGCCATCTCGTGATAGAAGTCGTTGCCTTCGCGGGTACGTTCACCGACGCCAGCGAACACCGACAGACCCGAGTGCTCCTTGGCGATGTTGTTGATCAGCTCAAGCATGTTCACGGTCTTGCCGACGCCGGCACCGCCGAACAGACCGACCTTGCCGCCCTTGGCGAACGGGCAGAGTAGGTCGATGACCTTGATGCCGGTTTCCAGCAAATCGGTCGAGCCGGACTGGTCTTCATAAGACGGCGCGTCGCGGTGAATGGTCCAGCGGGTTTCGCTGGCCACCGGGCCACGCTCGTCCTGCGGCTCGCCTAGCACGTTCATGATGCGACCCAGGGTCGCGGCGCCCACCGGCACGGAGATGCCGGCGCCGGTGTTCTGGCAGACCAGACCACGCTTGAGGCCGTCGGAGGAGCCCATGGCAATGGCGCGGATCACGCCGTCACCCAGCTGCTGCTGAACTTCGAGGGTCAGCTCGGTGCCGTCGACCGTCAACGCGTCATAGATGTTCGGCACCGCATCGCGCGGGAATTCAACGTCAACCACTGCGCCGATGATTTGAACGATTTTGCCGGTACTCATGTTTGGTAATCCTTTGTTCCTGTCCCGTAGGTCGGCCTTCAGGCCGACGTTCACGTCGGGCTGAAGCCCGACCTACACCTGTGTCAAATACGGCTGCTAATTGATGGCCGCGGCACCGCCGACAATCTCGGCGAGTTCCTTGGTGATGTTGGCTTGGCGCGCCTTGTTGTAGGCAAGCTGCAACCCGGAAATGATGTCGCCGGCGTTCTCGGTGGCCGACTTCATGGCCACCATGCGGGCCGCCATTTCACAGGCCACGTTTTCAATCACGGCGCCATAAATCTGCGACTCGATGTAACGGGTGATGACGCTGTCAATCAACGCCGCCGCGCTGGGCTCATAGAGATAGTCCCAATGATCCGGCAGGTCGTCGGTCACCGGCTGCACCGGCAGCAACACCTGCGAATGGGGCTTCTGCGTCATGGTGTTGACGAACTGGGTCGAGATCAGCTCGATACGGTCGACTTCGCCATCGCGATAGGCGTCGACCAGCACCTTGATCACGCCGGTCAAATCGTCGAGCTGCGGCTTGTCGCCAAGCTGCGTGGTCTGCGCGAGCACCTTGCCGCCAACGCGACGGAAGAACGACACCGCCTTGCCGCCGATGATCGCGAACTGCACTTCGGCGCCGTCGGAGCGCGCTTCAGACACCGACCGCATCACCGAGCGGAACAGGTTGATGTTGAGACCGCCGCACAGACCCCGGTCGGTGCTCACCACCAGATAGGCCACGCGTTTCACCGGCCGCGGCGTCAAGAACACATTGGGCTCGTCACGGCTTGCCGCCGCGAGGTGGCCCAGCGTCTTGCGAATCTGCGCCGCGTAGGGACGCGCCTGTGCCATGCGATCCTGCGCCCTGCGCATTTTCGACATGGCGACTTTTTCCATCGCGCGCGTGATCTTCTGCGTGTTCTTCACGCTGCTGATCTTGCCGCGGATTTCTTTTGCGCCTGCCACTGTTAGCTCCGGGGATTAGGGGGAAGGAAGCGAGTCACCATCATCATTTAGATGGATGACTGCTTGGCGTAGGCTTCCATCGCCGCTTTCAAGCCGGCTTCGATCTCGTCGTTCCAGTCGCCCTTGACATTGATCTTGTCGACCAAGGCCTGATGGCTGCTGGTGAGAAACTGATGCAGGCCGGCTTCCCAGGGCTGAATCTGTTCGACCGGCACCTTGTCCAGGTACCCTTTTTCCACGGCGTAAAGCGAAGCACCCATCAGCGCCACAGACAGCGGGGCGTACTGCTTCTGCTTCATCAGCTCGGTGACGCGTTGGCCGCGCTCCAGCTGCTTGCGGGTGGCTTCATCGAGATCCGAGGCGAACTGGGCGAAGGCCGCAAGTTCACGATACTGCGCCAGCGCCAGACGCACGCCGCCGCCGAGCTTCTTGACGATCTTGGTCTGCGCAGAACCACCGACGCGTGACACCGAGATGCCGGCGTTCATGGCGGGGCGAATACCGGCGTTGAACAGGTCGGTCTCAAGGAAAATCTGACCGTCGGTGATCGAGATCACGTTGGTCGGCACGAAGGCCGACACGTCACCGGCCTGGGTCTCGATGATGGGCAGCGCGGTCAATGAACCGGTCTTGCCCTTCACCTTGCCGTTGGTATGCTTCTCGACGTACTCGGCGTTGACGCGCGCGGCGCGTTCCAACAGACGGCTGTGGAGATAGAACACGTCGCCGGGATAGGCTTCGCGGCCCGGCGGACGCTTCAGCAGCAACGACACCTGACGGTAGGCCACGGCCTGCTTGGACAGATCGTCATAGATGATCAGTGCGTCTTCGCCGTTGTCACGGAAATATTCGCCCATCGAACAGCCCGAGTACGGGGCAATGAACTGCAGCGCGGGGGATTCCGAGGCGCTGGCGGCGACCACCGTGGTGTAGGCCATGGCGCCGTTTTCTTCGAGCTTGCGCACCACGCCGGCAATCGAGCTGTTCTTCTGGCCGATGGCCACGTAGATGCACTTAACGCCCGAGTGCTTCTGGTTGATGATGGTGTCGATCGCCATCGCGGTCTTGCCGGTCTGACGGTCACCGATGATCAGCTCACGCTGGCCACGACCGACGGGCACCATGGCGTCAATCGCCTTGTACCCGGTCTGCACCGGCTGATCGACTGACTTACGCCAGATCACGCCCGGGGCAACTTTTTCGATGGGGCTCACTTCGGTGGCGTCAATCGCGCCTTTGCCGTCGATGGGCTGACCCAGTGCATTGACCACGCGGCCGAGCAACTCGGGACCGACCGGCACTTCGAGGATGCGGCCGGTGGTTTTGACCGTGTCGCCTTCCTTCAGGTGCTTGTAATCACCCAGCACCACTGCGCCGACCGAGTCGCGCTCGAGGTTGAGGGCGAGGCCGAAAGTGTTGCCCGGAAACTCGAGCATTTCACCCTGCAGGGCATCTGAGAGACCGTGAATGCGGACGATACCGTCCTGCAAGGACACCACGGTGCCGGTGTTGCGCGCCTCGGAGGCCGATTCAAAATTCTGAATGCGGCTCTTGATGAGGTCGCTGATTTCTGAAGGATTCAGCTGCATGTTCGTCTCTATATCGTTGACGTCGTTGACCGGTCACCAAGACCGACCTGACTTAAAGGCGCGATGACCCGCTCACTGCCCAATCTGTTTCTGCAACCGCTGAAGCTCGCCGCGAATCGACCCGTCAATCACCAGATCTTCGGCGCGGATGACCGCGCCGCCAATCAGGCTCACATCGGTGGCCCAATCAATCTTGACCTCGCGACCGAGCCGCTTGGCAATCACCTCGGCAAACGACCCCTGCCGCTGCGCATCAACCGACTCTGCCGTGGTGATGCTCACCGACACCGTGCGCTCGGCTTCGGCGCGGAGCGCGTCGAACTGAAGCTTGATGTCGGGCAATGCGGACAGGCGCCCCTGTTCGGCCAGCACGGCCAAAAAGTTGCGGCCCTGCTCGCCCAGCCCGTCACCGAGTGCCGGCACCAGCGCATCGACCAGGGTTGCCGGCTCGACGCGGGGGTGCCCCAGTAGCGCGGCAACCGAATCATCGGCAACCACCTCGGCTAGCTGACCGAGGCCATCGGACCAGGCGGGCAACGTCGATTGTTCGCGCGCCAACTGGAACACCGCTTTGGCGTAGGGTCGGGCGATTTGACTCAATGAGCTCATCAGGGCCGATCCTTAAATGCGCGCGGCAAGGCGATCGAGAATCTCGGCATGCGCCTTGGCATCGACTTCGCGCTTGAGGATCTGCTCGGCACCCGAAACCGCGAGGTCTGCCACCTGCTTACGCAGTGCATCGCGTGCCTGGGCGGCCATCTGCTCCACCTCGGCGTGACCGCTGGCAATGATCCGCTGCTGCTCGGTGGTCGCATCGCCCTTGGCCTTTTCGACCAGTTGCGTGGCCTGCTTGTTGGCCGCGGCAATGATTTCCTGGGCCTGGACGCGGGCCGCCTTGAGCTCTTCATCCGACTTCGATGACGCCTCGGCGAGTGCCGCTTTGCCCTTCTCGGCGGCGGCCAGGCCGTCGCGGATCTTGGCTTCGCGCTCTTCCATCGCCTTCATGATCGGCGGCCAGACGTACTTCATCGTGAACATCACGAACAGTAGGAAGACGATCATTTGTCCGAGGACGGACGGAATGCTGATACCCATCGAAAACTCCGCTTAAACCAGGAATGCCTTGCGCGACGTGGGGCGAACCCCTCTTAGCCCTGAACGGCGGCGAGGAACGGGTTTGCGAACATCATCAGCAGGCCCATGGCCACACCGATAATCGCGACGGCGTCGAGCAGACCGGCGACGATGAACATCTTGGTCTGCAGGTTGTTGGCCAGTTCCGGCTGGCGGGCAACGCCTTCGAGCAGCTTGCCGCCCAACAGGCCGAAGCCGATGGCCGTACCAAGCGCTGCCAGACCGAAGATGAGACCAACCGTGATAGCCGTGTTGGCCTGAATCTGGGCAATGAGTTCCATCGAAGTGCTCCGTGTGTACTAAAAAGAAGTGAGGGGGTGAAGAAACTGCGTACTGACTTGCTTAGTGATGCTCGTGTGCCATGCCGAGGTACACGATGGTCAACGTCATGAAGATAAATGCCTGCAGGGTCACCACCAGAATGTGGAACACCGCCCAGCCAAACCCTGCCACGAGTTGTCCGAAGAACAGGCCCAGACTCATGAAGTTGAAGCCGGTCCATGCCATGCCCAGCAACGCGATCAGGATGAAGATCAGTTCACCGGCATAAAGGTTGCCGAACAGTCGCAGCGCCAGCGACAGCGGCTTGGCGAGCAGTTCAACGGTATTGATGATCAGGTTGGCGGGAATCAGCAATGGATTCTTGCCAAACGGGTGGGTCAAGTACTCCTTGGCGAAGCCGCCCACGCCCTTGCCCTTGATGCTGTAGATCAGAATCAGGAAGAACACCGAGATCGACAGCGCGAAAGTGGCGCTCATGTCGGCCGAGGGCACGACACGCATGTACTCAAGACCGACGAGCTGACCCAGAATCGGGAACAGGTCAACCGGGATCAAGTCCATGACGTTCCACAGGAACACCCAGACGAAAATGGTGAGCGCCATGGGCGCAACAAAGCCCCGGTTGCCGTGGAAGCTGCCCTTCACTGAATCATCGACAAAGCCGACCAGCACTTCGACGAATGACTGCAGCTTGCCGGGGACGCCGCTGGTGGCGCGAACGGCGACGATACGGAACACCGTGAGCATCAACAAGCCGAGCACCGTTGAGAAAAACAGCGTGTCGAGGTGCCAGGTCTCAAAACGAATGAAACCCTGCTCGCTGCCGGCCTTGAGGTGCTCAAGGTGGTGCGTGACATACCCTGCAGCCGTGTTGTCTCCCGCCATAACGTGAACTCGCCCGTCAGTTCCAAAGTAGTGCCAGCTTGTAAAAGCTGACCCCAATCGCGAATGCGAGGATCAGTGGCAATGCATATGCCGCCAGTCCTTTCAAGGCCAGTGCGAAAAGCACGACGGCCAACAACCATTTTTTTTGCTGCGCCCGCACGAATTGACGCGCGATCGTGTGAGGATCAGTCGCGGGACGAGAAAATGTCTGCACCCCTGCGTAGAGCGTCAATGTTGCGGCGATGGCGCCACCCACCAGGGCGGCCAAACCATGCATGTTGTCTATAGCGAACCACCATCCCAAACCAAGGATGATTGCGCTCGCGGCTTGCAGTGCGGCCAGTCGAAGGACCACTTTCATGGGCTTCTCCGTTTGTGTGCACTGCAGCAAGCGCGGCGAATTGTAGCGGCACGATCACTGATTCGCAACGCTAATTTTCGGTTCAGGGGCGCAAAGCCCCCTGTGAGGGGCGTTTCCGCAGGCGCAATTGATGTCGGCCGTGTGAAAGCCCGCCTCAACTCTCAAACAGGCCAAGCAGGCGTCGCAACTCGGCTGAATCCTGATAGCTGATCAGCAATTTGCCCTGCCCTTTCAGGCCGGGCTGAATACGCACCGGCAAGCCAAAGGCACTGCTCAGGCGTTGCTCCAGCTCGGGCTCGGCACGCGCCGGCGCGCGCGGCGCGGGCTTGGGCCGCGCCGACTCACGCAACAGCACTTCGGTCTGGCGCACGGTGAGTTCACGGTGGATGGCGTGATGCGCCAGCTCGGCCTGCCGCTCGGGCGGCGCGCCCAGCAACACCTTGGCGTGACCGAGGCTCAGACGCCCCTCGCGCACGGCGTTCTGCACCACCGGGTCCAGCTCGGCCAGGCGCAGCAGGTTGCTGACCTGGGTGCGCGAGCGGCCCACCGCCTGCGCGCATTGCTCGTGGGTGAGCCCACATTCGTCGATAAGCTTGCGCAGCGCGGTCGATTCTTCCAGCGGGTTCAGGTCGGCGCGTTGAATGTTTTCGACCAGCGCAACCGCCATGGCCTCGCGCTCGTCCATCTCGCGGACGATGGCAGGCACGACCTTGAGGCCGACCAGCTGCGCGGCACGGAAGCGCCGTTCACCGGCCACGATCTCGAAACGGCCGCCGGACACCGGGCGAACAATCAACGGCTGAACGATACCGCGCGCGCGAATCGAGTCGGCCAGCTCGGCCAGACCCGCCTCATCAAAATGCTTGCGCGGCTGGTGCGCACCCGGCTGCAACTGCGCGACCGGCAGGTCGGCCAAGCCGCTATCGCCTTCCGCGGCCACGCCCAGCGCCGAGACGTCGGACAACAATGATCCCAATCCGCGCCCAAGACCGCGCTTTTTCTGACTCATGCTGCATCCTTCCGATGACGCGCCGCACGGGGATCGTGGCGCCGCAAAACTTCGCCCGCCAGCGCCAGGTAGGCGCGCGCGCCGGTGGACTGCGCGTCGTACAGCATCACCGGCAAGCCATGACTCGGCGCTTCGGCCAGACGCACGTTGCGCGGCACGATGGTGCGGTAGACCTTGTCGCCGAAGTGGCTTTCAAGTTGCGCCGAGACGTCGTTCGACAGGTTGTTGCGCGGGTCAAACATGGTGCGCAACAGGCCTTCGATTTCAAGATTGGGATTGATGACGCGCTTGATTTTGCCGACCGTGTCCATCAGCGCACTCAACCCTTCCAGCGCGTAATACTCGCACTGCATGGGGATCAGCACGCCATCGGCGGCGACCAGCGCGTTGACGGTGAGCTTGGACAGCGCCGGCGGGCAGTCGAGCAGCACGTAGTCGTAGTCGTCGGCCACATCGGCCAGCGCGGACTTGAGTGCGAAGTCGCCGGCCGGTACGTCGCGCAGCTTGATCTCCGCCTCGGTCATGTCGGCATTGCCCGGCAGCAGCGACATCAGCGAACGCGGCACCGGCACGATGACGTCGCGAATGTTGGCGTGCTCCAGCAACACGTCGCGCGCGGTGCGTTCCAGCGCGTTCTTGTCGACGCCGACACCCATGGTGGCGTTGCCCTGCGCGTCCAGGTCGACCAGCAACACGCGGCGCTTGGTGGCGGCCAGTGAGGCGGCAAGATTGATTGACGTGGTGGTTTTCCCCACCCCGCCCTTCTGGTTGGCAACCGCGATGACGTAGCTCATGTTGGGACGGCGAGTATCAGATGACGCGCCTCGTCGAGACCGGGCACCTGCACGCGCATGGACTCCCTGATGTGGATGCTCGCGGGCACGTCGGCCAGCTCGCGGTCGGCTAGTTTGCCCTTCATCGCCGCCCATTGACCACCAGGGGCCAGCAAGGCTGCGGTGCTGGCGAAGAAATCGGCCAGTGCGGCGAAGGCGCGGCTGGTGATCAGGGTGTACGGCGCCGATGGCTGCCAGGCATCAACGCGGGCCTCGGCGACGGTCACGTTGCCCAGCTTCAGGGTCCGCACCGCGTGGCGCAGAAAGCGCGCCTTCTTGCCGTTGCTGTCGAGCACGGTGACGTCCAGCGCCGGATAGAGCACGGCCAGCACCAGACCCGGCAGACCCGCGCCGCTGCCGACATCCAGCAGCCGGGCGCCGGGCGCCGACAGCGCCGGATGCAGCGGCGGCACGATGGCCAGCGCATCGAGCAGGTGCCGGCTCACCATGCCGTCGCGGTCGCGCACCGCCGTCAGGTTGTAAGCCGCATTCCACTTTTCCAGCTCGTCGAGATACTGCCGCAGTTGCAGCAGGGCCTCGTCCGGCAAGCCCAGCGACAGGCGCGCCAGACCGGCGATCATCAACGCATGGCAGCGGTCGCGTTCGCCGCTCATCGTTTCAACAACGAGCCGAGCAGGCCGCGCAGCAATTGCCGCCCGACCTCGCGGCCCACGGCACTGCCGGCGCTGCGCACCGCCGACTGCATGGCCTTTTCGGTCATCGACTGCGGCGCCGCACGGGTCTGACGTCGGGCGGCCGGCTTGACCATGCCGCCACCGGCCCCGTCCGGGGTCTGGGCCGACCATGTCTGGGCACGCCCCGCAGCGGCCTCGTCTTCGGCGGCCCTGGCTTCGGCCTCGGCAGCGCGCCGCGCCAGAATTTCGTAGGCCGACTCGCGATCCACCAGGGCTTCATAGCGACCGGACACCGGGCTGCGCTGGATGACCGCCTGACGCTCTTCGGCGGTCAGCGGCCCCATGCGGCTGCGCGGCGGCGCCACCATGGTGCGTTCCACCGGGCTGGGAATGCCCTTGTCCTGCAAGGTTGAGACCAGTGCCTCGCCGACACCCATTTCGGTGATGGCCGCTTCCACGTCCAGGCCCGGGTTTTCGCGGAAGGTCTGGGCGGCCGCGCGGACCGCCTTCTGGTCGCGCGGGGTGAACGCCCGCAAGCCATGCTGCACGCGATTGCCCAACTGGCCGAGCACGGTTTCGGGCAGGTCCAGCGGGTTCTGAGTGACGAAGTACACGGCCACCCCTTTGGAGCGAATCAGCCGCACGACCTGTTCGACCTTGTCAACCAAGGCCCTGGGTGCGTCCTTGAACAGCAAGTGCGCTTCATCGAAGAAGAAAACCAGCCGCGGCTTGTCGAGGTCACCGACTTCCGGCAGGGATTCAAACAGCTCCGAGAGCAGGAACAACAGGAAGGTCGCGTACAGGCGCGGCCGCTGAAACAGCACGTCGGCCGCCAGCACGTTGATGATGCCGCGCCCCGAAAGGTCGGTGCGCATCAGGTCGGCCAACTCCAGCGCCGGCTCGCCGAACAGTGCCTCGCCGCCCTCCTGCGTCAATTGCAGCAGCGCGCGCTGAATGGCCGACACCGAGGCCGTGCTGACCAACCCGTACTGCGCGCCGATGGCTTTGGCGTTCTCGGCCACATGGCGGAGCAGCGAGGTCAAATCCTTCATGTCCAGCAGCGCCAGGCCGTTGTCATCGGCAAACTGGAACGCCACTGCCAGCGCACCGGCCTGCGCGTCGCTCAGCGACAACAGGCGCGCCAGCAACAACGGCCCCATCTCGGACACCGTGGTGCGACTTGGGTGCCCGCTCTTGCCGAAGATGTCCCAAAACACCACCGGTTGGGCGGCGGGTGCATAACCGGTCACGCCGACCTTGGCAGCGCGCTCGGCGAGCTTTGGATTGTCGGCACCGGCGGCCGCCAGGCCGGACAGATCACCCTTCACGTCGGCGCAAAACACCGGCACGCCAAGCGCCGAGAACCCTTCAGCGAGCACCTGCAAGGTGACGGTCTTGCCGGTGCCGGTCGCGCCCGCGACCAAGCCGTGGCGGTTGGCGTAGCGGGCCAGCAGGGTCTGGGCGGTGTCGCCTTTGCCAATCAATAGAGACGTCATGTGCGGCTCGCAAATAGTTCGGTGCTTACAGCAGGGACAGGACGGCATCCGGTGGTCGGCCAATTACCGCACGCTTGCCCACCACCAGAATGGGCCGCTCGATCAGCGCAGGGTGGGCGGCCAGCAGCGCCAGCCATTCGTCACGAGACCGCACATCGTCGGCCGCAAGCCCGAGCTGGCGGGCCGCGTCGTCCTTAAATCGCACCAGTGCCGAAGGCGCCATTTTCAGGGCCTTGCAGATGTTGTCGAGGGTAGACGCATCGGGCGGCGTCTCAAGGTAACGAATCACTTCGGGGGCCAGGCCGCGTTCTTCCAGCAAGGCCAGCGCCTGGCGCGACTTCGAGCAACGGGGGTTGTGATAGAGCTTCATGGCGGCATTCTGGCACTAGGCTCGTGGCAAGGCAGCGTCGTGGGCCGGCATCAGCCCGACGGTGGCGATGCGCTGGTCGACCATCTCGCAGACCCGCAGCGCCGTGCCGTGTTGCACCCAGCGGGCGTCAACAGAGACCGCGTCTGCCAAGTGTTGGCGCAGCAGTTGATCGAGCGTGAGCGTGTCGTCCGCCCCCAGTTCGATGCCATAGCAAACGCGCAAGTCTTCGACCCGCGTGGTGCCTTTGACGCGCAACTCGGCGGGCGGCAGCCGCATCACCGAGACCTCGTCAGAGGACGACATGAAGACCCGGTCGACCAGCAGGCGCGTCTCGGGTCGCAACACCACGAACAGATGATCGCCTGCCTCAAGCGCGGTCGAACCGCGCGGCGGAATGACCCTAGTTTCGCGGGTGATCATCGCCACCACCGCGCCCACCGGCAATGCCATCTGCGACAACCGTCGCCCAGCCGCGCGCGAGGTTTCGCCCAGCGTGTACTGCACGATGTCGGCATCGACGTCGCCCAGCGCGGTGATCTCCAGCGTGGCGGGCGGCGTCAGCGGCGCCGGTTCAGCCAGGCCCAGTTTTCGGGCGACGATGGGCAAGGTCGAACCCTGCACGGTCGCCGAAATCAGCACCACGAAGAACACCACATTGAAGATCAGCGGCGCGCCGGACATGCCGAAGATCAGCGGAAAGATCGCCAGAATAATCGGCACCGAGCCGCGCAGACCCACCCACGACACCAGGGTGATCTCGCGGGCATTGAAGCCGAACGGCAGCAAGGTGGGCACCACCGCCAGCGGACGGGCGATGAAGATCAGCACCGCCGCAATGATCAGCCCTTCAAGCCAGATGTCGAGCAGGGCCGGCGGGTGCACCAACAGGCCCAACACCAGAAACATGGTGATCTGCCCCAGCCACGCCAGGCCGTCATGGAACAAAAAGGTGCTGCGCTGAAAGACGAAACGGCTGTTGCCGACGAAGACACCGGCAATGAAGATCGCCAGAAAGCCGCTGCCGCCGAGATTCGCGGCAATACCAAACGCCAGCAATCCACAGGCCGCGACCAGCACCGGGTAAAGGCCTGAGGCCACCAGCTGAATGCGGTTGATGAGACGCACCGAAAGCCAACCCACACCCAGACCCACGGCCGCACCAACGCCCATCTGCATGACAAAAAGCTGGAGCAGACCGAGACCGAACGGCAGATCGTTCATCAGCACTTCGAGCAGGCCAACGGTCAGGAAAATTGCCATCGGGTCGTTCGAAGCGCTCTCGATCTCCAGCGTCGACTTGAGCCGCGGCTGGATGTGAATTCCTGCATTTCGCAGCAGCGAAAACACCGCCGCCGCATCGGTGGAGCCGACAATGGCGCCGACCAGCAGACCTTCCAGTGGCGACAGATCGAGGATCCACATCGCCGCCATACCGGCAATCACTGCCGTAACCAGCACCCCCCAGGTGGCAAGCACCGCCGCTGGCTTCCAGACCGCCTTGACCGACGTGATCGGCGTCTGCAGGCCGCCGTCGTAAAGAATGATCGCCAGCGCCAAAGTGCCCAGGGCGTGCGCGGCGTCGGCGTTATTGAAAATGATGCCGCCAATACCGCTGTCACCGGCGAGCATGCCAATGACGAGAAACAGCACCAACACCGGCAGGCCCATGCGGGCCGACAACTTGCTGGAGATGATCCCAACCAGAATCAGCACGGCCGCGAGCAGAATGATCTTGTCAATCAGAAACACGGTGCGCCGCCTTGGGGGTCAGCCGCCAGTGTAGCCAAGGTCTGCGTGGGTCCTGGGTGATGAACCGCTCAGCCGGCGGAAATACCCATCAGCATCAGCCCGAGAAAGAGGACCAGCGTACCGATCAGCAACGTCGTGGTGATCACGCCATTGGCCTGTGCGCCGACCCACGCGCGCCGCGCGTTCATCACCAACAGCGCCAACGCCAACACCGGAATGAACAGCGCACCGATCAGCGCGTAGAGCTTTTGCATCTGCTCGAACTGGAATGCCAACCCAAGCATCGGCACCAACCCCAACGCCAGCAGATAGCCACGATAGGGTCGGCTGCGTTCCAGGTCGGCTACGGCGACCTCACTCAAGCCCAGCACCCGGCAGACATCGGCAAACAGATACGGCACCGCCTGCCACACGCCCAGCAGGCTGGAGAACAGCGCCGCCCAGGCGCCGACCAGAAAAGAGGCCCGCGCACCGGGGCCCAGCGCGTCTTTCAAGGCGTTGCCGAGATCAACAATCAGCGTTGCGCCGCCGCCACTGACGGGCACGCGGCTGCCAATCACCACCATCGCCATGCCGAACAGCGCCGTCAGGGCATAGGCCACACCCAGATCGATGCGCGTGCTGCGCAAGGCTTGCGGCGTCTCGCGTCCGGCAGCGCGCATCCAGTAGCCGTAACACAGCACCGTGAGCGTGCCGCCGACACCGCCCATCAGCGCCAGCGTCCAGCCCAATGCCCCGGGCTGATCGGGAATCTGCGGCCACAGGCCAGCCGCGACCTCGGGTGCCCCCGGCCACAACCGCACGGCCGTCACCAGCACCACCACAAACATCAGCGCGATGCTGACCTGCATCACCGCCTTGAACAGTCGGAAGCCGCCCACCCAAACCAGGCCAATGCCGACCACGGCATGGGCGATGCCCCAGATTCGACGGCCCAGCGCATCCGCACCCAGCGGCAGCAGCGCCTGCGCCGCCACCCCGCAGGCGCTGATCAGGGCAGCGCCGACGAAGTAGCTCCACAGCAGCAGATAGGGCAAAAACAGCCAAAGCCAGCCCTTGCCGAGGCGCGCCGCAACCCCTTCCAGAAAGGTCGTCCCGGTGGCCAGCTGCCAGCGTGCAAGGCCCTCGTTCAAACCAAACTTGAGCAGCGCGCCCAGCACCACCGCCCACAAAACGGCAGTGCCCAGATGCCCGCCGGCAAACGCCGCCGTGGCCAGATCGCCCGCGCCCACCCCGGTGGCCGCAAGCAACATGCCGGGGCCGAACAACAGCAGGGCAGATGAGGGCTTCATGTGTTTCCACGGCTCGCCAAATCGTTGATCAGCCCCTCAACCACCGCTTCCTCATCGAGCGCAAACCCGACGGCCTGCATCTTCGGCGCGAGGTGCGCATCCCACGATGCCGCAGCAACGTGATCATCCAGCGCCCGGCCAGACGTTGCCGCGTAGTCCTGCGCCGCAAACCGCCACGGTTCGGCACCGAAGCTGCGCATCACAAAATTACCGATGCGCAGGCCGGGCCAGTCGAAATCGCCGTGATAGCGCAACTGCGCGCCGCTGGCGGCGAGTTGCGCCAGCAGGGTGCGCTGCGCGGCGGCGGGCATGCCGTCGGTACAGACCAGCGGCGCCGAGACCGCGCCCAAGCGTTGCGCGGCAATCGCCACGATGGCCGGATTTTCGCAGACGAACACGGGCTGACCCTTGACTCGCCACTGCGGCGGCGCGCGCAGCAGGCTGCGCAGGCTCAGGTGCAGCGGTTCGCCTGCCTGCCGGGCCGCCGTCAGCCACTGGCCACAGACGGTGTCGGGCGCCGCGTCCAGGTTCAGGCACAACACCGGCGCCGCCAGTTCGTTGACCGCCACACCCTGGCGCGCCCAGCGGCTGCGCAGCCGCTCATCCTTTTCGTCACCCGACGGTGACTTCATGCCGTCATGGCCGCTTGCCTCGGCGGCGCGCAGCACCAGGGCGGCAAGCCTGCCGCCGGGATCGAGGGCGTGGGCATCGCCAACGCTGGCGGCGGCCAACTCAGCCAGCGGAATGCCGTGGGCCGGCAGCCGCGTCAAAACCTGGGCTGCGCTGGCCAACAGGTCACCGGCTGCTTCTGGCGTGCCGGCGAGTCGCTTGACCAAGCCCTGCCCCGCCGCAGTGTCGAGCACCGATCGCAGGCGCGCGTCGGTGACGCTTGCAAAAACGTCTTGCCACGCCTGCGTGCGCCGCTGCCGATCGGCGTGGGTGTGTATTGGCCCGTCCAGCGCCACCAGCGCGGCGTGCAGATCGGCGGCCAGACCGGCACGCGCCAGCGCCGCGTCGAGTTCAGCGTGGCTGAGCCGCAACGACGCGGCCTGCGTGCTGGCCCGCCCCAGCAAGCCTTCCAGCGCGCGGCGCTCGGTCGAGGTCAAGCCGGTTAGGGTGAAGGCCTCGGCGGGCGCGGCGCGGCCAAGCCTCGCGCGCAATCGCTGCCGCAAGCCTGCGAGCCCTGCGCCGCCCAGCAGGCGCTGCAAGCGCGCAAGGTCGTGGGTCACGGCGGCGTTACCTCGGGGAAGCGCCGTGCCGGGTCACTCTCCGGACGCCGCTCGCGGCCGTCCCAGTGCCAGCGCGACACGAACACGGCATCGGCCCCCTCGCGGCGCACCAGTTGGCTGATGGCCACGCCGGGCAGCTCGGCATAGCAGGCCCATTCACGCTCGCTGGTCATCACGAAATCAAGGTCGAACTCACGAATCAGCGCCATGCAGTGACGGCGCGCATCGTCGTCGATACCGGCGAAGGCCTCGTCGAGCAACACCAGCCTGGGCGCCCACTCATGGGCGCTTTGATAAAAACTGCTGGCAGCGGCGAACAACGGCACGGTCAGCCCCAGCGCCTTTTCGCCACTGGACGCCGGGCCGCTCAGTGGCCGCCAGTCCACGTCATCACGCGAGCGCTTGCGCTGCACGGCGAAGCGATGCCAGCGCCGGTAGTCCAGCGCCTGAGTGAGCACGTCGAGTTGCACGGCTTGGTCGTCACGCGCCCGTTCGGCCTCGATGCGACGCCCCAGAAACGCGCCCACCACCTGCCGGTCCTCGGCCGACCAGGCCTCGCTGCGGGTGCGCAGCAAACGCTGGCGCGCTTCGGCGAGGCCGGTCGGGGCCTCGTCGTTGTCGGCGGCCAGCCACGCCAGACGAAAGCGCACGCCGGTGGAGGTGGGGCGACGCTCCAACTCTTTGTTGATGTCGCCAAGGCGGTGCTCGGTGTCCTGAATCAGCCGCTGTAGTTCGGAGGCGATTTCCTGCTGCAAGTGGTTTTCAAGAATCTCGCGTTCGTTGGCCGAGAGTTGCCGGCGGCGCTCTTCGCGCTCGGCATCGAGCTGCGCGCGCAGGCGGTCGGGGCGCTCCGGGCGCTGGCGATAGACGATGTGCACCTGCATGCAGTCGTCGGTGAATTCCATCACCGCCTCATGACCCTGCGCCGACATCGCGCCCTGCAGCTCGGTGAGGTGGTGTCCGATGTTCTTCTGCACCTGCTGCCAGTCGCCGTCGTCTGCCGCCACCTCGGTCAGCGCCTGCTCGACGCGGCGCGCCAGACTGCGTGCGGCGTCCACGCCCCAGACACTGTCCAGCGGTGGCAATTCAACCTCCGGCAACGCCTGCCGCAACAGACCGGCGGCGCTGAAGGCTTGCAGCACACCGATGGCAAGGCGGCGGTCTTCGCTGCGCTCTTCGAGTCGAAGTCGGGCGCCGCTTTCCTTTTCTGTTGCGGCCGACAAACGGCCACCTGCTTCGATCTGCACTTTGACGGTGTCATCGCGCTGGTTGCGATGCTGATCCAGCGCGTTGCGGGCCGCGCCCAACTTGGCTTGCAGGGCTTCGACACGCTCACCCACCGTGTCACGCAGGGTTTCATAGCGGGTCCGGGCCTGCTGGGCGGTGCGGGTCTGCTGCTGGCACTCGGCCTCGGCGCGCCGCAGTGCTTCTTCGGCGTGCTGCTGGCGCTGCGACTGCGCAGTGAGGTCCAGGCCATCACGACGATGTTCGCGCAGGGTTGCGGCCAGCAGCGCTGCGCCTTGGCGATAGTCGTGCACCTGCTGTGCCAGCGTGTCGAGCGCAGCCGCGTCGGTCGGCAATCCAAGATCAGCGGCGTCGAGGTCCAGCGCGTCGCAGGCGCGCTGCACCGCCGTGGTGGCGGCAGCCAGCCGCGCCTCGGCCTCGGCCAGACGCGCCTGCGCCACCCGCCGCTGCCGCTCGGCCTCGGCAAACGCGGCCTGGGCGCGCAGCAGCGCCGCGTCGCCGGGCGCGGTGTCCCGCTCATAGCCTATGGACGCGCGCGTACGCGCCGCCTCATCCTGCTCTGCCGTCAGTTCGGCAGCCAGCGCGGTCAGTTCGGCCTGCCGCTGCGCGATCTCGGCAAGCCGCTGCTGGCGCGCCGCTTCGCGTGCGGCGTGACCGATGAACTCGGCCTGCGGCTTCAACCACGCACCCTGTACCGGACCGACACGGAATCGGCCGAGCGGCGACACCCAGGCCTCAGCCTGTGCGGCGTCGTCATCGCCGGCATGGATGCTGTCGAGCAGATCGGTGACGGTCTGCGCCGACACCGCAGCGGCTGCGCCCTGCGCCGGAATGCTGGTCCGCAGATAGCGCCGCACGCTGTCCCCAGCCACCGGCGCGCGCGCCACCAGCATCAGGTCGTGGGTCGCAGGGTTGAGCACCTCACCGGCGGGCGTGACCCAGGCATCGAGCAGACCGCTGGCTTGCAACGCGGCCTCCAGACCGGCGCGCTGATCGGCCGGCGTGTCCTCGGTGAAATCGACCAACTGCCACAACGGCGCGCCGGGGCGATCAAGACGACTGTCGGGCGCCCGCGTCGGCGGCGGTGGCGGCACGCGATCATCGCCGCGCGCTAGGGCCTCGTGTTCGCCGCGCAGCCGTGTCTGTTCGTCGGCCACGGTGCGCTGTTGCTGGCGCAGGTCGGCTTCGGTTTGCGCCAGTGCCTGCTCGCGCGTGCGCGCGGCTTGCTCCAGCGCCGCCCGCAGCGGGTTGCTGCCTTCGCCGCTGTCGATCCAGTCTTCAAGTGCGTCACGCGCGGCCTCGGCATCACCCAGCGACAGCGTGCGCAACCCGGCGAGGTGGGACTGCCACGCGTCCAGCAGGGCGCTGCCGGCCTGGCGCTGTTCGCGCTGGCGGGTTTCGACGGTTGCGGTTGCATCATCAAAGGTGTCGGCCTTGGCGCTGCGGTCATCGGCGGCGCGCTCCTGCTCGCGCTGGACCCGCGCGCGTTCTGCCAGCCGCTTGCGCAGCAGCGCGATCTGCCGCAGCCGCGCCTGCGCCGCATCGTCGGTGGTACGTCGTAGTTGCTCGGGCAGCTCGGCCGCCACCGCGACGGCGCCCTCGGGCAGGGCAACATCACCCAGGGCCCGCGCGTGAGCGCTGGCCAACCCGGTGACCTCGGCCAGTTGCGCGGTCGCATCCAGTTCGGCGACCAGTCGTTTACGCGATGCCGCAGCCTGGCGCTGACTCTCGCCGGTCTGCGCCGCCTCGCGCGCCTGCCGCGCCCGGCTGTCATCGACGCGGCGGTCGGCATCGGCCTGCCCCTGGCGGGCCCTCTCGGCCTCGTCTTTGGCCTCGTCCAGCCGTTTGGCGTCGCGGTGGGCGGGGTCTTCTGCCAGCGCCTGCACGCGCGCTTCGTCTTCAATGATCTGCTGCTTGAGTTGCTGATCGAGCGCGGCAAGCCGATGCACCTCGGCCTCGGCCGCCTGCCGTTCGGCGGCGACTTCGTTGACTTCGCGGCTGGCGTCGTCGAAGCGCGTCTGGGCGCGCCGCATGTCCGCTGCGCGGCGGCGTGCCGCAACCTGGGCATAGTGGCGATAGCGCTTCTCGAAACCGGCGACGGCCTTGTGCATGGCCTCAAGTTCGTCGAGTTCACGCTTCAGGTCTTCGAGCCGGTTGAACGATTCGGCAACGTCTTCCAGCAGGCCGCGATCCAGCGGCGGCAACGCTTCGCTGAGCGCGTTTGACAGCCGCTTTTCGTCGGGCTGCTTGGACAACTGCGGTTGACGCAACTGGATCAACGTGTCGATCAAGGCGGCGTAGCGCGCCTCGCCGAGATGAAACAGTCGTTCATCGACCGCGCGCCGGTAATGTTGGGCGCTGTCAAAAACCTGGCCACTGCCGCCGATGGCCGCTTCGAGACGGTCACGCGACAGCGCCGTGCGCTCGGGCGTGGTCAGCCACAGGGTGTCCCCGATGCGCTGGTGGGTCAGGAAATACCAGGGTTCCACCGCCTTGCCGGCCACCGCGCGCAGGCCGCAGCCCAGGGTCAGGTAGTGCGCGGCGCCGTGCTCGTCGCGGCGGCCAAACTCCACCCAGGTGTAACCGGTACGGCGCTCGCCGGCGCCACCGCCCATGAGCAGGTTCCATTCCATGCGCTTGCTGCGGTCACCATCGGGTTCGATGCGCTCGGAACGCAAGCTGGCGTCGAACAGAAACGGCAGGGTCAGCGACAACACCTTGGATTTGCCGGTGCCGTTGTTGCCGCGCAGCAGCAGATGGCCGTCGCGGAACCAGAATTCTTCGGCGTCGTAGTAGAACAACTCCACCAGCCCGCAGCGCAGCGGCTGCCAGCGCGGCAATTGCGGCTCGGGCAGGGTTGGCCGTCTGAGTTCGCTCACAGCAACGCCGCCTGTCGCGGATGTTCGGCGTCACCGCGCTGCTGCGGGGCGTCGAAGGCATAGCGCAGCAGCGCGGGCCGGGCAATGAAACCCGCCCCCTGTCGTCGCAATAGCTTGAGCGCCACCAGGCGATTGACGGCCTGCTCGGCCAACGGGCTTTCGGCCCCCGGCTCGCGCGCGGTCTTGCTCCAGTAGCGCCCGTACTGATCGGCGGCGTCGCGCACGAAGGCGGCCAGCTCCACCAACATGTGCACGCGGCCAGGCGATGCGCGATCGGCCGCAGCGAGATACTCGGCCAGCAGCAGGGTGACGTGGGCATCGGTGCCGACGGCGGGCATGCGTTCGTCGGTCAACTCTGAATCGGGATCAACGAGTGCCAGCCCCTCGGCGCGCAGTTCGGCCACCAGACCGAGGGCGTCGGCCAGCCGGGCGGCCATGGGGCCACGCTGGCTGGCGAGGTAATCGCGCTCGGTGGGGCTCAGTTCATCGTGATAGACCACCGGATCATCCAGCAGGCAACGCGCAACCCGGTGGCGTGCGGCGTCGCGCCGACCTTGTTCGCTGTCGGGCGCAAAGTCTTCAACCAGGGCGCTCAGCCGCCCTTCAAAGTCAAGCTGCGGCTGGGTCGTCGCCAGCCAACTGGCGCCGCGACTGCCGCCCGGCAACGCGGCCAACACGCGGCGATGCACGTCATAGAGGACATCGGCATCGCGGCCGCGCTCGACAAAGCGCCCCTCGTCACCCGCCACCAGACCGAGCACGCCGAGTTGCATCAGATACCGGCACACGTGCACCAGATCACGCCGCTCGCGTACCGCCTCCAAGGTGAAGGAAAAGCCCAGGGCGACGAGTTCATCGTCGGCCGCCGCTTCGATCAGCCGTTCGCCCAAAATCTGCAAGGTGATCTGCGGCTCGGCGCGCTCCAGCACCGCGCAGACCAGACACAACAGCACGTAACGTTCGCGCGCCAGAGCGCCGTCAAACCCGGCGGCGCCACGGGTGGCGTCATCCAGCGATCCGGGGCGCTTGTAGAGCCGCGCACATTCGCGCTCGACCAACAGCGTCCAGCCGGTTTCGCGCGCCAGCCATTCACGCAGCGCACCGACGTGGCGCCGAACATGAACGTAATCGGGGTCACTGGCGGGCAGCAGCGGACGCATCAACAGCGCCCGCAGGGCCTGCTCCTGTTCGGCGGCCTGCTGACGGGCCAGGACATCGGTGACCCGGTCGCGAGAGGCGCCTGCCATCAGGAGACCGCCATCACTTCGATGAGGTGATCACGGCCCGCAAACCGCCCCAGCTCGGTTTCGATGACCGCCTGCGTGCCATCGACCAGCGGCGTGAGGCGTACCCGCAGCAGGCCGTCGGCGCTGCTGCGTTCCACCGGCTGATCAGGCTGTTGCTGCGCCGACAGGGCTTCTCCCAGCAGGTTGAGAAACAGGCGGAACGCCGCCGCATCCAGCACCCCAAGCTGCGACAGCCGCGTGTAGCCCGCCGCCGTGAGCCGCTCGCGTGCCCGCGTCAGTTGCGCGTTCTGTTCGGCCATCTGGGCTGCCAACAAGGCCCGTGCCTGGCTGCGGTCGCGGATCAACGTCGGGCCGCCGCGCGTCGGCAGCCGGGCCTGCTCACGCAGCCGCGGCTGAATGGTCAGCGGCGGCGCGGCGCCCCACGGTGTGCTAGCCGGGACATCATCGACAACGGCCAGCGCCAGATGCCGCGCCGGCGACAGGCCAAAGGCGGCACGCCACAGGCGATGCGCGTCGCCGGCATGGGGGGTCTGCGCAAACCAGACCGCCAGCCGCCGAAAGTCGGCACTGCGGTCACTGCGCCCGGCGCGCCGCTCGTTGAGCGCCGACACTGCCGAGAGCAGCCGCGGAATCGCAGAGCGCGCCGCTGCGCGCAGCAGCTCCGCCTGGGCGGGCAGGCGTCCGTCCGATAGAAACCAGAGGCGAATGCCCTGCCAGCGCTCAACCCAGGCGGTGCGTTTGAGCGCCCGCGAGGCTTGGCGATCGGCGTCATCGCCCGGCGCAGCGTCACCGGCCTCGCGCGCCGCTGCCAGGTCCAGCAGACCGTCAATCGACGGTTGCAGGGCATCCAGCGCGGCGGCAATGCGCCCGGCACGCTCAACCAGCTCGCGGATGAAGCGCTCCAGATAATCGATGAGCCGGGTCTTGAAGCCCATAACGGCGTCCAGCTCGGCGCGTTGCAGTTCCAGGGTGCGTGACAGGTCGGCCATGAACACTTCGGCATGCCGCGCCAGACCTTCGAACACGTGCACCAGATCGCGCAGCGCCTCGTGCACCTTGGGCGCGTCGGGTGCGGCCTGATCGGCAAGCAGCCGCAGCGTGGTCAGCCGCGCCAGGATGTCGTCGAGCGCCACGGTTTGCAGCTCGCCCCGGCGCGCCAGTGCCGTCACATAAGCCGCCAGACCGGCTTCCACCGCCTCGCCGCCGGGGGTGAGCCGATACAACAATCGGCGCCGGTAAAAGTCCTCCAGCGTGGCGACTCTTGCGGTGTCGGCCTGGGCACGCAGATTGCCCCAGGCGACCAGTTGATCCAGCGCCTGTGCCAGCGCCTCGGCAGACGGTGGCGCGCCCGGCCAGCGCGCCTCACGCAGTAAATCGTCCGGCCGCAGATGTAGCCGAAAGGCCCGTTTAGCGGCAGAAAAACCGTCGAGCACGGCGCGGTACAGCGCTGCGTTGTCAGCCGAGACGTGACGAAACAGGTCGGCGTCGCGCAATTTCATCAATCGCCGTGCCGCTTCACAAGCGGGCCACGCCGACCTTTGCGGCAGCGGCCGCGAGGGCCTCATCCAGCGTTGCCAGCGGAATCCGGCGGCGCAGGGCCAGCTCCAGATAACTGGCGTCGTAGACGGTGAGCTGGTGGCGCTGCGCCAAGGCCAGCGTGTCACCCAGGCTGCGGTCGATGGACGAGGGCTCGATCTCGATCGTGCGCGACCGCAACGATCGACGCGCAACCTCCAGCGTGATGTCGTCCGCGCGCCCTTTGCGCAGCGCCACCCACAGGGCATTCGCAACCTCGGTCGGCCACAGCGCGGGCACCACGAAATCAACCCTGGCGAGCGCCTGAGGCAGAGCCGGTGGCGGTCGTTCGTCTGGCAGTGTGCAGGCGATAAAGGCGCTGCAATCGACCACGGCAACCGCCACTAGCGACGCCCTTCCTTGATCCAATCCAGAATTTCTGTGGTGGTCGTCACCTTGCCTTCGGCGCGCAGACGCTCCCGATTCGCCATGAGCGTATCCCAAGCCTCCTGGGCGGCCTTGGGGTCAACGCGACCGCTCGGTCCCAACTCCGCCACCGGCTTGCCTCGCCGGGTGATGGTGATGCGCTCGCCCCGCGAGGCCCGCTCGATCAGGCTGGAAAAGTGGGTCTTGGCTTCATAGGCGCCGATTTCCATGACGCGCTCCAACAGGTCGGATAGACGACCAGTTTAGCGCCCTGCCGAATGAGTTGTCAGAGCTGGATGCGCCCGCCCCCGCCCTGCCCGGGCACCACAATGGAGCTGGCCTGCTCGCGGCGCATACGCTCCATCTCCTGAACCATCTCTTGCAGCGCCTTCTGCGCGGCGGCGGGGAAGGCCTCGACAGCTGCCTCAAGGCTGTCGGCCTCAATGCCAAAGTGCAGCGGCAAGGCACCGCCCTGGGTCATCAAAGACGCCTGCCCCTCGTAAATCGTCGGGCGCGACGGATCGTCGGTGCCATCAAGGGTCACCGGCACCAGTCGCCGCAAAACGCCGGTACGGCGGTCGGTAAAGGATTCTTCGCGGTGCATTTGGGTGACATCGAGACGGATATCGGGCAGTTCTGGGTTCATGATCAAAGTTGCTCAAGAGTTGGAAGGGGAATCATGACGGCCGATAAAGCTCGGCGCCGGTCTGTTTGAACTCGGCGGCCTTGTCGGCCATGCCTTGCGCCAGCGCGGCCTGCTCGTCGGCGCCGATCTTGGCGGCGTAGTCGCGCACGTCCTGGGTGATTTTCATGCTGCAGAAGTGCGGGCCGCACATGGAGCAGAAGTGCGCCACCTTGGCGCCTTCCTGCGGCAGGGTCTGGTCGTGGAAGTCGCGGGCCTTTTCCGGGTCGAGGCCGAGGTTGAACTGGTCTTCCCAGCGAAACTCGAAGCGCGCCTTGGACAGCGCGTTGTCGCGCACCTGCGCGCCCGGCAAGCCCTTGGCCAGATCGGCGGCGTGGGCGGCCAGCTTGTAGGTGATGATGCCCTCGCGCACGTCGTGCTTGTCGGGCAGGCCCAGGTGTTCCTTGGGCGTCACGTAGCAGAGCATGGCGGTGCCGTACCAGCCAATGGTGGCGGCGCCGATGCCGCTGGTGATGTGGTCGTAGCCGGGCGCGATGTCGGTGGTCAGCGGCCCCAGGGTGTAGAACGGCGCCTCGAAGCAGTGCTTCAACTGCTCGTCCATGTTCTCTTTGATGAGCTGCATCGGCACGTGGCCGGGGCCTTCGATCATGACCTGCACGTCGTGCTTCCAGGCGATCTGCGTGAGTTCGCCCAAGGTCTTCAACTCGCCCATCTGCGCGTCGTCGTTGGCGTCGGCAATGCAACCAGGACGCAGGCCATCGCCGAGGCTGAAAGACACGTCGTAGGCCTTCATGATGTCGCAGATGTCTTCGAAGTGTTCGTACAGAAACGACTCCTTGTGGTGCGCCAGACACCACTTCGCCATGATGCTGCCGCCGCGCGAAACGATGCCGGTGAGGCGGTCGGCGGTCCACGGGATGTAGCGCAGCAGCACGCCGGCGTGGATGGTGAAGTAGTCCACGCCCTGCTCGGCCTGCTCGATCAGGGTGTCGCGGAACAGCTCCCAGGTCAGGTCTTCAGCCTTGCCGTTGACCTTCTCCAGTGCCTGATAGATGGGCACGGTGCCGATGGGCACGGGCGAGTTACGCAAAATCCACTCGCGGGTTTCGTGAATGTGTTTGCCGGTGGACAGGTCCATCACCGTGTCGCCGCCCCAGCGCGTGGACCACACCATTTTCTCGACTTCTTCGGCAATCGAACTGCTCACCGCCGAGTTGCCGATGTTGGCGTTGATCTTCACGCGGAAGTTGCGGCCGATGATCATCGGCTCCAGCTCCGGATGGTTGATGTTGGCGGGAATGATGGCGCGGCCGCTGGCGACCTCGCCGCGCACGAACTCGGCCGTCACCACTTCCGGCAGATTGGCACCGAAAGACTGACCTTTGTGCATGCGCCGCAGATACCCGGCCTGCTGGTAGCTGTCACGCAACTCCTGCAGGCGCGCGTTCTCACGGATGGCGATGAACTCCATCTCCGGTGTGATGATGCCCTGGCGGGCGTAGTGCATCTGCGACACGTTGGCGCCCGCTTTGGCCTTGCGTGGCGCACGAATATGGTCGAAGCGCAGCGACTCGGTTTTCTCGTCGGCGGCGCGGATGCGGCCGAAGATCGAACTGGGCCCGCGCAGTTGCTCGGTATCGCCGCGCGCTGCTATCCACTCGGCGCGCAGGGCGGGCAGGCCCTTGAGCAGGTCGATCTGTACGTCGGGATCGGTGTACGGACCGGAGGTGTCGTACACCGTGACCGGCGCGTTGGGCGTCAGACCGGCTTCACTGCGCGTGGCGCTGAGGCTGATCTCGCGCATCGGCACGCGCAGGCCGTTGGGGCCATCCACATAAATCTTGCGGCTGGCGGGAAAGGCTTGGCACACCTCGTCCGACAACTGCACGGCACGACTGTGTATGGGATCGATGACGGCGCTCATGAGACTCCTCAGTGACCACGAGAGTTGGCGCAGGGCGCAATGCGCCCCTGTCAGCCTTCCCTCGCCGATCAATTAAATTGGCCAGGTTCCAAGGGTGTGATCTCAGCCCCGATCCGATTGGATCGCGGGCACCCCCGGCTAGGCCGTCACGATAGCAAACCCGGCAGTCGGCGCACCGGGTGCCGAAACGTAGCGGATCGTGAGAATGTCCGTAGGTCGGCATTCATGCCGACAACCATGGGTGATTGGCGACCGCGTCGGGTTGAAACCCGACCTACCAAGCTGCCGCCGACGCAATGAAAAACGGCGCGGCGTAGACCTTGGGCTCGATCAGACAGCCACGGACACGGGCAGCGGCCAGCCAGGATCCCAGCGTGTCCAGCGGCACGATATGCACGGTGATGTTTTCGTCGTCCACCCCGCCGCCTGCGTGCTGCCGCGTCAAGCCAGTGGCCAGCACCAGATGAGTCATTTCGGCGGTCAGCCCTGCGGCGGTGGGGCCCGACAGCACCACTTTGGCGTCGCGGCAGGCAAAGCCGGTTTCCTCCAGCAGCTCGCGCTGCGCCGAGGCGATGATGGATTCGTCGGCAAACCCGGCGTCGTCGCCGATGATGCCGGCCGGCAGTTCGATGGTGGGCGCGTTGACCGGCACGCGAAACTGCTCGACCAGCACCAGTTCGCGGGCGTCGGTGACGGCGATGATGACCGCCGCGCCCCCCGGCGTGAGGCGCTCCACGAACTCCCAGCGGCCGTTTTTGACCAAGCGCAGAAACCGGCCCTGATGCAGCACGTCAACGGCAGCGGTCATGGCGTGTGGGTCTCGATGCGGTGCGCGGCGCCGTGGCCCTGTGCCAGCAGGGCGACCAGCGCGGGCAGTTCCTGCGGCAGTTGGTTGGCAAAGGCGAAGGGCGCATTGACGATGGCCAGCCCGCAGCCGCACATGCGCCCGTCCTGCGGCGCGCTGACGGTGAGCCGGGCGTCCAGCACCTCGCGCCCGGTCTGCTGCGCCAGCCGCCGCGCAAAGCGGTCCACGGCGTACTGGCCTTTCACCGGGTACCAGAAGGCGTAAATGCCGTGGGCGAAGCGGCCGATGGCGTGCTGGGCGAAGGTGAGCATCTGCTCCAGTTCGTCGCGGGCTTCGAAGGCCGGATCAACCAGCACCACGCCGCGCTTCTCGGGCGGCGGCAGCAGTGCCCAGGCGCCGTAGCCGTCGCGCTGATGCACGGCGATGCGCGGCCCGCGCAGTTCGGCCTTGAGGTCGTCGAACACGGCCGGCGCGTTTTCGCAGAGCAGCAGCCGGTCGCCATCGCGGCGCAGGGCTGCGGCGATGGCGGGCGAGCCCGGCAGCATGAAGTCGTCGTCACGCAGCAATGCGGCGTAGTGGCCCACCCACCCGATCAGATTCTCGGCGGCCATCAGACGCCGGGCGCCGTTCTCAGCCTCGCCGGTTTTGGCCAGCGCCTCGTCATCCCAGCGATAGCGCCCGGCACCGGCGTGGGTGTCGAGATACGCCCACGGCGCGGGCTTGGCGTTGAGCGATTCCAGCAGGCCGATGAGCAGCACGTGCTTGAAGACATCGGCGAAATTGCCGGCGTGATAGCGGTGTTGGTAGTGCATCAGACGGGCGGCAACGCGTCGATCACGGCTTGCAGGGCGGCCACGCGGGCGTGCCGCTTGCAGTTGGCGGCGAGCAACGTCCACGGCGCGCTGACGGTGTGCGTGTGGCGCAGCATGTCGTCGATGGCGGCCTGATGGGCGTCCCAGCGCTCGCGGTTGCGCCAGTCCTCATCGGTGAGTTTGTGTTGCTTGTGCGGCGTTTCGGCACGCGCCTCGAAGCGTTTCAGTTGCGCCTCGGGCGTGATCTCCAGCCAGAACTTGACCAGCACGGTGCCGTGGGCGACCAGTTGTGACTCAAAGTCGTTGATTTCGGCGTAGGCACGTCGCCATTCAGCGTCAGTGGCAAAGCCTTCGACACGCTCGACCAGCACGCGGCCACACCACGACCGGTCGAACACCGTGAGCTGGCCGTCACGCGGCAGGCGTTGCCAGAACCGCCACAGCCAGGGATGGGCGCGCGCCGCGTCACTCGGCGCGGCAATGGGCTCGACCTGAAACAGCCGCGCATCAAGACGCTCGGTCAGGCGACGAATCACCCCGCCCTTGCCGGCGGCATCCCACCCCTCGAACAACCACACCACGGGCTGGCGCCGCACGTGTGCAGCCCAGATGCGGCGGGCGATTTCGGCCTGCAGCTTGGGCAATTCGGCCTCGTAATCCTTCTTCTTCAGCCGCGCATCGGGGTCCAGCGCGGTGAGCGGTGAGGCGCTGCCAAGCTTGCGCGGCATGGCGGCTTTGGGCGGCGCCCAGTCCTGCGCAACCGTGACGGCGTCGACCAGCGCGTCCAGCGCCTGATCGGCGGCCTTGCCCGGTTTGGCGCCGTTGAGGTGCACCCAACCACCGCTGGCATCACGCAGCGCGGCAAGCGCGTCATCGGCCGAAGCCTGCGCGGCCAGCACCGCCTGCTCGCCGGGGGTGGGTTCACGTGCTTCGGCCTTGATGCGGCTGCGGATGCGCTTGCGCGCCGTCGGCACCGGCAGGTCGATCCACAGTTTGAGCAGCACTGCGCCGTCGGCCGTGAGTTGCGCTTCCAGCGCCGACAGATGCTCAAGCGTGGGCGCGTCGCCGCGCAGGGCATCGTCGATGGTGGCGGCATACCAACCGTCCAGAAACAGCCCCACCTGGCCACGGTCGGGCAGCGCGTTCCAGTAGCGCCACAGCGGCGGGCGATGCCGCCCCGGCGCGGCTTCGGGTGGCCATGCGTTGACGCGCACCCCGCGCGGGTCCAGGCCGTGCGTCAGCGCGTTGATCACCGCATGCCGCCCGCAGCCATCAACCCCGGCCACGAGGATGATCAGTGCGCGCCGGTCATCACGCAGCGCACGCTGCGACGCAAGAACGGCGAGGCGCTGCTGGTCTTTCTTTTTGCCCATGATGGTCTCCGGTCGGTCGCGCGTGGCGCGGCCGACCCGTGTGCGTCAGCTGCGGTCGCGGGCGCTGGCGGCATGCGCGCCAAGCCCTTCGGCGTCGGCAATGCGCCCGGCGATGGGCGCCAGCACTTTGGCGCCTTCGGGCGTGCATTCGATGAGGCTGGTGCGCTTCTGGAACTCGTAAACACCCAACGGGTTCGAGAACCGCGCGGCGCGCGACGTGGGCAGCACGTGATTCGGCCCAGCGCAGTAGTCACCAAACGCCTCGGGCGTGTGGCGGCCAAGGAAAATCGCCCCGGCGTGGCGGATCTTGTCCATCAGCGCACGCGGCGCGTCCACCGCCAGTTCAAGGTGTTCGGGGGCAATGTGGTTGCTGATGGCGGCGGCATCGTCCCAGTCTTTGGCGAGAATCAGCGCGCCGCGATGCCCCACCGAGGCGCGCACGATGGCGTGCCGGTCCAGCTCGGACAGGCGCGCGTTCATCGCGGCTTCCACGGCGTCGAGACAGGCCGCATCGGGGCTGATGAGAATCGACTGCGCCAGCTCGTCGTGCTCGGCCTGGCTGAACAGGTCCATGGCCAGCCAGCGCGGGTCGGTATTGCCGTCGCTGATGATCACAATCTCCGACGGCCCGGCGATGGAGTCGATGCCCACCCGCCCAAACACGCGGCGCTTGGCGGCGGCCACGTAGGCGTTGCCGGGGCCGACGATCTTGTCGACGGCGGGGATGGTCTGCGTGCCATAGGCCAGCGCGGCGATGGCCTGCGCGCCGCCGATGGTGATGACGCGATCAATGCCGGCCAAGTGCGCCGCACCCAACACCACGGGGTTGAGTTCACCGTCCGGCGCGGGCACCACCATCACCACCTCGCCGACGCCAGCCACCTTGGCGGGAATGGCGTTCATCAATACCGACGACGGGTACGCCGCCTTGCCGCCGGGCACGTACAGGCCCACGCGGCCCATGGGGGTTATGCGCTGACCCAGCCGGTTGCCGTGGGCATCGGTGAATTCAAACGCGGTGATTTTCTGGTGTTCGGCATAGGCGGTGATGCGCTGGGCGGCGGCGCTCAGGGCGTCCCGCAAATCAGCCGGCAGGCTGTTCCAGGCGGCTTCCAGCGCGGCAGCGTCCAGCGCCAGTTCGCCCGCCTGCTGCACGCTGCGGCGGTCGAACTGATTGGTAAACCCGATCAGCGCCGCGTCGCCGTCGCGGCGCACAGCGGCGATGATGTCGTCGACCACCGTGGTGATCTCGGCGCTGATTTCGGGTGCGCGGTCGAGCAGCGCGTCGAGTTGCAGGTTGAACGCGGCGTCGCGGCTGTCGAGGCGCTGGGGCTGCAACGGCGTCATGCCCGCGCCTCCACCGCCTCGGCAAAGCGCGCGAGCCAGTGCTTGATGGCGGCGTGCTTGGTTTTCATCGCCGCCTTGTTGACGACCATGCGCGCGGTGATGTGGGTGATGATCTCGGTCTCGATCAGGCCATTGGCCTTGAGCGTGTTGCCGGTGTCAACGAGATCAACGATCACGTCGGCCAGACCCACCAGCGGCGCCAGTTCCATGGAGCCGTAGAGCTTGATCATCTCCACCTGCATGTCGCGCTGGGCAAAGTGCGCCTGGGTGATGGCCGGGTACTTGGTGGCCACGCGCAGGCGGTGGTGCGGTGGCAGCGCCGGGGCGTCCCTGACCTGCGCCACCGACAGACGGCAGCCGGCAATCTTCAGGTCCAGCGGCTCGTACAAGCCTTCGCCGCCGTGCTCCATCAGCACATCCTTGCCGGTCACGCCGATATCGGCCGCGCCGTAGGCGACATAGGTGGGCACATCGGCCGGACGAATGATGACCAGTTGCAGGTCGGGCTCAGTGGTGGGCACCCGCAGCAACCGGCCGATGTCGCCCGCGGGCTCCACGCCCATGGCCTTGAGCATGGGCAGGGTGTCTTCGAGGATGCGGCCCTTGGAAAGTGCAAGCGTGATCATGGCGCGCATTGTAGCGGGGCAGGCTGTTCGCCACGCTGCTCAGGCCCGCTGATCAACCTGTTCAGATGGGTCGCGCGCCCAATCACAGGGGCCAGCATTCACGCGAGCGGCGGCAATTCAGCGTGGCGCGGCAAGGTATCTGCGTATTCGGCCCAGGACACATGCCTGGCATGCCAACTGTGCAGAACCGGGGGCATGGCTTCAGGGTCGTCGAGACTGCCGATGGTGATGTCGATCAGGCCCGGCAAAAAAGGGGCGGTGAAGGAAATCTGCGTGCCACAGTCGGCGCAGAAGCCACGCCTACCCTCGGCTGATGACGCGTAGGTTTTCAGCGGCCCCTTGCTGAAGTGCACCTGGCCTTCGGGGTACATCGCCCACGCCACCGACGGTGCGGCATTGGCGCGGCGGCACATGCTGCAATGACAGACGGCCGCGACCACCGGGTCGCCGCGCACCTGATATCGCACGGGGCCGCACTGGCAACCGCCTTCGAGTGTGGTGGTTTGGGTCATCGTTGACTCTCTCAGAGGGACACTGATCAATAAACTCAAACTCGCTTCCGCATGTAGTGCGAGCCGGACTTGCCGTCCTCATTTTTACGGGTCTGCAGCTCATAGCCGGCGGTGGCCTTCACCAGATCGCTGAGACGCTTGTGACCGTAGTTGCGTGCGTCAAAGTCGGGCTGCTGCTTGTTGATGTGCTGGCCGATGGCCCCCAGGTGCGCCCAACCGTCGTCGTCGGCAGACGCGTCCAGCGCCGAGTCGAACAGGGTCTGCAATTGCCGGTCGGGCGGCGACGGTTTGGGTGCAGCGGCTGCCTTTTGCGGTGCAGGATTGCCGCCCTTGCCGGATTCCTTCTTCGCGGCAGGTGCAACATCTGCCGGTGCGGTCCGCAGGATGTCCACATAAATGAACTTGTCGCAGGCGGCGATGAGCGAGCGCGGCGTCTTGCGCTCGCCAAAGCCGTACACCTTCATCCCCGACTCGCGCAGCCGCGTTGCCAGCCGGGTGAAATCGCTGCCGGACGACACCAGACAGAAGCCATCGAAGTTGGCCGTGTAGAGCAGGTCCATGGCGTCAATGATCAGCGCGCTGTCGGTGGCATTCTTGCCTGTGGTGTAGCCGAATTGCTGCATCGGCTGAATGGCATGGGCGACCAGCTTCTGCTTCCAGGCGCCGAGCTGAGGCTGGGTCCAGTCCCCGTAGATGCGCTTGACGCTGGCCACGCCGTACTTGGCGACCTCGGCCAGCAGCGGCTCCACCAGATCGGCACTGGCGTTGTCGGCGTCAATCAGCACGGCAAGTCGGGCACTTTCCATGGCGCTAACGTAGCGGATTCATCATCCGTTGCGCGACGCCGCGCTCGAATCATCGCCGGCTTGGTTCAAACTCCAGCCATGCCCATGCCCCGACCCCGCTTCGATTTTTTCGCCCGCCTCCGCATGATCGGCCTCGCAGGTCTGCTGCTGGCGCTGTCGGCGTGTTCGCAAATCAAGGGCGTCGCAGCGCCAGACCCGACGCTCATGCAGGCACTGGCGCGCGGCGTCAATCTCAGCCATTGGTTCACCCATCGCACCGCTTTTGCGGCGCCGAGTGACCAGGCCATCATCGGCGCCGCTGACCTGACGTTGATCCGACAACTGGGCCTCGACCACGTGCGTATCGGCGTTGATCCGGTGTGGTTCAGCACGAGTGCTGGCGCGGCGGACGAGCTGATGCGTGGGCTGGAGGCCGTACGTGACGCAGGCCTTGCCGTGGTGCTGGCCGTGCAACCTGAGGCCGACTACAAGCGCGCCCTGATCGCCGACCCGGCAGCGCGCGAGGACCTGTTGCGCACCTGGGCACAACTGGCCACGCCGCTGGCGCAATGGCCGCCGTCGAAACTGGCCTTTGAAGCGCTCAACGAACCTGAGCACAACGACCCCGTCGCCGTGCACCAACTGATGACCGACATTGTCGCCACGCTGCGCGATGTCGCGCCACGGCACACCGTCATCGTGTCGCCGGGTGGCTATGCCGACGTCGATGACCTGGTGGCCTTCACGCCGCTGGAGGCGGACAACCTTATCTATACCTTTCACTTTTATGAGCCGAAAAACTTCACCCACCAGGGTGCGTACTGGGGCTGGCCCATGTGGATCAGCTTTTCAGGCTTTCCTTATCCGTCATCACCGGCCGCCGTGGCGCCGCGACTGGCGCAGGTTGCCGACGACGTGAAACCGCACCTGACCCATTACGGCGAGGCGCGCTGGAACCGCGCGCGCCTGGCGACCCAACTGGATCGCGCCGCGCAATGGGCGACGCGGCACAAGGTCACTGTGTGGTGCGGCGAGTTTGGCGCCTACCGCCCGAATGCCGAGGCGGCGCATCGGCACGCATGGCTAAACGATGTCACCGAATTGATGCATGCGCGCAGTATCGGCTGGTCGCTATGGGACTACGCCGGACCCTTCGGCCTGACCGAAGGGTCGCCGCGCGCGCGGCGTGTCGATCACGACATGGCGAAGGCCATGGGCCTGATGGCCGATGCGGACTGATCGTCCGTCGGCGTCATCAATTGCACGCCATCAGGCCGCCTGCCGGTGGCTTTGCGCCGCCTCGATCATGACGCCGGACAACAACTGATACGCCCCGGCCCATGCGCTGCTGACCTCCTCAGTCCACTCGTCGCCCAGCGCCTTTTCCAAGGTCCAGAGCAGCGCGGCACCCACCTCGGCATAGTCGGCGTCCTGCACGCCATAGCCGGTGTGCCGCCGACCCATGGCCTGCAGCGGGGCGACCAGTGGGGTCGGTTCATGCAGGTGTTTCACGGCCAGCGCGAGGGTCTGCATCAACATCGCGCCCTGCCGAGACATGTCGCCCTTGAACAGCGCCCTGTACGCAGGCTGCTGCTCAAAAAGTCGACCGTAGAACCCTTCGGCGGCGGTGTCGGCCACCGGCGCAACCTTGGCGAAAGTGGTCTTGACGAGCTCGATCTGTCGCGGGGTCATGGCGGGCTTTGGTTGATGGGTGAACGGCATCATTGAGCGCAAGTCGGCCCGTGCCAAGGGGCCATCACACCAGCGGCGATGGGCAACCGACCAATGGAGTCGTCGGGCGCGTGCCGGGTACGGGCACGCGCATACACCCGTCCGTTTCGTCGGGCTTCGGGACAATCGGATTTGGCGACACTTGCGGCGCGCCGCGCGCCCGCGAAGGCGGCGCCCAACACAACCGCGGTGACCTGCGCCAGCTCTGGTGCAGCGCTTCCAACAATTCGTTAGTTCTGGCGGCGCGATTGAGCACATCTCTTCGTTGCTCATCGTCGCGATAGTGCCCGCTATCACTCCTCTTCGCGCCTCGATCTGCACTCAATCGCACTCGCCACCTCCTAACGCTTTGTTACTAACCTTTTAGAAAGTATTGTCATAATATGAGACAATACGGCCATGAAATGCAAGCGCTCATCGGATGGTCGTTCTATCGATCATCATTCATTGCAGGTAATGCGACAGCAGGCGATCAAGGCCATGCGTGAAGGCCAGCCTGCGGCAAGTGTTGCTGCGGCTTTTGGTGTGAACGTTCGCAGTGTTCACAGGTGGTTGGCTGACTTTGTCAATGGCGGGCAGAACGCGCTGCTGGCCAAGCCCATCCCCGGCAGACCACCAAAGGTCAGTGCTGACGAGATGCGCTGGCTCGCACAGACGGTACGGGATCACTCGCCGTTGCAGTACCGCTTTCAGTTTGGCCTTTGGACGCTGTCGCTGATTGCCGAACTGATTCGCCGTGAGTTTGGCAAGAAGCTGTCGCTGGCCTCTGTCAGCCGAATCATGAAGCTGCTGGGCTTCAGTGCACAGAAGCCGTTGTATCAGGCTTGGCAGCAGGATGCGGCGTTGGTGCATCAATGGGAACAGGAAACCTACCCCGCCATCCGGGCCGAGGCGCGTGCAGCGGGCGCGACGATCTACTTTGCCGACGAGTCCGGCATTCGGTCGGACTACCACACCGGCAGCACCTGGGCGCCGCGTGGGCAGACCCCGGTGGTGCAAGTCACCGGACGACGCTTCTCGTTGAACATGATCTCGGCGGTGAGTCCACGCGGAGATTTCCGATTTATGGTCCATGAGGGCTCAGTGACTTCGCAGGTGTTTCGGGAATTTCTGAAGCGGTTGATGATCGGGGCCGAGCAGCCGGTTTTCGTGGTGGTCGACGGTCACCCCATCCACAAGGCAAAGCTGATCAAAAACTACGTCGACAGCCTGAATGGACAGCTCAAGCTCTTCTTCTTGCCGCCCTACTCGCCGCAATTGAACCCCGACGAACAGGTCTGGGCCCATGTGAAACGGCAGGTCTCGCGCCAGTTGGTGCAGAGCAAAGATGAAATGAAGCGCCTTGCCATCGGTGCGCTCCGACGAATCCAGCGGCTACCCGAACTCGTGAAATCATTCTTCCGACAGCCCGAGTGCAAATATGCGGCAGGGTGACATTTCTTTTGAGAAGGTTAGTAGATGCGCTGCACTAGAGCAGTTTGTCTACCCGCCGAATCTGCGCGCCCAGCGCCGCCAGCTTTTGCTCAATGTGCTCGTAGCCGCGGTCCATGTGATAAATGCGGTCGATGATGGTTTCGCCATCGGCAGCGAGCGCGGCGATGACCAGTGAGGCTGAGGCGCGCAGGTCGGTGGCCATGATCGGCGCGGCGGTGAGACGCGCTTTGCCGGTGATGATGGCGGTGTTGCCCTCGACCCGAATGTCGGCGCCCAGCCGCAGCAGTTCGTTGGCGTGCATGAAGCGGTTTTCGAAGATGGTTTCGCGAATCGTGCCCACGCCTTCGGCGAGGCAGTTCATGGCCATGATCTGCGCTTGCATGTCGGTGGGAAAACCGGGGTGCGGCATGGTGTGCAGGTTGACGGCCTTGGGCCGGGCGCCGTGCATATCGAGCTCAATAAAATCCAGCCCGGTACGGATGATGGCGCCAGCCTGTTGCAGTTTGACCAGCACCGCGTCAAGCAGGCCGGGATCGGTATGGGTGATGCGCACCTTGCCGCGCGTGGTGGCGGCAGCCGCCAGGTAGGTGCCGGTCTCGATACGGTCCGGCAGCACGCGGTGCTCGGCGGCGTGCAGCTTTTTGACACCCTGGATGTGGATGGTGGTGGTGCCGTCGCCGACAATCTTGGCGCCCATGGCGCGCAGGCAGCGTGCCAGATCGACCACTTCGGGCTCACGCGCGGCGTTCTCCAGCATGGTGTCGCCGTCAGCAAGCACGGCGGCCATCATCAGGTTTTCGGTGCCGGTGACGGTGACGGTGTCGAAGACGATGCGCGCGCCTTTCAGCTTCTGGGCTTTGGCGTGGACGAAGCCGCCCTCAAGGGTAATTTCTGCGCCCATGGCTTTGAGGCCCATCAGGTGCAGGTCCACCGGTCGCGCGCCAATGGCGCAACCCCCGGGCAAGGAGACGTGCGCTTCGCCACGCGCCGCCACCAACGGGCCCAACACCAGAATGCTGGCACGCATGGTGCGCACCAGTTCATAAGGCGCGACGCAGGTGGTGATGCCGCTGGCATCGAGCACGCGGGTATGGGCGTCGGGATGTTCGACGCGCACGCCCATCTGCTCGAGCAACTGGCCGGTGGTGCCGACGTCGCGCAGGTTGGGGACGTTGGTCAACGTCAGCGGCGCATCGCTGAGCAGGCTGGCGCAGAGGATGGGCAGCGCGGCGTTCTTGGCGCCGCCAGCGGCAATTTCGCCGCTGAGCGGGCCGTTGCCCTGAATGACAAATTTGTCCATGAAAGACTCAGTTGGGAACGGTAGTGGACGGGATCAGCCCCATCCGCTTGGTACGCCGCGCGGGGCGGCGGTCATCAAAACTGGCCATGCGCGTGCCGTCACGATCGCTGGCGTGGTGAAGGGCGTCGGCAAAATCGTGCCCGTCTCGAAAGCCCTTGAACGCGGTCACGACCTGATCCTGGGCCACGATCTCGACCTGCGGCCGGCTCAGCAGATACCCGAAGACCCTGATGATGTCGGCGGGCGCGAAACCATAGCGCCCACGCAGCAGCCATTCCAGCGCCAGCAGCAGCGATTTGGCCACGCACAAGCGCCGACCTGATTCGATGAGTCGGCGAGCGGCCTCACGTTGCTTTTGGGTGGTGAGGTCGGGCGCCGCCTCGGCCACGAAGTAAAGCGCGAGCACGTGGGTATCGATCCCGATCACTGGCGCGCTTTGCCACGGTCGCCGGACTTTCGAGGCAAGCGTGCAGTGGCCGATCGGACGACCCACCTCAGCCGACGTCATCAGTGCCGGGCCGTTTGCGTGCCCTGGGATGGGCGCCGTCATAAACGCTGGCGAGCCGCTTGAAATCAACGTGGGTGTAGATCTGCGTGGTCGCCAGTTGCGCATGGCCCAGCAGTTCCTGCACCGCCCGCAGGTCACCCGACTCTTCAAGCATGTGGGTGGCGAAGGCGTGTCGAAGGCGGTGCGGATGCACGCGGCCCTCAAGGCCGGTGCGCTGTGCAAACGCCTTGACCGCCAAGCCAATGCCGCTGCGCGAAAGCCGGCCGCCACGCGGGTTGAGCCACAGGGCCGGCTCGTCCTCGCGGCGCAGCCACTGCGGACGCACGGACAGCCAGTCGTCAATGGCCGAGCGGGCCTTGCTGCCCAACCAGACGATGCGCTCTTTCTCGCCCTTGCCGATGATGCGCAGCTCGGTCTGCCCATGCGCCACCTGCGGCACATTGAGTCCATGGGCCTCGGCGAGGCGCATGCCACTGCTGTAGAGGGCTTCGAGCAAGGCCCGGTCACGACGCTCGACGATGCTGCCAGCCCGCTGGTCGAGGGCCTGCCCCAGCGCATCGGCGGCGACGCCCATCGGCAACTTGCGGCGATGTCGCGGCGCGCGCACGCCGGTGGTCGGATTCGACGTCAGCCAGCCGCGACCGACGGCGAATCTGAAAAACCCGCGTGCCGACGACAGGTACCGCTGCAGGCTCGCCGTCTGGTGGCCGTCCTGGTGCAGGCCGGCGATCCAGCGGCGGATGTCGCCACTGCGGCAATGACCGGCAGCGACAAGCACGGCTTGCAGCCGCTGCAGGTCGCGCGTGGTCGCGTCCAGGGTGTTCGGGGAGGCGCGCCGCACATCGCGCAGCTCGTCAAGGTAGGCGGCGATGAAGCCCGCCCAGTCTGGCGCGCTGCCGTCGTCCGGCAACGTCATCTCAACCGAGACGGGCGCGGATGGCCGCCGCAACCAGTTCGGCAATCATTTCGAGAAACAACTTGCCCTGGCGCGGCTGGAACCGCTCGGGGTTGAGTGCGCCAAAGGCCAGCATGCCGAGGTACTTGTCCTTTTCCAGCGGCACGATGGCAGCCGACTGGGGCACCTCGACGGCCTTGGGAAACAACAGGCGCGCGCGCGGCTCAGTGATGGGTCCGCACTCGATCAGCCGCGTGCGGGTGAAATTTTCGTAAGCCTTGGCGATGCGGCCCTCGGGTTCCATCGGCACCAGTCCATCGATGTCGTTGCGCTTGTAATAGGCGTTGTTGAGGCCGATGAACACTTCGTCGATGCCGAACTCGGCGCGCAATACCTGCCGCAGGCCGGCGGCGACCGCAGCCAGCGACGGCGCGCGAATCAGGGTGCGCGCCAGGCGCAGGACATTCTCGGCGCGGCCTTCGTTGTCGCGCGCAGCATCGACCAGCCGCTCAAGATGTGACTCCAGCTTCTGCGCGCGGGCGCGCAACACGTCGACCTGCCGCTCCATCAGTGACACAGCCGAGCCGGTACTGTGGGCCAGCTCCAGCTTTTCCAGTATGTCCGGGTGCCTGGCGAACAGGTCGGGGTGGGCCATCAGGTAATCGAGCACCGCCTGTTCGGCCAGTTCGGGCACGCCTGGCGCCTCGCGTGCGTCAACTGCGGTCTGGTTCACAACAATTCCCCTCGATACACGGTGTCTGTTTCCCCTTCCAACCATACCGGAGCATCGCCGCCGGCCCAACGCACGGCAAGCTGCCCGCCCGAGACCCGCACCTGCACGTGGGCATCGAGCTGCCCGGCGCGAATCCCTGCCACCACAGCCGCACAGGCACCGCTGCCGCACGCCAGGGTTTCGCCGGCGCCGCGCTCGTAAACACGCAGGGCAATGGCGTCGCGCGCCAGCACCGTCATGAAACCGACGTTGACTGACGCCGGAAACACCGGCGAGACCTGCAAGGCTGGCCCCAACGTGGCCACCGGCGCCGTCGCGACATCGAGCACGGTGATGACCGCATGCGGATTGCCCATCGACAGCGCGCGAAACGCCACCTCGCCATGCCCGGGGACCGGCAGGTGATACACCTCGGCCTGCGCAAGTGCCATGGGGATCTGCTCAGGCACGAAGACGGGCGCCCCCAGATTGACCTGAATGAGCCCGTCGGCACCGTGGCGCAATTCGAGCACCCGCGATGCGGTGCGCACCCGCAGGTGATCGGCTTGCGACAGCCCTTGCTCACGAACGAAACGCGCAAGGCAGCGCGCGCCGTTGCCGCACTGCCCGACCTCTGAGCCGTCGGCATTGAAGATGCGGTAGTCGAAATCGACGTCATCGGTCGAGGGCGACTCGACCACCAGCACCTGGTCGCAGCCGACGCCGTAGCGGCGATCGGTGAGCCGCGCCAGCGTCGCGGGCGTGGGTTGGAACGCCTCGCGGGTGGCATCGATGACCACGAAGTCATTGCCGGCGCCGTGCATTTTGGTGAAGGCCAGAGTCATGACTTGATTCTATTGATTCGCGACCCGGCCCGTACGGCCGAAGGCGGGTGCTTTGGTGCTATTTTCATGCCCACACCAACGGTCAATTCAGGGATTGCACGTGAAAGTTATTGCCACCGATATGGGGTTTGGCTACACCAAGGCGACCGACGGTCGCGGCCACCAGTTGTTCAAATCGATTCTGGGGGAGGCCAATCCAGCGCAGTTCGGTGAGTCACTGGTGGGCAACAGCACCCTGCCGCCCCGCCATTTCCGTCTGGGTGACGAGACGTTTTTTGTTGGCGAGTGGGCCGAGACACAGTCACGCGGTCGGCGCTTCACGCTGGACCCGGCGCAATTTCTCGCCAAGCACGCCAAACAGCTGGCACTGGCGGCGATTGCGCCCTACGCACCGGACGGTGAGCCGATTCGACTGGTCACCGGGCTGCCCATCAGCTTCTTCAAGCGCTATCGCGAGGCCGTATCGGCGCTACTCAAGGGTCGCCATGCGCTGGTGGCTTTTGGTGCCGACGGCCGGCCGGTGGAACAGCAGGTTTACATCGAGCAGGTGCGGGTGATTCCGCAGCCCTTCGGCAGTCTGTTCGGGTTGATGCTCAACAACTTGGGAAAACCTTCGTCACAACGCTATGTGACCGAGAAGATCGGCATCATCGACATCGGCTTTCGTACGGCCGACTTCACCATCAGTGACAAGACCCGGTACTCGGAGCGCGGCAGTCTGTCGACCGATTCGGGCATGTCCAGCGCCTATGCCCAGGTGGCCGCGTTCTTGCAGGACCAGTCCGGCATCAGCATCGAATTGTTCCGCCTGCACGAGGCGTTCAGCCGCGGCAGCCTGCGCGTCAAGGGCACCTTGTACGACCTCAAGCCGGTCATTAACCAGGCCTTCGATCAACTGGCCGAACGCATTGCGACCGAGGTGAACCGGCTGTGGTCGGACGACTGGGATCTGGAGGCCATCGTCATCACCGGCGGCGGCGGCAAGGCCTTGTATCCACGCCTCAAGCCGCTGATTGACGGCGAGGTGCTGGCGATGCCTGAAGACGAAGACCCGCGCCTGGCCAACGTCAACGGCTACTGGAAGTACGGCACGCACCTGTGGGGCAGTGCGGCGACGGCAACGGCACCCGCCACGCCGCCCACGGCATGAATCGGTTGCAGGCCGGGTTTCAACCCTTCACGCGCGGCGCCTTTTGGGTGGCGGCGCGACGGCGCGGCTTCTTCGCAGGTTCCGCCGGCGTCATGCCCAGCACCTGCTCGAGTTCTTCCAGCGCCTCGCCCATGTAAACGGCCAGCCGCTGCATATGAGGCAGCGAGTCACGGCAGCCGGTGAGGCCGATGTTGAACTGCCCGGCGTAGCTGACACAGGTGATGTTCAAACCCTGGCCGTGGCTGAGCAGTGACACCGGGTACATCTGCTCCATGCGCGCGCCATTGAAGTAGAGCGGCCGGGTCGGCCCCGGCACATTGGAGACGGTGATGTTGAACATCGGCCGCGCGACGCCGCCCAGGCCCGCCACCAGTTGCATCATGAACGGCGCCATGAACAGCGCGGTGTAGCTGGTCAGCCCCGCCGCGGGCAGCTTGCGCAACAGTGCCTTGGCGACTTCGGTGGACCGGCGAATGGCTTGCAGCCGATCGAGCGGCGCGCTCAGGTGGGTGTTCAGGCTGGCGATGATGAAGCTGATGGCGTTGCTGGTTTCGTCATCCCCCTCGGGTCGAATCGACACTGGAATCCCTGCCGTCAACGCGCCCTCGGGCAACGCCTGAACCTCCGCCAGATAGCGCCGCAGGGCGCCGCTGCACAGCGCCAGAAAGACATCATTGACCGATACCGATGCCGCCTTGGCCACCGCCTTGATCCTTGCCAACGCGTAGTACTGGGTGGCAAAGCGTCGTTGACCCGAGACGCGCTGGTTGAGAATGGAGCTCGGCCCCTGGAAAGGCAGTGCCTCATCGGGCGCGCTGTGCCGAAAATGCTCGACCAGCAAATGCCCCAACGCTTTGCCAACCTGCGGCGCGGCCTGAAGCTGAGCAAGCAGGGTCTCGCCCAGGCCGGGGGGTTTGAGCGCACCCGGCGTGCGCTGCCCCCGACCAATCGCCCAGGGTGGCGGCATGGCTGAGGCCTTGGGGTCGGGCACCATCATCTTCTGCAGCATGCGCATGCCGCCCACGCCGTCGACCATGGAGTGGTGCATCTTCATGTACAGCGCGAAGCGGCCGTTCTCCAAACCCTCGATGACGTGCGCCTCCCACAGCGGACGGTTGAAATCCATGGAGTGCGAGTGCAGACGCGAGACCAGCACCCCCAGTTCGCGCTCGCCGCCCGGCTTGGGCAGCGCCGAGTGGCGCAGGTGATAGTCCAGATCGATCTCGTCGGCGGTCTTCCACATCGGCAGCACGCTCTTGAGCTTCGGACTGACCAGCTTGAGGTTGAACGGCGACGCAAAGCGCGGCGTCTCGCGAAGGTGGCTGAACAGACTGGGGATGAAGTCGGGCCCGGCGTCATGGGGCAGCGAAAAAATCGCCAGACAACCGACGTGCATCGGCGTTTCCTTGGTGTCGACGTACAACCATGCGGCATCCAGCGGCTTGAGCATTCCCATTCACGACTCCCCATTCTTTTTTTGGCGCGCTGGGGCAAGTGTAGCGGCGGCGGCTTGTGGCAACGTTCGGGCTTCTATAACTTGACCGACTGTTCAATCAACCCGAGGAGAGGTCATGAACCTTGCCGCCAACCATTTGCCCGGCACCGGCAACCCGCCGCTGACCCGCATTCGCGAAGTCTTTGAAGCCCACCGCGACACGGCCCTGCGGCTGCGCACCTCGACCGCTGCCGAGCGCATCGCCAAGCTCAAGCGCCTTAAAGAGGCGATGTTTGCCAATCAAGAGGCGATTCGCGAAGCCGGTTACGCCGACTTCAAGAAGCCCGCGCTGGAAGTCGACGCCACCGAAATTCTGCCCGTCATCGCCGAAATCAACGACGCCGTGCGGCACCTCAAGAAATGGATGAAGCCCAGCCACGTGATGCCCACGCGGATGATGGTCGGCACCAAGGCGTGGGTGCAGCACGAGCCCAAGGGGCGCTGCCTGATCATTTCGCCGTGGAACTACCCGGTGAACTTGAGCTTTGGCCCGCTGGCCTCGGCGATTGCGGCCGGCAACACCGCCATCATCAAGCCGTCCGAGATGACGCCGCACGCCGCCGCGCTGATGTCGCGCATCGTTCGTGAGGTGTTTTCAGAAGACGAAGTCACGGTGATCGAAGGCGAGGTCGAGGTCTCGACCGAGCTGCTCAGCCTGCCGTTTGACCACATCTTTTTCACCGGCTCGCCGGCCATCGGCAAAGTGGTGATGGCCGCCGCCGCCAAACACCTGACCAGCGTGACCCTGGAGCTGGGCGGCAAGTCACCCACGGTGATCGACGAAAGCGCCGATCTTGAGTCGGCCGCCAAGACCATTCTCTGGGGCAAGTTCACCAACAACGGCCAGACCTGCATCGCGCCCGATCACCTGTACGTGCACGAGTCGGTGAAGCCGGCCTTCATCGCCGCCTGCCTGAAGGTGCTGAAAACCGTCTATGGCGACGACGACGCCGCGCGCCAAGCCAGCCCTTTCCTCGCGCGTATCGTCAACAGCCGCCACACCGGGCGCATCAAGGCCCTGCTCGACGACGCAGTGGCCAAGGGCGCCACCACGCTGTGTGGGGGCACGACCGATGCTGATGACTGCTTCGTCGCGCCCACCCTGCTCGACAACCTGCCGCCCGACGCCGAGATCATGACCGAAGAAATCTTCGGGCCATTGCTGCCGGTCATCGGCTACCGCGACCTGGACGACGTGATCCGCAAGATCAACGATGCGCCGAAGCCGTTGGCGCTCTACATCTGGAGCAAGAACGAGGCGAACATCGAAAAGCTGAGCAAGCAGACCAGCGCCGGCGGGACGTGCATCAACCATGCAGTCGTGCATTTTTTGCATGGCAACCTGCCGTTCGGTGGCGTCAACAACTCGGGCATCGGCGCCGCACACGGCTTCTGGGGCTTCAAGGCGTTCTCGCACGAGCGGGCGATGGTGCGCACCCGCTTCATGCTCGCCAAGCTGCTGTTCCCGCCGTACACCAAAACGTCGGAAAGAATCGTCAAGCTGATGATGAAAACTGCCGTTTGAACCCTGCTTGATCGACATGAAAATGCCGGGTTTCAAACCCGGCATTTTTGTTTTAAGCGCCGCAGGTCAGAGATCGCCCGACAGCTTGACCACCGTGCGCCCGACAAGTGAACCCGCAACCTGCTCGTCACAGGTGGCCTTGACCTGATCGAGCAGGATCTCGCGGCTCACAAGTGTGTCGAGATGCCGCAGCTTCCACGGCCCGGCCAACTGTTGCCAGATCCATTCCCGCCAGGCCCGCGGGCACTCGACCGAGTGAATGCCGAGCAGTGACACGCCGCGCAGGATGAACGGCATCACCGTCGTTTCGAGCGTGTGAGCCTGCGCCAGGCCGATGGAGGCGATGTTGCCCCAGGGACGCACGGTGCGCGTCAGGTAGCCCAGCGACTCACCGCCCAGATTATCGACGGCGCCACCCCAGGTGGCGGACTCCAGCGGCCGGCTGCCGACGTCCAGCGTCAGTCGGTCGATGACGGCGTGGGCGCCGAGTTTCTTCAAGTAGTCGGACTGTGCCGCGGCCTTGCCGGTAAGCGCGTGCACTTCAAAGCCGGCGCGGCTGAACAAATCCAGCGCGATGCCGCCGACGCCGCCCGTGGGGCCATTGACAACAATCGGTCCCATATCAGGGTGCTGGTGATTTTCGAGCATGCGCTTGAGTGCCAGCGCGGCCGTGAAGCCGGCGGTGCCAATGGCCATGGCTTCGCGCAGGTCCATGCCCTCGGGCAAGCGCACGACCGCCGAGGCCGGCACGCGGGCCCTCTCGGCCAGGCCGCCATCCAGTAACTCACCGATGTTGCAGCCGGTGACCAGAACGCGGTCGCCCTTGCGCCACGCAGGGTCGTCGCTGGATTCGACGATGCCACTGAGATCGATGCCCGCCACTTTGGGGAAGCCCTTCATGATCCGGCCCTTGCCGGACACCGCCAACGCATCCTTGTAGTTGAGCCCCGACCACGCAACGCGAACGACCACCTCGCCGGCCGACAGATCGTCCAACGTGATCGTTTCGAGTTGGGAGTTCGTGGCGCGCTCCACCTGATGCACGCGTATCGCCTTGAATGAGGTCATGGTTGAATCCGTCACAATGGAGCCCCCGAGTTTGCCAGAGGCCGCCGTGTCGCAATACACGAAGAATCCGCCGTTGAACGCCGAGGACGTGGCCGCCGACCCGTTCGCCCAGTTTCTGTGTTGGCTTGAGGACGCGCGCGCTGCGGGCATGATTGAGCCCGGCGCGATGGCGCTGGCCACCGCCGACAAGGATGCGGTGCCGAGCCTGCGAATCGTCCTGTTCAAGGGCATTCATGACGGCCAGTTCACGTTCTACACCGACTATCGCGGCCGCAAGGCGCAAGAACTCGCTGTCAACCCGGCGGCCGCCGCGACCTTCTGGTGGGACCGGCTGGAGCGCCAGGTGCGCATCGAAGGTGGGGTGACCAAGGTCTCGCGCGAATTGTCGGCGACCTACTTCGCGACGCGTTATCGCGGCTCGCAACTGGCCGCACACACGTCACGGCAGTCATCGGTGGTCAGTGACCGGGCCGAGCTCGAAGCCCGACTGGCCGAGACCGAGGCGCGCTTCGGCGATGGGCCCGTTCCACTGCCCGAGCACTGGGGCGGCTACGGGCTCACACCGCGCAGTGTCGAGTTTTGGCAGGGTCGTGGTGGGCGTTTTCATGACCGACTTCGCTACTGCCGCGATGGGGCAGGTTGGCGGCTTGAGCGGCTAGAACCCTAGGGCCTGTTAACAATTGCCGTATCGCTGCGTTGCCGCCTGTTTTTTCGCCAGGGCGACCGTCCCCGCACCCACGCTTCGCGCACCGTGGGCCGGTCTTCAGGCGCGACTGAGGAAATCTGGTGATTCCAAGGCCCCAAGGCCCCCAGATCATGCCGCATTCATGATTTCGGCATAGAGTGCCGCAGCGACTTTTCGACTCGGGGCGACAGATGCAAATCAAGCGTAAACGTTGGTTGACCGGTGCGGCGTTGGCAGCAACCGCCGTAGCCGTGGTGGCGTGCGCGACATCCCCCACCGGACGCTCACAGCTTCGGCTGATCAGTGAGGCGCATCTCAACCAGATGGGATCGGCCGCCTTCACCGAGATGAAGCAGGAGCTTCCCGCGACCCAATCGGCCTCAACCCGCCGTTACGTTGAGTGCGTCACCAACAATATCCTGCCGTTCATCCCCGGCCAGATCGACTGGGAAGTGCAAACCTTCGAGTCCGATCAAGTCAACGCCTTCGCCTTGCCGGGCGGCAAGATCGGCGTCTACACCGGCTTGCTCAAGGTCGCCAAGAACCAGGACCAACTCGCCGCAGTCATCGGTCACGAAATTGCCCACGTCATTGCCGGGCATTCGGGCGCGCGGGTTTCAAACCAGATGGCAACGCAGTTTGGCGTGGCGATTTTCTCTGCAGCAACCGGCATGGGCGGTGACCTGATCGGCGCGGGCGCCAACATGCTGCTGGTGTTGCCCAACTCACGCGGTGACGAGTCGGAGTCCGACATCCTCGGCATGCGCTACATGGCCGAAGCGGGGTTCAACCCCAGCGCGGCGGTGCAGCTCTGGCAGAACATGGCCGCCGAGGCCGGCGGCCGGTCACCGGCCGAGTTCACCAGCACCCATCCGTCACACGACACCCGCATCCGCGACTTGAACGCCGAGCTTGCCAACTCGATGCCGATCTACGAACGCGCCCGCAGTGCCGGGCGCCAGCCCAACTGTCGGCGCTAAGCCGGCGTCTGCAATGAGCGGCTGAGCACGGTCGAACTCATCGCTGCATTGCCGCCGATGAAGTGGCAGGCCGCCGAGCCGTTTGTGTCGCGGTAAACCGGCGGCAGTTGCATGGCACACATCCCCTCGGAAATCGGGCAACGCGAGGCGAAGACACAACCCGGGTGGCGCATCGCCGCGGACGGCAATTCACCGACGAGGCGTTCATCGTCTGATGGCAGCGGACGGCCTGGTCGCGGGATTGAGGCCAGCAACGCCCGCGTGTACGGGTGCTTGGGCGACTCGAACAGCGCATCCGTGTTGGCCTGTTCCATCATCCGGCCCAGATACATCACCATGATGCGGTCTGACAGATGCCGCACCACCGCCAGGTCGTGGGCGATGAACAACATCGACAGGCCACGTTCGCGCTGAAGATCACGCAACAAATTGACGATCTGTGCCTGTACCGACACGTCCAGTGCGGAGACCGGCTCGTCACAAATCAGGATGGACGGCTCGACCGCCAGCGCGCGGGCGATACCGACGCGCTGACACTGGCCGCCCGAAAACTCGTGCGGGTAGCGGTTCTGCAGTGATGATGACAGCCCCACCCGCTCCAGCAACTCGGCCACCCGCCGCTGCCGCTCGGCGGCGCCCCACTCGGGACTCAGCGACATCATCGGCTCGGCGATGGCCTGCCCGATGGTCATCCGCGGGTCGAGGCTGGCCAGGGGGTCCTGGAACACGAACTGCACTTGCCGCCGCAACGCCCGCCATTGGGCGGCATTGAAGCGGGTGATGTCTTGTCCGTTGATCTCGACCGAGCCCTTGGTCACGGGCACCAGGCCGACCAGTGACCGCGCCAATGTCGACTTGCCGCAGCCCGACTCGCCGACGATGCCCAGTGTCTCGCCGGCGTTGAGGTTCAGATCGATCTGATCCACCGCCCGAACCTCCGACGCCCTGCCCCACCAGTGACCTGCAGGCCGCTGATAGTGCACAGACAAGCGCCGCGCCCGGATCACCGGACGCGGCGCAGATGAAACGGGCGTGCTCATCGACCTACTGCAGCAGACTGCGGAGCATCCACGCGGTCTTCTCGTGAACCTGCAGGCGCTGGGTCAACAGGTCGGCGGTCACTTCATCTTGGCCGCCTTCAGCCAGCGGGAACACGGTGCGCGCGGTCTTGGCGCAGGCCTCGTGTCCCTTGACCAGCAGCTTGACCATTTCAAGGGCTTCGGGAACGCCGGACTCCTCTTCGATGGTCGACAGCGCGACGTACTGCTTGTAGGTGCCCGGCGCAGGGAACCCCAGCGCGCGAATGCGCTCGGCGATTTCATCCACCGCCAACGCCGACTCCTGATAGTGCGTTTCAAACATGGTGTGCAGGGTGTTGAACATCGGCCCGGTCACGTTCCAGTGAAAATTGTGGGTTTTCAGGTAAAGCGTGTACTCGTCGGCGAGCAGGCGGCTGAGACCATCGGCCGTCGCCTCGCGGCTGCCGCGGGGAATACCGGTGTCAATTTTCGGGGTTTTGGGTTTGGCCATGATTCACTCCTTGAGCTAGTGGGGCTTGTATCAGCAAGCCATGGGTTGCGAAAGTTCAGGCGCGCTTGGCATCGCGGTAGGTCTGAAAAATCTCGGTTGCGGTGCGCTTCGGTCGCCAATCGAACGTGTCTCGAAACAACGTGCCATCGATGACGACCGGGTATTTCAAATAATTCACCAGATAAGGTGGGAGGAAAGCGCGCCGGTTCAAGACCTGACCCATCAACTGCGGCAAGCGACCCGGCAACACTAACGGCAGTCGTCGACACCCAGACTGAACAACCGCGTCGGGGTAGGTCATCCATTCGGCCGGGGCGACGTTGTAGACGCCCGGCCGGTTGACCTCACACGCGCGGACCAGGGCTTCGGCCATGTCATCAACATGCAGAAACTGCATCAACGGCGCGTAGCCGATCAGGACCGGCGCCAGGCGTCGCGACAGCAGCAGCGACAGGCTGTTGCGAACCCCCGGCCCCAAAATATTGCAGGGCCGCAGCAGTGTGATGTTGAGCTCGGGATACTTCCGCAGGTAGATCTGGGTGAGGTTCTCCAGCTCCACCGCGTCGACCAGATCATGGCTGACTTCGCTGGCTTTCAGCGGGGTGTCCTCGTCCATCAGCGCCGGGTTGAACCGCGCCGCGCCGTAAACGAAGTAGGTCGAGTGGACCATGACTTGCCGCACGCCGTGTTTGCGCGACAACTCGAACAATCGCTTGCTGCCCAGCACGTTGGCGTTGTACCGATTCTGACGACTCTGTTCGTGACCAAACACTCGACCAATGTGGATCACGGTGTCGATGTCGTGTCGGCGAAAGATCTCTTCGAACCCGCGTGCATGGACGTCCAGCGAATAAGATGCGGTCGCTTCCGGGCAATCGACCTGACGCCGAAAATCGACGGCAATGACGTGGTGATTGGCACCCAGCAGACTGACCACGCGGCGCGCGAGGGCGCCTGCGGCACCGGTGACCAAAATCGTTCTAGTGTTGGATTTCATGGTCGATGGTCGTCAAACCCCTGCGACAGTAGTCGCACCCAGGCGGGCGCGTCGCCATTATTGACCGTTCATCGGTCCGGAAGCGCAGCGCCGTGCAGGCGGTGGGCGGTCTGGGCTTGCCAAAGGTGGGCGTAGTGTCCGTTCTGGGCCAGCAGCGCAGCGTGATCGCCGCGTTCAATCACCCGACCGTGGTCCAGCACGATGATCTCGTCAGCGTGCCGTATCGAGGCCAGCCGATGGGCGATGACCACGCAGGCCCGTCGTGGCAGACGCTCGGACAGGGCGCGCAGCACACGCTGTTCGGTGAGCGCGTCCAACGCCGAGGTCGCCTCATCAAGCACCAGCACCGAGGCCGGCTTGAGCAGTGCCCGGGCCAGCGCCACGCGCTGCTTCTCGCCGCCGCTGAGTTTGAGGCCGCGCTCACCCACAGGGGTCTCCAGACCCTGCGGCAGACGCGCGATCCAGTCTGCAAGCTGGGTGGCCGCCAACACCTCCTGCACGCGCGCTGGGTCGGGCTCGGCTTCGCCATAGGCAATGTTTTCGCCGAGTGGCCCGTTGAACAGCACCGGCTCCTGAGGGACCACCGCGATCTGCCGGCGCAGCGAGTCAGTGGACCAATGATCAATGGCTTGCCCATTGACGGTTATCTGCCCGCCCGTCGGCGGGTAGAACCGGTACAGCAGCCTCGCCAATGAAGATTTGCCACTGCCCGTGGCGCCGACCACCGCAAGCGTCCGGCCCGGTTGTAGCTCGAAGCTGAGCTGGCTGAGCAACGGCCGGTCTGGGCTGTATGCAAAGTCCACCTGCTCGAAGCGCACGGTCAGCGGCCCGGGCGGCAGCACCTGCGCGTCGGCGCGATCGGGCCAAGCGGGCGCGCGGTCGAGCAGGCCGAACATGCGGCCCATGTCGGTCAGCGCGCGGCGAATCTCACGATAGACAAATCCCAGCAGGTTGAGCGGAATGAACAACTGCATCATGTAGGCGTTAATCGCGACAAAATCACCGACCGTCAGATCACCGCGGGTAATACCGTCGGCGGCCATCCACATCATCGATGTCATCGCCAGCGCGATGATCAGGCCCTGACCGATGTTGAGGCCGGCCAGGCTCAGTCGGCTCTTGAGTTGGGCGCGCTCCCAGACGCCCAGTGCGGCGTCGTAGGCCTTGGCCTCACGCGCCTCGGTGTTGGCGTATTTGACCGTTTCGTAGTTGAGCAAGCTGTCGACCGCCCGCGTGTTGGCGTCGGCATCCAGCCGGTTGGCATCGCGCAAAAACTGGGTTCGCCACTGGGTCACGGTGACGGAGAACGCCAGATAGATGGCGACTGATCCGCCCGTCAGCACCGCATAGGCCGGCCCATAAACGGTGCCGAGAATAATCGCGACCATGCCGATCTCGAGCACGGTCGGCAGAATGTTGAACAGCAGGAACCGCAGCAAAAAGCTGATGCCGCCTTGTCCGCGCTCGATGTCACGCGACAGGGCGCCGGTGCGGCGATCCAGGTGAAAGGCCATTTCCAGAGCGTGCAAGTGCCGTAGCACCGCGCCCGAAACCTGTCTGACGACGCGCTCGCCGACATGGCCAAAAGCGATGTCCCGCAACTCGGCAAACAAGCCGCTGGCCCAGCGCATTACGCCGTAGGCCAAGAGCAAACTGATAGGCAGCACCAAGGTCGCCGTCTCGCCCGAGAATCCGTCGACCAGCCGCTTCATCAGCATCGGCAGTGTCACCGTCGCCAACTTGGCCAGCACCAGGCAGGACAACGCGATGGCGATTCGCTGCCAGTGCGCCCAAAGGAACGGCATCAGGCGCCGAATGATGCGCCAGTCAGGCGGGCTGTCGGGAAGATCGTCCTCAGGGCGACGTGCAAAGCCGCGCATCCGGATCAGCTCACCCGGCGGGGCGTACGCCCACGCAACAACCCTGCGTCAGCGACGGCCGGCGCGATCAAGCGTCGTTCAAGTCGACCTGCACGAAGCGGTCTATGGCTTTGAGCACGTCCGAGCGTGACACCTGACCGACCAGTCGCTGCTGATGAATGACCGGTAGACGCTTGAAGGGGTTGGTGAAAAAGATTTCGGCGACCTCGAGAATGCTGGCGGCCGCGTCGACCGACACCGGGTTGCGGGTCATGAAGTCGGACACGCGGCCGCCAAACTCGTCGTGATAGGCCGCGTTGAGCGCCACCTTCATGCAATCGCGCTCGGAGAGCATGCCAATGATGTTGCCAAACTGGTCCAGCACAGGCGCACCTGACACCCCGCGACCCACCAGTAGCTTGATGGCCGCAAAAATGTCGGTGTCGGGGCTGAAGCTGACCAGCGACGCCGACATGAATTCTTTGACCGTGATGTCGCGCAATGAGCGGCTCATGCAATCCTCCCCCGTAATCGGATCATTTTCACGTGCGCCAAGCGACTCACAGCTCGGTCGCCTTTTCCAGTTCAGCCAATTTCTTGACGCGGGCATCGCAAGGCTTCTTGCAGATGCCACAACTGTCGCCGCCCAGACCACCGCAACTGCCTTTAATCACTTTACCCTGCACCAGCCAGCCGACCGCCATGCAGCCGACCGCCAGCAGGAAGACCGAGAAGGTAACGGCCAGCGTTGTCAGCAGCGTTACGAACATACCCGCAACTCCGTAACGACGCCGACTAAAGCCATCCCCGAAGCTGCGGTGTCACGCCCCGCAAAGTCCAGCCCGGCCGTTCGCACGGCAAAGCATTCACCGGAGGCTTTGCTAGCCGTGCTCACTGTCCGTGCGTTCGCCTCATTTTTCGCGGCGCGATGAGCAGGGCGTGTGGCTGCCATCCCTGGCGCAACGGCATCACGGCAAGCAAAGCCCGGCCCGCGTTCGGCTAACTCCTCGTGACTTTGAGTCACGACTCGCCGGGGCCAAACGCTCCCTGAATGGGCGTTCGCCTCATTTTTCGCGGCGCGATGAGCAGGGCGTGTGGCTGCCATCCCTGGCGCAACGGCATCACGGCGAGCGAAGCCCAGCCTGGCCATCCACGGCCGTGCGTTCGCCTCATTTTTCGCTTTGCTAAAAATGAGGCTCACCCCCCAAAGTCGTCGAGCATGATGTCTTTGCGCTCCACGCCCAGATCCAACAGCATCTTGATGCATGCGGCATTCATCATGGGCGGCCCGCACATGTAGTACTCGCAGTCTTCAGGTGCCTTGTGATTTTTGAGATAGTTTTCGTAAATCACGTTGTGAATGAAGCCGGTGTGTCCCGTCCAATTGTCTTCGGGCTTGGGCTCGGAGAGCGCCACGTGCCACGTGAAATTGTCGTTCTCCTTGGCGAGCATGTCGAAGTCTTCGACATAGAACATTTCGCGCAGTGAGCGCGCGCCGTACCAGAAGCTCATCTTGCGCTTGGACTTCAGGCGACGAAGCTGATCGAAGATGTGGCTGCGCATCGGTGCCATCCCGGCACCGCCGCCGATGAAGACCATCTCTTTTTCGGTCTCGCGGGCGAAGAACTCGCCGAACGGCCCCGAGATCGTGACCTTGTCACCGGGCTTGAGGTTGAAGATATAGCTCGACATCTTGCCGGCCGGCACGTCGGGCTGGCGCGGCGGCGGGCTGGCGATACGGACGTTGAGCATGATGATGCCCTTCTCTTCCGGATAGCTGGCCATCGAGTAGGCGCGTTCGATCTTCTCGGTGACTTTGGATTTGTACTGCCAGATGTTGAAGTGATCCCAGTCATCGCGGAAGCGCTCTTCAACCTCGAACTGCTTGTAATCGATCTCGTGCGGCGGGCACTCGATCTGAATGTAGCCCCCCGCGCGGAAATCGACGTTTTCACCTTCGGGCAGCTCGAGCACCAATTCCTTGATGAAGGTGGCAACGTTTTCATTGGAGCGCACCTTGCACTCCCACTTCTTGACGCCGAAGACATGCTCGGGCACTTCGATCTTCATGTCCTGCTTGACGGCCACCTGACAGGACAGACGTTCGCCGTCCTTGGCTTCGCGCTTGGTGATGTGCGACAGCTCGGTGGGGAGGATGTTGCCACCGCCTTCATGCACCTTCAGCCGGCATTGGGCGCAGGAACCACCACCACCGCAGGCCGACGGGATGAACAGACCGTTCTCGGCCAGCGTTGCCAGCAGCTTGCCGCCGGTCGGCACGGTCAGGGAGCGCTCGTTGTTCACCAGCAGGGTGACATTGCCCTGCGGGACCAATTTGCTGCGCGCGAACAGAATGACCAGCACCAATGACAGGATGATGCCGGTGAAAAAGGCAACGCCAAGACCGATTTCCAAAAACATAGCTTTCCTTTCGTTAGACCAGGCGAGACACGCTTAGAGCTGGATGCCCGAAAACGCCATGAACCCAAAAGCCAGCAGGCCGGCGCTGATGAAGGCGACACCGAGCCCCTGCAGACCGTCAGGCACGTCCGAGTACTTGAGCTTTTCGCGGACACCGGCAAACAGCACGATCGCCAGCAACCAGCCCACACCGCTGGAGAACCCATACGTCGTGGCTTCGGCCAGGGTGTAATCACGCTCGACCATGAACAGCGAGCCGCCCAGAATCGCGCAGTTCACGGTGATCAGCGGCAAAAAGATGCCAAGCGCGTTGTAGAGCGCGGGCACGTATTTGTCGAGCGCCATTTCGAGAATCTGCACCAGCGCCGCGATCACGCCGATGTAGCTGATCAGGCCGAGAAACGACAGGTCGACGTCCGGCAGCCCGGCCCACGCCAGCGCGCCATCGCGCAGCAGGTAATTGAAAATCAGGTTGTTGACCGGCACGGTGATGGTCTGCACCGCGACCACGGCAACGCCCAGGCCAAACGCCGTCTCGATCTTCTTCGAGATGGCCAGAAACGTGCACATCCCGAGAAAGAACGAGAGCGCAAGGTTTTCGACGAAAATCGATTTGATCGCCAGATTGACGAGTTCCATACGTACGGCTCCGGGTTAAAGCACTTCGGTGCGGTGCACCTGATGAATCTGGAAGGACGGCTTTTCGACCTGCGCGGGCTTCCAGGTCCGCACCACCCAAATGATCAGGCCGATGAGGAAAAAGGCACTGGGCGGCAACAGCATCAGGCCGTTGGACTGGTACCAGCCCCCTTCGGTGACCAGCGGCATGATCTCAACGCCAAACAGCTTGCCCGAGCCGAACAGCTCACGGAAAAACGCGACGATCAGCAGAACGACGCTATAACCCAGTCCGTTACCGAGGCCGTCGAGTGCCGCCTTGCCCGGTGAGTTGCTCATTGCAAACGCCTCGGCCCGGCCCAGCACGATGCAGTTGGTCAGAATCAGGCCGATGAACACCGACAGCTGCTTGCTCATGTCGTAGGCGTAGGCCTTGAGCACCTGGTCCACCAGAATCACGCCCACTGCCGCCACCGTCACCTGCGCAATGATGCGGATGTTCGACGGGATGACGTTGCGGATCAGGCTGACGAAGAAACTGGTAAACACGATGACGGCCGTCAGGCTGATCGACATCACCAGCGCCGGCATCATCTGCGTGGTCACCGCCAGTGCGGAACAGATGCCCAACACTTGAAGAATGATGGGATTGTCGTTGGCGATCGGCTCAACGACCAGTTTGCTGGACTCAGACATCAGAGTTTCCTTTGCTCACTTTTTCAAGGTAACCGCGATAGGCCGATTTCGACAGCCAGTAGCGGACCGCGTTCGTGACGCCATTGGACGTCAGGGTGGCGCCGGACAGCGCGTCGACGCCGTACTCGTCGTCGGACGCGGCACCGCCGCGCACCAGACGGAAGGCAATATCGCCGTCGTCACCATAAATTTCCTTGCCTTCCCATTGCGCCGCCCAGTCAGGGTTCTCCACCTCGCCGCCGAGCCCGGGGGTTTCGGCATGCTGGTAAAACGCGATATCGGCAACCGTGTCGGCATCGGCTTCAAGGGCCAAAAAAGCATACATGGTCGACCACAGCCCATAGCCACGGATCGGCAGCACAATACGGCTGAGGTTGTCTTCGTCGTCGCGAACCAGGTACACCAAGCCGTATTTGGCATGGCTGCCGACGCCGGCAATATCTTCTGCACCCTTGAGCGTGATGCGGTTGGCCGGGTCACGCGCCACCACGTTGGCATCGAAGCTGGCAGGGTCCATCTCGTCAGCCACTTCGCCGGTGGTGAAGTCGATGACCTTGGATTCAACACGCTCCTCGAACACCGCCGCCACGTCGATGCCAGGCTCGTACAGACCGGCCACACGAAGAATGTTGACCTGCCGGTCGCGCTGCTGGTTGGCGGCCTGCTGCGGTTTGAGCACCACCGCAGCCGTCGACACCAGAACCGAGCCGACCAGGCAGATAACCGTCGCGATCATCAGCGTGTAGGCCTTGCTGTCTTTACTTAGCGCCATGTGACGAGGAACTCCGAAACTCGGTAGGGGTCAAGCTGCGGACGGCGCGGCAAGGCGACGTTCGCGGCGGGAAATATTGGCGCGAATCACGCTGTAATCGATCAGCGGCGCCAGGATGTTGCAGAACAGGATCGCCAGCATGATGGTCTCGGGATACGCAGGGTTCACCACGCGAATCAGCACCGTCAGGGCGCCGATCAGGCCGCCGTAGATCCAGCGCCCAGCGTCGGTCATGGTCGCCGACACCGGATCCGTGGCCATGAACATCATGCCGAAGGCGAACCCGCCGATCGACAGGTGCCAGTACCAAGGCACGCCGTACATCGGGTTGATGTCAGAACCCACGACGTTGAACAGCGTCGCCATCGCGACCATGCCAAACAAGACGCCGAACACGATGCGGTAACTGGCAATGCCGGTGATCATCAGGAAGGCGCCGCCGATGAAGATCGCCAGAGCGGACACCTCACCGATACTGCCCTGGGTGACGCCGACGAAGGTCTGCATCCAGGTGATGCCAGCTTCCTGCACGCCGGCCATGCCCTCGAGCTTGGCGATACCCAGGGTCGTGGCTGACGACCAGCCATCAACCGCCGTCCAAATCGCGTCGCCGGACATCTGCGCGGGGTAGGCGAAGTAGAGAAACGCTCGTCCGACCAAGGCCGGGTTGAGGAAATTCTTGCCGGTCCCGCCGAAAATTTCCTTGCCGATCACCACGCCGAAGCTGACGCCCAGCGCCACCTGCCAGAGTGGGATGCTCGGCGGCAGAATCAGCGAGAACAGAATCGAGGTGACGAAGAACCCTTCATTCACTTCGTGATTGCGCACCGAAGCAAACAGCACTTCCCACATGCCGCCGACGATGAACGTGGTCATGTAGATCGGCACCCAATACAACAAGCCGTGCGCGAGGTTGGCGATGAAGCTGTCGGCGTTGTAGCCAAAGTAATGCAAAAACACGTGGCGCCAATTATCGGCCTGCTCAAGTCCCATCGAGGCCATGGCGGTGTTGGCCTGGTAGCCGACGTTCCAGCAGCCGACGATGACGGCCGGGAAGGTCGCCATCCAGACGTAGATCATCACCCGTTTCAGGTCGATGCCGTCACGCACGTGCGGTGCGCCGCGGGTGGTGTCCGACGGCGAGTAGAAGAAGGTGTCGACCATCTCGTAGACGGCGTAAAACTTCTCGAACTTGCCGCCCTTGGCAAAGAGCGGGTGTGCGCGGTCTAAAAAGTCTCTGATTCCAGCCATGTCATCCCTCGATCTCACGGGGCGATGGGGTGTCACGCACCGGTTGGCGGCGTGTCATCGCACTCATCTTCACTGTCAAACATTTGGGCCGGGGCCCGAATCAGCCCTCGGCTTCGATCTGTTCCAGATTTTCACGAAGCACGGGACCAAACTCATACTTCCCGACGCAGACGAACGAGCACAACGCCAGGTCCTCTTCGTCAAGGTCCAGGGCGCCGAGCCGCTGCGCCATGTCGGTGTCGCGGACCAATAAGTATCTCAGCAACTGGGTCGGCAAAATGTCCAGCGGCATCACGGACTCGTAGTTGCCAATCGGCACCATTGCGCGCGGCGATCCGTTGACGTGCGTGGTGAAGCCGAAACTGCGCTTGGCGCGCTGCAGGGCGCTGAACAACACATTCATCTTCGAATAACGATCAACGCCGGGGCGGACCCAACCGAACATTTCGCGCGTGCGGCCTTCGGGCATCACCGTGATCTGTGAATGGTACGGCGACAGGTAGGCACTCCAGGCACGCGCCGTGCGGCCGTTGAACACCGAACCCGACAGCGCCCGCGCGTCGGCGCAGGAATTCACCTCACCGGTCAGCAATTCTTCGATGCTGGCGCCGACACGGGTGCGAACCAGTCGCGGTGTTTTTGCCAGCGGACCGGCCAGCGAAATGATCCGCTCGGTCGACAGAACGCCATGGGTGACGAGCCGACCGACGGCGATGACGTCTTGGTAACCGATGTACCAGGCAGACCGTGTCAGCGACACCGGGTGCAGAAAGTGAATGTGCGTACCCGGATTGCCGGCCGGGTGCGGCCCGGCGAATTCGGCAACCGTCAGGCTGTCCAGTTCCGGCAGCGGAATCTTCGCGTCGGGCGCCTTGCAGACGTAGGTCGGGCCTTCAGTCAGCCGCGCGAGGACGGTGATGCCATTTTTGAAATCGTCCACCGCTTCGGCAATGACCCGCTGCGGGTCAGGCGCCAACGGATTGGTGTCGATGGCAGTTATGAACAGCGCATCGGCCTTGGCATCCACCCGAGGTACTTTGCTGTAGGGCCGGGCGCGCAGCCGCGTCCACAGGCCGGAGCGGATCAACTGCTCACGCACCTTTTCGGCCGCCAATGTGCCCAGCGTGGCCGCGTCGAACGACTCGAAACTTTCGGCGGCATCGCCGTCAAGCTCGATCACCACCGACTGCAACACCCGACGAGCGCCACGGTTAATCGCGACAACTTTGCCGGCACCCGGCGCGGTGAACAAAACACCCGGCGAGCGCTTGTCTTCAAACAAAGCCTGGCCCAATTTCACCACATCGCCTTCTTCGACCATCATCGTCGGCTTGACGCCGACACAGTCGGGGCCAACGACAGCAACTTTGGTGATGACAGCGCCGTGATCAATGCGCTCTTGATCGGGTTGCCCCGTGATTGGGAGCGTCAAACCCTTCTTGATTGAAATTCGCGTCGCTTTCACGTGCTGGAGAACTCTGGCGGTTTGGAAAACGGCGGGAGTGTACTGGAAGCCCCACCCGCCGGCCAATTGTCGTGCCCCGGTTTTCAGCACTTAGAGCCGTCCGACTTGCCGGTTCTCAACTGCCCGCCCGTCGATACCAACAGGCGCCGCGAGAACAGCGACCGCTAGCGCCCGGCGCGTGCCAGACGGGCAAAAATCTGCTGCAGGTCGGTGTTGGGCGCAGTGGCACCACGCGCCGGTGAAGGGGCAGTGGTGGCGGGCGCTGGAGTCGGGCGAAGAGGCATTGGAAGACCGTCGTTGGCAAAGATATCTGACAACAGTATTTTCAATGATTTCATGTGTCAATCAAAGTTTTTTAATGTTATTTATTAATTACCAGCGCGGCGCCCATCACGCCGCTGACCGTCCGGGGCCTGCCGTTATACTGCTCACCCTGCCAAGCCCCCTGGATTTGCCATGCAAAACCACTACGCCAACTTCGACGACTTCTACGTCGACTACCTCAAAGAGCACCAGAATCGCACCAGCCGTCGTCTGCATTTTGTCGGCACGTCGTTGTCGTTCGTGCTGGCGGCGATTGCCATTGCCAACTACCAATGGTGGCTGCTGGCGCTGGCCTTCGCGCAGGGTTACGCCTGGGCCTGGGTCGGGCATTTTTTCTTCGAGAAGAACAAGCCCGCCACCTTTCAACACCCTTGGCTGAGCTACAAGGGCGACATGCGCATGTGGTGGGACATCCTCACCGGCAAGATTCCTTTCTGACGCCTGCCATGTCCGCGCACATCGCCATGCTGGAACAGGCCCACCGCTACGACGTGATCGTCGTCGGCGGCGGCCATGCCGGTACCGAGGCCGCGTTGGCGCCGGCGCGTATGGGGCTGCGCACGTTGCTGGTCACGCAAAACATCGACACCCTGGGGCAGATGAGCTGCAACCCCGCCATCGGCGGCATCGGCAAGGGGCATCTGGTCAAGGAAATTGACGCGCTGGGCGGCCTGATGGCCCGCGCCGCCGACCACGCCGGCATCCAGTTCCGCACCCTGAACGCCTCGAAAGGCCCAGCCGTGCGGGCCACCCGTGCCCAGGCCGACCGCGCCCTGTACCGCGCCTTTGTCCGCGCCGCGCTGGAGCAGCAACCCAACCTCGACCTGTTTCAGCAGGAAGTCGACGACCTGATCGTCGACGGGGGAAAAGTGCGCGGGGTCGTCACCCGCGTCGGCCTGCGCTTCGAGGCGCCGACGGTGGTGCTCACCACTGGCACCTTCCTCGGCGGGCGCATTCACATCGGTCTGGAACACCACGCGGGTGGCCGCGCCGGTGACGGCCCCAGTCTGCCGCTGGCAACGCGTCTACGCGCCCTCATGCCCCGCGTCGGCCGACTCAAGACCGGCACACCGCCGCGCATCGACGGGCGCAGCATCGACTGGACCCGGTTAACCGAACAACCCGGTGACAGCCCGCGGCCGGTGTTCTCGTTCATGGGCAGCCTTGCCGATCACCCGCGCCAGGTGCCCTGCCACATCACCTACACCAACGCCAATACCCACGACATCATCCGCAGCGGCTTCGACCGCTCGCCGATGTTCACCGGCGTCATCGAAGGCAGCGGCCCGCGCTACTGCCCCAGCGTCGAAGACAAGGTCAACCGCTTTGCCGACAAGGACCGCCATCAGATCTTTCTGGAGCCGGAAGGTCTGAGCACGCCGGAGATCTACCCCAACGGCATCTCCACCAGCCTGCCCTACGACATCCAGCTGGCCTTTGTGCGCAGCATCGAAGGGCTGGAGGCCGCGCGCATCATGCGGCCGGGTTATGCCATCGAGTACGACTATTTCGACCCACGCGACCTGCAACGCTCGCTGCAAACCACCGCCATCGAAGGCCTGTTCTTTGCCGGCCAGATCAACGGCACTACCGGCTATGAAGAGGCCGCTGCGCAGGGTCTGCTCGCCGGCATCAATGCCGCGCGCATGGTGCAAGGCCAACCGGCCTGGGTGCCGGGCCGCCACGAGGCTTATATCGGCGTGCTGGTTGACGACCTGACAACGCGCGGCACCACCGAGCCGTACCGCATGTTCACCTCGCGCGCCGAGCATCGACTGCTGTTGCGTGAAGACAACGCCGACCGCCGCCTGACCCCCGTGGGCCGCGAGATGGGGCTGGTTGACGACGCCCGCTGGGCGGCGTTCAGCACCAAGCTTGGTGAGATCAACACCGCCCGCGAGGCGCTACTGGCGCATCGGGTACGCGATGGGCAGCACAAGATCACCGTGCTGGAACTGTTGCGTCGCCCGGACGTCACCTACGCCAGCCTCGTGCAAGACGGCGTCGCGCCAAACGTCGCCAGTGAGATCGCCGAGCAGATCGAAATCGACGTCAAGTACGCTGGCTACATTGATCGCCAGAGTGCCGACGTGGCGCGCACCGCGCGTCACGAGCAGAGCCGCATTCCCGCCGGGTTCGACTATGCCAGCGTGTCGGGCCTGTCGAACGAAGTGAGGGCCAAACTGGCTGAACACCGCCCCGAAACACTGGGCCAGGCCGGGCGTATTCCGGGCGTTACCCCGGCTGCCGTGTCCCTGTTGCTGATTCAACTGCTCAAACAGGGGTCCCGGGTCGCAACGGCTGCGGCGGGCTGAGCATGCCGTCGGGTTGAAACCCGACCTACAAACACCGCGCTTGCGGGTCGGCATTCATGCCGATAACCCGGTCGTGGTCGGGGTTCGCAAGCTCAACCCACTCTACGGAACGCCACACGCACTAAGGATGTCGCGCGCACCGTCGGCCAACAGGCGGCTGGCGAGTTGATGGCCCAGGGTTGTCGCCTCCATTGCCGCGCCGCTAATGGCATGGCGCAGTTGTCGCGTGCCATCGGGGGTGCCGACCAGCCCATCGAGGCGGAGCTGACCATCGCGCAGCACCGCATGTCCGGCCACGGGCACCTGGCAGTTGCCGCCCAGGTCGCGGTTGAAGCTTCGCTCGGCGGCCAAACGAATGCGCGACGGCGCGTTGTCCAGCGGCGCAAGCCAGTCTCGCGTGGTCCGGTCGTCGCTGCGGCATTCAATGCCGACGATGCCCTGGCCAACCGCCGGAACAAAGACATCGACCGGCAGCGCCTCACGAATGCGCTCGGCCAGCCCCAGCCGAATCAGCCCGGCGCAGGCCAGCAGAATGGCGTCGTAAGCGCCCTCGTCGAGTTTGCGCAGACGCGTACCGACGTTGCCGCGCAGCACCTCGATGCGCAGATCGGGGCGCAGGTGTTTGAGTTGCGTCTGCCGCCGCAGGCTGGACGTGCCCACGCAAGCACCAATCGGCAGGGTGTCAAGTCGCGCAAAGCGCGAGGACACGAACGCGTCACGCGGGTCTTCGCCAGGCAGAAAGGTGGCGAGCATGAGGCCCTCGGGCTGCTCGGCCGGCACGTCCTTCATCGAGTGCACGGCAATGTCGGCGCGACCCTCGAGCAGCGCCTGTTCCAGCTCTTTGACAAACAGGCCTTTGCCGCCGACTTTTGACAAAGAGCCTTCGAGCCGCTGGTCGCCCAGCGTGGTCATGGGCAACAGTTCCACCTGTAGATCGGGATGCGCCGAAGCAAGCAAGCCTTGCACGTGATGCGCCTGCCACAGCGCCAGCGGCGACTCGCGCGTTGCAATCCTGAGCACGCTCACGAACGCGTCTCAGGCACAGAATCGAACGTCACCACTCAGGATTGATCGGTGATGAACCGCCGCACCTCAGCCAGCCGGCGCCGTGACACCGGCAACGGCCGCGCAGCGTGGCGCACGCGCAGCCAGTGGTGCTGTTCGCCCTGACGTTCACGCTCCAGACCGGAGATGAAGCGCGTCGCCACCAAGGCCTTGCGGTGTACGCGCAGGAACCAGGGGGCGAAATCTTCTTCGAGCGTTTTCAGTGATTCTTCGATCAGCACTTCACCGTGCAGATGACATACGGTGGTGTACTTCTGGTCGGCGATGAAACAGACGATGTCTTCGGCCGGAATGCGTGTCAGCCCCTCGCGCGCCGTCGCCAGCACGAACTCGCGCTTGGGTTTGGCATCGACAGCCACCCCGTTACCGGGGCGCTGCGCGCGGTTGGGACGGCGGATGCGCATCAGCGCTTCCTTGAGCTTCTCGGCGCGTATGGGCTTCAGCAGATAGGCCTGCGCATTGGCGTCAAAGGCCGACAGGGCGTGCTCTGAGTACGCGGTGGTGAAGATCACCGCCGGCGGCAGTTCCATGTCCTGGAGGCTGCGGGCGACTTGCACCCCGTCAATGCCCCCCATGCGAATGTCGAGCAACACCAGATCCGGCTCTTCCTCATCAATGAGGTCCAAGGCGCTCTCGCCATCGCCAGCTTCGCCCACGACCTCATAACCGGGAAATTCCGAAAGCAACCGCTTGATGCGGTCTCGTGCCAGCGGCTCATCATCAACGACGACGACTCTCAAGGCCTTGATCCCCTATCTCTTTTCGAACTTGTCATGTGAACTCGCCAGTGCGCGGCGATTCGGGCAAAGACAATCGTACGCGAAACACCGGGCCGTCAAGCCTCGGGTCCTTACCCATTTCCAGCCGCGCCTGATCGCCGTAGATCAGCACCAAACGCTGGGCAATGTTGTCGACGGCGATGTGATTGCCGCGTTGACCGGCATGCTGGCCTTCAACATCGCCATCCGGGATCGGATTTTCGACCTCCACCACCAGTCGCGAACCGATCTTGCGAATGGTGACGCGAATCATCCCGGCCTTGGTCATCCGCGACACGCCGTGGTGCACCGCGTTCTCGATCAGGGGTTGCACCACCAGCATCGGCAGCGACCAGCTCAGTAGCGCGTCGGGCACATCCCAGATGACGCTCAGCTTCTCGCTAAGCCGCACCTGCTCGATGCGCAGATACGACCGACACAGCGCGATCTCTTCTTCCAGCGTTCCGAGTTGGCCACGCTTTTCGAGGCTGGCGCGAAAAAGCTCTGAAAGGTCCACGACCATGTCTTCAGCATCATTCGGACGGGCGTGAATCAGCTCGGCGACGCTGTTCAGTGAGTTGAACAAAAAGTGGGGCTTGATGCGTGCGTTGAGCGCTTGATAGCGCGCCTCACCCTCGGCCTTGATGTTCTGCTGCCACTGATGCCGCGCCCAGAAGTAGCGCAACAGACCCACCGACACGATGCCGGCAATTGCGCTGTGGCGGGCGATGAACTCAAGGCGGCTTTCGGCCGGCAGAAACTCCGACCAGCGCAGTTCGACGACCACCAGGTAACCCAGGTCGGACATGAACAGCACCACCACCACCAACATGCCCCAACAAACAAAAAACACCACCCCCGGTCGCGCCACGGCCAACCAACTGCGCGCCCAGCACAGCGAAGCGCCGGAGATCACCCCAATCCATTGCAGGTAAATGGTCAGCATCATCAGCCGCGATACCGCGTCCCCGCCGCGTGCGTCACCGGCCAGGGTCAGGACAATGGCCACCAGCTGCAGCACGAAGGCCTGGGTCAGCAGCGCCCCGCCGCGACAGAAATCGGGAATCAGCTCCAGTAGGGGGCCACGCTGTGGGCGAACGCGTTTCATGACACTCCGAGGTCGTGCGACCGGCATTGTGCGTGATGATCAATGCGCGGGACACACGGCAGCGCCGCCTATAATCGCGCCCTTCACGCACGCTTAGAGGTTTCAACGATGAGCGCCAAGCTCTGGGGCGGTCGCTTCGCCGAGTCCACCAGCACGCTGGTCGAACGCTTTTCCGAATCGGTGAGCTTCGATGCACGCCTCTACCGTCACGACATCCGCGGCTCCATCGCCCATGCCCGCATGCTGGCGGCGGTCGGCGTGCTGACGGCCGACGACGTTGCCGCCATCGTCAAGGGGCTGGGCGACATCGAGGCCGAGATCGACGCCGGCCAATTCGAGTGGAAGACCGAACTCGAAGACGTGCACATGAACATTGAGGCGCGCCTGACTGAGCGCATCGGCGACGCCGGCAAGCGCCTGCACACCGGCCGCAGCCGTAACGACCAGGTCGCCACCGACATTCGCCTCTACGTGCGCGACGCCATCGACGACGTGTTGGCGCTGATTGACACGCTCGCGGGCGCGCTGCTGGACCTTGCCGAAACCGAGGCCGACACCGTCATGCCCGGCTTCACCCACCTGCAGATCGCCCAGCCGGTCACCTTCGGCCATCACCTGCTGGCGTGGCGCGAACAACTGCTGCGTGATCACAGCCGCTTCGTTGACGCCCGCCGCCGCATGAACCTGTTGCCGCTGGGCGCTGCCGCGCTGGCCGGCACGGTCTATCCCATTGACCGCGCGCGGGTCGCCGCCGAGCTGGGCTTTGACGGCGTCACCGAAAATTCGCTGGACACCGTGAGCGACCGTGACTTCGCCATCGAATTCTGCGCCGCCGCCAGCCTGTTGATGGTGCACCTGTCGCGCTGGAGCGAAGAGCTGATTCTGTGGGCAACGCCGATGTTCGGCTTCGTTGATCTGCCCGACCGTTTCTGCACCGGCAGTTCGATCATGCCGCAGAAGAAAAACCCCGACGTGCCCGAACTGGTGCGCGGCAAGACCGCACGCGTCATCGGTGACCTCACCGCGCTGCTGGTGCTTATGAAAGGCCAGCCGCTGGCCTACAACCGCGACAATCAGGAAGACAAGGAGCCGCTGTTCGATGCCATCGACACGGTGACGATCTGCCTGCAGGTGTTCGGTGAAATGATGCCCCACGTCAAGGCCAACCGGCCGCGCATGCGCGAGGCCGCCTTTAGGGGCTTCTCGACCGCCACCGACCTTGCCGACTACCTCGTCAAGAAGGGCATGGCCTTTCGCGACGCCCACCACGTCGTCGGCTCTGCCGTCGCCCACGCGGCGAAGCAGGGTTGTGACCTGTCGGAACTCAGCCTTGAAACCCTGCAGGGCTTCTCACCGACCATCGCTGCCGATGTGTTCGAGGTCATCACCCTCGACGGCTCGGTGGCGGCACGTGACCACATTGGCGGCACGGCGCCGGCGCAGGTGCGCGCCGCCATCGCCCGGGCGCGACAACAGACCGGCTGATGTCCGACTGGCCGTCACCGGCGAATGACCCGCTTGCCGTCGACGGCGAGCCGCCGAAGACGCCCAGCGACGGTGACCTGCCACCGGCGCAGGCGCAGCCCGGGGGTTGGCGACACGTCGGGCTTGCCGCGCTGGCCCTGCTGCTCGCCGGGCTGATCGCCAGCCGCTTCATCGGACTGGATCACAGCCCGCCGGGCTTCTACGTCGACGAAGCCGCTATCGCCGCGCAGGTGATGTGCCTGCGCAGCACGGGCGGCGACGCTCAGGGAAAACCCTGGCCACTGTTCGCCGAGGTCCTGGGCGGCGGCCAGGCGTCACCCCCCACCCTTTACCTGGGCGCCGCCTGGACGGCACTTTTTGGTGACAGCGTCGCCAGCTTCCGCGCCCTCGCGGCGGCCGCCGGACTGGGGGTGGTCCTGGGCGTCGCTGGCGCCGCTGCGGTGATCAGCGGTCGCGTCATCGCCCTCCCCATCGCTTTGCTGGTCGCCGTCAGCTCGCCGTGGCTGTTTCACCTGTCCCGCGTGTTCTGGGACCCGATCATGGCCGCCGCGCTGTGGGCTGCGGCGCTGGCCGCGTACTTTTGGGCCAGTCGCCACGGCGGCGATCCGGGCGCGCCGCGCCGCATCGGCTGGATGCTGTTTGGGGTGCTGTCGATTGCCGCCGCCTACACCTACCCGCCCGTGCGCATCCAGGTGGCGGTGTCATGGACGCTACTGGCGCTGTTCGACCGCGGCTTCCGCCAATGGCGCGGCTGGCTGTGGGCAGCCATCCCCGCGGCGCTGCTGGCGATTCCACTGCTGAGCCTGTATGCCGACGCCGGCTTTCGCGGACGCGGCAGCATGCTGGCGATCTGGAATCCGCGATGGTTGTCCGACAACGGCCACGCGCTGGTCGACTTGCCGCTGATCGCAATCCAGCAACTGGGTGCCCATCTCAGCCCCGGCTACCTGTTCGCCCATGGCGACACCAACCTGCGTCACGGCTCCGGCTACGGCGGCCTGATTGGCGCGGCCGAGATCGCGGTGCTGGCCGCCGCCCTGTTGCTGGGACGCTGGCCAGGCCGTGCCTTTGGGTTGCTGTTGGCCTTGACGCTGGCCGGCATCCTGCCTGCAGCATTGACCTGGGAAAGCACGCCTCATGCGCTGCGTTCGCTGGGCGCGACCGGCCCCTGGCTGATGGCCGTCAGTCTGGCGGCCACGAGTCTGGTCACCGCCAAGCCGCTTGGCACGACGCGTGTGCTCGCCGGACTGGCGGCCATTGCCCTGATCAGTGCGACGCTGTACGGCCTGGATTATCACGCCCGCTACCGCCAGGCGGCGGCGCCGTGGTTTGACGTCAACGCTCGCCCCCACGACGACCCACGCTACCCGGCACTGGCCCGCCGTTATTTCGAGATGCGCGACGGTCAGCCTTGTCTGGCGACGCCCTGAAGGTTCTGCGCGCATCCCGACACCGTTGTTCGTCGTAAGTCGGCCATGCACCTCACCCAACGTCTCGCCCTGCTGGTCTTGACCTTCGTAGGCTTGCTCGCCGGACCCGTGTCGGCATCGCCCGGCATCGCCTGGCAACCCTGGTCGCCGGCCGCCTTCGCCGAGGCGGGGCGCGACGACAAGCCGGTGTTCCTTTACCTCGAAGCGGTTTGGTGCCACTGGTGCCACGTGATGCAGGCCGATACCTTTGCCCGTGATGCCGTCGTCAAGCTGCTGGCCGAGCGCTTCGTGGTGGTGCGCGCCGACCACGACGCGCAGCCGGCGCTGGCCAACCGCTTCCGCGATTACGGCTGGCCGGCCCTAATTTTTCTGGATGCTGACGGTGCCGAACTGGTCAAGCGCGCGGGCTACATTGCGCCAGATGATTTCGTTCGGCTGCTGACCGCCATCGTCGATGACCCGTCGCCTGAGCAGCGGCCAGCACGCGTCAGCAAACGCGTCGGCGATGCGCTCAACGAGGCCGAGTTTGAACGGCTGCTGGCGACCCATATCGGCGATCACGACGCCCGACGCGGGGGGCTGCGCCTGCCACAGAAGTTTCTTGACCGCGCCCACGTCGAGTACGACATGACGCGCGCGCTGGCCGGTGACGCGGCAGCGGCCCAGCGTGCGCGGCAGACCCTGGATGCCGCCATCGGGCTCATCGACCCGGTGTGGGGCGGCATTTACCAGTACTCGACGGGCGGCCGCTGGGATCGGCTGCATTTCGAAAAAATCATGCGCTCACAGGCGCGTTATCTGCGGCTCTACGCCCTCGCCTATGCGCAGTGGCAACTCCCGGAATATGCCGCCGCCGCACGCGACATTCAGCGCTACCTGATGGATTTTCTGCGCAGCCCGGAGGGTGCGTTCTATGTCAGCCAAGACGCCGACGTGGTGCAGGGCGAGAAGGCAGGCGACTACTTCGCCCTGGGTGATGCCGCGCGCCGTAAGATCGGCATGCCGCGCATCGACCGCAACCGCTACGCCGACGCCAACGGGCAAGCGGCCGAGGCGCTGGCGGTATGGGCCGGCGTCAGCGGCGATGCTCAGGCGCTGGCCGCCGCCGACACCGCCGCGCGCTGGACCCTGGCACATCGGCGTCGCGACGACGGTGGCTTCAATCACGGCGATGACGACATCGCCGGACCCTACCTGGGCGACAGCCTGCACATGGCCGCTGCGATGCTGGCGCTGCACGCCGCGACCGGAGACCGCCAATGGCTGACCGACGCGGTGACCACCTCCAACTGGCTGGCCACCACCTTCGCGGCTGACAACGACACGGGGTTTCTCACGGCAGTGGATGACGGCACGCCGGTCGCCCCGGTCGCGACCATCGCCGAAAACCTCGACGCCGCGCTGTTCTTCGACCTGCTGCATCACTACACCGGCGACGCCCGGCATCGCGCACACGCAGAGACAGCCATGCGCCATCTGGCGAGCGCTGCGGTGCGCAGCCGCCGTTTCGAGGAGTCCAGCCCCTTGCTCGCCAGCCACGCAATCGGTGAGGCGCCGCTGCATCTGGTCGTGGTGGGACGCAAGGACGATCCGGCGGCAACGGCACTGCACGCCGAGGCCCTGTGCGCGCCCGGCCCGCGCCGTCGTATCGAGTGGTGGGACCGCAGCGAAGGCCCGCTACCCCACGCCGATGTCGAGTTTCCCGAGTTTGATCAAGCGGCCGGCTACTTCTGCACCGCCTCACGCTGCTCGGCACCGAGTTTTGACGTGGCCGCCTACCGGCAGCGTATCGCCGGGCTACTGGACGCCCAGGCGAGCGAGGCGCCCTGACCGGCCTTCAGGCGGCGCGGCGTACGGCCTCGCCTTCGCTGCCCACATCATCAAATCGCAGCACGCCGTCTTCGATCTTGCCGTAGCGCAACTCGGGCACGTCACGCAGATAGTTCTGCGACACGTGCCAGGGGCTTTGCGTGCCTTGGCGCGGCAACTCGCCCGCGGCGCGCATCACATAGCCTGACGACAGCGCGCCCAGAATGGTGTTGTTCTCGTCCATGCAGCCTTCAAGGTCGCGCGGCACGGCACTGGTGTAGCCCTTGGCGTCCATGTGCTTGAGCAGGCGACAGATGTATTCGCAGGCAATGTCGACCTTCAGCGTCCACGAAATATTGGTGTAGCCAACGATCATCGCGGCGTTGGGCACGTCCTGCATGAGCACACCCTTGTAGATCATGTGCTCGCGCGGCACCAGCGGTTTGCCGTCGACCTGGGCGGCCATGCCACCCAGCATCTGCACGTTCAAGCCGGTGGCGGTGACGATGATGTCGGCCTTCAGTTCCTGCCCGGTTTTCAGGCGGATGCCGTCCTTGGTAAACGTGTCGATATGGTCGGTTTCAACGCTGGCCTTGCCGGCGCGGATGGCCTTGAACAGGTCGCCGCTGGGCACGATGCACAGGCGTTCGTCCCAGGGGTTGTAGCTGGGGGTGAAATGGCGCATGTCGGATTGCTCGCCAATCTGCTTTTTCACCCGTCCGAGCAAGAAACGCTTCATGCCTGCAGGGCGGCGACGGGCGAACTCGTACAGTCCGCGCGCCAGCAAAATGTTGCGGGTGCGGTTGAGTTTGTAGGCGAGTTTGGCCGGCAGCCATTTCTGCAGCTTGGCCGCGACCTTGTCGATCGAGGGCAACGACAAAATGTAGGTCGGCGAACGCTGCAGCATGGTTACGTGTGCGGCATCCGACGCCATTGACGGCACCAGGGTGATGGCGGTGGCGCCACTGCCGATGATCACCACGCGCTTGCCTTTGTAGTCGAGGTCTTTCGGCCAGAACTGCGGGTGGATGACCCGCCCGCCAAAGTCCTTCTCGCCGGGAAATTCGGGCTTGTAGCCCTTGTCGTAGTTGTAGTAACCCGTGCAGCCGATCATGAAACGCGCGGTGTAAGTCTCGGCATTGCCCTTGGCGTTGGTGGCCTCCACCGTCCACAGCGCGTCCTCGGATGACCACGATGCCTTGAGCACCTTGCGGCCAAACTGGATGTGCTCAAACACGCCGTATTCCTGCGCGGTGTCGTTCACGTACTGACGAATCGACGGGCCGTCGGCCAATATTTTCGGCTCGGTCCACGGGCGGAACGAGAAGCCGAAGCTGTACATGTCGGAGTCGGAGCGGATGCCCGGGTAGTTGAACAGAGACCAGGTGCCACCAATCTCGTCGCGCCGCTCAAGAATCGCATAGCGCTTGTCGGGGCATTCACGGGTCAGGTGACACGCTGCGCCGATGCCGGAAATGCCGGCGCCAATGATCAACACATCCAGGGCTTGTTTGCTCATCAACTCTCTCCACGTGACTGCGAACCGGCCGAGATGGGGCCTTCGGACGGGCGGCGAACCTTGACATCGAACACTGTCATCGTCATGGGCTGCAGCGCCACACCTGCACGGCGGCGGCACCATGACCTGCACCGGGTTGCCAGCATGCCAGCATCGCCGCGCAGGCATGCGTCGTTGATGCAGGCTGCGCAACCGGCCAATTTGCCCGTCACACGGCCCGGGTGCGCCCGCGCCACAATGCGCGGCGCACCTCAGGAATCCCGCATGGCCACCCGCAAGCTGGCGCCCGCCAAAGAGATCGTTGGCTGGGCGATGTTCGACTTCGCCAATCAGGCGTACACGCTGCTGATCATCACGGTGATCTTCGGTGACCTGTTCACACGGGTCATCGTCGGCGACGCGCCGGACTACCGGCTGGGCAATCTGTTGTGGTCGCTGGCGCTCGCGGCGAGCTACCTGATGGTGGTGGTCGCCGCCCCTGTGGCGGGTGCGGTGATGGACTTTCAGCGGTCGCGCAAGCGCTTCCTGTTCATCAGTTATGTGGCGACGGTCATCACCACGGCGATGCTGTACTTCGCCACGCCCGGCTTCTGGTGGCTGGCGATGGTGCTGATCATTGCCTCCAACTTCGCCTACGCCATTGGCGAGAGCTTTATCGCCAGCTTTTTGCCCGGCCTGGGGCCCAGCAAGTCGCTCGGCTGGATTTCGGGCTTCGGCTGGGGCGTGGGCTACGTCGGCGGCCTGGTCGCCACCGCATTCGCGCTGGCGTTTCTCGGCGAGGTGTCGCAGGACAACTTCGAGACCATCCGCTGGGTGGGGCCCTTCGCGGCCGGGTTTTTCCTGATCGCGGCGATTCCAACCTTTCTGTTCGCTAAGGAACGCGGGCGTGCACAACGCCTGCCGCCGGGCGAGTCACTGGTGCGCATGGGTTTCGCGCGGGTCCGCAGCACGCTGCGCGACATGGGGCAGTTTCGCGACCTGTCAACGCTGATGGTGTCGATCTTTTTCACCATGGCTGGCATCAGCATCATCATCAGTTTCGCCTTCATCTACGGCGCGCAGGTGATCGGCTGGGATGAAAACGTCCGGGTGCTGATGTTCGTCACCGTGCAGATCACCGCCACCGTCGGCGCCATTGGCTTCGGTTTTATCCAGAGCCACTTCGGCGCCAAGCGCACCTATATGTGCACGCTGGTGCTGTGGATGCTGGCCATTCTGGCCATCTGGCAGACGCCGTCCCTGACACGGCTCGCGCAGCAAACGCTGGGCGTGGCGTGGGAAGCTCAGTACGTGTTCCTGTTTGCCGGCGTCCTGTCGGGACTGAGCCTGGGCTCGTCACAGTCTGCCGGGCGCGCGCTGGTGGGCATTCTGTCGCCACGCAGCAAGGCATCCGAAATGTTCGGCTTCTGGGGGCTGGCCTCCAAGCTCGCGGCCGTGTTCGGTCTGGTGGGGCTCGGACTGATTCAAGCGGTGCTGGGTCTGGCCAACGCCATCGTCTTTTGTCTGCTGTTGTTTGTTGCAGGGTTGGTGGCGGTGTGGCGGCTGGACGAAGCACGCGGGCAAACGGTGGCATCGACCTGGCGCGAGACGCGGGGCGCAACGTCAGGGTAGTCACTGTCAGAATCAACTCGGCAGGGAACCTTCGGCAACGGTGACCACTCGCAACCGGACACGCACCAAGCGTCTGACGAGCGCCGTGCGACGTATCAGTCACGTTCACCAAGGTCGCAAAAGCGGCCCACAACAAAGAGGATTCGACAATGATTCGATCAATTTCCGCCCTGGTATTGGCGCTTTCGATGGGGAGTGCGTGGGGACAAACGGCGCCCAATCTGGGGCTCGGCAACATTCAGCCGGCCATCAGTACCTTCGTGGTCGGCAGCCCCAGCTTTCCGGGTGGACTGGCCAATGCGGCAAGACCGTTTTTGGCCGGCAACACCACCGACGGCTTTCTGGCCAATCGCAACGGCTTCAGCGGCCTCGCCGTCGAGTTGACCCGCGACACGCCGGCAGCTGAGCTGGGCACCACGGTGGAAAGCCTCTTCGTCATGGGCTACGACACGCTGCTGCCGCTGTACGTTGCGGCGGACGAGGTGCTGATTCCGCTGGCCGAACCCGGCCTGCCACTGACCACGCCGGTGGCCGATCTCATTGAGGCGTTCGCACAGGTCGCCTTCATGGACGGCGGCGTGTTCGGCAGCGTCGAAGGGCTGAGCGCGATGACCGGCTCGGCCACGCTGCCCGGTCTGGAGTAGCGCGCGGCTTATCGGTGCCGCCTGCTTTCGGCGGCGTCGTAAATGCGCTCATCAAGGCGCCCGGGGCGACCCGGGCGCCTTTCGTCGTTGTGGCGGCGGATGTTCTGGAATACTGGGGTGCAGCCGCTTGGGGCCCCCAAAAAACAGCGGGGACCCGCGCTTGATGCGTCCCGGAACATGGACACCACCCGCATCGCACGCCATAATGTTGCGATGCAGCAATCGACCCCCTTTTCGTCCCTCGGTGTCAGTCCGCCCTAGCGGATGACTCGGGCGCCGCGCCCCCTTTGGCGCGCAGCGAGCCCGGCCTGCATTCCCAAACTCTTTCATCTCTGCGCCCTCGCGCCGGGGCGCCTGCGTCTTTTTGCGCCCCATTCATCAGGACTTTCGTTTTGTTCAATTCGCTGACCCCCCAACTCATCAAAACCAACCTTCTCAGCGGCCTGACGGTTGCCCTGGCCATGGTGCCGGAGGCCATCGCCTTCGCGTTGGTCGCACAGGTGTCGCCGCTGACCGGCCTGTATGCCGCCTTCATCGTGGCGCTGATTACGTCGGCCTTTGGTGGCCGTCCCGGCATGATCTCGGGCGCCACAGGCGCGCTAGCGGTGGTGATGGTGTCGCTGGTGGTGCAGCACGGCGCCGAGTATCTGTTTGCAGCCGTGGTGCTGATGGGCGCCCTGCAACTGGTGTTCGCCGCCGCAAAACTCGGCAAGTTCATTCGCATGGTGCCGCACCCGGTCATGCTGGGCTTCGTCAACGGACTGGCCATCGTCATCTTCATTGCCCAGTTCAGCCACTTCAAAATCACTGCCGATGACGGCAGCAGCACCTGGCTGCAGGGCATGGCGCTTTACATGATGCTGGGGCTCATCGCGCTGACCGTGGCCATCATCTACTTGCTGCCGAAGCTCACCAAAGCGGTGCCGGCGACCTTGGTGGCGATCGTCGCCGTGTCGCTGCTCACCCTGGGGCTGGACATCGACACCCGCACCGTGGGCGATCTGGGCTCCATCGCCGGCGGCCTGCCCAGCTTCCATTTGCCGAATGTGCCGTGGAATCTTGAAACCCTGTGGATCATCGCGCCCTACTCGCTGATCCTCGCCGCCATCGGCCTGATCGAATCACTGCTGACACTGAACCTGATCGATGACATGACCGACAGCCGCGGTCGCCCCAACAAGGAATGCGCGGCGCAGGGCGCGGCCAATGTGGTGACCGGCTTCTTCGGCGGCATGGGCGGCTGCGCGATGATCGGCCAGAGCATGATCAACGTGAACAACGGCGCGCTGCATCGGCTGTCCGGCATCAGCACCGCGCTGTTCTTGCTGTCCTTCATCCTGTTCGGCTCGTCGCTGATTGAGCAGATTCCGTTGGCGGCGCTGATTGGCGTGATGTTCGTGGTGGCCGAGAAAACCTTCGAGTGGGCCAGCTTCCGGCTGTTCGGCAAGGTGCCCGCCATCGACATTTTTGTCGGGCTGCTGGTGGCCTTCGTCACGGTCATTGCCGACCTCGCCATCGCCGTGATTGTGGGCGTCATCGTCTCGGCGCTGGCCTTTGCCTGGAACCACGCCAAGAAGGTCACCGTGACCGCCCGCACCACGCCCGACGGCCGTAAGATCTACGATGTCGAAGGCACCTTGTTCTTCGCCTCTGCGCAGAATTTTCTTGAACAGTTCAACCCGCGCCTTGATGCCGATGACGTTGAAATCGACTTTCGCAACGCACGGTTGTTCGATCACTCAGCGGTGGAAGCGGTCAACAGCCTGGCCGAGCGCTATCACCGACTCGACAAGCAACTCAAGCTGCGCCACCTCAGCCACGACTGCCTGGAACTGCTCGACAAGGCACGCGCCATGATCGTCGTCGATTACCGCGAAGACCCGCACTACCGAATTGCCGACGACAAGCTGGCATAAGCCGCTACGGTTCTGGAAGACTGCGGGCATGGACAGCGCCCCGCTCGCAGCCTTCAGAACCGCTCTCATCGCCGAACGTGACGCGCTGGTGGCGTTGCACCAGTCGTCAGCCGACAGCCGCAAGGTGGTCGAACTGGACCAGACCACCGTCGGCCGGCTGTCGCGCATTGATGCGATGCAGGGCCAGGCGATGGCCCAGGCCGCCGCGCGCACCCGACAACTGCGGGGGGTGGCCATTGCTGCCGCACTGCGGCGCATTGAAGCGGGCGACTTTGGCTGGTGCGAGGGCTGTGGCGAGGCGATCAACCCGAAGCGATTGGAGATTGATCCCACGTTCACGCACTGCGTCGACTGTGCCGATGGGGCCAAGGGCGGCTGACGGCCGCGCGTACCCACGATGCAACCGGCCATCTCAGCGGTCTACACGCAGGAGTCCCGCGCGGTACTGGCCACCTTGATCCGACTGCTGGGCGACTTCGACCTCGCCGAAGAAGCCCTGCAAGAGGCGTTTCGGGCCGCACTGGAACAGTGGCCGAAGCAGGGGCTGCCGGACAATCCCCGCGCGTGGCTGGTCTCGGCGGGGCGCTTCACGGTCATCGATGCGCTGCGACGCCGCGCGCGCTTCGAGCCGCTGGACCTCGACCGCCACGACGCAGGGTCGGAAGACCCGACGCTGGAGGACCCCGAGTCGGTGGAGGACGACAGGCTGCGGCTGATCTTCACCTGCTGTCATCCCGCGCTCTCGGCCGAGGTGCAGGTGGCATTGACCCTGCGCGAGGTCTGCGGGCTGACCACCGAGGCGATTGCCAGCGCGTTTCTCACCCCGGCGCCGACCCTCGCGCAGCGCATCGTGCGCGCCAAAGCGAAGATTCGCGATGCCCGTATTCCTTACGAAGTACCCGGCCCCGACACCCTGATCGAGCGCCTCGATGCCGTGCTGCGGGTGATTTATCTGGTCTACAACGAGGGCTACAGCGCCAGCAGCGGTGACGACCTCATGCGTGCCGACCTGGCTGCCGAAGCCATTCGCCTGGGGCGGCTGCTGGTGCAGTTGTTGCCGCAGCCTGAAGCCTTGGGCCTGCTGGCGCTGATGCTGTTGCACGACGCCCGCAGCGCCGCCCGCAGCTCGCCGGAGGGCGCGCTTATTCTGCTGTCTGAGCAGGACCGAACCCTGTGGAACACCGCGCAGATTGCCGAAGGCGCCGCGCTGGTCGAGCGCGCACTGCGGGCCTCCTCGCGCGGCGCCCTGCCCGGCAGCTACTGCCTGCAGGCGGCCATTGCCGCCGTGCATGCGCAATCCCCCAGCAGCGATGCCACCGACTGGCAGGAAATCACCGGCCTCTATGCCGTGTTGCTACAGGTCGAGCCCACCCCGGTGGTGGCGCTCAACCACGCCGTGGCGCTGGCCATGCGCGACGGTCCCGCCGCAGGGCTGAGCGCGGTCGACGCCCTGCTCAGCGGCGGCGCCCTGGACAGCTACCGGCTCGCACACGCCGTGCGCGCCGACTTGCTGCGTCAACTGGGCCGCAACGACGAAGCACGCGTCGCCTACGAACGCACGCTGGCTCTGACGCAGCAGGCTGCCGAGCAGAATTTCATCCAGCAGCGGCTAGCGGCATTGGCCGCTGGATAACAACTCAAAATAAATCTCATCACCGATGTCGAAACGCCTACGGCCCGTTCGACGACTCCAAGAAGGCCGCCGAAACGGCCGGTCCATCCACGCAAAAGGAGTGTGCTGATGCGTTACATGATTCTGGTGAAAGCCACCGCGCAGTCAGAGGCCGACGCCATGCCCACCGAGGCCAAGCTGAGTGAAATGGCGCAGTACCACGAGGCCCTGCAAGCCGCCGGCCTGCTGGTCGAGGGCAATGGCCTGCAGGCCAGCCGCCATGGCTGGCGGGTGCAGTACAACGGCGCCAAGCGCAGTGTGATTGACGGGCCTTTCGCCGAAAGCAAGGAACTGATTGCCGGCTACACCCTCATCAACGTGGACTCGCCGGAACAGGCGCGGGAATGGACGCAGCGCTTCCCCAACCCGACCCTGGACGACAGCGACACCCACATCGAGGTCCGCCGCCTGTTCGAACTGGAAGACTTCGCCCCCGGCCCGGGCCTCGACGCGCACCATGCGCTGGACCGGCGCCAGAAGGACATTCAGTCGGTGCCCGCCGGCATGCACTCCATCACCCCGCATCTGGAGTGTGAAGGCGCGTCCGATGCCATCGCTTTTTACAAGGCCGCGTTCGACGCGATTGAGGAAGCCCGCCTGCCGGGCCCCGATGGCCGCCTGATGCACGCGCAAATCCGCATTGGCAACAGCACGGTGATGCTGGCCGATCCCTTCTCCGGGTGTGCCTCGCACCGCCCCGAGCGGCTCACAGGTTCGCCTGTGTGCATTCACCTCTACGTGGCCGACGCCGATGCCACCTTTGCCCGCGCCATTGCGGCAGGCGCCACCGTCATCATGCCGCTCAGCGACATGTTCTGGGGCGACCGTTACGGGCAGCTTGAAGACCCGTTCGGACATCGCTGGTCGATTGCCACCCACCTGCGTGACGTCAGTCCGGAAGACTGCGCAGCAGCCCTCGCAGCGATGCCGGAGATGTCGTCATGAGCGCAGCCATCACCCCCTGCCTGTGGTTTGACGACCAGGCCGAGCCGGCCGCCCGTTACTACTGCGACGTGTTCAAGGACGCCGCCATCGACGCCATTTCACGTTATGGCGAGGGCGCCCCATTGCCCGCAGGGACGGCCCTCACTGTCAACTTCACGCTGCGCGGGCGTCCGTTCACAGCACTCAATGGTGGCCCGCATTTCACCTTCAGCGAAGCGGTGTCGTTTGTCGTGGAGTGCGACGACCAAGGCGAGATCGACCACTACTGGACTGCCCTGGGCGACGGCGGCAGCGAACAGCAGTGCGGCTGGCTCAAGGACCGCTACGGCCTGTCGTGGCAGATCGTGCCCCGGCAGATGGCCGCCTGGATGAGTGACGCTGATCCGCAGCGCGTCAACCGCGTCATGCAGGCCTTGATGCAGATGATCAAGATTGATATCGCAACACTGGAGAGGGCGTATGCCAATTGAGCCACAGCGCATGAAGTATCTCTGCCTCGTCTATGGCGAGGAAGGTCAGCTCGCTGCGATGGATGATCACGAATGCCTGGGGGTAGACCGTGCACTGCGCGACAGCGGCCATTGCACCGCGTCGGAAGCGCTGCAACCGGTGGCCACCGCCACCACGGTGCGGGTGCGCCAGGGCCGCATCAGCGTGTCTGACGGCCCCTTCGCCGAAACCAAGGAAGCCTTGGCCGGCTTTTATCTGATCGAAGCGCGCGACCTGAACGAGGCGATCCAACTGGCGGCGAAGATTCCGCCGGCAGCGGTCGGCTGCATCGAGGTGCGCCCGATTCGCGATATTCGCGAGCAGCCCAATCAAGGCGCGCAGCTCGCGTGAGCCCCTGACCCAAAGGAGGCCCCCATGGCCCGTTACTACGATGGTTTTGTCTTGCCGGTTCCCACCGCCAATCTGGCGGCGTACAAGAAAATGGCCAAGTTGGCCGCCACGGTGTGGCGCGAGCACGGCGCGCTGGAGTACATCGAAACGGTCGCCGAGGACGTGAAACCCGGCAAGCTCACGTCGTTCCCCCAAAGCGTCAAGCTCAAGGCCGACGAAGTGGTGGTGTTCGCCTACATCGTCTACAAGTCGCGCAAGGACCGAGACCGCGTCAACGCCAAGGTGATGGCCGATCCGCGCATGCAGTGTGCGGCGGGCGACATGCCCTTCGACGGCAAGCGCATGTTCTGGGGCGGGTTCAAGGGCATGGTTGAGTCAATGCCCTGAATCGTTGACAGCGCGCGACACCCACGGGGCGATGGTCCGTCAAGCGGACCTTTGGTTCGAGAGCCGATATAGCGGCCACTTGCTGGGCACGCCCTTGAGGCTGTGGATGCCGCGCTCCTGGAAGGCGTAATCGGCGCCCAGCAAGACGTCTCGAACCGTGCGCGAGACCCAGGTCTCTCCTGCGCCGGCGAAGGCCGCAACGCGGGCGCCGATGTGCACCGTCAGCCCACCAATGCGGCCATCGTCGCGTAGCTCCACATCGCCCACATGAACCCCGGCACGAATCGGCAAGGCCAAGCGCCCGAGCGCCTCATGCAACGACTCGGCGCAGTCGATGGCATCGGCGGGATGCGAAAAGCGCAGAAAGCTGCCGTCGCCCGCCGAGTCCACCACCACGCCGCCGTGATGCGTTGCCTGCTCGCGCACCAGACGGTCATGCTCGTCCAGACGCTCGCGCCAGTCGCGATTGCCCAGTTGGGTGGCAAGCCGGGTGGCGTCAACGATGTCGGTGAACAGAATGCTGGCGAGCTGACCGGCGCGTCTGACCCGTCGGCGCTGGCCGGTGATGAACGACTCAATGGCCGACAGCGTCTCGGTGACGCCTTCGCCGGCAAGGTTGGCATCTTGCCCCGGCAGGTCCAGCCATTGCGCGCCGGGGATGTGCTCGGCCATGTAGCGGGACTGCGCGGCGGGAAACATGGTGCAGTCGCGGCGACCAATCACCAAGGTCGGCACTTGTACGCCCGGAAGAATGGCGCGGGCATCAATGGCCGCGACCGACTCCAAATTTTCAGCCACCGCCCGCGGCGAGGCCATGGCCTGTTGGGCGCGTGCCTGACCGCGCATCGCCTCGGGATCGCCGGCCCGGCTGGGCGTGTAAATCGCAGAAAACGTTTCGGTGCCCCAATGCTCGCGGATCGTCTGCTGCAGGGCACTCATCTCGTCCGGACTGAACCCCGGATAGCCCGGCGCAGCCCGCATGCTGGCGCTGGTGATGCCCAGAATCAGCCCATCGATACGATCTCGGTGCTGGTCATAGGCATTGAGGACCAGGGGGCCGGAATCAATCGAGCCCAGAACCATGGCGCGCGGGCTGTCGGCCGCGTCAAGCACGCTGATCAGGTCTTCGATCCAATGCGCCATGACGCTGAGGCCATCGGCTGGACGAGGATCGGACAGGCCCGAGCCCCGGCGGTCAAAGCGGATGACGCGGGCAAAGCCGGCCAGATTGCGCAAGAACCGCGACGCGTTGGGCTCGGTCCACGGCGAGTTGAGATTGCTCCACAGCCCGAAGGTGCACACCACGTCGCGCTCGCCCTCGCCAAAGACGTGGTATGCGACACGGTCTCCCCGAATGACGGCGTAACGGGTTTCAGGTGTCTTCATGTGGGCAAGGGCAGAGAGGTCCCGACGAATGGACCACGCGGCGGCTGCAAAATCAATACAGCGCTCAAACCCGATCAGGTCGACCCAGAAGGAGGCTCCGGCCTCAAGACCGGTCGCCTCCAGCCAGGAACAAGTCGGCTTGAGAGCTGGCCACGCCGCTATCGCCCGATTCGACGCCGTCCAGCCCCACACCGACCAGCCGGTAACGCTGGCCGGGCGGGTGCTCGACGCGGCTCAGCAGGCCAATCGCCAGCGCCGTGAATTGTTCGAAGCTGATGGGTGGCTGCGGCGGGGTGACATGCCGGCTGATGATGCGGAAGTCGGCGGTCTTCAGCTTCAGCACCACCGTGCGGCCGCGCAAGTCGCGCTTGGCGGCCGCCGCCCAGGTCTTGTCGGCCATACGGCGGATGTGCGGCGCCAGCGCATCGGCGGGCAGGTCGTCGGCAAACGTGTCCTCGGCCGAGATCGAGCGCCGCTGCCGGTCGTTGCGCACCGGATGATCATCAATGCCCAGCGCCAGATCGTGCAGACGACCGCCCCAGCGGCCAAAACGGGCTTCCAGCGCCGCGCGTTCCAGCCCGCGCAGTTCGGCGACGCTGGTGACGCCCAGCGCCGCCAGCTTGTCTCCGGTCACCTTGCCAACGCCGGGCAGCCGCGCCACCGGCAGGGGCAGCAAAAAGCAATCGACATCACGCGGTTTGACCACGCACAGGCCGTCGGGCTTGTTGACGTCCGACGCAATCTTGGCGAGAAACTTGTTGGGCGCCACGCCGGCAGAGGCGGTCAGATTCAGTTCGTCACGAATCTGCGCACGGATGCATTCGGCCACGGCCGTGGCACTGCCCAGCGCCGCCAGATGATCGGTGACGTCCAGATAGGCTTCGTCCAGCGACAGCGGCTCAATCAGCGGCGTGTGCCGGGCGAAGATTTCACGCACCTGCTGCGACACCGCGCGGTAGCGGGTGAAGTCCGGCGGCACAAACACCGCCTCGGGGCAGAGCCGCTCGGCGCGCACGGCGGGCATGGCCGAGCGGATGCCAAAAGTGCGCGCCTCGTATGACGCTGCACACACCACTGACCGCGCACCCTTCCACGCCACCACCACCGGACGGCCGCGCAGCGCCGGGTCGTCGCGCTGCTCGACCGAGGCATAGAAGGCGTCCATGTCGACGTGGATGATTTTGCGCATGCGCGCAACGCTACCCGATTGGTCGCGAAAACAGTCTGGCGGGTCGCTCTACGCTCCGGGCGCCTGTGGCACGCTACGCGCCCTGTCGCCTGCGGAGTGATCGTGTCTACCGTGTTATCGGTCCAGCATCTGGACAAGACCTACGCCACCGGCTTCAAAGCACTCAGTGACGTCAGCCTCGACATCCGGCGCGGCGAGATTTTTGCGCTGCTCGGCCCCAACGGGGCGGGCAAGACGACGCTGATCAGCATCATCTGCGGCATCGTCAATGGCAGCGGCGGGCAGGTGTTGGTCAATGGTCACGACGTGGCGCGCGACTTCCGCGCGGCGCGCGCCACCATCGGCCTGGTGCCGCAGGAACTGCACACCGATGCCTTTGAAACGGTGTGGGCCACGGTGCGCTTTTCGCGCGGGCTGTTCGGCAAGCCGCGCAACGATGCGCACATTGAAAAGGTGCTGCGCGAGCTGTCGCTGTGGGACAAGCGCGGCGAAAAAATCATGGCGCTGTCGGGCGGCATGAAGCGACGGGTGATGATCGCCAAGGCGCTGTCGCACGAGCCCACCTTGCTATTTCTGGACGAGCCCACGGCGGGCGTGGACGTTGAGCTGCGGCGCGACATGTGGGCCATGGTGCGGCGCCTGCGCGACGACGGCGTGACCATCATCCTCACCACGCATTACATCGAAGAAGCCGAAGAGATGGCCGACCGCATCGGCGTGATCCACGGCGGCAAGTTGATCCTGGTGGAGGACAAGGCCGTGCTGATGCACAAGCTCGGCAAGAAGCAGCTCACGCTGCACCTGCAACAGCCGCTGACCGAGCTGCCCGAGGCGCTGGCCGGCTACGCGCTGGAACTGGCCGACGACGGCAACACACTGGTATTTACCTACGACAGCCAGACCGACCAGACCGGCATCGCCGCGCTGCTGCGCCGCCTCGGCGAGCTGGGCATCGACTTCAAGGGGCTGCAATCGTCCGAAAGCTCGCTGGAAGATATTTTCGTCAATCTGCTGAGGAATCAGGCATGACAAATTTGTCGGGAACAAATTTTAACCGCCGCAAGGCTGGCCCCGAAGGGGCAGACGCCAGGATAGGCGTGTGTAATTTTTATGCCATCCGCGCGATTTACCACTTCGAAATGTCGCGCTGGCTGCGCACCCTGATGCAAAGCCTCGCCTCGCCGGTGCTCTCGACCTCGCTGTACTTCGTGGTGTTTGGCGCGGCCATCGGCAGCCGCATGGGCGAGATCGACGGCGTGCCCTACGGGGCCTTCATCATTCCCGGCCTGATCATGCTGACGATGATGAGTGAGAGCCTCTCGAACGCCTCGTTTGGCATCTACATGCCCAAGTGGTCGGGCACCATCTACGAGGTGCTGTCGGCGCCGGTGTCGGCCAGTGAAATCGTCATTGGCTACGCCGGGGCGGCGGCCACCAAGTCGGTGCTGCTGGGGCTGGTGATTCTCGCCACCGCGCGGCTGTTCGTCGCTTACGAGATCGCTCATCCCATCTGGATGCTGAGCTTTCTGGTGCTCACCGCCGTCACCTTCAGCCTGTTCGGCTTCATCATCGGCATCTGGGCCGACAACTTCGAAAAACTACAGATCATTCCGCTGATGATCGTCACGCCGCTGGCGTTTCTGGGCGGCAGTTTTTACTCGATCAGCATGCTGCCCGACATCTGGCAGAAGATCGCCCTGCTGAACCCGGTGGTGTATCTGATCAGCGGCTTCCGCTGGAGCTTCTTCGGCGTGTCGGACGTGAATGTTGGCGTCAGCCTCGCGATGATTGGCGTGTTTCTGCTGATCTGCATCACCACCATCGTCTGGATCTTCAAGACCGGTTACAAGATCCGCCACTGACCGCCCGCGGCTAATTCAACCCGAGAGCTCCCCAATGAAACCCTGGCTGTTCCTGTCGGTTGCCATCGTGGCCGAAGTCATCGCCACCTCGGGCCTGAAGGCCAGCGAGGGCTTCACCCGCCTGTGGCCGTCGGTGCTGGTGGTGGTGGGCTACAGCATCGCGTTTTACTGCCTCAGCATTGCGCTGCGCGCCATTCCGGTGGGCATCGCCTACGCCATCTGGGCCGGGCTGGGCGTGGTGTTGATTGCCGCCGTGGGCTGGCTGCTGTTTGGCCAGCAACTCGACGCCGCCGCGCTGATCGGCATGGCGCTGATTGTGGCCGGCGTGGTGGTGATGAACGTGTTCTCGAAGTCGGTGGCGCATTGATTTGAAGCACGGCAACTCGGCTTGAGCGAGGGGTTAGGCGTCACCGAGGTAGCGCTTCGCGTTAGCATGTGTTTCTGAGCGCCACTAACACCCAGCGGCTCAGCTTCATGTGGAGCAGGCGTCATGAGAAAGGTAAGCAAGCATGTGGTCCCAAACCCTTCCGGGGGGTGGTCCGTGAAGAACTCCGGCGCAACTAGGGCGAGCAAGGTCTTCGACACTCAGCAGCAGGCCATTACTTACGGTCGCGACGCTGCGAAGAAGACGAGATCCGAGCTTTATGTCCACGGCCGCGACGGGACGATCAAGAATAAGAATAGCTATGGCAACGATCCGATGCCTCCGCGAGACAACAAGTAGCTGACATGGCGTTCGAGAAGAACGTCTTCGTCAACTGCCCGTTCGACGCCGAGTATCTGCCGCTGCTGCGACCTCTTCTCTTCACAGTGATCTATCTTCGCCTCACACCGAGGATCGCGCTTGAGGCGATTGACTCGGGGGAACTTCGGCTGAACAAGATCGTTGAGTTAATCCGGGACTCAAAGTACTCGATCCACGATCTTTCCCGGAGTGAAGCAGCGGTTGCGGGAGAGCTGTACCGGTTAAACATGCCCTTCGAACTTGGCGTCGACTTTGGATGCCGAACGTTCGGAAAACCGAAGCAACGAGACAAGCGGGCTCTCGTTCTCGAAGCCAAGCCCCACCGGTATAAGGCTTCGATCTCTGATCTTGCTGGAGCGGACATCGAGTGTCATGAGGATGAGCCGTACAAGGTTATCGGCGTTGTACGCAACTGGTTGAAGAACGTCTGTCTTGCACAAGCAGCCGGACCGGCACGAATTTCAAGTGCGTTCACCGACTTCATGGCTGACAACTTCGATGCACTAACGCAATTGGGCTTCTCGCCGCAAGACATCGAGCTACTGCCGGTCGGAGAACTGATTGAGAGAATGACGGCGTGGGTCGCCTCGAAAGCTGCAGCGGCGTGAATTCGCAGCTCGGCGGCTGTGACGCCTAACTCCAGATAAGCAGCGTCGTACTTCCATTTGACGGCCATTTTCAGGCTGCTGGCGACCTCCAGGTACTACAACGACGGCACCAAGGCTCGGCTCGCGACGACGCGATCAAGCGCTTTTTGGGCATTGGCGTCCGACTCATCCGGCATCAGCCACGCTAGGGTCACCGAGCTGTCGAGCACCAGACTCACGCGCGGCCCTCGTCGCGCAGCGCTTTCCATTCCGGCCAGTTGAGGGCCTTGCCATCAAGGCCAGCCGCGCGTGCGCGGATGCGGGCCGCCGCCACATCACTGCGGTCGGGTTCTGATCCCGGCTGGTGCATGACCAACCGCGCCACCGCCTTGCCGCGCCGGGTGATGACCACCTCTTCGCCCGCTTCCACCCAATCCAACAAGGTGCCGAAGGTGTTCTTGGCTTCAAACGCATCGATCTCGCGCATGGTTCGCTCCTGGCATTAATAAACTGGATCGTAAGCCACTTGGTAAAAGCCCCGCGAGCGAGTACCGGACCGGAGGCACGACACCCAACCCGCTAGAATGCGCACCTCGTTTAACCGGCGGTTCCCATGTCTGAAGTCGCACGGGCGGCGGCGCTGCGGCGCACGTTCGCCATCATCTCCCACCCCGACGCGGGCAAGACCACGCTGACCGAAAAGCTGCTGCTGTTTGGCGGCGCGATCCGCCTGGCCGGGTCGGTGAAAGGCCGCAAGGCCGACCGCCACGCCACGTCCGACTGGATGGCGCTGGAACAGCAGCGCGGCATCTCGATCACCACCTCGGTGATGCAGTTTCCGTACAACGGCAAAATCGTGAACCTGCTGGACACGCCGGGCCACGAAGACTTCTCGGAAGACACCTACCGCACGCTCACCGCGGTGGACTCGGCGCTGATGGTCATCGACGCCGCCAAGGGTGTCGAGGCGCGCACCATCAAACTGATGGAGGTCTGCCGCCTACGGACGACGCCGATCATCACCTTCGTCAACAAGCTGGACCGCGAGGGCCGCCCGCCGCTGGAACTGCTGGACGAGGTGGAGAAGGTGCTGGGCATCCGCTGCACCCCGGTCACCTGGCCGATCGGCATGGGACGTGAGTTCAAGGGCGTGTATCACTTGCTGGAAGATCGCTTCTATCTGTACACCGGCGACAAGCACCGGGTATCCGAGATCGAGACCATTGAAGGCCTGCACACGCCGGGCTTGGACCAGCGTTTTGGGCGTCCCTACCAGCAGATGCTGGAAGAAATCGAACTGGTGCAGATGGCCGGTGACGGCTTTGACTTGGACGCCTACCGCCGCGGCGAACTGACGCCGGTGTTCTTCGGTTCGGGCATCAACAACTTCGGCGTGCGTGAACTCTTGAACGGCTTCACCGACTGGGCGCCACCGCCGCAGGGCCGCGAAGCCGAACCGCGCCATGTCGCCGCCGACGAAGCCGCGTTCTCGGGCTTCGTGTTCAAGATCCAGGCCAACATGGACCCCAAGCACCGCGACCGCGTGGCGTTTCTGCGCGTCTGCTCGGGCACCTACCGCGAGGGCATGACCCTGCACTCGGTACGCCTGAAAGGCCCGGCGCGCATCTCGCAGGCGCTCACCTTCATGGCCTCGGACCGCGAGAACGTGCAGATCGCCTACCCCGGCGACATCATCGGCCTGCACAACCACGGCACCATCTCGATTGGCGACTCGTTCTCCGAAGGCGAGCAGATCCGCTTCACCGGCATCCCCAACTTCGCGCCCGACCTGTTCCGCCGGGTGATTCTCAAGGACCCGCTCAAGGCCAAAGCGCTCAACAAGGGCCTCGACCAGCTCTGCGAAGAAGGCGCCACCCAGGTCTACCGGCCGCTGACCAACAACGACATCGTGCTCGGCGCGGTCGGCGTGTTGCAGTTTGAAGTGGTGCAGTACCGCCTCAAGGACGAATACAACGTCGAGTGCATCTTCGAGCCGGTGCAGGTGCACAGCGCCCGCTGGGTGGCGTGCAGCGACGCCAAGAAGTGGACGGACTTCAAGGACAAGAACGAGCAGCGCCTGGCCATCGATCACCACGGCGCGCTGGTGTATCTGGCGTCGTCATCGGTGAACCTGGGCATGGCGCGTGAGCGCTTCCCCGACGTGCACTTCACCGACACCAAAGAGCAGAATTTCGGCGTTTGAACACTGCTTCCGCCCCGCGCCCCGACGCGCTCGCTGCCCTGCGCATCGGTGAGTTTCGTGCCTTGTCGGGACTGGCGCTGCTGGTGATGATTGCGGTGCAGGCGCAGGCGGTGGCCATCGGCTGGGCGCTGTACCAGATCACCCGCGATCCGCTGGTGCTCGGCCTGGTCGGGCTGGCCGAGGCGCTGCCGTTCATCGGCCTGGCGTTGTTTGGCGGCTATCTGGCCGATCACCGCGACAAGCGCACGCTGATGCGAATTGCGCTGGGCCTGATGATCGCCGCATCGATGCTGTTGATCTTCGTCATGCAGGACGCGGTACGCGCACGCTTGGGCCCTTGGCCGTGGCTGCTGGCGGTGTACGCGAGCCTGATGCTGATGGGGCTGGCACGCGGGCTGTTCGCGCCGTCGGCCACCGCCCTTCGCGCCTTTGTGGTGCCGCGCACGATTTATCCCAATGCGGCGGCGTGGTCGAGTACGGCGATGCAGTCCGGCATGGTGCTGGGACCGCTGTTAGGCGGGCTGTCGTATGCGGCATTCGGGCTCAGCGTGACCCTGTGGGGCTGCGCCGGACTGTTGGCCACCGCCATCGGCCTGAGCGTGTGGCTGAAACCGCGCCCGCCGCTGAGCGTGCGGGTGCACGGGCAGTCGGTGATCCAGAACATTGCCGAAGGGCTGGCCTTCGTGCGTCGTACGCCGGTGATCCTGTACTCGCTGGCACTGGACCTTCTGGTGGTGCTGTTTGGCGGGGTGATTGCGATTCTGCCGATGTTTGCCGAGGAGATTCTGCGCATCGGTCCCGAAGCCCTCGGCGTGCTGCGCGCGGCACCGGCGGTGGGCGCCATCCTCACCATCCTGATCTGCACGCGCTTCACGCCCACCGTGCACGCCTGGCGCAACCTGCTGCTGGCCTGCGCCGGGTTTGGCGCGGCGACCCTGGTGTTTGCACTCTCAAGCCACTATTGGCTGTCGGTGGCCGCGCTGTTTGCAACCGGTGCATTCGATTCGATCAGCGTGGTGATTCGCCAGACCTTGCTGCAGATCTACACACCGGACGCCCTGCGCGGACGGGTGCAGGCGGTCAACAGTGTGTTCATCAGCACCTCGAATGAAATCGGCGCTTTCGAATCCGGGCTTGCGGCAAAACTGATGGGCGCGGTGCCCTCGGTCATCTTCGGCGCGGCAATGACGCTGGGGCTGACCGGCGTGATCGGGCGCCGCACCCGAACGCTGCTACGCCTGCGGGTGACGGCAGCGTCCACAACGTAAAAAGCCCTCGCATTGCGAGGGCTTTCGGGACGATGCAACGAACCCGATCAGGTCCGCAGTTCGAGGTTGTTCCCGACGACCCGCACCGGGGTGCCAACCGAGATGCCCGAAGTGGAATTCAGCGTGACGACCTGCGAGCCGCCCGCATCCATCCGCACGGTGACGCGGAAATAGGTCGCCGAGTTGCGACGCTTCTCGATCTCGTGCCCCGCCATACCGCCGCCAATGGCACCCGCTGCGGTCGCCGCCTTGTTGCCGCTGCCGCTGCCGAACTGATGCCCGATGACACCCCCGGCAATCGCGCCGGCCACCGCGCCGATACCGCTGCCCTCGCCCTTCTCGGTCACAGTTTCGATGTTGCTGACCGTGCCGCAGTTGTTGCACACCGGCTCCGGCGCGGGCGCCGGCTTGGCGGCGGCGACGGGCGCAGCTTCTTCAGAGGCGGCGCTCTCATCTTCAGCGTCTGCCGAAGCGCTGTCTTCAAGTGCAGGGGCGCAGGCGCTCATCGCCAAAGCAAGACCGGCCACCGGCATCAGCGCAATCCAATTTTTCAACATGATCGAAACCTCCCCAGAAAAGATGATCGCAGCGTAGTCCGCGAAAATGAGCCAACTCTGAACCGACCTCAAAGTCGAATTTGCGCCCAACGGCGGCGGCGCCAGGCAACTGCAAAGAACCCCGCCTGCAACAGACGATACGCCCCCATGGCCAGCCACACCATGGTCAGCCCGAAACCCGACACCGGCCCCACCCACCAAACCAATGGCAGGAACAATCCCCACTGAAGACCCGTGGCCACGAACATGACATAGCGGCTTGCGCCCGCGCCCAGCAGCGCCTGCATGAGAATGATGCCGAGGCCGTCGACGGCCATCATCAGGCCCAGCAACTGCAGTGGCACCACGCCCAGCGCCACGACAGCCGGGTCGTTCAGGAACCAGCCGAGCAACCATTCGGGCGCCAGCACCATCGGCAGACCAGCGGCCAGATAGATCCACAGCGCGACGCGCCAGGTGTCCCACGCGGCTCGCGCAGCGTCCTGCACGTCGCCGCGCCCCAGGGCCTGGCTGGCCAGCGTCGCGGCGGCAATACCAAAGCCGACGCTGGGCAGAATCAGGGTCAGCATCAGCGTGATGAGGATGTGCGACACCGCCAGTTCATCGGTGCCAATACGGGCAATCATCCAGAACAGCACCGTGAAGCCACCCGAGAACATCAACTGCTGCACCGCGCTGGGCAGCCCCAAGCGCAACAGGGCGCGGTTCTCGTCGGTCGACGGCGCCGCCCGAAGATAACCGTGCGGGCGCGCGTGGCGGAAGGCATAGAGCAGATAGAACAACGTACCGATGAACACCGAGATCGACGTGCCCAACCCGGCGCCGGCAGTGCCCATCTGCGGCAATCCCCAGAGCCCGTGAATCAGCCCGTAGCTGATCGGCACATTCAGTGCGTTCATCACGAACAAGGTGACCATGTACACCTGTGTGCGCTTGATTGCGCTCCAGTAGCCGCGATAGCAGAAGTTCATGCCGACCGCCGCCACCGCCAGCAGCCGCCATTGCAGGTAGCCGGTGCCCTCCTCAACCACCGCCGGGTCGGGCGTCAACATCGCCATCAGCGCTTCAGCGCCCCACCAGCCGAGCACGGTCAACGGCACGCCAATCAACAGCGATAGCCGCAGTCCACCATTGAGTGGCACCGCGACCTCGTGCATGCGGCCCTCACCCACCCGGCGTGCCGCCAGCGCCTGAACCGCTGGCGAGAATCCGGTGAGAAATGACACCGCCATGAAATTGACGAAGCTCGCGAGACCGACCGCCGCCAGCGCCGTTGCGCCCAGCGCGCCCACCATCCATGCGTCGACCAGGTTGAGCAGATTCTGCGACGTCATGCCGGCCACGATGGGCACGCTGATCTGCAGAATGTCGCGCCGCCGCTCCGGCGTCATGCGCACGACCGCCTTCCAGGGGCGGTTTCGGCGCCCCTTAGTGGACCATTTGCGTCATGGGCGGCGGGGGGCTGGGTGGGCATAATCGACGCTTATCTTGCCCGAGACTTGATGATGACGCGCCCGACCCGCCTCACCTCCTCCGCAACCCACTCGCTTCCACGGCGCGTTGGCCTCCTCGGGCTGTTGGCGATGCTGCTGCCGGTCGCTGCCGTCGCGCAGTCGATGCCGCAAACCGCGCAGCCAGGCGACTGCTTTGCCCGTATCGCCCAGCCGCCAGTGTTTGAAAAGCGCACTGAACAAGTGCGGGTTGTAGAGGCCAGCGAACGCGTAGAAGTCACGCCCGCCGAGTACGAATGGACCGAGCAGACTGTGGTAATCCGGCCCGCCAGCGAACGTGTGGTTGAGGCACGCCCCGCCGAGTACCGCACCGTCGAGGAGCGGGTGATGGTCAGTCCCGCAAGCGAGCGCATCGAGGAAGTGCCCGCCCGTTTCCGCACCGAATCCGTCAGCGAGATGGTCAAGCCCGCGACCCGGGTCTGGAAGCCGGGCCGCGGCGCCATCGAGCGTATCGACAGTGTGTCGGGCGAAGTGCTGTGCCTGGTCGAAGAGCCGGCGGTCTACCGCGAAGTGCAACGCCAGGTGTTGGTCGAGCCCGCCACCACGCGGCGTGTTCCGATTGCGGCCGAGTACCGCAGCGTGCGCCGCCAAGAACTACTGCGCCCCGCTGAAACGCGGATTGAAACCGTGCCCGCGCAAACAGAGGCCGTTCGCGTACGCAAACTGGTGAGACCCGCCAGCGAACGACGCGTGCCGGTGCCGGCGCGCTATGACTCGGTCACGCGCGAGATTGAAGTCAGCGCCAGCCGCGTCGACTGGCACCCCGTGTTATGCAACACCAACGCCAACCAGAATCTCGTGTTGGAACTGCAGCGCGCCCTGCAGCGGGCCGGATTCAGCCCCGGCAAGGTCGACGGCAAACTCGGCCGCATGACCTACGAGGCCGTCGACCGCTATCAGCGCGCCAACGGTCTGCCCACTGGCGGCATCACGTTTGACACCCTCGACCGGCTGGGCGTGAACGCGCGCAGCAGTGACCGGACCTGAGCCTGACGATGTCGCTGCGTCTGTCCATCGCCGTGCTGACCGTAGCGGTCACGACACTGGCGACCGCGGCCAGCGCTGACGAGGGGGCCGACCTGCCGCCGGCTGCCCCACCCGACGCCAAGGTTGGCGAATGCTGGGCGATGGTCAAAACCGCGCCGCAATACGCGCGCCGCGAAGTCAGCATTGAATTGCAGCCCGAGAAGACGGTAGAGCGCCGCATCGCTGGCGAAAGCCGCTGGGTCGAGCGCGAGGTACGCGTGCCCGCCTACACGCAGCGCCGCGTGATCACACCCGCCGTGGTCGAGTGGGTTGAAGAAACTGTCACCGAACCCGCCCGCACCGAAACCCGCCGCGTGCCCGGTACCTACCGCACCGTGTTGCGCGAGGAGCCGATTCGCACCGGGGACACCGCACAATGGCAGCGCGACATCACCGCCGACGGCGCGCTGTGCTGGGTCGAAACGCCAACCGCCTTCAGACAGGTCGCGCAGCGGCAGCCGCTCACGCCGGCCACCACCGAGACCGTCGAGATTGCCGAGCGCACCCACACCAAGCGCCGCCGGGTGGTCAAAACCCCCGCAGTGGTCGACGTCACCGAGGTGCCGGCGCAGGTCAAGGTCGAACGCATTCGCGAAGAGATCACGCCCGACCGGTTCGTGACCGAAACCATTCCGGCCGTGATGGGCACCGAGATTCGGCGGGTGATGGTCGAACCCTCACGGCTGGACCTGCGCGCCGTCCTCTGCGACACCAATGCCACGCCCACCCGGGTGCGCGCGGTGCAGCAGGCACTCAAAGCGCGCGGCCACTACCGCGGCCCGCTCGACGGCCAGTTCGGCGCGCAAACGCTGGCCGGCATCGACGCCTTCCAATCGGCTGAGGGCCTGGCCACCGAGGGCGTGACACTGGAAGCACTGGCGGCGTTGGGCGTCGAGTAGCAGCGCCGAATCAGCCGCCGGCCGCCATCTTCCCGAACAGGTCGGCGTAGCCCTCAAGCTCGGCGACCAGATGGTCACGCTGACGCGCGTTCAGCGATGCCGACAGCGCCGCCAGTAACGACACGCGTGCGGCGTTAGCTTCTGGCGCTCGACGATCGGGCGGGTCGTCTTCGGCGAGAGAAGCGCGCCAGCGATCCAGTGCATCCGGCGCCGTACGCGCGGCCAGCAAGGCATCAATCTCGGCACGCCGGCGTGCGTCTTCGCGCGCGGCGCGCTCGATCTCGGAGGGCTGCCAACGCCCGGCCTGCGCGTCGGCCCAGTCGACGATCATGGTCACTTGTTCGTCGTTCGGGCGACCGACCCAGCGTCTCATCGACTTGATGCCCTGCTGGGCCAGGGCATCGACATCACTCGGCGCGTCATCGCGGCGCTCGGCGCGCTGCTCATCGAAGCTCGCCCAGAACTCGGCAATCTGTGCATCGCTGAGGGTGGCGATCAGCGGCACCAGTCGCACCATCATTTCGTCCAACGCAACCCGCAGGTGTCGTTCGACGCGCTGCCCCCAAGCGCTGATCTCGGCAGCCTCCAGTGGCGCCTGCAGGTCTGTGGCCAGCGCCTGGGTGTCGGTCTGCCACTGCGGCAGCGCGTGCGCACGATGCCAAACCTGCCAGTCGGTGACCGCTTCACCCAGCGCGTCCTTCTGGGCATCGGTGAGGGTCAGGTATTTGCCGACTTCGCGGACCACAAAAAAGTCGGCGCGGTTGTAGACCAGATTCGGCAAGCTGCATGCGGAAAGCAGCAGCGCGGCACACACCACAAGCGTCGAGCGCCTGGCCATGCTCAGCGCCGCTTGCGCGGCTGCGGGGGGCGCTCGACGGTGTTGACCAGGGTCGCGGCAATCTTCAAGGGACGTCCGCCCAGCGCCTGCTTGAGCGCCGCACTGAAGTGCCGCTCGTCGAGCCGCAACAATGAGACCTGCGCGAAGCCATCACCCACTTCACCCGCCCAGGTTTGCAACGGCGGCGCGTCGGGCGACTCGTCGGCGACGATGCCCAGCCGCCGCAGCGCCGGCTGGGCGGCGTGATGCGCGAGCGCCCGACTGCCATCGATCAGCGACGAAGTGGTGGCTTCCAGATCAATGTAGGTGTTGACGTCGTGCGCCATCGCCGACTCGGCAACGTTACGCAGCAGCGGCACCTGAAGGGCGCGCTGCGCCACGGTCTGCACGCCTGCCGAGACCCGATGGGCCAGGCGCAATCCGCGCCCGCCCTCCATACCGGGGCGATGCGTCAACGCCGGACGCCCTGCCTCGGCAGCGGCCAGCATCGGCCGCAGCACACTGGCGAAGTTGGTCTGCATGCGGGTCCGCAGGTGCAGGTGCTCGCCATCGGCCTCGGGGGTGACTTCGGAATGCAGCTCGAGCTTGAACAGCGGCGTGCCGTCTGGGCCGGGAATTTCCAGGGTGACGCGCTGCTGGTCAAACGGATCGGCTGCGCCATCACCGCTGACCCCGCGCCACAGTTGCCGGACGCGTTCGCGCAAGGTCGAGCGCTTATCGGCCACGCAGGAACCCGGCGGTGGCTTTGCGCGCCATTTTGAAATAGAGACTCGGACTGAGGCGCTTCAGGTGATAAAGGCGACGCGCGTCACTGTGGCTGATGACCATGAAGGTGTTGTGCCCCACTGCCTCGACAATGTCGCGGGCCACATCGTCAGCGGTAACGCTGGCCTTGGCCATCAGGCGGCCGACGATGCCTTCCATCGGCACCGCAGGTGCGTCGTCGCCAGCGTGCCGCCGCGAGGTTTCCAGCAACCGGGTTTTGAAGAATGAGGGGCAGGCCACCGTTACGCCGACGCCGTGCGGGGCCATTTCGAAGCGCAGGGTCTCAGACAGTGAGATGACCGCCGCCTTGGCCGCGTTATAACTGGCCAGGGCCGGGGGGTTGGCGATACCGGCAAACGAGGCGACATTGACGATGTGACCGCTTTGCTGCGCGGTCATCAGCGGCGCCAGCGCCCGCACACCGCGCACGCAGCCGAGTAGGTTGATGTCGAGCACCCACTGCCACTGCGCCAGATCGGACTCGGCGACGGTGCCGGCGGTGGCAACACCAGCGTTGTTGACCAACACGTCGAGCCCACCCCAGTCCAGGGCGAGGCGTTCGGCCAGGACGGCGAAATCGGCTTCGCGGGTCACGTCCAGCGACTGCACGAAGCCGCTGCCGCCGGCCGCTTCAACCGCCTTCAGGGTGTCGGCGGCACCGTCTAGGTCTCGGTCGGTGACGGCGATCCGGGCAGACTGCGCGGCGAATGCCAGGGCAATGGCCCGGCCCAGACCGCTGCCGGCGCCGGTGATGACGACGCGTTGGGCGGCGGCAGCGGACACTGCACTCAGAGCCGAATCTCGCGGTCGGCGAGAAAGTCGAAACGATAGTCGCGCGGCTTGCGCTTGCGCTCGGCGTAGTCGGCCACTTTCGCAAGCCGGGCCGGTACCGCCATCAGCTTGTCCTGTGCGGCGCGACCTTCGGCGGACAAGCCTTCCATCTTGCCGATCTCCCAGAACGCCAGCAGCTCTTCGACGATGCGGCTGTAATCACGGCCGCCGAAGATGCCAGCGCGCTCGACCACTTCGCTCATTTCATCGAAGCCGGGCATGGCATGGCCGGGCATCACGAAGTTGAGGGTGACACTGAGCAGGGAGGCCAAACCGCGGTTTGGATCGCGCTTCAGAATCTCGCCGAAGCTGGCGCGGTAGAACTCGTAATGGCGCGATTCATCGCGCGCGAGGTGGGCCAGCACGCGCTGCGCCACCGGCTCGATGCCAACGCACAGCCGGCCGGTGTTGGCATGGCTGACCTGGGTCGCCTTTTCCTGCAGCGAGGTGTAAGCGAGCAAGCGATAGGGGTCGCGGTCCCACTCGGGGTCAAAGCCGGCTTCGATGTATCGGTACTGCGCCGCTTCGAGCGCGCGCATGTCAAACAGCCGGGCATCGCGTACGTAGTCACGCAGCGCGCAGCCGTGGCGGTCTTCCTCGGCGGTCCACATGTAATTCCAGTCACGCCAAGGACTTTCGGCACCGAAATGGACGGCGATAAGTCGATGGAAATGCGGCAGGCCTTCTTCGGTCAGCAGGTTGAGGGCCAGGCCGACACGGGCCACGTCGGGAATACCGCGCGCGGCTTCGCGCATGGATTTGATTTCGGCATCGGCGGCGGCATCCAGCGTCGCGTCGGCCGGCAACAGATCATTGGGAAACCACAGCTTGCGGCGTTCGAGGTGCAGCGCAATCTCGGCACGCACCGCGTCCTCCATGTCGACCAACACTGCCAGTTGCTCGGCAGTGCCAAAACTGAGGCCCGGGGCAGCTCCTGTCATGGTTGAAGTTCTCCGTACGAAGCATCGTAAACATTATTTATTACGCAGCGCAGTCACTGAGCGATGCGCAGGCCGTTCACATTTGGTTGCGAATCAGCCCTAAAAATTCAGCACGGGTGCGAGGGTCTTCGCGAAACGCCCCCAGCATCATCGAGGTGATCATCTGGCTGTGCTGCTTCTCGATGCCGCGCATCATCGCGCACAGGTGTTTGGCCTCGATCACCACCGCCACGCCGCGCGCCTGGGTCACGCCCTGAACACATTCCCCAATCTGTTGGGTCAATTGTTCCTGAATCTGCAGCCGCCGGCTGAACATGTCGACGATGCGCGGGATTTTCGACAGGCCAATGACCTTGCCCGCGGGGATATAAGCGACGTGGGCGCGGCCAAAGAACGGCAGGATGTGGTGTTCACACATCGAATAAAACTCGATGTCACGAACAATCACCATCTCCTGGTTATCGGTCTCGAAGATGGCACCGTTGACGATTTCGTCAATCGATTGTGAATACCCTCGCGTGAGAAAGGTCATCGCCTTGGCCGCCCGATGGGGCGTGTTGAGCAGGCCTTCACGTTGCGGGTCCTCACCTACTGCGCTGAGGATCGCTCTAAACTGGTCTTCCATTGGATTCGTCAGGTGTAAAAGCCGGTCGTGGCTATTGTTTCACACTTGCCCTCACCGACCGCCACAGTGCGGTCGCCTTTCGTTCCGCGCGCGATTGCCATCGAGCTGATCCGCCCTGGGGCGCATCAGGCGCGCCGCCGTTTCAACGACGAAGCGCTGGATGAACTGGCGCGCAGCATTCGCGAGTCCGGGGTGATTCAGCCGGTCGTGGTGCGCAGCCTCGGTGACCGCTATGAGCTGCTGGCCGGTGAACGCCGCTGGCGCGCCGCGCAACGCGCCGGTCTGGCCACGCTTCCGGCGCTGGTGCGCGACGACCTCAGCGACGAAGAGGCCTTCGTCGTCGGGCTGATCGAAAATTTGCAGCGCGAGTCGCTCTCACCCATCGACACCGCACTGGGCCTGAAAAGACTGGCCGAGCTGCACCACCTCACCCACGGTGCGCTCGGTCAGCGCATCGGCAAATCACGGGCCTACGTCACCCATTTCTTGCGGCTGCTGAACCTGCACGCGCAGGTGCAGGACGCGGTCGACGCCGGGCTGATCTCGATGGGCCACGCCAAGGTTCTGGGCGGACTGCCGCTGGGGGAGCAGCCGACGTGGCTGGCGCGCGCACAGCAAGCCGACTGGTCGGTGCGCGCGCTTGAACGGCAATTACAAAAGGGTGAGGGCCACGTCTTGCAAACCGCCCCCGAGCGAGGCGCCAAGTCGGCCGACTGGCTGCGCCTCGAGCGCGAAATCGCCGATGCCGTGGGCGCTAACGTGTCGCTGGCGGCCGACGCACAGGGCCGCGGCACTTTGACCATCGGCTTTCATTCGCTGGACGCGCTGGACGGGGTGTTGGCCAAACTGGGGCTGTCGAATGACCGCTGAGGCGCGACGGCGAGTTATCCCCGCGCCCTCGGGAAAAGCCTGTGGATAACCGCCGACCAACGGTCATGACCCCACCACTGGATGGGGTCGGGGCACGGACTGCTGATTTTGTAACCAGACCGTCATCGAGCCGTCATCAACCTCGATGGCACTGACCGAAGCGGCCGGCTACCAATTGGAAACCCGCATCAGCAGCCGGGCGCGGCGGCTGCGTATCGAAGTGCGCGGCCCCGAAACCGTGCGCCTGGTGCTGCCGCGACGCTGCTCAATGCACCAGGCTGAGGCCTTCCTTGCACAGCATCGAGACTGGATCGAGCGCCAGCGACAACGGCTGCAGGCACGACCGCAGGCGCCGCTGAGCGCGACCCTACCCTGGGACGGCCATGCGCCCCTGCCGCTGCACGGCCAGTTGTTGCCGGTGCGGCATACCGCCCATCGATTCAAACGCCCGGCCATGCGGCTTGAATACGGTCAATGGATCTGCCTGAGCCATCCCGGCCAGCCGCTTGATCAGGCCGGGCTGACGAGGCTCGCACGGACCACGCTGGCCGCCGAGGCCGGCCGCTCGGCGGCTCGCATGCTGGCGGCGCTGAGCGCTGAAACCGGGCTACAGCCCATCGGGCTGCGCATCAGCGACACGCGCGCGCAATGGGGCAGCTGCTCAGCACACGGCGTGGTCCAGCTCTGCTGGCGACTGGTGTGTGCGCCGCCCGAGGTGATGCGCTACGTCGTTATTCACGAGCTCTGCCACCTGCGCCACCGCAATCACAGCCCGCGCTTCTGGGCGCTGGTGGCGAGCTTCTGCCCCGACTACGCCACTCATCGCGCATGGCTGCGGCGCGAGGGGCCGGCGCTGATGCGACTGCTGCCGCTGCCATGATCCGCGACATCGCGCAGGGCATACTCGGCGCAGAGCAGACTCCGAACTGCCTTCAAGTTCCCCGTGCCACGGCGGTACCCCCTTGCTGCCCATCGCGACGAAGGGCGTCGCCACTGACTGATCCGACACCATGAAACTGGGCAAACTGAGCCGTTCCAGCGGCCGCAAGACCGAAGCCGGCGCCGCCAGCGAGTCCGGCACGCCGCCGCGTGTCGAACTGACCATCGAGGAGTTGGCCAAGGCCTCTCACAGCACGGCCCGCAACATCCGCGCTTATCAAGATCGCGGCCTCATACCGCCGCCCGAGCGCCGCGGCCGCACCGGCATTTACGGCGCCGAGCACCTGTCGCGACTGCGCATCATCAACCAGATGCTGACGCGCGGCTTCACCCTGGCAAGCATTGGCGAACTGCTGTCGGCCTGGGAGTCGGGGCAGGACATCAGCGCCCTGCTGGGCCTGGAAGCGGCAGTGTCCAGCCCCTGGACCAACGAGACCCCCAAGCAATACAGCTTTGTGGAATTGGCACGCCTCTTCGGCGGTCAGTTTGATCCGCGCTGGCTGGTCAAGGCCCATGAGCTGGGCGTGCTCAAGCCACACGGCATGGGCTTTGTGGCGCCCAGCCCAAGGATGATTCAGGCTGGCGCCGAACTGGTGAAGGCCGGCATTCCGCTGGACGAAATGCTCGATGTGGTCAAACAGCTCCGTGCCAACGTCGAGCACGCCGCCGAAGAAATGGTTCACCTCGTCGAACGTCACGTCTTCGACCGTTTCGGCACCCCACTGCCGCCGCGCGAAGAAGCGCCGCAGCTCGGCGAACTGATCTGGCGCCTGCGGCCCCTGGTCGAGATGGCGGTGCAGGCCGAAGTGTCACGCGCCATGGAAATCTCGGCGACACGGCATCTGGGCAACCGGCTGGCACACGTGCTCGATGAGCTGGCCCGGCGCAAGGTCGACACCCCGGCCACGGCCGAAACGCCCAAGCCGAAAAAAAGAACGCCCAAAACCCGGAAGAAGTAGGCGGCAATCCCGGTTCAGCCGGTTTTACGGCCCTGCCACTTCATGCCAAAACTCACCAGACGCTGATAGCCCTCGGGCATCAACCGCACCATCAGGTCGACGACTTTGGCGTCAGGCCCGATCAGGACCCGCCGCCGATTGGACCGCACCGCACCGAGAATGACCTTGGCCGCCGTGTCCGGCGTGGTGATGAACAGCTTCTCGAAATTCTTCTTGCCGGCCTTTTCATCGAAGCCCATCACCGGCTCCATATTCGACGAGAAGCGCGCCGAGCGGACGATGTTGGTTTTGATGCCGCCAGGGTGCACGGTCGTCGCCGACACCGGCGCACCGGCAATTTCCAGCTCCTGACGCAGCGCTTCGGTAAAGCCGCGCACCGCAAACTTCGAGGCGTTGTAAGCCGACTGCGAGGGAATGCCCGCAATGCCGAAAATGCTCGAAATATTGATGATGTGCCCGTCACCCGAGGCATTCAGGTGCGGCAAAAACGCTTGGGTGCCGTACACCACGCCCCAGAAATTGATGTCCATGATCCACTTCAGATCGGCCTCGGACATGCCGTCAACCGGCGCGCCCAGCGCCACGCCCGCATTGTTGAAGATCAGATTGATCTGCTCGTGCACGTCCGCCGTCTTCTCGGCCCAGCCGTACACGGCGTCCCGGTCAGACACATCAAGTTGCTGCGCGGTCACGGCCACGCCCTTGGCGCGCGCCTGCTCGGCCGTTTCCTGCAGCCCGGCGTCATTGATGTCGGACAGCGCCAACGCGCAACCCGCATCGGCCAACTGCAGCGCCAGCGCCCGCCCGATGCCCGAGCTGGCACCGGTAATCGCCGCCACCTTGCCCTTGAAAGTCTTCATCCACATTCCCCGTGATCACCGGCCCGAAAGCTCCGAAGCACAGCACTGTAGGGCCTGCACCCGGCGGAGCATTGGCCGTCGCGCCAGCGCTCACCGAAGCGCGGCGACTGTGTACCATCTCGCCCGTGCTGGGCCTTTAGCTCAATTGGTTAGAGCAGAGGACTCATAATCCTTTGGTTGTCGGTTCAAGTCCGACAGGGCCCACCAAACTTCATCGCGCCAGAGTGTTGTGTTGAGACACATGGTTTGACACGCAACGGCTCGGGCCACAATGGCTCGCTAACCAGCACCACAAAAAAAGGCCGCCTGAAATGGGCGGCCTTGATGTGAAGCACGGTCAACTCAGAAGGCGTAACGAATCGCGGCCTGAGCAAAGTCACGGTCGCGCAACTGGTTCTGCTGGCCGCCACCGGTGAACACGGTGTAGCCGAGATCGAGCTGCCATTGACCGAGGTATTCAAACGCCACAGCGGCCTGGACTTGCTTACGGCCTTCAACATAGTTGCCCAACGGCGATGGGGTGATGCCGTTGACGTCGTGGTCGAAGCGCAGCGACGGACGCATGGCGAAGCGCCCGAATACGTTGCTGTAATTGGCCTGCAACGCGATGCGGTAGCCCCACGAACTGGTCGATGCGAACTGGCCCTGCTCTGCCGGCAGCCCCTGACTGGCAGCGACGGTGGCATTGCCCGGCAGCGGCGTGCCCGGTGCCTCGTAACGCAGCTCGGCATTTTCGGGCAGGCCGTGGGCGATGGTGGCGCCGACCTCGGTAACCAACAGCACACTGTCGGCGCCCGGCATCAAGCCGGGTGGAAACTGTTTCAGCGCAGAGGCGTTGAAATTGCTCACGTCGTGACGCCGCCAGCCGCGAATGTACTGATTGCCCAACGAGGTCGGGAACGGCACATTACCGCCCGGCGTGATCTGGTTCGGGGCACCCAGACCGGAGAGCAGCAACTCAACGTCGTCAAGCTGCAGCGGCTGGTCCACCTTCATGCTGTATTCGCCCTGCACCGCGCTGCCGAACGGGCCGGGCAATGAGAACGAGGCACCGTACATCTGGATGTCTTCGGGGTACTCGATAATGTAAGCCGAAGACTGGGTGCCGGCGGTGCCATCCGTGCGCGAAATGGCCGAAATCAGCGGCAGACGGCTGTGATAGTTGGTGGCGTACACGCCCAAGGAGGTGCCACCCAAGGCGTCGGTGTAGTAGTGCATGGCGCCGCCGTACTGGCCGCTGTCCGAAGGCTCGCGATCGGCTGAACGCGGAATCGAACTGCCAAACGGCACGCAGTTGGCGCCTGCTGCCGGCGGGGCATCACAGCCTGTCAGTGCCGGTGAATTCTCGGTCACCCGGCCAAAACCGATGTTGGCGCGGGTGCCGCCTTCGCCGACAAAATCATTGGTCGAGAAAAAGGTGCCCGACGCGAACGGCACGGTTTTTTCCCATTCCAGTTGGTAGAAGCCCTCGACCCGGATGCTTTGCGTCAGGTCCATCGACACCCACACCTTGTTGGCCGGAATGAACACTTCCTCCAGGTCGGCACCCGGCACGCCGGCGCGGTTGGCGTTGGCGGCCAGAATGGCGTTAAGGCCGTTCTGGATAAAGGTGGATTCACCCCAGTTGATGACCTGCCGGCCGAGACGCCACGCCAACGGCCGGCCGAACACGTCGAACCCGGAGCTGAGGTGCAGGTCGAGCAACTCGGCGTACCGGCCAACTGAACCGCGCACGTCAGCCTCTTTACGGTCCAGTTCGGCGAGGCTGGCCTCGCGGCCGGGCCCGTAGTCGGACCTGCGGAAATTTTCGCCCTGCAGGTTCACCAGATCGGCGCCAAAGCCGCCGCGGGCAAACAGCGTGAAGGCGCCGTAGTCCATCGTCAGGTTGGTGAGTAATTTGACCGGTGCCGAGACCAGGTCACCCGCGCTGTCGAACTCTTTGTTGGCGTCATCGGAGTTGGTCGAAAACGCGGTCCCGCCGTTGGCAATGGCCAACAGATTCGACTGCGGGCCTTGTGTGCGGACTGCGACGCCCGCCGAGATGCGGTTGTCGATCGAACCGCGGACCTCGCCCCACTCGAAACTGGTCGCCATTGCGGCGGGTGACGCGGCCGCAAACGTCGCTGCTGCCGCACAAGCAATCACTGATTTCATGATCCGATCCTCGAGAGTGGGGGCGTGCTGTGCATTGGGATGGAGGCTCATTGGCAGTTCCCTCCCACTGGCAGACACGTGCCCTGACTGCCGAGGAAGTTGGCGATCTGGCGCTGGATTTCCTGGGTGGTGGCGGCCGAGGCGGCGGGACTCAGGATGGAGCCGTGATCCCCTTCGGTGAACCGCACGCCCACCTTCAGGCCCTCGGGATCGAGCAGCACATCGGCTTCGGCCAGCGGCGGCGTGATGGCATCAAGAATGTCGAGCCCCAGCAGGCGCATCAGCGGGGTCGAGCCGGAGATACGGCCTTCAAGCGTGACCCGGTCCAGCGTGTCAGTCGCGTCCGGGGTACGTGGCACCGCGTTGGGCACGACCAGGTCATCAAGGACCTCAACGAAGTGAATGGCTCGATCAGCAGACGCCGCAGCCGCGTAATTGGCCGGGTCGCCGTCGTCGACAAGATGTTGCGCAAAGCGCAGGAACGTTTCGTAGGTGTCGGTGCCCTCCATGACACCGTTCGCGGCAAGGCCGGCCGCAATACGCGGACCAAAGCTCTTGGAGCCGTCGAGCAACTTGCCGATACCGCTACCGCTCATGGCGATGGTCGAAGCGCCGAAGCTGTCGTCGACCCCCAAGGCTGTGGTCCCGACAATACCGCCCAGCGAATGACCGACCAGGTGAATGCGGTCCGGGTTGATGTCAGGGGTCGCAGGGTCGCCATCGAAGTCCAGTGCTGACACCGAGCGGGACAGGTGCACCAGGTCAATCGCGGCTTGCCGAAGGTTGTCGCGGCTGGTGATGAGGCTGGGGATGTTGATGAAATGCGTCCCGCTGGGGTCGGTGCTGCCATCGGGTCCCGGGGCGGTGGTCGCGTTATCCACCAGATCGAGCAGGAAGGTGCGCTCGGTCGTCCCCTGCACCGCCAGCGGATGGCCCGCAGGCAAGCCGTGCAAGGGCAAGTCAATGGCCACGGTGACGAGCCCCGCAGCCGCCATCGCCGGCGCGAGCGCCAGCATCTGTGAGCGGTTGCCGGTGATGCCGTGCTGGAAAATCACCACCGGCCAGCCTTCGGCCGGTTGCGTCATGCCACTGTTGGCGTTGGGCACGGTAACCAGCATCGGCACGTTCTCGACGCTGCGCTCGATCGGCATCGGGAAGCAGGTGGTGGTCGATTCGCTGGGAGTGAAATTGCTGCCCTGCGGCGGCTGCACGAAGGCGCCGCACGGCACCTGGCCCAAAAAGCTGGCGGCGACGTCCGGCCGAGTCGGGTCGGCCTGCCAGGGACTGCCCAACGGCGCGGGGTCCTGCGGGCTGGCGCCGCTGGCAAGGTAGTAGGGCAACTGCAGACTGCCGACGCGCACATCGGCCACCGGGGGCACGGCCGGATTCTGCAGGGCTTGGTCGACAGTCAGTCCGGTCGGGAAGCTGGCGATGGTTTGCGCGGTCGCTTCGTCTGCCATCAGATTCAACGTTTTGCCAGCCGACTGGGTGGTCACAGTCCACGCGAGGACGATGTTCTCTTCGGTCAGTCCGAGCGTGCTTGCAGTGGCCGCAATCAGACCCTCGACTGCCGGGCGAATCAGCTGGCTGCGAAGAGCCTCAAGTGTCGCTTTTTGGGTGGCATTGAGCCCGTTGATGAAGGCGTCGGTCTGTTCAGCGACCGGGGTGTCACGACGCACCACACGGAACTGCGAGGATGCAACGGCCGCATTGCCGTCGAGGTCACGCACACCATCAGTGACCGCAATCAGATAGCGGGTCGATGGCTTCAACGGTTTGAGAGGGTGAATGATGACGCGTGAGCGCACGGCATTGACTGGCAATGGATCCGGCAGGCCGGCAACCGGAGAAGTGGCGGGGTAATCAGACAGCGTGTAATCCACGCCCGGCGCCAGCGGTGTGCCGGTGCTGGTGTCGATGATCAATAAGCCGCCTTGCAGCGCGGTGTCGAGGTCAATGAACCCCAGAAAATCAGTGAACAGGTTGGCGGTGGTCGAGAAGCCGTCGGTGAGGTTGGCATCGTTGACGAACGGCGCACCCGCCGGATTCGGGATGTTGAGCGTCGGGTCGGTAAAACCCGAAAACAGCCCATCGAACGGGAACGGGATGGTCGCCTGGGCGCTCGCCGAGGCGGGGGCCGGTTCAAACAGCGAAATGAAGTTGCTCGACGCAAGCCCGCCGTCTTCTTCAGGTTCAGTGGTGTCGCAGGCAGACAGACCCGCTGCCAGCAGCAGGGCCCACAAGGGCGCGTATCGCATCTTGGATCTCCTCATCGGCGGAGCCGGTCGTTGCCGGACCCCGTAGTTGTTTTCTCATCTTCCTGCAGTCAGGCCGAAGAACCGTCCGAACCCGGGGTCGCCGGGAAACGGTACTTCTGCCAGACGCAGCCAGATACTAGCGCGTCCGAGCGCCACGACAAGCCGGTCACGCCCCGGCGATGCGCGTCGGGATGACCGTTCGTCGCACCGGGCGCTTTTCGTCGCGACAGCTGCTGTTTTTTTAGACAAATTGGGCCAGATTTACCTGCCGACAATCAGTCGAAGCGGCATACGTCGGCGCAGGACGTCTGCCTCGCTGCGCGCCATTTCATGTGACTGCGCGAGTGCCACCTCGGCACGAATGAACGGCGCGTCGGGGTGAACCCGTTGCGCGAGGCCACGGTCGCCTTCAATCAGCGTCAGCAAGGCCTCGACGCCGGTGCCATGGCGCAGGGCGCAGGTGTGTGCGGCGTGGGCATCGACGCCGGCCACCAACAGCTCCGCGCGGGCCGAGCCCAGCCACACCGCGAATGGCAAAGTCGGCGTTCCCGGCAGCGGTGTGACATCGGTTTGGCTCGCCCGGTCATGGCCCAGCCGCTGGGCAATGTCGTCAACAATGCCCACAGCGTCGCAGCGGGCCGTGGTGTACTTGCCGCCCACGCTCACCCAAACATTGGGCTGCGGCTCGATCACCGCGAACTCGCGACTGACCGCCGACAACGACGCAGCATCGGCCTTCTGCAACGTCCGTGTACCGGCAAATGCACTGATGACGTCCCCTCGCGACCAGCCCAGACCGGGCATGGCGGTGGCCACGGCACGCAACAGGTAGTGAATTTCTTCTTCGGTTGGCGTGGCGTCTTCAACCCGGCTGATGGTCTGCTCGGTGGTGCCGACCAAGGTCCGCCTGTACCAGGGAATGACGAAAAACACGCGGCTGTCTTCAGCGGTGAGCAGGAAAGCCTGGGTCACGCCGGGAATCTCAGGCATGACGATGTGCGTGCCCTTGATCAGCTCGACCTCGGGAGCGCTGTCGCCCATCAGGCGTAGCGCCCAGGGTCCGGCGGCATTGAGCACCGCGCGTGTCTTGATGGTGAAGGTTTCGCCGTCGGCCTCGGCGCGCACCTCGGGCGACTCACCCGCATCGATCGACAGCGCGCGGACGCCGTTGGCGCAGACCGCCCCGTGGCCGTGCGCAGCGGCGGCCACCACCAGGGTCATGCGCGCATCGTCTTCCTGGCAGTCGCCGTAGCGGAAGGCGCCCACCAACCCGTCGCCTTGCAGAAACGGAAAGTCTTGCCGCACCCGCTTGGGCCGGTAATAGCGGTGCCGGCGCACCGGCGGCGACAGGCCGGCCATCAGGTCATAGAGCGTCAGGCCGCAGGACAGCATGAACGGCTGCGCGCGGCTGGCCTTGAACACCGGCAGCATGAAGTCCAGCGGTCGCACCAGATGCGGGGCAATGCGGCTCAGCACGCGCCGCTCGCGCAGCGAGTGCTGCACCAGTCCGAACTTGTAATGCTCCAGGTAGCGAAGGCCACCGTGGATGAGTTTGCTGGACGACTGCGACGTGCCGGCGCCCCAGTCGGTCTGCTCGATGAGCGCGACGCTGAGGCCGCGCTGCGCCGCGTCCAGCGCCGCCCATGCGCCATAAATGCCGCCGCCAATGACCAGCAGATCGAATGATGTTGCCCGCAGGCCGGCCACGTCACGGACGAAAGGAAATGCAGAACGAATCACAGGGGTCAGGGCCGGTCAGCGATGGATTTGAGGAAAGCACGAATGAGGCCAGCAGTGGCCTCGGGCGCATCCCAGTGGAGCATGTGGCCGGCTTCGGGCAGGGTCTGCACCTCGCACTTGGCCGCCTTGGAGAACGCCGCATAACGGCGCGGGCGCTCGGATTGCTCGCCCGCACTGTGAAACACCGAGCGGCCGGCCTCAATGAACAGCACCGGCGCGGTGACTTCAGCCCACACGGCCTCGCTCTCGGCGAGACGGTGCAGCGTCGGCATGTTGTGCAGGTGCTTGGGGTCGGCCAGCAGACGAATCTGCCCATCGTCATCGGCTGCGCCCCAACTGTGGGCGACGAAAAGCGCCCAGGCGTCGTCGAGCTGCGGATGCTGCGCCTTGACCCGCTGCGCCAGCGTTTCAAAGTTGGCGTAACGCTTCGGCGGGCGCGGCTTGGCCACCTGTTGCAGCCAGCGCCGATACTGCTTCGGGGCCTTGCTGGCCGGCGAATCCGGCAGCAGCAGCCCATCCAGCAGCACGAGGCTGCGCGCCTTCTCGGGCTGCGCACCGGCGTACAGGCTCAACACCTGCGCGCCCATGCTGTGGCCAACAAAATGCAGGTGCTCAGGCGCACCTAGGGCGGTCAACAGCGCGTCGACATCAGCCAGGTAATTGGGAAACCAGTAGCCGTCCGCGGGCCAACCGCTGAGGCCGGTGCCACGCCAGTCCGGCGACACGACGTAATGGTCTTCAAGCAGGCCGGCGACCAGCGGACCAAAGCTCGCCGAGCAGTCGAGCCATCCGGTGCCCAGCAGCAGCCAGGGCCGGGCAGGATCACCCCAGCAGCGGACGTGGTGGCGGAGGCCACGGAGCTCGAAAAACCGGGACTGGCTGTCAGGCGGACGAATCATCATTCTTGTGCATAGTGGCGGCCGCAGCCGCGTAGGGTTAGATCATCAAGCTGCACGGTCACGACCACCGGAAAGCGGTCGCCGCTCATCGTGTCGACGCAAGGGCCGGGCGCGACCCGGGCCATGACCTCGCGGTCCAGCGTCTCGTAACTGAGGCCGTCACTGCGGCGCCGCGCGTGCCAGATTTCTTCGTTTTGCCCCATTCGTTGCAACCGAAGACGCTTGCCATCGGCTCCGTTTTCGACGGTCAGGACCCACCCCGGCTCCTGGCCGACGGCGCGCAATTGCGCCCCATCAGCCTGCGCCTCGGCCCACGGTGGCCGGGTGTCGCTGGGGCGGCACTGCAGCGTGTCACCGTCGATGGACAGTCGGGCCTCTTCGCCCTTGCTCCAGAACTCGGTGAGGGGCGCCTCGCCCACTAGCGCGCCGCGATAGCGAGCACCCGACGCGGACGGCGAGGGTTCAAGCCAGCGGTCGCCGCCGGGTAGCGCCAATTGCAGCCGGCCTTGTCCCCCGGTTTCAAGGCGAGTTTCGATGCGCAGATCACCACATTGCCAAGCACTCGGCGAGCCGAGCGCTGGCGGCGATGCAGGATTGCCGACCGGGTTGGCCACAACCGGCGCCGTGGCATCGGCCGCTGGCCCCGGCACGTCGCGGCACGCCGACAGCCCCAGCACCATGGCCAGCCAAAGACCGCGCGCGATAAAGCCGCTTTGCATCAACCCCCCTGAAAATGATGGACGGACGCGGCCAGCAGGTCACATCCCCGTGTCAGTATGACGGCTTGCGGGCGTCCGCTCCCGGGCATCCGCCTCGCACTCTTCAAATCTCGCTGGCACTGAACTTGCCAGCGAATTGCATCAACGGATGCCCCCATGACCCTGCACGTCAAGCTGCTGCATAAAACGCGTTACGACTACGACAAGCGCGTGACGCTGTCACCGCAATTGATCCGCCTGCGCCCCGCACCGCATGGACGCACGCCGGTGCTCGGCTACAGCCTGCGGGTGTCGCCGGACCCGCATTTCGTCAACTGGCAGCAAGACCCGTTCGGAAACTGGCAGGCCCGGGTAGTGTTCCCCGAGCCGGTCAAGCACTTCAAGGTCACCGTCGACCTAACCGCCGACATGGCGGTGATCAATCCCTTCGACTTTTTCGTTGCGCCCGAGGCCGAGGTACTGCCGTGGCAATACGATCCGCAGCTCAAGGCCGAGCTGAGCCCCTACCTGAAGCCGCAACAGCCCAACAGCACCCTGCGGCGCTTCATCAAGTCGCTGGACCTGAGCGAGCCGGGCACGATCAACCGGCTGGTCGCGATCAACCAGCAGATTCAGGGCGCCGTGCGCTACCTCATTCGCATGGAGCCCGGTGTTCAGACGCCGGCTGAAACGCTCACCCTGGGCAGCGGTTCGTGTCGCGATTCGTCGTGGCTGATGGTGCAGGTGCTACGCCACCTCGGCTTTGCGGCACGATTCGTGTCGGGCTACCTCATCCAGTTGGTCGCCGACCAGAAATCACTGGACGGCCCCAGCGGCACCGACCTGGATTTCACCGACCTGCACGCCTGGGTTGAGGTCTACGTGCCCGGCGCCGGCTGGCTGGGACTGGATCCCACCTCGGGTCTGTTCGCGGGCGAGGGGCACATCCCGCTGTCCGCCACGCCATCGCCCGCATCAGCCGCGCCCATCACCGGGTTGGTTGAGCCCTGCAAGGTGACCTTTGATCACGAGATGGCCGTTCAGCGTATCGCTGAAACGCCGCGCGTCACCAAGCCGTTCAGTGACGAACAGTGGGCCGCCATCGATACGGTTGGTCTGCAGGTCGATGCCGATCTGGTGGCGCAGGACGTGCGCCTTACCATGGGCGGCGAGCCCACCTTCATTTCACTCGACGACCCGCAGGGCGATGAGTGGAACACCGCCGCCGTGGGCCCCACCAAAGAGCGCCTCGCCTACAACCTCGCGCGCCGGCTGGCGCAGCGCCTGGCGCCGCAAGGCCTGCTCACCTATGGCCAGGGCAAGTGGTATCCAGGGGAGCCTCTACCGCGCTGGGCGTGGACCGTCTATTGGCGACGTGACGGGCAACCGCTGTGGCGTCTGCCACCGAAAGATCTGCCGGGTATGGCCAACCTCGACGGTGCCCAGCGTTTGACCCATGCCATCGCCGCGCGATTGGGTGTGAACGCCGAACATGCGATGCACGCCTATGAGGACCCGGTGGAGGCCCTGCTGCGCGAGCGACGCCTGCCGCACAACCTCGACCCCACCGACCCTCGTCTGGCCGATGCCGAGGGCCGCAAGGACGTGCTGCGCGCCTTCGAGTCCGGCCTCAACCAGCCCACCGGCATGGTGCTGCCCGTCCAGCGTTGGCAGGCCGCCGCGCGCTGGGTGAGCGAACGCTGGAAGCTGCGCGGCAAGGCGCTGATGCTGATTCCGGGCGACTCGCCCGTCGGACTGCGGCTGCCACTGGACAGCCTGCCGTGGCAACCGCCGGAAGAGCGTGAGCCGTTCATCGCGGTCGACCCCGGCGCAGTACCCACGACCTTGCCTGCAACCGACCCACGCCGCCAGCCGTTCCTGCGCGCCCAGGCGGGCGATGCGACAGTGCCTCGGGCCATGCCGCAAAGCCGCACGTCCGAGGCGGCGCTGGGCGCGCATGTCAAAAACGGCCTCGGCGAGGCCAACCATGTGCGCACCGCCCTGGTCATCGAGCCGAGGGGCGATTACCTGTTTGTGTTCATGCCGCCGGTCGAGCGCCTTGAAGACTGGCTGGACATGCTGGCCGCCATCGAGGACGCGGCCGCCGAGTCGGCCTTGCCGGTACGCATCGAAGGCTATCCGCCGCCCACCGACCCGCGTCTGGATTCATTGAAACTGACCCCCGATCCCGGCGTGATCGAGGCCAACATCCAGCCTGAGGCCAGTTGGACCAGCCTGCGCGACAACATTCTCGGGCTCTATGAAGATGCCCGGCTGTCACGCCTGGTGACGCAGAAATTTCTCATCGACGGTCGCGCGGTCGGCACCGGCGGTGGCAACCACATCGTCGTCGGCGGCGCGACCCCGGCAGACTCGCCGTTTCTGCGGCGGCCCGACGTGCTGGCCAGCCTGCTGCGCTATTTTCAGCACCATCCGTCGCTGAGTTACATGTTCTCGGGCCTGTTCATTGGCCCGACCTCGCAGCATCCGCGCGTCGACGAAGCCCGCGACAGCGCGCTGGCCGAACTCGAGTTGGCCCTGGCGCAACTGCCTGGCCCGGATCAATGCCCGCCGCCGTGGCGGGTCGACCGCGCGCTGCGCCACCTGCTCACCGACCTGACCGGCAACACCCACCGCGCCGAAATCTGCATCGACAAGCTGTACGCGCCCGAGTCGGTGACCGGGCGCCTGGGCCTGGTTGAGTTCCGCGGCTTTGAAATGCCACCACACCCGCACATGAGCCTGGTCACGCAACTGATGATTCGCGCACTGGTGGCGTGGTTCTGGCGCACGCCGTTCACCCGGCCACTCAAATACTGGGGCACTGCGCTGCATGACCGCTTCATGCTCGGGCACGACCTGTGGAATGACCTGGGCGAGATCGTCAGCGACCTGCGCGGCGCCGGGTATCCGTTCGAACATGAATGGTTTCGCCCACAGTACGAGTTCCGCTTTCCGCTGCACGGCACCCTGCGCATGGGCACGGCCGAAATGACCGTGCGCCACGCACTGGAACCGTGGCCGACCCTAGGCGAAGAACCGGGCGCCGGCGGCACCGCGCGCTACGTCGACTCGTCGCTGGAGCGCCTGGAAATCACGCTGCGGCACATTGACCTCGATCGTTATCAGGTGCTGTGCAATGGCGTGCCGCTGCCGCTGCGACGCACCGGGGTCGACGGTGAATCGGTGTCCGGCGTGCGCTATCGCGCTTGGTCGCCGGCAAGCTGTCTGCACCCCGCCATCGGCGTACACACGCCGCTGGTGTTTGACCTTTACGACCGTCATTGCGGGCAGGCGGTGGCCGGCTGCACCTATCACGTTGCGCATCCCGCAAGCCGTAGCTACGACACCTACCCGGTCAACAGCTTTGAGGCCGAAGCGCGTCGCCTGTCGCGATTTGTGCCTATGGGTCATACCCCTGGGCCATTCCGCCCCACGCCGGTACCGCCGCTGGGCGCATCGCCCTGCACGCTCGATCTGCGCTGGGTCAGTGCCGCGCAGATGCATTGAAACGTGGAATACCCGATAACAGGATGGCCATAAAAAACCCCCGGAGCATTATCGCTCCGGGGATTTTATTCAAATCAATGAATCATACGATTGGCGATTACGGTGCCGACAACTCGTTATGCACGGATTTCACACCATCGACATCGCTGACAACTTTCTCGGCCAATTCAACTTGGGCGTCATTCTCAACATCACCGGTCAGGGTGACGACGTTATCGGTTGATTCAACGCTGATGTCGATCGCGCTGAGTTCCGATTCGAGCGCCAGCACTGACTTCACCTTCGTGGTCAGCGCAGCGTCAGAGACGTAATCGCCGGTCTTCTCGACCGCTGAATCATGGTCGTTGGCCGTCGCGAACATCGGCGTGGCCATCAAACCAATTACTGCCGCAAACATCACATTTTTCAAATTCATTAGAAACTCCTTTATTGAACTTCGCTGACAGTTGATTAACCTGTCGGCTGGGCTATGGCGATAGGCCATGAACGACATCCTGACAAGTCGCGATGAATTGACGGTTAATTGAGAATGCCAATCAATTGAGAAGATGCTGATTCAATCATCGAGCGCAACAAATTAATCACTGTGCGCTGAAGATTCTCGCGCTGTGTCACCCAACACGGTGATGAGCCTTGCCGTTACGGCACTTACATCCGCTTCATTCGGTGCCCGCGTTCCGCTGGCTTCTGCGACGCTGCCACTGTGACGGGCCCGAAGCACGGCATCGCGCAGCGCGATGCCCGGCCACCCTTGCGCATTGCGGGTGGACACGGGCCCTTCGGCCGCATGCCCGCGACGCAACAGCGCGCGCAACAGGGCAACTTGCCGTGCCGCCAGCAGGGCCAACGTCGACGGATCGGCCACCAGCACCTGATGGCCACGCAGTCGATCCAACCACGGGCGACCGAAGGTTTGCGCGCCGCTCCAGGCCGCACCCAGCCCTGCACCGAGCGCGGTGGCCGCGCCCAGACTCATGCCGCCCAGCGCGGCATCCACGGCAAACCCCGCCGCGCCACCGGTCGCGGCAGCCGATCCGGTGCGAATGCCGAACGCACGCAGGGCTTCAGGATCCAGCGGGTCCAGCGTCCAGCGACCTTCGGTGAGCGGCAGCTCGGGCGGGTGGTAGGCCTGCAGGTCGAACTGGAACAGGGCCAGGACCGCATCGACACAGCGCTGCTCGGACGCCCTGACCTGATGCCGCAAGCCTTCGGTGGCCGTCGCAGGATCGGCATCGAGCGGCACCTCATGGCGCAAGCCCGCCACCTCGACCAGCATCACGGCCACGGCGCGGCAGGCAGCGAGCGTTAGCGCCTCGCGCTCGGCGGTGCGCGATTGCGTCAGCCGCTGCAGCCCGGCGCGGTGTGGCTCCAGCAGCGTGGCGAGCTTGTCGAACAGCGCCTGCTCGGCGACCGCGTCGTAAACCACCGTGTCGAAGCTGCTTTGAACATGCAGGCCCATTCGCGCCAACTGGCTGCGCCAGCGCTCGACGTCGGCCTCATCGCTGGCGACGAAATTCAACACCGGCATCAACGGCCGGCCGCAGGCGTTGAGCAGACGCAGCTCGTCGCGATGCTTGGCCTGCACCGGCTCGCGTGCGTCGATGACGTACAGCGCCGCGTCGCTGCGCAGCATCTGCCGCAAGACTTTGGCCTCCTGCTCCCAACGGCCCTGGCCATGGTCGCCGGCGAGAAAGCGTTCGATCCCTGCCACCGGATCGGTCGCATCGGGCAGTGCGGCCAAGGCTTCGGCAACACCGCTGGCGTCTTCAAGCCCGGGGGTGTCGAACAGCGACAGCATCGGCGCGCCGTCGCACAGCAACGCCACGCCGGCGACGTCGCGGGTGCTGGCCGAACGCGCCGACACCACGCCAAAGCCGGTCTCGCGCGTCAGGGTGCGCAGCAGCGAGGTTTTGCCGGTGTTGGTGTGGCCGACCACGGCGATCTGCAGCGCGGCGTCGGTCATGGGTTGGCCTAGCAGCCTGTCAGACTTGAATGCGCGTCCGCGCCGGAGGTCGCTTTTGCGCAGCACAAGGAAGGAGCGACGCGCTGTACTTGACGTACAGAAGGAGCGATGGACGCGGTGATGCGCAAAAGCGGCCCCGGCCAGCGACACGGTGCCTTCGCGCAGCGAAGTGGGTGCGGGAGCTGGCCGATCCGGTGCCTCCCGCACCCGCTGCTGCGCAGACGCCGTGTCGGCGCCGGCCCTCCAGGTGGCGCCCCATTTTCCGCCTTGCGGCGTTGCTCCTTCGTTATTTGGAACAACCAAATCTCCTCAGTCGCGCCTTGTCAGGCGAAAAATGGGACTGCCACGCGGACCCGACTTCAAGTCTGACAGGCTGCTAGGGCCATCGCAGAGGTTGATTGTGGATGCCAGCACGCTGGGCCAACGCCTGCCAGTCTTCAAGTCGTTGTGCACAGTGATCGGCGCCGCGCGCGGTGAGGCGGTCGACGCCGACCAAAAGCAGATACACCGGCGCGTGCGCCGCCTCAGCCAATGCGGCGATGAAGCGTTCGGCACCCCGGTCAGGCGACATGGTGGCGCGCGCCAGCACCACCACCGGTCGCCGGGGTTGCTCGGTCACCGCCGCCACGGCCGATTGACGCGCAGCGGCGGTATCCGTCGCGCCCAGCCACTGCCACTGAATGCCGGGAATGGACGGTGGCGGGTGATCTCCGGCGTCATCCAGCCAAAGCCCGAGAACGGCGCCGGTGGGCAGCCGGGCGGCCGACCGGACTGCGGGGGTCTGCTGCGGCAGCGCCGTCGCCGGGTCGACCACACCCAAGGGTTGGTGGTCGGGCATCAGCCGGCTGCGCAGGCGCGCGAAGCCGCTGTGCTGGAGATCACGGCCAAAGCGGGCCTGCGCCCGCCACCACAGTCCGCCGCAGATCAGCAGCGCCAGCAGACGCGGTGCGACCCCGTAGATCAGCACGGCGGCGAGTAGCCATTGCGCGCCGGCCTGGCCGGCAACCGTCCTGCCACCCTCGTCGACAAACAGGGCGTCAACCGGCACCCCCAGCGCCGCCGGGGCAAACGACAGGGCGCGCACCCACTCGGCGACAGTGGCCGACGCCAGCAAGGTGGTGTCCCATGACAAGGCGTAGGCACGCACGCTGAGCAAAAGCAGTAGCGAAAGCCAGCCGGTGAGCGCGAAGCTCAGCCACGCCGCGTGGCTGAGACTTGCAGCCAGCCAACGACCGCTGGCGCCCCCGCCCAGGATGCCCAGTGCGGCGCGGTGGGTGTCATCGGCGCGATCAATGGCACCGCCCGAGAGCCTCGACCACAGCGCCATGACCCCGCGCCCCAAGCCCGGCGAGACACGCGGCGACACCACAAGCAGCATCAGCCAAAGCATCAACATCAGCAGATTGCTGCCGACCAGCAGTATCAGCACCAGCGGCAGACTGGCCGGCGGACCGGTGTCCAAGGCAGTGGCAGCGGCAAAGGCGCCGGCGACACCGGCCAACAGCACCAGCAGCAACATCACGGCGATGCCGCGACTCATGACCTGCCGGATCGCGCGCTGCAGGGCTGCGGCATCCGGCAGGGCAGCGGCCCGCGCCAGGATTCGCCGAGTCAGGGCACCGCCCGCCTGTCGCCCCGCAGCGTCGGCCTGCGGCACGTCGGCGGGATGGCCGGCCGCTTCTTCACGCACGCGCACGACTTCGGTCAGCAGGCGGTCTGCCAAACGCGGCGTGGGGGTGGAATGGGTGCCGGTCATGTCCGGCACTTTTAGCGCAAACCGGCTTAGGCCGCTGCGACCCTAGCGCTGAATATTGCGGCCGTAGAAGATTTCCTGAATCTCATGGTCGACGCGCGAGCGGATTTTCTTCGCTTCGCGGGCGCCCATGTCGGCGGCGCCTTCGCCAAACAGGTAGGTGTCGAGATCGAGTTCCTTGAGGCACATCTTGGTATGAAAGATGTACTCCTGATACACGTTGACATCGACCATCTGATAGCGCCGCTTGATGTCAGCCGCGATGAAATTCTGGATGGAGTCGATGTTGTGATCGATGAAGTGCTTCATGCCGCGCACGTTACGGGTGAAGCCGCGCACCCGGTAGTCCATCACCACGATGTCGGACTCAAAGCTCTTGATGAGGAAGTTCAGCGCCTTCAGTGGCGAAATCTTGCCGCAGGTCGACACATCGATGTCGGCGCGGAAGGTCGAGATACCGGCGTCCGGGTGAATCTCGGGGTAGGTATGAACGGTGATATGGCTTTTATCAAGGTGCGCGACCACCGACTCCTTGTCTTTCTTCTTGCCCGGCGTCGGCAGTCCGTCGAGGTGACCTTCGGAGATCAGCATGGTCACTGACGCGCCCTGCGGTTCGTAGTCCTCGTGGGCGACGTTGAGCACGTGCGCACCGATGATGTCGGCCACTTCGGTCAGGATGCTGGTGAGTCGCTCGGCGTTGTATTGCTCGTCGATGTACTCGATGTAAGCCTGCTGCTCCTCACGGCTGCGCGCATAGCAGATGTCGTAGATGTTGAAGCTCAACGACTTGGTGAGGTTGTTGAAGCCCAGCAGTTTCAGGCGTGAATTGCTGGTGGGCTTGGGGGTCAGCTTCTTGGGCAATGCAGGCGTCCAATAGGTGAAATGGTGCACGCCCGGCAGGTCCGAACGCACTTCAAACGTGCAGGATTATAGGTTTTTACGTCAACCTGATGACGCGCGGTCTTCAGGACGCCCTGATCTCATAAGAATGCGTCATTTTGACGCCGGCGCGCCCCAACATGATCGAGGCCGAGCAGTACTTCTCGGCCGAAAGTCCGACCGCACGTTTCACCTGCACCTCACTGAGTCCTTCGCCGCTGACAATGAAGTTCAGATGGATGTCGGTGAACACTGCGGGCTCGGTGTCGGCACGCGTGCCTTTGACCTCGACCTGGCAACCAACCACCGGCTGCCGCGCGCGCTTGAGAATGTAGACCACGTCCACCGACGAGCAGGCCCCGACCGACATCAGCATCAATTCCATCGGCCGCGGGCCCAGGTTACGACCGCCGATGTGCTCGGGGCCATCGACGACCAGCGAATGGCCGCTACCCGACTCCACCCGAAATGCTGCGTCCTCAATCCACGTGACCTTGGCGTCCATCGTTGTCCTTGTCCACTGTTCAGTACCGGCGGTCATTGTCCGAGATCGGCGACTTTGCTGCTGGCATCGGCCAGCGTTGATTCAGGAAGCGGGCGGCACCCTCCGTCCTCACAGCCCTCGCTAGGCCGCACTACAAGGACTTTCGCGTGACACTCTTCAACTCCCCCGCAATGCAGGCTTTCCTTCAGCAAGCACGTAAGCGCAGCGTACCGGCCAAGCGCACGCTCCTTCGATCAGGCGAGGCCCCGACGCAGGTCATGTGGGTGCTCGAGGGCTCGCTGAGCGTGGCCCTGGAAGCCGCCGACGGGCGCGAAGTGGTGCTCGGCTACCTAAACCCCGGCGACTTCTGCGGCGAAGCCAGCCTGTTTCCCGATCATCACCTGTCCAACACGGTGATCCGCACCCGCCGCGTCACGCTACTGGCCGAAATGGGGGCCGAGCAATTCCGGGCGTTCTGCAACGAACACCCCGAGACCCTGTTCGAGATTTCCCGACACCTGGCCGCAAAGGTCCACGACTGCGGACAACGCATCGCCGACCTTGCGCTGCTGAATGTCAGTTCACGCGTCGCCCGCACCCTCGAAAGCCTCGGCAGCAGCCCCGACGCCACCCTCACCGCGCGGGGCGAGGTCTCGGTCAACATCAGCCGCCAGGAACTGGCGCGCCACGTCGGTTGCTCACGCGAGATGGCCGGCCGCGTCGTCAAGCAACTTGAAGCCGACGGCGTGCTGCGCACCGAAGGCCGCACGCTGATTCTTGCTGACCACAGCGCCAATGCGCAGAGTGCCTCCGCAGCCTGATCACTCAGCCCCGATCAGTCCCGCCAGCGCTTTTCCGGGATCGGGCTGACGCATCAGCGATTCGCCAATCAGAAAACGTCGCACGTCGGCATCCATCATGCGTTGCACGTCAGCGCGCTCGGCAATGCCGGACTCGGTGACCACGGCGATGCCCGGCGGCACGTCAGGCAACAGTTCGAGCGTGGTCTCAAGGCGCGTTTCAAAGGTGCGCAGGTTGCGGTTGTTGACCCCCAGCACCCAGCCGTCTTTCAGGTTGGCTTGATGCACCAAGGCCAATTCTTCGGCGTTGTGCACTTCCACCAGCACGTCGAGTAATGATTCACGCGCGCAGGCATGCAATTCATTCAGCTGTGCGGCGGACAGGCAGGCGGCAATCAGCAGCACGCAGTCGGCGCCAATGGCGCGCGCTTCGAGCACTTGCAGGGTGTCGACCAGAAAATCCTTGCGAATCACCGGCAGTGTGCACGCCGCCCGTGCCGCCACCAGAAAGTCGTTGTGGCCCTGGAAGAATCGCTGGTCGGTGAGCACCGACAGACAGGCGGCGCCGCCAGTCGCGTACTGCTTCGAAATTGTGGCGGGGTCGAAATCCGAGCGAATCACGCCCTTGCTGGGGCTGGCCTTCTTGATTTCGGCGATCACTGCCGGGCCTTGCGAAGCCCCGTTCTCCAACAGCGCGATGAAGCCGCGCACGGCGGTGGCCGCGTTGCCGAGCTCGATCAGATCACGGGCGTTGGTGCGGCGGCGCAGCGCGGCAATCTCGTCACGCTTGACCTCAATGATGCGTTCCAGAATATCGGTCATTGGCCGATCACCCCTTGGCCCGCGCGCGGGTCGCGGTAATCAGCGCATCGCACTTGGCCTTTGCGGCGCCGGACGCCAGGGCTTCACTGGCCAGCGCAATGCCAGCGGCAATGTCGGCCGCCAGCCCGGCGGCATAAAGCGACGCCCCGGCATTGAAGCGCACGATGTCGCGGTGCGGGCCAGGTCGGTCGGCGAGCACATCACGAATCCGCGCGCAGGACTCTCTAGCATCGGCCACGGCCAACTGCCGGGTGCCGGCCATCGGCAAGCCGAAGTCTTCGGGGTGCACGTCGTATTCGCTGACCACGCCGTCGCGCAGCTCGCCGACGCGGGTCACGCCGCCCAGGGTCAGTTCATCCAGCCCGTCGCGGCCAAACACCACCAGCGCGCGTTCGGCGCCCAGGCGTTGCAGCACCCGCACCTGGATGCCCACGAGGTCTTCGTGAAACACGCCCATGAGAATGTTCGGCGCGCCGGCCGGATTGGTCAGCGGCCCGAGAATATTGAACAGGGTTTTCACGCCCATCTCGCGGCGCACCGGGGCCACCGCCTTCATCGCCGGATGATGATTCGGCGCAAACATGAAGCCAATGCCGGTTTCGGCCAGCACGTCGCTCACGGCCTCTGGCGGCAGGTCGATGGCCACACCAAGGGCTTCCAGCACATCGGCACTGCCCGACTTCGACGACACGCCGCGGTTGCCATGCTTGGCCACGCGCGCGCCACAAGCCGCGACCACGAACATCGAACAGGTGGAAATGTTGAAGCTGTGCGAGCCGTCGCCGCCGGTACCGACGATATCGAGCAGCGGCCCGCCCTCAGACGTCACCTCGACTTTGCGTGAGAACTCGCGCATCACCGCGGCTGCGGCGGCAATCTCGCCCACGGTTTCCTTCTTCACCCGCAGGCCGATCATCAACGCGGCCATCATCACCGGGCTGACCTCGCCCTGCATGATGGCGCGCATCAGCGCGGTCATTTCATCGGCAAAAATCTCGCGGTGTTCGATGACGCGTTGCAGCGCCGCCTGGGGCGTGATGCTCATGGGTAAGCCTCCATGAAGTTCTTCAGCAGAGCATGGCCGTGCTCGGTGAGGATGGACTCGGGGTGAAACTGCACGCCCTCGATCGGCAGGGTCTTGTGGCGCAGACCCATGAGTTCATCAACCTCGCCGTTGTCGGTCACGGTCCACGCCGTGGTCTCGAAACAATCCGGTAGACCCACGCGGTCGACGATCAGCGAGTGATAGCGCGTGGCCGTGTAAGGGCTGGGCAAGCCTCGAAACACGCCCTGGTCGTTGTGCACCACCGCGCTGGTCTTGCCGTGCATCACCTGCCGCGCGCGCACCACTTTGCCGCCGAACGCCTGGCCGATGGCCTGGTGCCCGAGGCACACACCGAGAATTGGAAATTGCCCCTTGAGCCGGTCGATCAACGCCAGACAAATACCTGCTTCGTCCGGCGTGCACGGTCCCGGCGACAGCACGATGTGACGGGGCTTCAGCGCCGCCACCTCATCGACCGTGATCTGGTCGTTGCGGTGCACCACCACCTCGGCCCCCAACTCGCCGAAGTATTGGACGAGGTTGTAGGTAAAGCTGTCGTAGTTGTCGATCATCAACAGCATGGGTGGCGACTCAGAAGTAGGGACCTTGAAAGGGCCAACATTGTCGCCGAGTTCGCGGTCGAAGGCCTGTTGCCTCGCATGCGCTGCGAGGCAACAGGCTGTCGTCCTTATTCTGCCGCGAAGCAGTACGCGCAGAGCTTGTTACCGTCCGGGTCACGCACGTAGGCGCCGTAAGCGGTGGGAGTGAAGGGGCGCGGGCCCGGCGCGCCTTCGCAGGTGGCGCCAAGTTCCAGCGCTTTGGCATGAAACGCGCGCACAACTTCGCGGCTGCTGGCGGCGAGACCCACCGTGCCGCCGTTGGCGTGGCAGGCCGCCTGTCCGTTGACCGGCTTGGTGACCATGAGCTGCGGCGCATCAAGGCCCCAGATCGAGGCGCGGTCTTCCATGTTCATCAGGCGCTTGGCGCCCAGGGTGGCCAGCACGCCGTCATAAAACGCGCGCGCCTTGGGCAGATCGTTGGTGCCGACAACCACGTGCGTGAGCAAGCTCATGACATCTCTCCGGGTCTTTTTTCAGGGGGCCGCATCATCGCCGAAATTGCTCGGTGACGGCGGCAAGCCGCTCAACCGGGTCGGATGAGGTCTGCCAGTTGCTCCGCAATGCCATCGCAGGCCGCCGCTTCGGTCCGTGCGACCAGCGGAATCGGGATGATCAGCGCCGGCATATACGTCGTGCCGGTGGCGCGCGCACTGACCTTGCCGACGACATGGCGCGCATCCAGATCCCAGACCTCGGCTTCGTAGTCGGACTCCTTGTCCCACATGCCGAAGCCCAGGCATCCGGCGAATCCGGGGGCTGCCGCACACGACAGCGAGCCGGCGCTGTCGACGGTTTCACTCTCGCCATCGATCCAGATCATGTAGCGCACCCGTGCCGCACGGATGCGGTCGACAACGCCGGGTTGGTCGAGCAATTGCGGCAGCGCCCGCGCCGACAGGGGTGCGGCACGTGGCTCCAACCACGGGAACAGCGCATCGACGAACTGCGCCTGCGGCGTGACCGGCAACTGCCGCGAGGTCAGCTTGTTTTCCAAGCAATTGTTGAAGCTCTCTTCGGTCTCGCGGTCGCCGTGCTGGCGCCGGTTGAGCACCACCACCGTATCGCCGGTCACCAGCGGCGTCACGCCGCGCGGTGCACTGCGAAACTGCTCGACCTTGGAGCTGACACAGGCGCTGCTCAGACCACCGACGCCCAGCACGACAAGCAACAGGTAGCGCGAAGCCCGCATGATCAGGAATCCCCCGCCGCGGCGCCGGAGCGCGTCCAGCCAAACACTTTGCTGTTGTCCTTGAGCTCGATCGCCAGAGCCGCGGTCGCGTCACGCATGGCTTGATTGAGCGCATCGGCCATGCCGGTTTCGGCCCCGACCATCAGGCCCTCGCGCGATTTGCCGTAGGCCGCCAGTGGTAGGTCGGCCACCGTTTTTCCGCCGACATTGGTGATGCGGACCCGATACTGGATCCACGCCTCATAAAAGTCCGTGCCGGTCTGCGTCGGCAACGAAAACTCAACGCGCTCGATTTCTGGGGTGATCTGCAGCGCAGCCTTGTTGCCGCCGTCAATCGACGTGAAGCGCGAACCCACCAGGCTTGTCATCCAGTCCACCGAGGCCGGCCCGATGGGCATCGTCCAGGTGGCGGCGCGCAGATCGGTCATGGTTTCGGTGTGGGTGTAGTTGCGAAATGCCTCATCCATTTCAAGGTTCACGGTCATCTGCAGCGCTTCCATCAGCGGCGGCGGGAAGGCCGACGGCGGCACCGCCGTGTACTGACTGGCGCAGCCGCCGAGCATCAAGAGCGCAGCGACAGCCGGCATTACCGGGTGTCTGCCCCCCGTGCGAGCCGCTGCGTGCCGCCGTGTCGTCAACGCGTTTCCTCCAGGCCGATAAATGCGCCGCCGCTTTCTTCGGCCAGCACGCGCATCAAGTTCGCAAACCGCAGCGCGCCATCGGCCGCGCCCCGATTGTTCATCAATACCGGAAAACCAATGCCGTGGATGCGCACCGAGGCGCGCCCGCTCCGGTCCTTGGGGTTGATACGTCGCACGGTCAACACCACGTCGTTGATCGAGCGGCCGGTGAAATCGTCACCAAAAACGTAAATGCTGATCTTGCGATCAGTGCGCGCGTAGGTGCGGATTGCGGCCGTGATGCCCTCAACCGGACTGGAGTTTGAAAACGGCGCCCAGTTGACGAGCCGCTGCAACACCGTGCGCCGCCGTGCCGGGGTGTCGGGAATCCAGTCACCCCGGTACGAGCTGAACATGTACTCACCCATGTCGCTCATCACCTGAAACCCCTTGATCTGCGGATAGGCATCGAGTGCCTCGTTCATTTTCTGCTGCACCGAGCGCCAAGCCAGTTGCTGCATGCTGCCCGAAGTGTCGATCACGAAGATGACGTACTCGCTGTCCACGGGAATACCGGCGACCGGGGCATCGGGTCGTGCGCGCGTGCTGCCCTGCAGGCGGCGCATTTCTTCGGTCAAGGTCTGCCGCGCAGCCGCCAACTGCCGCTCCAAGGTCGTCGTCACCACGGTGTCGCGCTCGGTTTCGACGACCTTCTGCGCTTCGGAGTCGGCGCTCACGCGCAGGCTTGCGAGTTCCTCCGCGGCAGCAGCCTTGGTTGCCTCCGCCGCGGCAAGTTCAGCCTCGACCGCCTCGCGCTCGCCGGCGGTTTGCTGGGCCAGCAACGACAGTTGCTGGGCCTGCGCCGCGTTGACCACCGGCGTTGGCTCTTCAATAGATGGCGGCGCCGATTTGGTGATCACCACCAGAATGATGATGGCGCCGAAGCCGCAGGAAATCGCATCCAGAAACGACAGGCTGGATTGCTCGATATTGCGGTTGCGACGCTTCACGGCCAGTCCCGCGAGGGCGTGAGCATCGAGCCGCCGGTGGCGCGGCCCAGGTTCCAGTAAGCGCCGGCGGCCCGCGGGTCGCCCTCCATCGGCAGCAACAGCGTGTGCACCGGCGCACTGCGCGGCAGTCGTGCCACGGCCTCGTTGAAATTGCGCAGCCGCTGCGTGCCCGACACCGCGCCGCGCTGCACCTGCGCACCCTGGGTCGGCAGTCCGTCGGTGATCAGGTAGATCGCGTCCGGTGCCGGTTGCAGGGCGCGCGCGGCGTTGAACGCGGCGTGCAGGCTGGTGCCGCCGCCGGGCACGGTCTTGCGCAGGCCGCGAATGGCGGCATTGATGTCATCGCCGCCGCGCGCCGCCAGCCAGCGGTTGGCAGTGCCGTGCGGCGCGCTCACCTGCGTGTTGAAGGCCAGAATCTGGAACTGACTGGTGGCCGGAATCTGCGAGCTCATCCAGTCGGCAGCGGCCAGGGTGCGGCGCCATTTGGGCGCCTGCTGGCGACTGGCTTCCGGCTGATTGCGACGGCGGATGGCATCAACAATGGTGTAACTGAGCATGCTCGCCGAGGCGTCGACCAGAATCAGGATGCGCTGGCCATCCACCGACAAGCCGCTGAGGTATTGCTGGCGGCCGTCACCCTGTACCTCGCGAATCGCATCGCCCGCCGGGTCGTTGGCCTGGGCACGCATGGCTTCGACCTCGCTCTCCAACGCCAGCAACTCGGCCTGCATCTGCTGCAGCCGGGTGCGGCTGGCATCCTGCTCGCCTTCAAGGTTGGGCTGGCTTTCGCGCTGCTGCTTGATCTGCCGGCGCAGCCGTTCGGCCTCGGCCTGGGCGAGCCGCGTGGCCTCCAGCACGTCGTCGAGCGCGGCTTGCTGCATCAGCAGGTCCTGCTTTTCATCGAGCACTTGGTCTTCGAGCGCCTCGACGCGGGTCATCTGGCTTTCGTTGCCGGGTTGATTCACCTGTATCACCGCGTGGTCAACGATGATGAACAGCAGAATCACCGCGCCAAAGCCACAGGAAATGGCGTCGAGAAACGACAACCCCTGCTCACTGATGACGCGTTTGCGCCGTTTCACGAATCGATGACCCGAATGGTGCGAAACACGTGATCGCGTACCTGCAGCCAATCACCCGGTTTCAGCGACTGGTCGGTCACCAGGGGTGTGCCGTTGAGCTGCACCATGGGATCGGCCAACAGCCAGATCGACCCGTCGTCACGTTGCTCGATGCGCAAGGTCCATTCCTCGGCGAGGCGCACAGACTGCAAATCCGTGGCCTCGTTGCCGATGAGTAAGTGCGTGGGTTGCGACGTGGGGTCCGGCGTCGCCGAAGGTGCCGGCGCGGGGGCAGCCTTGATGTCCGGCGCGGACACCGGCTCGACGGGCAATCGGGTCACCCACGGCAGCGCTTCATCGGTCGTCTCGATGCGTTCACGATGTTGCAAGGCGCCTTTCGCCGTGGCCAGCGCATCGAGCACCTGCGGTGCCGCGCCCAGCGCAGTGGTCAGCGCCTCGACCAATCCGGGAATGGCCGCCGCCCGGTCACTGAGCATCACCTGTGCGCCCGGCGCAGCCGCCACGTCGGCACGCAGCGCCTGGGTGACGCGCGTCAGCAGCGGGTGCAGTGCGGCCACCACCGTGTCACGCGCCAGGCTGATGCGATGGCTGCGCCCGCCCACGGTCATGCTCAGCGACGTCACCGGCTTGACCGAAACCTGGGCCAACCAATCGGGCAGCGCGTCATAAAGCGTCTGCTCACTGGCGGCGCTGTGCAGCGGATCGATCCGCGTCTGTTTGACGAAGGCTTCGGCAATGACGGTGGCGGCCGCATCCCAAACCGTCACCATGCCGGGTTTGGCAAGGTCGTGGCCCGCACCGCGTACGACGGCCTTGCCCACGTCCAGCCGCGTCATCCACACCCGATGCAGTTGCACGTCGACATGCAACACCACGCCCTGCACCGCACGCGTGGCCACCGCCGCAACGGCGCCATCGACCAGCCCCACGGCGCCCAGTTCGGCGGCGCGGCACAGGCCCAGCAACAGGCCGAGCTGATCAGCCTCGAAGCTGGACGGCACCGCCAGCAGCAGCGGCTCGCCATCGGCCGCATCACGGACCTGCCGCAGCTGCCAGTACGCCAGGTCTGCAGTGTTGCGCACGCTGCCCAGTGGCCGGTCGAGTGGCGCCTGGTCGAGTTGGTACCAGAAGCGCGAGTGACTGAGCCGCGGCGAAAGCCGCGCCTGCCGCCGCGCGACTTCACCCACCATGACCTGTTCGGCACTGACGCTGGCAAACCCCGGCTCGTTGGCGATGACCCGCTCACCGTCGCTGAGCCGCAGGCCGGCGTCGTTGACTTCGAGCACACGCATGTCAGTTGGCCTGCAGGTGCTGAATCAGCCGGCGGTCGCAGTAGCGCCGTGTTTCGATCACCAGACGCTCCTGCATCAACTGCAACTGGTGGAGGAAGAACATGAGGATGATGCTGAGAATCAGCGCGATCAGCGTCGAGTTGAAGGCCACACCCAGCGCCGCGGTGACGCCGGTGATGTCGCCCTTGACCGCCTGATGCGCCATGCCCAGCGCATCGCCGATGCCGCGCACCGTGCCGATGAAGCCGATCGACGGAATCGCCCAGGCGATGTAGCGGATCATCGACAGTTCGGAATCCAGCCGGTCGGTGCGCGACTCGCAAACCTGATCAACCGCCACGGCAACATCCTGGATGTTGCGGGTCGAGCGGAAGCGCTGCAGCGCCGTCAGCAGCGCCTCGGGCAGCAGACGTTCGCGCTCGGCCGTCGGCAGCGCTTCAAGCGCGCGTGCGTACTGGCGGGCATCTTCGGGCAGCAGGCTCTGGCCTTCGGGCACTTGCATCAACTCGGTGGCAAACGCGCGCCGCTCGTCCATCACCCGCCGCGCCTTGTAGCCGATGATCGCCATGCCCCAGAACATGAGGATGAAGCAGATTTCCTGCTCGGCATCCTTGAGCACGATCCAGGTCGAACGCTCGGTGATCGCCCCCGGGTCGGCCGCAAGCGTCTGTGCCTGAAGCGCCAGCGCCGCCGCTGCCTGCGGACGAATCAGCCCGACATAGACCGCGTGCACCAGCACGATGGCCACCAGCAGCGCAAACAGTTGGTAGACGAATTCGACCGGGAACTGCCGGGGCAAACTGGGTGACATCACGAAACTCCTGAAAGGCAACTCACAGATCAGCGGGAAAATCGACTTCGGTGTCGGCCGAGACTTCTTCGCTGGAACGGTATTCGCGATCGGGCGGCGGCGCACTGGGCGCGGGCGTCGGCGGCGGTGTCGGGTCGGGGGCCTGGGCGATGGCCAGTGAAGCGGCCGCCAGCGTCAACCCGGCCATCAATCCCACCAGAACACACTTGTTATTCGGCATAGCGCGCCACCCTGAAGCCCAGATCATCACGCTCGGCACGGCCGAAGTCGCGCCAGGCGAGCCGCAGTTCGGTGATGCGGCCGTGCTTGTAGCTGGACCCGCGAATCACCCGGTCACCGCCCTGGTCGGCGCCAAACGGGTCGACCTGCGTTTGCTGGCTGACCACCAGCGCGCCGTCGTAGCGGTCATGTGTCCATTCGCTGACATTGCCGCCCATGTCGAACAGGCCCAGGCGGCTGACGGCATAATGACCGACCGGTGCGCTGGCGGCATAGCCGTCATTGAAGCCGGCCATCCAGTCGTTGACCAGCGCCTTGGCCGACTCGTCGGCAAAATTGCCGCTTCCCGCCGGCGGCGGCATCGCCCCGCCCCATGGATAGCGCAGTGGCGTCGACAGGCCGGCGTGGCGCGCCGCCCATTCCCATTCAGCCTCACTGGGCAAACGGTAGCCGGTGCCGACCGGGGTGATCAGCTCGCCGTCGTTGGTGTACGCCGGTTCCAGGCCCTGCTGTTTGCTGAGCCAGTTGCAATAGCGCGCCGCCTGCACCCAACTCACGCGCACCGCCGGCTGCTGTTCGTTGTCCAGCGTTTCGCGCCCGGTGATGCCCGACACATGGCTGCTCAGGTACTTGCGGAACTGGGCGTTGGTCACCTCAGTGGCCGACAGGTAGTAATAACGCGTGAGCTTCACCGGACGCTGGCCTTCGTTGGCCTGCCGCCCCTGGTCATTGCGCGGCGTGCCAAGTAAGAACTCGCCCGGCGGGACCCGTTTCAGCGTATGGCCGTTGGCGGCCGACACGGTTGCGGGGATTGCCGCCAACCGCGCTTCGGCCTCGGTCAGCAACTTGATGCTGACCCGCTGCTCGCCATCGGCGCGCGGTCTGAACTGGCTGTCCTGGGTCACGTACCCGGCCTTGCGCACCTGCAACTTGTGGGCGCGTGCCGGCAGACGCAGACGGCCGGCGCTGACGTCGGTGGGCTTGCCGTCAATCAAGACCTCGGCGTCGGCCGGGCGAATGTCGAAGCGCACGTCACCCAGAATGGGCGTCAGCGCGAAGCGCACCGACTCACGGCCATCGGGTTTCACGGTGACGCTTTGCCGGGCGCTGCTGTGGCCGTCGAGACTGGCGCGTAACTCGTGGGCGCGGTCGGGTGCGAGCGTGAGCGTGAGCGGCGTGTTGCCCCGGAACGTACCACCGACGCTGACCGCCGCACCGGCGGGCGCGCTGGTCACCTGCACCTCGCCATCCGCCGGCGCCAGGGTGATGGGCGGCACGGTCTGCGGCACGTCGGACGCCACCACCAGCGTGCCCGACCACGGTTTGAACCCCGGTGCGCTGACCATCACCTGCCGCTCACCCGCACCCATCTCGACCGTGGCCGGCGTGGTGCCCTCGGCCTTGCCGTCGACCTCGATGGTTGCCCCCTCCGGCATGCTGCTGAGGCTCACCGGCGCCCACGCTGGCGTTAGCGCCACCTCGACCAACAGCTCGTCACCGCCGCCGGTGACCTCGATCTTCTGCGTGTGGTCTTCGTGCCGCGCGGCGGTCACTTTGAGTTCGTAAGTGCCCTTTTCGACCTCGATGAACGCGACCGGCAAGGTCGCGACCGGCTCGCCGTCGAGGGCCACGTCGGCCGCCTCGGGTGTGCTGCGCACCACCAACCGACCGGGCAACAGTTTCATCTCGAAGGCGTGGGTCTGGCTGGCGTCAGTGCCAACCGTGAAGGTCTCATCAAGATCGTGGTAGCGCGCCTTTTGGGCCTGCACGCGGTAGTCGCCGGGGCGCATCAGATACCGCTCGCCCCAACGGATCACCAGACCGCCGGACACCTCGACTTCTTCCGGTAGCGGCTCAACCGTCACCGTCACCGCGCGGGCAGTGAACAGGAACAGCATCGCGAGTGTGAACAACAGCAGCGCCACACCGATGGCGGTGTAAACCCAGGTCAGCCGCGAGATCGGCCCGCGTGGCGGACGGGCGCCGGGCTGAGGCGGCTGATAGGCCTGTGGCTGGATGACGGTTTCCGGCGGACTCACAGCGCTTCCTCGGCTCTGATGGCAACGGTCACGGGTTGACCGGGGGACACTTCAAACTCGACCCGCGCGTCGCGATACCCGGGCCGCACACCCACCGCAATGTAGCGCCCCGGCAGCAACTGCAACTGTTTGTCGGCGAACCGGCCCTGGTCACCGACCCGGTAGATGGTCACCTCGGTGGTCTGGTCCGAGGTCAACCGCACGGTGACCGGCGTGCGCGCCGCCTGCAGGTGGGTTTGCAGTTCACTGATCTGGCGCCGCAGCTGGGGCCCGGCCGGGCTGATGGCCCGTGCGGTGGCCAGTGCCCGCTCGGCATCGGCCTGCACGGCAGGCGCGTAAAGCCGCGAGGGCGGGTTGATGAGACCGCTGAGCTGGGCGTCCAGCGCCGCGCGCGGCTGCGCGGCCCGCAAGCCGTCCTGCGCCTCGGCGCGATTGGCGTCTTCGCTCAGCACCGCCTGGTAGTGCTTGACGGCGTCGGCCCAGCGCTCTGACGCAGCCGCATCGCCCGCCTGCTGCATCAGCCCGACAATACGCTGCTCGCGGCGCGCGGCCGCCAGACGTGTCTGCGCAGCGCGCACTGCGGCATCACCGGGCCGAATGGCTTCGGCACGCGCCAAAGCGGCGGCCGCAGCATCAAAGCGTCCCGCATCGAGTGCCCCCAATGCCTCGCCCATCACCTGCTGAAATCTCGCCTTGGCCTGCACGCCGCTGACCCTTGCCAAGCCCTCTCGGGCACGCTGCATCTCGTTGTCTTTGGCCAGCGCGTCGCGAAAAGCGCGTTCGGCCGTCGCAAGGTCACCGCCCTGCTCGGCCGCATCGGCGGCACGAATCAGCGTCATGACCTCTGGCAAGGTCACCAGCCGCGCCGCCACGGCCTTGACCGATTCAGCCTCGGCATCGATGGCGCTCGCCAAAGCCACCGCTTCCCCTGCCGCCTCGGCATCCCCCGCCTGCAGCGCGGTGTCGGCGGCGTTCAGGGCTTGGCGCAGAACCTCGGGCACGCGCTCCTGCAGGGCGGCAAAGGCGTCGTCGGTGGCGGTGTACTGCTCGGCGGCGACGATGAAGTTTCGTTCGCGCATTTGCGCTTCGGCACCTTCGCGCTGCGCCTGCGCGGCGGCAAATGCGTCGGCCGCCCAGCGATCAACCGCCTGCGCCTGAAGCGCGGCCATCCGCTCGGCGACCGATTCAGCGAGATCCTGCGCCCGGGCACGCGCCTGCAGGGCCACCGGGTTGTCCCACGGCGCCGGCGTTGCCGACACCGGCGGGGTCGAAGACTCATTTTCCGAGCTTGCGGCGGGCGCACCGTCGGCGGTGTCCGCGGCCGCCGTCGATTCGACCGGCGGGCGGTTCAGCCACTGCAGCCCCGCCATCAATCCGAGACCGCCGACCGCCAGCACCAGCGCCGCGATCAGCACGGTGCGCGCTGAAACACCCGGGGCTTCTTGCGAGGTCTGTGGGGTCGGCGCCGCCGATGACGACGATGCGGGCGCCGGCGCACCCACCGGCTGCACCGCCACCGGCCGTATCGGGGTGAAACCCGGTTCGTCGTCCTCGGGCGGTAACGCCACTGCGCGGACTACAGCTCGCCGCGTTCGGCGGCGACCATCTGTGCCAGCAACGCCTGCCACTGACGGTACTGCTCTTCGGCCGAGCCGGTGAGCATGATGGTTTTGCCGTCGAGTTCAACGGTTTGCGGCTCGACTTCCGAGGCCAGCGAGGCATTGAGCTCGCGCAACGACTCCTCGTGCAGCTTGCGCTCCTGCCCTTTGCCGATGCCCGACTGCACCGCGAAGATGCCGCCGATGACCGCCGCCTGGCCGATGGTCGACTGGGCCTGGTTGTCGGCCGTCGCCACCGCTGCAATCCCGCCGAGTACCGCTGCGGCGCCGAGAATTTTGCGCGTCCATTCGGCGCCCTTCAGCTCGCGCAGAATCATCGCCTCACGGTAGGTCGCCTCGCGCCACTCCTGGTAGGGGCGGCCGATGTTCTGCCGGTAGTTACCGTAGTGGGCGTCTAGCGTGTCGACCAGCAGTTCCTCACGTTCGCGAATCTTCTCGACGCGCGCCAGCACCGGATCGTTGGACGGCGGCAGGCGGTTGACGGTGACCCGGCCGCGCCGATCCGTTTCGACATATTCCGAAAATCGGTCGGGCGCCAGCTGCGCGGCGAAGCGCATGTCGGCGGCGCGGCGCACGGCGACCAGCTCGGCCGTACTCATCTTGCTGCGCTCGGCGAGCAAGTCGTTGGCGATGCGGTTGTAGATGTCCTGAAACGGATCGGTACCCGCCGGCAGCTTTTCGGTGTAGGCGTACTCAGCCGCGGTTTCTTCGTAAGTCTTTTCGAGCCAGACCCGGCCGGTGGCGTCTTCGGCGGTGACGGCCAACTTCAGCAGCTCACCATCGGAGCCGAGAATGGTGCCACGCACGGTCACGTCGGCCGTGTTGACCGGCGCCGGCACCACGCGCACCGCACCCCAGAAGCCCGTGTTCTGCACCGTATCGCGCAGCACGTGCGGCAGATACTTGGCCTCGGCCTCGCGTACTTCGGGGATGACGTTGGCCTCTTCCTGCTCCTTGATGGTGTCGGGAATACCCGGGTCGAAGGTGAGAATCGCCATTTGCAGCAATGCCTCGGACGGCACCTCGGCCTGCGCGTACTGGGCCTGGGTGCTGCCGACCTTCTTGACCTGCTGCGACACGCAGCCGCTGGCCACGCTGGCCATCAGCAAGGCCTGGAGCAGGGGTGCAGCGCGCGTGAAAAGGTGGGATCGAGGCATTACAGACTCCGTTTGTACTCGCGATATTCATCCCAGAGCCGCTCACGCAGTTCGGGATCGGTCTCGCGTTCAGCCGCTTCACGCAGTTGCCGGGCCACGATGTCGTCGTCGCGACCGTCGCCAACATCGGGCGGCGTCGGGCCGGCCCGATTGCCGGGGCTGGCCGGGCCGCCGCGAGGATCGCCGTCGACCGGGTCGCTGTCGTCGCCGAAGCCGCCGCCGGAGGGCGGCGGCGGCGGCGGTGCGCCGCGTCCGCCATCGCCGTCCTCTTCATCGCCCCCGCCGCCGGCCGCTTCACGCGCGGCCCGGTCGGCGGCAGCCGCTTCACGCTGTTCCTGCTGTGCCATCTGCTCCCGCGCCAGGCGTTCGTCGAAGACGCCGAGCGATTCACCGAAGGCCTGGTCTATGGCGTCCATCTGTTCTTGCGCGGTCTGCCCGGTGGTCGGCGATGACGGCGACGTTGCGCCGGCCTGACTTTCCGATTCCTTAACCGAACCCGTGGGCGGTGGCGGTTCGCTCGATTCGCCAGCCGGGGGAGGGGGCTGTGTGTCGGGCTCGGCAGACTTGTCTTCGCCCGCAGGCGGCGGTGGCTGCCCGGCTGGCGGGGGCGTGGGCTGTGGCGGCTGGGGCGGGCTTGGCGGAGTCACGACGCAGGCGCTCATGAGCATCAACATCGCGGTGGTCAGCACAGCCCACCCGCGCCGTGTCAGGGTGGATGCCAACGTCGCCGGGTCGTGATGGGTGTGCATCTGCAGCCTCATTATTGGGTGGGAACGAAGCGGTCAAAGATGACCGTATCCTCGCGCGTCGCGGCACGGCCGTCGACCACGGCAGGCCGCCATGTCGCACGACGCGCCGCCGACTGCCAGGCACGTGCGCGGGCCACGCCCACCGGATGGCGCTCGGGAGACACCTGCGCCTCGGTGATGCGCATCACGTCACCCCGCAGGTTGATGCGGATGCCGAGCCGCAACCAGCCGCCCGCAGACTCATCAACCATGGCGCGCGGCGTGCCGGTCGGCCACGCCAACGCCTCGGGCCGCCGCACCCGGGCGGTGGCCGTGTGCACATCAAGCTGTTCGGCCACATCGAACATCGCCAACGCCGCCTGGGTGTTGCCGACCAACCACCAGACGTTGCCAGCGTCGACCAGTGCATGGGCACGCGCGTCGGCCGACATGTCGACATCCAGGGAGGTGATGAGCTTGTAGGCCTCGCGCAGTGCCCGGGCGTCCCAGCGACTTTCGCCGGCGATGGCGACCAGCGCATTGGCGTGTGAGTCGGCAATCAGCAGCGGCACGAGCGCCGGATCGTCCGCATCCAGCTTCTGTTGCAGCGCGAAGCGTAATTCTGTGATGGGGCGGGCCAGCGCCGCGAAGGCGGTGCTGTTGCGCAGCGTCGTCATCAACTCTGGCAACGATTCGAGCAAGCCTGGGGCGGCGTCGTCGGCCAGCATCTGCCGCTGCAGCAGCGCCAGCTGGCGACGCATCAACAACGTCACCTGCTCTTCGGCGGCGGCCCCGTCGGCCAGCGCGGACAGGGCCTGCAGGTAGACCATCTGTCCGGGGTCGTGCAGCCCGTGGCGCATGCGGTGCAGGTGCAGGGCGCTGGTCAAAGATTCTTCGGCCGAAAGCGCCTCGCCACGCCGTAACGCGGCAAAGCCTTCCCCAGCCCGCGCGGGCAGCAGGTGCGGGGAATACAGCCCGCCGACTGCAGCTGCGTACTCGGCCACCGAGGCAAAGCGTCGCCGAGCCTGCGGGTCACCGGCGCGGTCGAGCACGATGGCGGCGGCCAGTTGGGCGTCAAGGCGGGCTTCGGCCGGGGCGTCACGCAAACCCTTGGCATGGGCGGTGACCAGGCGCTGCGCTTCATCGAGATCGCCGCGCGTTACCGCCGCCTCAATCGCCAAAATCTGCGGGTGCACATCCGGGCGGACCAGACACGCCGGCCACTCCAGCGGGGGCAAGTCGGTGACCACGGGCACGCTAAGCGTCGCATCATCGTCTAGCGCCGCAGCCGGTGACAGCAGCCCCACCGCGAGCAGCATGAAGGCGATGCCGTGCCGACACCGCCTAGCCGATTCGAGAAACCTTGCCCGTGACACGCCGTCCTCCTCTGGTGCACCCACGGCAGCCTTTACGCAGCCACCCCTCAGACCGATGCACCGGGCGGTGGTTGCAGTCACCCAGCAGCATCGCTCATTCGGGGTCGGCGCGGCGGGTGGCGTATGCGGCGACGAAGCGCGGTCGCACCAGGGCGATCAGCGTCGGCAGTACGACCAGCGCAGCGATCATGTTGATCAACATGATGCAAAGAATCAGCAGGCCCATGTCGGCGACGAAACGCAGCCCCGACAGCAGATAAACCGGGAGAATGCCGATGGTCATGATGCTGGCGGTGAAGGCAATGGCCTTGCCGGTGGTGTGTATCGACTCGTGGATGGCAGCGGCCCAGTCGTCCGGACGCTTGCCCACCTCTTCACACATGCGTGACAGCAGGTAGATGCCGTAGTCGATGCCGACGCCGAGTCCGATGGCAGCAATGATGGTCGAATGAATGTCGAGGCCGACGCCTAGCCCGTGCATCAAGGCCACCATGGTGTAGTGCGCCAAGTTCACCGGCACCAGCAGTATCAGTCCCGCCACCACCGAGCGATAGGCGAATGAGAACAGCAGCAGAATGAAGATGTTGAGGGCGCCGACCACCAGTGGGTGATAGCGCTCGATGACCTCATTCATCGACTGCTGCAGGGCGATGGTGCCGGTGCCCAGCCGCACACGGAAAGCGTCGTGCTCGACGCCCACGGTTTCGACCGCTTCGCGCGCCGCCTTCAGAGCGGCATCGACGGTGGCCTGCGTGTTGTCGGGGTACCAGAACGACACGGTGGCGTGCTGCAGGTCTTCCGAGACGATATTGCTGTACGACGCCGCCGAGGTGCCCATCAGCGCGCCCATCGTCGCCGCGCTGACGGCCCCAGCGCGCGGGTCCAGCGGCCCCCAGCCGGGATGCCCGCCGCTGAACAGCCGGCTGACCTCCTGCAGATAGTTGGCGAACGACAGCGTCGCCACGGGCGGGAAGTCGCTCTCAAGCATCAGCCGCTGCAGTTCGAGCATGGTCATCACCGTCTCGACCTTTTGCGCGTTCCAGTCGGGGTCTTCCACATCGCGCGCTTCGAGGACGATCTCCAGCGTGTTGGTGCCGGGAAAGTGATCGTTGATGGCCCGCACCGCCTGGTTGAACTCCGAGTCAGGCCAGAGCAACTGCGTGCCTTGCACCGGGTTGCCAATCTTGATTTGCCCGGCAAAGTAGAACGCCACCGCCGCCCACACTGCCAGCACCACGGCCGTCACGCGCATCGCGCCCGGCGCCGAACATTTGGCAAAGCCGTTGAGCACAAACGCCAAAGCGCGATGCAAGGGCGTGTGGCCGCTGCGATTGACCAGGTCGTCGACATTGCCAGGCACCGGCAACGACGCCAGCAGCAGCGGCACCAGCAGCACCCCGGCGGGGATCAGCCACACCGCCCACATGCCGCAGAAGATGGCGTGATCGACCATCGCCGGAATCGGCGCGGCAATCACCACGACGATGCCCAATACGTCGGTGACAATGCTGAGAATCGACGGCCGCGCCATCAACTGCAAAGTGCGCCGCGCCGCCGCCGGGCGGTCGCCCAATTCGGCATACACCTCGAAATAGCGCTCACTGAATTGCACGCTGTGCGAGAACGAGCGGGCGATGAGCAGCAAGGGCACGACCATCAACAGCGGCTCAATGGTGATACCCAGCCAGCCCACCAGGCCAATCGCCCACACGGCTGCAACGGTGCTGGTGATGACCGGCGTGAGCACGCCCACGCCGTTGCGCAGGTAGGCGATCAACGCCAGCAACAACATCAGCAAGGTCAGGCCAAAGACCATGAACATCTCGCCCTGGTAGCGATAAACCCAGCCGGTGAGCACCGGCTGGCCGGCCAGATAGACCTCGTGATCGTCGTCGCGCGCCGCTTCGACCAACGCCTGCACGTACTCGAACGACTCGCCGTAATCGAGGCGCTGCTCGATGAAGGTGGCCATGATCAGGGTCGCCTTGCCGTCTTCCGAAATCAGAAAGGTGCGGGTGTTGGCCGAGGTGTTTACCCGGCGCCGGAACTCGGCCATCTCGGCCTCGGTGCGCGGCGGGTGATCGTCCATCAGCGGCCGCATGTCGACGCCGTTGGCCGTGGCCTCCGAGAAGCGTGCTTTCTCGGTACTGATCGACAACACCTGAGCGTGATCGACGGCCGGCGCAAGGTCGATGTCGCGGGTGAACTTCCACACCTTCGCCAGCGTTTCGGGGTTGTAAATGTCACCGTCGGTGCGCTTGATCATCACCGCCATGGTCAGCGGGCTGCCGAAATTCGGATGGTCCTTGAACACCTGAACAAACGGATCATTGGACGGCAACAGGTCGGAAAACACCGTGCCGATGTTGACCCGTGGAATGCCTGCCGCAAAGGCCAAGGTGATCAGCGCAAACGCGGTCAGCGAGGCTTTCCGATGGTCCAGCAACCACAGCGCGAAGCGCATTCCGATTTTATTCATGACATTCGTTTTAGATGAACTTTAAGCCCCGAAGCAGGACCCCGACGACCCACGAGACATCGCCACCAATGATGCTGACACACAGCGCCGAATCAGGCGTTGTGCGTAATGTAGGCAAGCCTCCCCTGCCCATTGCAGACCGCCGATCCCCCGGTTTGGCGGTCGACCAGGGCGATAATGAGGCGGTCTTGCCACAGTCGACTACCCAGCGCCGACGCTGCAAATGCGGAAACCACTATGAAACGAATCTTTGCCGTCGGTGACCTTCAGGGCGAACGCAGGCCTTTCGAACAACTGCTTGAACACCTGCAATTCGACGCCGCGAACGACCATCTGATTCTGCTCGGTGACCTGGTCAATCGTGGCCATGACTCGCTGGGCACGCTGCGCGCCGTGCGCGGCCTCGACAGCGCGGCAACGGTGCTGCTGGGCAACCATGACCTGCACCTGCTGGCCGCCGCGCGTAGCGGTCGCTTCAACCGTAAAGACACGCTGAACGAGATTCTGAGTGCCCCCGACTGCGACACGCTGCTGCACTGGCTGCGGCAGCAACGGTTGGCCTACCGCGAGCCGGTCACCGGCACGCTGTGTGTACACGCCGGCGTCGCGGCCGCCTGGAACGTCGACGACGCACTGCGCCATGCCGCTGAAGTGGAGTCCGTGCTGCGCAGCGATGACGCGGCCACGCTGCTCGACGCGCTTTACGGCAACCAGCCCGACCAATGGTCGGACGACCTAACCGGGCTCGACCGCTGGCGTTACATCATCAACGCCTTCACCCGGCAGCGCATGGTCGATGGCGACGGCAGGCTCTGCTTCGATCACAAAGGCGCGCCAAACGAAGCCCCTGCCGGCCAATTGCCCTGGTTCGCTGCGCCGGGCCGGCGCAGCGCGGGTCAGCCCATCGTCTTTGGGCACTGGTCGCTGCTGCGTCAGGTGCACTGGCCTGCGCATCAGGTCTGGGGGCTGGACACCGGCTGCGTCTGGGGCGGCGCGCTGACGGCGATGGAGCTGATCAGTGGCGCGGTGATTCAGCAGCCTTGCAGACCCGACTCGCCAGAAGCGCCCACCGCGTAAAGGAATCTACCAAACGCCCAAACGGCCATTGGTCGCCAGCACGCTGGTGGTGTCGAGGCCGATGGCGCCCCCGCCCAACTCGGTCAGGGTGCCGCCTGCCTCGCGAACAATGACGGTGAGCGCGGCAATGTCGAGAATGTTGAGGTCACTCTCGATAACCGCATCGACTCGGCCACTGGCCAGCAGGTGGTAGTGAAGAAAATCGCCGTAGCCGCGAATGCGGTGCAGCCTGGGAATCAGTGCACCCAGCTTGGCCCAGTCGGCTGAGGCGGCCAGGGTGGCGATGTTGCCGGTCGACAACGTGGCCTTGGCCAGGGTGTCGATCTCGCTGACGTGAATACGCTCGCCGTCCAGCCAGGCACCCTGCCCTTTCTCAGCCCAGGCGGTTTCGCCGGTGCCGTTCCAGCACGGCGCACAGGACACGCCGAGCACCAGTTCGCCACGGTGCATCAGCGCGATTTGCACTGAAAACATCGGGTAGCCACGCACGAAGGCTTTGGTGCCATCAATGGGGTCGATGAGCCAAAGATATTCGGCATCGGTGTCACCACGACCGAGCTCTTCACCGTAGAACGCGTGGTCGGGAAAAGCTGCAGAGAGCGTCTGGCGAATGACCTTTTCGGCGGCGATGTCGACCTCTGTGACCGGCGAGGCATCAGCCTTGAGCTGCACGTCAAACTGACCGCGATAGGCTTTGCGAATGAGCGCAGAGGCCGCCTCGGCGGCAGAGCGGGCGGCGTGAAGATGTGGAGCGTAAGACATGGCGAGTTGGACGAGCGGCGGGTCTACAATTATCGCAGATGCGTCCGGGCCGCTCTCCGGCCCACGCGGGCCAGCTGACGGACGTAGCCTTTGGAAGACCATTCTGGAGGTTTTTTTGCTGGCCAGACCGACCTCATTTGCCCAAAGTGGGGTCAGCGGCGTGTAGGAAAATGTCGATGTGCCTGTGAGCGGTCGTCTGGCGCCTATGAACGGCTTTGACTTCACCAAGGTGGCCGCTGATGATCACTGTAGGCCCAGCAGACGTTGGCGCCATTTATCGAAGGAGCTAGTCATGTTGGAACAGATCAAGGCGTTCTTGAGAGATGAAGAAGGTGCCAGCGCCGTTGAGTATGGGTTGATTCTCGGACTGATTGCTGTTGCGGCAATCATTATTCTTGGGGTGCTTGGTGGGCAGATTGAGGGCGTGTTTAGTTCAGCCAGCGAACAGCTCACTAATGAAGGAATCGCTCCGGAGTAAAAGGAAAAGGGGCCAAAGAGAAAAGGGGCCACAAAGAGAAAAGGAAGAGAAAAGGGGCCAAGAGAAAAGGAGAAAAGGGGCCAGGGTCAAATTAACCGGCCCCTGTTGCTTCCCCCGCCAGAGGAGAAAAGAAAAGGGGCCAGGGTCAAATTAACCGGCCCCTGTTGCTTCCCCCGCCAAAATGACCACGAGTCGCAAGGAGCAACATGACGTTGGGGGTACTCATCTGGGCGCTGTTGGTTGCAGTGATTGACCACAGAACCCGTCGCATCCCCAACGTCCTGTTACTTCCCGCATTAGTGGTGGCCTTGCTGGCACTGCTGGTGACGCACGTCAGTCTGCTGGGCGCTCCCTGGCTCAGTGCCCTGGGTGGCATGGCGGTTGCCATGTCACCCTGGTTGCTGGGTTACGCGCTGGGCCATGCAGGTGCCGGTGATGCAAAATTTGCCGCGATTCTCGGGTTGATGGTCGGCATTCACATCAGCTTGGTCGCCACCTTGGTTGCGCTGGCGGCGTTTGGCTTGCTCAGCTTGGTGTGGGTCCGAGCGGGTTGGAGGGGTTTACGGTTGCCGGTGGCGCCGTGGATTGTGTTGGGGTTTGTGGTGGCGGTAATACGGGACCAAGGAGGCATCGCGTGAGGGTGAATCAACAGCGGCAGCAGCGGGGCGCGGTTGCCGTGGAGTTCGCCTTCATCTTCCCGATTTTGTTTTTGCTGATGTACGGCATCGTGGTTTACAGCTACGTGTTCGTGCTTAACAGTGCACTCAATTACGCCGTGCAGGAGTCGGTCGCCTCGGCCCTTCGAGTGGCCCCGGCCGAAACCAATGCGGCGCGCCAAACCGAAGCCTTGAATCGCGCACGTGCCGCCCTGCAGTGGCTGCCGCAGTCGCAACGCGACCGGGTATTTTCCAACGAAGGGCAGATCGTCACCTTTGACCAGAGTTGCACGCCCGAGCCAGCCGTCAGCGACTGCATTCGGGTGCGTCTGACCATGCCCATACAAGATCCAGCATTGTTTCCGCGCCTCACCCTACCGTTGGTAGGGACAATTCCACCGTTGCCGCAATCACTCAGCGCCGAGGCCGTGGCGCGCATTTAACATGGCCCCCGGGCGTCAGGGAGTTTGAAGAAGACATGAACCAGAACAGCTTGAAGATTGCCGCAGCGGTATTGGCCGTACTGGCCGTGCTGTTGGGGATTGCGGTCGCGCTGAGTTATCGCGCCACCACTGCCGATGCCGCTGCCGCCCGTGCCGAGGCCGAGGCACAGCGCCAGGAGCGACAAGAGACCGATGCCGCCCAGGCGCCGACCACACTGGCCGTGGTGGCGATCAAACCGCTGGCGGCCAACCAGCCCATCGACCGTGAGTCGGTGTCACTGCTGCCGGTCGCGGTCACACCGGCACAGTACTTCACCGATTTGGACAAGGTCATCGGCCGCACGCCGCTGGTCGACATTGATGCCGGAGCGCCGGTCACGGCACGCTATTTCGGTCGTGCCAACCAGCTTGCGCGGGTGATCCCCGACGACCATGTGGCGATGTCGATGGAAGTCAACGACATCGTCGCCGTGGGCGACTTCATCCGCCCCGGTGACAACGTCGACCTGTTGGTTTATCTGCGCGGTGGCGGTGGCGTCGAGCAGACGCAGGCGCGCATCCTGCTCCCGAAGGCGCGGGTACTGGCCTACGAAGACCGCATCATCGACCGGCCCGAGGGCATCGAGGAAGACAGCGCCCAGCCCGACACCCGGCGGCGAATCCGCACGGCGGTGCTGGCGGTGCCCGAGGTCGACGTGACCCGCGTGATGCTGGGCATGAGTGTTGGCGAGTTACGTCTGGCCCTGCGGGGTCAACGTCCGCTTGCCGACGACACCACCGAAACCGGCCTGCAAATGACCGACGCCGCCACCCAGGCCGAGGCCGATGCCAAGGTCCCCGACCAGGTGATTTCGCTGGAAGAGCTGGGCCGCATCAAACCGCCACCGGCGCAGGCGCGCAACACACCGCCGCCACGCCCCAGTGTTGAAATTATTCGTGCCAACGACGTGACCCGGGTGCGCCCATGAACTTTTTCAAGAGAAATGCCCAGTTTTTCCCCTCTCCCGCAGGCGGGAGAGGGTGGCCCGCAGGGTCGGGAGAGGGCGCGCCGCAGGCGCGGGGGACTTTGCTGGGGAGTCTGCGGGGGCTTTGGCTTCTGGCCGTTCTACTCGGTGCAGCCCTTGCCACCCCCGCCTGGAGTCAGGCCGAGCGTATTCCAGCCTCGCTGGAAGATCAGGCCATCACCGGCGTGCTGGTGGTTGAACGCGGCACACACCGCTTTTTCCGTGAGTTGGGCGCCGTGGCCCGCGTCGCGGTCGGCGATCCGGCGATTGCCGACGTCAACCTGGTCAACCGCCAGGAAATGCTCATCGCGGGCAAGACCTTGGGCACCACCAGCCTGATGATGTGGCGCAGCCCTCAAGGCCAGCCCACCCTCTACCGGGTGCGTGTGGTGCCGCCGCGCGACATCGACCCCAACGCCCGGCCCGACCCCGATATGGCCAACGCTCGAGTCGACTTTGGCCAGGGTCTCAGCGGTCGCCTGCCCAACCTGATGGCCCACCGTCGCGCCCACCAGCAGGCGCAGGCCGGGGCCGAAGCCGCGATCGCCGACAGCAGCGATGTCGAACTGGAAACCCAGGTGCTGACCGAGGTGAAGATTGCCGACGTGAGCCGCAGCAGCGCGCAAGCCTTCGGCATCAACTTTGCGCGCATCTCTGACCTGTCATCGTTTGCCATCACCCCCCCGGGTGCAGCAGCCGGCACTGCGCTGGGCGGTGTCGATAACCTGCCGGTGGGCGAAGCCTTCCAGATCGCGGTCGGTGACGTGCGCAACAACACCTCTGGTGTGCTCAGCCTGCTGGAGCGCAAGGGACTGGCACAGGTACTGGCCGAGCCGTCATTGCTGGCCACCAGCGGCCAGACGGCAAGCTACCTGGTCGGTGGCGAGTTCCCGGTGCCGGTCAGCCAGGGCGGCGCCACGGCGGGCGGCATCAGCATTCAATATCGTGAGTTTGGCGTGCGCCTGTCGCTGACGCCCACCGTGCTGTCGCGGCAACGCATTTCGCTGAAGATCGCACCCGAGGTCAGTGACCTGGACTTTACCAACGCCGTGCAAGTGGGCGGCGTCGCCACCCCCGGTCTGCGCGTGCGGCGCACCGACACCACCATTGAACTGGGCGATGGAGAGAGCTTCGTGATCAGCGGCTTAATCAGCTCGAGCACCGAAGATGGCATCGACAAGGTGCCGTTTCTCGGCGACATCCCCATCTTGGGCGCATTTTTTCGCAGCTCACGTGTCAGCCGTGAAGCGCGCGAGCTGATCATGGTGGTCACGCCGCACCTGGTGCGGCCGATGGCACGACAGGCCAAACTGCCCCCCCTGCCGGGTGAACGCGAGCGCCGTCGCAACCCCAGCGCCGCCGAGACGCTGTTCTTCGAAACCGGCGACTTCTCGACCGGCTTCAGTGATTGATGTGATGACTGTTCTTGGGAAAGGTGCGGGTTGTCTTTTTCCCCTCGCCCGCTTGCGGGAGAGGGTGGCCCCGGTTTTATCCGGGGTCGGGAGAGGGCGCGCCGAAAGCGCGGGGTGCTTTGCTAGGCGCTCCGGCCCCCTTCGGGTGCCCCCTCTCCCCCAGCCCCTCTCCCGCCTGCGGGAGAGGGGAGCAAAATGCGGTTCACGAAAAAAAGATTGATCCGATGAAACCCACCGCTTACGTCATCGCCTCAGACCCGGCCTTCGTCAATTGGCTGGCCCACGCGATTGACGGCGTGGAGTTCACACCACTGCGGGTGGTGAGCCCAGCCGATTTTGTCGACCAGCTCGACCGCATGGCCAAGGCCGATCTGGTGCTGTTCGAAATGGACGTGGCAGAGGTCGAGCGTCGTTGCGCCATGCTCGAACAGTTACTCGACCACCTGCCCGATGTTGCCGTGGCCGCCATCGGCCGTGAGCCGCACCCCGACGTGGTGTTGCAGGCGATGCGCGCCGGCGCCCGTGATTTTTGGGTCATGCACCGCGACGACGCCAGCCTGGCGCAGTCCGCCGCGCGGCTGATGCGCCGCTCCCAGGCCAACCCGACCACGGCCAAACCGGCCAAACAGCAGGGCAAGGTCTGGACGGTGGCCTCCAGCCATCCGCTGGACGGCATCGGCTTCACCACCGCGCACCTGGCCTTGGCGCTGGCGGACGGTTTTGAACGGCGCCAAAGCGACCCTAGCCGTCGCGTGTTGCTGCTGGATTGCGCCTCGCCCGCCGGGGCGGGTTCCATCTTTCTCAACCTCACGGCCGCCTACACCGTGCTCGATGCGCTCGGTGACGTTTACCGCTGTGACCAGACGCTGATCGACACGGCCTTCGTCAGGCACAGCTCGGGGGTCTACGTGCTGTCGCTGCCGGAAAACCTGTTGGGTGCGCCACAGCTTGATGCAGAGACCCTGGGCCGCTTGATTGGTGTGCTGCGCGGACTGTTCACCGAGATCGTGATGGGCATCGACGGCCATGCCGGCGTGCCGGTGCTGTCCAGCGTGCTGCCGCTGGCTGACCGGCTGGTGTGGCTGGCAGATCAATCGATTCTGCGCTCCCGGCAAAGCAAGCATTTGCTGCGCGCCCTGCGCATGGACGGCGTCAGCCTGCCGCGCATCGGCCTGCTGGTCGATGCCTACCAAAAGCGCCTGGGCCTTGAGCCGGAACACCTTGCCGAGCTGTTGGAGATTCCCCTGCTGGGCACGCTCACCGGTGAACCGGCGGCGCGCATCCAATCGATGAACACCGGCGATCCGATGTTTAAGCTGTTTCCACGCGACCCGTTCGTCAACGACATTCGCGAACTTGCGCGCAGCCTGCGCGACCAGACCGACACCATGGCCGCGCCCAAGACCCAGTCCGGGCTGCTCAAGCGGTGGATCAGCTAATGGGGACCGCCGCCGACACGCCGATCGAACGCTTCCGCCTGTCGGAGGCCTATCAGCAGATCAAGCGCAATTTTCACCGGCACCTGATTCAGCAGATCGAGGAACGCAACCTCGATATCGACGACTGGGATGCCACCAAGACCGAGCGCTTCGTGTCGGAGCAGATGCGTCGCTTTGTGGTCGATCAGCGACTGCCGGTCAACCAGCGCGAGTCCGAAGTGCTGGTGCGCGATGCCCAGGACGAGCTCACCGGCTTCGGCCCGATCCAGGCGCTGGTCAATGACGACACCGTCAACGACATCGTCGTCAACGGCCCCAACACGGTGTTCGTCGAACGAAACGGCGTGCTCGAAAGTGCGCCGGTACGCTTTGCCGATGACCTGCACGTGATTCGTGTCATTCAGCGCATTCTTGCGCCGCTTGGGCGGCGGGTGGACGAGTCCACCCCCATGGTCGACGCGCGCCTGCCGGATGGCTCGCGCGTCAACGCCATCATCCCGCCGATTGCGCTCGACGGGCCCTGTCTGTCAATTCGAAAATTCCGCAAGCAGGCGCTCACCGAAGCCGATCTGGTGCGCTACGGCAGCGCCACGCCCGACATGCTGACCTACCTGCGCGAACGGGTGCAGCAGCGCACCAACCTGATCGTGGTGGGCGGCACCGGCTCGGGCAAGACCACATTTTTGAACCTGCTGTCGCAGTGGATTCCGCAAACCGAGCGGGTCATTACCATCGAGGACGCGGCCGAGCTGCGGCTTGAACACCGCCACGTCGTCCGCCTTGAGACCCGCCCGCCCAACCTGGAAGGCGAGCGCGCCGTGAACGCCCGCGACCTGGTGCGCAACGCACTGCGCATGCGCCCGGACCGCATCATTGTGGGTGAAGTGCGCGGCGACGAAGTGCTCGACATGCTGCAGGCGATGAACACCGGCCACGACGGCTCGATGACCACCTTGCACGCCAACTCGTTGCAGGACGCGCTCAACCGCCTTGAACTGCTGGCCAACTTCGCGGGCTTCTCCGGCAGTGAAGTGACGCTGCGCGCGCAGGTGGCCAGTGCCATTCAGCTGATGGTGCAAGTGGCCCGACTGCCGGGCGGCGAGCGCCGGGTGACGCAGATTGCCGAAGTGTTGGACACCAGCAGCAGCGGTCTGAACCTGCGCAGCGTGTTCCGCTACGACCATGACGCCGCTGGCCACATCGACCAGCGAGGCCTGTCATGAACCTGACGCTGCTGTTGCTGGTGGCGATGCTGGTGCTTGCCGGCGTGGCCTTGACGCTGTTTCTGCGCGCGTCAGCGCAAGAGAAAAAGCGCGGTGAGCGCCTGCGTCTGCGGGCCGAAGGCGAATTCGACGATGACGACGCCCAGATCGAGCGCTACCGGCCACGCAAGGACGCCATCCGCGACCCCGTCACGCGCTGGCTGTGCACGCTGTTATGGCGTACCGGCTCCGAGGTGGCACCCGAAAAAGTGTTCCGTATCTGGCTGCCTGCCGTGCTGGTGATCGGACCTGTGTTGTTTCTGCTCACTGGCTGGCTGGGCGCACTGGGCATCGGCGGGCTGGCCATCGTGCTGGGCTGGGCGTGGATGAGCCGCAAGGCCTCGGCGCGGCGCGCGCTGATGCTCGAACAACTGCCCGGCTATCTGGAGGCCACCATGCGCGTTCTGTCGGCCGGCAATACCCTCGAAGAGTCGTTGGCGGTCGCGGCACGGGAAGCGCCCGAGCCGCTGCAACCCTTGATGGCCAGCGTCGGTCGCCAGGTGCGGCTTGGCGCCCCGACCGACAGCGTGCTGATGGAAGCCGCCGAAATTCACCAACTGCGTGACTTGAAGGTGATGGCCATGGCCGCCGCCATCAACCGTAAATACGGCGGCTCGCTGCGCAACATTCTGCGCAGCCTCGTCACCGCCATCCGTGCCCGCGAAATGGCCTCGCGCGAGCTGCGCGCACTGACCGCCGAAACCCGGTTCTCGGCGGTCGTACTGTCGGTGCTGCCCATCGGTATTTCGCTTTACGTTTACCTGCAAAACCCGGCGTACTACACGACCATTCTCGAAGACAGCGGCGGCCGGCTGATGATGTTGATCTCGCTGGGCATGCAATTGGCCGGCATCGTCGTGCTGGTGAAGATGATGCGCAGCACGGACGACCCCACATGAGCGCCCTGATCTTCGGCGGGCTGGCCACGCTCACCGTGCTGGTGATCGGCGCGCTCGGTCTTGTGCTTTGGATGGTGGTCCAGGGCTCGCGGCAACGCGCGCACCTCAGTGCCCGCGTGGCACCACGGATGACGGCAACCGACCTCGGTGACAACGCCGCCGCCGCACCCCAGGGGCTGATCGACCGGGTCGCCAAAAGTGGCAAGGCGATCGAAGGCTGGGTCGACCCTGAAAACGTGAGTGCAACGCTGATGCTGCAGGCGGGCTGGCGCAGCGCGCAGGCCAAGGTGGCTTGGTACAGCTTTCAGGGCGCCGTGCCGCTGGTGGGCATCATGCTCGTCATCGCTTACTGGCTCTTCGGCGCCGAGCACCCGCAAAAAATGTTGTTCCTGCTCGGCGGCGGATTTGCCGCCTTTGCCTTCTCGGTCTTGATTCCACGCTGGGTACTCCGCGGTGCCGCCGAAAAGCGTCGCGCCCGCGTCAGATCCGAGGTGCCCCTGTTCGTGCACCTGCTGATTCTGCTGTTCGAAGCCGGCTTGTCGACGCGCCAGGCGATTGCCTCCATCGTCAAGGAAGGCGGCGGCGTGCTGCCTGAGCTCGGTACCGAGTTCGAGATTCTGCTGCGCAGCATCGATGCCGGTGCCGACACTGACGAATCCCTGAAAGCGCTGGGCAAGCTCATGGATGTCGAAGAGCTGTCCACCGTCCTTGCCGTACTTCGACAGGTGGATCGCTTCGGTGGTGAAGTGCGCGAGCCTCTTCTTGAGGCGCTGTCGGTGCTTGAAGAGCGGCGCAGCCTGACACTGCGCGAAAAGGTCAACCTGTTGTCCGGCCGCATGACCGTGGTCATGGTGCTGTTCTTCTTCCCGGCGCTGCTGATCTTCGTTGCCGGTCCCGCTTTCATGTCCATCATCAAGGCGCTTGGCGATGTTGCGGGCTGACCGCCCGTTGTGGCTGCCGGCCGTGTTGCTGGCCGTGCTGGTCAGTGGCTGCGTCGGGCCGACCGGCCGTGTTGAGCAGCGGATTGATGACGCGCCCATCGGTCGTGCCGGTCCCATCCGCATGACCGACGATCCCGCCAGCGATTTGCAACGTCGCACCCAGGTGCCACAGGCCGACAACAACGCCTCAGCAACCGACAGCGAACTACACCTTGAGCTGATCGGCAACATGATTGACCAGCAGCAGTATTACGCCGCCATCGCCCACATCGAGGCGCAGCGGATGTCGATCGGCGACAGCGCAATGCTGCGCTGGCTGGAGGGCGATGCCCGCCGCCGCCTGGGCGAGCTTGAAGCGGCCGAGCAACTGTTCGTCTCGCTCGCGCGCACGGGCTACGCCGCCGAGGCACAGCATGGCCTCGGCCTGATTGCCGCCAAGCGCGGCCAGGCCGCGAAGGCCCTTGGCCATCTGCAGGCCGCCGTGGTCAGCAAACCAACCGCGTCAGAATTTCGCAATGACCTGGGTTACGCCTATCTCAGTTCCGGCAACTTTGACGCGGCCTTGACCCAGCTCGCCACCGCCGCCGAACTGGCACCCAATGAACCCCGTATTCGCAACAATCTGATTCTGCTGCTGCTGGCCAGTGGCGATGCCCGTCGCGCGCTGGAGATGGCCGAGAACAGCGGCGTCGACGACGCAGGCTTTGCCCGTTTGCAACAGCGTGCCCGGCAGTTCCAGTCGGCCTCCACCCGTACCCCGAGGACCTTGCAATGAACCGATCAATAATTTTTGGCGCTGTGATGGCGGCCGGCTTCAGCGTTGCGGCCCAGGCACAACCGCCGGGACGACTGCCGGCCAACGCACAGCCGCCCCCGGGCAGCGAAACGCGCGCCTGGATGGATCTGCAAAAAAGCGGCGTGGCCGCCCCGACCGACCCACGACCCATGAGCGGCGAAGTGGCGACGCGGGTTTACGAGCGGCACCTTGAAAGCTTCAGCCAGCCCATTCCCGAGACCTTCGAACGCGAGGGCTTTGGCAGCGGTGGCCAGAGCCAGTAATCCGGTGAAGTCCGGGCGCCAGCGCCAGCGTGGTGCTGCTGCAGTGATGGGCGCGGTCACGGCCATTCTTGGCCTGATCGCGGTGGGCCTCACGGTTGACCTTGCCCGTCTCTACGCCGCCCAGCGGAGTCTGCAGCGCATTGCCAACGTGGCGGCGCTCGATGCCTCGCGGCTCGCCGGCGGCTGCTTCGGTGCCGCCGCGCGCGGGCCCAGCCCGCTCGCAACCGCGATCGATGAGGCGCGCGCCTCGCTGATTCGCAATGGCGGCGACCCGTCATGGATTGACGGCGGCGGTCAGGTGCGACTCGGGATCATGCGGGTCGACGACGCCGGCGTGCGGCAGTTCGACCCGCTGTTCGACGACGAGGGCGTGCCGCTAGGCGCCATCACCGCGCACGACTCGGTGCAGGTGGTGTTGCTGCGACCGACTCCGCCGCGCCTGATCCCAGGGTTTAGCAGCGACGACGACCGCGAAATGGTCGCCGTGGCCTCGGCACGCAGTCGGCCGGTGGCCAGCTTCGGGGTCGGTAGCGGCCTACTCGGCGTCGACCTGAGTCAATCGCTGCTTGACCCGGTGCTGGCGGGGGTACTGGGCGGTAGCCCCAGCGTCAGCGTGCTTAACTACCGAAACCTGCTGGGTGTCGGCGTCTCTGTGGGCGATCTGACCGAAGCGCTGGAACAGGGCGAGCTCGGCGAGTTGCTGGTTGATGTGGTCCCGGCCACCGATCTGCTCAATGCGGTCGCAGATCTGGTCGAATTGGCCACGGCCGACCTGGGCGGCGGCGTCTCGGGACTCAATGAACTGCTGGGACTGACCCCGGATATTGTCGGCGCGGCAGGCGACCTGATCATTAGCGTCGGCCAGCTGACCAGCCAGGCAGTGCGGCAATTGGCCGTCGGCGCGCCGATCAACATCGACTGTCCTGCAGCGCTTTCAATCCTGGGGCTGGACTGCAGCGGTGGCAGCATTCAGGTGCTCGACCCCGGCACGCCCGGCGCGCAGGGCGTCCCCGATGGCAGCGGCAGCGATGAAGGCATCGCGAGTTCCGGACAAGTCGCGGTCGGGTTACCGAGCATTGCCATCGACACCCTCGGCGGCGCGGTCACCGGCAACGTGTCGGTGATGCTCAACGCCGCGACAGGCGAGGCCCGGGTTCGGGATATCCAGTGCCCCCGTGCCGGGAGCCCGCACCCTGAAGTCCGTCTTGATGTCGAAACCGGGCTGGCCGGTGGTGAGATCAACCTTGATCTGCAGGTGTCACTTGGTCTCGAATCCACCCGCTCAAGCCTTGAGGCCCTTGTTGGCCCACTCGACAGCTTGTTGGGTGGTTTGCTGGGTGGTTTGCTCGGCGGGGGCTCCTCGCCACTGGATGTCGAAGTCGTCGCCGCAGTTTCAGCGGTCGCACCGATTGAGATCAGTAACGGCGGCAATGGCACTTTGGATTTCACGTTGGATAGCCAGCACGACCCGCTAACGGGGGAGCCGCTGCAACGTTACCCGTCTGGTCCAGCACCCGATCTTGTGACTGCCATCAACGAAGCGCTGGCCGGTCCGGAGATCACTATAGACAGCTTGGAAGTTCGCATCAGTGGCGAGCCGCTTCCGCTTGGGTTGGATGAGGCTACTAACCTCGTCAACGGCCTGCTTGGTGCAGGCACTCTCCTCGCCGAGGTTTCTGCACTTGTAGATGGCGTGACGAGCAATGTGGTTTCCGTGACTGTCAATAACGAGACACAGAATCTGTCGCTGACATCGGTCATCGATGACTTATCAACGCAACTGCTTGAAGAGTTGGGCATCCAGATCGCCTACGCCGACTATCGCGTGTTTGACGTCACGGACGCGCAGCCCGTGCTGTTCCAGCGCTGAGCGATTGTCGGGTGGCCGACTTCTCGCCGCGACCGTCTTCGACCGGACTGCTGTTGCTGGCGTTGGCACTGGCGATGATCGGCGGTGCTGCGCTGGCCTGCGGCTGGCACTGGCAATCCCGGCTCGACGTGGCATCCACCGAGGCCCAACTTGCGGCGTTGTTCCGTCCACTGCTTCGCGCTGACGATGCCCCGGCGGTGCGTCAGCAGGTGCGTGACCTGCAGACCGATGCACGGCTGGCGCTGAGTTTTCTGGCGGTGCGTGATGCCACCGGGCAGGTGCTCGCCAGTGGCGGGGTGTTCGAATCGTTGCGACTGCCCCTGGTGCCGACCCTGCGCCGGGTGCAGGTGCGCACACAGCTTTATCGGCTGACCGGTGACAGCGGGTTGGCCGTGGTCGAAGATGACGCGGCCCGGCCGCTGGGCCAAGTTGAATTCACCCGTTTCAAGCAACTACAGGCCGAGGTTGACGCAGCCGCGCTGGTGGCGTTACGCCGTGTCGGGCTCAGCTTGCTATTGGTGGCCGGCGGCCTGTTGATCTGGGCCGCGTGGCGGCGACTGCGCCCTGCCGCGGCACCCGATCCGGATCTGCTGCGCGACCGCCTGCGCGGCCGCCGGGCAGCACCATCGCTGACAGCCGCCGAGCCGTCGCCCGACGCTGAACTCCGTGCCGGACTGGCTCTGCTGGGGGCGCTGGACGTGGCGGTCATCCGCTTCGACGCCGAGGGTCGCGTGCTGGCGATGAACACGCCGGCCGAACGTTGGAGCGGCTGGCGCGAGCGCGACGCGCAAACGCGCCCCTTGGCCACCGTGCTGCACCTGCGCGGCGCCGACGACCAGCCGTTGCCGGTCACGCCTCAAGCCTTGCTTGCCGAGCCCACCCCCGAGGTGCTGCAAAACCCCCTGATGCTTCTGAACCGCACAGGCACCCGGCAGCAGGTCGATATCAAGGTAATGGCCGACCCCCGTGGCGGCCGGGACGGCGGCGCCATGCTCCTCAGCGATGCCAGTCACCGTCTTGGCACCCTGGCGGCGCTGGAAGCCGAGACGCGGATGATGCGCGAGGCGCTGACCCAGCTCGATGAAGCGATTCTGATCGTCAATCGCAACGGTGCGGTGCATGCCGCGCACGGCTGCGCCAGCGCCCTGTTCGGGTATGCCGACGACCAATGGCGCGGGCTGACACTGGCCAAACTGTTCCCGGTGCCGTTTGTGCAAATGCCCGAGTTGACGCTTGCCGCGTTCGAGCCCGACCAGGCTGATGCGCCCGCGGTGCGGGCCTGGCGAAACGATGCGCACTCGTTTCCCGTGACCTTGCGTGCCCATCGCCTGCGTGACGATCACCGCGGCTGGGTGGTGACGGTTCGCGACCTGCGCGAGGCCGGACAGCTGCACGTGATGGCGCAGCGTGAGCGTCGCTGGTTTGAACTGGGCGCCGACCAGGCGTTCGTGCTGGACGCCCACACCCTGTCGTTCATCGAGGTCAGTGCGGCGGCCAAGGCCGCGCTGGGTTATCCGCCAGCGCGGTGGTCGCAATTGTCGCTGCCAAGCATCGCTCCCGAGCTCGACCGCGCAGCGTTTCAGTCGTGGCTGAGGGCACTGCGCGACGGCCAGGTTGAGGTCGTGCATTACGCGACGCGGCACCGCAATGCCGACGGTGAGTGGATTCCGGTCCGGGTGGCGCTGCAGTATCTGGACGACGCCATTCGGCCGGTGTTTCTGGCCACCGCGATGCGCCAGGAAACCGCGGACGCCTAGGGCCAGAGCCGACTCGGCCGCAGCGAGTCCAATCGTGTTGACGGACCCCAGGGCGACCTCAGTCGGCGCTCAGGGTGTTGGCAAGGCGGGCAAAGTCGGCCGGCGTCAATTGCTCGGCGCGAATGCTGGGGTCGATGTCGCAAGCGGCGATCTGCTCGACGCTCATCAGTTGCTTGAGCGTATTGCGCAGCTGCTTGCGGCGCTGGCTGAAGGCGGCGGTGACCAGTTTTTCGAAGTCGGCTCGATCATTGATCGTGAAGTCAGGCGCGCGCGGCGTCAGGCGGACGATGGCCGAATCGACCTTGGGCGCCGGCTGAAACGCCCCAGGCCCAACCACGAACAGCCGCTCGGCGTTGGCACGGGCGGCAAGGGTCACGCTCAGGCGGCCATAGTCGGCGTCACCGGCGGACGCGCACATGCGGTCGACCACTTCCTTTTGCAGCATGAAGTGCATGTCGTGGATGGCGTCGGCGTGATCGAGCAGATGAAACAGCAGCGGCGAGGAAATGTTGTAAGGCAGATTGCCGACCACGCGCAGCATTTGCCCTTGCGCCATCGCGGTGTAATCCACCTTGAGCGCGTCCGCCTGGGTGATGGTCAGCTCACCCTGTCCGGCGCAACTTGCCGTGAGCTTGGGAACGATGTCGCGGTCCAGTTCAATCACTTCGAGGCGGCCGAGCGCCGCCAACAACGGAACGGTGAGCGCGCCCAGGCCAGGGCCGATCTCGATGATGCGCTCCCCCTCGCGTGGACGAATGGCGCGAACAATGCGGTCGATCACCCCGCGGTCGTGCAGAAAATTCTGCCCGAAGCGCTTTCTCGCCTGATGCGCGCTCATCGCTGCCGAGGCCGCCGAACGGCGAGGTCCGCCGCCAGCCGCAACGCGGCATTGAAACTGCCGCCGTGGGCGCGGCCACTGCCCGCCAAATCAAGTGCCGTGCCATGGTCAACCGAGGTGCGCAGCAGCGGCAAACCCAGCGTGATGTTCACGGCCTCGCCGAAGCCGGCGTACTTGAGGGTCGGCAGCCCCTGATCGTGGTACATCGCCAGCACGGCGTCGGCGTGGTCCAGGTATTGCGGCGTGAACAGGGTGTCGGCCGGCAGCGGACCCATGACATTGATGCCCTCGGCGCGCAGTTGTTGCAGAGCCGGCGTGATAACGGCTGTTTCTTCATGGCCGAGGTGGCCCGCTTCGCCCGCGTGCGGATTGAGGCCGCACACCAGAATACGCGGCGCGGCAATGCCGAAATGACGCATCAGATCGTGATGGAGCACCCGCGCGGTGGCGACAATGCGCTCAGCGGTGATGGCATCGGCCACGGCGCGTAGCGGCAGGTGTGTGGTGACCAGCGCCACGCGCAGTGGCCCGGCAACCAGCAGCATCACCGGCAGGTCACCGCCGCTGCGCTCGGCGAGGTATTCGGTGTGGCCGCTAAAGGCGATGCCCGCATCGTTGATGACGCTCTTCTGCATCGGGCCGGTGACCAGTGCATCGGCGCGGCCATCAAGGCAGGCGCGCAGCGCGGTATCGAGCGCGGTCAGCACCGCAGCGCTGTTGGCCGGGTCAAGGATGCCGGGCTGGGCAGGCCGGGCCAGTGGCACCGGCAAGACCCGCAACGCGCCGTCAGCGATCGGTGCAAACGTCAGCGTTTCGTCGATGACCAGATCAACACTGAGCCCGAGTTGCCGGGCGCGCGCCGCAAGCATGTCCGGGTCGGCAACCGCAATGACGGCCGCGTTCAGCGCCGGGCCGTCTGCGACCCATTGCATCAGCAAATCGGGGCCAATGCCCGCCGGCTCTCCCGGCGTGATGACCAGCCGGGGCCACACGCCGGCTGCCGGACTCAGGTGGCGTCCTCGTCGTCTTCGGGTGGCTTGTCACCCTCGATGCGATATTCGACATAGGCCTCGGCGCGCAGGCGACGTGCCCAGCTGTCGTATTCCTCGGCGGCGCGGCGGTTCTGGATGGCGTTGCGGGCGCGGGCGCGTTTTGCCAACTCCGTGACGTCACGGGTTCGGCGGTCGACCACTTCAACGATGTGCCAACCAAACTGGGTGCTGAAAGGTTCGCTGATTTCGCCAGGCTCAAGGGCATCCATGCGCTCCTGGAATTGCGGCACCAACGCGCCCGGCGGATTGAACCCGAGGTCACCCTCGTTGTTCTTGCTACCGGGGTCATCGGAGTATTCGGCCGCCAGCTCGGCGAGCGACTCACCATCAAGAATGCGTTGGTGCAGTTCACGCGCCAGCGTGCGTGATTCCTCGTCACTGCGAATGGCATTGGGCTGAATCAGGATGTGCCGGGCGCGCGTCTCGTCGACGTTTTGCCGCTGGTCGCCGCCTTTGCGCTCAATCAGCTTGACCAGATGAAAGCCGCCGCCCGCGTCAATCACGTCGCTGACCTCGCCCACTTCCAGCGAGGCTGCGGCCTCTTCAAAAGCCGCTGGCAAGGCTTCGGCGGGGCGCATCCCCAGGTCACCGCCGTCGAGCGCCTGCTGACCGTCCGACTCTGCGATGGCCACCGCTTCAAACGACTCGCCGCCGTCGACGATGCGTTCGCGGATGGACTCGATGCGCGCCAGCTCTTCATTGCGCTCATCGGGCGAGATGCCATCTCGCAGGCCGATGAGAATGTGCTGCAGTCGGTACTCGGCGTCGTCGGCTCGACCCTCCTGCTGGGCAAGGTGGATGTCGATGTCATTTTCCGAGACGTTGATGCGGCCCTCCACTTCACGGCCGCGGATGCGGTTGATGGCCAACTCGTCGCGAATCTGCTCGCGCACTGTCAGGTAGTCGGTGCCCTGCGAGCGCAGCGCGTCGGCGAACTGCGACAGCGACATGTCATTTTCCTGCGCCAGATTGGTGAGCACCTCGTTGAGTTCGCGGTCGTCGATGCGGATGCCGGCCATTTCGGCACGCTGGGTCTGCACACGGACCATGATCAGGCGGTCGAGCACCTGGCGACGAAGGGCGTCAGGTGGCGGCGGGGTGACGTCGCGTGTGCGGATCTGCTCGGTCGCCTGCTGGGTGGCGATGGCGATCTCCGATTCGAGAATGACGCCGTCGTTGACGACGACAGCGATGCGGTCAAGCGGCTGGGCACCAGCCGGCATGATGCTGACAGCGGCGAGTGTCGCGCTGAGCACGGAGAGGGGGAGCAGGCGCCGGAGGGTACAGTTCATTAGCGAAGTTGATCTGGTCAGGTAAGGCGGAAAAATCAAGCCGAAAAAGATAACACGTCGCTCAGACCGTGCCCGGCGGCGAACGATCCATGGACCGTGCAACATCTGAGGCTGCAGGTCGATCAGGGCGGGACGTCAGCCCGGGGCTGGAAGGGATTGAAGCCGCCACCGAGGCGGGTCAGGCCTTTGAGTTCGAATTGAAAGTAGATACCGCTGTCGTAGCGCCCTTCGGTGCCGGTGAGAAAACGCCGGTAGGCGGCACGGATCGCCCAGCAGCAGTCCTCGTAGCCCAAGCCCGCCAACAGATCGATGCTCTGATGCTCGCGCAACGAGTAGCGCCACAGGTGGCTGGCGGTAAAGCCACCCGCGATGGGCCACTGGAATGCGAGATCGGCCTGCTCCAGCAAGTCTGCACGGTAGCGGTAGGCGATGCGCGCCTCGCGCAGACCCTCACGAAAGCGCAGCCCCAGCTGGGTGCGCTCAAAGGTCTCTTCGTCAGGTGACCATTGCGTTGCCGCCTGGGCCGAGAGCCGTGTATTGAGTTGGTATTCGGTACTGGCGATGAAGTCCGTTGGCCCGTTGTCCGGCAGTTCGGGCTCGTCCGGCAGGGCGACACGCGGGGCGCGCAACCGATAAATCTGCCCGACCGACGCACTCCAGCGCACTGTGCCGCTCGCCGGGTCGAGCAATCGCGTCGTGGCCGCCATCGCAACGTGGTGGGCGTCCGAAACCCGGTCGGCGCCCGTGTAACGGTTGCGCGCAAACAGTTGGGTGAAGTCAAAGTCAGGCTCGCCGCTGTCGAACAACGGGAGATCGGTCTGGTCTTCGAAAGGCGCGTACAGATAGAACAGCCGAGGTTCCAGCGTCTGCACCGCGCCAGAGGCGTTGATGCGATCGAAGCGCAGACCCGTTTCGGCGCCCACCGTCGGCAGGCTGCGTGACGGTCGGGGTGAGGCGCCGGCAAGATTGTCGGTGAGCTCGTAAACGGTGTACCGCCAGTCGACCTCGGCGATGGTGTATCGGCTGAGGTGGTCGGTTTCATAGCGCAGGTAGGGGCGCGCGTCGATGCGTTGACCTTCGATGGAATTGCTGCGCGAAAAGTAAACGTATTCGCTGTCGAGTCCGGCGCGCACGCCGCGCCAGTCATTGGGTGTGAGGGCGGCAAAGCGCACCTGCGGCAGACGGCGAAACGGATCATCTTCCGGCGCCAGGTTCAGCGCGATGGTCTGGTAATCCTGGATCAGGCCGGTCAGGTTGTAGCTGCCGGGTGCCTGGTAATTGATTCGCAGGCTACGGTCGAGATGGGTCAGCGCGGCAAGGTCGAGGCCGCCGCCCAGGTCTTCGAAATAACGCTGATCGCTGACCTCGGCAAAGCGCGCATCGACCGCCAGCCGTTCGTTGATGAGGCCCTCGTGGCGGCCGTCGATGTAGCTGCGCGAGCGGCCGTCGGCACCACTGCCGGTGTCGTTGGGCAGGGTTTCGTATCGCAGATTGCCGCGGCTGTTGCGGAACAGGTAGCGGCCGTCGCCGACCAGTTGCAGACCGCGTGCCGACATCAGGCGCGGTGTCACAGTCGCGTCATAGTTCGGACCCAAATTGAGATACACCGGCCAACTCAGATCGAAGCCAGTGTTGTCGGATTGGCCAAAGGTAGGGAACAGCAGCCCGGTGCGGCGCCGGTCATCAATGGGGAACTGGAAGTAAGGCAGGTACAAGATGGGCACATCGGCGATGCGGATGACGGCGCCGCGCGCGGTGCCCAGACCTTCGTTGGCATCGAGCTTGATCTCACGCGCGTCGAGCCGCCAGGCCTCAGCCTGCGGCGGACAGGAGGTGTAGCGCCCGCCATCCATCTGAATGCGCCCGCCACTGTCGAGGGCCAACACCTCGGCGCCGCCGCGCGTATTTTGCTGTGTCAACGCGAAGTCGGTGCCAAAGAAGGTACCCGACTCATCCGTGAGGTTGAATTTCGCCGACCGGCTGGTGACCATCAATTCGGGGTTGCGGAACACGGCGCCGTCCGGCAGCGAAACACCGTCTCTTTCGGCATTGAGCGTCAAGCGCTGCGCGACCAACACATTGTCCTGTTCACGCAACTCGACATCGCCCGTGACCTCGGAGTCACGCCCGTCGATCAGGTCCAGCACGTCGCCGGTAATGGTCAGATCCTCGCTAAAGCGAAGCTCGGGTGCATCGTCGACCACGGCGAACGCCGGGCACTCACCGGCAGCCCGCGCCAGCGAAGAGGCCAACAGGGTGCTCGTGGCAAACAGGCCGAGCGCGGCAAAGCGGAGGGCCGGAAGATGAAGGCGAGAGGGCATCAACGGTGGAAGGTTGGGTGGCGCGTCGGGCTCAGTGTAGGGGCGCAGTGTCGCCCATGACGCACCACTTCGAGAGATTCGGGTGGCGCTATGCTGACGGTCGAATGACGCACGAACAAGATCAAAGGGCCGAGGCCGCCCGTCAATGGGCCAGCGCGATCATGGGTGTGACCGATGCCCGTTGGGCGCCCGCTTCTGCCGATGCCAGCTTTCGCCGCTACTTTCGCCTGACCTGGGATGAGGGTAGCGCCATCGTGATGGACGCGCCGCCTGCGCAGGAAGACTGTCGCCCGTTTGTTGACGTGGCCGCGCGACTGGCCGCAGCCGGCTTGCACGTTCCTGCGGTGCGCGCGCAAGACCTGACGCGTGGGTTTTTGCTGCTCGACGACCTGGGCACCCAGACCTGGCTGCACGGCATGCCGCGTACGCCAGACGCCGCGCTGGCCTGGTTTGCCCAGGCCAGCGCGGCGCTGGTCCAGGCGCAGTTGCGGGTCGATACGTCGGGTCTGCCGACCTATGACACGGCCTTGCTTGAACGCGAACTGGCCCTGTTCCCCGACTGGTTTGTCGGCCGTCATCTGGGCCGCGCCTTCACCGCAACGGAGACCGCGCTATGGGGCACGGTCTGCGAGCGGCTCTTGGCCAACGCGCTGGCGCAGCCGACGGTATTCGTGCACCGCGACTTCATGCCGCGCAACCTGATGGTCAGCGCGCCCAATCCCGGCGTGCTCGATTTTCAGGACGCGGTGCGCGGGCCCATCAGCTACGACGTCATCTCACTGTTCAAGGACGCCTTTTTGAGTTGGCCGCAGACGCTGGTTGATGCCGGCTTGGCCACGTACTGGCAGCAGGCGCGTGACGCCGGGTTGCCGGTCCCGGGTTCGCTCGCCGACTTCTGCCTGCAGGCCGAGCGCATGGGCACCCAGCGGCATCTGAAAGTGCTGGGCATCTTCGCCCGCATTCGCTACCGCGACGGCAAGCCGGCCTATCTTGAAGACGCGCCCCGGTTTATCGGCTACCTGCGGGACCGCGTCGCCGCCGACCCGCAGATGGCGCCACTGGGCAAGCTGATGGATCACCTGGGGTTGCACCGATGAAGGCGATGATTCTTGCCGCCGGGCGCGGCAGTCGTTTGCGGCCGCTGACCGACGTTACGCCCAAACCCCTGCTTGAGGTCGGCGGCAAGCCGCTCATCGCCCACCTGTTGCGGCAACTGCAGCGCGCCGGCATTCGCGAGGTGGTGATCAACACCGGTTGGCTGGGCGCGCAACTGGAGCAGGTGCTGGGTGACGGCAAGCGCTTCAATCTGAAAATTGCCTATTCGCACGAAGGCTGGCCGGCGCTGGAAACCGGCGGCGGCATCGCCAACGCGCTGCCCTTGCTCGGTGAGGACGAGTTTCTGGTGGTCAACGGCGACGTGTACATCGACGGACTCGACCTCAAGCGCCTCGCGCGCATGCATTTGCCGGGGCAAGACCTCGCACACCTGGTGCTGGTGCCCAATCCACCGCACAACCTCAAGGGTGACTTCGGCCTGGTGGCCGGGCGAGTGTTCGACGCCGGGCCGAACTACACCTTCAGCGGCGTGTCGGTGCTGCACCCAGCGTTGTTCGAAGGCGCGCCGAAAGGTTCTTTCAAGCTCGCCAAGCGGCTGCGCAAGGCCGCCGAAGATCATCAGGTCACCGCCGAGCTGTTCAGCGGATTGTGGTCCGACGTGGGCACGCCCGAGCGCCTGTCGCAGCTCGAAAAGCGGATTGGCGGTAGTTGATGGCACCGCGCTTCCCGCCGTTGGGGCCACGGATCCCGAGACGGCGCAGTGGCGTCTGGCGCGGTATTGCCCGAGGCTTGCTGCAGTTAATGGGCTGGCGAGTGGTCGGGTCGTTTCCCGACGTGCCCAAGGCCGTGATGATTGGCGCGCCGCACACGTCCAACCTTGACGGTGTGATCAGCCTGCTGCTGCTCACCGCCATGGACCTGCGGGCGCACACCTTCATCAAAGACAGCGCCTTCATCGGCCCACTGGGCTGGCTGCTACGCCGCCTGGGCGCGCTGCCGATCCGTCGCGGCGTCAGTGGCGGCGTGATCGAACAGAGCATTGCCGCGCTGCGCGACGCCGAACAACTGTGGCTGCTGCTGGCGCCCGAAGGCACGCGCCAAGCGGCTGCGCAGTGGAAGCTCGGCTTTCACCACATCGCGCGCGGCGCGGGTGTGCCGGTGGTCATCGCCGTGATTGATTACCGCGCCAAACGCGTGACCCTGCTGCCCGCTCGCGAGGCCGGCCCCGATGCCCCGGCCGACCTGGACGCGTGGCTGGACGAAATGGCCGAACACGCCCTAGCCCGCCACCCCGCGCGTTTGTCCGCGCCGCTGGCGGCCGCCATGGCGCGACGCGCCGAGCCGTAGGGTGGGTCAAGACCCACCAATGGCCAAGGTTCGGCAGTGGGCCAAGCCCCCCCTAAGAGCTGCCTTGACGATGCGCGCCGTCGGGTTCAAACCCGACCTACAACCATCGCGCCCGCAGGTCGGCATTCATGCCGACAATAAGCCTAGGCCCATCGCGCATCAGCTGATCAGCCCCTCGGCGTGGGCGCGGCGCCAGTCGGCGGGCTCGTCCACGTCCCACAGGGCGGGCAGTTCACAATGATGCGCCCCCCGCGCCTGCAGCCGCACGCGGGTCTGTGCCATCACCTGGTCCGTGCCCCAGTCGATGGCGCTGAACAGCGCAGCATCCGGACGGCGACTGCCGACCAGCACGTAACCGCCGTCTTCGGCCGGGATGAACACCTGATCGTGGTCGTCCAGCGCGGTGATTGCGGCGGCCAAGTGTGCGGCGGTCAGCGCCGGGCAGTCGCTGCCGATGATGAGCGCCGGATGCTCACCCGCGTGCATGGTGATCAGTGCGTGTGCCATGCGCGCGCCCAAGTCGTCACCCTGCTGGGCCACCCGACGCGGTGCACCTTCGGCGGACAGTTCGGCCCAGAACGGATGGTCGACATCACCGGCCGACCAGAGCCAGACCTCCGCCCCGCTGGCAGCCGCCGTGCGCAGGGCGCGGCGCGTGAGCGTGGCCTGCAGCGCGGCCGCACCCTCGGCACCAAGTGCGGGGATCAGCCGGGTTTTGGCAAACCCCGCGACCGGGGCCTTGGCGAACACCCCCACCCTGGGACGACCGCTCAGGTTTGATGCCACGCGACCACGGCCTCGGCCCAGGCTGCGCCCACGTCTTCCTGCAGGAAGTGATGGGCGCGCACCCGCTGGTGCGGTTGCCCAGTACAGCCGGGAATCTGCGCATGGAGCACACGATCAGCCTTGCCCAGAATCGGGTCGTTGCGCCCGAAGTAGGTCAGAAAGGGGCGCGTGTAGTCGGCCAGCGCCTTCCATGCTGCGCGGTTGGCCGCGATTGCCGGGTCGGTTTCCTTGTCGGGGACCAGCCGCGGAAACGCGCGGGTGCCGGCCTTGTAAGCACTGCTCGGGAACGGCGCGTCGTAAGCGGCCACCTCCGCCGGGCTAAGCCGGGTGAGGCTTGCGGTTTGCACAATGCGACCAATCGGGAACCATGGCGAATGGATCGCAAACGCGCGCCACAGGCCGAACGCCAGCGGTAGCGGTTGCTCGGCGGTGGGCAGCGCGCCGTTGCCGATGCTCACCCGGGCAAAGCGCTCGGGTTGCTCGCCGACCAGCCGCAGACCGATGAGTGAGCCCCAGTCTTGGCCGATCAGGCAGATGTCCTTGAGTGACAATGCATCCAGCAGCCCGCGCACCCAGGTCACGTGCTTGAGGTAGGAATAATCCTCGATGGCCCTGAGCTTGTCGGAGCGGCCGAAACCGATCAGGTCCGGGGCAATGGCGCGAAAGCCGGCCGCCGCGAACACCGGGATCATCTTTCGGTACAGATAGCTCCAGGTGGGCTCACCGTGCAGCATCAGCACCACCGGCCCATCGGCCGGGCCGGCTTCGACGTAGGCCATGCGCAGTCCATCCACCGCGACAAAGCGCGGCGTGTAGTCAAACTCGGGCAGCGCGGTAAAGCGGTCATCTGGCGTACGCAGGGCATCGTCGCGCAGCGGCCATTCGGCGAACTCATTCATGGCAACTCCCGGGTAATGAATGTGGGGCCTAGCCAAACAACTCGATCAGGAAGTCCCGCTCGCTGACCGCAGAGCGGCGCTCGGCGTCCGCGTTGTGCTGGATGCCCAGATCCGCGATGTCGGCGCCCGGCACCGAGAAGGCATGCTTGGTGTGCCCGTAGAGGTGCAGCTGCCAGTCGCCGCCGGCGGCGGTGAATTCCTCGCGAAAGGCGACCACATCTTCAATCGGCGCCATCGGGTCGTCAGCGCCGTGCAACACCAACGCCTTGGCCTTGATCTTCTGCGGCGCAAGGCCGTTGGGTTTGAGCAGGCCGTGAAAGCTGACCACGCCGCGCAGATCAGCGCCACTGCGCGCCAGGTCGAGCACGCACAGGCCGCCAAAGCAGTAACCGATGGCGGCCATGCGATCCGCGTCAGCCTCAGGCTGGGCCTTGGCCACCGCGACGGCGGCATTGATGCGTGCCAGCAGCTCGCTGCGGTTTTCCATGAGCGGCGTCATCAGCGCGCTGTTTTCCTCGATGCTGTTACCGCGCACGCCCTTGCCATAAAGGTCCCATGCGACGCCGAGGTAGCCAGCGGCGGCAAGGCGTTTGGCGTGGTTGTCGGCAAATTCATCGCGGCCGCCCCACTGGTGGCCGACCAGGACCACCGGGCGCGGGCCCTGCAGCGTGCTGTCCGCGGCAACGCAGGCCTGAAAGGTTTTGCCATCGTGGGTGTAGTCCACGGTGCGGGTGGTGATGGTCATCGGGTTGCCTCCTTGGTGTCGGCATTGAATTGTTGGGGATCGGGGCACGCCACCCCTACGGTGAATGCAACGCCCCCATAGAACATCGGATCGGTTGTCATTGTTCCGCATTCGGGCGTGGCTTACAGTTCGCCGCAATGAACGACACCATGCCGTATTCCGACCCTGCCGTCGCCACTGAGGCGATGATTGCCGCAGGACATTTGTTTCACCAACGCGGCTGGGTGCCAGCCAGTGGCGGCAATTTTTCGGCGCGCGTTGGCCCTGATCGGTTGTTGATCACCGCCTCAGGCGGTCACAAGGGCGAGTTGACGCCGGCGCAGTTTCTGGTCACCGACCTTGACGGCAAAGCAATGGACGCCGGCCGCAAGACTTCTTACGAGACCGGGCTGCACGTGCAGGTGTATGGGCATCTGGCTGACGCGGGCTGTGTGTTGCACACCCATTCGCGCGCCAACACGGTGTTGTCGCGGCGCTTCGAGCGGGTCAGCCTCAGCGGTTTCGAACTGATGAAGGTGTTGCCCGGTCAACCTGATCCGGGCGAGACCGTTGTGCTGCCGGTGTTCGAGAATGACCAGGACATCGCGCGCCTGGCGGCGAAGGTGGACGCCCGGATGCGGGCGACACCCTTCCCCGCCTACCTGATTGCCGGCCATGGCCTGTATGCCTGGGGCCGAAACGTTGCGCAGGCACGCTATGCCGTGGAAGCGCTGGAATTCATGCTGGACTGCCTACTGACAGAGCTGGCGACCGATGGAGCTTGACCGATGACCCAACTGACCGTTTTTGCCGATACCGACCCGCAAAACCCGCTGCTGCACACCGACAACTTTGAGACCATTCAGGCCGAGCTGGCCGCCATTGGCGTGCCCATGCAGCGTTGGGCCGCAACCGAAAAGCTCTCGCCCGACGCCAGTAGTGACGCGGTTCTCAAGGCCTATGAGCATTCGGTGGCCGCGCTGAATGCCAAGTACGGCTTCGAATCTGTGGACGTCATGGGCATGTACCCCGACCACCCGCAGGCTGCCGAAGCGCGGCAGAAATTTCTTGCCGAGCACGTGCATCACGACTTCGAGATCCGTTTCTTCGTCGACGGTGCCGGGGTGTTCTACATCCGCAAGAACGGCAAGGTGTTCATGACCGAATGTACCGCCGGCGACCTGATCGAGCTGCCCGCCCACACCACGCACTGGTTCGACATGGGGCCCAAACCGCTGTTCAAGGCGATCCGCTTTTTCACCAAGGCTGAAGGCTGGGTGGGGCACTTCACCGGCGATACCATCGCGTCGAAATTTCCCGCCTATGCGGGCGCGGCGGCCTGAATGACGGCGCAACCGATTTCCGCGATTCTGACCGACATCGAGGGCACGACGTCGTCCATCGATTTCGTTCATGAAACCCTGTTCCCGTACGCCCGGCAGCGCATTCGAGACTGGCTGAGGGCCAATGCGCACCTCGATGAAGTGCACATCCAGCTCGATGCCGTCGAGCAGATCGTCGGTGGCGACCTGTCGCTGGCCGATGCCGCCGACATACTGGAACGCTGGATCGACGAAGACCGCAAGGCGACACCGCTGAAGGCCCTGCAGGGCATGATCTGGGCGGAGGGTTACGCTGCCGGCGAGCTGCAGGGCCACGTCTATGAAGACACGCCGGTCGCGCTGCGCCAGTGGCATGCGGACGGGCTGGCGCTGTACGTCTACTCGTCGGGCTCGGTGACGGCGCAGAAACTGATTTTCGGCCACACCGCCTATGGCGATCTGACGCCCCTGTTCACCGACTACTTTGATACACGCGTCGGCGCCAAGCGTGAGGCGGCCAGCTACCAGCGCATCGTCGAGGCGGCGGGCTGCGCGGCGGAAACCATGCTGTTTCTCTCAGATGTTGGCGCCGAACTCGATGCGGCGCGCGAGGCCGGGTTGCAGACCTGGCAGATCGTGAGGGACGACAAGACAGTGCCCGCCGTTGGGCACCGGCAGGTAGGCAGCCTGGCCGACATCAAGGTTTAAGGGTTCGCGATCAGTGGTTTTGCGACGCGCTTTGCGGGCATTGAACCCTTGCAGTTGGTTGCAACCCGTCGCCAGTCGCCCGATGGACAGACCCATTTTGAAGGTTCTGGTTGGGCTTCATCGACCGCGCCGCTGGCTTTGATGGGCCTGTTGGCCGGCTGGGTTTCATGAGCCCCACCGCCAACTTGATGACTCAGTGGCCGGGATTGCCCCCGGCGGTGCAGTTCCTTTTCTTGACACCAAGAAAAGGGAACCAAAAGAAGGTGCCCCACTGCCGGGCCCCGCTAACGCGGGGTGCCCTGCGCTTCTCGCAGAGGCGGGGCCTCGCGGAACTCGCTTCGCTCAGACAACCGCGAGTCTGATCCCGCCCCTGCTGCGATGCTCGGCCCGGTCAGACGGGGGTTTAACAGCAAAAGCCGTCGCCGGCTTTTCGCTTGTGACGTTCCTCCCCCTTTGTTTCGGCCGAGCATCGCAGCGGCAGGCGAAAAGGCTTGCGCTTGTCTGAGCGATAGCGAGTTTGCGCAAGCCCGCCTGACGCGAGAAGCGCAGGGGCCTTTGGGCTGAAAGCCCAAAGCCGAAACATGGGGTGGCTCTTTTGCTTACTTTTCTAGCAGTAGAAAAGTGAGTGCCCCGCCGGGGGCAGTCCCGGCCACTGAGTCATCAAGTGGGCGGTGGGGGGCATGAAACCGGCGATCGACGCGCCCACTCAGACGACATGCCGAGCTGAAACCCGGAAAGCCGCAAGGTCCGGCAAACCTGGGCTCAAGTCAGGCCCGCGCTGCCTTGATCCGGTCGTAGGCCGAGGTGATGTTGCGAGTTTTTTCCTCGGCCATCGGACGCATGCTCTCGGGCAAGCCCTTGGCGGCCAGCTTGTCGGGGTGGTTCTCGCTCATCAGTCGCCGGTAGGCCTGCCGCAGGTCACTGTCGCTGGCATCTGCCGGCACGCCAAGGGTGGCGTAGGCCGCCGCCAGATCGTCTTTGGACGGACCGCGCCCACCACCGCGCAGCGCCGCCTCCATGCGCCGTACGTCAGCCTCTGAGAGGCCCAATCCGCGCGCAATGCGCACCAGCAGCGCATGCTCCTTTTCGTGCACCACGCCATCGGCGGCGACCGCTGCAAGCTGCATCTGCAGAAACATGTTGAGCAGCGGGGCCTGACCGCGGCAGGTCGCGGCAAAGCGCGCCACCTCGGCATCGAGGTCGAAGCCCGCCGACTTGCCGCGATTGAATGCGCGGCGCGCGTCTTCGCGGCCCTCGGCGCTCAGCCGCAACTGGCCAAACAAACGCTCGACCACCCGAATCTCGCCTTCCGAGACCACGCCGTCGGCTTTGCAAACCGCACCCATCACCGAGAAGGTACTGTCGAGAAACGCCCGACGCACCTGCAGGATTTTGGTTTTGCCGAGCGCGCCCAAGATCGGTTTCGCCAGGAAATATCCCAGCGCCGCGCCCATCACCGCACCGGGAATGCCGCGCAGCATCAGCCCGATCAAGCCACCCACCCAGAGTCCGATCATCATCGGTGAATGTTACGCAATCAGCGCGATTCGCAGCGGGATCGGGTCACTCCACAAGCACAGCCCCCGCGCGGCACTCCAAGCCCATCATGGTGATGTCCGTCTGACCGACCTGTAAGCCCAGCACGTCCTGCAGCAGGGGCATCAACAGATTTGTGCCCACGGCATCGAGAATCGGCTTGAGGAGTTCAACCAAACTGCCGAGGAGCACCGCAAGGGCGTTCGACGTTGATCCGCCGGATGGATTCGCGCTCAATGCCCCGCCAATTTCGTCGATGCATCCGCTGTTGCTCCCCGTCGCCAAACCCAGCAAACCGCCCCCCGTACATTGATTACCCGTCAGGAAGTCAAGAACCCCGCCGAGAAGACCGCTCAAAAGGCCACCGACTCCACCCAGCAGGTCACCAACGCTTTGCAGGATGCCGCCCAGGTTCAAAGTCAGCGCCGATCCCAGCAACCCCAAAACAGGATTCAGCAACGCGTCGCCCAAGAAGCCTCTCAAGCCTCCGGCTGCGCTCTCGATCTCATCGAAAGCCGGGCCTATGCGGTCACGCCGACATTCCCTGCCAGGCATTCCGTCAAAACACAAATCACCACCCACCTCCTGCCAGATGCCGTTCGCAATCTGCGATCGCAGCGAGCCACTCAAGACGGGATTGGCGTTCAGCGATTGTCCGAGCAGCCCCGCCAGCAATGCCTCGGTCAAGTTGCTAATCGTGGTCCCCAGATCGAGGTTGCCGTTCAAGATATCCATCTGATCGGCAGCCAACACAACGCTGCCGTTGGTCGCGAGCACGGGCACATCGAGGCTCGTGCTCAGAGAAGCCAGGTTGGTTCCCAGAAGATTGACCCTCAGCAACTGCTGGCTGGTGAGCCCGACGTCGCAACTTTCTCTGGTCGAGAAAATCGTTTCGGGATCGATGCTGCCAACGCAGATTTTGGCGATCTGCGCGTCGACCGCAATCTCGCTGCAGTCCTCGCCAGCGGGACACTGCGGGGGGGTGTTCTGCTCTTTGAGCGGCCGTGTGCAAAGGTCTTCAACCGTACCCTTGGCCGCTGCAAGGTCAATCACGATCGGCAGATCGATATCGATGCTCGTGCCCGTGCCCGGGCCCGCAAGCCTGCCCAGAAGATTTCCGACAAGCGGAATCTGATCGGTGTCCAGCTTGATGTGCGCGAACACGCGCGTCTGGGCCGAGTAAGCCGTGGCGCCGACACCGCCGATGCCGATTGAGGGCGGCTCAATCACGCCCACCTTGACGTCGAGGTCAGCGCCCAGCGCGCCCAGGCCACCCAAGCTGCCCAGCGCCACATCGACGCCACGTCCCGAGGTCGCCACTTGAATTGCCGCGCTGACCAGCCCCAATGCGTCCAGCTCGACATTCAAGGCCGCATCCGCTGGCAACGTGACTGCCGCAAAGAGACCGCGAACCGCGTCATCAGAACCGATCTGCACCACGATATCGTCGATGCTCGACACTTCGAGCGGCGCCCGAAGCGCCTGCAATAGCTGGGCATTGAGGCCGAGCAGCTCGTCTTGGCCCGCAACCGTCACGGCAGCGTCGAGCAGTTCTCCCAGTGAAACCTCTTCGACCGCGAGCAGTGCATTGAAATCTGCGACGTTGAGGTTGGCTGAAACCGGAATCCCCAAAGCGGCCAGCAAGCCGGACGGCGTGATCATGACCCCCGCAAGCCCGTTGTAATCCAACAGATTCACAGCAGAGAGATCAATCCCCACGCCCTTCAGAACGCCGCCGATAATCGAAGGCCCCCCGAGGGCTGCCAGCCGACTTCCGACTGAAAATGTTGCCACCGGATCACTGTTGCTTGCGACGCTTTGGGCGCTGAGCCTGCGCTGATCTTCATCGGTGACCAGTGGCGCGAGCAGGGCGGGCGGATGCCCCTCGATCCTCACCCGGATGGCGTTGGCGTCCTGATCACAGCCCATCACGAAGCCGGGCGAGACGTTGCGCCGCCATTGACCGGCCGCCACGATCGGCGCGTCATGCCGAAGGCCGCCGAGATTTTGCTCGGCATTCTGGCGCGCCGCCGCTTCGGCCTCGGCGCAGCCAAGCCCCAGTTGAGCCGCACCGGCCAAGGCAGCCAGATCGGCCGTTTTTTGATATTCGCGACGGTATTGGTAGAGCAGCCCCAAATCAATCAACGACGCGGTGACGATGAGTGCACTGATCCCCAGTGCCGCGAACAGCAAGACAGCGCCGCCCTGGCGGGTTCGGCCCGAGAGGCTGGGTTGCCGGTTACGCAGTTGTTTCATCGAGCCACCACGGCTTGCGCGGTCAATTGATCGGGAATAAATGACAACACCCCCAGACCCGGCAGGCTTATGGTGGGCAGCAGCCGCACTCCGTTGCCATAGGGATATTCGACTCGCAGCGTGACGCAAGGGCTGCCACAGTCCTCACTGGTGTCATTGACGGTGATGCGCAAGTCTTCGCGGCCGCTCAACCATTCGCGACGGCCCTGAAGACTGACAATGCCGGGCACGATTGGCGTTGCTGCCAGGGATGCCTGAACCAAGTCGCGAATGACCTCCAGCGGACTTTCAGGGGTCGACTCGCCTTCGGTTTCGCTCTCGCCCTCCACTTCTGCGAACACCGTGTCGGCCGGCAACATGGCAATCGCATTGGCGCCGTCGTGTGCCGCACGAGAGACCGCCAACTGGGTATAAAAGAGGGCCCCAAAACTCAGTAAACCCCACGCCAGAATCATAAAAACGGGGAGGCAAAGTGCGAATTCCATCGCCGCTGCGCCGTGCTGGGCTTTCCTGTTCGTGAGCTTCATGAGCCGAGCATCCTACCGTCGAGTATGAGGCTGGCTTCGCCGCTCAGCATTGCCGGAATGGGCAACCCGAATGCCGATGGCAGGATGGGCCGGCTGCCATAGGGATAGCTCACGGTGACAAAGATCTTGCAGGCGCTGGCGAGATCGCGGCCGCAATCGGTGGTTTCCACCGTGCAGTCGCTGTCAGCTGCGCAGACCCGGGTCTCGACCGTGACCTGCGCCCAGCGGCTGATCCATCCCACCTGAGCCAGAGCGGCGGCTCGTGCAGCATTCTCGCGAAGCTGCAGTTGGGTAATGTCCAAGGGGTCTCCATCGGCCGCCACGCGGAAGGTCACCGCCGTGCGAGCACCCTCTTCAGCGGCGTGCTGCAGGCCCATGCGTGCGGTGAAGATCAGCGCGAAGGTGAGCGTGCCGTAAAAGAGGACGAACAATGCCGGAAAGATCAGCCCGAACTCCAGCGCCGTTGCGCCGCGCTGACGCTGCGGTGATGAAACGGTCGGTGGGCTCACGCATGCAGACATTCCCGCGTCCTCAACAAGGTGACAAGGACAATGCGCCCAACCGGGTGCCGCAGGCGCTCTGGCACGACGAATGGCTTTCATGTCGGGACGAAAGGCGACGCGCAGGCTGCCGTAAACTCCGCGCCGCACCCTTGCCGACCATCACCATGGACAACCCGAAACACCACGCTGGCCCGAAAAGCGGGGCGCGGCAGCCGTGAACCCCGATGTCGTGATCATTGGCGGCGGTGCGGCGGGTCTCATGTGCGCCATCGAGGCCGGTCGCCGGGGACGACGCGTGAGGGTGATCGAGCACGCCAACCGGGTCGGCAAGAAAATCCTCATGTCGGGCGGCGGCCGCTGCAACTTCACCAACTATGACGTGCGCCCCGCGCATTTTCTGTCGGCCAACCCGCACTTTGCCAAGTCGGCGCTGGCGCGCTTTACGTCGTGGGACTTCATCGCCCGCGTCGAACGACACGGCATCGCTTACCACGAAAAGGGCGACGGCCAGCTGTTCTGCGATGTGTCGTCAAAGCAGATCGTGCAGATGTTGCTCGACGACTGTCATGAGGCCGGCGTCGAGATTCTGACCGACGCCAAGATTGACGAAGTGCGCCACGACGCCCTCGGCTTCGAAGTCCGATGCGGTATCGAGGCCCACCGTGCACCAGCGCTGGTGGTCGCCTGCGGCGGTCTGTCGATCCCGAAAATGGGGGCCACCGGATTCGGCTACGCCCTGGCCGAGCAGTTCGGCCACCGGGTGCTGCCCACCCGCGCGGGCCTCGTGCCACTGACCCTCAGTGGCCGCCCGCTGGATGACATCGACGGCCTGGCCGGCGTCGCTCTGCCCGCCGCCGCCGAAGTGGACGGGCAGCGCTTTGACTCGGCGGCGCTGTTCACCCACCGCGGCCTGAGCGGCCCGGCCATCCTGCAGATTTCGTCGTACTGGCAGCCTGGCGAACGCCTGTGGCTGGACCTGATGCCGGGCCGCGATGCGGCCGCGATGCTGTTGGCCGCCAAAGTGGACGGGCCGGCCACGCGACTGCCCGGCTGGCTGGCCGACGTCCTGCCCAAGCGGTTGGCGCAGACGCTCTGCCAGCAGCAGGGCTGGACCGACACCTTGCAGACACTCACCGAAAAACAGTTGCGCGGCGTTGGGCAGGTGCTCAACCGCTATCCGATCAACGCCAGCGGCACCGAGGGCTATCGCACCGCCGAGGTCACGCTGGGCGGCGTCGATACGGCCGAACTGTCGTCACAGACCATGGCTTCGCGGCGCGTGCCAAACCTTTATTTCATTGGCGAGGTCGTTGACGTGACCGGCCATCTGGGGGGCTACAACTTTCAGTGGGCGTGGTCGTCTGGAGTGGCGGCAGGCCGGTCCTGTTGAGCCCTTAAGCCTGCGCTGGACGCGGCTGTGACAAAGGTCTCCAAGCTTGTGGATCGGTTCAGCCATTGGTCACGCACAACGCCACATCTTGGCGTCCTCTCACACAGGAGTGATGGTCATGAAAAAGATGCTCTTTACCGCAGCGCTGTTGATGGGTTTGGGCACCGGCACGGCCACCGCCAGTGACACTGAAGCGGCCATTGGCGGCGGCCTGGGCGGCGTGCTCGGCGCCGTCATCGGCAACCAGGTCGGCGGGTCGACCGGGGCCATCATTGGGGCCGGCGTCGGTGGCGCCGCCGGTGCGGTCATTGCCAATCGTGACAATGATCGCGATGACCGCAATGACCGCTACAGTCGCAATGACCGTTATCGCTACGCCGATTACGACCGCGACTATCGCCGCCACGATGGCCGCCGGGGCGATTACCGTCATCACGGCAATCACCGTTACGACAACCACCGCTACAGCGGCGGCTTCTGTCCGCCTGGGCAAGGCAAGAAGGGCCGCTGCTGAAGCCCAACTTGAAAAACCCCGCCTGGGTTGACCCAGGCGGGGTTTTTTACTGTCGAGGCAGACACGCTGTTGCTGCCGCACAGGGTGCGCATTGCAGGAGCGCTTCACATTGATCGCGTCGGCCACAAAATGAAACGCTACGGGGGCCGCATCAATCGTCCGGCAGCCGTGCGCGGCTCACCGAGAAATCATCGAACTCGGCATGGCTGTCATGACGCGGCGCCCAGTCAGCACCCTGCCCCCCGTGGAAGGTCGAAAAGAACAGCGAATCAATCCGCCCCTGCTCGCCGGAGCGCCAGCGCCGATTGTCCTGTGAGTAACCCAGTTGTCCGTCAACCCAGACCGCCAGCAAACCGTCGGACTGACCCGGGCGATTGAGGCGAACCTGCTGAATGACGGTGTGCCACTGCCCCGGCCGTGCCACCGCTGTCGGGCCCAGTGACCGCACCTCGCCCCACGGCCCTTCAATGTCGACCGAGTACACGTAAAGGTTGAGCTGGCCGCCTTCGGTCCAGACCAAGCGCGCGCTCCAGCCATCACCATTGACCGGTAAATGGCCGCCCGAGTAGTGCCCGCGCCCGCTGTTGAGGCCTGGCAGCTTGCCGCCACGACGAAAGTCGAACCCCTCGGCAAACTTCACCCGGTAACGCAGCCACAACTCGTCCGACGGCGGCAGCGGCACGACAAACTGGGCGCCGCCCTGCGCGGGTCCGACAGCGCCTTGCGGATAAGCCACCCTCATCACCCGCCCGCTGGCGCCCCGTGGCGTCTCAATGACGACCCGATCGTGCAGTGCCGCCCACAGCGGCGCGCCCCAGTCCGCCGCCAGCTCGGCAGCCGAATACGGCCCAAGCGGGGACTGGTTGAAGTCGACCCGCATCACCGGCGCCGGCGCTACGGCGGGCCCGTGGGTGCCGGGATGACCGGACGAGCAGGCCGCCAGCGTCAAGGTCAGCGCCAAGATCAGGGCAAGCGACCAAGCCGGCTGGCGAGGTGCAACCTTCGACGAGATGTTCAGGCGGGTGGATTGCGCGGCAACTGGACCGCGTCGGCCGGCACTTCAACCCAAGGCTGCCGGCTGTCGCACCACAGGTGCACATCGGGCTTGAATCCTGACGGGTCGTCGAGCGTACCGGCCTTGATCCAGTCCAGATCCGGGCTGGACGCCACGTCAGACAAAATGGGCGATCCGCAGCGACCACAGAACTTGCGCAGCACCGGCTGGCCGCTCTCACCCTGATCCAGGTACACCGTCAACTCATCGCCTTCAAAGCGAAGTGCGCCCTTGGGGATGCCAACCAGAATTGAAAACGCTGAACCACTTTGTCGCTGACAGTTTCGGCAGTGGCACACGCCGCTCATCACCGGCTCAACGTCAGCGCTGTAGCGAACGGCGCCACACAGGCACCCGCCAGAAATCTTTGACATCACGCTCTCCTCGTACTGGTTGTGGTTTGAGGGTAACGCCAGCGCCCGACATTCGGGCGTGGCGAAAATTGGGCGTCATTCCAGCGACGGCCCGGACTCGCTGAAGGGCGCGACGAAAGTGCGCACCCGTCGCAGGTGCAGAATGCTGACCATTCGATTGATGTTGGGAATGATCACCTTGAGCAGGGCGTCGGTTTCGGCATCGCTGAGGTCGTGCATGCGCTCGGCAAAAATGTTCAGCTCACCCGCGAACAGCTGCTCGGCGGCGACGGTGATGAAACCGAGGTCCTGGGGGCCGATGCCGCGCTCGGCCGTCAACCCCGCATCGCGCATTTCGGCCCACAACATCAATAGGCGCTCCTCGTCTTCGGCCAACACCTCCGCATCGGCCCGGATAAACCCCACCGCTTCGGCCTGGCGCAGGTCGTCTTCGCTCAGACCCAGCAGGTCAGCCAGCTTTAATCGCACGCGCGACACCCCCAGCGGACGTCGGTCCAACACAAAGCGCTGCCGCATGCGGGCCAGTAACTGCCGCTGCCGTTCGGTGAAAGGACGGCTTTCCACATCGTGCAGCACGGCGCGAATGGCGCTCAGCGGCAGCATCTCATCTTCTTTAAGCCGTCGAATGGTGTGCAGCAGCCGGACATGCTCATCCGAATACCAGGCGGCAGTTTTCGAAGTGCGCTCAGGCTCCGGCAGCAGGCCCTCACGAATGTAGAAGCGAATGGCCTCGCGGCCGACGCCGGTGAGCGCCTCCAGCTGGGCCATGCGGTAGCGCGGCGCGGTCATCTCGGTCATCGATACGCCTCGCGCCGATGCGCCACCTTCACCACGGTCACGACCAGTACCTCGGCTTCGATGCTGTAGAGAATGCGATACACACCCTGGCGCAGGCGGTAGCGGGATTGCCCCGAAAGCTTTTCGCTACCCGGTGGGCGCGGGTCGTCTGCCAAGGCATTGATGCCGTCAAGAATGCGGCGCACATCGGCGGCGGGAATGACCCGCAAGTCCTTGGCCACCGATTGCTTGAAGACAAGGCTATATCGCGCCATTGGCCTTGAGGTCTTTCAGCAGGGCCTCGTAGCTCAGTGTCGGCTCGGCCTCCCGCACCTCAAAGGCGGCGAGGTCTTCGTGGTCCTCGCTGAGCGCCTGCTTCAAGGCTTCGTTGACAATCTCGGACGCCGAGCGGTGGGTGAGCGCCGCCTTGAGCCGCAATGCCCGGTGCAGTTCAGGCTCGAAATAGATGGTGGCGCGGGTGGCGGTGGTCATGGTGGGGCTCCAACGATTGACTCAATACTGTAGCGTTGTGACGTCATAGCGTCGATCAACGATTGCGCCCGTACTGTTCATGCGAACTCACCCACTCGTCGGCGATCACCGCCGCGCCCAGGCTCAGTTCGCCGCAGAGCACCGTGGCGCCGATGATCTCGGCCAGCTTGCGCGCCTTGCCCTGACCGTGACAGCCCATGATCTCCAGGCACTCACGCTGGGTTGGCAGCCCGGTGCCGCCGCCGTAGCTGGCGACGATGAGGCTGGGCAGGGTGATGCTGTAGTACAGATCGCCCTGCTCGGTGAGTTCGCTGTGGACGATGGCGCTTTGCGATTCGGCGACATTGGCCTCGTCCTGCCCGGTGGCGATGAACACCGCAGCGATGCCGTTGGCGGCGTGGCTGCCGTTGTTGCTGGAGCCGGCCATCATCGCGCCGATGTTGGAAATGCCGCGCTGGCGGAAGAACGCCTCGGCACTGACATGCAGGCGCTCGCGCAGCAGCGCGTCGGGGATCACGCATTCGGCAATCACCCGCTTGCCGCGACTGTGCAGGGTATTGAGCTGGCTGTGCTTCTTGTCGGTGTCCATGTTGCCCGACAGCACCCACCGCTCCAGCGCGCCGGGGTAGTTCGCGGCGATCCACAAACAGGCCTCGCGCGTGGCGCGGCCACACATGTTCTGGCCGGCGGCATCGCCGGTTGCATAGTTGAAGCGCAGATACAGAAAGCGCGCGGCGGCGAACTGCTGAATGAAGTCCAGCTTGCCGACCCGGGTCGTCGCTTCGGCAGCCTTGCGAACACCGTCAAGGTTGTCGGTGAGCCACAGCCCGAACTGCCGCGCCTCGCGGGCATTGGCAAAGATGAACACCGGCGCGCGCTGCATGTGGTCATCCACCACACTCACGGTGATGCCGCCCGCCTCGCGCGTGACCCGCATCCCTCGGTTGTAGCTGGCCACCAGCGTGCCTTCGGTAGTGGTCATGGGCACGTAAAACTCACCGCTCGCGTGCTCACCGTTGACCTTAACCGGCCCGGCGATGCCCAGCGGAATCTGGCACACGCCAATGAAGTTTTCGATGTTGCCGCGCAGCGCGTCTGGATCGACGCTGAAGCGCGCCGTGTGGGTCAGTGCAGCGCCGGTCTGCTCGGTGAGAAACGCGCGCCGGCTGGCAGCCGCTTCAGCCGAATAATCATTGTCTTTATCGCGGGGGATGCGCGTCATAGCTTGGGCCTCGGGCCAAAAATTGTTGCGGGATCGGCTACTTGATCACCACCGGATTCACCGGCGCGCCACTGCCCCCCACCACCTTCAGCGGCGCGGCGGTGTAGAGAAAGGTGTATTGCCGATCAGCCGCGCAGTCGTCGGCCAGCGGATCAAGTTCGGCAATCTCGGTCAGGGTGATGCCGAGGTTGCGCATCAGCGCGCAGTGCAGCGGCAGCGCGACGCCGTGCACCGGGTCAAAGGTCACTTCGTTGGCGATGGTGTCGGTGACGAGATTCGGAATCTCCATGTCGTTGAACCAGTTCACCAGCTCGGGGCTGTAGGTGAGGCCGGGCTCCAGAAAATCCTTGTAAAACTCCTCCTTCTCGCGGCGGTAGAACGAGCCGATCCAGCCGGTGCGGATGATGAGGATGTCGCGCTTTTCGATGCGTGTGCCCTGCGCTTCGGCGGCGGCCAGCAGGTCTTCATGGGTAAAGGTTTCGCCCTTGTCGAGCACGTCCTTGCCGCGATGGCGCGCCATGTCGATCAGCACGCCGCGCCCGACCACGCCGCGCTGGGCAATGGGAAACACGTCGGCCTTGGTCATGGAGCCCGCCGTGGTCGCGGCGTCATAACCGTTCCACAGCTGGTCGCCGTACCAGACATGGCCCAGCGCGTCGTACTGGGTCGAGCCTTGCAAGTACATCAGCACCACGTCATCGGAATATTCCAGCGCGCCGGGAAAGTGCGGCCCCTTGTTGCAGGCGAAGTGGCCGCGGTCCATCACGTTGAACTTCTGCGCCTCCTTGCGGCCTGGCCACACCGGATCGCCGCCAGGGTGATTGACCGGAATCTGCAGGGTAAAGGTCTTGCCGCTTTTCACCGCCGCGACGCCGCGCAGCACCTGGGCGGGGTCGAGGTAATTGAGCGCGCCCACCTCGTCGTCATCGCCCCACTTGCCCCAGTTCATCGGGCTGTCCTTGAGCAGCTCGGCCATGGAAATGGTGGGCTTCGGGTCATCGGCCATTGCAGTCTCCTTGCACGTTGGGTCCGGCGCCGATATTTGCAGGTCCGGCGCTCGTGGCCTTGAGCCTACAACGCTTTGATTTCAGAAGAGGGCCGGCTCGCGTCGGGAACGCACGACGGCGTCATTTCACGGGCAGAAAAAGCTTCAAAGGCTCGTCGACAAATGCCTCGAACCCATAGCGCGCGTAAAACCGCGCGGCCTGCGCGTCAATGGCGTCGACAAACAGCCCGACCACACCTGCGTGCTCGTGAATCTGCCGGACCCGCTCGAGGGCATCCATCAACAGCAGTTCGCCGAGCCGCTTGCCCTGGTAACGCCGGTCCACTGCCAGACGACCGAGCCGCACCCCAGGGATGAATCGGGGCAGCTTTTTGCGTCGCGACTCGCTTAGCGACTGCGTATCGACCTCGGTGAGCGTCAGTGCGTAGTAGGCGCAGATCAGCGCCACCTGATGGTCAAGGACAGCGACGAACGTCTTGGACAGGCCCTTGCCTTGGTGCTGCCGGGCAACACGCTGCAGCCAGTCGTTCAGTTCAGGGCGACCGCAGTCGAACCCTTGCCGGTCATGGCTGCCAGCTAAAGGAACGATCAGCATTCGGTCCCTGAGCATCGGTGCGCTTGGTCTGCTGATAGCGCTTCATGGCGGCCTTGAGCTTGGCATTGGGCTTCGGCGGTGTGTCGAGCAAGGCAAGCAGACGCTCGCAATCACGCCGCGACAGCCGGATTGTTTGCTCGCGCTCGATCACCGCCTGCGCTTCCTTCAGCGCCGACTGCACCAGGAACTGGTTCACCGTTGCGCCCGTCAGCCCGGCTGCGCGGTTCAAGGTTTCGTAGACTTCGGGCGGCACGCGTGCGGCAATGCGTTCCTGTTTTGTGGCTTCGATCCCCATGGCGGCATCTCAACAATTCCGGAAAGCAGCGTACCACTGTTGCCAAAATGGCGTCAGGCGCCGTGCGCGAGCTCCACTGCCCGAATCATCGCGCGCGCCTTGGCCAGGGTTTCCTGCCATTCGGACTCGGGGTCGGAGTCGGCGACGATGCCGGCACCGGCCTGGATGTGCACCTGACCGTCCTTGATCAACGCCGTGCGGATGGCAATGGCCACGTCCATGTCGCCGTCGAAGCCCAGATAGCCCACCGCGCCGCCGTAGATGCCGCGCTTGACCGGCTCGACCTCGTCGATGATTTCCATTGCCCGCACCTTGGGCGCGCCCGATAGCGTGCCGGCCGGGAAAGAGGCCGCCAGCACGTCCAGCGCGTGGGTGCCGGCCTTCAGCGTGCCCACCACGTTGCTGACGATATGCATGACGTGGCTGTAACGCTCGATGACCATTTTCTCGGTGAGCCGCACCGCGCCGGTTTCCGCCACACGGCCCACGTCATTGCGGCCCAGATCGATCAGCATCAGATGCTCGGCGAGCTCTTTAGGGTCAGCGAGCAATTCGGCGGCCAGCGCTGCATCGGCCTCGGGCGTGGCGCCGCGCGGACGGGTGCCCGCCAGCGGCCGCACGGTGGCTTCGCCGTCTTCGACGCGCACCAGAATCTCCGGGCTGGAGCCGATCACGTGGTGATCACTCAAGTGCAGACAGAACAGATACGGGCTGGGATTGAGCCGGCGAATGGCGCGGTACAGCGCCAGCGGCTCGGCGGAAAATGGCGCGCTCATGCGCTGCGACGGCACCACCTGCATGCAGTCACCTGCGGCGATGTAGTCCTGGATTTTCGCGACCGCTGCGCGGAAGGCATCCGCGCCGAAGCCCGAGGTGAACTGCGGCGGGTCAACACGCAAGGTCGGCAGGGTTGGCACCGGTTGCGCCAACTGCGCCTCGATGGCGTCGAGCCTCCCCGTTGCCGACGCCTCGTCGATGGCGTGGACGAGCAGGGTGAGCGTGCCGCGCAGGCTGTCGAACATGACCAGCTCGTCGGAGCGCATCAGCAGAATGTCGGGCGTGCCCAAGGTGTCGGGCGGGCAACTCGGGCGCAGGCGCGGCTCGAAGTAGCGCACGCAGTCATAACCGAAATAGCCCACCCAGCCGCCCGCAAAGCGCGGCCCGGCGGTCTTACGGGTGGTGACCACGCCGCCGGTGTGATTCTTTAACCAGGCAATGGGGTCGTCGACAATCAGGTCGGCGGTGATCACCTCGTCTTCCGTGCAGATCACCCGATCGCCGAACACCCGTATCAGGCTGCGACACGGCAGGCCGATGAACGAATAGCGCCCCCAACGCTCGCCACCCTGCATCGATTCGAGCAGGTAGCTGAAAGGCCGGTTGCCGAGCTTGATGTAGGCGCTGACCGGGGTTTCGAGATCACCCGGCAACTCCCGCGAAAACGGCGGTCGCATCCCCTGGGACTCAGTTGCGGACGGCGCCATCGATGGCCGCCCGCATGGCGCTGATGGTGCTGGCGTAGTCCGGCTTGCTGAAGATGGCCGAGCCTGCGACGAAGGTATCGGCCCCGGCGGCGGCAATCTCGGCGATGTTGTCGACCTTCACGCCGCCGTCAATCTCCAGGCGAATGGCCCGGCCGGATGCGTCGATCAGCGCGCGCGCTTCGTGCAACTTGTCCAGCGTCGCGGGAATGAACGACTGTCCGCCAAAACCGGGGTTGACGCTCATCAGCAGTACCAGATCGACTTTGTCGATCACGTAGCGCAGCACCGAAAGCGGCGTGGCGGGGTTGAACACCAGTCCGGTCTGGCAACCGGCATCACGAATCGCCTGCAGGCTACGGTCAACATGCCGCGTGGCTTCGGGGTGAAAGCTGATCAGCGTCGCGCCCGCCTTGGCAAATCCCTGCGCCAGCGCGTCGACCGGCTCAATCATCAAGTGCACGTCAATCGGCGCGGTGATGCCGTAGTTGCGCAGCGCCTTGCAGATGTCGGGGCCGAAGGTCAGGTTGGGGACGTAATGGTTGTCCATGACGTCAAAATGCACCCAGTCGGCACCCGCTTTGAGGACGGCGGCAACGTCGTCACCCAGGCGGGCAAGGTCGGCAGACAGGATGCTGGGGGCAATGACGGGGGCTTGACGCGGCATGGCAGAACAACGCTGGAATGAAGGCTGGCTAGTGTAAGGGCTTTGACGCCCTGATCGGCCGTGCGCACACTGCGCGCCCCACCGTGAATCGCCCGCCGCGCCGCACCGTCCATGACCGAAACCGCCCTGTTTGAAGCCCAGTTGACCTCGCTGCCGCATGTGCACCGCGGCAAGGTGCGCGACATTTTCGCCGTGGGCGGCGAGCACCTGCTCATCGTCACATCAGACCGGCTGTCGGCGTTCGACGTGGTGCTGCCGCAACCGATTCCCGGTAAGGGCGGCGTGCTGACCCGGCTCACGCAGTTCTGGATGGACCGCTTCGCATCGGTCATCTCCAACCAGCTCGCCCCCGACATGCGGCTCGAAGACTGGCTGACGGCCGATGAAGTGGCCCAGGTGAAGGGCCGCGCGGTGATCGTGAAGAAACTGCAAGCACTGCCGGTCGAGTGCGTGGCGCGCGGTTACCTGATTGGCTCCGGCTGGAAGGACTACCAGGCCAGCGGCGCTGTCTGCGGCGTACGTTTGCCTGCCGGGCTGCAACTGGCCGACCGCCTGCCCGAACCCATTTTCACCCCGGCAAACAAGGCGGCCGTGGGCGATCACGACGAGAACATCGACTTCGCCGCCGTGACCGCGCGCCTGGGTGCCCAGCGCGCTGCCGAATTGCGCGACATCACCCTGCGGCTTTATCGCGAGGCCGCCGCTTATGCCCTGCCGCGCGGCCTGATCATTGCCGACACCAAATTCGAGTTTGGTGTTGACGCGCAAGGCACGCTGCACCTGATAGACGAGGCGCTGACGCCCGACTCCAGCCGCTTCTGGGACGCCGAAAGTTATGCGCCGGGTCGCTCGCCCCCCAGCTTCGACAAGCAGATCGTCCGTGATCATCTCGAAACCCTGGACTGGGACAAAACCCCGCCGGGCCCGCAGTTGCCGGACGAGGTCATCGCCCGGACCGGGGCACGCTACCGCGAAGCCGAGGCACGTCTAACCGCGAATTAGACGCGTGCTATAACCGCCCGCAGAACCAGTCCAGTGCGGAGACGAAGATGGAAATCAAGGTTGAAGTGTCTTTGACACCCGAAGAGTTGCGGCGCTTCCTCGGCCTGCCCGATGTCGGCGGCCTGCAGGATGACCTGATCGATTTTCTGCGCGACAAGATGGGCGCCGCCAGCAGCGCGTCGGGCGACTTCGACGCCAGCGGCTTTGTCAAAGCCAACTTCGACAATCTGCGCAAGGCGCCGGGCAAGGGCTTCAGTACGTTCATGAACCGGGTGCGTCCCGCCGAAGGCAACGAAGCCACGCCCAAAGCCGAAGCCGCCAAGCCAAAGTCGCGCAAACCGACATCAAGCGGCGGCACGGCGCGCAAACCCCGCACGGTCAAGAAGAAATCCTGAGACTGCAGGCACAAAAAAAGGCGCCGGATAACGGCGCCTTTTTTGTGTTTCACCGGCCGACATAACCGGGGCGATCAGCCGACAAATTGACTCAGCCAATCAGATCGTCAGCGGCCTTTCCGGCCTTGGAAGCGGTCTTGCTGACCTTCTTCTCGACCTTGCTGGCGGTGCTCTTGGCGCTCTTGCGGGCGCTGGTGGCGGTCTTCTTGGCCTTGGCAACGATCACCGGCTCACCCTTGATCTTCGCCGACAGGGTTTCAACGCCCTGCTTCATGGTCTTGACCAGGTCATCACCGGTCTTCACGAACACGTCAACGCTGGTGTTGAAGGCGCTGACGACGGTGTCCTTGCCTTCGGGCAAGTAGGCAACCGGGTTGGACGCCACGGCCTTGATGCCGTCGGTCTTGACCTTCTGGAAGCTGGTCTGGGCGGCGCCAAACAGCGACTTGCCCGCTTCGTAATTGGCCTTGTAAACGCCGTTGAAACCGTCAACGACGATGCCGTTGGCCGACTTCAGCACTTCAAAACCGGAAAACACGACGTCCTGCCCGCGCGCCACGATGGGTTCAACACGGCCTTTGACGTCATTGACGATGGATTCAACATTCATGGGACAACTCCAAAATAGAAACGGGGGGACGCCATGTCGAGGGATCTAAAGACCGTCGTCATGGTGCACTGCAACAATCAGTCAGGGCACGATAATGATGCAGTGCAGCAATGTCAAGCCGAATCGAGAAGGTGTGCAAAGTGCAGCATTTTTTCACGTGTCCTGAACGGCGCTGCCGTTGTCAACCAGGCCTTACGAATCGTGAAAATCACGAATCGCATCGACGAAAATCGCGCCCCATTGCTCAAGCTTTCGCTCGCCGACGCCTGGAATGTCCGCAAATGCCTGAAGCGTCAGCGGCCGCCTTTCGGCCAGCGCGTGCAGTGTCACGTCGGTGAACACCACGTAGGGTGGCACGTCGTTTTCGCGCGCCAGGCGCAACCGTAATTGCCGTAGCGCCTGAAACAACGGATCGTCCACCGGACCGGCGGCGGCACGTCGTCCGCTGCGCGCGGTCTGGCTGCTGCGCGCAACTTGCGGCAGCGTGACGGCCCGCTCGCCCTTGAGCAGCGGCTTGGCATCGGCGGTGATCTGCAGCACCGGATAGACACCGGCGCTCTGTGCCAGCGCCCCGTCGGCCAACAGACGACGGATCAATGCGCGCCAACGCGGCGGCGCCAGCGCACTGCCAATACCGAACACGCTGAGTTGCTCATGGCCCTGGGCGATCACCTTGTCGGTGGTCTCACCGCGCAAAATATCGATCACATGCCCGGCCCCGAAAGCCTGGCCGCGCTGTGCGAGTCGCGCCACCGTGGACAGCAGTTGCCGCGCCGCCAGGGTGACGTCGTCCAGCGCCGGCGGATTCAGACAGTTGTCGCAGTTACCGCACGGCGCACTGAAGGTTTCACCAAAGTAGGCCAGTTGCAGCACGCGGCGACAGTCCGGGCTTTCGGCGTAGTGGACAACGGTCTGCAACTGCGCGCGGGCAGTGGCCTGCAAGGCTTCCAATGGCTCGCCGGTTTCGGCATCGACGCGGGTGCGAATCAGTTGCTCGGCAGTGCGCAAATCCCCGGCACTAAAAAAGAGAACGCAATCACCGGGCTCGCCGTCGCGTCCGGCGCGGCCGCCTTCCTGGTAGTAAGCCTCCAGAGAGCGCGGCAGGTCGAAGTGCACCACCCAGCGCACGTCAGGCTTGTTGATGCCCATGCCGAAGGCGACGGTGGCCACCATGACCTGCGCCGCATCGCGAATGAATTCGCTTTGATTAAGACTGCGCCGCTCACCATTGAGCCCAGCGTGGTAAGGCAGGGCACTGATGCCATCGGCCTGCAGGCGCGCGGCGATGTCGTCGACGCGCTTGCGCGACAGGCAGTAAACGATGCCGCTGCCACCCTTCTTGGCACGCACCAGCAAGCGCTCGTAGCTGCCGCGGTCCTTGGCCTCGACCGACCAGTAAAGATTGGGACGGTCGAAGCTGGCGACGTGTCGGGCCGGGTCTCGCAACTGCAACTGGTTGACGATGTCATCGCGCACCGTGGGCGTGGCGGTGGCGGTAAAGCCAAGGATGGGCACCTCGGGCAACTGCTCGCGAACGCTGGCCAGACGGCGGTACTCGGGACGGAAGTCGTGGCCCCAGTCGGACACGCAATGGGCCTCGTCAATCACCACCTGGCTGATGGCCGCCATCTCGCTGAGGCGCGCCAGAAAACCGGCCATCAACAGCCGTTCGGGCGCCACATACAGCAGCTTCAAACGCTGCGCTTCAATGGCCCGAAAGCACTCGGCGGCCTCGGCCGCGGTTTGCGCCGAATTGAGCAGGCCGGCGTCGATGCCGTTGGCGCGCAACAGTCGCACCTGGTCCTGCATCAGCGCAATCAGCGGCGACACCACCAGGGTCAACCCGGGTTGCAGCAAGGCCGGCAACTGAAAGCACAGCGACTTGCCGCCGCCAGTGGGCATGACCGCCAGCACGTCGCGTCCGGCCATGGCGTCACTGATGATTTCGAGCTGCCCCGGACGAAATGCGCTGAAGCCAAAATGGATTTTCAACGCCTTGTGAAGTGCATCGGCGCCAACAGCGGGGACCGCAGTCATCAAGTAGGTTCGTTAGGCTAGGTCAGACCTCCATTATGACGGCCCGCCCGATGCCCCACCCTCTGGACCGCGTCAGAACACGACTCTTTGACCCGCCGAGCGGCCAGAACCTGCCGCCGCTTGCGGCCCGCAGTGGCCGCCTGCTGTGGGTCCTGGGACGCGACTTGCTGGAGGGCCAGTTGACGATGCGGGCGATGAGCCTGGTCTACACCACCCTGCTGTCACTGGTGCCCATGCTGGCGCTGGCGTTTTCCATCCTCAAGGCGCTGGGCGTGCACAACCAGTTGGAGCCGTTGCTGGCCGAAGCCCTGGCGCCACTGGGTGCGCGCGCGGCAGATATCACCGAAAGCGTGATCGGTTTTGTCGAAAACATTCAGGTCGGCGTGCTGGGATCGGTGGGCGTGGCGCTGTTGTTCTACACCGCCATTTCGATGATCCAGAAGATCGAAAACAGCTTCAATTTCATCTGGCGAGTGGAGCAGCCTCGGCCGTTCTCGCAGCGCGTCGGCGAATATCTGGCGGTGATCACCGTCGGCCCGGTGCTGGTGTTTTCGGCGCTGGGGGTGACCGCCTCGCTGCTGTCCAGTGACATCGTGCTGCGCGTCTCCACGATTCAGCCGTTCGGTTATCTGGTGTCGTCACTGACACAGGCCCTGCCCTACGTGCTGGTGATTGGCGCGTTCACCTTCGTTTACATGTTCATCCCCAACACGCGGGTCCGCGCACTGCCGGCCATCGCCGGCGGCATAACGGCGGGAGTGCTGTGGCAGACAGCAAGCCTGGCGTTCGCAAGTTTCGTGGCCGGGACCAGCACCTACAACGCGGTGTATTCGGGCTTCGCCATCTTCCTGTTTCTGCTGATCTGGCTGTATGTCGGTTGGTTGATCCTGCTCATCGGCTGCCAGTTGGCGTTTTATCTGCAGAACCCCAGCCACATTCGCCTCACCCGCATCGCACCGCAACTCGCCAGTCGCGGGGCTGAGTACGTGGCACTGACGATCATGATGCTGGTGACCCGCGCCTTCGTGAAAGGTCAGCCGGCGCCGGCCACGCAGTCGCTCATCGACGACATTGGCGCGATGCCCGAGCATGTGCACCGGCAACTGGCGGTGTTGCGCCACCATGGGCTGCTCGCCGAAACCGGCGCCAAGGGTGACACCTGGTTGCCGGCGATTGACCCGGAGCAGATCTCGATGATCCGCCTGTGGCGGCTGGTGCGCTCGGGGACCGAGCCCCTGGCAAAGGGCCGCGACCCGGTCGCCGGTCAGGTGCTGCACCTACTGGACGAGGTGGAGGCGCCGCTGGATGCCTCACGCGGCCACGAAACCCTGCGCCAGTTCGTGTTGCGCGAAGACGCCCCGCAGACATGAAAAAACCCGCCGTAGCGGGTTTTTTCGGTCCACAAGTCAATTGGGTTACTCAGCCATCTTCTCAGCAACTTTTTCGTTGACCTCGGGATCACTCTGGTAGGCCACGAAAATTTCCTGATAACGCTGGATGGTCAGGCCCGATTCTTCGATCGCCGAGTGCATGCTGCGCTCGGTCTCTTCACGCATAGCAGCCGCCTGAGTCTCGTCGCCGGCCTCAGAAAGCTTCTTCTGAGCATCTTCGTGCAACACCTGGATCTCGTTGGCGGCAGAGATGAACTGATCGATCTCGTCATCGGACACCGGCGTCGCCGGCGCTTGCTGCTGCTGCTGCGGCGGCTGCTGTTGCTGCGGCTGCTGCTGCTGCGGCTGCTGTTGCTGCTGCTGCGGCGCCGCTTGGGCCACGGTCATTTCAGCATCGGCGGCGGCAAGCGCGGCGCCACTGGAAAAGACCATCCCCAAAGCGACTGCGCCCGGGGTAAGAAGGTTCTGGATCGGGAAACGCATAAGTCGGTTACTCCTTTAATCGAATGACTGGAGTTCGCAAACTCCGTCACTTCCGACACGCTGAGCAACGAAGGTTCAATTTAATTTTGCTCAACCGGACTTTTTTCACGGTTGCGCGCTTCGCGCAGCGCAAAGAGGATGCCCCGTTCACTGCGCTTGACCAGTTCAAGACGGCCCTCGATGACCAGCGGATCGAAGCTGGCAGTGACCGGATGCTGGTCGGCAAACACTTCGACCACTGTTGCCGGTCCGCCCGGCACATGGAAGAAGCACGCCGGTGGGCTGGCTGAAAGCAAAAAATGCCCCTGTTCGGCGGTCATCTCCAGCGGCAACATAAACCCGGCCAGCCGAACCACGGTGCCGTCGAGCCGAGAAATGTCGTCGGGAAACTCGGCGACCATCTGGTCATCGTCATCCAGGGTCACCCGGGTTTTCATCATCGCGTTCCACGGCAGCAGCCCCTCGCGCGAAACCCCTTGCAACCACTGGTCGAAATCGTTGGGAATCACGTTGATGCGGAATTCGCGCCGAACGCCCGCAGCGCTGACGGTCACCGGAAAGGTGCCGGCATCCCCAACGATGATCTGAAATTCCATGTAGCCATCGGCATCAGTCTCGGGCTGTGCGGCGATGACCTGCGGCGGCGGCGAAAGCTCGTTGCCGAGGGGCGAAAAAGTGACGGTTTCATCCGCCAGCGGCGTGCCCGCCTCTGTGCCGAGGATGACGCCCATCCACAGTCGGTCACCTTCGTAGGCATCGACGGTGAGCACGCCATCGCGCAGCTCGCCGCCCTCGGACTGGATTTCGAGCACGGGCAGTTGTCCCGCGCTGGCAGCGTCGCTGATCTGCAATGTGCTTGCCTTGTGTTGGGCCGCCTCGGCCGGGACCGACGTTGCGGCGGGCCGCGTTTCGGGCGCTGCGTCAGCGTCGCGCTGGCAACCGGCAAGCGCAAAAGAGAGCCCTGCGACCCACGTCGTGACGCGCCAAAATTTGTTCATGCGCGCGACAATACACCGGCCACATCGACGCGGTAGGCCCGCAGCGCCGGCAGCACCACGGCGGCGGTCGCCACCAGAATCGCCAAGGCAAACACCCAGACTTCACCCGGCACCCAGGCTAGGCCGGTCATCGGTTGTCCGGGCAGGTGACGGCCCAGCGCCTCGCCCAGACCGCGCGCCAGCGCCGCCCCCAAAAGCGCGCCGGCCAGCGCCAGTAACAGTGCCTCGGCCCACAGCAAACGGACGACGCGCCAGCGGGTGGCGCCCAGTGCGCGCATCACCGCCAAATCGTACTGGCGCGACTCCAGCGCGCTGTTGAGCGCCGCCAACATGCTCAGCGCGGCCAGCACCACCAGTGCGGCGGCGAAGGCTTGGGCCGCAGCAATCGCGCTTTTGGCCAGCACCCTGAGTCGCAGCAGCTCCTGCGCGGGCGTGACGGCCATCAGCCCCGGCACTTGCGCCACCTCGCGCGGCAGCGTGGCGGCACCCAAGGGCGAGCGGTAGCGAAGGAGAATGGCGGTGATGTCTCGATCAACCTGCGCGACAGCGATGCCTGCCTCGCGCGCCTCGTCGCGCTCGTGCTCGTGCTCGTGCTCGTGCTCGTCGTGATGATCGGCTTCATCGGCGGGCACGGCGTCTTGGGCGTGCTCCCCGTGAAGCTGCCAGACGCTCTCCAGCGAGGTGATGATCAATCGGTCCAGCACCGTGCCGGTGGCGGCCAGTTGCCCGACCACCCGATAGGGCTGCTGGTCGTGGACATCGCCGCTGTCGGCCAGCCCATGGGTGCCCATCAGGCGGCTACCGGTGGCCAGGCCGGTCGCAGCCACGTCGGCACCGATGACCGCGTCCATGGTCCGCACCGGCCATTGGCCATCCGCCAGTTGCGCGTCATAAAGCGCAAAAAAATCAGCGGTGGTGCCGACGATGCGGAAGCCCATCGCACTGTCACCCAGGGCAATGGGCACGGCCATCGCCACCAGCCGGTGTGCGGCCCAGCGCGCCGCTGCGTCATGGGGGATGTTTCCGGTCGGGTTGTCGACGTGATAAATCGCCGACAGTGCAAGTTGCAGCGGCGAGCCAGGCGCCCCAATGACCATGTCGACCGCCGCCGCATCGCGCGCGGCGCGCTGTTGCAATTGATGACTGACCAACATCATCAACACGATCAGGCCGGTGGCAAACGCCATCAGCGCGAGGTGCAGCAGGTGCGGCAGCGGCCGGTGGCGAATGGCGGCCCAGATCAGCCCCGGCGTGGTCATGCGGCCAGCACCCAGTGTTCGTCAAGCCGAAGCCGGGCGCGGGCATCGTGGGTGGCGACCAGCAGCGCCGCACCCTCGCGGGCGGTCTCGGCGAGCAGCAGGTCCATGACCCCCGCGGCGTTGTCGTCGTCGAGGTTGGCGGTGGGCTCGTCGGCCAACACCAGTGTGGGGCGGTTGACCAACGCCCGGGCGATGGCCGCGCGTTGTTGCTGGCCGCCCGACAGCGCATGCGGCCGCGCCTCGGCAAGCGCCGCCAGCCCCAACTGGTCCAGCAGCGAGCGCACCCGCGGACGATCCACCGGCAGCCCGGCACAGCGTTGGGCAAGCAGCAGGTTATCGGCAAGGCTGAGCGCGCCGAGCAGGTGCAACCGTTGAAACACGATGCCGATGCGTCGGCCGCGAAAAGCATCGCGGCGCGCCTCTGGCCAGTCACTGATGGGCTGGCCGTCGATCGTGACCTGCCCGCCCGAAGGCCGCTGCAAGCCGGCAATCAGGTGCAGCAGTGACGACTTGCCGCTGCCGGAAGGGCCGGTCACCACCGCCTGCGCCCCGGTCGCCAATTGGCGGTCGGCGTAGTGCAACGGGGGGCGCCCGGGGTGGGCCAGCGTCAGGGATTCGAGCGTCAGCATGCGCGGCGCGAGCGTCGTGAGATTTCGTTACAAGGTAACACTACACGCCGGCATTCGGCGATGCCGCACCGCCGTCAGCTTCGCCGCTGCTCCGGCAGGGCGATGTTCATTTCGAGCACCTCCAGCCCGTCTTCGTTCTGCACCTGGATGTTGACGGCGGTCTCGGGCACGTCGACGTACTTGCGCACCACGTTGAGGATTTCCTCGCGCAGCTTCGGCAAATATTCTGGCCCGCGACCACGGCCCTCACGCTGGTGGGCGACCACCACCTTGAGCCGCTCCTTGGCAAGGTTGGCGGTGTTCTTGGGTTCGCTGCGAAAAAATTTCAGCCAGTCGAGGGCCATGGCTCAGCCCCCCAGCCACTTGCTGAAGAGACCCTTCTTCTCGACCGTGGTGAACCGCAGCGGCCGCTCTTCGCCCAAGAACCGCCCCACCAGATCGTCATAGGCCTGCCCGGCGTCGGCGTCGGCCAGGGTGATGACCGGCGTACCAGCATTGGATGAGTTGAGCACGGCGGTCGATTCGGGGATCACGCCCAGCACCGGGATCGCGAGAATCTCGGTGACGTCTTCGAGGCTGAGCATCTCGCCCTTCAACACCCGCGCCGGGTTGTAGCGGGTCAGCACCAGATGTTCCTTGATGCGGCCCTCGTTGCGCTCAACCCTGCGGGTCTTGCTGGCCAGCAGACCCAGCACCCGGTCGGAGTCGCGAACCGACGAGACCTCCGGGTTGGTGACCACCAGCGCCTCGTCGGCGAAATACATCGCCAGGTGCGCACCACGCTCAATGCCAGCCGGTGAGTCGCAAACCACGTAATCAAAGCCTTCCGAGCGCAGATCGTTGAGCACTTTCTCGACGCCCTCGGGCGTCAGCGCTTCCTTGTCGCGCGTCTGGCTGGCCGCCAGGATGTGCAGATTGGGAAAGGTTTTGTCCTTGATCAGCGCCTGGCGCAGCGACGCCTCACCCTGAATCACGTTGACGAAGTCGAACACCACGCGGCGCTCGCAGCCCATGATCAGGTCAAGGTTGCGCAGGCCCACGTCAAAGTCGATCACCGCCACCTTCTTGCCGCGCTGGGCAAGTCCCGTGGCAAACGATGCGCTGGTCGTGGTTTTGCCCACGCCGCCTTTACCCGACGTCACGACAACAATTTTTGTCACAGCCACTCCCTGAAGATTAGAAAGCTCAATCCAACCGCTCGACCTTTAGTGTGCCGTCTTGCAGAAACACCTGCGCGGGTTTGCCCAGCCATTGACCGTGCAATTGTTCGGCCACGGCGTAAACACCGGCAATGGCGACCAGCTCGGGCTCGAAGCGACGGCAAAAAATGCGCGCCGAGGTGTCGCCGTCGGCCCCGGCAATGGCGCGGCCCGCCAGCCGACCATAGATATGAATGCTGCCGTCGGCGACCACTTCAGCACCAGCGCCAACCTGATGCGTGATGGTGAGGTCGGTGCCGCGTGCATAAAGCTGCTGCCCGCCGCGAATGGGTTCGGCCACCAGCCGCGAGGCCGCCCGCACGGCCACGGCCGGCGCCGGGGCAACCGGGGCAACCGGGGCGGTCGGGGTCGGCGGCGGCGCAGTGACGTCCGTCTCGGCGGCGCCACTGCGCGGGGTCTTGGCACCGGTGTCGGCCGGCAGCACCGGTAAGCCCAGACCGGCGGCATCGGCCTCCAGCAGCGCGCCGGAGACGCCGACCACTTTCATGCCGCTGCCGCGCACCGCAGACACATAGGCCGCCAGGGACAGCGGCACCGAGGTTTCCAGCACCGCCGTCATGCCCTGCACCATGGCCGGCATTTGCTGCGCCATGGTTGCAAGCTGGGCTTCAATGGCCGACAGATCGTCCGTCGTGGCGTTGATGCGGGTGACCGACAGCATCCGGCCCTTCATCTCCAAAGCAGGCACTGGCATCTGTTCCGAAAAGGTAAACACCGATTATCGCGCGGAATGGGTCGCTGTCACCGGGCCGAGGGCTGTGGCCGGCAACCGTGTCGGCGGTCTGGGCTTTGTTACGCTGCATCCTCGGTCATACCGGCCACCAAACCGGCCGATCTTGCCCCACCCTGCCACTGAAACGTGTCCCCAGAACCCCGCCATGAACTTCACCGACTTACTTGCCCGCTCTGCGGCGGATGGCGCAGCGTCGCGGGCGTTGACGGTTGGCAGCGACTGGGCACAGGGGCGCACGCTGTTTGGCGGCGCGCAGACCGCCATCGCCGTTCACCGGCTGTCGCAACTGATGCCTGACGACGCCACGCTACGCACCGTGCAGGTGACCTTCATCGCGCCGCTGGCGCCCGACACGCCGATACGTGTCGAGGCCAGCAAACTGCGCGAGGGGCGCTCGGCGATTCACGGTGAAGCCCGCCTGCTGGACGCCACCGGCAACACTGCCTGTGTGGTGCTCGCCGTCTTCGGCCGGCCACGGGCTTCCGGGTTGCGGTTTGCCACCGCCATGCCGCCGGCCACTGACGAGGACGCCCTCGAAGCGCCGTTTGTGCCTGAGCTGATGCCAAGCTTTCTTCAACATTTCAGCACACGCTGGGCGCCGGGTTGTCTGCCCTATTCCGGCGCCGCCAAGCCGGTCACCCGCGTGTGGATGGCGCACCGCGACCCCAATCCGCTGACCATCTGCCACCTGATCGCGCTGGCCGATCTGATTCCGACGCCAGCGCTGTCAACGATGAAACGTCCGGCCATGGCCAGCTCGCTGACATGGTCGCTCGATCTCCTCGACTGCGACGTCGCCTTCGCACCGACCGCGCTGTGGCGCGTCGACGCCGAGGCCACCGATGCGGCCGACGGCTACATCAGCCAGACCGCCACCCTGTTCAATCCGGCCGGTCGCGCCGCGGCACACGCGCGCCAGACCGTGACCGTGTTCGCCTGAGCGAATCGGCGCATGTACCGGGTCCTGATCGTTTACAGCACCCAGACCGGCCGAACGCGCCAGCTGGTCGATGCCTGCGCCGAGGGCGTGACCGCCGACGACGATGTGGCGCTGAGCGTGCGCGTCGCCAGCGACGCCGGGACCGACGACCTGCTGGCCTGCGACGGGCTGATTCTGGCCACACCGGAAAACTTTGGCTACATGTCGGGACTGGTCAAAGACTTTCTCGACCGCACCTACTACCCGGCCGAAGGCAAGACCATCGCCCTGCCTTACGGTGTGATGGTGAGCTGCGGCAACGACGGCCGCGGCGCGGTATCGGCCATCGAACGTATCGCAAGCGGCTACCAATGGAAGGCCTTTGCCGAACCCCTGATTGCGCGCGGCGACCCCGATGAACAGCAACTGGCACAGGCAAGAACCCTGGGCGAGACCCTGGCGGCCGGGCTCAGCGTCGGCGCATTCTGACCACACCCGCCGCAACCGAGTTTGGCGTCGGCGCGTAACACCAACCACCGAATGGAGTGCCGAGCCTTGATCTTTCGACTGCCGCGTCTGACCGTGCTGCCATTGCTGTTGTTGCTCTGCGGCCCGTCGTTCGCCGCCGAGCATCCGCAGCCCGACCCCGACCTGCCGCCAGAGCAGGTTGTGCAAGCCCAACTCGACGCGCTCAAGGCCGGCACCGACGCCGATCTGGTGGCGGTCTACCGCTTCGCCTCGCCGGGCAACCAAGCCGCCACCGGCCCGTCAGGCCGCTTCGTGGAACTGCTGAAGCGCAGCTTCGGCATGCTGGTGTCGCACCAGTCCGCCGAACTGGCCCCGCTGTTCCAGAACAACGACGAGGCCATGCAGCCGGTGGTGGTGGTCGACCGCGACGGCCAGACGCACCGCTTCGTGTGGATGCTGCGCCGCTACGAACTCGAAGGCTGTGAGGGCTGTTGGTTGACCGACGGCGTGGTGCCACCCGAATCGCTGGCCGGGCCCGGGCGGTAGCCGCAGCGGGCCGCCAAGCCTGCGACAAAACCGGTGGCGGCTGCGAGACGCGCCTGAATCTTTGACTCGCAGCAGCCCCCGAAACGACAGCGCCCTAAAGCGCCGCTTTCGCCGTGTCGTATTCCGCCTTGAGGCGCGCCACCAAGTCAGACGTGTGCGCCACGGTCTTGACCGCGCCGATACCCTGCCCGCAGCCCCAGATGTCTTTCCACGCCTTGGCGCTGCTACCAGAACCATCTGCAGTACCGAAATCCATTTTGCTGGGGTCGCCTTCTGGCAACTGCTCCGGGTCCATGCCGGCGGCGCGGATCGACGGCGCCAGATAGTTGCCGTGCACCCCGGTGAACAGGCTGGAGTAAACGATGTCATCGGAGTTCGAATCGACAATCATCTGCTTGTAGCCGTCCACCGCGCGCGCCTCGGTGGTGGCGATGAACGCCGAACCGATGTACGCAAAGTCGGCACCCATGGCCTGCGCGGCCAGCACGGCACGGCCGTGGGCAATCGCGCCGCTGAGCGCCAGCGGGCCGTCGAACCATTCGCGGATTTCCTGCACCAGCGCGAAGGGGCTCTTGGTGCCGGCGTGGCCGCCAGCGCCGGTGGCCACGGCAACCAAGCCGTCAGCACCCTTCTCGATGGCCTTGTGGGCGAACTTGTTGTTGATGATGTCGTGCAGCACCACGCCGCCGTAACCGTGCGCCGCGTCATTGACGTCGGTGCGCGCACCGAGTGAGGTGATGATGACCGGCACCTTGTACTTCACGCACAAATCCATGTCGTGGTCGAGACGGTTATTCGACTTGTGCACGATCTGGTTGATGGCAAAGGGTGCTGACGGCGCCTCGGGGTTCGCCCTGTCGTAGGCCGCAAGGGTTTCGGTGATTTCGGCCAGCCATTCGTCGAGCTGCGCGGCCGGTCGGGCGTTGAGCGCTGGCATGGCGCCGATGATGCCGGCCTGGCATTGGGCAATGACCAGCTTCGGCCAACTGATGATGAACAGCGGCGAGCCAATGACGGGCAAGCGCACACGACGCAGCGCGTCAGGCAAGGCGGGACGGGACATGAATACCTCGACGAAAGTGGAAGAAATCAGTTTTTGCGGGTACGGGCGCGCAGCGGTGCCAGCACCGCGTCCATGTTGGGTGAGAAGCCCACGGTGGCATTCCACTCGGCCGCCTGGACCAGCCCCTCGGCGACGCTGTGATCGCGGGCGTACAGCAGACTCTGCTTGACGCCGCGCACGGCACGCGCCGGCTTGGCGGCAATGGTGTTGGCCAGCGCGCTCACATGGGCATGAAGCGCCTCACGATCGGGCAGCACTGCGCCGACCAGTCCCAGCCGCGCGGCCTTGGCGGCATCGAAGGTTTCGGCGGTGAATGACAGCTCGGTGAGTGCCGCCAGGCCAATCACATGCCGTAGGCGCTGCGTGGTGCCCACGTCAGCGATGATGCCCACATCGACTTCCTTGATGCAGAACTTCGCGTCGGCGGCGGCGTAGCGCATGTCGCAGGCGGCGATCAGGTCGACGCCGCCGCCGATGCAGGCGCCGTGGACGGCGGCAATCACCGGCACGCGCAACAACTCCAGCGACGAAATGCTGGCCTGCAGGCGGAAGATTTCGTCGCGGACCCGCTCGCGTCCATCCTCAAGCTGCTCGGCGTCATTCATCATCGCCAGGATGCCTTCGAGCATGTCCAGCGTGATACCGCCGCAAAAATGCTTGCCCTCGGCCGCGAGAACCGCGACGCGCAGGGCGTCCTGCTGATTGAGCCACGCGACAACCTGCGGCAGCTCATCCCAGAACGACGCGGCAAGGGCATTGGCCTGCTTCGGCTGGGCGAGCATGATCCACGCCACCGGGCCGTCAAAACGAACTTGAAAGAACTGCCAATCGGGCGAGGTCATGCGCACGTCCTCCAGCGCTAGCCGCGCCTGTTTGAGTGAATGGTTTTTCGCATCATAGCCAAGCTGCCACCACCCACTTTGGGTTGGGCGTCGACCCGCCTAAAACTGACGCCCAAAGCTGATGCCAAACATGTGCATCTTGGTGCGAGCCGACGCATCGCCGCCACCGAACGCATCCGGCACGGAATCGACACCGAGCTGAAATTGGGTGGGGGAGTAGGCGCTGTATCCGGTGACCTGCCAGCGCTCGAAGGCGTATCGCACGCCGGCCGTGTAGTGCATTCGCAAGGTCCCGGGCGCCAACATGTTGAGGAACATCTCGTCTCCCGGGATCAGCCGCGTGGCATGACTCCCGCCAGCCATGAGGCGCAGCGCCGGCGTGGCCTGCCAAGCGACGCCCACCTTGTAAATATTCTGGTCGCGCCACCCGAACCCGGGGCCATCATCAGCACCAAACTGCGCCCCTGCTTCCAGTCGGGCAATGCTGTTGCCGTAGCCCACTTCGGAGGCGTACTCAACGCGCTGCGCCTCCACCGCTACCGTCCAATCAGCATGGGGTGTGAACGACAGGCCGCCGCCCCACACTGCAGGGGTTTGGAGTCGCCCCTGATCGGGTAAAAGCCCCGAATAGCGCTTGATACGTTCGGTGAACGTGCGGGTCCGGTAAGAGAGTGCGGCGTTCAGCCACGGGGTGAGCTCGCCGTGCCAGGCCCAGGTAAAGCTCACGCCATACGCTTCGCCGTGACCCGTGTCGGAGAAGCGATCCGGGTTTTCCGATGCCGCGCCGAAGACCTGCAGACCCTTGAGCTCCAACACCTGATAAGCCGGGTTGATGCTGAAGCCGATCAACTGCCCCGCCACAGGCTCGTAAGCGCCCGCAAAGGCGATGCCGCTTTGCACCAGGCCGAGGCTGCCGCGGCGCTCCGCGCCGAAGCGCTCGTAGGGACTTCGGGTGAAGTCGGTCCCCAAACCCGCACTGAAGGCGCTCATTCCCACCGTTATGGCGGGTGAAAGTCGCTTCGAATAGCCGATTTGTGGAATCGGGTAGTGGCGAACCCGGTTGGCCTTGAAACGGTCGTCCGGTCCGGCCGCATTGTTATCGAGACCTGCCGTTCCCGACACCCAGATGTAATCAAGACCGATGTCCAAGCGGTCACCGACGCGCTGTAGCAGCGCCGGATTGGAAAACGCCACGTAGGTCTCACTGATCGACGTAAACGCAATGCCACCCATGCCCTGCGATTCAATACCCTGCCCGTGCGTGAAGATGCCGTACGCGCCCTGCACCGCAAGCGGCGCTGACAACGCCAGTGCCGCCAAACCCATTGCCGCAGACCGCATCGTTTTTCTCCCGAGACCTATCTCACGTAGCAACGCTACGCAGTTTGTAAGGCGGCGAGCATACGGCTTTTGGCTGGCGACCTGCCCATACGGGCTGGTCGACGCCGCCTTGGCCGGCTGCTATCAAGACAAGACGAAAAAACAAGAGGGAATCTTGATGCCCGCGTACGCCAAAGGCCGCACCGACACTCCGCAGCTTGAACAAACCATCGGCGAGAATTTCGAGGCCACCGTGGCACGGCTGCCCGACCAAGAGGCACTGGTCATGCCGCACCAGCAAATCCGCTGGACTTATCGCCAATTCAACGATGCCGTCGACCGTGTGGCGCGGGGACTGTTGGCACGCGGCTTCGAAGTCGGCGAGCGTATCGGCGTCTGGGCCCCCAATCTGGTCGAGTGGATCCTCATGCAGTACGCAACCGCCAAGGTCGGCGTGATTCAGGTCAACATCAACCCAGCGTACCGGTCTGGCGAATTGGCCTTTGCCCTCAAGCATTCGGGCTGCAAAGGGCTGGTGGCGGCAAAGCGTTTCAAGACCAGCGACTACGTCCAGATGCTGGGCAGCGTGCGCGACCAGTGCCCGGCGCTGACCGAGGTCATCTTCATTGATGATGCCGACCAGCCCGGTGACTGGGCGCAGCTGCTCACCGATGGCGAAGCGGTGCCGCAATCTGCAGTGGCGGCGCGCATGGCAACGCTCAAGCCCGATGACGCCATCAACATTCAATACACCTCCGGTACCACCGGCGCCCCCAAGGGCGCGACGCTGTCGCACCGGAACATTCTCAACAACGCCTACTTTGACGGCCTGACCATGCACATCCGGCAGGACGACCGCTTCTGCGTGCCGGTGCCGTTCTATCACTGCGCCGGCATGGTTTGCGGCAACCTTCTGTGCACGGTATTCGGCGCCACGCTGGTGGTGCCCGCCGCCGCCTTCGACCCCGGCGAAACCCTGCGGGTGATTGCCGCCGAGCGCTGCACCGGCACCATGTGCGTGCCGACCATGCACATCGCGATGATGGCGCACCCCGACTTCGAGAAGACCGACAAATCGTCGCTGCGCACCGGCACCATCGGCGGCTCGCCGTGCCCGGTGGAGGTGATGAAGCGGCTGGTCACCGACTTCAATATGCCGGACATCACCATCGTCTATGGCATGACCGAGACCTCACCCATTGCCACCCAGACCTGGGTGGACGACCCCATCGACAAACGCGTCGGCAGCGTCGGCCGGGTGCACCCGCATGTTGAGATTCGTATCGCTGATCCCGAGACTGGCGCGGTCTGCGATTACAACGTGCCGGGCGAATTCCAGACCCGCGGCTATTCAGTGATGCTCGGCTACTGGGGCGACGAAAAACGCACCCGCGAGGCGATCACCGATGACGGTTGGATGCGCACCGGCGACATCGCGGTGATGGACGAGAAGGGGTACGTCAACGTGGTCGGTCGCATCAAGGACATGATCATTCGCGGCGGCGAGAACATCTATCCGCGCGAGGTTGAGGAGTTCCTCTACAGTCACCCCGACATCCAGGACGTGCAGATCATCGGCGTGCCCGACGACAAGTTTGGCGAAGAGGTCTTGGCCAGCATCATCATGAAGCCTGACCGGCCACCGCTGACCCTGGAGGCCCTGAAAGCCTTTTGCAAAGACCGGCTGGCCCACTACAAGGTGCCACGCTATCTGGAGATCGTCAGCGAGTACCCGATGACCGTCACCGGCAAGGTGCGCAAGGTTGAAATGCGCGCCCAGGCGGTCGAGAAGCTCAACCTGCAGAAGGCTGCCGCCGCACAAACCTCCTAAAGCCTTGTTAAAAGCGCTGCACTAGCGCCCGTCATGCCGCCCGTCACCGGCGGCATGACGGTTCGACGCTCAGGCTGCGGCGTTGTAAAGCAACACCAGACCCACCACCCCGACGCTGCCGTGACCCAGCGCCAGCCACAGCGGCGCCTTGTCTTTGAACAGCACGCGGAAAAACAGCAGGCCGCCGATCAGACCCGCCGTGAGCACGCCAAACGCCCACCACGCCAGCTCGGGCGTCTGCGCTTCACCCCACAGGTTCACGGTGAACAGTGCGCCGACCGCCACCAGCGCAAACAGGCCGTGCCCCATGCTGATGGCGCGCGGGATGGGCCGCTTGGTGGCGATCATGCCCACCATCAAACTGCCGCCTGCCGCCACGGCCAGAAACCACCAGAACATCACCATCCACGGACTCATGTTTGTCTCCTCGGTTTTTGTGGTGAACTTTCGGCGTGAACAAACCGCAATCACCCCGACCCGAAACCCAGTGTAGTGCTTCACGTCTACGGGATGAATTCACGCACTCAATGCTGCGTAACAGACCGCAGCGTGACCCGACGGCGCGTGAGAGGCGCCGGCATAAAGACGGGTTGCACGCGTCCGACACTTCGCAGCAAGAACCATCAGAGCAGCGCGACACCCGCCCGACAGCGCATTTCATGAAAAGTGGTGCCCATTTTTCTGACGACAGGCCGCGCCGGCAGGCTTGATCAGGGCCATCAGGCCCGTGAGGCGCGACCGACCCACGGCACCTCGTGGGTGCCCAGGGCCTTCCATTCGTCCCGGTTCTGCGCCCAGATGGTGGCGTAGCGATAAAACGGCACGCTGGGAAACAGGTGATGCACCACGTGCATGTTCTGGTGCAGAAACGCCCAGCGCATGAACGGCTCACCGCCCCTGCGCACATTGGTCGCCGCATACGGGTTGTGCGCCTGCACCACCTCGTGAGGGTGGTGTGGCAGGTAGTTGAATGCAAAGGCCAGCCAGGGCAGCGCGATGCGGGACGGAATCAACCAGTACAAGGTTGCCTCCCAACCCCAGCCGGTCAGCCAGGCGGCGGTGTAGCCACCGGCCAGCAGCAGGAAGAACCCAACCATCTCAACCCATGTCGCCAGCGAGATATTGCGCCAGTCCCGAAAAATCCGGACCGCGTAGGCCAGATCGACGGTGATCCACTGCAGCGGCAGCATCCACCAGCGGCCGTGGCCACTCCATAGATCGGGATCATGATCAAGTTCGTTGGTGCGGCGATGATGGGCGAAATGCACATGGCGAAAGGCTTTGCAGATGCCCACCGGGCCGAGGAAGGCCCCCGAAATACCGGCGATCAGGTCGTTGAGGCGTGGATAGGCGCGCGTCACCGAGCGGTGCACGCCGTCGTGCAGCACGGTGAAGTGGACGAACGCGGCGATGCTCAGAATGACCACCGCCAACGCCGGGTGCACATTGTCCCGCACCGCCAGCGCGATGGTGCCCAGCGACACTGCCAACGTGATTACGAACAGGGCAATCGTCGGCCAGGCCACGGGCGGCGTCTGGTAGAGCGGCGTCTTCGGCAGCTTCGGGCGCGGGGCGGCCGCGACAGGGTTCGGGATAGTGCTCATGCGCAAATAATGTACCGAACGTTTTATTCCGACAAGCGCGCGCCGGTATGGCGCGCGCGCAGCTTTCCTAGCTGCCGCGCCGCATCGGCGTGTCACTCACCAGCTTGCCGGTCATCACCCGCAGAGTCGTCACCGACAGCACCCCGCAAACGGCGATGGCGTAGGCCATGGGCAGCGCCGAGCCGTCGTGAAACTGCGACACCACCGCGCTGGCGATGGCGGCCAACCCGTACTGCAGCGTGCCGAGCAGCGCCGAGGCCATGCCGGCGCGGTCGCCGAACGGCGCCATCGCCGCCGCCGTCGAGTTAGGAAAGGTGAAGCCCAAACTGGCAATGCAACACCACAACGGCACCAGCAGGCCGGGCAGTCCGCCAATCTCGAAAGTCGCCAGCGCCGCCAAGGTCAGACCAAACAGCGCATAGCTGAGCAGCGCGGTTTTCAGCACCTGCTCGCTGCGGTAGCGCTGCAGCATCCAGTTGTTGAGCTGCGAGCCCATGATCAGGCCGAAGGCATTGATGCCAAACAGCAAACCGTATTGCGTTGGCGTGAATTGATACACGTCAATGAACACGAAGGACGACACCGCAATGTAGGCAAACATGCTGGCCTGGGCGATGCCGCCGGACAGCGCATAACCCATGAAGCGACGATGGCTGAGCATGCGGCCATAGCCCTTCAGCACGCGGCCGAACTGCAGCGCCTCGCTGGGCGTTTTCAGTGTTTCGGGCAGCACCCGCGCGGCCAGAAACAGACATCCCAGTCCGTAGGCCACCAGCACACCGAAGACCGCCTGCCAGCCGAAGGCAACGAAGATCCAACTGCCAATCAGCGGCGCCAGGATGGGCGCGATACCCATCACCAGCACCAGCCGCGACAACACCTTGGCCATCTCCTGTGGCGTGTACAGGTCGCGCACCATGGCGCGCACCACCACCATGCCGGTGCAGCCGCCCAAGGCCTGCAGCAGGCGCAGGGCAATGAGCGCATCCATGCTGGTGGCAAACGCGCAGCCCAGCGCCGAGATTGCATACAGCGCCAAGCCAAAGAACAGTGGTTTGCGGCGGCCGATGCGGTCGCTCACCGGCCCGTAAATCAGTTGTCCCAGGGCCAGTCCGAGGAAGTAGGCCGACAGCGTCAGCTGGGCCTGCGCGGCATCGCCGCCGAGTGCATCCTCTATGGTGGGCAGCGCCGGCAGATAAAGGTCAATCGACAGCGGCGCCAGCGCAATGATGGCGCCCAGCAGCAGAATGCGGCGGCGCTCGGGGGCGTCCATCAGCGCGCAGCGCTCATGCGACTTCCAGCGCCTCTGACGCCTCCAGCCAGGCGGCTTCAACGTCGGCCAGTTGCGCCTTGAGTTGCTGCTGTTCGCGACTGAGCTTGTCGGCTTCGGCGCGGCGGCCGGCGGCGTAAAGATCGGGGTCGGCGAGGCGCGCGTCCAGGGTCGCCAGTTGGGCGCTGAGACGCTCCATCTGCCGGTCGAGTTTTTTCACCTGTTCGCGCAGCGCGCGCGTGTCGACCGCAGCCCGGGTGGGCGCCGCCTTGGCGCTGCCTCCACCGCCATCGCGCTCGGCGCGCAGCCAGCGGGCGTAATCGTCCAGGTCGCCGTCGTAAGGTTCGCAGCGGCCGTCGGCCACCCGCCACAGCGCATCGCAGGTGCTCTCCACCAGATGCCGGTCGTGCGAAATCAGCACCACCGCGCCCGGAAAGTCCTGCAAGGCAAGCGCCAAGGCCTCACGCATCTGCAAATCAAGGTGGTTGGTGGGCTCGTCCAGCAACAGCAACGCCGGGCGGCGGTAGATGACCAGCGACAGTGCCAGCCGCGCTTTTTCGCCGCCCGAGAACGGTTCGATGGCCTCCAACTGCCGGTCGCCGTGAAACGCGAACTGGCCGAGATAGTCGCGCAGTTGTTGCTCAGTGGCCGCCGGGTCTAGCCGTTGCAGGTGCAGCAGCGGGCTGGCCTGTGGGTCGAGCTGCTCCATCTGGTGCTGGGCGTAGTAGCCGACCGCCAGATCGGGCGCGCGGGTGACCTGGCCTTCGACAAACGGATGCGTGCCGGCGAGGCTTTTGATGAGCGTGGACTTGCCCGCACCGTTGGCGCCGAGCAGAGCGATGCGGTCACCGGGGTTCAGCACCAGTTTGAGCTGCTTGAGCAGCACCGTTTCGCCGTAACCGACCTGGCCGCGCATCACGCTCAGCAGCGGGTGCGGCAGTTTCTCGGGCGCGCGAAAGCGGAAGCTGAACGGGCTTTCAGCCAGCACCGGCGCGATCATTTCCATCCGCGCCAGCGCCTTGAGCCTTGACTGCGCCTGCCGTGCCTTGGTGGCCTGGGCGCGAAAGCGGTCGACAAAGCGCTGCAACTCGGCGGCGCGCGCCTGCTGGTTGGCGTGCACCGCCGCCTGCTGGGTCAGCCGCTCGCTGCGGGTGCGTTCGAACTGGGTCACACCGCCGCTGTAGAGCATCCCGCCCTGCACCGTCAGATGCAGGCTGTGGGTGGTCACGGCATCGAGAAACGCGCGGTCGTGCGAGATCAGCAGCAGCGCGCCCTGAAAGCTGGCCAGCAGGTCCTGGAGCCATAACGCGGCGTCCAGATCGAGGTGGTTGGTGGGTTCGTCCAGCAGCAACAGGTCGGCGCGGCGCATCAGCGCCCGCGCCAGGTTCAGGCGCATGCGCCAACCGCCGGAAAAGCTGGCCACGGGTCGCGCCTGCATCTCTGGCGTGAAGCCCAGCCCGCGCAGCATCTGAGCGCAGCGTGCCTCGGCGGCATAGCCGTCGATGGCCGCCAGGATGTCATGACAGCGGGCAATGTTGACGGCGTCGTTTGCGGCCTCGGCGACGGCCAGCGCGCGCTCAGTGGCGCGCAGTTCGATGTCGCCATCAAGCGCCGATTGCAACGCACTTTCTGGCAGTGCTGGCACCTCTTGCGCCACGGCGGTCAGCGTCAGCCCGCGCTGTACCGAAATGTCACCGGCATCCGGCGCCAATTCGTTCTGAATGGCGGCGAACAGGCTGGACTTGCCCACGCCATTGGCGCCGATCACGCCGATGCGTTGGCCGGCAAAGACACTGAAGGTCAGTTCGGTGAACAGCGCGCGAGGGCCGCGGCGCAGGGTGAGGTCGGTCACGGTGAGCATGGCCGCCAGTGTAAATGCCGCCGGGTGCAGGCTCTGGCTACACTGCAAAAAACTCTGGGGGTGCGGGTGGGCGTTTGGTCAACCATACGGGCGCAATGGCAGCGTGAATCGTCCGCCATCGCGTCGGATGCGCCCAGTCTGCGTCCGCTGCCGGCGCCCTATCTGGATGCGGATGAGTTGAAAGCCGACGACGGGTTCGATGCCGACGATCCGGTGCTGGCCTGCGCCATCCGCGCGCTCGAAACCCAGCAGCACTTTGCCCAGGCGGGCACAGCGCTTGACGATACGTTTCTCGACGATTCGGTTCGGCGGATCGAGACCGCCGCCCAGGTGCGGGGCTGGACCGTGACGCGGCTTGCGCCTGCTGGCCGCTGGCGCGACCCCCTGGATGTCGAAATGGCGATGGCCGAACTCACCGACCCGGCGGCTCAAGGCCGGCGTCATCTGTGGCTGATCTCCGATCTGCACCGCGCGTTTGTACGCGTCCCCGGCACAGCGGCGGCCATCACCCGGTTTCTGGAACACCTGTTGACCCTCCGCGGCACCAACGGCGCAGCCGTCTGGATCGGTTGTCGACAGCACGCCTGGCAAAGGTTGACGCAGTGGCGCGGCGCCGATGCGGCTTTCGACGCAGTCAATGCCGTCAAAGAAGCGTCGTCGATGTCCCTCGCCCAGCGTCTCTGGGCATTGCACCAAACCTCCGGAAGGCGACTGACCGTCTCGACCCAGAGCGACGGCCGCAACGCGGCGACGGTTGAGGCCGACGCCCTCAAGCCACTCTGCGAATGGGTGCAGGCTGCGCGCGGCGTGTGCGGCGGTCATCCCGCGCGGCTCGTCACCATGGCCCGTGAGCACGCCGGGCTCGACGAAAACGGTGCCATCGTGCTTCGCGCCGCTGACGTGCCCCGCGCCGGCACCCTGACCGGGCTGAGCTATCCGCAGCGCTACCTGCTGATGGAAGTGCTGGTGCACGGCCACCTGAATCTTGACGAACTGGCCGAGATTTTTGTTTGCCCTGCCGAGCAGATCGCCGCCGATCTTGCCGTGCTGCAGGGCTGGCAGTTGCTTGAGGCCGACGACGCGGGCTACCGCGTGCCGCCGATGCGCGCCGCCTGGGTGGCGCGTCGCCTGTCCGCCCTGCAAACCCTGGAGTAGCCCACCGTGGACGACAAAAAAGGCAGCGGTCTGGACGAGCAGCAGCTGAAGTTTCTTGACTGGTGGTCTTCGTTGGCGTGGAGCGATCTCCTCGGCGTGGTGCTGATTCTGCTGCTCACGCCGGCCCTGATCTGGGCGTATGCGCGCACCGTGAGGTGGCTCGCCGACGAGTACCCGCGCCTGCGACTGGCGCTGCTGGTCAGCGTGCCGGTGATGCGCGTCGTGATGTGGTTTTTCGCGCTGTCGGTGGCCATCTTCGTGATGCTCGACCCGCCGCAGAAGGTGATGATCGCCATTGGCGCCTCGGCCGCACTGGCCGTCGGTCTGGCGCTGCAGGACGTGCTGAAAAGCATCGTCGCCGGCATTGTCATGCTGTTTCAGCGACCCTTCGCGGTCGGCGACATGGTGGAACTCAGCGGCCACTACGGCGAAGTGATGAGCACCGGCCTACTGTCGGTGCAGTTGCGCACCTTCAACGACAGCACGGTGACCCTTCTCAATTCCAAGGTGTTCACCGATGCCTCGGTCAACTCCAACTCGGCCAGCCTGCAAGAGCTGGTGCCCGTGCCGCTGACCCTCTTTGGGCCGGTCGACAGCCTGCAGGTGCGCGCCATCTGCGAACAAGCGCTGGCCTGCTCGCCCTATGTGACACTGGCCCGGCCGATCGTGGTGGTCGCCGATGACATCGGCGAGTACCACCGGCAAACCACCCGTTTTACGCTCAAGGCCTACGTCAACGACGTGCGCTGCGAGCGACTGATGGCCACCGACGTGCTGCTGCGCGCGCACCGCGATCTGCGGGCGGCAGGCATTCAGACGGGTGAGCCGGTTCCCGCGCCGGTTTGACGCAACCCCAATCGGAGAAACATCGATGAATCTGCCGCCATTTGTTCTCGCGCTGGGCTACGCCGGTCTGCTGCCGTTCTTGATCGGCCCGGGTTGGTTGACGTTTTCGCCCGGCAGCGCGCCGCAATGGCTGGACATGGCGTGGATGGGGTACGTGGCCATGATTGCCAGTTTCATGGCCGGCACGTTCTGGGGCTTTGCGTTGCCCGCATCGCAGGGGTCGGCAGGGCAGCTGGGTCTGGCGATTTCGATCGTGCTGATGTTGATGGCATGGCTGGCCACCCTGTTGTCGTTTGGCCCGGCACTGGCCCTGCTGGCCATGGTGTTTTTGCTGCTGTTGGCCGCCGACTTCTGGCGCGAGCGCGTGCTCGACACCCTGGGCGGGTACTTCAGGCTACGCAGCACGCTGACCGTGGGCGTGCTGATCGCCATCGCTTGGCGCTTCAGCCTGTCGGGCTAAGCCTTACCCCCGATTCACGGGGTGGTGACCCTCCCAGTCAAAACAGATGATCGCGTCTCTTTTACTCGGAGCCGATCAATGGCCGTTGTCACGTCCCGTCTTACCGCTGCTGGCGCCGTGGTGCTGCTGGTCGCCGCCTGTGCATCGGCGCCCGAAGCGCCCCCGAAATTCGACTCGGCCGCGTCGCTGGAGTCGCAGCTCGATACCTTTGTGTATGCCGACAAGGCCACGCGCAAACGGATGAAGGCGGTGAATACGCTCGCGATCACCGGCTGCAACGTGTTGTTCGCCACTCGAACCAGCGCCTCAGCCTCGACCGGCAGCGGCATGTTTGGTGAAGTGGGCAACACCATCCGCTCGGAAGCCAAGATCAGCCAGATCTACACCCTCGAAGGTCTCAGTGAGGTCGACATGCAGGCTTTGACCGACGGCATTTGCGCCAATGCTGAAAAGAGTCTGGCGCGTGCCGGTTATGCCGTGAAGCCGCATGCCGAATTCCGCAGCCATCCCGAACAGGTGGCGCTTGCCACGTCGGGCCGCGAGGCGCCGCTGAAGCACAGCGTCGGCAGTGGCGGAACCAAGCAGGAATACCGCGTGTTCACCCGCAGCGGTGAAACCGTGAACGGCGCCGCTTATCTGGGTACCGCCGGCGGCCTGGCGCAAGCGTTCAAGTCGGCCGGCGGCACGTCGTCGTGGAACCATGAAACGCGGCTGATGCAGGCGCTGAATGTCGATGCCGTGCAGTTGGACGTCATGGTCGACTTTGCCAGCGTCGAGTCCAGCGGCAACGCCGAGGCGACGCAGATTGCCAACACCAATCGCGCGTCGGTGTCAGGCGATGCACGTTTGTCGATCAGCGGGCAGATGCGCATCGTGCCGCGCGCCGAGCTCAAGTGTTGGGAGCGCTTCGGCAAGAACGAGTGTGGGCCGATGCACGACATGGCCAAGGTCACGAGCCGTCTCGGACTGAGCCACGACGAGCCGTTCTACGACAGCCTGGTGGACTCGACCACCACCGGCGACAAGGTGGCGGCAGGCTTTACCAAGGCGCTGTCGACGCTGGCGATGCTGGGAGGTGTGGGTGGCAGCTCCAGCACCGAGGTGACGCGCTACACCATCACCGTCAATCCGGACACCTACGGCCGCGTGGCTGGCGCCGCGACGACCTCGTTTGTTGACATGGCGGTGTTGGCCGCCAAGCGAGAAGGCAGCAAGTAACGTATTACAGCGCTTCTAACAATTCATTCGTTCTGGCGGCGCGCTTGAGCACATCTCTTCGTTGCTCATCGTCGCGATAGTGCCCGCTATCGCGTATCGATGCGCCTCGATCTGCACTCAATCGCACTCGCCATCTCCTAACGCTTTGTCAGAAGCGCTGCACTAAAGCAGGTTCGACTTCAAATGCCCGGCCTCGGCCGGGCTTTTTCATGCGCGCAACCAGACCCTCAACTGTTCGTAAACGCGGCGGTCGTTGCTGAGCCGGATGTGATGGAGGCCGGTGAAGCTGGCCCAGTCGGCATCCCCCATCGCGGCCGCGCGGGCGCTGTCGAGGCGCACCAACCCGTCGCCGAGGAGGCGCGCCAGCGGCGCCTCAGGATCAGGGCCGAGGCTGCTGCCGATAAAGCCGTAGCGCACATGCGCCGGTCGCGGGCAGGGGCCGGCCGCACTGCCGAAGACCGCGTCGAGGTCTTCATCCACGCCATCGGTGAAGCGCACGTGGCCGTGACGCAATTGTTTGATGCCGATGCTGCGCGCCTTCAGCCAGCCGCCGAAGGGCGCGGTGAACGGCAGTCGGTCGAGCAGTCGGCCGGCATTCCACGCCCAGCTCTCAAGCGGTGCGCCCAAGTGCGGCGCACCGAGGCAGAACAGGTGGGTCACGGGTTTGAGCCAGGCGGCATCATCGTCTGTGGCCTGCGCGAGGGCACTGCGTGCCACCAGCCCGCCCATGCTGTGGCCGATGAGCACCAGTTGCTGAATCCGGCGCGGATAGACCTCCATCAGGCCATCAAGCAGTTGCGCCAGCGCCGCACCGTTGTCGGCCATGCCCAGACCGGAGTTGTAGCGCAGGAACAGTGGCGTGAAGCCGCCTTCACAGGCCAGCCGCTCGGCGTAGTTGTGGCCATCGTGATCGGGGCGGTGCAGGTCCCACACCGATTCGTTGCAGCACAGCCCGTGAATGAAAACCGCCACCTTGCCGGTGGCCTGCGGGTGGGCTGCAGCCCACGCCATTTCATCCAGCGGCAGCGCGCGACCCTTGTGGGCGAAGGCCATGCCCAGGGTCAAGGCATTGCCGTGTTCAGCCAGCCGGTCACCAAAGGCGCCGTTGAGGGCGCTGATGGCCTGGCCGCTCCACGGCGCGGGCGCTTCGCGGTCGGGCAGGTATTCCGGCGGAATTGACTTGATGACCAATCGCGCGCCTTCACCGACGCCGCGCATCACCGTGCGCACCGCGTCATAGACGCCATCGGCAATCGTGTCGTGAGTAAACGCCGTGGTGCCGACGCCCGGCAAGGGCTTGAGGATGGCGAAGGGGATGGCCGCAATGGCGCGATGAACGCCCTGTACCGCGTCGGTGATTTGCGTCAGGCCGGTGACCGCGACCTGGGCGGTGCCATCGAGCGTGCGCTGGGTTTCGGTGGTGGCCAGAGGTATCATGACAAGCACTTAGTGAACAGTTGTGCACATTTTAGCGCCCATCGCCGTGCTGCAGTCAAACGGAGCGTGCACTAACCTCCAGGCCCATCGAGTTGAGGAGAGTCGTCATGACGCCATCGCTGCAGTCTCAGGTCAGCGCCGAGGAGTGGCAGACCCGCATCGATCTGGCCGCCGCCTACCGACTGGTGGCGCATTTCGGCTGGTCAGATCTGGTGTTCACCCACCTCACGGCCAAGGTGCCGGGGCCCGAGCAGCACTTTCTGATCAACCCCTACGGCCTGCTGTTTGACGAGATCACGCCGTCCAGCCTGGTCAAGGTCGACATCCACGGCCAGAAGGTGATGGACAGCCCCTACCCCACCAACCCGGCAGGGTTTCTGATTCACAGTGCCATCCACGCTGCGCGGGATGACGCGCACTGCGTGATGCACACCCATTCGCTCAATGGCGTGGCGGTGTCGGCGCAGGAAGGCGGGCTGCTGCCGCTGTCGCAGCAGTCGATTTTCGTGCTCGGCTCGCTGGCGTATCACGACTACGAAGGCGTGGCCCTGCTCGATGACGAGCGTCCGCGCCTGGTGCGCGACCTGGGCAGCGCCAATTATCTGATGCTGCGCAACCACGGCCTGCTGACGGTGGCGGCCGACATCCCCAACGCCTTCCTGTTCATGTACCTGCTGGAAGCCGCGTGCACGGTGCAAATTCGTGCCCAAAGCGGCGGCGGCCCGCTGCGCCAGATTCCCGACCCCATCGTCGCCAACGGCATCGAGCAGGCGCGCCAAGTCACGCTCGGCGCGGGCGGCAGGCTGGCGTGGCCGGGCTTGCTGCGCAAACTTGATCGACTGGATGCTGGGTGGCGCCAGTAAGCGGTTTTAACGCCGCTGGCCTTGGCTTTTGAGGGCATCGCGCTCTGCCGACAGCCTCGGACAGTGTCGCAAAACGCGCCGGCGCGCCGGACCACAGCCGTTGGGTTTTGCGGCCGATGGCGTTAAGGTAGGCCGCGCTGAAAAGCCTAAATCCACCACTTTGGTGCACGTCCGTCCGCCGGTCGTCCGCATCAGATGGCGAAGCGTGCTTGTTTTTCGTGACCCATCACGACCCGCTGCGTTTCGTTGTCATCCATCCACAAAAGGGGAGACAACATGAAAGCTGAACATCAACAAAGTTTCGGAAAGGACCCGATCGCGGTCCGCGATTCGGAGCACTACCAGGACGAGTACGTCCAGTCGTTCGTCGAGAAATGGGACGAGCTGATTGACTGGGAGAGCCGTGCAGAATCCGAGGGCCGTTTTTTCATCGACCTGCTCAAGCAGTACGGCAAGAGTGAAGTGCTCGACGTCGCCACCGGCACCGGTTTTCACTCGGTTCGCCTGGCCCAGGAGGGGTTCCAGGTCATCAGTGCCGATGGCAGCCCCGAGATGCTGTCGATGGCCTTCACCAACGGTCGTCGCTACGGCCTGATTCTGCGCACCGCACAAGCCGACTGGCGCTGGCTCAACCGCGACATCAACGGCAAATACGACGCCGTCATCTGCCTCGGCAATTCGTTCACCCACCTGTTTTCCGAGCGCGACCGGCGCAAGGCGCTGGCCGAGTTCTATGCCGCGCTGCGCCATGACGGCATCCTGATCCTGGACCAGCGCAATTACGACAGCATTCTGGACGACGGTTTTTCATCCAAGCACAAGTATTACTACTGCGGCGACCGGGTCAGCGCCGAGCCCGAGCACATGGACGAAGGGCTGGCGCGTTTCCGTTACAGCTTTCCCGACGGCTCGAAATACCACCTCAACATGTTTCCGCTGCGCAAGGACTACACCCGCAAGCTGATGCGTGAGGTCGGCTTCCAGAAAATCGAAACCTACGGCGACTTTCAGGAAACCCATCCTGAGTCACAGCCCGACTTCTATATTCACGTTGCGCACAAGCACTACGAGACCGACGAAGAAGGCGAGACCGTCGAGGACCACGCATGAGCGCGCCCGATTCCGCAGCCCCCCAGGGCGTCGATGCCGCCGTTGACGTGGCGCGTGACTACTACAACAGCAGTGACGCCGATCATTTTTACTTCCACGTCTGGGGCGGCGAAGACATCCACGTCGGGCTTTACCGCGATGACCACGAAGCCATCGCCCCGGCCAGTCGCCGCACCGTGGAGCGCATGGTTGAGCGTCTGACCCGGCTTAACGCAAACGCGCGGGTGCTCGACATCGGCGCCGGTTACGGCGGTTCGATGCGCTACCTCGCCAAGACAGTCGGCTGCCATTGCGTGGCGCTCAACCTCAGCGAAGTCGAGAACCAGCGCGACCGCGCGATGAACGCCGAGCAGGGGCTCGACCACCTGATCGACGTGGTCGATGCCAGCTTCGAGACGCTTGACTACCCCGACAACCACTTCGACGTGGTGTGGTCGCAGGACGCCATCCTGCACAGCGGTCGCCGCGCGCAAGTGCTGGCCGAGGTGCACCGCGTGCTCAAGCCCGGCGGCGAATTCGTGATGACCGATCCCATGGCGGCCGATGACTGCCCCGAGGGCGTGCTTGATCCCATCCTGGCGCGCATCCACCTTCAAAGTCTGGGCACGCCCGGTTTTTACATCCGCACCGCCACCGAGCTGGGCATGGAAGACGTCGGTTTCGAAGACCACAGCCACCAACTCACCCGCCACTACGGCCGGGTGCGTGAAGAGCTGACCCGGCTTGCGCCGCAACTCAAAGGCAAAGTCAGCGACGACTACGTGACGCGCATGAAGACCGGCCTCGGCCACTGGGTCACCGGCGGCGAGAACGGGCATCTGGCATGGGGCATTTTCCTGTTCCGCAAGCGTTGAGAGTGGGTCTGGCCGTCGTGGGGCCTGCCGATCTTTGGGTATGCTCGCGTCGATGAAGCGTTGCCGGCGTTGTTCGAATAATCGCTGTGTCTATACCCTGCCGCGCGCACGACGGACCTTTAGCCCGTGTCGGCGGTAAGTTTGCGAATCGGCATTGACCTTGGCGGCACCAAGGCCGAAGCGGTGCTGATGGACAGTCAATCGCACATCCTGGCGCGGGCACGCGACCGAACGCCGTTCTCGTCTTACGACGGCCAAATCGCCATGATCGCCGGGCTCGTGGCACAGATGGAAGCCGCCGCCGGACAGACCGGTCTGCCGGTGGGGGTCGGCCACCCCGGCGCCCTCTCGCAGGTCAGCGGACGCATCAAGAACGCCAACTCGCAATGCCTGAACGGGCAACCGCTCAAGCAGGACCTTGAAGCCCGGCTGGGCCGAGAAATCCGCATGGCCAACGACGCCAATTGCCTGGCCGTCTCCGAAGCCCGCGACGGCGCGGCGGCGGGTCAGTCCGTGGTGTTCGCCATCATTCTCGGCACCGGCTGCGGCGGCGGCATCGCACTGAATGGCCAGCCTTGGTCTGGCCTCAATGCCATCGCCGGGGAGTGGGGCCACAACCCCCTGCCCTGGCCGCGGCCAGAGTGGGATGAGATGCCGGGTCCGCAGCATTGGGACGGCCTGCACGGCTCCATCGAGGCCTACTGCTCCGGGACTGGGCTGGCGCGCGACCATCATCAAGTGACGGGCGACACACTGACCGGCGAACAGATTGTCGAACGCGCTGCCGCCGGGGACGTGCCCTGCAACGCCACCCTGGGGCGGCTGGAAGACCGGTTGGCGCGGGCGCTGGCCAGAGCGTGATCAACCTGCTCGACCCGGAGGTGATCGTCGTCGGCGGCGGGCTGTCGCGCATCGAGCGGCTTTATCAGTACGTGCCCGCACTGTGGGACCAGTGGGTGTTTTCAGACGAAGTCCGCACGCGTCTGGTTCCGGCAATGCACGGCGACAGCTCCGGCGTGCGCGGTGCCGCGTGGCTGTGGCCACCCTGACCGGTCGGAGCCTGGCGCACCGGGTCCGCCACCCTCGGCAAGCCGACCTCAGGCGGGCTGACCGTCACTCCAGCGCAACCATCGGCGTACCAGCCGGATGCTCAGCCACGCGCCGATCACGGTAGTGGCGATGGCGTGGATGACGAACGCCCCCACCAGCATGAGCAACGGCCGACCGGCGGTGTAGTCCAGATAGGCGCTGAGGGAGTTTGCCGCCATGGCGACCTCTTCGCCCGGCTCGGCCGCAGCGATGGCATCGAAAATGATCGTGCCCAGGCTCCACACCTCGGCAAACGCCACCCCGATGACGCCCAGCACGGCCACCTGGGCGAGAAGGGCGTAGAGCCAGGTCCGCGCGAGGAAGCGGTGATGACTGGCAATGACGGGCACGCGGCCGCTGGCGATGACCCAGTGCAGCACGCACATCACCGGCGCCAGCAGCACCGCGAACAGACCCATCTGGACGAAGATCAGCAGCACCATTGCGGCCGCTGCGGCATAGCCCAACACCACGCCGACGCTGCCGCCCGTGACGCCTTGTGAGGTTTCCATCAGCCCATCGGCAGCGGCTTGCGCTCGGTAAAGCTGAGAATGCCGCGCACGATGCGATAGATGTACCAGACCACCACCACGGCATAAATGATGAAGCCGACGCCAATCACCATGAGCACCCCGGCGAGAATGCTCCACAGCAGGCCGAACCAGAAGGTGCGCAACAGCCAGCGGTGGTGGCTCTTGATGAACGCACTGGCGGTATCGTTAACCTTGATGTGGTTGAGAATCACGCCGGCAATCGCGGTCAGGAACGTGAAGGGCCCCAGCGCGTGCAGGACGTAGGCGATCAGGAGCGTGTTGCGCTCGGGCTCGGAGCCGATGTCGGCGCCGGCTTCAATGATGTCGTTCATAGTGGTTCGGGCGGCGGGTATTGCGCCCGAGCCTAGCAAGTCGGGCGCAGGAAAAGAATTGCGGGCTGAGGTTTTTGCCCAGAAATGAGGAACATGCATGACGTTTGACATGGAGGTGTGGGACCAGCGCTTTCGTCGCACGCTGTTGCTCACGGCGGTGGCCCTGGGCGTGCTCGACTACTGGGCCGGCGGCGCCAACCCTTGGTTCCGCTCGGGATTCGTCATCACCATTGCCGGTTGCGTGGGGTATTTCACCAATTTCCTGGCGATCAAAATGCTGTTTCAGCCCAAGAAGGGACAGGTGCTGGGCTGGCGTGGACTGGTGCCGAAGAATCAGGCCCACATTGCCCGCAGCCTGGGCGAAAGCGTGCAGGCGCAGTTGCTCTCACCCGACATCGTGCTGGCCTACATCGCCGAGCGGCAGCTCATCGAGCGCAGCACGGCCGCATTGGCCGAGTGGATCGACGCCAACCTGCAAAAGCCGGAGGTGCGGCGCGAAATCACCACCGTTATTGTCACCCTGCTTAACGAGCGCGGACCCGAGCTGCTGACGGCCATCTTCGATCTGGGAGAGGAAGGCGCCAAGGGCGTGGCGCGCAACCCGCAGTCCATCGAGGCGTACTGGCAGCGGGTTCGCGCCGCACTCAACGATTTTCTGCAGGACGCCGAAAACCGTGAACTGGTGATGCACTTCATCCGCCGGGTGCTCAGTCAGCAGATGCCGATGATGGCCGACTGGCTGGACCGCGCCATTGAGGGCTACCTGCAGCAGAAGCGCGGCGTCGGGCGGGTGGGCCTGGGGTTGAAGTCGCTCTTGTCGATTGACCAAGCGGCCATCGAGCAATTGTTGACGCGCTTTGTGCAAGACGAGCGTATCGCCAACGAAGTGCTGGTGATGCTCGACGCCATCATGCAGTCGGTGCAGGCCGACCTCGCCTCGGAGTCCAAGCAGGCGACCCTGCAGCACGAGTTGGAAATCTGGATTGGCAAAATCAGCAGCGTGTCGCGGCGGCACCTGCTGCCCGCCATCAGTGAGCAGTTTGGCGATTATCTGAGCAATGAAGCCAACTGGTCGCAGGTCGAAAATCTGCTGATCCGCTTCATCCAGTGGCTCAAGGACCGGGCGCTGTCGGTGCTGCATTCCGACACCGGCAAAACCTACCTGCGGGCCGCCATCGAGCGCGCCGTGCAGCAGCTCAACGTCACCGGACTGGTCGAGCAACAGGTCATGAAGCTCGACAGCGACGAGCTGGAAGCGATGGTGCTCAACAACACCGGCGGCAATCTGACCATCATCCAGGTGTTGGGCGGCGTGCTCGGCCTGATCGTCGGGCTGGTCCAGGTCCACCTGTTTTTCGCCGTTCCGCTGGGCGGTGCGGCCGCAGCGGTTTGGGTGGCCTACCGGCTCAACCAGCGTCGATACCGCGACGCCTGAAGTGTTTGCGGCGGCCACAAAAAATGCCCGCGCAGCTGACGCTGGCGGGCATTGAGATCGGTCTGGCAGTGACGCGCCTTATTTGGCGGCAGCGGCAATGCCCTTGACGATTTCTTCGCGGGCGGCCGCGGCGTCACGCCAGTCGGCAACCTTCACCCACTTGCCTTTTTCGAGGTCTTTGTAGCGCTCGTAGAAGTGCACGATTTCTTTCTTCAGACGTTCGGGCACGTCGGCCAGGTCGCGCAAATGGTCGTAGGCGCCGTTGCTGACCTTGTCGACCGGCACTGCCAGAAGCTTGGCGTCGGTACCGCCTTCGTCTTCGGTGTCGAGCACCGCCACAGCGCGGCACTTGATGACGCTGCCGGCGACGATCGGGTGCGGGGTCAGCACCAGCACATCCACCGGATCACCGTCACCGGCGAGGGTTTTCGGGATGTAACCGTAGTTGGCCGGGTAGCTCATTGCCACGTTCATGAAGCGGTCGACCGTCAACAGGCCGGTGTCCTTGTCCACTTCGTACTTCACCGGCGGGCCGTAGGCCGGAATCTCGATGACAACAATAAATTCGTCAGGCGCTTTCGCGCCCGCGCTCAGATTCTCAAAACCCATGAGGCTCCCTCTTGGCGGTGTGGAAAAAACGGGCGGCGTGCAAGTCAGGGCATGCTGGAGCAGCCGTGCAACAATCCGTCTAGTTTACGAGACGGTGAACGGGCTCGTCAGGCCGGTCACCGTGATGCGGCGCCCGAGTTCCGCGCCGGAACGGTAGAATCGCGTCGAGATTGGCGTGCATAGCGCGCCGATACGATCCAGATGGCAACAATTTAAGGGTTAACACGCATGAGAATCGTGCTGCTGGGTGCGCCCGGCTCAGGGAAGGGGACGCAGGGCGAAAAGCTGGTCACCCAGTTCGGGATCCCGAAAATTTCAACCGGCGACGCGCTGCGGGCTGCGGTGGCCGAGCGCACGGTGCTGGGCAAGCAGGCCAAAGCCGCGATGGACGCTGGCGAGTTGGTGGCCGATGACATCGTCATTGGCATCGTCGACGAGCGGCTGCAGCAGCCCGACGCACGCAAGGGCTTCATTCTGGACGGCTTTCCGCGCAACACCGCGCAGGCAGAAACCTTGGATGCGATGCTCAAGCGGATGGGGTCGGGCGGCATCACCCATGCCCTGCACCTGCACGTGAACGACGAAGAGATTGTCAGCCGCCTGCTTGAGCGCGCCACCATCGAAGGGCGCGCCGATGACAAGGAGGATGTCATTCGCAACCGTATCGACATCTACAACGCCGAGACCTTGCCGCTCATCGCCTACTACCGGGCGCAAGGCGTGGCCCACACGGTGGACGGCATCGGCAGCCTCGAGGAAGTGTTCCAACGTCTGGTGGCCGTGGTCAGCCACTGACGAACTGTGTTTTGACGGCCGCGCCCGGTTTGTCCTGGCGCGGCTTTTTTGCGGACTCAGCGCGTCATTCGCTGGACGCAAATCCTTTGGCGTCGATTTCGGGCCGCCCTACAACAGCGGCCCCAACCGCTCGGCCAGCTGCTCACCGCGCCAGCCCTTGAGCGCCTGAACGTTGGCCGCGGTGCCGTGCAGGGTCAACTTTTCAAGCTCGGCACGCGGCGCGAGAAAACCGGGCGGCAGGTCCAGCGCCTCGGCGACTTCGCGCACGGCCGTCTGCAGGGTCTTGAAGCGGGCCTTAATCTCGCCGGCAAACTCGGGGGCGACCCATTCCCTCACCGGCTCCTCATTGGCGTCGCTCAGGACCTCGAGTAGCGCCTTGCCGTGACGGCTCAGGGTTTTGTCGGGCAAGACCGCCAGGGCGGCCAGCGCCTCCAGGCTGACGGGATTGCGTTCGGCCATGCGGTACAGCGCCGTGTCGTCGAGAATCCATTTGCGGGGCCGGTTGCGGTCCGCCGCTTCGAATTCGCGCCAGGCGGCGAGCGCCGCCGCACGCCCCTGTGCGTCCGGGGTCAGACGGTTCAGGCCCTTGAGGCGCGACCAGGCATTCTCCGGCAGCACCTGATAGCGCGTTGGCTCGGTGAGGCGCAGGCAATCTTCCTCCAGCCAGGCGAGCCGCCCGCGCGCGATGACGTCTTCGCGCAATGCCGGGAACAGCGCACTGAGGTGGCGCACGTCGTCGGCGGCATAATCAATTTCCGGTTGCGTGAGCGGGCGACGCGCCCAGTCGGTGCGCGACAGACTTTTGTCCACCGGCAAGCCCAGCCGTTTTTCGACCAGCCCGGCATAGCCGAGTTGATCGCCCAGGCCGATGAGCGTGGCGGCAATTTGCGTGTCGAACACCGGCGCGGGCGTGCGGCCCGTGTGCTCGACCACCAGTTCGAAGTCTTGGCCGGAGGCATGGAAGACCTTGAGGATGTCGGGGTTGGCCATCAGCGCCCACATGGGCGCCAAGTCTTCGATGGCCAGCGGGTCGATGCAGGCGTTGAGCTCGCCGTCGCCAATCTGCACCAGGCACAGGTGCGCGTGATAAGTGTTGATGCGAACGAATTCGGTGTCCACCGAGATCCACTCGCGGGTCTGCCATTGCGCGCAGGCTTCGGCGAGCTGCGCGGGCGTGTCAATCCATAGGGGTTTCATAGCGCAATAGAATACGGGGGTTCTTCTTTCTTACGGATGGATTGATGTCGGTCAATGTCCTTCGCCGGACCCTCGACCTGGTGCTGTTCCGCGCCGGGCCGGAAGCGTTTCCGTTCATGCCGGGTCGTCACGTTACCCTCGGGGCCGTCGGCGGCACGCCGGTGTTCATGGTCTACAGCCTCGCGCTGAACCCGATCATCGCGCTGTCGATGGCGCTGGGCACGGTGCTGGGGATTTTTCTCGCCACCCGGCTGATTCTGCGCTGGCGCCAGCTCGATGCCCGGTTCACCCAGACCGCGCACGCCTTGCTGTGCAGCAGTGCCTTCATGACCCTGCTGATGATTCTGCCGTTCTCGCAGATTGCCCCGATTTTGAGCGAGATGGCGGCCGATCCGGAGGCGGCCACCCCGCCCGACATCCCGGCGATACCGGTGCTGGTGATGAACGTGCTGAATGCGTGGAATTTTCTCATCACCGCCAATGTGTACCGCCACGCCACCGACCGCGGCTTTGCCATGGGCCTGCTCTATAGCCTGCTCAGCTCCGGCATGGTGCTGGCCACGGTCTTGGGCTTCGGTTTGCTGCTGGGCAGCCTGGGCATCGGCGGCGCTTGATGCACCTGCACATTCTTGGTATCTGCGGCACGTTCATGGCCGGCATCGCGGCGCTGGCACGCGAGGCCGGGCACCGCGTCACCGGTTCGGACGCCAACGCCTGGCCGCCGATGTCGACCCAGCTTGAAGCGCTCGGCATTGAGGTCATGCAGGGCTACGACCCGGCACACCTGCAGCCGGCGCCCGACGTGGTGGTGGTGGGCAACGTCATCACCCGCGGCAACCCGGCCATCGAACACGTGCTCGACAGCGGGCTGCCCTACTGCAGCGGTCCGGAGTGGCTGGCGCGCCACGTGCTCGCCGGGCGCACCGTGCTGGCGGTGGCCGGCACCCACGGCAAGACCACCACCACCGCGATGCTGGCGTGGCTGCTGGAACACGCCGGCCTGCAGCCGGGTTTTCTGGTTGGCGGCCTGCCGGCCAACTTCGGCGTCTCGGCGCGGCTGGGCGCGGCCGGCGCGCCGTTTGTGATCGAGGCTGACGAGTACGACACCGCCTTCTTCGACAAGCGCAGCAAGTTCGTTCACTACAGGCCCAAGGTGGCGGTCTTGAACAACCTGGAGTTTGACCACGCCGACATTTTTGCCGACCTGGCGGCCATCGAGCGTCAGTTTCATCATCTGGTGCGTACCGTGCCGGGCAGTGGACGGCTGATCGTCAACGCCGAGGCCCCGGCCCTGGCGCGGGTGCTGGCGCAAGGCTGCTGGACCCCGGTGATCCCGTTCAACAGCGATGCCGGCTGGCAGACCACGCCGCGGCCCGGCGGCTTTGCGTTGCAGGTGGGTGGCCGGACGGTTGTGCCGACCATCGACCTGCCACTGCCCGGGGCGCACAACCGCGCCAACGCCCTGGCGGCCATGGCGGCGGCATCGGCCATCGGCGTGCCCGACGCCGCGCTGGCCCCGGCGATGGCGGCGTTTCGCGGTGTGCGCCGGCGACTGGAAGTGGTCGGCGAGGTGGCCGGCATTCGCGTCTACGATGACTTCGCGCATCACCCGACGGCCATCGAAGTCACCCTGGCGGCGCTGCGCGAGCACGCGCCGGGCCGCATCCTGGCGGTACTGGAACCGCGCTCCAACACCATGCGCCGCGGCGAGCATGCAGCGGCGCTGCCGGGGGTCTTGTCGGGCGCCGATGCGGTCTACGTCTTGGCGCGCCCCGATCTGCAATGGAACGCCGCCGAGGCGCTGGCCGCCGTACTGCCGCCGCTGGTGATCTGTGCCACCGCAGACGAACTGGCCCTGCGCCTTGTGGCGGATGCCACAACCGGCGACCGCATCGTGCTGATGAGCAACGGCGACTTTGGCGGCCTGCCGCAAACCCTGCCGAAACAATTATTGGCGGCCCATGCCGCCGGGACACTGCCTTAAATGACCGATGAAGCCAACCTGCCGCGCCTCGCAACGCAGGTCCTCGAAACCGCCCGCAAGATGGGCGCCGACAGCGCCGAACTGATGATCAGCTCATCGCGCGGCTATTCCCTCAACGTGCGCCAGCAGGCGGTCGAAAGTCTGGAGTTTCAGCAAGACCGCGATCTGTCGCTGACCGTTTATGTGGGCTTGCGCAAAGGCGTGGCCAGCACCGGCGATCTGACCGACGCCGGTCTGCGCGACGCCGTGACGGCCGCCGTCGACATTGCCCGGGCCACCGGCGAAGACCCCTGCCACGGCCTTGCCGATGCAGCGCTCATGGCCACGGAGTTTCCGGAGTTGGACCTTGACCACCCGTGGGCCATCGCGCCCGCCGAGGCGGTCAAGCTGGCACAGGAAGCCGAGTCTGCAGCGCTGGCGGTCGACACGCGCATCCGCCAAAGCGAAGGCGCCGGGTTTTCAACGCACCGCAGCCACTCGCTGTACGCCAACAGCCACGGCTTTCTGGGCGCCCGCACCGGCACCTCGCACGGCTTCAACTGCGCGGTTGTCGCGGTGGACGGTGACGACATGCAGCGTGACGACTGGTACACGCACCACCGCCGCGCCGACCTGCTTGAAAGCCCTGAGTCGGTCGGCCGCGAGGCCGGGCGACGTGCCGTGCGACGACTGGGCGCCAGGCCGATCAAGACCCAGGCTGCGCCGGTGCTGTTCGTGCCGGAGCTGGCGCGCGGGCTGATTGGCTCGTTCATCGGGGCCATCTCTGGCGGCGCGCTCTACCGCCGCGCCAGCTTTTTGCTCGACGCGATGGATCAACCCATCTTCCCGATGGGCGTGTCGGTCCATCAGCGGCCGCGACTGCCCTGCGCAGCCGCCAGCAGCGCCTTCGATGGCGAAGGCGTCGCGACCCAAGATCGCACCCTCATCGACAACGGCGTGCTGAAAGGTTGGGTGCTGGGCAGCTACTCCGCACGGCGGCTCGGCTTGACCACCACCGGCAACGCGGGCGGCATTTTCAACCTGCTGCTGGACGCGCCGCGTGAATCCTTTGACAGCCTGCTGAAACGCATGGGCCGTGGCCTGCTGGTGACCGAACTCATGGGCAGCGGCGTCAACGGCGTCACCGGCGACTACTCACGCGGCGCAGCGGGCTTCTGGGTCGAAGGCGGCGAGATCGTTCACGCCGTGGACGAGTTGACCATTGCCGGCAACCTGCGCGACATCTACAAAAATTTCATCGGCTTTGGCGATGACATCCGGCCCTACGCCAGCCTGCAAACCGGATCGGTGCTGGTCGGCGAGATGATGATTGCGGCGCAGGGGAACGGGGATTGATTCGGCCCGAATTGGGCCGCCTGCCGGATACGCATAAAGCAGACGCTTGAATCGCCAAGCCGATCAAGCCAGAAAATGCCGCGATAGTGCGGCGCCTCAATGGCCCCCGCGTGCCTTGGCCAGTGCGTCCGCCAAGGCACTGTTCACCGGCGCGGCGGCGGGCTTGGGCTTTGCCGGACCACCCCCGGGCCGGCTGCCACGGGGACCGTTGCGCGGATCACGCGGATCTGTGTCGCGCCGGCCTTCGGCGCGTGGCTCTCGCGGGGCCGGGGCGTCGTCGAGGCGGCGCGTAAGGGCGATACGTTTGCGGTCCACATCGACCTCCAGCACCTTGACCCGAACGATGTCGCCGGCCTTGACCACCTCGCGTGGGTCCTTAACGAACTTGTCGGACAGGGCCGAGATGTGGATCAGGCCATCCTGGTGTACGCCGATGTCGACAAAGGCACCGAAAGCGGCAACGTTGCTGACCACACCTTCGAGAATCATGCCCTCGCGCAGGTCCTTGAGATGTTCCACGCCGTCGGCAAATTTCGCCGCCTTGAACGCCGGGCGCGGGTCGCGGCCCGGCTTCTCCAGTTCCTTGAGGATGTCCCGCACGGTCGGCAGGCCGAACTGTTCGTCGGTGAAGGTTTCAGGCCGCAGCGCGCGCAGAAAGGGTTCGTCACCGATGATCTCTTTCACGCTCCGGCCGCTGCGCTGCACGATGCGTTCGACCACCGGGTAGGCCTCGGGGTGCACGGCGGAGGCGTCCAGCGGTTCGTCACCGTTGGCGATGCGTAGAAAGCCCGCGCACTGCTCGAAGGCCTTGTCGCCCAGGCGCGGCACTTTGAGCAATTGCTTGCGGCGCGTGAACGGGCCGTGGGTATCGCGATGCAGGATGATGTTGTTGGCCACGCTGGCCGACAACCCCGACACCCGCGCCAGCAGCGCGCTGGACGCGGTGTTCACGTCGACCCCCACCGCATTCACACAGTCTTCCACCCGGGCGTCCAGCGCGCGGGCCAGTTGATATTGGTCGACGTCGTGCTGGTACTGGCCCACGCCGATGGCCTTGGGTTCGATCTTGACCAGCTCGGCCAGCGGGTCTTGCAGGCGGCGGGCGATGGACACGGCACCGCGCAGCGACACGTCGAGATCGGGGAATTCTTTCGCCGCGAGTTCAGAGGCCGAATACACCGAGGCGCCCGCCTCGCTCACGACGATTTTCTGCATCCGCAGCTCGGGCAGGCGCTTCAGCAGATCACCGGCCAGCTTGTCGGTTTCACGCGAGGCGGTGCCGTTGCCAATGGCGATGAGTTGCACGCCATGTTCGGTACAGAGTCGTTGCAGTGAGGCCAGCGAAGCGTCCCATTGGCGGCGCGGCTCGTGCGGGTAAATCGTGTCGGTGGCGACCCGCTTGCCGGTGGCGTCGACCACCGCCACTTTCACGCCGGTGCGCAGGCCGGGGTCCAGGCCCAGCACCGCCTTGGGCCCGGCCGGTGCGGCCAGCATCAGATCCTTCAGGTTGTCGCCGAACACGGCAATGGCCTCGGCCTCCGCTTTTTCGCGAGCCTGATTGAACAGGTCAAGCATCAAGTGCAGGTGCAGCTTGGCCTTCCAGGTGAGGCGCACGGTCATTTTCAGCCAGGCATCGGCCGCCCGGCCCTGGTCGGCCACACCGGCATACGCCGCCACCCGCGTCTCGGCCCGCAGGTGCCCGGCTTCTGCGTCGCGGCCAGGGTCCAGCTCGAGAAACAGGAACGCTTCGCGACGTCCCCGGAAAAGCGCCAGCAGTCGGTGCGAAGGAATTTTTGCCAGCGGTTCGGCATGGTCGAAGTAGTCGCGAAATTTTTCGCCCGCCGCTTCCTTGCCCTCGGCCACGCGGGCACGAATCACGCCCACGTCGTTCAGCCATTCACGCAGCTCGCCGATCAGGGCGGCGTTTTCGCCCCAGCGCTCCACCAGGATGGCGCGCGCGCCGTCCAGGGCGGCCTTGGCATCGGCCACGCCTTTTTCGGCATCGACGAAACCTGCGGCGAAGGCGTCGGGTGCGCGCGTCGGGTCATCCAGCAGGCCGTCGGCCAGCGGCTCCAACCCGGCTTCGCGCGCGATCTGCGCGCGGGTGCGACGCTTGGTTTTATAGGGCAGATAAAGGTCTTCCAGCCGCGCTTTGCTGTCGGCGCCTTCGATATCGGCGCGCAGTTCGTCACTGAGCTTGCCCTGCTCGTCGATGCTGGAGAGGATGCTCGCGCGGCGGTCTTCCAGCTCGCGCAGGTAGCTCAGACGCGTCTCCAGATTGCGCAGTTGGGTGTCGTCCAGCCCGCCGGTGACTTCCTTGCGGTAGCGGGCGATGAACGGCACGGTCGCGCCCTCATCCAGCAGTGCAATGGCCGCCACGGCCTGTTGCGGGGCGGCACCGATCTCGGCGGCGATGATCTGCGAAATCTTGCGCGCGAGCGCGGGGGATTGAGCCTGCATGGCGTCCATGGTGGGGTGCGGCTTGGCGCCGCGGGGGCGCGATTGTCGCAATGCTGGCGGATCTTCGTCAGTCGTCGCTCAGGCACTGCCACACGACACTCAGCATCGCGTGTCAGTGCCCTGGAAACGGCCCGCTGATGGCCAGCGTCAGGCCGGTGGCCTGCTGATTGACGAACAGCGTTTGTCCGTCGGGCGCGAAACAGGCACCGGCCAGTTCCGAGCCGTTATAGGGATTGTCGGCAAACCGATAGAGGCTGCCGTCCGGGCGCACACCGACCAGACCGCAGTGACCGTCGGTGTCTTCGCAGAGCAGCAGGTCACCCCAGGGCGCGACGGTGAGGTTGTCGCAGTTGGCGAGGGCGTGCGGGTCATTGGACTCGACGAATAGCTCGATATGTCCAGGCGCCTGCCGTTCGCGCGATGTGCCTTCATGCGGACTGGGTCGGTAGCGGAACACCTGCCCCGCCTGCCGCGCGCCGCCCGAGGTGCAGGCGAAATAAAGCGCATCGTTGCCCCACCAAAGACCCTCACCGCGGGCGAACAGCGCCGCGCCGTCTGCGTGCCCGCGCTGGCGCAGGCTGTCGTCGGGTGACGTGACGTCGTCAAGGTCAATCCAGTACGCGGCGTGCGTCACCCCGGCCGGGAACGGGTGCGGACTCGACGACCAGTTGCGGGTGTCGGCGCCGTGTCGGTCTTGCAGAGCCAGCGCCTGCAAGCGCCCCCCGGCCGCGAGTTGACCCCGCTGCGCCGGCACAAAGCGATAGAGCAGGCCGTCGGGGCGGTCTTCGCTCAGGTACACGACACCGCTGCGCGGTGCGACGGCGGCGGCCTCGTGGTTGAAGCGCCCCATCGCCTTGAGCGGCACCGCCGCAACCAACTCGTCGACACTGGACGGCACTTCGAACACGTAGCCATGGTCTTTTGCGTGCCGGTCGTCGACGACGGCGGTGGACTCTTCGCAGCTCAGCCACGAACCCCAAGGTGTTGGCCCGCCGGCGCAATTGCGCTCGGTGCCGGTGAGGCTGAGCCATTGCCGCTCGGTGACGCCGCTGCGCGGGTTGTAAAGCAGCGTTGTGGTACCGCCGCAGGCCGGCTCGGCGCCGCCGGCGTCGTAAGCGCGCTCGCGGTGAATCGCTTCGAAGCGGTGATGCGACTTGCCGAAAGGCCCGCCGGATTGCCCGGTTCGACCCGGGTCCAACTCGTGATTGCAGACCAGCCGGACGTGGCCAGACGGATCGGCAAAGGCGGCCATGCCATCCGCCATGCCGGGCACCAGCAGGCCGTCGGACATCTCGTCGCCAGCACGCGCAATCACGCGGTAAGAGAACCCGGCAGGCAGATCAAGAATGCCGCCGGGATCGGTCCGCAGGGCGCCGAAGTCCATGGCCGCCAATCCGCCCGTCGCGTTGGCCGCCCACAGGCGCTCCAAGCCGAGAAAGGCGCTGGCAACGGCACCACCGCTGGCAAGCATCAGGGTTCGACGTTTGGAGTCCATTGGGCCGCTCGGTTCAGGGCGCGGGTGCCGCGCAGGTGCTGAGGTTCATTGAGGTGAGAATTTCGGTCAGATCGAAGGCCGCCACATTGCCATCATCGTGCACCGCAAAAAAGGCGCCGCCGGGGAAGCCGGGCGATGGGGTTTGCGTCATCCACACGCCGTCGGTGTTCAGGGTGATCTCGCCCGAAAAGCTGCCGTAGTACTCGAGGCTGCGGCGCTCGAAGACGTGAAAGTAATTGGCTTTCTTGCCCTGGTCAGCGGCAAACCACCAGCCGCTGCCATCGGCGCAGGTGTAAAGCGCGATGCCCTCGGGCTGGTAGTGGAACACGCCGCCGCCCATGCGCTGGCCGCTGAACTGGCCGTCCATCCGATACACCTTGATGTTGCGTTCGACCTGCTCTTCTTCGTCCGCCACCATCAGCAGGCCCTGCTGCGGATCGCCCCAGATCGATTCGACAACTTTCAGCCTGCCACGGCCAGCGGTGTCGCCAAAGCGACGTTCGCGCTGCGCGGTGAAGCCTTCTGCGGTTTCACGTAGCAGGAACTGCTGGACCCGCTTGTCGAGCTGGGCATCCGCCGGGATCTGCTCATCGGCGGTTTCGTAGTTGTCGGTGACCCAGACGCGATAGTCGTTGCTGGCGAGCTTTTGCACCCACAGACCGTACGGCTTCTGCAGGGCGTCTTCGCCGTCGCTGCCAAAATGCATCAGCGGCGCAAAATCGGGCAGGCGCATCACCTGCACGCGGCGGTTGTCACGCTCGACGATCAACGCCAGGTCATCAATCACGAACACGCCGTTGGGACGCTCGAACTGCCCCAGCGCGGTGCCGCTGGCGCCGACTTTCTGCAGCGGCTTGCCATTGACGGCGTCGTACACCAGCAGGCGGTCGGTTTCCTTGGCGGTGGCAATCAGCCAGTGCTGGCCGGCCGGGCCGTGCCATGTTGCGGCGGAGTCGACGTTGTCCTGCGGGTCGCGCTCGGTGGTGTAGCGCTCGGCCAGCGTGACCAGGCCAGCCACTTCCGGGGGCGGCGCTTCAAAAAGGTCTTCAACGTTTTCGGTGAGGCTGGCGCAGGCGCCCAAGGGGATGACCAGCGCCGTTATCAGCGCGGTGCGGAGCGTGCGATGCTTCATTGTCGTGGTCGTCGTTCTCATGATTCAGAAACTGGCCTTCAGGCCCACTTCGTAGGTCGGACCGTACTCTTCGTACTGTGAAGTGAAGCGACGGTCCTGAAAGTAGGCGTAGAAGGGTTCGTCATTGATGTTCACGGCGTTGAAGTACACCTGGTAGGCATCGGTGATCCGGTAGCTGCCGGTGATGTCGAACTGCAAATGTGCGTCTGCGTAGCGGTCGGTTTCGGGGGCATCCAGTTCGCCGATTTCATCGAGGTATTCGCTGCGGTAGGTTGCGGCCACGCGCAGGCTGACGCCGTATTTTTCCCAGCCCAGCGACACGTTGCCCAAGGTGTCGGACTGGCGCGGCAACGGCGTCTTGCCGGTGCGGAAGGGCAAGGTCGCCTCGCTGTCCACCAGCGTCAGGTTGGCCAGCACCAGAAAACCGTCGAACGGGGCGGGCAACTGCGAGAGTTTCTGCGAGTAGTTCAACTCCGCCCCGTACAGGTCGGCGCTGTCGCCGTTGACGGTGGTGATGGCCTCGTCGAAATTGGCGTACGGACCCGGCTGGCCGGCCACGTCCGACACCACGAAGAAGTCGTTGATGCGCTTGTAGAACACCCCGGCCGAGATGATCGCGACGCCGCCGGGATAAAACTCGAACGACAGGTCAAGATTGTCGGACGTCAACGGGTCGAGATCGGGGTTGCCAAACTCGGCGACGCGTTCGAAGGCGCCGCCATCCTCTTCAATTTCGATGGCCGTGCGCGGTGCCGACTGCTCAAAGCCGGGACGCGCGATATTGCGAGACGCTGAAGCGCGCAACAGCGTGCGTTCGGTAAAGGCGTACCGCAGGTTCAGGCTCGGCAGCACGTCGGTGTAGCGCTTGTCGGCGTTGAGCGGCTGAAACTCCGGGTCGCCGCTACCGCCTTCAGGGTCGATGGTCAGCTGCGTGCCGCGGGCGCTGTAATCGGTGCGCTCGACGCGGATGCCGCCGACCCATCGCGCGGCGCCAACGTCGATCCTGGCCATGACGTAACCGGCGACGATGTCTTCGTCGAGCCGGTAGTCCTCGATCAGCGAGTCGATGGCGCTGTCGTCGGCGTTTAACTCGAAGTTGGCGCGGTTGGCGTCGAAGAAGCTGCGCAACGCTTCGCGCGACAACATCGGGCCGAAAACCCCCAGTGGGTAGTCCACGTTCTGGTTGGGGAAGTCGGCAAGGCTGACATCGGCGCCGAAGCCGTCGAAGATTTCGGCGTCGGCATTGCCGGTCTTGTTGCGCAGGCGGGTTTTGGCGCCCACCTTCCAGAAGCCCGGCAGGCCGGCGAAGGTGGTGTCGCGCTTGAGGTTGAGTGCCAGTGAGGTTTCACGCTCGCGGGTGAAGCTGCTTTCCAGGGCGATCTCGTCCAGCACGAAGGTCGACCCGTCGGCAAATGCGGGGTCGTCACTGAACAGGCGCGGTTGTTTGCGGTTGGCGAGGTCGTAGCCAACATCCAGACCCTCACCGACGAAGGTTGCGCCGAGTCCGTTGGGGTTGTCTTCTTCAGCTTGGGCATAACCGAGCACGTAGTCGAGGGTGTGGGCGCCGAGCCGGCTTTCGGCACCGAGGGCGGTGCTGAGAATGGTCTGGGTCTCTTTACGGGCCTCGTTGAGCTTTTCGATCTCGCTGTCGGCAAACGCGCCGCTGTCATCGGTCAGGCCGTTGATCGCGTCGCCGTTGAAGCTGTAGACGTTGGACAGCTGCACCTCGTCATCACTGAAATCGCTGTAAAGCGTGCGCCAGTAGAGGTCGGTCTGGTCGTTGAGCAGATAGTCGAAGTTGAGCGTGGCACTGAGCCGCTCGCGGGTGATGGTGTAGTCGCGTTGCTCGGCCTCTTCGAGACCAGCGAATTCGCCGCCGGGCCCTTCAAGGCCCACGAAGCCGGGTGTCTCGACGCCGTCGGAGCCGAAGTCGCGGTCAAACCAGCTCAATGCCGCGGCGACGCCGAAGTTTTCGACGCCATCGCCAAGGTCAAACAGGCGGGTGCCAGCGACCGCGAGCTTGGGGCTCCATTTTTCGGCGAGGTCGTTGTAGCTGCCTTCGCTGCGCAGGCTCAGGCTGTTGCCGCGATCAAAGGCGGTGGCGCTTCTGAGTTCAACGTTGCCGCCCACCGAGTCGCCATCCATGTCCGGGGTCGTGGCCTTGACGATTTCGAGACTCTCAAGAAGATCGGATGAAATGACGTCGAGGTTGACCTGACGCGAATCGCCCTCGGGGCCGGGCACGCGCAGGCCGTTGACCGTGGTGCTCGACAGTGCCGGGTCGATGCCGCGAATGATGACGAACCGGCCCTCACCCTGGTCGCGGGCAATCGACAGGCCCGGCACGCGCTGCAGGGCTTCGGCCACGTTCTGGTCGGGCAACTGGCCGATAGCGTCGGCCGAGACGATGTTGCGCAGCGTGTCGGCGGCGCGCTGCTGGTTGAGTGCCCCGGCCTGACCGGCGACCTGACCGATGACCAGAATGTTGTCGATGGGCTGCACGTCGTCACCGATCAGGATGTCGAGGCGCGGCGCCTCACCCGCCACCACGGTGATGGGGGCTTGCTCAACGGGAGCGCCCAGGTATTCGACGATGACCTGATAGTCGCCCGGCGCAACATTCTTGATGCGGTAGCGGCCGTCACGCGAGGTCACCGCGCGGTTGCCGGAAGGCTCGATGCGAACGGTGGCGCCTTCGAATCCGATCTCGCCGGACTGGTCCAGAACGCGGCCGCGCAACTCCTGCGTTGCGGCGGGTGCCTGCGCGCCCAGCGGCATGGCGCACAGCATCAACAACAGAACGCCACCACCTTGGCGTGCGAGCGGTTTCATCGGCTTCCCCTGAAATGGCGCGGCGCATGGCCCGCGCGGCTAAATTTCAGGGCACGCTATCGGCCGTTCGTGAAAGACCGATGACAACCGTCAACACTCGCGATTACCGCGTAAACGCAAACCCGACGCCGATGCGGGTGATCGACCGGTCATAGTCGATGAGGCTTTCGCCGTAGCCGTGGAACAGGCTGAGCATGTAGAACATGTAACCGTCGGCCGACGGCCAGGTGTAGTTGAGCATCACCGCACCTTTGCCGGTCGACGGGTTGCCCCGCACCATCAGGTGGCCGAGGCTGCCGCCGCCGAGTTGGCGTTGCACATGCGCTTCGGCGTAGCCCATGAAACGGTGAATGTCGGGGTTGTCATCGCCCTTGGGGTCCATCGCGTCGTCCTTGCGATCTTCCGGCAGCCGATACCAGATCTTGATGTAACGCAGGTTGCGGCCCTTGGCCTGAAACGGGGTGACGTAGACCCGATTCCAGCTGCGTGACTCGGGCAGGCTCTGGCCGTTGGATTCGTGCTCCAGCCCCACATCGACTCCCCAGTGGTGCCAGACCTCGGGGTCGGGCGTCCAGCGGTAGAACACTTCGGGGTTGTAGTTGGTTTCGCGGAAGGGTCGCGAGCGGTCCTGATCGTAAATTTGCCAGAACGATTTCTGCGTGTAGCCGAAGAAGAAATTGGTGACGAACAGGCGCTGTTTAGCGCTGATCTGAAACACCATTTCGGTGTCCAGTCCTTCCACGCCACGTCCGTAGGCGACCGGCAACATGTACATCGGCCGATGGGTCGACAGGCCGCGCGAGACCGAAATGATGGAATAGGCGTTGGGGTCACGTTTGCCGATCTGGAAGCCGTCATCGGCCAGCCCGTCCTCCTCCTGCGGCGGCGGCGCGCCAGACGGAGTCGGCGCGAGGGGACTGGCCTCGAAGGGCTGAGGTCCGGCCGGTCCGAAACTTCCGTTTTCAGCCGTTTCGGCGTGCGCGCCAGTTGCCAAGGCCAGGCACAGCAGGGCGAAAAACGGGACGGATCGTGAGGTGGAGGGCGGGCGCATGGAAGGGCTCGGCAGTTGTTCAGGAAAGGGGCGTGACCAGCGCATCCAGATAAGGTCGCATGACCCGCTCGACGCGGCAGATGCGCGCGTAATGCTGCAGCCTGTCGAGGTGCACCTGATTCCGCTGCAATGCGGCGCGCAAGGCGTCGACGGCAATGTGCGGGCCAATCTTGTTGCGGAACTTGAACAGGTCGGCCAGGGTTTTTTCGAGGCTGTACACCGGCACAGCCACGCCGTGCATGACCAGTACGTCAACCCCTTCGGTGAACGCCTCATCGCCCATCCGTGCGATCCACAGACTGGGCTCGGCGAGTCGCGGCTTGGCGGCGCGGCGCTCGATGGCCAGGTCCACCGGCTGCAGCGGCATGGGCATGACCTTGTGAATTGCCAGCGCGCTGCGCAGACAGATCACGCCATTGGGCACGGCACGGGCGACGCTGGCCCATACCAGCGGTGGGTCCATGCGGACGCCGGCGGGAACGTACCGTCCGCGACCAATTTTCTTGATCAGGCCGCGCGCCAACAGGCGGCGCAGCACCTCGGCCTGGATGCCCAGCGGCGCGAGGTCGACGGGGCGCAGCACACCCTGGCGATTGGCCAGCGCCATGACCCGCTCGGAGTGACTCGAATGCATCGGCAATGACATGCGCCGGGAGTGTTGGTTTTGGAGAACTCAGCACAAAATACAATAACTCATCACTCATGTCATAGATTAAATAATTCTTATAACCAACTGTGATTGATAAGATTATTGTTGACGGCAATAAATCATTGACCGTCAAACGTTAGATGTGAAGCGTCGTCATGACACTAGGCTATCCTTGACGTCTGACTGGGATCGGGCGAACCGGCGTGGTTCAACATTATCTTTCTGCCGTTTTTGCCGTGGGGATGGCGCTCGCCTTCTGGTCGGCCGACCGCCGCTCGCCCACCAGCATCGCGCTGGCGGTGGCACTGGGTTCGTTGGGTATTTCCATCGCCCTGCAGGTGATGCTGTTCGATCCGCGATTCACCGACCTGCTGTTGCCATGGTCGGCGCCCATGGCGATCTTCGAGGGCCTGACCATCGCCGCGGTTCTGGAGTGGCTGCTGCGCTTGCGGCGCACCCTGCCGGCCGGAGCCGGGGTGAATATCCGCTTCGGTGATCGCGCCCTGCGCTGTGGGCAGGCATCGGCACTGGTTTACGTGCTGCTGTCGTTTGCCGCGCCCGAGCTGCGCGTCGAGGCGTTCTTGCAGGCCTATGATCAGCACGGCTGGGCCTTTGTCCAACAGCCGGGCTTCTGGCTGTTTGCGGCGCCGATCCTGGCCGCCACCTTTTTCGGTTTGATTGGCGTGGTGCTGCTGCTGCGCCGCCGGCCCGACCGCGCCGAAGGCGTGCGGCTGATCGCGATGAGCATCGCCGTGCCGTTTCTGGTCGCCGGCTTTGTGTTGCCCACCGACTACGCCGCCATGAGCGTGGTCCTCGGCGAGGTCTGCTTTCTGGTCGGGGCGGTGCGTTATCACGTCCTGCAGGGGCAACGCGGGCAATTCATGAGTCGCTTTTTGTCACCACAGGTGGCGCGGCTGGTCGCCGAGCGCGGGCTGGACCGCGCCATGCAGGAAAACCAGTTGGAGATCAGCGTCATTGCCTGCGACCTGCGCGGGTTTACCGCCTATGCCGGCGCGGTCGACTCCCACCAGGTGCTGCGCGTGCTGCGTGAGTACTACGACGCCGTCGGCCGCGTGGTGGGCATGTTTGGCGGCACCATCAAGGACTATGCCGGCGACGGCGTGCTGATTCTGGTCGGTGCGCCGCTACCCATCGAGCACCACGCGCGTTGCGCCGTCGAAATGGCGCGACAGATTCGCCAGGAGACACGACGGCTGATTCACCAGTGGAATGTTCCCGGCCATCCGCTGGGCATCGGCATCGGCGTTGGCACCGGCGTGGTGACCGTCGGCGTGATTGGCGCCGCCAGCCGCTTGGAATACACCGCCGTGGGCTCGACCGTAAACCTTGCCGCGCGGCTCTGCGCCGGCGCGGCCGATGGCGAGATTCTCGTCGACCAGCGCACCGTGGCCTATGTGGGCGAGACCGGACTGTCGGTGCGCGCACCGGTGCGGGTCAAAGGCATCACTGAGCCGGTGCCGCATTTCGCCCTGTTTGCCGAGCAACGCGGAGTCGAAGCGGCGCCAAGCGCCTGAGTTGTCACACGCACAGCGGCACGAGGCGATAGGCTCGCCGCTGCATGAGATCCCCCAACGACGCCCGCCAATGGCCGCTGCTGCTGGCCAGTACCCTCACCGTGATGGCCGGTGCCGCCCTGGCGCCGGCCTTGCCCACCCTTCAGGCGGCGTTTCACGACACGCCGCATGCCGACGTGCTCACCCGGCAACTGCTGACCGTGCCGGCCCTGTTCATCGTGCTGGCAGCGCCCATCGCCGGTTGGCTGGTGGACCGCGTCGGTCGGGTGCGCTTGCTGGCCGCGTCGATCCTGCTTTACGTGCTGGCCGGCAGCGTTGGTGGATTGCTGGATCGGCTGGACGCAATACTCGTCAGCCGCGCGCTGCTGGGCGTCGCGGTGGCGGGCATCATGACCAGCGTCACCACCTTGATTGCCGACTACTTTGACGGGGTGACTCGCGAGCAGGTGTTCGGGCGCCAAGGCGCATTCATGAGCTTCGGCGGCGTCGTATTTCTGATTGGCGGCGGGCTGGCGGCCGACGTGCACTGGCGCGCCACGTTTCTGGTGTACACCGTGCCCGTCATGCTGCTGTGGTGGGCCGCGCGCCTGCCCGAACCCTTGGTCAGGCAACCCCTGTCGATGGCGGTCACCCAGCGTCTGCCGCGCGTCAAGGTGGGGCTGATCTACGGCGCCGGTCTTACCGGCATGATGATGTTCTACGTCATTCCCGTGCAGTTGCCCTACCGACTGGTGGAAATATCGGGCGCCAACGGCACCGTCACCGGTTTCACCATCGCGTTGAGCAACGTGGCCGGAACGATTGCGGGGCTGTCGTTTGCGCGGTTACGGCGACACCTGCAACCACTTCACATCGTCACGCTGGTGTACGTGCTGATGGCCAGCGGTTATGTCCTGATCGGCCTCGCCCAACACATCCCGATGGTGTTGGCCGGACTGGCGCTTTCCGGGTTCGGCTTGGGACTGACCGTGCCCAACCTGTCGACCTGGCTGTCGAGCTTCACCCCACCCGAGATGCGCGGGAGGATGATGGGCGGCCTCACCGCAGCCGTCTTCATTGGGCAATTCGTGTCGCCGCTGGTCGCCCAGCCTTTCGTCGATGCGCACGGCACCGCCGGGCCGTTTCTGGCGGCTGCGGTGCTGTTGACGTTGCTGGCCGGGCTGGCGTGGGGGTTGCGGAACCGGGCCTAAGGTGTGGTCTCCCGGCGGGCATTGGGCCGGGAGAGAAATGCCTCATGGCCGCAGGTACGACTCGCGGCACGTTGGGCCGTTTTCGGAGGCGCGGTGTCGGACAGGCCGTTGGGCGCCCTACATGGGTGCGGCAAATACTGGGAAACGGTTTGGCACCACGTTGGCTGCCCCCGCACTGTTTGTCGGCGCTTGAGCCTGAACCGTCCTTCGGTACGGTTGTCGGGGCAAGGCTTGGCTCCTAGCCTAACTCTCGGGACACCAGCCCGACTGGTGAGGCGTTCGCGCAAGGGGGTTCAGGCTCATGGGGCAGCAGCGTACTCATCGTCGGCAATGGCTCGTCGTAGTGAACGCCGGTACTTCCCCGCCGACATGTTCTGCGTCTTTCTGGAGCGCTGTCAGCTGGTTCACTTCGGTCCTGTCGAGCCGTTCACCCGGCGGCCCTCTGGTGTTTCTCCTGCACCACGACCGTCGGGTTTCGCGCCTTCACGGACAAGGCGCCAGCGCATGTTGACCACGATTCGGTGGTTCCGCCTGAACGCACTGCTGGTATTGGGCGGCGTGCTCGCGGCTTGCGGTGGTGGTGGGGGCAACCCGGGCTCGGCGCCGTCGGACAGTCGGTCACTGGCGGACCGCCCTGACCGCGAGCCAGGTCTTTACCAGGTGCACGTCATCTATGCAGTGCCGTCGGATCGCCCGGATCGCCGGCTCGACGTCGACGGCACGCTGTCGGGCTCGCTGGCCTCGGCACAGGCCTTTTTTGCCGACGCAGGTGAGGGGATCGCCTTGCGTCTGGACGAGACCCTGGCGGGTGCCGTTGACATCAGTTTTCTGGCCTTGCCGCGGCCCGACGCCGACTACGCCGAGTTTGGCCTGTTCGCCCGCGAGGCCATTCAGTCCGAAGTGCTCAACGCGGGATTCAATGACGGGCGCAAGCTCTACCTCGTGTACTACGACGGCACCAACCCGGCGGCCTGCGGTGGTGCGCCGCCGCTGACGACCGGCGATCCGGTGACGGTTCTCTACCTGAACGGGCTTTCGGGCACTGCGGAGGCGTGTGAGCAGAATCCTCTGCGACGCGCCGACGAGACTGCAGGCTACTGGGAGTGGGCGGCGATCCACGAGGTGGTGCACGCGCTCGGCTTCGCCGACCCCTGCGGCCCCAACCATGCTGAGGAACGCCCCGGCCACACCGGTGACCTCAATTTTGACCTGATGTACGCGGGAACCGAGCCATGGCTGCCGACGGTTGTAGACCCCGGGCAAGACGACTACTTCGGGGCCAACGTCGCGGCCGGATGCGCCCGCAACCTGTTGCTCAGCGCGTTCATCACCCCGCAGTCGGGTGACCAGGTGCCGGTCAACTTCCGCAGCCGCGTGCCGCAGTTCATGGCGCAGTCGTCGGCAATGCCGGACGCACGTCGCGCCCATGTGTTGCATCAGGGATGCATTCTGCCGCCGCCTCAGACTGAGTAGCGCGTTGGTTGGCGACCGGTTGACACCCCGTTTTCAGTGAGTCCACCCAAGAGGAGCAGAAGATGAAGATTTCAATCGCAGGTTTGGCGGTAGCCATTGCCGTTGGTGTGATGGTGACGCCGCCGATCAGTCTCGCCCAGGCACCGCAGAGCGGCCTCTACATCGGCGGCGGTATCGGCTACAACCGTTTCGAAGGCGAAGATTTTCCCACCAGTCAGAATCAAGTCGAAGACCTTGAGGACGAGCGGGTCAGCTACAAGGGCATCGCGGGTGTAACGCTGGGGTCATTGTTCGCGCTCGAAGGCCAGTACATCCAGTTCGGCGATTTCGAGGAGGGCGCCGTCGAGGCCGACGTCACCGGCTTCACGGCCAGCGCACTGATCCATCTGCCGATCAGTTCCAATTTCAGCCTGTTTGGCAAAGCCGGCGCCCTGCTGTGGGACCGCGAGATCAGCATCAATGGGCAGTCGGCGGCCGATGACGACGGCACCGACTTCACCTTTGGTCTCGGCGCACGGCTGGCGCTGAGCCGCTCGTTGGGGCTGCGCCTCGACTACGAACGGTTCACGCTCGATGACACCGACATCGATACGGCGTCGGTCAATCTGTTGTTCCACTTCTGACACCACGCCGGGTCGTCGGTGATGGCCTGTCCGGGGTACACACCGATGCGTGTCCCCGGCGGACCGGCACCGCAGACCCTCGGCAGAGGCGAAAGGTCGGGCGCGCAGCACGGGGTGCACATCGTGATCGGGTCGGTCACGATGTGCCTACACGGGTGTCCGGACCACCGCGGCAGGTAGGGGATGACACAGCCCACCACCAGCAGCTACAGCCTGTTGTTCATCGATGACCATCCCATCTATTGCGACGGGTTGGCGTTCGCGCTGCGCCACTGGATGCCCAACCTGAAGCTGGTGACCGTGGTCAATGGCGCCCAGGCACTTGCCGTGTTGCAAGGCTGTGATGTCGATCTTGTGCTCTCCGATTACCGGCTGCCGGACGATGATGGAATTAGCGTACTGAGCCGCATCGCCGCGCGGCACCCGTCGGTCGCTCTGGGTGTGTTGTGCTCCGACGTGACCCCTCTGCTGGCCCAGAAAGCGCAGCGCATCGGCGCCGTCGCCTGTCTTTCGAAGGAGCGGGACATGGCCTCGATGGCAGAGGTACTGGGGCGCCTGTTCAGTGGCGAAACGGTTTTTGATGCGGTTCCGCTGTGCGCCACGCGCAACGGCATCAGCGAGCATCGGCTCACCATCATCCGGCTGGCGGCCGATGGCCAGTCAAACAAGGAAATTGCGCGGGTGCTGGGCATCTCCGAGAGAACGGTCAAGGATCACTGGTCGATCGTTTTCGAGCGGCTCGGCGTCGTCAACCGGATACAGGCCATCCGGCAGGCGCAGAAACAGGGACTGATCGAATCCACGTGATCACCTTCCCTTCTTGCGGCGGAGGCGGATGGCGGCGATGAACATAACCGACCCCCCTGTCGCATCACGCTCGCTGGAACAGAAGGTTCGGATCGCCTGCCTGCAGGAGCAGTACGCCAAAAGCCCGTTGCCGGCGCTTGGCGTCTGCTCGGTATCGATGCTGTGCGCCGTGCCGGGCTGGTTCTACCTGCCCCGGTCGGTGGTGGTGGGCTATCTGCTGGCAATGTTCGGCTACCAGGGCCTGATGCTGGGGCTCAGTCAGTGGGTGTATCGACAGAGGGATATCGGCCTCAGCCTGCAACAGGTGGCCTGGGCGAGTACCGCGATCTATGCGGTGAGCGGGGTCGCCATCGGCGTGTCCAGCGTGGTGCTTTACCGAATCGGTGGCGAGCCCATGTTTCTGTTTGTGGTGCTGGTGCAACTTGGGCTGGCGGCGGGCAGCCTCGGCACGTCGGCCTACCACCCGCCCAGCATGCTGGCTTATCTGCTGCCGGCAATGGGTATTTTCATCGGCGACCTGCTCCTCCACGACCGCAGCTTCACGGTTAATGTGGTCGTGGTGGGTCTGATCTTTGATCTGTTCTACGTCATTGTGATGGGCCACGAGCAATCGCGCAGCATTCACACGGCAGTGCGCCTGACCTTCCAGAACGACGATCTGCTCCGGCGCCTTCAGGTCCAGACCGAGGTTGCGCAGGCGGCTCGCCGCCAGGTTGAACGGGACAGCGAATACAAGTCGCGCTTTTTTGCCAGCGCCAGCCACGACCTCCGCCAGCCGGTGCATGCACTCAACGTCTACACCTCACTTCTCAACTCTGTCGAGACAGAAGCCGAACGCGATGAGATCGTTGAGCGTATCGGAACCTGTGTGGCAACCCTCGACGACCTTTTTGGTGCGCTGCTCACGGTATCCCGTGCCGAGGACAGCACCGAGGAGCAGGTCGGCAGGACGCCCCAGCCCCTGCAGGGGATCTTCGATACCGTCTTGCATCAGTTCGGACCATTGGCCGAACAAAAAGGGCTGTCGCTGCGCGTGGTGCCCACGTCGGTGTGGGTCAGCGGCGATCGTCTTGCGCTGGAACGACTGCTCAGCAATCTCGTGTCCAATGCCATCCGCTTCACGCCACAGGGCAAGGTTCGCATCGGCGTGCGTCGGCGTGCACTCGGCAAGGTGTCAGTGCAGGTGCTCGATACCGGGATCGGCATCGACCCTGCGCTGCGGGACCGCATTTTTGAAGAGTTTTTCCAGGCCGCCAACCCGGGTCGGCACGCCGATCGCGGGTTCGGTTTAGGGCTGGTGATCGTCAGCCGACTGGCGCGCGCACTCGACTACCGAGTTTCAGTGGACTCACGGCCGGGGCGTGGTAGCTGCTTCTCGGTGCTCGTGCCGCAGGTGCCCGAACCGAAGCAGGCGAGTGTGAAGCCGCAACCAGCGGCGAGCGGCCGCTTCTCCAGCCCGATCAGTCTGCTGCTGGTGGATGACGACCCGCTGGTTCGCGACGCGCTGACCCGACTGTTCGCCGACTGGCAGGTTGAGGCCGATGTCTGTGGTTCCAGCCACGAGGCCTATGCACTGGCACGAGAGCAAGGCAACCGTTGGGACTGCCTGTTGCTCGACCAGCGCCTCGACGAGGTCACCACCGGGGTCGAGCTCGCGGACCAGTTGCGGGGCCTGCTGCACCGCGAACTACCGGTCGCGCTGTTGACTGGCGAAGACATCGGCCCCTGGACGCTGGAAGCGCAGGCGCGCAGCTTCACCGTGTTGCACAAGCCGGTAAAGATGATCCGCCTGCGTGCCTTCATTGCCGCCAGCGCGAACCAATCTAGAAGATAAGCATGTCGAGCGGTGGCTGACCCGGACCACAGTACGGTTGTGGGGGGGCTAGGCACTTCTTAACCTGTGGAGACGTCATCTGGGAGATGGGGTCATGCAGAGATACGGGCGCGGCGGCTGTCGTGCAGTGACATTCGGCCTTACCGCCAGCCTGCTGCTCGCCGCCTGCGGCGGCAGCGGCAGCGGCAACCGCAACAACGCGGAGCCGGAGCCCGAACCCACGCCCGTCCCGCAGGGCTTGAGCATCAGCGGGCGGATGCTGGTGCCGGACATCGCGGTGGTGGATTCCGACACCGCCGACACCGACCGGGAACAAATATCGAACGACGCCGTACCGCAAGTGATCGAGGGATCGCGGGCCACGGTCAGCGGCTTCGTTCGATTCACCGAGGACTTGGACGATCCGCAAGCCGATCTGTTCGACAACTATCTGGTAACTCTGGAGCCGGGCCAGGTGGTGAACCTGTTCATCGCCGGCGACGGGCAGGACAACGACCTGGATCTGTTCCTCTACGAAGAAGATGCCGAAATCGGTGACTTCGCGAGCGTCTCGGTCGCGCTCGGCAAGTTCGAGACGGTGATTGCGCCCGAGGATGCCCAAGGCCCCCAGCAGTACCGCGTGCAGGTCTTCGCCTTTTCCGGCAGCTCCAATTACGTACTGACCACTGGGCCCGACACAGTCGGTTTCGTCGAACCCACCCCGCTTGCGGCGGGCCAGGACCTCGCCTTTGTTCCTGGCCAGCTCATCGTGCAGATGAAAGACGCTCCGGCCGACGGCATCGCGGCAAAGGCCCAGGCCAGGTCGCTGGGCGCCAACAGCCTGGCCAGCGTCCCGGGCGGGCCGCAGCTGCTCGACGTCTCGGTGCGGCCCAAGTCGGCCAGCCACGCCGCGCTCACCGGCGCCAGCAACAGCGACAAAGCCCTGGCGCTGGCCACCCTCTACGACCTCAAGACCCTGCAGCGCAACCCGGACGTGGAATACGCGCAGCTCAACCGCATCATGCGCCCGCTGCGGGTGCCCGACGATCCGCTGTTCGCGCAGCAGGCCTGGCACTACAACCTGATCAACCTGCCGCAGGCCTGGGACCTCACCCAGGGCTCCGAAGACGTGCTCGTGGCGGTGCTCGACAGTGGCATTCTGACCGAGCATCCAGACCTGGCGCCCAACCTCGACCCCAATGATCCGGACGGCTACGACTTCATCCAGAACCCGGTCCTTGCCGGCGACGATGACGGGCCGGACGGCGACGCCAGCGACCCCTTCGCGCCCTCGCACGGCACCCACGTGGCCGGCACCATCAGCGCGGCCACCAATAACGGCGTCGGCGTTGCCGGCGTGGGCTGGAACACCCGCATCATGCCGATCCGCGTCATTGGTCCCGGCTTCGACGTCGCCACCCTTTTCGATGTCTTCAACGGGCTGCTCTACGCCGCCGGGCTACCCAACAGCAGTGGCGCGCTGCCGGCCCGCGCCGCCGACATCGCCAACCTCAGCCTGGGCTTGGCCTCTGACCTGACCAGCATCGGCGCCGACCTGCAACCGGATCGTCAGGGCCGCACGCTGTCGCCCTCGTTCTTCGAGATCGACATCCTGCACCGGGTGCGTGAGGCCGGCCTGATCGTGATCGCCGCCGCCGGCAACAATGGTGATCGCTACGCTTTTTTCCCCGCTTCCTACGACGGCGTGATCTCGGTGGGCGCGGTCGACCCGGCGTCGACGCGTTCGGCCTATTCGACCTTCAACAGCGCGGTGGACGTCAGTGCGCCCGGCGGCGGCACCCTCGGCACGCCCGAGGATCAGGTCATCAGCACCGATTCCCAGGCGCGTGATGACGGATCGCTGTCGGCGGTGTATCAAGGCAAAGTGGGCACCTCCATGGCCGCGCCGCACGTCGCGGGGGTGGTGGCGCTGATGAAGGCGGTTCATCCCGGGCTGACGCCGGAGATGCTCGACCAGGTGCTGGCCAGCGGCGCGATCACCCGCGATCTCGGTGCGCCGGGCAAGGACTGGGAATACGGCCACGGCCTGATCGACGCCCACCTGGCGGTGATGGAAGCCCAGCGCCTGGCCGACGGTGGTGTGCCGGGCCCGGCGCTGCAGACGCCGAACCTTGCGGTGGTCTTCCCCTATCCTCAGAGCATTGATGGGAACGATTTCGAACGGGGACCGCGGCCGACGTTGCTGTTTGCACCGGGATTCAGGCAAACATCCGAGGATGGTGAGATAACCGACGCGACGATCGGATTCACGGTTGTCAACGGCGGCACCGGAACACTGGGCGAGGTCAGCGTTTCCAGCGACGTGCCATGGGCCACGATCTCGCTGATGGACACAGATGGCGATGGGATCACCCGCGGTTCGGTTTCGCTGTCGGAGTCCGACTTTGTTACGGGCGGGGGCGATCCCGAACTGGGCGAAGTCTTCGCGATCACGGTCCAGGCGGGCGACGATGTGGTGGAGACGCTGGTCTCGGTTATAGGCACCACGCCGACCGAAGTCGAAGACGAGACCAGTCCGGCTGACCTCGGCCAACTGCGGATGCGCCTGCTCGACAGCACGCAGCAAACCGTGAGGGAGATCCTGGTTTCGCCAAACCCGGAAGGCTTTTACGACTTCGCGTTTGACGATCTGGCGCCGGGCGAGTACGGCCTGCTCGCCGGCACCGACAATGATGGAGACGGCCGCCTGTGCGACGCCGGAGAGGCCTGCGCGGTGTTCCCGCTGCCGGACTCGCCGGGGGTGATCAACGTGCGCGACCGCTCGCAGCGGGACCTGCTGTTCCGGCTTGGCTTCAACGCCTCGGTGTCGGCTGACTGAGCGCGTGCTCAAAAGAATCGCTCGGCCGTCAGCCGCACCATGCTCTCCTCTTCGAGAAAGTTGACGAAGCGGTCGGCGGGCACCCGCTCGAAATGCCGCGCGGTGAGGGCGCCGCGCCAGTTCTGGCCAAAGCGGCGGCTGGCCTGAAGCTGTATCAGGTGATCGTTACCGCTTCGGTCCATGAAAAAGCCGGCTTCGAACACGGTGCCGGGAATGTCGTTGAGGCTGATGCGGGCGGCGACGAACAGGTCATTGTCGCTGCGGCTGTTGATCAAGGTGCGGCGCTCGTCGAACAGGTATTCAGCCAGCGCGGTGACGTCCCAGCCGGTGCTGAAGAAGCGCGGCAAGGCGTATTCGAACCCCGCCACTGCGGCCTGGCTGGCGACCCCACCACGCTCGCGCGCCACGGCCTCGAGCTTTAGCGCCATGCCGCCGACGATGTATTGCGCCTCGACACCGAACTGCCGCAGCCGCGTGTACTGGGGCACCAGCACGATGTTGGCCAGCACCCGGTCGAACAGCTCGACGTCGTCGTCCACCAGTCCCAGCGCTTGCAACACGTCGAGCACCTGATTGGCCAAGGGCGCCTCCGGCACGGTGGCGTCGGCGACCACCTCGCAGTTGGGCCCCTCGGCGGTCCCGGCAAAGCCGCTGCCGCGCCGCAGGCACGGGAGAATGTCGGGATCACGCGCAGTGCCGTCAAACACGCTCAGGTTCAAATCCAGTGCGCCGAAACGCATGCGCAGCCGGCCGGCAACATCGACGCGCCGCTGTCGTTCTGAGGCTTCGTAGCGCGCTTCTTCAGGCGCAAAGTCGAAGCCGACGCGCGGCTGGCCGTCGGGTCCGGGAAAGGTCCGCGCCCGTTGGTAAGGCATCACGAACAGGTCGACGGCGCCAACCTCCGGCAGCCACGTCAGCGCCAACATTGGCTGGCCGAGCTTGGTGTCGCCGGCAATGTCTTCAACGAAGTCGGACTGGTTGATGACGTCGACCAGCTTGCGCGACTCGGTCACGCCCCAGCGCACCTGCGCAAAGCCGGCGAGCGCTTCCCAATCGCGGCCCAGATGCTGGACATAAAGCGAGCGCACATCGCCGTGGCTGCGGCGGTCATCGAGGTTGTCGAGCCGGTAGAACAGCTCGGCTTCAATTCGCGTCTGGCGGTCGTTCCAACTGTGAAAAAGGCTGGGCTTCAGGGCGATCGAGGCGGAGTTTCGATCTTCGTCCTGCTTGAAGAACGCGCGCCCCTGCAGCTCCAGCGCGCCGCCCAGAGCGGCTGCGGAGGCCTCGGCGACGCAGATCGACAGCAGCGCAAACCAGGCCAATCGGCCCCTGCCTGCAAATTGCCACGTTGAGCACCTCATCCCTTTTTCGCCACCTCGTCGGCCACGCCCATGATGACGCCCTGATTGATTACAACCCGCGGTAGATGATGCGAGAAGCGCTGTACCTCCGCCATTTCAGGCGCCATAGTCACGGGGTCGCTTTTCGCAGCTCGCGCGTCGAGGTGTGAGGCCGGTCCGCCGGGAGCGCTCGAACTTATGACACCTGAGCCGCCCGAAACACGAGCGGCTGTCATGCCCAGTGGCTCCTTTACTGCTTGGGACTTCCCGACTGATGACTCACCCGCGCCTCCCCTCTCTGAATCTGATCAGGGTCTTCGAAACCGCAGCCCGTCGCATGAGCTTCAAGGGCGCCGCCGAGGAATTGTTCGTGTCGCCGCCGGCCGTCAGCCACCAAATCAAGGCCCTTGAAGACAGCCTTGGGGTGACGCTGTTCAGGCGGGAAAATCGAAAAATAACGCTGACCGCCGAGGGCAAACGCTACTACCTGCACGTCAAACGCGGGCTGGACCTGATCGACAGCGCGACCCTGGCCGTGCGCAAAGAAAAGAAGAAGCGGCGGTTCTTGGTCAACACCCTGCCCAATATCGCCAGCCTGCTGTTGTTTCCCAACATTCACCACTTTCAGGCCCGATTTCCTGAACTGAACATTCAGATCGACTCCGACGTTGCCCGCATTGATTTCGACACATCCGAGGTCATGGTCGCCATCCGCCACGAGTGCGGCAACGAACCGGGGCTGACCTACCACCCGCTGGTGCGGATTGCCCTGACGCCCATCTGCAGCCGCCGCTACCTTGAACAGCACCCCGGCCTGCGAAAGGCCGACTTCACCGGGTGCCGACTCATCAAGATCTCCGGAGACACCTATCAATGGCCGCGTTGGCGAGCGGAATGGGACGCGCGGTCGGACGTGTCGGATGAGCTGGTGGTCAGCACCGTGCAGGCCAGTATCGAAGCCGTGAAGAACGATGTCGGCGTGGCCATGGGCTATCTGCCAACGGCATATCAGTTCATGCACCGCGACGACGACCTGGTGTTGCCCGTGCCCAAAAAGGTCACCCGGCACGGCGAGTGTTTTCTGACTTACCGCAACGAAGATGCCGGAGACGAGGTCATCAAAACATTCCACGACTGGGTCGTCGGGGTCATTGCGGACGAATGGACAAATAAGAAAATCTAATCCGAGACAGGCCAACTTTTCATTTGTCAGCCCCGCGTTCGGTGGGGAACATGTCGGGCATCCGCAACAGCCAAGACGGTCGCCAAAATGTCGCCACATCAAGCCACTCAAAGCCTGTACCCGTCGCGCGCTGAATCCCTGCCACTCACCCGCCGCGAGCAGGATGTGCTCCGAGAGCTCGCCAAGGGCAACAGCAACAAGCACATCGCCAGAGCGCTGTTCATCAGCGCGTACACGGTGGATGGTTACGTCAAAGTGATCTATCGAAAGCTGGGCGTGCGCAACCGGTCAATGGCCGCCGTGATGGCGGTGCACCATGGCCTGGTGGCGGAGCAATTTCCGACGTCTGTCAATGGTTGAGAAACACATCACGCCGCTCGCCCTCAGGGCTGCGGCGGGCCCGACGCAGGCACGGGCAACGACGGTTTTCCCTCACGGTCAAACCACAGCAACAACGCCGGTAGCAACAGGAAATCGGCAATCAACGCCAGCACGATAATCATCACCGTGAGCATGCCCAAGTGGGCGCTGAGCAGAAAGCTCGACGCCGACAGACAGGCAAAGCCGGCAGCCAGCGTCGCGGTGGTGATCCACAGGGCCGAGCCGACATCGCCAAAGGCGTGACGCACCGCGCCCTCAGGCGACAGGCCGCGATCACGACGGCCCTGCATGAAGCGCGCCAGAAAGTGGATGGAGTCGTCCACCACGATGCCCAGGGTGAGGCTGACCACCACCGCCAGGCTCATGCCCACTTCGCCGACCAACAGGCCCCACAGGCCAAAGCCCATGAGCATGGGCGCGAAATTGGGCACCAAGCTGATGGCGCCGATCCGCCAATGGCGGAAGGCAAGGATGAAGATCAGCGCCACCAGCGAGAATGTGATCAGGTTGCCCCACAGCATCGCCTGAAAATTGCGCTGGGCGATGCGCGCAAACATCACCGGCACGCCGGTGCCGGTGGTCTGCATTTCGGCGGGCCAGTTCGCGGCCATCCACGCCTGCGCACGGTTGTCCAGCTGGCGCACGTCTTCGTTGGTCATCTCGTTGAGGCCCAGCGTGACCCGCGACACCGACTTGTTGAAGTTGACCAGGTGCGAAAGATCAGACCCCGACGGCAAGGCCAGCTCGAACAGCAACAGATATTGCGCGGCCATGTCGCGCTGCGTGGGCAGCCGGTACTTTTGCGGATCGTCGGCGTGCATCACCTGGTTGAGCCGCATCAGCAGCTCGTTGACGGTCGACACCTTGCGCACGCCCGGCTGGTCACGCAGCCAGTCGGCGAAGGCCTGCAGTCGTTCGAGATACGCCGGCTCGCTGATGCCGCCGTCGGCGCCACTGGGCACGGCGTATTCGAGGAATTGCACGCCCATCAGGTGCTGGCCGACGAACTCGGTGTCTTGACGAAAATCGAGCACCGGGCTGAAGAACTTTACGTAGTCGTCGCCGAAGCGATTGAGCGGAATCGCCGCCGTCAGCAGCAGCACGATGACCATGCCGACGCGCCGTATCGGCCGCTGTCGGCGAATCACGAAATCGGCAATGCGCGCCAACTGCAAGGTGCGCAGCGGTCGCCCGGCCGGGCGGGTGATCAACAGCCATGCCGGCAGCAGGGTGAGCGAATAAAACAGTGCCGCCGTGACACCGATGGCGACGAGGTTGCCCAGGTCGCGAAACGGCGGCGAGTCGTTGAGGTTGAACGAGACGAAGCCGACCACGGTGGTCAGCGTGGTCAGCCCCAGGCCCAACAGATTGATGCGCAGCGCGCGGGTCAGCGCTTCGGCAGGACTCGCGTCTGACTCATGTCGAATCTTGAAATAGCTGCTCAGCACGTGCACGCAGTCCGACACCGACAAGGTGAGAATGATCAGCGGCGCGGCCATGGATGCGGTGGTCAGCTGCAAGCCCAGATGCCCCGCCACGCCCAGCGCGGTGAGCGTCGACAGGCCGATCACGCCCAATGTGATGAACATGGGGCTGAAGCCGCGCAGTGACCACCACAGCAGCAGAATCATCAACACCAATGCCAGCGGGTAGCGGTTGCGCAGATCGAAATTGGCGGCGTCGGCCATCGCCTGGTTGAACGGCAGCGAGCCGATTTGATACGTCGACAGCCCGGCGTTGTCGGCCTCGAACTGGCGGGCCAAGGCGCGGATGGCCGCGTTGACTTCGGCGGTTTCGGCGTCGCCATCCTGCCCCGGCAACTCGAAGTAGCCGACCACGGCAGTCACCTCGCCCGATTCGCCGAGCAGGCCGTGCAGCACGCGCGGTTCGGCCAGGGCTTCGCGTTGCAGCAGCGTAAGTTCTTCGGCGCTGAACGGGCCGTCCGGCACCAGCGCTTCGGCCGTCAGGTCATCGCCATCGGCACGCGGGGTGTGAAAGTTGGTGAGGCTGCTGGCACCGGTGGCGAACGGCATCAGCGCCATGTCATCGGTGAGTGCGCGCAGGGCATCGAGGCGCGGATTTTCGAACAGCGAGCCGCTGTCGGCCGACACCGCCAGCACCACGGTATGGCGGCTGCCGAAGTGGCGCTCCAGTGCTTGCTGTGCCTGCAGCGCCGGGTTGTCGTCGCTGAAATAGACCTGGTAGTCGGTGGTGAAACGCAATCCCGGCAGGCCGCTCATGGCGCCCAGCGCCAGCCCGATGGCCAGCGCCGTCCACCACCACGGGGCTTTGATCAGCCAGCGGCTCCAAGTGTCGGCAATCTGCTCGAGACGCGGCATCGGTCGTGCGGGGTGCATGGGGACAGGAAAGCGGGAGGCAGCAGTGTAGGGAGTCTGCGGCTATGGGCGTTATCCTCAGTGTCCCTTTCCAATTGCCCAGGCCCTGAACCGTATGTCGACCAACGCGCTAATCAACCCTTTTCGTGTCGAAGTGCCGCAAGCCGAGCTTGATGATTTGAAACAACGCTTGGCGCGCACCCGCTGGCCCGAGCGCGAGACCGTGAAGGACTGGAGTCAGGGTGTGCCGCTGGCCTCGGCCCAGGCGTTGGTGAAGTACTGGTCTGAACAATATGACTGGCGTCGCTGCGAAGCCGCGCTCAACCGTTACGAGCAGTGGACGACCGAGATTGACGGCGTGTCCATCCACTTTCTGCACGTGCGTTCCAAGCACGAGAACGCGCAGCCGATGTTGCTCACGCATGGCTGGCCGGGTGCGGTGTTGGAGTTTATGAGTGTCATCGAGCCGATGACCGACCCCACCGCACACGGCGGCACGGCCGAGGACGCCTTTCATCTGGTGATTCCGGCACTGCCGGGCTTCGGCTTTTCCGGCAAACCCACGGAGCACGGCTGGTCGGTGCAGAAAATCGCGCAGGCCTGGACCGAGCTGATGGCCCGCCTGGGCTACACGCAATACGTGGCGCAAGGCGGTGACTGGGGCGCAGCGGTGACCACCGCACTGGGCGCCATGCAGCCCGCAGGCCTGCGCAGCATCCACGTCAACTTTCCGTTGGTGATGCCGCAAGACCCCGGCACCGACCTGTCGCCCGCCGAAGTGGGCATGCTGACCTCGATGCAGGAATACGTTGAATGGGACTCGGGCTACTCGCACCAGCAGTCCACCAAGCCGCAGACCCTGGGCTACGGACTGGCCGACTCGCCGGTGGGTCAGGCGATGTGGATCTTCGAGAAATTTCACCGCTGGACCGACAACGACGGTGACCCGCTAAGTGCCCTGAGTTACGACCAGATGCTCGACATCATCACCCTGTACTGGCTGACCAACAGCGCCGCTTCATCGGGGCGCCTTTACTGGGAAAGCTACAAGGCCGGATTTTTCGCCGTGCCCTTGGCGCTGCCAGTGGGCTGCAGCATTTTCCCGAAAGAGTTGTACCGCGCACCGCGCAGTTTTGCCGAGCGCTGCATGTCGCAGATCGTCTACTGGGGCGAAGTCGACAAGGGCGGGCACTTTGCCGCTTTGGAACAACCCGCCCTGTTCGTCAACGAGGTGCGGAACTGGGCGCGCTGCGTTCCGGATTGATCACGGCTGAAACAAAAAGGGCGCCATCACGGCGCCTTTTTTGTTTCAGCGAACCGTTCAGTCCGCGTATTTGATTGAGCAACCGTAAGGCCGGCTGCTGGCCACCGGCACTTCTTTTCCGGCGGCAGTCGCGACCATGGCCAGGTCAAGGTGCGGCACCGCCTTGGCAATGTCGGCGGGGTCAGCGCTGGGAATGCTGTCGATGCCGCCGGCGTAAACCAGCGCGCCCTCGGGGTTGATGACGTACATGTGCGGGGTGGTCCGGGCGTCATACATTTTGCCGGCGCTGCCGTCCTCGTCGAGCGTGACCGCCGAAGGTGCGGCGTTGCGGCTTTCGGTGAGTTCGTCTGCCTTTTCAGGCGTTACGTGACCCTGCTTGCCGGGAGCAGACGAGATGACCGTCAGCCACACCACCTCGTTCTCGGCCGCCTTGCGCTGCAGGCTCTGCATGTTGTCGCTCTCGTAATGCTTCTTGACGAACGGACAGTCGTGGTTGGTCCATTCCAACACCACGGTCTTGCCCTGAAAGTCGCTGATCTGGTGCACGGTCCCGGTGGTGTCGCGCAGCGTTGCATCGGGGGCGGGCTGGCCGATGGTCGGGGCCGCCCAGGCAGCACTGCTGCCGATGGTCAGGGCGGAGGTCATCAGTAAGGCAGTCAATTTCACGGTCGAATCCTCAGGGTGCTGCGGGCGGAGCCGACACCGCGCTGATCACGATGTCGGGCGTCAAGGTTTGCGGCAACACCTGCGGGGTGCTGCCCTTTACGGAAACGAGATAAAGCGGCACGCCTGAACGCTGGTAGCGCTCAAGCACGCGGGTGATGGCCGGATCACTGCGCGTCCAGTCACCTTTCAGATAGGTCACGTCATGATCGCGGAACGCCTGCTGCACGTGGTCGCGGCTCAGCGTGGTGCGCTCGTTGACCTTGCAGGTGATGCACCAGTCGGCGGTGAAGTTGACGAACACGGTCTTGCCCTCCGCGCGCAGCGCGTCGAAGCGCGCGTCGCTGTAGACCGACTCACCTTGCGCAGCCGTGGCGGCTTGCGGGGGCGGCGCGCGCAGTGCCGGTTGCACCAGCACCGCCAGTGCCAGCACGGCGGCCACCACGGTCACCCCCCGCCACGCCTTGCCGGGGCGCGACAGTGCCCATACCGCCATGGCGATGAGCACGATGCCGCCCAGCAGCAGCGCCATCACGCCGGGGCCGGCTTGCTGACCGGCCACCCACACCAGCCACACGGCGGTGAGATACAGCGGAAAGGCCATGAACTGCTTGAAGGATTCCATCCACGCGCCCGGCTTCGGCAACAGGCGTGCGGCGGCCGGCACAAAGCCGATCAACAGGAATGGGCTGGCCAGCCCCAACCCCAGCGCGGCGAACACGGCGGCTGCCGTCAGCGGATCCTGCACCAGCGCAAAGCCCAGCGCCGTGCCCATGAACGGCGCGGTGCAGGGGCTGGCGACCACCACCGCCAACACGCCGGTAAAGAATGACCCGGTTGCGCCATTGGCCTGGGTCAGGTTTTGCCCCATACCGGTCCAGCGGCCGCCCAGCGCAAACAGGCCTGACAGCGACAGGCCCAGCGTGAACATCACGTAGGCCAGCGCGCCCACCACCACGGGCGACTGCAACTGAAAGCCCCAACCGATCGCCGCACCACCGGCGCGCAGGCCGAGCAACAGGGCGGCGATGCCGACACAACTGACAATTACGCCCGCCGTGTACGCCAGCGCGTGCACCTGCCGGTGACGCGCCGACTGGTCGCGGCTGCGGATCACCGCCATCGCCTTGAGCGACAGCACCGGGAAGACGCATGGCATCAGGTTGAGAATCAAGCCGCCGGCGAAGGCCAGCAGCAGCACCCACGCCAGTCCGGGTGCATTGGGCGATTTCACCTCCGGCGCGGCTTCGTTGGCCGGGGTCGTGCTGGCCGAAACCGGCGCCACCTCGCCCGCCGTGCTGCGCAGACTGAAGGCCTGCGTCGGCGCATCGTCAGTCCGCACCACGACGACGCCATCGACCGTGTCGCCAACGCCGCCGTGAAACGCGCTGAGACTTTGGCTGAGGCGTAGCACGCCGTCGTCGATCACGATGCGCTGCGGCTGCGCATGGTCGACGAGATCGTTGGGAATCGGGAAATATTCGACGCGGTCCGCCGCCGTCCACGGACCGGGGATGGCGAGGCTGAAGCTGTTGCCGCTCACGGCATGCAACGGCGCCTCACCCGGCCAGTCCTGCGGCAACTGCGCGCGGGCCTCGCTGAACACCTCGGCGCTGTCGGCATCGCGCTCGACATCAGCGGACACCGGCGCATCAAGGCTCAGCGTTGCACTGCCGGGAATGCAGACATCCGAGCAGACCAGCCAGTTGACCTTGGCACTCAGGTTTGCCGTGTCACCGGCCAGGCCTCGGGTGGTCAGCGGCACCAGATGCAGGGTCGGATCGCTGTAGCCGTAATTGGTGAGCGGGCCCAGTGCTTCGGCGTGCGGATAGGGCCAGCGAATCTCACCGGCGCTGATGGCGCCGGGCAACGTCCACTCGATGCGCGTTGCCAGCCCGGAATCACCCGGGTTCTGCCAATACACGTGCCAACCTTTTTCCGGGCTCAGCAGCACGCCCGCCCATTGCCTGCCGTCGGAGGCGAGCCCGCGATCCTCGAGCAACAGCTCGGCGCGCACGTGCGGCGCATCGACAGCCTGTTGTGCGCCCACCGCGCTCGCCATCAGCAGGCCGAGGGCGACCCATCCCATCCGATCATTCACGCTTGAAGTTCCGAAGACAAAGAGGGCTGACCTGCCGCCATGCGCACTATGACGCCGTGACGTGGCTCGCGGTTCCCCGGAGGGCGCCGTATTGTAGAGGGCCGAGTTTGGCGAAACCCCGAGAACCCCGCGGATGAACAACATTTCCCCTTGGCGTGGACGCGTCATCACCCTGGCCTGTGTCGGCTTGGCCGGGTGCGCGCTGGGGCAAGCGCAATTAAGACCCGAGGGCGGCGCCATGGCCGATTGCGTGGACGGGCCGCACTGTGTGTCGAGTCAAGCCACCGATCCGAATCGTCATGTGGAACCGCTGCGCTACGCCGGCAGCCAGGCTGCCGCCGAGCAGGCGCTGCTGGCCGAGTTGCAAGCGCTGCCGCGCGCCGAGGTGATCACCCATGACGCCGGCTACATCCACGCCGAAGTAACCTCGTCGATCATGGGATATGTCGACGATGTGGAGTTCGTGTTCTTGCCCGAACAACGCATCGACGTGCGTTCATCCAGCCGAATTGGGTATTACGACTTCAACGTCAACCGCAAGCGCGTCGAGCGGTTGCGGGACGGCTTCAACGCGAGGATGAATCCATGACGCCTTTATGGCTGGCACTGGCAGGGGCTTACGGCGCCGTGGGCGTCGCGCTGGGGGCATTTGGCGCCCACGGGTTGCGCGCACGGGTGACGCCCGAGCGCCTGGCCGTGTGGCACACCGCCACCGAATATCACCTGCTGCACGCGGTGGTGTTGCTGGGGCTGGCGCTGTGGCTGCGCATCGCGCCGCAGGCGCCCCTGGTCAGCGCGGCAGCGGCCTGCATCGCGGCCGGGGTGCTGGTGTTCTCGGGCAGCCTTTACGTCTTGGTGCTGGCCGACCTGCGCTGGCTGGGCGCGGTGACGCCGCTGGGCGGTGTGCTGCTGATCATCGGCTGGGTCTTGATTGTGGTGGCCGCGTTTCGCCAGCCGGCACTGTGAGGCGCTGCACTAACCGCCCAGCGCCTCATCAATGGCGCTGACCAATCGGTTGTCGTCGGGGCTGATGCGTGACGGCCATTCGCCAAGCACTTTGCCGTCGCGGCCAATCAGGTACTTGTGGAAGTTCCACTGCGGCGCCTGCCCGGTCTCGTCCCGCAACGCCCGGTAAAGCGGAATCGCCCCGTCGCCGGTGACCTGACTGCGCGTGTACATCGGAAAGCTGACACCAAAGTTCACCTTGCAGAACTTGGCAATGTCGGCGTCGTCGGCATACTCCTGCCCGCCAAACTGGTCGCTGGGCACGCCAATGACGGTGAAGCCGCGTTTGCGGAAGCGCTGATGCAGGGTTTCCAGCCCGTCGTACTGTGAGGTGAAGCCGCACTGGCTGGCGGTGTTGACCACCAGCACCACATCACCCAGATGGCGGCACAGCGACACCGGTTCGTCGGTGAGCAGGGGTTGCAGGTCGCTGGCCAGCGGCGTGTCGGCACAGTCGGCCTGTTCGGCGGCCCGTGACGCATTCGAGGTCAAGCCCAGTGCCATCAGGATGCCCAGCCAGACGAGACGATTGAGGGATTTTATGTCCATGCTCCATGGCGTTAGAGGGTCAGACTGCCTGCGAGTTGGGCTTTTGGCCAATCGTCGTTGAAAATGGCGCATGCAGATCGGTCCCTACACGCTGAATGGTCAGGTGATGCTCGCGCCGATGGCGGGGGTCACCGACCGTCCGTTTCGCCAGTTGGCGCGGCATTTCGGCGCCGCCTTGGCGACCTCGGAGATGACCAGCGCCGACCCGACGCTGTGGCAGACCGAGAAGTCGCGCCTGCGCCGCGACCACGAAGGCGAGGCCGGCCCCATCAGCGTGCAGATTGCCGGCTACTGCCCCGACATGCTCGCCGAGGCGGCGCGCTTCAATGTCGATCACGGCGCGCAGATCATCGACATCAACCTCGGCTGCCCGGCGAAGAAAGTCTGCCGGGTGGACGCGGGCTCGGCGCTGATGCGGGATCCGGCCCTGGTGCGCGCCATCTGCGAGGCCGTCGTCGCGGCCGTGCCGGTGCCGGTGACCTTGAAGATGCGCACCGGCTATTGCCCGCAGCAGAAGAACGCTTTGGCCCTGGCGCTGATGGCCGAGGCGTCGGGCATTCAGGCACTCGCCATTCACGGCCGCACCCGCGACCAGCAATACAACGGCGCCGCCGAACACGAGACCGTGGCACTGATCAAATCGCAGGTCGACATTCCGGTGATCGCCAATGGCGACCTCGACACGCCGCAGCGCTGCGACCAGGTGCTGCGCGCCACCGGCTGCGACGCGGTGATGCTCGGCCGCGCGGCGCAGGGTCGCCCATGGATCTTTGCCGAGATCAATCATTTTCTGGCCACCGGCGTGCAGGTGCCGCCGCCGGATGTGTCCACGCTGGCCGCGGCTTTTCTGGGCCATCTCGACGCGCTCTATGCCTTTTATGGCGAGCCACGCGGCGTGCGCGTGGCGCGCAAGCACATCGGCTGGACCTGCCGCAGCCTGCCGCGTGGTGAGACGTTCTGGCAGGCGGTGCGGACGCTGGATGACGCCGCACAGCAGCGCGCCACGGTGGAGGACTTCTTCAAACAGGCCTGCACGCTGGCACCCACCAGGATGGCCGCCTGACGCGCTGCGGCGCGATGTCGGAGTTCCTTGACACCGTGACAGAGATTGATGTCATAGTTCCTGCGGTTCTGCGCTGACACCGGAATGCCCCCCAGTTGCCATAACGGGCATCGTCTTCGCGAAACGCCGTGGGCAGCCTTGCGGCTGTCGGCAAACGTTAACCGGGTCTGCAAGCGAGGCAGGCCGGTCTACATGTGGGGGAGCGCAGTGCGATTGACCACTTTGAAATACGCGGTGGCGGCGTCAGCCATGCTGGCGGCGCAGTCGGCTGCGGCGCTCACGTTTGATCTCGACTGGGCGCCGGGCCTGGTGCTCGACTGGGACAACAAGCTGGCGCTGGGCGCGCAGTGGCGCGTGTCGGAGCGCAATGACAACTTCATCGGCAAGTCCAACCTCGATCCGGACTTGTGCGCGCCGGACGCGTGCATCTCGCTCAACCGCAACAACCTTGAACCGCACGAACGCTGGATGGCCGCGCCGGGCGCGTCGTGGCAGATCGGCGATGAAGCCAACCTCACCCACGACCAGGGCGACATCACCAGTGCGGTCAGCCGCTGGCGCTCGCACCTCAATCTGAAAAGCGACGACGGACGCTGGGGCGTCAATCTGGGTTGGCAGGTGTTCTACGATCGCATTCTGGACCGGGTTGATCTGGCCCAGCCCAACCTGATTGTCGAAGAAGGCCCGGCGCCGGGCATTGCCACCACGTTGCGCGTGCCGCGCACGGCGCAGCGTGACAACGGGCGGCAGTTCGACCTACGCGAGGCCAATGTGTATTTCAGGGTGCCGTCGTTCAACGAAGGCGAGATCGACGTGCGCATTGGGCGCCAGCACCTCAACTGGGGCGAGGCGTTGTTTGCCATTTCGGGCACGCTGAACTTCGTCACCCCGGTGAACTTCAACAACTTCTTTCGCCCGACGATGGACCTCGACGAGGCCGTCGATCCGGTGGCGATGATCACCGCGTCAACGGCGCTGACCGATGGCCTGTCGGTGGAGGCGTTCTACCAGCTCGAATGGCGCCCTTACACCTTGCCCTCGCGCGGTTCGCTGGGCTCGTTCATCGTCGATCTGGGCACCGACCCGGAGAACCGCGGCGCGCTCACCGATGATTCGTTTCCGCTGCCCTTCGGCAAGACGCCGGAAGACCCCCAGCAACTGCAGCGCGAACTGACGCCAGTGGTCGGGCTGATCAGCGATTCGGCAGCGTCCATCCCGCGGCTGGGCAATGCCGAGCCACGCAGCAGCGGCCAGTACGGCGTCAAGCTGACCTACTTCACCGATAACGTGCTGGGCGGCACCGAGTTCAGCGCCTTTTTCGCCAACTACCATGCGCGCCTGCCGACGGCGAGCTTTTTGGCTGCCGACGCCACCTGTGCGGCGAGTGAGTCCAGCGCCACCGGCCAGGACGCGGCCGCCGGGATTTTCCCGCTGGGACTGATCAATTTCTTGAATGCCTGCGGTCGCTCGGTCGCCAACCCGACCGACCTGATTTCACTGTTGCAAAGCCTGGCGGGCGATGACCCCAGCCTGGTCGGTGAGGGCTTTGATGCCTTGCCGATATCGACGGCGCGGGTGTTCCTCGAATACCCCGAAGACATCCAGGTGTTCGGTCTGGGCTTCAACACCGCGGCGCTGGGCCTGAGCTGGACCGGCGAGTTGGCCTTCCGGCCCGATCACCCGTTCCAGGTCGACCTTGAAGACGTGTTTTTCACCGCGCTGCAACCGGTGTTTCCGCGTGACGAACTGGCGCTGTTCCCCGAAGAGGCGTCGGCACTTGACCCCATCCTCAGCCTGCTGGCACCGGCCTTCGGCCTGCCACTGGACCAGTTTGCCGGGGCCACCTTCACCGACCGCCGCAATGCGTTGCCCGACTACCTGACCGCCTATCGCGGCGGCACGCCGGGCGAGGTCGAGCCGGGTTCGTACATTCGGGGCTACGAAGAGTTTGACTACTGGCAGGCGAGTGTCGGCGGCACTTTCATCTTCGGCACCGAGCGTCGCTATGTGGGCGCCGACCAGATGGCGTTGATTTTTGAAGCGGGGGCGACGTACGTGCCCGGCCTGCCGCGCCTTGACCAGTTGCAGCTCGACAGCCTGGCCACCACCAACACCCACTTTTCGCCCGGCATTGAAGAGACCCGCGACGCGCTCAAGCTCAACCCCTTCCAGAACGCTGGAAACGGCTTTCCGACGCGTTTTGCCTGGGGCTACAAGGTGGCGGCGATCTGGAGCTACGACAACCTTTGGCTCGACGGACTGCGGCTGCGGCCGCAGGTGATTCTGTTCCACGACGTGAGCGGCATCACCCCGGGACTGGGGGGCAATTACCAGCAGGGGCGCAAGATCGCGCTCGCCGGGCTCAACTTCAATTTCCGCAACACCTGGAGCTTCTCGGTCGACCAGTTCATTTTCTTTGGCGGCGGTGATGGCAACCGCCTCCGCGACCGGGATTTCGTCAATGTCGCAATTGCTTACCAGTTCTAGGCGGCCAGGCCGCCGTCTCAGCAGCGCGCGCAGGCAGCGCGGCGGGCTGCTGTTCTGGGCGTTGGTGGTGTTGGTCGGGGCCGCCGTCGGCGCAGCGCTGGTCTTTCATTTCGTCATCCGCCATCTGCAAGCGCAGTTGCTGGTGACCAACGAAACCTTGATGGCCTATGTCGACCAGCCGCTGGAGATCGAGGCCAGCGTGCTCAACCAGCTCGACATCCGGCTCGACGAGACGGTCAGCACCCGGGTGCCGGTCGACACGCTGCTGAGCGTGCCGGTCGAGCAGGCGCTGGAACTCGATGCCGTCTTCGACGCGGTGGTGCCGATCCGTGTCGACGTGCCGGTCGAGGACACGATTTACCTCGAGCAGGATGTCGACATCGACACCATCGTGCAGGCCGACCTGCTGGGCGAAACCTTTGATCTGCCTTTGCGTGGAAGCTTTCCGGTGCGCGCCGAAGTGCCGGTGACCATCCTGGTGCCCATCGACCAGAACGTGCGACTACGCTTCACCGCACCGATCAAGGCGCGCATGCGGCAAAACCTTGAAGTGCCGCTGAAAACCGAAATCGTCGCCGACGTGCCGCTGAGCACGCAGATGAGCGTGCCGGTGCTGAACGACCTGCTGGTGACCGCCGAGGTCGACAAGTCGCCGCTGCTTGAGGTGAAACTGAACTATGCCGATCTGCTGATCCCGGTCGGCAAGGTCGGGTTCGGCTGGGCCGATGACGACGCACCCGATGCGACACCCACGCCGGAGCCAAACCCGTGAGCGGCGCGCGAAGGGTACGCCAGCGCGGCGTCAGCCTGTGGGCGGTGCTTGGGGTGCTGCTGCTCGCGGGTGTGGCCGGCGCGCTGATCGCGTGGTGGGTCATCAGCCGCGTCGACCTGCGCCTGATGCTGCGCGATCAGCCGGCGATGGTGGTGATTCCGCAAGACCTGACCGGCACCGCGCGGGTCAATGGCAACCTCGACCTGAAGCTTGAAGAGACGATCAAGACCCAGGTGCCGGTCGATCAGCCGGTGACCATTCCGCTGGATGACACGCTGAATATCATCGTGCACTTTGACGGCGACATTCCGCTGAAAATGAATGTGCGGCTCAACGACACCATTCCCCTGCAGCAGGTCGTGGACCTCAATACCACCGTCGAAGCCTTTTTGCCGGAATTGGGCACCACGCTGAAGATTCCACTGCGCGGCAAGGTGCCCATCGACACGATGGTCCCGGTTGATATTTCGGTGCCGGTCGATCAGACGGTGCGCCTCAAGTTCACCACGCCCGTGACCGCCCGAATACGCCAAGACCTGACCGTGCCACTGCGCACCGTGATTGATGCTGAGGTGCCCATTGATGCCAACTTCAGCGTGCCGGTGCTCAACGATTTGTCCGCCCGTATTCGCATGCCGAGCACGCCCAGCAAGGCCGTGATTGTCGAGGGCGACTTGACCTTGCCGCTGCGCTCACTGCAACTGGGGCTCGATGAAAACCGCAACGCGGAGGACGCGCCGTGAGTCGGCGCGGATTCCGCCGCTCGCCGTTGACCCGGCAAGATCAGCCCTCGCCCGAGACGCCAGTGGTGCGCGACAACGACGTGACGCTCAACAAGCCCGGCAACGACCGGCGCATGGGCTGCTTCGGCTGGTTGCTGTCGGCCGGCGTGCTGCTGGGCATGTTGGTCGCGGGCGTGTGGCTGGCGTGGTGGGTTTGGTTGCACGTGGTGATCAACATCCCCATCCAGAATCAGGAGGCGGGCATCACCCTGCCCCCCCAATTCAAGGCGACAGCCCGGGTCAGCAACATGCTCGATGTCGCCATGGACGGCGAAATCGACGCCTCAGTGCCGTTCAAGCAGACCCTGACGGTGCCGCTGCGCGGCCGCTATGACTTCGATGTCGTGATGGACGCCAAGGTGCCGGTGCAGTTCGAGGTGCTCTACGAGGGCGTGATTCCGGTCGATACCTCCGCCGACGTCACGATCCGTACCGGCATCAACTACAAGAACCTCAAATCGCTGCGCAACCTCACCATCGAAACGTCGCTGCCGCTGAAGTTTCCGTTGCCGGTGAACCTGAAGATTCCGGTGGACGATGTCATCGACCTGACCTACACCGGGCACCTGTCGGCCGACATCGATCAAGACCTGCTGGCGCCGGTCGATACCGTGCTGCGCACCCGGCTGCCCATCAACCAGACGATCCGCACGCCGGTGACGGCGGCCATCCCGCTCGACGTAAGGCTGGACCAAAAACAGGTGCGGATGATCATCACCGACCTGCAGGTGCCACTGCGGCCCAGCGTGATGCTCGGCTTCGGTGTCGCCGACGATGCCGCGCGCGACGGCCCGGTGCGGGTCGACAATCCTTACGGCCCGCTGGACCTTCAGCCACCACAGGAGGGCGGTCAATGAAAGGCTGCGTGCGCCGGCCGATGCGGTTGCGCGGCCATGGAATGAAGCGGTGTTGATATGGCAGTGTAGATTGCGGTCGTACTCGCAAGTGCGCCGTGGTGATGCGTCCGTGAGCGGCATCGCAAGCAGGCAAATAATTCGATTCTTGAGTGGAGGCGGACGGCAATGACAGACCAACCCAGCGGGCGCAAGTCTCGATCCGCCACCGGCCGCACGGCCGTGTCGACCGAGACCTTGCCGGCCCGTGTTGGCGAGTTCGCCGGGTTTCTTGGCAAGGTGGCCGAGCGGGTCGCCGCCAACGCCCGCGCCACAGGCGTTGGCGGCAAGGCGGCCGAACAGTTCCGCAAGGCTGAGCAGGGCCTGCTGCGCACCCTCAAGCAGCGCATGGAAGATGCCGGCCGCGACGAAGAAGGGCAGGCCAGCTACGTGTCGTCGGACGGCAGCGAGGTGTCACGCACCTTCGTGATTCCGCTGCTGCAATCGCCCAAGCGCATTCTTGACGAGCTGTTGCAGCGCTCGGTCGACCAGACGCGTGAACAGGCCGAAGAAGATCTGTATTCGGTGATGCTCAGCGAACTGGTGCCCGACGAGGCGCGCATCCTGGCGCTGCTGTCCAGCGGCGAGCCACAGGCACTGGTGCACATCGGCGTGGGCTCGCCCATCGGCACGCCGGGCCGGCTGGTGGCCGAGAACTTCTGCAGTGCCGGGCGCCCCGCGCAGCTCAAGTTGCAGCACTGCGTGCGGTTGTACGTGTCGCACCTGATGGCGCTCAATCTGGTCGAAGAAGGGCCCGAAGATCCGGCGCTGGAGTCGCGCTACCAGATCATGGAAGGCGAGCGCGAGTTTCGCGATGCCGTGGCCCACGCGCGGCGCCATACCCGCATGTCGGTGCGCATCATCCGGCGCACCCTGGTCATGTCAGAAATGGGTCGGCGCTTGTGGGCGACCTGTACCGAAGGACAACAGGCGGCCGAAGAGCCCGCCGGTTTCAGTGCGTCGCCACTCAGCGCGATTCGATAAGGGGAAGAACAATGCTTGCAGCAGCGTGGACCGATTTTCAACTGAACATGTGGTTGTACCTGTCGATGCCCATCACCAGCGGCGTGGTGGGCTACGTGACCAACGTCATCGCGCTGAAGATGATGTTTCACCCACTGGAGTTTTTCGGCATCAAGCCGCCGTATCTCGGCTGGCAGGGCATCGTGCCGCGCAAGGCCGGCAAGATGGCGAGCATCGCCTGCGACACCATCGTGCCGAGGCTGGTGTCGGAGCGCGAAATTTTCTCCCGGCTCGACCCGCAACGTGTTGCGGCAGAAATTGAAGGACCGATCGTGCAGTTGGTCGATCAGCTGCTCGAAGAGCTGATGACCGAGTACGAGCCGACCCTCTGGGAGACCCTGCCGCTGTCGGCGCGTGCGCTGATTGCCAAGCGGGTCAAGAACGACGCGCCTGATGTCGTCGCAGCGGTAATGGACGACTTCAAGACCCATGTCGACACCATCTTCGACCTGAAGGACATGGTGGTGACCACGTTGATGCGCGACAAGTCGCTGATCAACAAGATCTTCCTGGAAACCGGCAAGCAGGAGTTCATTTTCATCGAGCGATCGGGGTTTTATTTCGGGTTCGTCTTTGGCATTTTCCAGATGATCGGCTGGACCTTTTTCAAGGCGCAGTGGCAGCTGCCCCTGTTCGGGTTGCTGGTGGGCTACGCCACCAACGTGATCGCGCTGCAAATGATTTTCAGGCCACAGACGCCGATGCGCTTTCTCGGCACCACCATCCACGGGCTGTTCTTCAAGCGCCAGAAAGAAGTGTCACGCGACTACGCGAGGCTGATTGCCGACGAGATCATGACGCCTTCAAACATCATCGAATCGGTGCTCAAAGGCCCTTATGCCGACCGTGTCTTCAACATGATTTCGAAGCACGTCAAAAAGGTGATCGACGATCAGTCGGGCCTGGCGCGACCCTTCGTGGCATGGACCATCGGCACCCGCCGGTACATGGACATGAAGACCACGGCGGCGCATCGCATCGTGCGCCACCTGCCCGAGGCGACCCGCAAGATCGACCATTACGCCAAAGAAGCCATGTCCATCGCCGACACGCTGGCCGGTCGGCTGGAGGTGCTGCCGGCCCCCGAGTTCGAGGGCATGTTGCGCCCGGCCTTCAAGGAGGACGAGTGGATCTTGATCACCGTGGGTGCGGTGCTGGGTTTCCTCGTCGGTGTCGGCCAGTTGCTGGTGTTTTCGGTGCTGGGCAAGGCGCCCGAGCCGACGACACCCGAAGTGCAAGGCGCGCTCGACGCGCTGACGCCGGTCGCACAACTGTTGTCGCAATGGCCCTGGGCCTGAGCCGCGTAGGCTGACGCGCATGGACCCGATCATGGTGCTCTTGCTGCTGCTGTCCGCGCTGGTGGGCGGCGTGATCGGCGTCTGGCAGGCGCGGCGCAGGGTGCATGCGCGGGTGCGGGCGCACATCGAAGCGGCTGTCGATGCGCGGCTGGCCGAGCGTTTCGGCACGCGCGGCGAGACGCCCGACAAGACGCCGCCCCCCGCGGCGCGCGCCCCCGAGAAATGAGACGTCTGCCGCAGCTGATGCTGGCTTTGGCTCTGAGCCTGCTAGGGCCGTCGGTCGCCGCGCAGGCGAGCGGCGTCGAGACCCTCACCGAGTGTCTGCGCGACAACGTGCCGCCCGCGTGGGCGGCGCGTGTCGACGTGCGCGTCCGTCAGGCCGACGGAAGTCAGGAGTTGCGGCGCCTGGTGTATGCCACCCGCGAGCGCGGCCGCACGCCACAGGCTGATCACTGGGTACGCATGCTGGCGCCCGACAGCCTCGCCGGGGTGGTTCACCTGTTTCGCCAGCAGGATGACGGGTGGTCGCGGTGGAGCTACCTGCCGGCGTTGAAGCGCGTCAGCCGGGTCAACAGCCAGGGCGGCGCATCGGCGACCTTGGACGAAATTGTCGGCATCCGCGACCTCGACGGCATGTTGCGCTGGTCCGAGGGCGCCACCATTCAGCTTGCCGCGCCGCGCGAGGAAGGCGGACGCCAGGTGCGGCCGGTGAATGCGACGCGCCGCGTTGGCAGCGGCGCATCGGCAGGGTTCGAGCGGATGCGCGGCCTGATCGACGTGGAGCGCTGCGTGCTGCTCGAAGCCAAGTGGCGTGACCGCGATGATCGTGAAACGCGCAGCGCCACGGTCGAGCGCGCCAGCCTGCGGCAGTTCGGCCGCCACTGGTTGCCGCAGCGCATCGACGTTGAGCAGTCTGACGGCGTGACGGCACAGGTACGCTTGCAGCGCGCCGTGATTGCGCCCGACTTCGACGCCGACACCTTCGAATCAGAGGATTTTCACAACGTCACAGCCCGGCAGCTCGGCCTCGACTAGGGTCCCTTGGCAAGGGCGGCGCGCTGGGGCGCGCATCCACCCATCGCGAGCGGTCCATTCGGGGCGCACTCGGGTCAGCGCACCATGGCGCGTGAACCGGCAGACCGCCACTATGGGCTTTAGCCTTCCGCGCCCTCAATCTTGCCGTCCAGATACCACCACAGTCCGTGCACGCGAACGAAGCGGCTGGTTTCGGTCATCCGCTCGGCCTTGCCGCCGCCCACCCGCCAGCGCGCGGTGAACTGCACCGTGGCCTGGTCTTCGCCGTAATGCTTGACCTCGCTGATCTTAAGCCCCAGCCAGGTCGTGTCGGCATCAAAATCGACCTTGGGCGGCCGGCTGGCGGGATGCCAGGTGCCGAGCAGCACCGCCGCGTCACCGCGCGTGTAAGCGACGTAGCGCGCGCGCATCAGCGCCTCGGGGCCGTCAGGCGGGACGTCGGTGGACCAGCGGCCACAGCATTGCAACCAAGGGCCGCCCCCGCAGGGGCAAAGGTCGTCATCTTTCATCAAAGGGTTTCCTTGCGCCGCCAGATCAGGCAGCGGTTATCGGCCGGCATTTTATGGGTGGCGACTCGCTGCAAGCCTGCGGCCGCCGCCAACGCCTCCACGGCCTCCACATCACGCAGGCCTCGGTAGGCCGCGCCAACACGCAGGCTCGCATCAAAGTCTTCGTCATTCGGACTGACGAATTGACCCCCCTCGCGGAACGGGCCGTAAACCACCAACAGACCCGCAGGTCTGAGCAGGCCGCGCATGGCCGCCATGAGTGCCTCAACCGCCGGCCACGGCATGTAATGCAGGGTGTTGGCGGTGTAGACCGCGTCGAACGGACCGGCCGGAAATGCATCCACACCAATTTCTAGCGGCAGCGGCCCGGCGGTGTTGGGCAGGGCCGCGTCGTCCAGCCACATGCGGATACCGGGGTGATGCGCCCGCTGGTCGGCCGTGGTCCAGTGCAAGTGCGGTAGTGCGCGGGCAAACGCGACGGCGTGTTGCCCGGTGCCGCTGCCCACTTCGAGCACGCTGTGCAACTCGGCCAACGCGTCGCGCAGTACGGCGAGAATGGGCGCGGTGTTGCGCTCGGCAGACGGCGCGAACGGTTTGGTCATGGGCGTGGGGTCAGAGCGCCAGGCGTCCACGGGAGGGCTCCATACGCGCGGTGGGGCGGTGATTGATGGCATCGATCAGCATGGCGCTCAGAATAACGTGACGACGCGGCACACACTGCCCATCAGCACCGCAAACTCGTACGATCCAGTGCAGCGCTTCCAACAGAGTATTGGAGATGGTGAGTGCGATTGAGTGCAGATCGACGCGCGAACAGGATAGATAGCGGCCCCTATAGCGACGATGAGCAATGAAGAAATGTACTCAAGCGCGCTGCCAGAACGAATGAATTGTTGGAAGCGCTGCACTAACCACAATAACGACGGGGTACGCGCGTGAAACTGGAAAAAGGAGTGGGCTTTTCGGGTGCTGTGGGTGATTTCAAGGCGCAGGTCAGCTCGCGCAACATTGGGTCTGGCGTGGTGGCCGGTATCTTCGGGCTCAGCGCTGGCGTCATTCTGATCAGCGTCGGCACCGCCGCTGGGCTGGGTTCCGACCTGATCATGAAGTGGGTGACCAGCGTCTACGTCATTGCCGGACTCATGGGCATTCTGCTGCCCATCTACTACCGCATGCCGCTGCCCATGGCGATCTCGGTGCCGGGCGCGCTGCTGTTCGTGGCGACCATTGCTTCACAAGGCCTGGGGCCGACCTTGGGGGCGACACTGGTGGCGGGCATCATCGCCTTGATCATCGGCCTCTCGGGCGCGATGGGCATGGTGATGCGCATCATGCCCATGCCGGTGGTGATGGCCATGGTGGCCGGCATTCTGCTGAGCTTCGGCTTGAACATGGTGCGGCCGCTGGGCAGCGCGTTCGTCCCGGCGGTGATCATGATTGGCAGCTTCCTGCTGGCGACCCGGTTCATCCCGAAAATACCAGCCGTCATCGTGACCCTCGCCGTTGGGGTCGTCTACTTGCTGATCACCGGTGTGGACTTCAGCTCGGTGCGCTTCGTGGTGGACTACCCGCGCTTCGTGATGCCGGAATTCACGCTGAGTGCCATTCTCGCCTACGGCATACCGCTGGCGGTGATTCTGGTGGGCATGGAAACGCCTGCTGCGGTGGGTATTCTGCGCAGCCAGCAGTACCTGAGCATTCCGGCCAACAGCATCACGGCGGTCAATGGCGTGGGCAGCATTATCTCGGCGTTCTTCCACCTGCACACGGCGTGCATCTCGGCGCTGATGTTGGCGATGTGCTCGTCACCGGAAGCGGGCAAGCATTCGGGCCGCTGGATTGCCGCGTCCATTGCCGGGCTGATCTGGCTGGTGGGCGGCATCATCTACGGCAGCTTGGTGACGGTGTTTCAGGTCACGCCGGCCTACTTCATTGCCATCATTGCCGGTCTGGCGCTGGCACGGGTGCTGTATTCACTGATGAGCACAGCGTTCAGCGGGCGCTTTCAGATGGGGGCAATTTTCGCCTTCCTGATTGCCGCCTCGGGCATCCAGATTCTCGGTATCGGCGCGGCATTCTGGTCGCTGGTGTTCGGCGCCATCATCTCGCTGATTGTCGAGCCGCAGGACTTCAAGACCGGCGAAAGTGTCATCGAGGATGACCCACAGAAGGCGCCCTCGCGCGATTGACACACAGCAAAAAGCCCCGGCACGAACGGCCCGTGCCGGGGCTTCATGACGCCAACCGAAGGTCGACCGATCAGCGTTCGATGCGGCTTACCTTGGTGCCTTCGATGCTCAGACTGGCCATAGCGCCCTGTTGTCCGAAGGCGAAGGCGTAGGCGTCTTCAGTCAGCGTCGAGGTCGACAGATTTTTGGCGACGCCTTCGTTGACCACCACCAATGACGGGCCAACGCCCAGCTCCCAGCCCTTGGTGCGCTCAAGCTGGCTCAGGGCTTCGTCGTTCATCAGAAACACCACGTAGCTGTACGTCTGCGCGCCTGCCTGCAGGCCCCAGGAACCAGACACCGAGTTGTAGTAGTCAACGACGGCACCGTCCTTTTGAAGTACGCCTTCGCCGTAAGCACCACCGAAGATCAGGCCGGCCTTGATGATGCTGGGAAAGATCAGCACGGCTTGTGCTTTTTCAGCCACGCCGGCCGCCGCCGGGTTGTTCTCGATCAGCCGCTCCAAGGCTTGCGCGGCGTCGCGGTCAAGTTCGGCCGCAGTGGACGCCGCCTGCGAGGTGACGCTGAACAGCCCAAGACACAGGCTGACAACGGCGAGAAAGCCCAGGGTCAGCGCCCCGTTGCGAAAAATGGTCATCACGATCACCCCTTCAAAAATGAACTGCGAGCCCGCATCAGGCGCTCAGGCTGGCGACTGTCGGCTGAACCGATCACATCATCAACTCATCAAGCCGGTTGCTCATCTGCACGCTGTGCACCAGGGTGATGCCGGCCTTCATCGCGGCTGCGACGTGCACCGCCTCGCGCATCTGCTCGGGATTCGAGCCGGCCTCAAGGCAGGCGGTGGTGTACGCGTCGATGCAATACCCGCACTTTTCGCTGTGGGCGATGGCCAGCGCAATCAGGGATTTTTCACGCTTGGTCAGGGCGCCGTCAGTGGCTGTGACCTTGCCGTAGTAGTCGAAGAAGGCGTCAGCCAGGGGCTTGGCCTGTGCGCCGATCTGGCCAAACTTGGCAAGGTCTTCGGAGTTGAAATAGCTGGGCATGCATGCTCCTTGGGGTCGCCGTCGAAGTGGGCATCCAAAGCCTACGCCGAAGCGTTAAACACGGGCAGGACCGTTGTCAGGTCGGCTTTTGCGCCACCGTCCGTACAATACGAACTCCAACGCATCTCTGAAGGCCCGTGGTCATGTCGGCTGTCGCCATTCCTGTTGAACATCTGCTGGCCACGCGGCGCGACCAACTCGATGCCAACAAGCTCGCCAAGCGCATCCGCCGGCAAGTGGGTCAGGCGATCACTGACTACAACATGATCACCGAGGGCGACAAGGTGATGGTCTGCCTGTCGGGCGGCAAGGACAGCTACACCATGCTCGACATGTTGCTGCAACTGCAGGCCAAGGCGCCGGTGCGCTTCGAGTTGGTGGCGGTCAATCTGGACCAGAAGCAGCCCGACTTTCCTGAAGACGTGCTGCCGCGCTACCTCAAAGGCTTGGGCGTGCCGTATCGCATCCTCGAGCAAGACACCTACTCGGTGGTGAAGCGGGTGATCCCCGAGGGCAAGACCATGTGCTCGCTGTGTTCGCGGCTGCGACGCGGCGCGCTCTATACCTTCGCGGAGGCCGAGGGCTTCACCAAGATCGCCCTCGGCCATCACAAGGACGACATCGTTGCGACGTTCTTGCTCAATATGTTTCACGGCGGGCGCCTGGCGGCCATGCCACCCAAGCTGCAATCGGACAATGGCAAGAACTGTGTGATCCGGCCGCTGTCGTATGTGCGCGAGCGCGACCTCCAGACCTACGCCGACCACAAGGGCTTCCCCATCATTCCGTGCAACCTTTGCGGCTCGCAGGAGCAACTCCAGCGCAAGCAGGTGCGGCGGATGATGGACGGCTGGGAGGCCGAGCACGGCAACCGTATCGAGCAGGTGTTTGCCGCCCTGACCAATATTGCCCCCAGCCAGCTTGCCGACCGCAACCTGTTCGACTTCGCGACCCTGGGCGGGGATGCTGCTGGCGCGCAAGACTGGCTGATGGCAGGGGCCGACCCCGACTGATGCATTTTCGGGCCGCTCTGCTGGTGGCGCTGTTTGCCTACCCCCTCGCCGCCTGGGCAGACGCGCAGCCCTTCGCGGTGACGATTGAAGGCCTGGGCAAGGGCTCTCTGTTACGCAACATCCAGGCACAACTCGCCATCCGCACCGCCGTACGCGCCCAGACCGATGAGGCGCCCCTGTCCGATCGCCGCCTGCGCGCGCTCAATCGCCGTGCCGAGGACGACATCCGCGGCGCCCTCAACCCGTTCGGTTACTACGACACCGAAATCACCAGTGACTTTGACCTGGGCGAGCGCCGTGCGACCTACACCATCGTCACGCTCGGGCCGCGCACCGTGGTGCGCGACATCAGCATCCGCATCGAGGGTGACGGCAAGGACTTCCAGCCGCTGAAAGACGTGCGCTCACGCCTGCGCATGCAGCCCGAGGAGCCGCTGCGCCACCAGCGCTACAACGCCGACAAGAATAGTTTTTCGCTGGCAGCCTTCGAGTACGGATTTCTCGACAGCCGCTTCCTGGTCAGCGACCTGTGGGTGTACCCCGACGAGCAGGCCGCCGACATCGAGTGGCGCTTCGACACTGGCACCCGCTGGCGCTTCGGCGAGATCAGCGTGGAAGCGGACAACATCGATGAAGACGTGATTCGCCGATATTTGACCATCACCGAAGACAATTATTTCTCGCCGCGCGACGTGCTCAATACCCAGCTCGCGCTCAGCGACCTTGGCTACTTCGCCCAGGTCGATGTCGTTCCGGACCGCGACAACCAGTCCAACACCCACGTGCCGATGACGATTCGCACCACGCCGATCAAGGATCAGCTTTACTCGGCCGGCATCGGCTACGGCACCGACACCGGCGCGCGACTGTCCTTGGGCGCCGAGTTCCGCCGTCTGAACCGTCGTGGTCACAAGCTGCGCAGCGACATCCGCCTGTCGGAAGTGCAAAACCGCGCCGGGGTGGAGTACCGGATTCCCTTGGGCAGCAAGAATGGCGAGTTTCTGTCGTTTCACACCGGCTATATCGACGAGGAGTTCGACGAGGGCGAAACCGAGCGCTACGAGATCGGCGCCGCGCTGACCCGCGAACCGGGTGACTGGAGCCGTCGCACCTACATCACCTACGAGATCGAAGAATCGCGACTCGGCAACCAGTTCACCGACACCGATCTGCTGATGCCCGGCGTCTCATTCACCCGCAGCGAGCTCGACGACCCCATCCATCCGCGCAACGGGTGGTACGCGTTCATTGACGTGCACGGTGCATCCGAAGATGTGCTGTCGACCACCACCTTTTTGCAGTCGCTGGTGCAGGGGCGGTTCGTGCTGCCGCTGTGGGACACCGCGCGGCTGCTGCTGCGCGGCGAGTACGGCGCCACACTCAACAACGAACTGGCCGAACTGCCGGCCTCGCAGCGCTTCTTTGCCGGTGGCGACCAGAGTGTTCGCGGCTACGCTTACCGCTCCATTGGCCCGCGTGACGAAAGCGGCGAGAACATTGGCGGCGAGTACATGACCACGCTCAGTGCCGAAATCGAGCAGACCGTGTGGGGCAACCTCGGCGTTGCCGCGTTCCTCGATGCGGGCGGTGTCGACAACAAGCCGGGCCCGGCGCTGAGTCAGGGTGTCGGGGCCGGCCTGCGATATCGCGCGCCCATCGGCTACGTCAATCTCGACCTTGCACACCCGCTACGCCGACCGGAAACCGGCGTGCGGTTGCACCTCGGCATCCGGGTGGGCTTGTGATTTACCTCGTTCGACTGTTTTGGGGCGTGCCGGCGCTGCTGCTGCTGGCGCTGCTGTGGGTGCTGAGCTCGACTGCGGGCTCGCAACTCGTCCTCGACCAGGCCTCGAAGCACAGCGGGGGTCTGCTGGACGCGGGCGAGGTCACCGGGGGTCACTTGTTGGGACGACTGACGGTTGACCGGCTGGCGATCCGCACGCCAGCCGCTGAAGTTGATCTCAGCGATGTGCTGCTCAACTGGTCGCCGCTGTCACTGCTTCGCCTTCGCGCGCAATTTGACGAGCTGACAGCCACGTCCATCGACCTGCGTCTGCTCGAAGTCGACACACCCCCCGAGGAGACCGAAGCGCCGGGCACACCGCCGTCGCGGCTGCCGATGAACATTGTCGTCAGCAAGCTGGCGGTGGGCACCTTGACCGTGACACCGGTCGAAGGCGCGCCGATACAGATTCGCGACATCGCGGTCCACGCGGATTGGATCGGCACCCAGGTTCAGATCCACCAACTGGCACTGGACTGGGTCGATCAATTTCCGTTGTCGGTCAAGGCAAGTGCTGACCTCAGCGATACCGGCGTGACGATTGACCGACTCATCGTGACCGCGCCGCTGGCCGCGACACTGCAGGGTCGCTACGACTGGGACGGCGCTTTCGCCGCAGATCTCGGCTGGGTCGACGCACGCTGGCCGGTCAATGCCGACGCTCCGGCGCTGTTCGAGAGTCCGGAGGGTCGCCTGCAGATCGACGGCCGGCCCGAGGCCTACAAGGTCACGCTCAACGCCCGGGCCAATTCGCCTGACTACGCCGGCGGTATTGTCCTTGAGGGCGAAGGGGGCCTCGAAGAAATTCGCCTCAGCACGCTCGACGTGAAGGCGCTGGAAGGTCGCGCCCAGGCCAGCGGTCGGGTGCGCTGGACGCCGGCGCTGGACGTCGACGTCACCGCGCGCATGGACAACATCAATCCGGGTGTCATCGCACCCCAGGCCCCCGGCCGCATCTCGGGGACGATTGCGGCGCAGGGCGGCCTGGACGCCGACAATCCACTGCGCTTCAAGGCCGACATTCGTGACAGCGAGCTCCTCAACCAGCCCTTTGCATTGACCGCCGCGGGCGGCTGGGACCAGACCCGTGAGCAGTTGACCCTCGAAAGCGCACGATTGAGCCAGGGCAAAACCGTGCTCACTGCGGAGGGGCGTGCCTGGCCCACCCTGGCCCTGACCACGCGACTCGAGAGCAGCGACCTGTCGACCCTGCTGCCCGAACTGCGCGGCCGCATTTCGCTGGATGCCAAGGTGGACGGCGAACCCACCCTGCCGTCGGTGACCGCCAACGGCGAGGGTCGCCTGCTGGGCTGGACTGACCAAATCAATATAGCCGAGCTGCAGCTTGGCGGGCGCTTCGACCCCAGCGGCAATATCGATTTGCGTCTGGAAACCACGGGTATCAGTGGCGTTGCCGAGGTTGACCGCGCACAGCTCACCGCGCGCGGTAGCTTGGCCGACCACCGCCTGCAGCTCGACGTCGATGCCCCCATGGGTGATGCCGCAGTGGCACTCGCGGGGGCGGCCGACCTAGACCGGCAGCGCTGGCAGGGCACGCTAGAGCAACTGCGGCTGGCGGTGCCCAGAGCACCGGTAGTGGCACTGGAAAACCCTGCCCCGCTGACCCTGTCGGCTGACGCGACCCGACTCCAGGGCGCCTGCCTGTTGGGCGCCGACGAGGCAAGGGACCAGATCAAGGTCTGTATCGATGCCGATGTCACGCCCGAGCGGGTCCTCGCCAACCTGCTCCTCGACGCGCTGGACTACGCCCTGCTGACACCGTTCATGCCCGACGGCATGAGCCTCAGCGGCAGCGCTGCCGGGCGCGTCGATCTGCAGCTGCCGACCGGCGGTGCGCCCGAGGTTGACGTCGATCTCGAGACCCGGCAGGGCGCCTTCGAGATTCGTAATCGCGCCGCGTTGACCCTGCTGCCGGGACACATCCGTGCCCTCGAGAATGCCGAAGGCCTGCGCTTGGACGCCGACCTGCCCACGGCAGATGGCGGTCTGAGTGCCGCGTTGTCAGCGGCACCCGGCGATGACCCGCTCAGCCGCGCGCTGTCCGGCACGGTCAACGCCAAGCTCACCGACCTGGACTGGATCAACCGCCTTACCGGCGAAATTGAAGAGCTCGAAGGCGAACTGGCCATCGATCTTGATCTTGCCGGCGTCCTCGGCGCGCCTGAAGTGGGCGGCCGGGTTGCGCTGAGCGTCCCGAGGGTCAGCGTGCCGCAGGCGGGCATCACCCTGCGTGACACGGTCGCGGAGATCTTTCCCGACGGCGGCACCCAGGCGCGGGTGGCGGTGCGGACCCGCGCGGGCGACGGCGACATCACCATTGACGGCGATATCGGCTGGCCCGAGGGCACCCCGCAACTGGCGCTGAACATCACAGGGCGCGACGCCCAGGTTGCCGACCTGCCCGACGCCCGGGTGTGGATCAATCCCGACCTGAAGATCGGCCTCGCCGACAACCGTCTGGAGGTCAGCGGCCGGATCGACGTGCCGCGCGCCGAGATCACCCCGCGTGGCGGCGGCGATACGGGCATCGGCCCCACGGCAGACCAGATCATTGTTCGCGACGGCGACCAGCCGGCCTCAGAGCCGTTGATGGACGTCATCGTCAATGTCACCGTGGCGCTCGGCGATGCCGTGAGCTTCAGCGGCTTTGGCCTGAAAACGCGCTTCGCCGGCCAGCTCAATGCCCGTCAGCAGCCCGGGCAACCGGTCACCGGACGCGGCGAGATTCGCCTGGTTGACGGTCGCTACAAAGCCTACGGACAGGACCTTGAAGTGACCACCGGACGGGTGATCTTCTCAGGCGGACCGATCACCGACCCCGGACTCGACCTGCGCGCCATTCGCGAACCGCGGCCCGACATCGAGGTCGGCGTCACGGTTCGTGGACGGCTCGACAAGCCGGAATTCGCGCTGTTCTCCAACCCGTCCATGCGCCAGGAAGAGCAGTTGAGCTGGCTGGTGCTGGGACGCGGCCTGTCAACCGGCACCGGCGACGACCAGGCAGCCCTGTCGGGTGCAGCGCTGGCATTGGGCCTTTCGGGTAGCGACTTTCTGGCGCAGCGCCTCAAGGGCGGGTTGGTCGACGATATTTCCATCGGCACCAGCCCCGGCGATGACCCCGACGAAGCACGCCTGACCGTGGGCCGCTATCTGACCCCCGAGCTGTACATCAGCTACGGCGTCGGCTTGTTCCAGCCTGGCCACGTGTTCCGCCTGCTCTACGACATTGGCCGCGGCTTCCAGCTACAGACCGAGACCGGCGTCGCCACCGGGGCTGACCTGCTCTACACGCTGGAGCGGTGAACAGAAGCGGCCGGATTGACAGTGCGCTCATCTTCGTCCTCTTCGACTCAATAAACGTCTTTTGACGAAGTGGTTTTGCCGCCCGGCGACACATCAACCGATGGGAAGCCCTTTCGAGCCTTAAGGTTGGGCTGACTGCGCTTGATACCCTCGCGCATCAGCTCCGATACGACCGCGCCCAGCGTCCGCCCTTCCGCCACCGCAAGTTGCTTGGCATGGGCATGGACATCGTCTTCCAGTTGCAGGGTGATACGCATGAATCTGTCTGAAGTGCGAGCTCACCGAGCATCGTCTCGCACCGCACATCACGCATCAAGTCACGGTCGGCCCAGCACCTCGCCCAACCAGCGCCCGATCTCGGTGATTTGTTCAAGGCAGACCTGATGCGCCATTGGGTAGGCGCGCCACTGCGGGGCAAAGCCCAGCGTGGTGATTTGCTCGGCGGCCATTTGCCCCAGTGGCATGGGCAGCACCGGGTCGTGCTGGCCGTGCATGACCATGATGGGCAAGTCGCGCGCCGTCAGATCGTCGGCGGTGAGCACCGCGTTGGCGCCGGGCAGATAGGTCGACAACGTCAGCAGGCCGGCGAGTCGCGGCGTGTGGCGCAGCGCGGTGTGGTAAGCGATGGCACCGCCCTGCGAGAAGCCGGCGACGACGATACGTGCAGCCGGGACCCCGCTTTCGATCTCGCGCGCAATACGCCGCGCCAGACGCTGACGCGAGGCCGCGATGCCGGCGTCATCAACGGCGCCGTTGCGATCGAGCGTGGCAATGTCGTACCACGCGCGCATCGACATGCCGCCGTTGAGTGTTACTGGCCGCACCTCGGCGTGCGGAAACACGAAGCGGACGCTGTGCCCGGCGTGCAGGCCCAACTCGGGAACGATGGGCACGAAATCGTGGCCGTCGGCGCCCAGTCCGTGCAGCCAGATCACGCAGGCATCGGCAGGCTGAAGGGGTTCAAGGCGCACTTCAAGATCGGATTCGACAGGGGTCATGGGCAGGCTGGCTTGGCGGGATCGGGCGCGGGTTGCGCGTAAACTGGGCACATGATCACACGACCTTTCCGCACGGCGCTGACGGTGCTGCTCGGCAGCCTGGCGCTGGCGGCCTGCGGCCAGAGCGGCGATCTGTACCTGCCCGGCGAGGCGCCCGCGTCGCAGCAGCCACCGGTTCAGACCCGCCCCAGCCCAACCGCCGCGCCCGAGCCCACGACCGCGCCAACCCCCGAACCCACTCCGCGCCCCGAGGCGTTGCCCTGATGGATGCTTTCACCCCTCGCGACGGCGTACTGCACGCCGAATCCGTGCCCTGTCCAGCCATTGCCAAGGCGGTCGGAACGCCCTGCTATGTCTATTCGCGTGCAGCGCTGACCGCCGCCTACCGCGCCTTTGACGAGGCGCTGGCCGGCCACCCGCATCAGATTCATTTTGCGGTGAAGGCCAATTCCAACCTTGCCGTGCTGGGTGTGCTGGCGCGGCTGGGCAGCGGCTTCGACATCGTCTCGGGTGGCGAACTGCAACGCGTACTGGCGGCCGGCGGCGACGCGGCCAAAACCGTGTTCTCGGGCGTCGGCAAGACCGAAGCCGAAATGCGCCTCGCGCTAGATGCGGGCGTCGGCTGCTTCAACGTCGAGTCGGCCTCGGAGATGACGCGCCTCAACCGCGTGGCGCTGGCAATGGGCAAGGTGGCGCCGTTGGCGCTGCGGGTCAATCCGGATGTCGATGCCAACACCCATCCCTACATCTCCACGGGCCTGAAGCAGAACAAGTTCGGCGTCGACTTCGACATCGCCGAAGCCCTGTACGCCGAGGCTCAGGCGCTGCCAGGGCTGCGCGTCGACGGCATCGCCAGCCACATCGGCTCGCAACTGCTGACACTGCAGCCGTTTCTGGATGCCTTGGACCGCGTGCTGACCCTGGTCGACCGTCTCACCGCGCGGGGCATTGTCATGCGACACATCGATGTCGGCGGCGGGCTCGGCGTGCGCTATCGCGATGAAGCGCCGCCCACACCGGCGACGTGGGCGGCGGCGGTCACCCGCAAACTGGTCGGCCGCGGGCTGGCGCTGCACACCGAGCCGGGCCGTGCCATTGCCGCCAACGCCGGCGTGCTGCTGACTCGGGTCGAAGCACTGAAAGCCAACGAGGTCAAACATTTCGCCGTGGTCGACGCCGCCATGAACGACCTGCTGCGGCCGGCGCTGTACAACGCGTGGATGGACATCGTTCGTGTCGATGCTGCCAGCGAGGCGCCGCTGCAAACCTACGACATCGTTGGCCCTGTGTGCGAAACCGGCGACTGGTTGGGCCGCGAGCGGCCGCTGGCGCTGGCCGAGGGCGACCTGCTGGCGGTGCGCTCGGCAGGTGCTTACGGCTTCACCATGGCCTCCAACTACAACTCGCGTGGCCGGGCGGCCGAGGTGATGGTCGACGGCAAACAGTTTCATGTGGTGCGTGCACGCGAAACCTTCGACGACCTGATTCGCGGCGAGCGCCTGCTGCCATGAGCACGACCGAACGCGGCGCCCCGCTGATTCTCATCGATGGCTCGTCGTGGCTGTTTCGCGCCTTTCACGCGCTGCCGCCGCTGACCAGCGCCGAAGGGGAACCCACCGGCGCGGTGTTCGGCTTCTTCAACATGCTGCGGCGGCTCAACAAAGACTATGCGCCGGAGCGTATCTGCGTGGTCTTCGACCCGCCGGGCGACACCTTTCGCAACGCGTGGCACCCCGAGTACAAGGCCAATCGTGGCGAGACGCCAGAAGACCTGAAAAGCCAGTTCCCGCGCATTCGCGAACTGCTGGGCGCCATGGCGATGCCGGTGGTCACCGTCGACGGCGTCGAAGCCGATGACGTCATTGGCACGCTCACCGCACAGGCGCGTGCCGCAGGGCTGGACGTGCTGATCGTCAGCTCCGACAAAGATCTTGCCCAGCTGGTCGGCGCCGACGTGCACCTGCTCGACACCATGAAAAACCGGCGCATGGACGCCGGCGGTGTGGTCGAGAAGTTTGGCGTGCGGCCCGAGCAGATCATTGACTACCTGACCCTGATCGGCGACACCAGCGACAACATTCCCGGCGTGCCCGGCGTCGGCCCCAAGACCGCGGCCAAATGGCTGGCCGAGTACCAAACCCTCGACGCCTTGCTGGCCGATGCCGACAACATCAAGGGCAAGATCGGCGAACGCCTGCGCGAGGCGATGGGCCACCTGCCGCTGTCGAAAAAGCTGGTGACGCTGGTCTGCGACGTGGCGCTTCCGGTGACCTTGGACGCGCTGGTGCCTGGCGCCGCCGATCAGGACCGCGTCAATGCCTTGCTTGACCGGCTGGGCTTCAAGGGCGCGCGCGAACTGCCGCAGCGCGACGCGGATGCGCCCAAGCCGCCCGCGCCCGATGCAGCCACCGTCATCACCGCGCCCGCCGCGACGACCGACGACGTGCCGGCCCCTGCGCAGGTCGATACCGAAACCGATTGCGTGCTCCGCGAGGCGCAGCTCGACGAGTGGATTGCCCGGCTTGAGGGCGCGTCACTGATCTGCATCGACACTGAGACCGATGCGCTGGATGCCCATCAAGCGCGGCTGGTCGGTATCGCGCTGGCCACCGAGCCCGGCAAGGGCGCTTACATTCCACTGGCGCACCGCTACCTCGATGCGCCAGACCAATTGGCCATGGATCGCGTCGTTGCCCGGCTCAAACCGCTGCTCGAAGACCCGACCCGCGCCAAGCTGGGGCAAAACCTCAAGTACGACCTGAACGTGCTGGCGCGGCACGGCATCCGCCTGCGCGGCGTGCTGCACGACACCATGCTGCAAAGCTACGTGCTCGACGCCGGCAGCCACCGTCACGACATGGACTCGCTGGCCAAGACCCACCTCGATTTCACCACCACCTCGTTCAGCGATGTGGCCGGCAAGGGCAAGACGCAGCTCACCTTCGACCAGGTCGCGCTGGAGCAGGCCGCGCCCTACGCCGCCGAAGATGCGGACATCACCCTGCGCCTGCACGGCGTGCTGCACCCGCGCCTCAGTGCCGACCCGCAGTTGCTCAAGGTGTACGACACGCTGGAACGGCCACTGATGCCGATTCTGGCGGCGATCGAAGCCCGCGGCGTGCGCATCGACCCCGACAAGCTCAAGACCCTCAGCGCCACGTTGCACGACGGCATGGGCCGACTCGAGGCCGAGGCCTTCGAAGCGGCCGGCGGACCGTTCAACCTCGGCTCGCCCAAGCAGATTGGCGCGCTGCTGTTCGATACGCTCAAGCTTCCGGTGAAGGCGCGCACGCCCAAGGGCGAGCCGTCCACCGCCGAAGACGTGCTGGAAGAGCTGAGCGCAGAGCACCCGTTGCCGCGGCTGATTCTCGACTGGCGCAGCCTGTCGAAACTGCGCTCGACTTACACCGAAACCCTGCCGCAGATGGTCAACCCGACCACCGGCCGGGTGCACACCAGCTATCACCAGGCTGTCGCCGCCACCGGGCGGCTGTCGTCGTCCGACCCCAACCTTCAGAACATTCCCATCCGGACCGAGGCCGGACGCGAAATCCGCAAGGCGTTCATCGCCGCCGACGGCAAGGCGCTGCTGGCCATCGACTATTCACAAATCGAACTGCGGCTGATGGCGCATTTCTCGGAAGATGAAAAGCTCATCGAGGCCTTCGTCAGCGGTCAGGACATTCACCGCGCCACCGCCGCCGAGGTGTTCGGTGTGGCGACCGACACCGTCAGCGACGAGCAGCGCCGCGCCGCCAAGGCGATCAACTTCGGCCTGATCTACGGCATTTCGGCGTTCGGACTGGCGCGCAACATCGGCGTGGCGCGCGGTGAGGCAGCGAGCATCATCGAGCGATTCTTCGACCGCTACCCCGGCGTCAAGGCCTACATGGACGGCACCCGCGCCAAAGCGCACGAGCAGGGCTTTGTCGAAACCTGGTTCGGGCGACGACTGATGCTGCCCAACATCAAGGCTCGCAACGCTGCCTTGCGCCAGGGCGCCGAGCGCATCGCCATCAATGCGCCGCTGCAAGGCACCGCCGCCGACCTGATCAAGATGGCGATGATTGACCTTGAAACCTGGCTGGCCGAAACCGCGCCCGACATTCACATGACGATGCAGGTCCACGACGAACTGGTGTTCGAAGGCCCGGAGGCGGCGCTGCGCCAACATGCCCCGGCCATTGCCACGCGCATGTGCCGTTTGACCCCCTTGAATGTGCCGCTGGTCGCCGACTTCGGCATCGGTGCGCATTGGGATGCCGCACACGGCGGCGATGGCAGCGCAAGTAGCTGATCGAATTCGATATTTAGTTTGAATGAGACGGCCGACAGATGTGCCCGGTGCGAACACCGCGCGTGCCAAGTCACTGATTTTGTTGAGCGTGGATCGGGCGGTGAACGCGGCGAAGGTCGGTGCTTGAAATTGTCCGCGAACCGCCCTGAACTTTCCCCTTGAACCGTCGTCTGACTTAGCGAGAGGCAACCCTCCCTTGTTGCCTCTCCCGCCTTCACTCCCTGGGCGGTTATTCCGGCTCCCCCCAACGCCGGAATTTGGTCACCCGACGGTTTCCCCGAGCCGTCGGGTGTTTTTTTGAGCGCGATTTGCCGGCATGCGCAATCAATCACAAATTTAATTGGGCGGCCGCCGAACTTCCCCCCGGCCGGGCCGTCTGATCTAGCGAGAGGCAGCCCTCCCTCTGCCTCTCCCGCCCCCCCCTCCCTGGGCGGACAATTCCGGCACTCCCCAGCGCCGGAATCTGGTTACCCGACGGTTCCCCCGAGCCGTCGGGTATTTTTTTGGGGCCTTGCCTGCGCGTCAGCCCGCCTCGGGTGCCTCGTCAGCGGCCAATGGGTGTCCGGCAGCATCAATGCCCAACCACATCATCAGGTGCTCGCGTGCCGGCTCAAGCCCGGTGCGGGCAGTGGCCGAGAACAAGGCCACCGAGCAGGCCGGCTGCTCGCGTTCGGCCAAGGCCTTCTGCACCGTCAACAGGGTGTTCTTGGAGGCGCCATAGCCGAGCTTGTCGGCCTTGGTCAGCAGCGCGTGAATCGGCATGTGACGCGCCTTTGCCCAGTCGAGCATCTGCGTGTCGAAATCGGTCAGCGGATGGCGAATGTCCATGATCAGCACCACCCCCGCCAGGGTTTGCCGCACCTGCATGTACTGCTCGATGAGTTTGCCCCAGTCGCGCCGCACCTGGCCGGGCACTTGCGCGTAGCCGTAGCCCGGCAAGTCAACGAAGCGGCCGCCGGGCACTTCAAACAGGTTGATGAGCTGCGTGCGGCCAGGTGTTTTCGACACCCGCGCAAGGGCACGCAGGCCGCACAGGGTGTTCAGCGCCGACGACTTGCCTGCATTGGAGCGCCCGGCAAAGGCGATCTCCGGGAGCGGGTCATCGAGGAGCTGCTCGATGCGGGCGCAGGACAACATGAAGGTGGCGCGCGCAAATGGGTTCTGTGACATGAGGCCTTGAGTGTAGAATTGCGGATTCTTCTGAACCTTATACCCGGTCGGTGCCTGCTCGGCGCATCGATCTTTCCGGAGCCCCAACAAAATGAAGCGTTTGGTCCTTGCCCTTGTACTGTGCGCCCCGCTGCTCGCTGTTGCAGAAACGTCGGGCGACCTGTTCACCCGTGGCGATGCTGCCAACGGCGAGAAACTGGCGGGCACCTGCGCCGCATGTCACGGCCCGGCGGGCGTCAGCGGCAATCCCGAATGGCCGAGTCTGGCCCAGCAAAACGCGCAATACACCTACGAACAGCTCAAGGCTTTCAAAGAGGGCGTGCGCAACAACCCCCTGATGTCATCGCAGGCCGCCGGCCTGTCCGATCAGGACATGCGCGACCTGGCAGCCTATTTTGCCGAGCAAACCTACAAGCCCGGTGTCGCCAGTGAAGAGGCCGTGGCCGTCGCCGAGCCGCTGTACCGCGCGGGCGATCTGGAACGCGGCATCATGGGCTGCGCCGGCTGCCACGCGCCCAACGGCGTCGGCAACCCGGCCACGGGCTACCCCAAGCTCGCCGGTCAGCACGCCACCTACAGTGCCCAGCGACTGCGCGCCTACCGCAGCGGCGACGGCATCGACAGCGCCAACGGCAAGATCATGGCGGCCATCGCGGCCAAACTCACCGACGAAGAAATTGACGCACTCGCCTCGTATCTGAACGGGCTTCAGATTCGGTAAAGGCGCTGGCGGCTATCCCACAGCCTCGCATCCCGACGCGCCGGCGCTTCGTGACCCACCGAGCCCCGGCGCGCTTTCATCAGGAGATCAGCATGCTGCTACGTGTCATCGCCCTGGGCCTCAGCGCCCTGACGTTTGCCTGCTCGGCCGAGTCCCCCGCAAACTTTTCGGCCGGCAAGGATTACCGCGAAGTCCGCGACGTCCAAGCCCCTGCCGACCCGGCCAAGATCAGCGTGCAGGAGTTCTTCTGGTACGGCTGCAATCACTGCTACAACTTTGAGTCCAACCTGACGCCGTGGAAGAAGTCGCTGCCGGCCGACGTGCAATTCGAAGCCGTGCCCAACAGCCTGGGTCGCCCGGTCGGCGTGCTGCACAGCAAGGCCTTTTACACCGCCGAGACCCTGAAGGTGATGGACGTCATGCACGAAAAGCTGTTTCAGGCCATGCACGTACAGCGACTGCAATTGTCCACCGACGCGCAGATTGTCGGCTTATTTGAAGCCCACACCTCGCTGATGCCTGACGTGGTGCAAAACACCTTCAATGGCTTTGCCGTAGACGCCCGGGTGCGGCGCGCCGAGAAGCTGTCACGCGATTTCGGCGTGAGTAGCACCCCCACCGTGGTGGTCGGCGGCAAGTACTACACCAACCCGTCGATGGCCGGTGGATTCGATGAGATGCTGGCCATCACCGACCATTTGATCGACAAGGTGCGTGCCGAGCGCGAGCGGTAAGCCTCGGTGACGGCACGCATCATGACCCGGCGACTGGCCGGGTTTTTTTTGCTGGCGATTCTGTCGATGACGGTGCCGGCCGCAGCGTCAGTGCCGGTTGCGCTGGGCACTGTGGCACAGGCCTGCAGCGCGTTCGCCCAACGTCTGCGCAGCGTCGACGAGGGCGATTGCAAGGCGCTGAACCTGATCAACGATGCCGGATCGCAAAGCGGGTTCCCGCTGCTCTACCAAGACTTTCTGCCGCGACCCGAGCGCAAGGACGCGCCGCGCATCCTGATGATCGGCGGCATGCACGGCGACGAGTTGACCACGGTGAGTCTCAGCTTTTTGTGGATGAAACGGCTGCAGACCGAGCGCCTGCAGCCGTTTCATTGGCGGGTGATGCCGGCCTCCAACCCCGACGGCCTGCTCGAGCGCCCTGCGCGACGCATGAACCGCCGGGGCATCGACCTGAACCGCAATTTTCCGTCTGCAGACTGGGCGGCGCGGGCCCAGGATTACTGGCAGCGCCGCACCGGTGCCGATCCACGCCGTTTTCCAGGCCCAGCCGCGCTGTCGGAACCCGAGGCGCGATGGGTGGCCGCACACATCGAGGCGTTCCGGCCACACGCGATCGTCAGCGTTCACGCCCCTTATGGCCTGCTCGACTTCGATGGGCCGCAGACCCCGCCGCGCCGCTTCGGGCCGCTGCAGCTGCGGCAACTCGGCACCTTCCCAGGCTCGCTGGGCAATTACGCGGGGGTCGACCTGGGGCTGCCGGTGATCACCCTGGAGTTGCCGCATGCGGGCCTGATGCCAAGCCCCTCACACGCCCGGCGCATCTGGACCGACATGCTCACCTGGCTGACCGAGAATCTTCCGAAGCGGGCGTATTCGGCATGGCATCCGCCGTTGCGTCTTCCGACCGGCCCTGAGGCCGAAGCTGACCCTGAAGGTCGTCTTTCAGCGTTCCTTCCCACAGCTTTGCGCCCGTCAGATAGCCGGCATGACCCACTGCGTGCGCTGCAACCGGTGTGGTCAACAGAATGAAAAACAGGATGGCGATGGCGCGCACCTGAATATCCAACTCGGAAAACTCCAAAGTCACGCCGATCAGCATCAGCCCGGCGCCAAACGCCCCGGCCTTGGTGGTGGCGTGCATGCGGGTCATCAGGTCCGGCATGCGCACCGAGCCTACGGCGGCGAGCAGCATGAACACCGAACCCAGAATCATGATGATGTGACCGACGACAATCATGGGCGCGTCTCCGAGCGGTCTTGCTGGCCTTGGCCCAAGGTGGCACGTCGCACCAGGTAGCGTGAGACGCCAATGGCAGCCAGAAAGCCGGTCAGCGCCAGCACCAGCGCCACGTCCAGCGCCTGCGGCACCTTGAAAAACACCGCATAGCTGGCCAGAACGCCGATCAGGATGCTGGCGATCACCTCCAGCGCCACCACCCGATCAGCCACGGTCGGCCCCCGCACCAGACGGACACAGGCCAATGCCAGGGCCAGTCCCAGACAGGTAAAGATGGTGGTGGCGACCAGCGGTGTCATCGCATCAACTCCAGCAACCGGGTTTCCAGTGTTTTCAGTTGCGCCAGGGTTTCGGCTTCATCATCGAGGTACATCACGTGCACGAACAACGCGCTCCCGTCCTCGTCAACGTCCAGCGACAGGGTCCCGGGCGTCAACGAGATCAGGTTGGCCAAAAAGGTGATCTCACCCGGCGTGTTGGCCTCCAGTGGCATGCGAATAATCGCGGGGCGCATCAGGTGGGTGGGCGTCACCACGTCGTAAGCGACCCTGAGATTGGACATCAGCATGTCCTTGAGAAATCGCAGCAGAAACACGAACGCCAGCGGTACCCGGCGGGCATACGCGCGAAAGCGCGGATCAAACGCATCCGAGGCCAGCGCGAAGGCCAGAACGCCGAAGCCCATGACGAAACCGAGCGTCAGGTTGGGCAGGCTCACATCCCCGGTGATCAGCACCCAGACCAACATCAGGCTCAGGTTGTAGACATAAGGGGTCATGGCTGCTCCGGTGACAACACCGCCTCGATGTAAGCGCTGGGGTCCATCAGCTGCGCACTGGCCCGCTCAGCCAGTGCCCACAAGGGTTCGACTGTCAGGCCAATCCACAGGGTGCCGGCCGCCAGACCCAGCATCACGATCCAAAGCATGACGGGCAGGCGGGCGGTGCTCAGCGGGCGATCTTCGGGGGCGGCTTTCCAGAACACGTCGCCCCAGATACGCATGACCACCAGCAGGGTCAGCACACTGCTGATCAACACTGCGGCCACCAACCACCAGGCCTCTGCGCCCGCACCGGCCTTGAGCACCAGCAATTTGCCCCAGAAGCCCGACAGTGGCGGAATACCGCTCAGGGACAGCGCCGGGACCAGAAACAGCAGGGACAGGGCGGGACGCGCCGCCCACAGCCCGCCCAGATGCTCGCGCCGATAACTGCCGCTCAAGCGGTAAATGGCGCCGGACAGGAAGAACAGATTCGACTTCATCACGATGTGATGCGCGAAATAAAACACCCCCGCCGCCAGCGCCAACGGCGTGAACAGGGCCAGCCCCATCAACATGTAGCCGATCTGACTCACGTGCAGGAATGCGAAGGTACGACGGATGTCCTGCTGCGCCATGGCGCCGAGCGCGCCAATGACCATGGTTAGCCCTGCGGTCAGCGCCAGCCAGCCGTGGGTCCAGGCCACGTCCTGGGTAAAGACCAGCGTGAAAGTGCGGTACAGCGAATACACCCCGACCTTGGTCAGCAAGCCCGCGAACAGCGCCGAAACCGCCACCGGTGCGGTGTGGTAACTCGCCGGCAGCCAGAAAAACAGTGGGAACGCCGCCGCCTTGATCGAGAACGCGATCATGAACAGCATGGCCACCAGGGTCACCGGCGCATCCTTGCTCAAGGCTGGCAGCTTGACCGCTAGATCAGCCATGTTCAGCGTGCCGGCCAGCCCGTAAAGCAGGCCCAGCGCGGTCAGAAACATCGCCGATGAGAACAGGTTGAGCACCACGTACTTCAGCGCGCCGGCCATCTGCGCGCGTTCCTGCCCCATCGCCAGCAAGGCAAAACTGGCCAGCAGCAAGATCTCGAACCAGACGTACAGATTGAACAGGTCGGTGGTCAGAAACACCCCCGACACCCCGGCCAGCAGCAGGTGCATCAGCGGGTAATAGCCGCTGCGCTCCATGCGCACCGCGATGGTCGGCAGCGAATACAGCGCCGTCGCAAAGCCGGTGATGCCGGTCATCAACACCATCAGTGCCGAGAGCAGGTCGGCGGCCAGCGTGATGCCGTAGGGCGCGGGCCAGCCGCCGACGGGTAGCACCTGGATGCCGTCGCTCCAGACCGCCATCAGCAAATAAATCGCCGCGAGCAACTGTCCCCCGGTGCCGACCAACGCAATCCAGCGCTGGGCGCTGCGCGAGGACCACGCCATCAACGAGACCGCACCCGCGGTCATCGGAATCAGGAACGGCAGCGCCACCAGCAGACTCATTGCTCGGCGTCCTTGAGCTCGTCGAAATCATCGACGCCCAGCACTTCGTGCGCACGACGAATCAGCACCACCGCAAACGCCAGCACACCAAAACCGATGACAATGGCGGTGAGGATGAATGCCTGCGCCAGCGGATCGGCGACCAGTCCGTCGGGCACCTTGGCGCCTTCCGGCACCAGTGCCGGCCGCCCAACATTCAGGTCAGCGGCGACAAAAATCAGCAGGTTGGCCGCGTTCGACAGCAGCACCAGGCCGAACAGCGTCTTGGTCAGCGAGCGCCGCAACATCATGTAAAACGCGCAGCTGTAAAGCCCACCGATCAACAGCACCATCCACGGGTCGGCAGACATCACTCCTCCTCGGCTTCGGCCAGGGTCAGCACGAAGGTCAACACCGCGCCGACGACCACCAGATAAACACCCAGATCAAACAGCAGCGGCGTGCCCAGGTGCAGTTCACCAAACACCGGCACGGTGATGTCGACCCAGCGACCGATGAACAACGGCCCGCCCGTCAGCGGCCCGATGAACCCGGAAAACAATGCCACCAGCAGCCCCGCACCCATCAGGCTACGCGGGTCGATCCGCAGCACGTTGCGCGCCGACCGCATGTCGGTGGCAAACAGGTGAAGCGCAATCGCCGAGGCGGCCACCAGCCCCCCGATGAAGCCGCCGCCGGGCTCGTGGTGACCGCGCAGCAGCAAGAAGATCGACAGCAGCAGCAGCAGCGGCAGCAACAGTTGCGACGCCGCCTTGAGGATGATCGAGGTTGAGCCCGGCTCGCGACTCATGATGGGTCTCCCCCCGGCTCGGGTTTGGACTTGAGCAGCGCGTAAACGCCGACGGCGGCCAGCGCCAGAACGAAGATTTCACCCAGGGTGTCGAGCGCGCGGAAGTCAACCAGAATCACGTTGACGATGTTGCGCCCGTGGCCGCCGGGCACCGACTCGGCAATCAACCACTCGGAGATCGCCGGTGGCGTCGGCGACACCATCACCTGCCACAGAACCAGCGACAGCACGCCGCCACCCACCGTCGCCAGCACCAGATCGGCATAGCGCTGCGGCGGCTTCGACAGCTGTCGCATGCGCGGCAGGCGGAACAGGATCAACACCAAGAGGATGGTGGTCAGCGTCTCGATCATCACCTGGGTGATGGCCAGGTCAGGCGCCGAAAACCACATGTACAGCAGCGCAATCCCGAAACCCACTGCGCCCAGAATCAGCGCCTCGCTCAACGCATCCGTGACGCGAATCGCAATGATCGCCATCACCAGAATGCCCACCGCCAATGCAATGGGTACCGACAACGTTATCGTCGCCATCGGCCAGGCCAGCTCGGCCTGACTGCGCAAGAACAGGGTCGACATCAGCAGCACAATGGTGCTCAGCAGGGTCACCGCCACGTAGCGGCGAAGCAACCCGGACTGCAACCGCGCGGTGATCTCGGTCGCCAATCGCTGCACCCACGTCAGCAGGGCGTCGTAGCCCTGCTCCGGCCCGACGCGGTCCAGCGCCTCGGCGCCCGCGGCGAGGCGGCGGGTTCTGGGCCACAGCCACCACACCACCGCCGCGATGGCCAGCGAGCTAAGCGAGGCCAGAAATGCCTGATTCACGCCGTGCCAAAGCGCCAGTGGCGTCGGGTCGCTGGCACCGACGGCGCGCGCTGCGTCCAGCAGAACGCCGTCTGCCAGCCCCGGCACCAGCCCGAACGTCAACCCCAGACTGGCCAACACCACCGGCCCCGCCAGCAGCCATGCGCCGGCCTCGTGGATCTTTCCCGAGTCCTTGGGGGCACGTGATGGGCCCATGAACGGACGAAGCGCAAAGGTGATCAGCATGCCGCCGACCACGCCGGCCGCGACAATCGCGGCGCCCGTCACCCAGGCGCTATGGTCGAGGGCGGACGCCAGCAACAGTTCTTTGGCAATGAAGCCGAACCACGGCATCAGCCCGGCCGCCGAGGCTGCCGCCAGCAACGCCGAGCCCCAGGTCCACGGCAGCAGGCGCCGCATGCCGGCCACGGCTGACAGGGCTTTGGCGCCGGTTTCGTGGGTGATGATGCCGGCCAGCATGAACAGCGCGCCCTTGTAAAGCGCGTGCGCCAACAGGAAGGTCACCGCCGCCTGCGCCTCGCCCATGCCGATCAGCAGGGTCAGCGTGCCCAGTGCCATCACCGTGGTGTAGGCCAGCACCTTTTTAAGTTCGTCGGAGCGAAAGGCCATCAACGCGGCGAACACCGCCGTGAAGGCTCCCAGCGGCACCAACCACGCCCAGCCCGGATGCGCGCCCAAGGTCGGATGCAGCCGCGCCAGCAGAAACACCCCGGCCTTGACCATGGTCGCCGAGTGCAGATAGGCCGACACCGGCGTTGGCGCCGCCATGGCGTTGGGCAACCAGAAGTGGAACGGAAACTGTGCCGACTTGGTCACGCAGCCCAGCACCACCATCAGCAGCGCCCAACCGGACCACGGATGACTGATCAGCGTCTCGCTGAGCCCTGGCCACTCCGACAGGCGATAGGTGCCGGCGATGCCACCAAAAATGATCAGCCCAACCAGCAGACACAAACCGCCGGCCACGGTCACCACCAAGCCCTGCAGTGCGGCCTTGCGGGCTTTTTCCTGCGTGTGATCGAAGCCGATCAGCAGGTAGCTGGTGAGGCTGGTCAGTTCCCAAAAGATGAACAGCAGAATCACGTCGTCGGCCAGCACCAGACCCAGCATCGCCGTCATGAACAGCAGCAGGGTGGCCATAAAACGCGGCTGGCGCGGGTCTCCTTCGAGATAGCGCGCGGCGTACGCGACGATCAACACCCCGATGCCCAGCACCAGTCCCGCCATGAGCAGCGACAGCCCGTCCAGGCGGAACGCCGCCGCAATGCCGAGACCGGGAATCCAGTCATGCACCTCGAGACCCGTCGCATCGCCGCCAAGCGCGATGTTGATCAGCATGGCAAGGGCGACCCCCGGCACGGCCACCAAGGTGAACACGCCGCGCCCTTGCGCCAGACCGCTGATCCATGGCGCGAGCACCGCGCCGAGCACGATCACCGCCAGCATCAGCAGCATGCGGCACCTCGACGTAAGCGCCATTGCAGCGCCTGTGGACCAAACGCCCTCACAGCGTCGAGACCTGCCAACCGCGACCGTCAAAATGGTGGGCGAAATGGCCCGGTGTCGGCTGCCACAGGCACGCCAGCATCCGCTTGGCGACCGCACTCGCACTGACCGCCCGATAGCGCGCGAGACGGCCGCGCAGCAGTGGCGCCATGAAGGGCGCCAAGGCCTGCCCCACCGCCTCAGCGGGACGCGATGACGGGCGAGAGGCCAGCAGCAGCGAGGGTCGCATCACATGCACCTGCTCAAATCCAAGGGCAAGAATACCGGCCTCCATCTCGGCCTTGCAGCGCAGGTAGAACGATGACGCCGAGGCTGCTGCACCCACCGAACTGACCACCACCGCTTTGCGGGCACCTTGCGCGCGTGCCTCGGTCGCGCGGGCGAGCACCGCCTCGACATCCACCGCGCGAAACGCCGCCTTCGAGCCCGCCTGCTTGAGTGTCGTGCCCAACGCGCTGACGAACGCGTCGACCGGCGCCTGCAACACGCCGTCGGCAAACGGCAGGGCATGCCAGTTGCCTTGTGCCGGCGTCACGTCGCGCCGCTGCCAGGCCCAGACCCTGACCTGATCGGCCGCCGCGTGCAGGTGCTGCGCCAACGCCTGACCGACGGCCCCGGTGGCGCCCGCAAAGGCGATCCGAAGTGGCAAATCGGTGGGTTCAGGGTTGACCATATGGCTCGAGTGTACCTGCGCGCCTCGAATTGTTGCGGCCCGCAACGCGGCCTTGAGCGTCTACCATTTGCAGACCGCATCACCCTTGTTGCGGCACCGTCGCCACCGGATCCGGCATGCCCACGTTCTCGATTGACCCACGACTCGCCGCCGACACCCTGCCGCTGCTGGAGGCCGCGCTGTGCAGCATTCGCCTGATGAACGATGCGCGTTACCCATGGCTGATACTGGTCCCGCGCCGCGCAAACCTTCGCGAGCTATTCGAGCTGAACGACTCCGACCTCGCCCGCTTCTGGTTCGAGTCGGCCACGGTGTCACGCATCTTGATGGCGCACGCACAGGGCGAAAAGCTCAACGTCGCGGCCTTGGGCAATGTCGTGCCGCAGTTGCACGTACACCACGTGGTGCGCTTTGCCAGCGACGCTGCCTGGCCGGCGCCGGTCTGGGGCCGGCACCCGTCGCTGCCCTATGCGCCGGAGGCGGCGCGACAGCGCATCGACGCCTTGCGCCATGACCTGCAGGTACTGCGCGCCTGAACCCCGGTCAGGTGTGCCCTCGCAAGTGACACGCCACGACCCGGTCAGCGACTTCTCGCAGCAACGCGGGTCGCTGCGAACAGTGCGCTTCGACCTCCGGACAGCGCGCCGCAAACGGACAGCCAGCGGGCAGGTCTGCGAGATTCGGCGGCTGGCCCGGCAAAGCAACCAGCGGCACGGTGCGGTCCCCTTCCCATTGCGGTCGCGCCGCCAACAGACCGCGGGTGTAGGGGTGGATCGGCTGGTCGATCACCGAGGCGGTGACGCCGAGTTCCATGCACTGACCCCCATAGAGCACCAGGGTGCGGTCACACACTTGCGACACCACGCCGAGGTCGTGGGTGATCAGCACGATGGCGACGCCCATGTCGCGGCGCAGGTCGGCGAGCAGCGCGAGCAGGTTGGCCTGCACGGTGACGTCCAGCGCCGTGGTGGGTTCATCGGCCAGCAGCAGCGCCGGCTGGGTCAGTAGCGCGCTGGCCACCATCACCCGTTGGCGCTGACCTCCGGAGAGTTCGTGCGGATAGGCGCGCAGCTTTTGTGGCGCGTCGGACAACTGCACCGCATCGAGCATGCGCCGGCTTTCGGCGAGGGCTGCGCTGCGACGCAAGCCGCGATGGGTTTCCAGCACCTCGGCCATCTGCACGCCAATGCGCAAGTACGGGTTGAGCGAGGTCATCGGGTCCTGAAAAATCATGCCGATACGCCCGCCGCGCACCTTGCGCCGGTCCCGCTCACGCAGCGTCTGCAGATCGTGCCCGTCGAAGACGATGCGCCCGGTGGTGGTCGCGTTGTCGGCCAGCAGGCCCATGATGGCCATGGCCGTCTGCGACTTGCCCGAGCCGGACTCGCCGACAATGCCCAGCGTCTCGCCGGTCGCGAGGTCAAAGCTCAGGTCGTTGACTGCCTGCACGTCGCCGTCGCGGGTGGCGAAGCGCACGCTGAGATTTTCGACGCTGAGCAGGGTCATCAACGGTCCTTCGGGTCCAGCGCGTCGCGCAGCCCGTCGCCGATGAAGTTGAAGCAGAACAGCGTCGCCGCCAGAAAACCGGCGGGGAAGATCAGCGCCCAGGGACTGGATTCCATCTCGCGTGCGCCGTCATTGACCAATGCGCCCCAACTGGTTGCGGGCTCCTGCACGCCGAGACCCAGAAAGCTGAGGAACGACTCGACCAGAATCACCTGCGGGATGGTCAGCGTGACGTAAACCACCACCACACCGAGCAGGTTGGGCACGATGTGGCGGCGCACAATGGCCGCAGGGCGGGTGCCGGCCACCACTGCCGCCTCGACAAATTCGCGACGCTTGAGCGCCATCGCCTGACCGCGGACGATACGCGCCATGTCGAGCCAGTTGATGGCGCCGATGGCGACGAAGATCAGCACCAGATGGCGGCCGAACAGCACCATTAGCAAGATCACCAGAAACATGAACGGCAGCGCGTAGAGGATGTCGACAATGCGCATCATCACCGCGTCGACCTTGCCGCCGGCATAGCCGGCAATGGCGCCCCAGGTGACGCCGATCAGCAGTGACACCAAGGTGGCGACGATGCCCACCATCAGCGAGATGCGGCCGCCGTGCAGGGTGCGCGCAAACAGGTCACGGCCAATGCTGTCGGTGCCGAACGGGCTTGGCCACGCCCAGCTCGGCGGCGCCGACCACGCGCCGTCGAAGTCGATAGTGTCGTAAGCGAACGGGCTCAGCCACGGGCCCACGATCACCAGTCCGGCGATCACAGTCAGCACGACGATGGCGAGCATGGCCGCGCGGTTGCGCAGCAGCCGGTAACCGGCGTCTTCCCAGAGTGAACGCCCGGCGGCGGCCTGCAACATGTCCTGCCGCGTCATGTGCGCACCCGGGGGTCAAGCGCGCCGTAGAGCATGTCGACCAGAAAATTAAAGGCGATGATCAGGACGCCGTAGAAAAGCACCACGCCCATCACCAGCGTGTAATCGCGATTCAGCGCGCCCTGGACGAAATATCGACCCAGCCCCGGCAAGCCAAAAATCTGTTCGATGACCACCGAACCGGTGATGATCCCGGCCGCCGCCGGGCCCAGATACGACAGCACCGGCATCAGCGCCGGTTTCAGCGCGTGGCGAAGCACCACCGTGCGACCCGGCAGGCCTTTGGCGCGGGCGGTGCGGATGAAGTTCTGGTGCAGCACCTCGATCATCGAGCCGCGCGTCAGCCGGGCGATGTAGGCAATCTGCGGCAGCGCCAGCGCCACCACCGGCATCACCTGATTGCGCCACGCCCCGTCATTCCAGCCCCCGGCCGGCAACCAGCCGAGCACCAGTGCAAACAGCAGCACCATCAGCGGTGCGATGACGAAGTTGGGCACCGAGATGCCGGTCATCGACAGGGTCATCACCGCATGATCGACCAGCCTGTTCTGCCGCAGCGCCGCCCAGGTGCCGGCCGCCACACCGACCAGCAGCGCCAGCACCATGGCACTGAGACCCAGCTGTAACGACACCGGGAAGCTCTGCGCAATCAGCTCGTTGACGGTGAACTGGCTGTACTGGAACGATGGACCCAAGTCGCCGCGCACCGCATCGGCGAGGTAGCGCCACAGCTGTTCGTGCATGGGCAGGTCAAGCCGGTACTGCGCTTCAAGCTGGGCCTGCACTTCGGGCGGCAGGGTGCGCTCGGCATCGAAAGGCCCGCCGGGCGCCGCGCGCATCATGAAAAACGCCAGCACCACCAGCACCAGCAGGGTGGGAATCGCCGACAGCAGTCGTGAGAGCGCGAAGCGCAACATCAGGGCGTCTCGAAATACATCGTCTGGGTTCGGTGCTGGTCCATGACGTTGCCGCGCCAGCCTTTCAGGGTCGGTCGCACCAGACGCTTGGAGTTGTAGAAATACAGCGGAATGATCGGCAGATCTTCAAGCAACTGTGCCTCGGCGGCCTGCATCAGCCAGGCACGTTCATTCAGATCAGGCTCTTTGCTGGCCTCGGCCAGCAGCCGGTCATAAACCGCGCTGTCGTAGCCAACATCGTTCATGCCGTGCTGCGACTGCAGAATTTCCATGAAGGTGTTCGGGTCGTTGTAGTCGCCGATCCAGCCGGCGCGAAACACTTCGGTGTCGGTCTGCTGGCGCCGCGACTGCAGGTAAACCTTCCACTCCTGATTGCGCAGCACCGTTTCGACACCCAGCCACTGCTTCCACATGGCGCTGACCACGGTGGCGAGCTTCTTATGGTCGTCACTGGTGTTGTACAGAATCTCGACGCGCGCCGGCGTGGCGGCCGAATAACCGGCCTCGGCATAGAGCTCGCGGGCTTTTTCCAGGCGCCGTTCACGCGGCCATTTCGCCCATTCGAACTTGGCGTAACGGTGGTTTTGCACCCCCGGCGGCATCCAGCCATCGGCCGCCTGTTCGATGTCACCAAGAATGCGCTCGGCAATCAGTTCGCGATCAATCGCCAGATTCAGCGCCAGCCGAAGCTTGGGGTTGTCCTTGAACGGCGGTCGCGTCAGGTTGACGCCGTAGTAATACACGCCCATGTACGGGTGCATGCGCAGGTCATCGGGCAGGCGCTGCTTGATCTGCGGCAGCAGGGCAATCGGCACGCCGGTGGTCCAGTCGATGTCACCGGCGCGGTAGCGCTGATACTCGGCATTGATGTCTTCGATGGTGACGAACACCACCCGGTCGATTTGCGTGTGGTCGTTGTCCCAGTAATGCGGGTTGCGTACCAGTTCGATATGCGACTGCAACGCCCAACGTTGCAATTGGTAGGCGCCGTTGCTCACCAATCGCCCTTCACGGGCAAAATCGGCGCCCCATTGTTCGAGACTGGGCCGGTGCACCGGGTAGGCCGAGGTGTGCGACAGCTGTCCCAGCAGGTACGGCGTCGGTCCGGTCAACTCGATGTCCAGCGTGTGGTCGTCAACCGCCGTCACGCCCAGCGATTCGGGCGGCTCATCGCCGTCGATGATGGCATCGGCGTTGCGGATCGGCGAGAGAATCTTCGAGTAGTTGGAGCCGGTGGCGGGGTCAACGCTGCGCCGCAGACCGACGACGAAGTCTTCGGCGGTCACCGGGTCGCCGTTGCTCCAGCGCGCGTCGCGGCGCAGATGAAACCGGTAGTGCATCGCATCGTCACTGATCTCCCAGCGTTCGGCGACGCCGGGGATCGGCTCGGCGTCGAGGCCGGTCGACACCAAGCCTTCGTACAGGTCACGCATGACATCGGCGGCGGCCACGCCCTCGACGCGGTGCGGGTCCAGCGATTCCACGTCCGGCCCGTTGCCACGGCGTAGCACCTGCTCGGCCGACACCCAGCCGGGCAGACACAGGCCCAGCGTCAGCAACAGCGTGAGGTGGCCGAGCTTCACCAGCGGCAGTCCCGTTCAAGTCATGAAGACTCAACGATAGCCGAGGCTGGGGCGCGGCGGGTGCGGGCGGCCGCCCAAGGGGGCGTCCTTCACGAAAAAGCCCGGCGCGGTGGCCGGGCTTTGGCGGTGGTGAGTTGTGTTAAGCCGCTTCGGCCAGCTGCGGCGCGCGGCTTTCGCGCTCGAAGCGCTGCACCCAGTCTTCAATGCCCGCCAGAAAATGGCGGTTGTCGTGATCCCAGGGGTGAAAGTCGGGGCGGAAGTAAGCGAGCCACGGCCGCGCCATCTTGCGCAGGAAGCCGATTTCGCCAAAAGCGACCCGGTAAAACTCACGCCAGCCCTTGACGTCACCCATCTTCCCTTCGCTGCGCACGAAGCGCAGATGGGCGGGAGTCACCCGGCCCCAGAAAATCGTGGTGGCCAGCAGCAGCCCGGCACTACGCTCGGCGTAGGCGCGGACGCCCTTGCCTTGCGTCGCTTCCCAAACGTCATAGGCAACACCCTTGTGCTCGGTTTCTTCCAGCGCGTGCCATTCCCACAGTGCGGCGTAGCCCGGCTCAGACTTCTCGCGCAGGTGCGGCTCGTTGAGCAGTCCGTCGGCCATGATGGCGGTGAGGTGCTCCAACGCGATGGTCGCCGACAGCCGTGTCGACGGCGGCGTGCGGTCCTTGAACCAGTCGAGCAGGCCCTTGATGCTGCGCTCGAAGGTGGCCGCCTCGGGCAGGCGCTCGAAGACGCGCGCGTTGTACTCGTCATGCTCACGGCCATGCATGGCCTCCTGGCCGATAAAGGCCGTGGCGGCGCGCTTGAGCTCGGGGTCCTGGATTGCGTCGCGATAGTGGCGCACGGCGTCAATGAAGAAGCGCTCGCCGACCGGAATCACCAGTGACATGGTGTTCATCAGATGAGTGAACTGCACGTTGCCGTCGGCCCAGTCGTGCACGCGATCCTGCGGCAGGGTGAACTTGACGTCGCGGCGCACCGGCATCACGCCTTGGGACGTGGCGTTGCGCTTGACCGAAGTCGTTTTGGCGGTTTTGGTGTTCATGAAGGTCTCCTTGGGGCTTGGGCCCATGCAGGTATACAATCGTCTACATGCAGAGTAGACGAGCGTTCACTTCTGCGTCAACTGCAATTGTGCCATCGATCAGTGTAAATAACATAAGGCCCTGTTATGGCGAAGAATAAAGATGATGTACCCGGCGTCTTGGGCGGCCGTCAGCGGTTGATGGACGCCGCGTTGGAACTCGCCGCCACCACGCGCAGCCTAGCTTCACTGGGTCTGCGCGAGGTGGCGCGGCATGCCGGACTCAACCCCAACACCTTCTACCGCCACTTTCGTGATTTCGACGAACTGGGCGTCGCCATGCTCGCCGAGCTGGGTGTCAACCTGCGTCGCGGCCTGCGTGAACGCCGCATGCAGGCGGCCGGTGATGGCCTGCGGGTGGTCGACTTCAGTCGTCCGGTCGAGGGCATTCACGAGGCGCAGACCATCGCCCGCGAGTCGGTGGCGCTGGTTCTTGAATTTGTCACCCATCACCGCGCAGCGTTCACCGTAGGGGTTCGCGAGATGCACGGCAGCAGCCCGGCCATCCGCAATGCGATGCGCGAACTGCTCGATGGCATCGCCCTCGACATGACCGAAGACCTGATGGGCGTGCTGCGCTTCCCCGGTGTCAGCGAAGACGAGATGCTGGAGCTGGCGCAGGTCATCGTTCGCCAGATGGTGTTTTTCTCGATGGATTATCTCGAAGACGAAGCCCGTCAGCCGCAGATCCTGCGCCAGGCCGAGCGCTTCATCCTGCTGCTGTTCTGGGGCGCGATCGCTGCGAAATTGCCGGCCTTGCTGCGCGACGAGCAACTGCGCTTTCCGGAGATCTGAGGGGGCGTTACCGGGCCTCGGCGAGATAGCGCAACCACTGTTCGGCCGCGCGGCGCTGACCTGCCGAGGCCCGCGCCTTGATGAACGCCCGCTCGGCCAGCGCGGTGTCGTCCTGTTCAAACGCCGCCATGCCCAGCAGCAGGGCGGCATCACCGTCGAGGCGCTCCAGGTTGGTCCCCAGCGCAGCCTGCACCGCCGCCCAGTCGAATCGCTGCACCTGCACCTGCGCAAGCCGCAGCCGCGCGGCGGCGGTCTCTTCCACCGCCAGACGTCGGGTCAGGGCGGCCACGGCGCGATCGTATTCGCGGGCCTCGATCCACGCATCGGCAAGGCGGTCAAGCAGCGCCGCATCGGCGTCGAGCTCGCCCTCCGCCAGCGCGGCCTCCAGCAGTTCGCCGGCCTTGTAAGGCACGCCAAGTGCGCGGAACAACTGGGCCAGATTGCGCAGCGCCCGCGGCGTCTCCAGCAGCCCCTGGCGGTGCGCCAGCGCCAGAATTGCCAGCGCCTGCGGCTGGCGCCCGAGTTCGTAATAAACCCCCGAAAGCTGCTGCCAGTATTGCGGCGCTTGCGGCGCGCGGGCGACCAGTGTCAGCAGGGTTTCGGCAGCGTCAGACCAGGCTTCCAAGCCATAGTCGATGGCCAGTTGCAGCTCCAGCCATGCTAGCGGGGGTGACACGCGACGCGCCATTGCCGCGCGCAGTGGTGCGCGCGCCTGGCGGTACTGTTTGGCGGTGACGTGCGCGGAGGCCAACATCACCTGTGCCTCAACCACTGCGGCGTCGCCAGCCTCGTCGACATACGTGGTGAGCACGCGAATGGCGTCGGTCATGCGGTCTTCGACGTAGAGCAACTGCCCGAGTGCGAGTCGCGACTGCAAGGCGGCGAGCTCGGGCAGCGCGTCATAGTCCAGCGCCTGTTGCAGGCGGTCGATGGCGGCGCGGTTGTCCGGCACGGCGGCCAGCGCGAAGCCCTGTACCTGGCGAATGAGCGCCCGTTCGCCGTCATGGTCGGCGCGACCAAAGCGGGCTTCGAGCAAGGCATTGGCGCCCACGGCATCCCCATCGGCGAGCAATGTCTGGGCACGCTCCAGTTGCCGGTAGCCGGCCTCACTGAGGGTGTTGGCGGCTGCCGCCCCAACCAGCGCCAGCGCCAGCACCAGCAGCACCCAACGGCTCACCGCGACTCCAAGGTGAAAACGATGTCGTAGGTGCCGGTCTGGGTCACCGGTTCACCGCCCACCGTGCGCGGCCGAAACTGGCTCTGCCGTGCCGAGCGCAGCGCCGCCTGCTCGAAATAGCCGCGCGGTTCGGCCTTGATGATCTGCGCATCCTGCACGCGGCCGTCCGGTCCGACCGTGACCTGCACGGTGACCACGCCTATGACACCGGCGCGCGCAGCGGCACGGGGATATTGCGGCGGCACGCGCACCAACGGCACCAGCTCGGCATCGCCGCCACCACCGCCACCGCCGGCATCGGGCGTGAACTCACCGATGAAGGGGCCGCCCTCAAGATTCGGCGTGACCGCCAAGGTCTGCAGCCCGGGCAAGGCGAGCGCGGCAGGCGCCGGCGGGGTTTGCGCATTGACGTTGACCTGCGGCGCCGTCGGTGGCCGCTCGGGCGGCGGCGGCCGTTCGGGACGCACGCGCTGACGGGTTTCGAGTTCGTCATTGCGCTGCACCCGCACGAAGTCGATCACCGGCGACGTGTTCGCCTCGCCGCGTTGTGCCTCGCCGCCAAGCACCAGCCGGTACATGACCCAGAACAGGCCAAAGCTGATCAGCAGCGCGCCCAGCAGGGCGGCGCCACCGCGCACGACGGGGTTCATCCGCCGCCGCCTTCCGTCGCGGCAATCGAAATCTGCGCGATGCCGCCGAGGCGCACTTGGTCCATGACCTCTACCAACAGACCGGTCTCGGCGCCGGTGTCAGCCAAAATCACCACCGACGCCTCGGGGCTCTCGACACGCTGCCGCTCGATGTAGGCGCGAACGGCACGCAGGTCGACCTGGCGGCGGTCCATCCAGACCTCGCCGTTGGCGCGCAACGCGATCATGATGGACCCTTGTTCCTGCCGGGTCGCGGTGTCGGCACTCGGGCGGTTGACGTCGACCCCCGCCTCTTTGACGAACGAGGTGGTGACGATGAAAAAGATCAGCATGATGAACACCACATCGAGCATCGGGGTCAGATCGATGGCGGCGTCTTCTTCGGTGCGCAGGCGCTTTTTCGACATCAGTGGGTCACCATCTGATCGTGCAGATGGTGCCGGGCGCGTTGCACGCGCTGTTCCAGCCGCGACACGAAGTACAACCCCGAGATAGCGATCACCATGCCCGCCATGGTCGGCAGGGTGGCGGTACTGATGCCGGCGGCCATGGCCCGTGCGTTGCCGGTGCCGAGCACCGCCATCACATGGAAGACGTGAATCATGCCGGTCACCGTCCCCAGCAAGCCCATCATCGGGCACAGCGCCACCAGCGCCTTGATCAATGACAGCCGCGCACGCCAATGACGCTGGGCTTCGGAGACCCGTCGCTGCTTGATTTTGTGGGCGTGCCAACTGTGATGATCGGGCCGCGCCTGCCAGTCGGCCATGCAGCGCTTGACGTCGGTCGGCATCTGCCAGCGGTAGTACATCAGGCGTTCGAGGATCAATGTCCACAGCACCACGGCCAGCACAAGCAGCGCATAGACCACCGGGCCGCCCGCGTCGAGGAAGGTCATTACCGCCTGCAGCGGGTTCTCGCCCTCAAACACCGACGCGCGCCTGACCTTGCGGGCGACGCTCGGACTGTTCGGCAATCAGTCCGGCCGATTCTTCTTCCAACACCTGAATCAGCCCCTTGCTGCGGGCGTTGAGCATGGCGTGGAGCAGCACCATGGGAATCGCGACGATCAGGCCCAGAACAGTGGTCACCAGGGCCTGCGAGATGCCGCCGGCCATCAGCTTCGGGTCTCCGGTGCCAAATAGGGTGATCTGCTGAAAGGTGAGAATCATCCCGGTCACGGTGCCCAGCAACCCCAGCAGCGGCGCGACGGCCGCGAGAATCTTCAGCCACACCAGACGCACTTCGAGCGCAGGAATCTCGCGCAGCACGGCGTCGTCGAGCTTGAGCTCGAGCGTTTCCGGCTCAAGCTCGGGCTGTCGCGTGTAGACCTGCAAAACGCGACCCAGCGGATTGTCGCCGGTGGGCGCGGCGATGTCCTTCCGCTGGCGGCGAATGCGCCCGCCCACCCGGGCGAGCACGATGAATCGCTCGAGGGCTAACAGTACCCCCGCCAGCCCCAACGCGATGATCACCGCGCCCACCCACCCGCCCGATTGGATGCGCTCGGCGATGCCGGGCGTCTGCACCAGCACCCCGAGCAGCGCGCCGCGCGAAGGGTCAACGTCAACGCGCTGCACCTCACCGGACGGCGCTGCGGCGAGCGTGGCGGCACGTTGACGCAAGCCGCGCGGCGGTTGCGCCGACAATGCGGTAAAGGCTTCGGCGGCGGATTCACGCACCAGGAAACGGGCGCCCGCCGTGGCGGTGAACGGCCCGACCCTGACCACCTCGGCGTCGGTGACGGCGCCACGGGCATCGACCACCGGAGCGCTGAAGCGCGACACCTTGCCGGTCTCGACGATCTCCTGCAGCAGGTCCAGCCAGAGTTGCTCCAGCGCCTCGGCAGAAGGTAGCGCGTTGGCGGTTGCCAACTGATCGAGCCGTGCCTGCCGCGCCGGGTGTTCGAGCGTGATGATTGAGTTCTGCGACTGCGATGCGAAATCCCCCGACACTTGCCGCACCACCCCGAACACTTCACCGAGGTTGCCGCTGCGGGCATCGAGCTGGGTCTGGCCTTCGGTCAATGCAACTTCGTTCTCGTCGAACTCGGCGAGCAGCGACTCACTGCGGGCCACGGCGGCATCGCGCCGCTGCTGCGCTTCGCGCATCTCGGTCGCACGGATGTCTCGTTCGTCGCGGAAGCGTTGCACGCGTTCGTCCAGCCCACGGGCGTCACTGGCGCGTGCGTCGCGGGTCTTTTGCAGCAGCGCGTCGAGATCCTGCGGCGGCTGCGGGAAAGCCGGCGCGACCGCCGTGAATGCCGCGATGCCCAGCAGCGCCATCGCGCAAGCGCGGCGCATCACTGCCCACCACCTTCAGAGACCGCGACCGGCACCTGCACCCAGTCGGGTGCCACCTGGCGCCGGGCGATGCGCAGCCCCTGGCGCACGGCGTTGCGATAGTCGGGCGCCGGCACAAACGAGCCATCGGCGGCTGACCAGTAGCCGGCTTCGCTGCCGTCGAGGCTCAGGTACATCAAGGCGACGCGCCCCACGCGGAGGAAATCCACCTGTCGCGGGTCGTCGCCAGGTAGCGCGCCCTGATAGGCCTCGAGCGTACGGCCGTATTCGGCTTCGACCTGGTAGGCCTCAAGAATGCGGCGAAACTTCTCGGCGACCGTGACATCCGCGCGATCCAGCATCGCGCCGAGTTCGGCGACGCGCTGGTCACGCTCGTCGGGCAAAAACGGCAGGTCGGCGGCCACCACCTGCGGCAGGGTGTCGACCATGCGCTGCATCAACGGCATGACTTCGCGCGCGGTCCCGTCAATCTGGGTCAACTGCCGGTCGAGCGACGCCAGGGCGTCGCGCTGCGCCTCAACCTGGCGGGCCATTTGTTCGTTATAGCGCTCGACCGCGGCCGCCTCCTGCAGCAGGGCACGGTATTGCGCCATCGCCTCGCGGGTCTCGTCGTCGAGGGCGTCGATCTGCGCCTGGCCCTCGGCCAACTCGCGCTGGGCCGACACCTGCTCATCGACGGCGCGCTCCAGCGTCGCGCGGTTGTTTTGCGCGTGCGCGGCAACGCTCAGCACGGCCAACAAGAAAGCACCCAAGCGCGCGGCAACTTTACCAATGACACTAATTCTCATCTGCATTTGGCGAGTTTACCGAAGAGCCACAGGATTTAGTGGCCGATCCACCGTTATTTTTGAAGGCCTGCGGACAAAAAAAAGCACCCCGAAAGGTGCTTTTCTTCAGACGCTAGGGTCAAGCCGCGTCGCCGACTTCAGGTGCATCCGCCGCGTCGGTGCGGCGATCGACCAACTCGATGTAGGCCATCGGCGCATTGTCACCGGCACGGAAGCCACAACGCATGACGCGGGTGTAACCACCCGGACGAGCGGCACAACGGGGACCGAGATCGAGAAACAGTTTCTGCACCGCGTCACGGTCGCGCAAGCGCGCGAACACCAGGCGACGGTTGTGCACGCTGTCGACCTTGGCACGGGCGATCAAGGGCTCGGCGAAACGCCGCAGTTCCTTGGCCTTGGGTACCGTGGTCTTGATCATTTCGTGCTTGAACAACGCAACCGCGATGGACTGCATCGTCGCCTTGCGGTGGCTGGGGCTGCGACCAAACGCGCGGCCGGACATATTGTGACGCATGGGGTGATTTCCTTAACGATTCACGAAACGATCAAGCGGTCGCTTTGGGCGATGACCAGTTTTCAAGTTGCATCCCCAACGACAGTTCATGGGCGCGCAGGGCGTCCTTGATTTCGTTGAGCGATTTCTTGCCGAGGTTGGGCGTCTTCATCAGTTCAATCTCGGTCCGCTGCACCAGATCACCGATGTAATACAGATTTTCAGCCTTGAGGCAGTTGGCGGAACGCACCGTCAGCTCAAGATCGTCAATCGGACGGAACAGGATGGCCGGCAGGTCGTTACCGCCCTGCGCAACCGCCTGGGTCGCCACTTCTGCTTCAAGGTCGACGAACACCGACAATTGTTCGCGCAGGATGCGTGCGGCCAGACGCACCGCCTCACCCGGATCGACGCTGCCGTTGGTGTCGACATCGAGCACCAGCTTGTCGAGGTCGGTGCGCTGCGCTACGCGCGCGCGCTCGACGCTGTAGCTGACCCGGCGCACCGGGCTGTAAGACGCGTCGAGGCGCAGCACGCCGACGCCGCGGCCTTCTTCTTCACGGGCGATGGCGGTGGACGGCACATAACCGCGGCCGCGCATCACTTTGAGTGTTGCGTTGATCTTGCCGCCGGTCAGCGTCGCCAGATGCAGATCGGGATTGACGATCTCAACATCGTGGTCGGCTTGGATATCACCGGCGGTGATTTCGCCGTGACCCGACTTTTCGAGGCGAAGCGTGACTTCGTCGCGACCGTGCATGCGCACCGCGATGTTCTTCATGTTGAGGAGGATGTCGAGGACATCTTCCTGAACGCCTTCGATGGCGCCGTACTCATGCACGACACCGTCGATCTGCACTTCGGTGACGGCAGCGCCGGGCACCGAAGACAGCAGGATGCGACGCAGTGCGTTGCCCAGCGTGTGGCCAAAGCCGCGTTCCATCGGCTCCAGGGTCACGCGGGCGCGGACCGGAGAAAGGCTCTCGACTTCGACGAGGCGGGGCTTCAACAAATCGGCAACAACATTTTGCATGGGGCGAACCTTGTGAAAGAGCGACTGGCTTACTTCGAGTACAACTCGACAACCAGACTCTCGTTGATGTCGGGCAGGATCTGGTCACGCAGCGGCACGGCCTTGAAAGTCCCTTTCAGGTCTTTCTCGCTGACATCCACCCATTCCGGGAAGCCGATCTGCGCGGCAATGGCCAGCGACTCGGCAATACGGCCCTGCTTGTTGGCTTTCTGGGCGACCTCGACGGTGTCACCCGCCTGCACGGTGTAAGAGGCAATGTTGACCTGCTTGCCATTGACGGCAATGGCCTTGTGGCTGACCAACTGGCGAGCCTCGGCGCGGGTGCGGCCAAAGCCCATGCGGTACACCACGTTGTCGAGACGCGTTTCGAGCAACTGCAGCAGGATCACGCCGGTGGCGCCTTTGCGGCTGGACGCCTTCTTGTAATAGTTGAGGAACTGGCGCTCGAGCACGCCGTACATCTGCTTCAGCTTCTGCTTCTCGCGGAGCTGCAGCGCGTAGTCCGACAGGCGGATGCGACGCGCGCCATGCTGCCCCGGCGGGGTGTCGAGCTTGCACTTGCCATCCAGGGGACGGGCGCGGCTCTTGAGGAACAGGTCCGTGCCGACACGGCGGGACAACTTGCATTTCGGGCCGATGTAACGAGCCATAGTCTTCTCTGCCTTTTCTTAGACGCGACGGCGCTTGGGCGGCCGGCAACCGTTGTGCGGGATGGGGGTCACGTCGGTGATGTTGGTCACCTTGAAACCCACGGCGTTGAGCGAACGCACCGCTGATTCACGACCCGGGCCGGGGCCCTTGACGCGTACTTCAATGTTCTTGACGCCGTGCTCTGCGGCGGCGGTGGCCGCTTTCTCGGCCGCAACACCCGCAGCAAACGGCGTGCTCTTGCGCGAGCCCTTGAAGCCGCAGGCACCGGCGGTGCTCCACGAAATCGCGTTGCCCTGCCGATCCGTGATCAGCACGATGGTGTTGTTGAAGGACGCGTGGATGTGTGCCACGGCGTCGGTGATGTTCTTGCGAACCTTTTTGCGCTTCTGCGCACCGGCGGGATTAGCTGCCATGAATATGCCTTTATCTCAAAGAGTCGCGGTTACTTCTTGATCGCACGACGGGGGCCCTTGCGGGTCCGTGCATTGGTCCGGGTGCGCTGACCGCGCACCGGCAGACCACGGCGATGACGCAGACCGCGATAGCAGCCAAGGTCCATGAGACGCTTGATGCTCATCGACACCTCGCGGCGCAGGTCGCCTTCAACGACGAATTTGCCGACCGAGGCGCGCAGGCGCTCAACCTCTTCTTCGGTGAGCTGACGGATCTGCACGCTTTCGGCGATATTCGCGTCGGCGCAGACCAGTTTGGCGCGCGTTGCGCCGATACCGTAGATCGCACGCAATGCGATCACAGTGTGTTTTTTATCCGGGATGTTAACCCCCGCGATACGTGCCATGCGCGTAACTCCTGAGACTAAAGCGCTATAAAGAAACAAAAAAGGGCGAGAACTCTAAAGAGTCGTCCGCCTTAATGCAAATGTTGCCGGGTGATCAGCCCTGGCGCTGCTTGTGACGCAAATCGGTGCAGATCACCCGCACCACACCGTTACGCCGGATCACTTTGCAGTTACGGCAGATTTTTTTGACCGACGCACGAACCTTCATGATCAACCCCACACAAGGAGAAACTGGTTAAGAACCGGCGCACCGGACCCCGCAAACGCTGATCAGCGCAGCGGTGTCGGTGTCGAGCCGGGCTTCAGATTGGCCTTCTTCAGAAGACCGTCGTACTGATGTGACATCAGGTGCGCCTGCAGCTGCGCCATGAAGTCCATCACCACCACCACAATAATGAGCAGCGAGGTGCCGCCCAGATAAAACGGAATGCCCGGATAGAACGACCGCAGAATTTCCGGGAACAGGCAGACGGCCGTGATGTACGCCGCACCCACCACCGTCAAACGCGTCAGCACCGTGTCGATGAAGCGCGCCGTGTGGACGCCAGGGCGCACACCGGGGATGAAGGCACCGCTCTTCTTCAGGTTGTCGGCCGTGTCGCGGCTGTCAAACACCAACGCGGTGTAGAAGAAGCAGAAGAAGATGATCAGCGACGCAAACAGCAAGGTGTACAACGGGCTGCCGGGTGACAGCGCATTGACCACCTGTTGCAACACGCCACCGGGGTTGTCGCCCCCGGCAAACTGGACGATCGACGCCGGGAACAGAATGATCGAGCTGGCGAAAATCGGCGGAATCACGCCCGCCATGTTGATCTTCAGCGGCAAGTGCTGGGTCTGCGCGGCAAACACCTTACGCCCCTGCTGACGCCGTGCGTGATGCACGGGGATGCGGCGTTGGGCGCGCTCAAACATGACCACGCCGAAGGTGATCGCGATCAGCAGCACAAACACCACCAACACCACGAAGCCGCTCACCGAGCCTTCGCTGACCAACTGCGCCGTGCCGCCAATGGCGGCCGGGAAGCCGGCGACGATCCCGGCGAAGATCAGGATCGAGATGCCGTTGCCAATGCCGCGCTCGGTGATTTGCTCACCCAGCCACATCAGGAACATGGTCCCGGCGATCAGACTGATCGAGGCAACGAACAGGAAACCCAGTCCTGGTGAAAAAGCCACGCCACTGCCCTGCAGCGCGTAAGAGGCGCCCACCGATTGAAAGGTGGCAAGCACCAGCGTGCCGTAGCGGGTGTACTTGGTGATCTGGCGACGACCGGACTCACCTTCTTTCTTGAGCTCTTTGAGCGACGGCAACGTGGCCGACAGCAGCTGCACGATGATCGCCGCACTGATGTACGGCATGACGCCCAGCGCGAACACCGACAGACGCTCAAGCGCACCGCCCGAGAACATGTTGAACATGTCCAGGATGGTGCCGCGCTGCTGGTCGAACAGCGCCGCCATCTGGCCCGGGTCGATGCCCGGCACCGGAATGAAGCTGCCGATGCGATACACCAGGATGGCGCCCAGCAGGAACAGCACACGACCACGCACCTCAGAAATCTTGCTGAGGTCCGGGACCATGGAGCTGCCGGGTGCTTTCTTCGCCATAGTTATGGTGCGCGTTGAGTCGTGATGTTATTCGGCAATCGAGCCGCCAGCCGCAGTGACCGCTTCGCGGGCACCGGCAGTGATGCCGATGCCGCGAATGGTGACCGCGCGGCTGATCGAGCCCGACTTGATGACCTTGACTGTCAGCGTGTCACGGCGCACCACGCCTTCTGCAATGAGGGTCGCCAGATCAATCTCTGTGGCTTTCATCTTCTCGAGCTTGCTCAGCGTCAGTTCGACACGCGTCAGCGACTGCTGCGAGGTGAAGCCTCGCTTGGGCAGACGACGCTGGATCGGCATCTGGCCGCCTTCAAAGCCCACCTTGTGGTAGCCGCCCTTGCGCGCATGCTGACCCTTGTGGCCGCGACCTGCGGTTTTGCCCAGACCCGAACCGATGCCACGACCGACGCGGGTACGCGCGGTCTTGGCGCCCTCGGCGGGGCTCATCTCGTTGAGCTTCATCATCAGATTTCTTCCACTTTCAGCAGGTAGCTGATCTTGTGAACCATCCCCATCACTTCGGGGGTGGCCGTCAGGGTTTTGGTGTTGTTCGGACGACGAAGACCCAGACCGTGCGCACAGGCAACATGATTAGGCAGGCGCTTGGCCAGGCTGCGCAACAGCGTGAGTTTGACTTGTTTGTGGCTGCTCATGTCCGTTCCTTAGCCCAGAATCTCTTCGACGGTCTTGCCGCGCTTGGCAGCAATCTCCGACGGGAGATTCATCTTCTTCAGCGCGTCGATGGTGGCGCGAACCACGTTGATCGAGTTACGCGAGCCCAGTGACTTGGCGAGAATGTTGTGCACACCGGCCACCTCGAATACCGCGCGCATGGCGCCGCCGGCGATGACGCCCGTACCCTCAGAAGCCGGCCGCAGGAACACGCGGCTGGCGCCGTGCTCGCCCCACATCTCGTGTTGCACCGTGCCGCCACGCAGGGCCACCGTCACCATTGATTTCTTGGCCTGGTCCATCGCCTTGGCGATGGCGGCCGGCACTTCTTTGGCCTTGCCGTAGCCGAAGCCGACGCGGCCTTCGCCGTCACCGACCACGGTCAGCGCCGTGAAGGCGAACTGCTTGCCGCCCTTGACGGTTTTCGACACGCGGTTGACGGTGATCAGCTTCTCTTTGAGATCGCTGCCCTGGTCGTCGTACTGATACTGGGGAGATGCCATAACTTAGAACTCCAATCCGGCTTCGCGCGCGGCATCCGCCAGCGCCTGGATACGTCCGTGGTATTGAAACCCGGACCGATCGAATGCAACAGTGCTGATACCCGCCGCCTTGGCCCGCTCGGCAATCAACGCACCGATGCGCTTGGCCGCGTCGACATTTCCGGTGGCGGGCAACGCTAGGCTGGACTCCAGCGTCGAGGCCGAGGCCAGCACGGTGGCAGCGTCCGGCGCAATCAGTTGCGCATAGATGTGCCGCGGCGTGCGGTGCACGCACAAACGGGGAACGCCCAGGCTGCGAATGCGTGCGCGGGTGCGGCGTGCGCGACGAATGCGGGCTGTTTTCTTGTCTTTCATGCCACTCTCGAACTTGTAATGAATGCGGTGACGTCGGCGTTGATCGGCGGTTACTTCTTCTTGGCTTCTTTCATGACGACCTTCTCGCCCAAATAGCGAACACCCTTGCCCTTGTAGGGCTCCGGCGGACGGTAGCTGCGCAGATGGGCAGCCACCTGGCCGACCACCTGCTTGTCGGCGCCGCGAATCACGATTTCGGTCTGGCTCGGCGTTTCCACCGAGATGCCCTCGGGAATCGGGTAATTGACCGGATGCGACAGGCCCACCGCCAGGTTGACAACCTTGCCCTGGGTCGAGGCGCGGTAACCGACGCCCACCAGCTGCAAGCGGCGCTCGTAACCTTCGGACACGCCCTTGACCATGTTGGCGACGATGGCACGCACCGTGCCGGACAGCGCGGCGTTACGGGTGATCGAGTCGACGGCAACGGTGAACGTCTGGCCGTCCTGCTCGAGCAGCACACCTTTCGGCAACGTGAAGTTCAGGCTGCCCTTAGCGCCCTTGACCGACACATTGGACGCGGTGACCTGCAGATCCACGCCCTTGGGCAGTGAGATCGGATTTTTTGCGACACGAGACATAATCGTTTCCTGGGTTCTATCGCAGCGTGGCTTACGCCACCACGCAGAGGACTTCGCCGCCCTGGCCGGTGGCGCGGGCCTGGCGGTCACTCATCACGCCCGTGGAGGTCGAGATGATGGCCACGCCGAGTCCACCCAACACCTTGGGCAATTCGTCCTTGTTCTTGTAAACGCGCAGCGCCGGACGGCTGATGCGCTGAATGCGCTCGATCACCGGCTTGCCCTGGAAATATTTCAGGCGAACGGTCATCACGCGCTTGTTTCCGGGGGCATCGGCCACTGAAAACTCGGCGATGTAACCCTCGTCCTTCAACACACGGGCGATGGCTTCCTTGACCTTGGAGGAAGGCGACAGCACTTGCTTCTGCTTGGCCATCTGGCCATTGCGGAGGCGGGTCAGGAAATCTGCGATGGGGTCATGCATGCTCATTGAATCATTCGCCTTTGTTACCAGCTCGCCTTCTTGAGGCCCGGGACTTCACCGCGCATGGCGGCCTCGCGAAGCTTGTGACGCCCCAGACCGAACTTGCGATACACGCCACGGGTACGGCCGGTGAGCTTGCAGCGCCGCACCTGGCGGGTGTAGCTGGCGTCACGCGGCTGCTTCTGCATCTGCACCACGGCGGACTGCTTGTCCTCGTAGGACGCATTTGGATCGGCGATCACTTCGCGCAGCTTCTGTCGCTTCACCGCGAACTTCGCAACGAGCTTGGCGCGCTTTTTCTCGCGCTCGATCATGTTGGTCTTTGCCATCGTCTTTCGCCCTTACTTGCGGAACGGGAAGCCAAAGGCGTCAAGCAGGGCACGCCCTTGCTCATCGTTCTTGGCAGAGGTGGTCAGCGAGATGTTCATGCCGCGGGTGGCGTCGACCTTGTCGTAGTCGATTTCCGCAAAAATGATCTGCTCGGTCACACCGAAGTTGAAATTGCCGCGGCCGTCGAAGCCGCTGGCCTTGATGCCGCGGAAGTCGCGGATACGCGGCAGCGCGACGTTGACCAGACGTTCGAAGAATTCGTACATGCGCTCGCGGCGCAGCGTCACCATCACGCCCACCGGATAGTTCTCACGAATCTTGAAGCCGGCCACGGCGATGCGCGACTTGGTGATCACCGGCTTCTGGCCGGCGATCGCAATCATGTCGGACACTGCGTGTTCCATGATCTTTTTGTCGGCCGTGGCTTCGCCGACACCCATGTTCAGGGTGATCTTGGTGATGCGCGGCACTTCCATCGCACCCAGACCGAGGTCCTTGCGCAATTTCGGCACGACCTCGTTCTGGTAATAAGTCTGAAAATTAGACATCGTTGATCCTTAAGCGTCGACGGGAGTTTGCGTCGACTTGAAGATGCGCACCTTGCGGGCCGAGTCGCCTTCGCCTTCAAAGCGAATGGCCACGCGATCACCCTTTTCCGCCTGCGCGTTCCACAACATCACGTTGGAAGCCTGGATCGGCATGGTCTTTTCCACCACGCCACCGGCGACACCGGCCTGGGGGTTCGGACGCTGGCTTTTCTTCACCACGTTGATGCCGTCAACCACCAGCTTGCCGTTGGCGAGCACTTGCTCAACGCGGCCGCGACGACCTTTGTCCTTACCGCAGATGACGACGACTTCGTCGCCCGATTTGATCTTTTTCATGGACGCGACCTCACATCACTTCAGGGGCGAGCGACACGATCTTCATGAACCGCTCGCGCAGTTCGCGCGTCACGGGCCCAAAGATACGGGTGCCCAGGGGCTCACCCTTGCTCGACAGCAGCACCGCTGCGTTGTTGTCGAAGCGGATGGCCGAACCGTCGGGACGGCGAATGGCGTGACGGGTGCGGACGACAACCGCGTCGTGCACTTCGCCCTTCTTCACCTTGCCGCGCGGGATAGCGTCCTTGACGGTGACCTTGACCAGGTCGCCGACACCGGCATAACGCCGGCGGCTGCTGCCCTTGACCTGGATCACCTGGACCAGCTTGGCGCCGCTGTTGTCAGCCGCCAGCAGAAAGCTTTCCTGTTGAATCATGCGACCACCCCGCCCTTTTGCAGGACTTCAACCAGCTTGAAATGCTTGGTACGCGAAATCGGCCGTGATTCAACGATGGCGACCAGGTCGCCGACGCTGCACTCGTTGGTTTCATCATGCGCATGCAGCTTGGTCGAGCGGCGGATGTACTTGCCGTACAGCGGATGCTTCTCGCTGCGCTCGATCAACACCGTGATCGTCTTGTTGGGCTTGGCGCTGGTCACGGTACCGACCAGGCGACGGCCGCCTTTTGCCGTTTGCGTCTCGCTCATTTGACAGCCCTCTGGGCCGATTGAACGGATTTCACGCGGGCGATGTTTTTCCGAACCTGCCCCATCAAATGGTGCTGGTTCATCTGACCGGTTGCGCGTTGCATCCGAAGGTTGAACTGTTCTTTGCGGAGTGCGACCAGCTCTTGCTGGAGTTCGTCGCCCGATTTGCCGCTCAGCGTTTTAAGGTATTCAGCGCTTTTCATTTACAGCACCGTCCGGTTGGCAAAGCTGGTTTTCACCGACAACTTGGCCGCAGCAAGACGGAACGCTTCCTGCGCCTCGGCTTCGGTGACGCCTTCAATTTCATAGAGCATCTTGCCGGGCTGGACCTTGGCGACCCAATACTCGACGTTGCCTTTGCCCGAGCCCATGCGAACTTCGAGCGGCTTCTTGGTGACCGGCACGTCGGGGAAGATACGAATCCACAACTTGCCGCCACGCTTCACATAACGGGTGATGACGCGACGGGCGGCTTCGATCTGACGCGCCGTAATACGGCCGTGCTCGGTCGACTTCAAGCCGTACTCGCCAAAGCTGACCTTGTTGCCGTTAAAGGTCATGCCCCGGTTGGTGCCCTTCATCTGCTTGCGGAATTTCGTCCGCTTCGGTTGCATCATGAGTGTGCGCTCCTAATTTCAGGCCGAAACGGCCTCGGCGGATTCGTCCTTCTTGGCGCCACGGCTTTCTTCGAAAACCTCGCCATTGAAGACCCACACCTTGATGCCGATGATGCCGTAGGTGGTCTGTGCTTCCGACGTGCCGTAATCGACAAAGGCACGCAGGGTGTGCAGCGGCACACGGCCTTCGCGATACCACTCGGTACGGGCAATTTCGGCGCCATTAAGGCGACCGGACACCTGGATCTTGATTCCGCCCGCCCCCTGGCGCATGGCGTTCTGAACCGAGCGCTTCATCGCGCGTCGGAACATGATGCGGCGTTCGAGCTGCTGGGCAATGCTGTCGGCGACCAACTTGGCGTCGGTTTCCGGCTTGCGGATTTCCTCGACACTGATGTGCACCGAATCCGCCTTCAGCTCGAAGCGCTTGGCGACTTCCTGCTTCAGCTTCTCGATGTCTTCGCCCTTCTTGCCGATGACGATGCCGGGCCGCGCGGTGTGAATGATCACCCGGGCTGACTTCGACGGACGCTCGATCTGGATACGGCTGACGTTGGCCTGCGCCAGACGCTTGCGCAGGTACTCGCGGACTTCCATGTCACGCGTCAGGTTTTCGCCGTAGGCGGCTTTTTCGGCATACCAGTTGGACGTCCACTGTGTGGAAATGCCCAGACGGAAACCGGTTGGATTGACTTTATGGCCCATGGCTTACTCGTCGCTCACACGGATGGTGATATGGCTGGTCGGCTTGCTGATGCGGTCGGCACGGCCCTTGGCGCGCGGCATGATGCGGCGCAGCACGGGGCCCTGATCAACGAAAATCTCGCTGACCTTCAACTCGTCGACATCGGCGCCGAGATTGTTTTCGGCGTTGGCGATTGCAGACTCGAGGACTTTGCGGATCAAACCGGCCGCACGCTGATTGGAAAACTTCAGCGTGTTGATGGCTTCATCGACTTTTTTGCCCCGAACCAGATCGGCCACCAATCGCCCTTTTTGCGGCGACAGACGGACAAACTTCAGAACGGCGTGGGTTTGCATGATGGGCCGCCCTTATTTCTTGGTTGACTTGTCCGCGTGACCCTTGAACGTCCGGGTCGGCGCAAACTCGCCCAATTTGTGGCTGATCATGTTGTCGGTGACGAACACCGGAACATGCTGACGACCGTTGTGCACCTGCATGGTCAGCCCGACCATGTCGGGCGTGATCATCGAACGACGCGACCAGGTCTTGATCGGCTTCTTGACGCGTGCGTTGGCCAACTCCTCGACTTTCTTGGCGAGGTGATGATCGACGAACGGCCCCTTCTTGATGGAACGTGGCATGAGCAGTCCTTACTTCTTCTTGCGGCTGCGCAGGATGAAAGCCTGCGTGCGCTTGTTGTTGCGCGTCTTGAGACCCTTGGTCTGCTGACCCCAGGGCGTGACCGGGTGCGGGTTGCCCTGACCGGACTTGCCTTCGCCACCACCGTGCGGGTGGTCGACCGGGTTCATCACCACACCGCGGGTGGTCGGGCGGACGCCTTTCCAACGCTTGGCGCCGGCCTTGCCGTACTGACGCAGGTTGTGATCGGAGTTGCCGACTTCACCGAGCGTGGCGCGGCACTCGCCCAGAATCTTGCGCATTTCGCCGGAGCGTAGACGCACCGTGGCGTACGCACCCTCGCGAGCGACCAGTTGCACGGCGGCACCAGCAGAGCGAGCGATTTGCGCACCCTTGCCCGGCCGCATCTCGATGCAGTGAATGGTGGAGCCGACCGGGATGTTCTTGATCGGCAGGCAGTTGCCCGTCTTGATCGGCGCGTCAAAGCCGTTCTGCAACATGTCGTCGGCCTTCACACCGCGCGGCGCGATGATGTAGCGACGCTCGCCATCTGCATACAGCAACAGCGCGATGTGCGATGAGCGGTTGGGATCGTATTCAATGCGTTCGACCTTGGCGGGAATTCCGTCCTTGTCACGCTTGAAATCGACAATGCGATACCGCTGCTTGTGACCGCCGCCCTTGTGGCGCGTGGTCATGTGGCCATTGTTGTTACGACCGCCGGTGGCGTGCTTGCCTTCGACCAACGGGCCGTACGGCGCACCCTTGTGCAGGCCCTCGGTCACAACCCGCACCACATGGCGCTGGCCCGGTGACGTCGGCTTCATTTGAATGACTGGCATGTTCTTGTCCTTAGCTGGCCTGACCGACGAAGTCGATCTGCTGACCTTCGGCCAGCGTCACGTACGCCTTCTTCCAGTCGGAGCGACGACCCATGCGCTGACCAAAACGCTTGGTCTTGCCCTTGACATTCAAGGTGCGAACAGCGACGACGCTGACTTCGAACAAGGTTTCGACAGCCTTTTTGATCTCTTCCTTGCTGGCGCCCGGCAGCACTTTGAATGCCGCCTGGTTGTTCTTTTCGGCGATGCGGTTCGCCTTCTCCGAAATCACCGGCGCAAGAATCACTTGATGGATACGTTCGATATTCACGCCAACCACCCTTCAATTTTCTTGGCCGCGTCTGCGGTGACGACCACTTTCTTGTGGCGCAGCAGGGCAACCGGGTTGAGGCTTTCGACATCGCTCAGCGCAACGTGCGGGACGTTGCGGGACGAGAGAAAAAGCTCGCGGCTCACTTCGCTGGTGACGATCAGCACGTCACTCACGCCGAAGCCTTCGATTGCCGAGAGGAATGCCTTGGTCTTGGGCTCGCTCACCGAGAACTGCTCGGCGATCGTCAGGTCGCCGCGGCGCAGCAGCTCGGAAAAGATCGAGCGCATCGCGCCGCGATACATCTTGCGGTTGACCTTCTGCGAGAAGTCGCGCGGCACGGCGGCGAACGTCTTGCCACCACCACGCCACAAGGGCGAGCGGATGGAGCCTGCACGCGCGCGGCCGGTACCCTTCTGCTTCCAGGGCTTCTTACCGCCGCCGGAAACCATGGCCTTGGATTTTTGCGCCTTGGTCCCCGCGCGGCCGCCATTCATATAGGCGACGACCACCTGGTGCACCAGCGCTTCGTTGTATTCAGCCCCAAACACGCTGTCCGCGAGGTTCAGGCTGGCTGCGTTATTCATTTCAATGTCCATTTCGCCGTTTTTCCCCAGTGAATTAAGCTTTCACCGTGGGGCGCACGATGACGTTCCCGTTATCGGCGCCCGGCACCGCGCCCTTGACGAGCAGCAGGTTCCGTTCTGAGTCGACCCGGACGAGTGAGAGGTTCAAGGCAGTGATCTGCTTGTTCCCCATCTGTCCGGCCATCTTTTTGTTTTTGAATACTTTGCCCGGTGACTGGCGCTGACCAATCGAACCCGGAGCGCGGTGTGACAAGGAGTTGCCGTGCGTTGCACGACCGCCCTTGAAACCCCAACGCTTCATGCCGCCCGCAAAGCCCTTGCCGATGCTGGTGCCGGTCACGTCCACCGACTTGATGTCGGCAAATGCATCGACCCGGACCTCGGCGCCAAAGGCGTAATCCGCAATCGTGTCGTCACCGACGCGGATCTCCCAGAGACCCCGACCGGGTTCGACACCTGCTTTCTTGAAATGCCCGGCAGCCGCTTGGGTGAGACGACTCACCTTCTGCGTGCCCACCGTGACCTGAATTGCGCTGTAGCCGTCGGTCTCAGGTGTTTTCACCTGGGTGACGCGATTGGGCTCGCACTCGATGACTGTGACCGGGATGGCTTCACCGGCGTCGGTGAAGACGCGGGTCATGCCAACCTTACGACCAATAATGGAAATCGCCATTGTCATAAATCCGATCAGTTGACTTTGATCTGCACTTCGACACCCGCCGGCAGATCGAGCTTGGACAGGGCGTCCACGGTCTTCTCCGTCGGGTCGACGATTTGCATGAGGCGCTTGTGGGTCCGAATCTCGTACTGGTCGCGCGCGTCTTTGTCGACGTGCGGCGAGGTCAGTACCGTGAAACGTTCCTTGCGGGTCGGCAGCGGAATCGGGCCATGTACTACGGCACCGGTACGCTTGGCGGTCTCGACGATCTCTTTCGCTGATTTGTCAATCAAGCGGTGATCAAACGCCTTGAGCCGGATACGAATGGATTGGCTGGTCGCGGCCATGCGAGTTCTCAGGTCTTAAAGAGCAGAATAAAAACGGGGCGCGAAGTGTAGCCGCGCCCCGTCCAAAAGGGAAGTGCTGCAGACGACTTATTTTACGATCTTCGTCACCACGCCGGCGCCGACGGTGCGGCCGCCCTCGCGGATGGCGAAACGTACGCCTTCTTCCATGGCGATGGGGTTGATCAGCTCAACCTTCATCTGGATGTTGTCGCCGGGCATGACCATTTCCTGTTCAATTTCGCAGGCACCGGTGACGTCGGTGGTGCGGAAGTAGAACTGCGGACGATAGCCCTTGAAGAACGGCGTGTGACGACCGCCTTCTTCCTTGGTGAGGATGTACACCTCGCCTTCGAACTGGTCGTGTGGCTTGATGCTGCCGGGCTTGCAGAGCACCTGGCCGCGTTCAATGTCTTCTTTCTTGGTGCCGCGCAGCAGCAGGCCAACGTTGTCGCCTGCCTGGCCCTGGTCGAGCAGCTTGCGGAACATTTCGACGCCGGTGACGATGGTCTTGGCGGTGTCGCGAATGCCGACAATTTCGACTTCTTCGCCAACCTTGACCAGGCCGCGTTCAATACGACCGGTGGCCACGGTGCCGCGGCCGGAGATGGAGAAGACGTCTTCCACGGGCAGCAGGAAGGGTTTGTCGACTTCACGCTCGGGTTCGGGGATCCAGGTGTCGAGGGCGCTGTACAGGCTCTCGAGCTTGGCAATCCATTCGGGGTCGCCGGAGATGGCTTTGGTGGCCGAGCCCTGGATGACGGGGGTGTTGTCGGCGTCAAAGCCGTATTTGCCGAGCAGTTCGCGCACTTCCATTTCGACGAGTTCGAGCAGCTCGGGGTCGTCGATGAGGTCGCACTTGTTGAGCCAGACGACGATCTTGGGGACGTTGACCTGCTTGGCCAGCAGCACGTGCTCGCGGGTCTGCGGCATGGGGCCGTCAGTGGCGGACACGACCAGGATGGCGCCGTCCATCTGCGCAGCGCCGGTGATCATGTTCTTGACGTAGTCGGCGTGGCCCGGGCAGTCGACGTGGGCGTAGTGCCGTGCGTCGGTTTCGTATTCCACGTGTGAGGTGGCAATGGTGAGGATCTTGGTGGAGTCGCGACGTCCCTGTGATTCAGAGGCCTTGGCCACTTCGTCGTACGCGACGTACTTGGTGTTGCCAAACTTGTCAGCGCTAATCTTGGTCAGTGCCGCCGTCGTCGTGGTCTTGCCATGGTCAACGTGACCAATCGTCCCCACGTTCACGTGCGGCTTCGTACGCTCAAACTTTTCCTTTGCCATTGTTTCTTTCCTATTAAAGAGATGGAGAGAGTGCCCGGACGGCCCTTACGAGCCTTTCTTGGCCAGACCGGCGGCAATGTTCGCCGGGGCCTCTTCGTACTTCTTGAATTCCATGCTGTAGGTCGCGCGACCCTGGCTCATTGAGCGCAGCGAGGTCGAGTAACCGAACATTTCCGACAGCGGCACTTCGGCCTTGAGCACCTTGACGCCCATGTTGTCGTCCATGCCCAGGATGATGCCGCGGCGCCGGTTGAGGTCGCCCATGACGTCGCCCATGTAATCTTCCGGCGTCTCGACTTCGACCGCCATGATCGGCTCGAGGATCACCGGCTTGGCCTTGGCCGCGCCTTCCTTGAAGCCCATGGAGCCAGCGATCTTAAACGCCATTTCGTTGGAGTCGACGTCGTGGTACGAGCCGTCGAAGCAGGTCACCTTGATGTCGACCATCGGGTAGCCGGCCAGCACACCCGTCTTGAGCGCCTCTTCGACACCCTTGCCGACGGCCGGGACGTATTCCTTGGGAATCACGCCGCCGACGATGGCATTGACGAACTCAAAGCCCTTGCCGGTTTCCTGCGGCTCGATACGCAGCCAGCAATGGCCGTACTGACCGCGGCCACCGGACTGGCGGACGAACTTGCCTTCTTGCTCGACCGAGGCTCGGATGGTTTCACGATAGGCCACCTGCGGCGCACCGATGTTGGCTTCGACCTTGAACTCGCGCTTCATGCGGTCGACGAGAATTTCGAGGTGCAGCTCGCCCATGCCGGCGATGATGGTCTGGCCGGACTCTTCGTCGGTGAAGACGCGGAACGAGGGGTCTTCCTGGGCGAGCTTGTTCAGGGCAATGCCCATACGCTCCTGGTCGACCTTGGTTTTCGGCTCGACCGCCTGGCTGATCACCGGCTCGGGGAATTCCATGCGCTCAAGGATGACCGGCTTGTCGGTCGACGCCAGCGTGGTGCCGGTGTAGACGTCTTTCAAGCCCACGCAGCAGGCGATATCGCCGGCGCGCACTTCCTTAATTTCTTCGCGGTTGTTGGCGTGCATCTGCAGCAGACGCCCGATGCGCTCGTTCTTGCCGGTGCGCGAGTTGAACACGCTGTCGCCGGTTTTGAGCACGCCGGAGTAAACCCGGATGAAGGTCAACTGGCCGACGAAGGGATCGGTCATGATCTTGAAGCCGAGCGCCGAGAAGGGCTCGTTGTCGTCAGCGTGACGTTCGATCGGCGCGCCGGTGTCGGCGTCTTCGCCCTTGATGGCCGGCACTTCGGTCGGCGCCGGCAGATATTCGATCACGGCGTCCAGCATGGCCTGCACGCCCTTGTTCTTGAAGGCGCTGCCACACAGCATCGGCACGATCTCGAGGCTGACCGTGCGCTTGCGAATCGCCAGCTTGATTTCTTCCTCGGTCAGCGTCTCGCCGCCGAGATACTTCTCCATCAGCTCTTCGCTCGCGTCTGCGGCGGCCTCAACCATGTGCTCATGCCATTTGTTGGCTTCATCGACCAGGTTGTCGGGGATTTCTTCGTAGTTGAAGGTGACGCCCTTGTCTTCTTCGTTCCAGAAGATGGCCTTCATCTTGACGAGGTCAATGACGCCCTTGAAACCTTCTTCGGCACCGATCGGGATCTGGATGGGCACCGGGTTCGCCTTGAGGCGCGCCTTCATCTGCTCATAGACCTTGACGAAGTTGGCACCGCTGCGGTCCATCTTGTTGACGAACGCGAGGCGCGGCACCTTGTACTTGGTGGCCTGGCGCCACACCGTTTCGGACTGCGGCTGCACACCGCCCACGGCGCAATAGACCATGCATGCACCGTCAAGAACGCGCATGGAACGCTCGACTTCGATGGTGAAGTCGACGTGCCCCGGCGTGTCGATGATATTGATGCGGTGCTGCTCGAACTGCTTGGCCATGCCCTGCCAGAAGCAGGTGGTCGCCGCCGAGGTGATGGTGATGCCGCGTTCCTGCTCCTGCTCCATCCAGTCCATGGTGGCCGCGCCATCGTGCACTTCGCCAATCTTGTGGCTGATGCCGGTGTAGAACAGCACGCGCTCGGTCGTCGTGGTCTTTCCAGCGTCGATGTGCGCTGAAATGCCGATGTTGCGATAACGCTCGATGGGCGTAATGCGGGCCACGGTAAATCCTCTAGGCTTGAATCAGATGGAAAATGCGTTTCGGGCACACCCCGTCCCGCACCCGCAGGTGCGGAGCGGGTGCCGGCTTACCAGCGGAAGTGCGAGAACGCCTTGTTGGCTTCGGCCATGCGGTGCGTGTCTTCGCGCTTCTTGACTGCGGCGCCGCGCTGCTCGGAGGCGTCCAGCAATTCGGCCGCCAGACGGCTGGTCATGCCCTGCTCACCACGGGCGCGCGAGGCGTCGATGATCCAGCGCATCGCCAAGGTTGACTTGCGTGACGCGCGGACTTCGATCGGCACCTGGTAGGTGGCACCACCAACACGACGCGATTTGACTTCGACCGCGGGCGCAACGTTTTCAAACGCGGCCTTGAGCACTTCCAGCGGCTCGTCGGTTTTACGCTTGTCGGCGATGGTGTCCAGCGCGCCGTAGACGATCTTTTCGGCGACGGCCTTCTTGCCATCTTCCATGATCATGTTCATGAACTTGGTCAGCAGTTCGCTCTTGAACTTGGGGTCGGGAAGAATGACGCGTTTTTCGGGTGTGCGACGACGTGACATGACTTGGGTTTTCCTGTGACTTTGAGCTCCCGCCTTCGCGGCGGGGATGACGCAATCGCGTTACTTCTTCTTGCCGGCTGCGGGCTGCGCGCCCGGCTTGGGCCGCTTGGCGCCGTACTTGGACCGGCCTTGGCGACGCTTGTCGATACCGGCGCAGTCGAGCGCACCGCGCACGGTGTGATAGCGCACACCGGGAAGGTCTTTTACGCGACCGCCACGAATCATGACCACCGAGTGCTCCTGCAGGTTGTGGCCTTCGCCGCCGATGTAGGAAATCACTTCGAAGCCGTTGGTCAGGCGCACTTTGCACACTTTGCGCAACGCGGAGTTCGGCTTTTTCGGCGTCGTGGTGTACACGCGGGTGCAAACGCCGCGCTTTTGCGGCGAGCCGCCAAGCGCTGGCACCTTGCTTTTTTCGACGGTGCGGACACGGCCGTGACGCACGAGTTGGTTGATGGTTGGCACGTTCTAATACTTCCCGGCTTGTCTAAAGAGAAGACGGACCCGGCATGCTGGGTCCGTCGGGAAAAAGGGCGCGCATCATACTGGCGCGCCGTATGGGAGTCAAACCGCTTGGCGCCTCAACCTTCGTCGCTCTCGGGGGCATCGCTGCCCCCTTCTTCGTCGGCGGTAGAGGCCTCAACCGGGCGCACCAAACGATCACCGGCCGCCGGGTCAAAGCTGCCGGTGCTGGACAGCGCACGCGACTGCAGATCGGCCAGCAGGCTGCCGCCACGGGCACGGCGCCGCTGCTCGTGATAAGCCAAACCGGTGCCCGCCGGAATCAGGCGCCCGACGATAACGTTTTCCTTGAGGCCACGCAGCTCGTCGCGCGAACCGCGCACCGAGGCCTCGGTGAGCACGCGGGTGGTCTCCTGGAACGACGCCGCCGAAATGAACGACTCGGTGGACAGGCTGGCCTTGGTGATGCCCAAGAGCTGCCGCTGGTAGCGCGCTGCGCGACCCCCGGTGGCCTGCACCTTCTTGTTCTCGGCCAAGACCTGGAACACCTCGACCTGCTCGCCCTGGAGGAAGCGGGTGTCACCCGGCTCGCCGATCTCGACCTTGCGCAGCATCTGGCGAATGATCGTCTCGATGTGCTTGTCATTGATGCGCACGCCCTGCAGGCGGTAGACGTCCTGGATTTCCTTGACCAGATAGTTGGCCAGATCGGTCACGCCCTTCAAACGCAGGATGTCGTGCGGGCTGGGTTCGCCATCGGAGATCTGTTCACCGCGTTCGACGGATTCCCCTTCGAAGACGCGGATGTCGATCCACTTCGGCACCAGAATTTCGGTTTCTTCACCATCGGCCTGGACAATCTTGACGCGCTGCTTGCCCTTGGTGGCGGTGCCGAACTTGATGGTCCCGGTGGCCTCGGCCAGCACCGCCGGCTCCTTGGGCTTGCGGGCTTCGAACAAGTCGGCGACGCGCGGCAAACCGCCGGTGATGTCGCGTGACTTCGAGGCTTCCTGCGGAATACGGGCAATGAACGACCCCATGGTCACTTCATCACCGTCTTCAACGATGATGACCGCCTTGGGCGGCAGCGCGTACGCCGCCGGGATGTCGGTGCCGGGGAAGCTGAGCTGATCACCCTCCACGTCCACCAGACGGATCATCGGGCGCAGGTCCTTGGCGGCCGAACCGCGGCCTTTGGGATCGGTGATGACCAGTGTGGTCACGCCGGTGAGGACGTCCGATTCGCGGGTCACGGTGACGCCTTCATTGAAATCTTCAAACTTCACGAAACCGGCGATTTCCGACACGATGGGATGGGTGTGCGGGTCCCACTTGGCCAGCTTCTGGCCTGCCGCGGCTTCGTCGCCGTCACGCACCAGAATGGTGGCGCCATAAGGAATCTTGTAGCGCTCACGCTCGCGGCCGTTGGCGTCGATGACACCCACCTCACCGGAGCGCGACACGGCCACCAGCAAGTTGTCCTTGTTGGTCACGGTCTTGAGGTTGTGCACACGCACCGTACCGGCCGCGCGGGCGTCAACGCCCTCGGCAGAGGCGGCACGAGACGCCGCGCCCCCCACGTGGAAGGTACGCATGGTCAGCTGCGTGCCCGGCTCACCGATGGACTGCGCGGCGATGACGCCGGCCGCTTCACCGATGTTGACGCGGTGACCACGGGCCAGATCGCGGCCGTAGCACTTGGCGCAGATGCCGAACGGCAGTTCGCAGGTGATGGGGGAGCGTACCCACACTTCGTCGACGCTGTTGGCTTCGAGATTTTCCACCGCCTGCTCGTCGAGCAGCACACCGGATTCGATGATCACTTCATCGGTGCCGGGCTTGCAGATGTCGCGCAGCACCACACGCCCCAGCACGCGGTCGCGCAGCGGTTCGAGCACATCGCCGCCTTCGACGATGGGCATCATCAGCAGGCCCTGGTCGGTGCCGCAATCATCGGCGGTGACCACCACGTCCTGCGCCACATCGACCAGACGACGCGTCAGGTAACCCGAGTTGGCGGTTTTCAGCGCGGTGTCGGCCAGACCTTTACGGGCCCCGTGGGTGGAGATGAAGTACTGCAACACGTCGAGACCTTCGCGGAAGTTCGCGGTGATCGGCGTTTCAATGATCGAGCCGTCGGGCTTGGCCATCAGGCCGCGCATACCGGCGAGCTGACGAATCTGTGCCGCGCTACCGCGGGCACCCGAGTCGGCCATCATGAACACGCTGTTGAACGACGGCTGGCGAACCTCCTTGCCCTCCTTGTTCACCACCGGCTCGGTGCCGATACGGGTCATCATCGCCTTCGAGATGTCGTCGTTGGCGCGCGACCAGATGTCGACCACGCGGTTGTAACGCTCACCCTGGGTGGTCAAACCGGCGCTGTACTCGTCGTCGATTTCCTTGACCTTGCCTTCGGCGGCTTCGAGCAGTGCTTTCTTTTCGTCCGGGATGATGATGTCGTCGAGGCAGAAGCTGATGCCCGCCTTGGTCGACATGCGGAAGCCGGTGTACATCAGCTGGTCGGCGAACACCACGGTGTCCTTGGTGCCGGCCTTGCGGTAGACGTAGTTGATGACCTTCGAGACTTCTTTCTTGGTCAGCGTCTTGTTGATGACCGAGAACGGAATGCCGTCGGGCAGAATTTCAGACAGCAGGGCCCGGCCGATGGTGGTCTCGGTGAGGCGGAAGACTTCGTCGCCGTTGTCTTCGAAGTCACGCAGACGCACCTTGATGCGCGCATGCAAGTGGGCTTCGTTGTTGTCGTAGGCGCGACGCGCTTCACCGACGTCGGAGAAGATCAGGCCTTCGCCCTGGGCGTTGATGCGCTCGCGGCTCATCCAGTACAGCCCGAGCACGACGTCCTGCGACGGCACGATGATCGGATCGCCGGAGGCCGGCGACAGGATGTTGTTCGACGCCATCATCAGCACGCGCGCTTCAAGCTGGGCTTCGAGGCTCAGCGGCACGTGCACGGCCATCTGGTCACCGTCGAAGTCGGCGTTGAACGCCGTGCAGACGAGCGGATGCAAGTTGATGGCCTTGCCTTCGATCAGCAGCGGTTCAAAGGCCTGAATGCCGAGGCGGTGCAGGGTCGGCGCACGGTTGAGCATCACCGGATGCTCCTTGATGCACTCTTCCAGGCAATCCCAGACCTCGGCCTCTTCGCGCTCGACCATCTTCTTGGCCATCTTGATGGTGGTGGCGAGCCCCTTGCGCTGCAGCAGCGAGAACACGAACGGCTTGAACAGCTCCAGCGCCATCTTCTTGGGCAGGCCGCACTGATGCAGCTTGAGCGTTGGGCCCACCACGATGACCGAACGGCCGGAATAGTCGACGCGCTTGCCGAGCAGGTTCTGGCGGAAGCGGCCTTGCTTGCCCTTGATCATGTCGGACAGCGACTTGAGCGGACGCTTGTTGGTGCCGGTGATGGCACGGCCACGGCGACCGTTGTCGATCAGCGCGTCCACCGACTCTTGCAGCATGCGCTTTTCGTTGCGGACGATGATGTCCGGCGCGGTCAGTTCCAACAGACGCTTCAGGCGGTTGTTGCGGTTGATGACGCGGCGGTACAGATCGTTGAGATCGGAAGTCGCGAACCGGCCACCGTCCAGCGGCACCAGCGGACGCAGGTCCGGCGGCAACACTGGCAGCACCGTCATCACCATCCATTCCGGACGGTTGGTGGAGTTCTGGAAGTATTCGATCAGCTTGAGGCGCTTGCCGATCTTTTTGATCTTGGTTTCCGAGCCGGTGGCGGCGAGGTCTTCGCGCATGCGCACGGTTTCGGCGGCCAGGTCGATACCTTTCAGCAGGTCGAGCACGGCTTCGGCGCCCATGCGGGCGTCGAACTCATCGCCGTACTGCTCAACGGCGTTGAGGTAGTCCTCTTCGGTCATCAACTGACCGCGCTCCAGCGGCGTCATGCCGGGATCGACCACCACGTGGGCTTCGAAATACAGCACCCGCTCAATGGCACGCAGCGGCATGTCGAGCAGCAAGCCAATACGGCTGGGCAGCGACTTCAGGAACCAGATGTGGGCGACCGGGCAGGCGAGGTCAATGTGGCCCATGCGCTCACGGCGCACCTTGGCAACGGTGACTTCAACGCCGCATTTTTCGCAAACCACACCGCGATGCTTGAGGCGCTTGTACTTGCCGCACAGACATTCGTAGTCCTTGATGGGCCCGAAAATCTTGGCGCAGAACAGCCCGTCACGCTCCGGCTTGAAGGTGCGGTAGTTGATGGTTTCCGGCTTCTTGACCTCGCCGAACGACCAGGAACGGATGGTCTCGGGCGATGACAGGCCGATCTTGATCGCGTCGAAATCTTCGACTTCGTCGGCCGGACCGCGTAGCAGGTTGAACAGTTCTTTCATGACAATTCTCGTGAGAAGTAAGACGTGGGGCGTGAGGCGTTAAAACCTCACGTCACGAGTTCTGCTCCAGTTCGATGTTGAGGCCGATGGAACGGATTTCCTTGACCAACACGTTGAACGACTCGGGCATCCCGGCGTGCATGCGGTGGTCACCGTCGACAATCGATTTGTACATGCGGGTGCGGCCGGTGGTGTCGTCGGACTTCACCGTCAGCATTTCCTGCAGGGTGTAGGCCGCACCGTAGGCTTCCAGCGCCCAGACTTCCATTTCGCCGAAGCGCTGACCACCGAACTGCGCCTTGCCACCCAGCGGCTGCTGCGTGACCAGCGAGTACGGACCGGTCGAGCGCGCGTGCATCTTGTCGTCGACCAGGTGGTTGAGCTTGAGCATGTACATGTAGCCGACCGTGACCTGCCGCGAGAAGTTCTCGCCAGTTCGGCCGTCGACGAGGTCGACCTGGCCGCTGACGGGCAGATCGGCCAATTCCAGCAGCTCGCGAATCTCGGCTTCGTCGGCGCCGTCGAACACCGGCGTGGCCATCGGCACCCCGTCGACCAGGTTGCCGGCCAAGGTCAACACCTCGGCATCGCTGAAGCTGTCGAGCTTGACCTCGCGCAGACCACGACCCGAGTTGTAGACCTTCTCGAGGAAGCTGCGAATCTCGGCCACGGCACGCTGCGACTGCAGCATGCCGTCGATCTTGCGGCCCAGCCCCTTGGCGGCGAAGCCCAGGTGCACTTCCAACAGCTGACCGATGTTCATGCGCGACGGCACGCCCAGCGGGTTGAGCACGATATCGACGGGGGTACCATCGGCCATGTGCGGCATGTCTTCGACCGGCACGATCTGCGAGATCACGCCCTTGTTGCCGTGACGGCCGGCCATCTTGTCACCCGGCTGAATGCGGCGACGCACGGCCAGATACACCTTGACCATTTTCAACACACCCGGCGACAGCTCGTCACCGGCGGTGATCTTGCGTTTCTTGTCGTCGTAGCGCTTGTCGAAGAACGAGCGCTGGTCCTTGAGCTGCTTGGCAGCGGCTTCAAGCTGGCCCTGGGCCGACTCGTCACGCAGGCGAATTTCAAACCACTTGTCACGCTCGACGCTGGTGAGATAGTCGGCATCGACCGTCGCGCCCTTCTTCAGCTTGTTGGGGCCGCCATCGGCGACCTGACCGTCGAGCAGCTTGGCCAGACGATCATAGATGTCGTCTTCAAAGATGCGTTGCTGGTCGTTCAAGTCCTTGCGGACCTCGGCCAGCTCGGCCTCTTCGATGGACAGCGCACGGGCATCCTTGGCCACGCCGTCGCGGGTGAAGACGCGCACGTCGATCACCGTACCGTCCATCCCGGCGGGTACGCGCAGGGACGTGTCCTTCACGTCGCTGGCCTTCTCACCGAAGATGGCGCGCAACAGCTTTTCTTCCGGCGTGAGCTGGGTCTCGCCCTTGGGCGTGACCTTGCCGCAGAGGATGTCACCGGCTTTCACTTCGGCGCCGATGTAGACGATGCCCGACTCGTCGAGCTTGCGCAGCGCGCTCTCGTTGACGTTGGGAATGTCGGCGGTGATTTCCTCGGTGCCCAGCTTGGTTTCGCGGGCCACACAGGTCATTTCCTCGATGTGAATCGTGGTCAGGCGGTCTTCTTCAACGACCCGCTCGGAAATGAGAATCGAGTCTTCAAAGTTGTAGCCGTTCCAGGGCATGAAGGCGATGAGCATGTTCTGCCCCAGCGCCAGTTCACCGAGATCGGTTGACGGACCATCTGCCACCACGTCACCGCGCGCCACCACGTCACCGGGCTTGACGACCGGTTTCTGGTTGATGCAGGTGTTCTGGTTCGAGCGGGTGTATTTGACGAGACCATAGATGTCCACGCCCGCTTCACCCGCCACGGTTTCTTCGTCGTGAACACGGATGACGATACGTGAGGCATCAACCTTGTCGACCACGCCGCCGCGCTTGGCAGTGAGGGCGTTGCCGGAGTCGACCGCAACGCGGCGTTCCATGCCGGTGCCGATCAACGGCTTTTCGGTCTTCAAGGTCGGCACCGCCTGACGCTGCATGTTCGAGCCCATGAGGGCGCGGTTGGCGTCATCGTGTTCCAGGAACGGGATCAGCGCCGCAGCCACCGACACGATCTGGCGCGGTGACACGTCCATGTACTGGACCTTGTCGGGCGACATCATCGTGAACTCGTTCTGGAAACGCACGGCGACGAGGTCGGCAACGAACTGCTTTTTGTCATCCAGCACCGAGTTGGCCTGGGCGATGACGTAACGGCCTTCTTCAATCGCCGACAGGTACTCGACCTCTTCGGTGACCTTGCCGTCGTTGACCTTGCGATACGCGGTTTCGAGGAAACCGTAATCGTTGGTGCGGGCGTAGCAGGCCAGCGAGTTGATCAGACCGATGTTCGGGCCTTCAGGCGTTTCAATGGGGCAGACACGACCATAGTGCGTGGGGTGCACGTCACGGACTTCGAAGCCCGCGCGCTCACGCGTCAAACCGCCCGGCCCAAGTGCCGAAACGCGACGCTTGTGGGTGATCTCGGAGAGCGGGTTGTTCTGGTCCATGAACTGCGACAGCTGGCTGGAGCCGAAGAACTCCTTGATCGCGGCGGCCACCGGCTTGGCGTTGATCAGGTCCTGCGGGAACAGGTTGTCGGCCTCGGCCAACGCCAGGCGTTCACGCACCGCGCGCTCGACGCGCACCAGACCGGTGCGGAAGACGTTTTCGGTCATCTCACCGACGGCACGGATGCGGCGGTTGCCGAGGTGATCGATGTCGTCGGTCTGCTGCTCGCCATTGCGGATGGCGATAATTTCGCGAATGACTTCGACGATGTCGGAGTGATCCGGGCCATAGGTGGCGACCAGTTTCTTGCTGAACTCGTCGTTGAAGCTGCTGAACAGCTTGCCGTCGTAAACCACTGCCGGGCCTTCGACATCTTCACGGCGCAGGCGGCGGTTGAACTTCATGCGGCCCACCGCCGACAGGTCGTACTTGTCGGGGCTGGCAAACATGGTGTTGAACAGCGTTTCGGCAGCGTCTTTGGTCGGCGGTTCGCCGGGACGCATCATGCGGTAGATCTCGACCAGCGCTTCCAGCTTGGTGCGGGTTGGGTCGATGTTCAGCGTGGTGCTGATGTACGGCCCTTTGTCCACGTCATTGACGTAAAGCACCGGCAGTTCGGTGATGCTCGCAGCGCGCAGCTTGGCCAGCAGCTCCTCGTCGAGCTCGACGTTGGCGGCGGCAATGATCTCGCCGGTCTCGGCGTCAACAAGATTACGGGCGACGATACGGCCAACCAGATAGGCGTCCGGCACATCGAGCACCTTGAGGCCGGCTTGCTCGATGAGCTTGATGTGGCGTGCGGTGATCAGCTTGCCCTGATCGACCAGAATCTTGCCGTCATGGGTGATGTCGAACTGTGCCTTTTCGCCCTTCAGGCGCTCGGGCACGAAGTCGAAGGTGGCGCCGTCGTTCTGCAGCTTGAAGACGCTCTCTTCGTGGAACATCGCCAGCATTTCTTCGTTGTTGTAGCCCAGCGCGCGCAGCACGATGGTGACCGGCAGCTTGCGGCGACGGTCGATACGGGCGAAGACGTTGTCCTTGGGGTCGAACTCGAAATCGAGCCAAGAGCCGCGGTACGGAATGATGCGCGCCGAATACAGCAGCTTGCCGGAGCTGTGCGTTTTGCCCTTGTCGTGGTCAAAAAAGACACCGGGCGAGCGGTGTAACTGGCTGACGATGACACGCTCGGTGCCGTTGGTGATGAACGTGCCGTGGTCGGTCATCAGCGGCATCTCGCCCAGATAAACCTCCTGCTCGCGTACATCCTTGATGCGCTTTTCTTTCGATTCACGATCAAAGATCACCAAGCGCACCGTCACCTTCAGCGGCGCCGCATAGGTCATGCCGCGAACGCGACATTCCTTTTCTTCGAAGACCGGCTCGTCGAGACGGTATTTGACGAACTCCAACGCCGCAGCGTTGTTGTACGACACCATCGGGAAAACCGACTTGAAGGATGCCTGCAGACCGCTGTCCTTGCGCTTGGACGGCGGGGTATCGGCTTGCAGAAACTTCCGATACGAATCAATCTGCGTGGCGAGCAGGAAAGGAATTTCCAGCGTCTCGGTCAGCTTGCTGAAATCCTTGCGGATGCGCTTTTTCTCGGTCAACGAGTAGGCCATCGGAACCCTCTTAAATCAGTCGCGCCTAACGGCGCAGATCACGTCTCAAACCCAAACCTTTGAGATCGCTCAAAGGTTTGGGTTCGCGCAACAGCAACAGGCCGGGGGCTTGAGGCCCCCAGCCTGCGTCACACTAAAAGCCGTCAAATAGGCTCAAAATCGCGCTTACTTCAGCTCGACCTTGCCGCCGGCTTCTTCAATCTTCTTCTTCAGATCGTCAGAAGTGGCCTTGTCGGCGCCTTCTTTGACGGTCTGCGGCGCGCCTTCAACCAGGTCCTTGGCTTCTTTGAGGCCCAGACCGGTGATTTCACGAACGACCTTGATCACCGAAACCTTCTTGGCGGGGTCAATGCCGGCCAGAATCACGTTGAACTCGGTCTGCTCTTCAACCACTGCAGCTGCAGCGGCCGGGCCAGCAGCAGCAGCCACGGGGGCAGCAGCCGACACGCCAAACTTCTCTTCCATCATCTTGACGAGGTCAACCACGTCCAGCACGGACATGTTGCCGATTGCGTCGAGAATCTCTTCTTTCGTTGCCATGTTTAAAACTCCAAATTACAGGTGTAGTGCGAAATACGCGGTATGCGGATGCGAGAAAACCTAGCCGCGTGAGTCGGCCACGGCCTTGACTGCGCGGGTGACCTTGGCAGCAGGTTCGGCAAGCGTGCGAACGAAGGTGCTGATGGGTGCATTGAGCATCCCGAGCAGCTGGGCAATCGCCTGTTCCTTGGTCGGCAACGTGGCCAAACGGTCGAGGTCTTCAGCACCGTAAAGGGTGCCGCCAACCGCAATCGCCTTGACCACGAGCTTGTCGTTGTCTTTCGCGAAGTCTTTGATCACGCGGCCCACGGCACCCGGATCCTCTAGCGAGAATCCCAGCACCAGCGGCCCCACCAGCTTGGGCGTCAGGCACTCGAATTCGGTGCCGGCAACCGCGCGCTGGGCCAGAGAGTTCTTGACCACGTGCAGGTAGATGTTCTGTTCCCGTGCCTTGGCACGCAGCGCATCAAACTTGACCGCCGTCAGTCCCCGATATTCCGCTGCAACCGCGGACAGGGCCTTCTGGGCAATTTCATTGACTTCCGCAACCAGGGCTTTCTTGTCATGCAGTCTGAGTGCCATTCCAATCATCTCCTGGAGCAAAGGGACCTCGGGTTCCATTCCGCAAACCTGGGGTCCCGAACAAATGCCAGGGCTTTTGAGGGCCACTGACATTCCATCTACGCAAGCGATCAGGCGATCTTTAAGGAGTGCGCCACCACTCCACTGGCGGTCTTTGACGGTGCGGCTTGCCGCCGCACTACAAAGTTAAGTTGGCGCGGACCCTTTAGAGGCCCGCGCCCTTGAATCATTCCGGCAGCGACGACACGTCGACGCGGATGCCGGGACCCATGGTCGTCGACAGGGTCACTTTCTTGATGTAAACGCCCTTTGACGTTGCCGGCTTGGCCTTGCGCAAGTCACGCACGACAGCCGCGAGGTTTTCGACGATCTTGTCCTTGTCGAAACCGGCCGAGCCGATGGCGCAATGGACGATGCCGGCCTTGTCGGTGCGGAAACGCGCCTGACCCGACTTGGCATTCTTGACCGCCGTGACCACGTCGGGGGTGACGGTGCCGGTCTTGGGGTTGGGCATCAGGCCGCGCGGACCGAGCACCTGGCCCAAGCTGCCAACCACGCGCATGGCGTCCGGCGATGCAATGACGACACCGAAGTTCAGGTCGCCGTCCTTCATTTTCTGGGCGAGGTCTTCCATGCCCACTTCGTCGGCACCGGCCGCCTTGGCTTCTTCGGCCTTAGCGCCCTGGGTGAACACGGCGACGCGTACGGTTTTACCGTTACCGTGCGGCAGCACGGTGGAGCCACGAACGTTCTGGTCGGACTTGCGGGCATCAATGCCGAGGTTGACCGACATGTCCACCGATTCGGTGAACTTGGCCGTGGCAACGTCCTTGAGCAGGGTCACCGCTTCATCCAGGGAATAGACCTTGGCGGCGTCAACCTTGCCAACGAGTGCCTTCTGACGTTTGCTGATTTTTGCCATGACTTAGCCCTCGACCTCGACACCCATGGAACGGGCGGAGCCCGCGATCATCAGGCACGCCGTTTCCAGCGAGCCCGCGTTGAGGTCCGGCATTTTCTGCTTGGCGATTTCTTCAACCTGCGCCTGCGTGATGGTGCCGACCTTCTTGGTGTTCGGGTTGGAGCTGCCCGAGGTCAGGCCCGCAGCCTTCTTGATCAGCGTTGACGCCGGCGGCGTCTTGGTGATGAAGGTGAAGGAACGGTCGGAATAGACCGTGATGACCACCGGCGTCGGCAGGCCCGGCTCCAGCTTCTGCGTGGCCGCATTGAACTGCTTGCAGAATTCCATAATGTTCACGCCGTTCTGACCGAGCGCCGGACCGACCGGCGGCGCCGGGTTGGCCTTGCCTGCAGGAATCTGCAGCTTGATGTAGGCCGATACTTTCTTTGCCATGACAACTCCTTGGTGGGTGCAAGCGCCTCGCGGCTCCCCGGTGTATTAATCCAGTCGCCTTGTGGAGCAACTGGGCTACCTCTAAAAACGTTCTGCGGCCATCCGTGGCGCGACTTCATCTCAATGAGAAAGCCCGGCCCGGGCATCCGTGCCCGGGCGTTCGCTGATGCAGCGAATGTCCAGTGGACATTCGCTCACTCGCATCAGCTCACCCTTTCTCGACCTGCGAGAATTCCAGCTCGACGGGCGTTGACCGCCCGAAGATGAGCACCGCCACCCGCAGGCGCGACTTCTCGTAATTGACTTCTTCGACCACGCCGCTGAAGTCGGCAAACGGGCCTTCCTTGACGCGTACTGACTCGCCCGGATCGAACAACGTCTTCGGACGCGGCTTTTCGACCGATTCGGTGACCCGGTTGAGGATTTTCTCGGCCTCACGGTCAGAGATCGCCTGCGGCTTGTCCGGCGTGCCGCCGATAAAGCCCAGCACCTTGGGCGTGGATTTGACGAGGTGCCAGCTTTCCTCGTTCATGTCCATCTGCACCAGCACGTAACCGGGGAAAAACTTCCGCTCGGTCATGCGCTTGACGCCGTCCTTGATTTCAACGACCTCTTCGGTCGGCACCAGGATGTCGCCAAACAAGGCCTCTAGGCCGTTGCGCGCAATGCGCTCACGCAGCGCCTTCATCACGCTGTTTTCGTACTGCGAATACGCCTGCACCACATACCAGCGCATGGTCATGCGTTAACCTCCGCGGCCGGTCAGCAGACCGACGGCCCAGAACAAAAGTGAATCAAGACCCCACAGCAGCAGGGACATGATCAGCACCACGACCGCGATCATCAGCGTGGCTTGCACGGCCTCCTGACGCGTCGGCCAGATGACCTTGCGAAGTTCAACGCGCGCCCCGGTCACGTAGCCCCACAACGAACGGCCCATGGCGGTGAGATAAAGCAGGCCCAGTGCCGCGCCTACCGAACCGAGAATCAGGATCGCCTTGACCACCGCCGGCTGGGTTGCCGCGACCGTGTAGAAAGCTGCGAGCCCGCCAATCAGCAGGGCGACTGCCGCAATGATGATCGCCGTGTCGCGTGCGGAACCGGCTGTTTGATCGCTGTTGTGGGAGTCCATATCGCCTAAATTTTTCGATGGCCAACCGGGTCAGGTTGGCAGGGCAGGAGGGTGTCGAACCCCCAACCTGCGGTTTTGGAGACCGCCGCTCTACCAGTTGAGCTACTGCCCTAATATCCCGCGCCTGAAACCACAGCGCGCCGCCTTGCAAATGCAAAAGGGGCGCGGAGTTTATGGCTCCGCGCCCCTTAAGTCAATCAGCAATCACTTGACGATTTTCGTCACCACGCCGGCGCCGACGGTGCGACCGCCTTCGCGGATGGCGAAACGTACGCCTTCTTCCATGGCGATGGGGTTGATCAGCTCAACCTTCATCTGGATGTTGTCGCCGGGCATGACCATTTCCTGTTCAATTTCGCAGGCACCGGTGACGTCGGTGGTGCGGAAGTAGAACTGCGGACGGTAGCCCTTGAAGAACGGCGTGTGACGACCGCCTTCTTCCTTGGTGAGGATGTACACCTCGCCTTCGAACTGGTCGTGTGGCTTGATGCTGCCGGGCTTGCAGAGCACCTGGCCGCGTTCAATGTCTTCTTTCTTGGTGCCGCGCAGCAGCAGGCCAACGTTGTCGCCTGCCTGGCCCTGGTCGAGCAGCTTGCGGAACATTTCGACGCCGGTGACGATGGTCTTGGCGGTGTCGCGAATGCCGACAATTTCGACTTCTTCGCCAACCTTGACCAGGCCGCGTTCAATACGACCGGTGGCCACGGTGCCGCGGCCGGAGATGGAGAAGACGTCTTCCACGGGCAGCAGGAAGGGTTTGTCGACTTCACGCTCGGGTTCGGGGATCCAGGTGTCGAGGGCGCTGTACAGGCTCTCGAGCTTGGCAATCCATTCGGGGTCGCCGGAGATGGCTTTGGTGGCCGAGCCCTGGATGACGGGGGTGTTGTCGGCGTCAAAGCCGTATTTGCCGAGCAGTTCGCGCACTTCCATTTCGACGAGTTCGAGCAGCTCGGGGTCGTCGATGAGGTCGCACTTGTTGAGCCAGACGACGATCTTGGGGACGTTGACCTGCTTGGCCAGCAGCACGTGCTCGCGGGTCTGCGGCATGGGGCCGTCAGTGGCGGACACGACCAGGATGGCGCCGTCCATCTGCGCAGCGCCGGTGATCATGTTCTTGACGTAGTCGGCGTGGCCCGGGCAGTCGACGTGGGCGTAGTGCCGTGCGTCGGTTTCGTATTCCACGTGTGAGGTGGCAATGGTGAGGATCTTGGTGGAGTCGCGACGTCCCTGTGATTCAGAGGCCTTGGCCACTTCGTCGTACGCGACGTACTTGGTGTTGCCAAACTTGTCAGCGCTAATCTTGGTCAGTGCCGCCGTCGTCGTGGTCTTGCCATGGTCAACGTGACCAATCGTCCCCACGTTCACGTGCGGCTTCGTACGCTCAAACTTTTCCTTTGCCATCTTTACTCTTCTTTAGAGGTATGCCCGCGCACGCGGGACTGAAAAACACGAAAAGCGAGCAAGGCTCGCTCTGCTTGGACCGCTGAACCACCATTTGCCGCTCATCGGCTGACCTCCATCAGATTCGAACCCATGTTTGGCCCGCAGCCAAACATCAAAAGCGATGGACCTCTTGTCTTTGAGGTCATCAGTTCGACCCTGATTGAGCCAACCATTGCCACTTGCTACGAATTTGGTGCCCACAATCAGATTCGAACCAATGTTTGGCCTACGGCCAAACATCAAAAGCGATGGACCTCTTGTTTTTGAGGTCATCAGTTCGACCCTGATTGAGCCAACCGTTGCCACTTGCTGCGAATTTGGTGCCCACAATCAGATTCGAACTGATGACCTCACCCTTACCAAGGGTGCGCTCTACCACTAGAGCTATGTGGGCAAATAAAACTGTCTTCAACCAGCTGGAGCGGGAGACGGGAATCGAACCCGCGCTATCAGCTTGGAAGGCTGAAGTTCTACCATTGAACTACTCCCGCCACTCACTGCACGCGTCAATCGCTCGATGGGCATCCTGCTCACCTGGGTCCGCCCGGCGTCCTGCCGGTCGTTCGGTTGCCCTGCAAACGTCCACTGGACGTTTGCATACTCGGGCGCCCTCACCCATTGAACTACTCCCGCCGCACCCAACCGGTTACCGCAGAATCCTGTGTGGTGGAGGGAGTAGGATTCGAACCTACGTAGGCGTTAGCCAGCAGATTTACAGTCTGCCCTCGTTGGCCGCTTGAGTATCCCTCCATCCGCCCCGTCAGACGCGATGCGTTCGACGAAGCCCACTATTGTTCACGGTGACTCCGGTGGAGTCAACACGTTTTTCACTCAGGTGCCTCTGGGTTTGGCTCGGGCGGTCGGCAAGGCGCCGGCCGGGTCCTCCGGCCAGGGGTGTCGGGGATACCGTCCGCGCAGGTCTTTGCGCACGTCGAGATACCCGGCCTTCCAGAAGCCCTCAATGTCCTGCGTGACCGCCACCGGCCGTCGCGCCGGGGACAGCAGGTGCAGCAAAACAGGGATGCGGCCATCACAGACCGTCAGCGACCGCTGCGCGCCAAACATTTCCTGCAGCTTCACCTCCAGCACCGGCGGCGCACCAACCGCGTAATGCAGCCGGTGTGAATGGCCACTCGGGACGGTCAGGTGGGTCGGCGCCAGCCGTTGCAAGGCCTGCTGGGCGGGATAGTCGAGCAGCGCCGCCAAGGCATCGTCCAGGGCGATTCGATCAAACTGCGTGCGGCGACTCACGCCATCGAGAAACGGCCGCAGCCAATCGGCGAGCGACGCCGAGAGCACCTCATCACTCACATCCGGCCACCCGGCTTCGGGCTGCCACGCACGCAAACACAGCACCCGCGCCTGCCACTGTCTCAACGCCGGCGTCCACGGCAGCACCTCCAACCCCAACTGGCTGATGCCGGCGAGCACGCCGTCAGCAATACGGTTCGCGGCCGGCCGGCCGGGCCGCTCGTCCAGCACCAGTGCGCCCAAGCGCGTCTGCTCGGACGTGCGCACCGCTTCGGCTCGCGGATCCCAACTGACCGCGTCGTCCGTCACCAATTGATCGGCGAAGTCGGCACGCAGCGTCGCCTCGTCAATGACCAAGCCGCTGCGCAGCTTGCGCGGCGGGCCCGGATCCCAGTGTGCGACGGCCAGCCACGAGGCCTGCGCCAGCGGCGAAGCGCCGTGCACCCGCAGTTCGCGTCCGTCGGCACAGCGAAAGACGCCAACCGCCTCTCCGCGCCGCTGGGCGATGCGCTCCGGGTAGGCAAACGCGATCAGCCTCGCCAGGTCGCGCTCTTCAGCGTGCGTGGCGGGCGTCAGCTTCAGTCGCTGCGCCAGTTGCCGAACCGTCTCACGCACCCGTCGCTGCGCCGGGGCAGGCGCGCGACCCTGCATGAAGCGCGTCACCGCCTCGCCAAGATCGTGACCGGCCTCGCCCTCATCCAGCACGGCGACCAACCACACCGCAACCTCACCCAGACCCTGCTGCTGCGCACGGTGCAGCAGGGCGGCCTGGCGCGGCGCGGCAGGCACTTTGAGCAGTGCCTGTCCCAGCGTCGTGGCGCGCCCGGTTTCATCCAGCGCCGCAATGCCGTGCAGCAGCCCCTGCGCCACCGCCCAGGCGGGTGCCGGCGGCGCATCGAGCAGCGCAGCATCCTCGGGGCGCAGCCCCCAAACGGCGAGTTCGAGCGCGAAGCGACTCAGATCAACCTGCTGGATTTCGGGCGCGTCAAACCCGGCGAGCGCGCCCTGCTGATCCTGCGACCACAGACGAATCACCCGGCCCGGACCCAACCTACCGGCCCGGCCGGCGCGCTGCTCGGCGGCCGCGCGCGAGATGCGGCGGGTCACCAGACGGTCGGCGCCAGACGCCAGGTCGTACTCGGCGGCGCGTACCCAGCCGCCGTCGATGACAGAGGTGACGCCCTCCACCGTGAGGCTGGTCTGGGCAATGTTGGTGGCCAGGATCACCTTGCGCGCGCCGTTCGGGTCCGGCTGCAGCGCGGCATCCTGGGCGGCGGCGTCCAGCGCGCCATACAGCGGATAAACGCGCACCGCGCCACCGGCGCGCGTCTCAATGAGATTCTGCGCATCCCGAATCTCTCGGGCACCCGGCAGAAACGCGAGGATGTCGCCCGCGTCATCTGCCAGCGCACTCAGCGCGGCGGCGGCAACGGCTTCCGCCAGCGGCGCGGTCGTGGGCCGGTAAACAACCGACACCGGATACATGCGCCCGTCGCTACGCACCACCGGCGCGTCGCCCAACAGCGCGGAAACCCGTTCGGCATTGAGCGTCGCCGACATCACCAACACCCGCAGATCGGTGCGCAGATTGGCGCGTGCGTCGGCGGTCAGCGCCAAGGCCAGATCGGCCTCCAGGCTGCGCTCGTGGAACTCGTCGAAGATCACCAGCCCGACGCCCGGCAGCTCAGGGTCGGCCTGCAGGCGGCGGGTGAGCAGGCCTTCGGTGAGCACTTCAACCCGGGTGCGCGGACCGATCTTTCGGTCAAAACGCACCTGATACCCAACGGTCTGACCCACCGCCTCACCGCACAACTGCGCCATACGCGCGGCGGCGGCGCGCGCTGCGACACGGCGCGGTTCGAGCACGATGATCGACTGGCCCGCCAGCCACGGCGCATCGAGCAGCGCCAGCGGCACCAGCGTGGTCTTTCCCGAACCCGGCGGCGCGCACAGCACCGCCGACATCGACGTCGCGAGCGTGTCGGCCAAGGCGGGCAACACCTCGCCGACGGGCAAATCGGGCAGCCTCACCCGCCGTGCTCGCGCAGCCAGACCAGCCGTTTGTGCAGTCGGCGGCGCCAGTCTGAGGCCAGCGCCGGCAGGTCGACCAGCCGTTGCAACAACGCCAGATCGGGGCGGGTGATGCCGCGCAGGGCGGAAAAGTCGGCAACGCTGATCGCGTCCGTCTCACGGCTGTCCAGGGTCAGGGCCGCCCCAACCTGCGCGCGGCCGGGCACCAACACCCGGTAATACCAACCGGCAATCCCGCGTTGCTCGATGAACGCGGCCATGCCGTCGACCCCGTGCCGCGCATCAATCTTCCAGCACGGTGTGCGCGGTTGGCAGACTTGCAGCCGCGCAGCGCCGAAGGCAAAGACATCGCCAATGCACACGTCATGCTCGTCGACGCCCGCCGCACTCAGGTTCTCGCCCATGGCGCCGGGCTGCATCGCGTCGGCCACCGCGTCGAAGTTCGCTGCCAACAGCGCGTAGCGATCTGCGGGATAAAAGTGCACGGCTTTTTCAGGGCCGCCGTGGTTCTTCAGATCGGCCTGATGATCGCCGACGATGCCGAGCGGCGTGATCTCGATTTCACCGCGCAGCGGCTGCTTGAAGATCGCCGTGGGCCGGCCATCGCCCGGCATGGCTTGCACGCGGCCAGCAAAGACCAGCGGCGTCACGGGGGCAAGTTTCAGGTTCGACATGTCGGCATTTTCCCCTGAATCGCGGACAATTGCGGCCATGAGCGAGATTGAACTGCACCGCAAGCTGTTGGGCGACGCCGGCCGCAACCAGGCCTTTCATGCGGCGCTTGAACAGTGCATCACCCCCGGAAAAACCACCGTGGCCGACCTGGGCGCCGGGACCGGCTTTCTGTCGTTTCTCGCCCGGCAGCTCGGGGCCAAACATTGCCACCTCATCGAGTACAGCGAGGCGCTGGCGCTGGCCCAGACACTGGCGCGTGCCAACGGCATCACCGGCCTGCAGTTCAGCAATGCCCATTCCGGCGAGATTGCCAACCCGCCGAAGGTTGATCTGGTCATCTCCGAAACGCTGGGCAACTACGCGCTTGAAGAAGGCCTGCTGGAAACCCTGATGGACGCGCGTCGCTACCTCAAACCCGGCGGCGTCATCCTGCCGTGCCGGTTGCAGCAGTTCGTCGCGCCGACCGGCGACCCCACGCTGCAGCAGGACATTGACCTGTGGGGCAGCGTTGGCTTCGGGCTCGACCTCGACGCGGCGCGCCAGATCAGCCTCAACAACCTTTACGTGCGGCGCATCCTGCCCACGCAACTCGCCGCACCCGGCGTGCTTTGGGACGACCTCGACTTTTCGCCCAAGGCGCCCATCGTCAACAGCCGTCGCCAACAGCAGGTGCGTTTTACGCCCGCCGCACAAACCGTCCATGGACTGGCCTTGTGGTGGGTGTGCACCCTGGCGCCGGGCATCGACATCAGCACGGCCCCGGACGCGACCGCCACGCACTGGGACCAGGTCTACTTGCCGCTGTTGGACGCCGTGACCATCGAGGCCGGCGACGAGCTACAGGTGACGCTGACCAGCGACACCCGGCCCGAGGTCGGCCTGCGACTGCAGTGGCGCATCACCCACCGACGCGCCGGAAAGCGCCTCGGCGAGCAGAGCCTGGACAGCTTTCGCGGACGTCTGCTGGCCTGACGCGAGCAAGCCTTCGCAGCGCGTCAGGCCCGCATGATGGCCCTGACGTTGACGAACTCCATCAGCCCGTGACGCGACAACTCGCGGCCATAACCGCTGTGGCCAATGCCACCGAACGGCAAACGCGGATCCGACACCACCGCGCGATTGATGCCGACGGCACCGCAGTGCATCTGCCGGGCAAAAGCCTCGGCGGTCTCAAGGTCGCGTGAAAACACCGCACCGCCCAAGCCATAAACCGTGTCGTTGGCAATTTGCAGTGCCGCCTCGGCGTCGGCTGCTTCGATCAGCGTCGCCACCGGGCCAAACAGCTCGTCGGCGTACGCGGCACTGCCCGGCGGCGGGTCGGTGAGCAGGGTCACCGGGTAATAGCTGCCCGTGCCCGCAGGCAGCACGCCGCCCAGCGTGCAGCGCGCGCCGGCCGCGATGCTGGCCTGCACCTGATCGTGCAGTTGTTCCCGCAGATCATCGCGCGCCATCGGCCCCACCGTGGTGGCGCTGTCGAAGGGGTCGCCGACGACCTGCTCGGCAAGCCGGACGCGCACCGCCGCCTCGAACGCAGGGCGCGCGGCGTGGGTGACGATCCAGCGCTTGGCGGCAATGCAGCTCTGCCCGGCGTTGACCAGCCGGAAGTTCACGCAGGCCGTGGCAGCGAGGTCGATGTCGGCATCATCGAGCACCACGTAGGCGTCAGAGCCCCCAAGCTCCAACACACACTTCTTCACCGCCTGACCGGCCTGCGCGGCCACCGCGCGGCCCGCGCGCACGCTGCCGGTGAGCGACACCGCCGCCACGCGCGGGTCAGCAATCACTTGTGCCGTTGGCTCAAGATCAATCACCAACGCGGTGTAAACCCCTTCGCCCAGACCCGCGTCATCAAACAACCGCGCCAGCGCCAGCGCCGTGCCGGTGACGTTGGGGGCATGCTTGATCAGCACCGTATTGCCCGCCATCAAGGTTGGCGCAACAAAGCGCAGCACCTGCCACAGCGGAAAATTCCACGGCATGATTCCCAGAATCACCCCCAAGGGCGCGTGCGTCACGGCCGCGCTGCCGCTGTCGACGGTGACGGCCTCGTCGGCCAAAAGCGCCTCGGCGTTCTCGGCGTAATAGCGACAGGCACCCGCCGATTTTTTGCACTCGGCCACGCCCTGCGCCAGCGGTTTGCCCATCTCCAGCGCCATCAGTCGGGCGAGGTCGTCGGCGCGGGCTTCCAAGGCTTCAGCAACGGCGCTCAGGCCGGCCGCACGCCTGGCAAAGCCCAGACTCCGCCAGCGGCGCTGCGCGGTCACTGCCTGATCCAGGGCAGCGCTGACGCCGGCGGGCGAAAGTTCGGCGTAGGTGTCCAGCACATCGCCAGTGGCGGGGTTTCGGGTCTGCAGGCTCACGACGGTTGTCCGGTTTGGGTGGCGCGCTCCAGTGTCGCCAAATAGTCCAGCGCCTGCTCGCGCGAGTTGCCGCACATGACGGGCTCGGGCTTCAGCGATGCACAGACCGCCGGTCGTCGCGGGTCGCCCCAGAGGCCGCAGGCGAGGGTCGGGGTGAGGTGCGGGCACGGCATACCTGCGGGCTTGCCCCACGGCAGCCCGGGCAACGGCGAACTGATGGACGGCGCGATACAGCAGGCCGCACAGCCGGCGCGACACGGCATCTCGGCTGGTTCTGACAGGGTGGAATGCCTCACAATTGCGGTTTGCCGATTGGCGGAGCGTTGCATGACCCCAAAGCTGAAGGATCTGGTCGATCAGCTTGATCTCGAGTCCCTGGAAGTCAACCTGTTTCGCGGCACCTCTCGCGATCTGGGCGGCCATTCGGTCTTCGGCGGCCAGGTGATCGGTCAGGCCATGGTCGCTGCATCACGCACCGTTGAAGGCCGTCGCCCGCACTCGCTGCACGCCTACTTTCTGTTGCCTGGCGACATGGAAGCGCCCATCGTCTACGAAGTCGACCGACTGCGTGACGGCAGCAGCTTCTCGGCGCGACGGGTGCAGGCCATCCAGCACGGCCGCCCCATCCTGTCGATGATGGCGTCGTTCCACATCGACGAAGACGGCTTTGAGCACCACCTGCCGATGCCCGACGTGCCGCCGCCCGAGTCGCTGACGCCGATCAACGAGTTGCGCGAGCAATGGTTCAAGGCCGTGCCGGACCTGCCGCAGCGGATGCGCGACATGCTGACCCAGACCCTGGCCATCGAGTTTCGGCCGGTGTCTGCCGCCAACCCGTTTCTGGCCGACCGGGAAGCCGCGCCGCCGTGCAACCAGATCTGGTTCCGCGCCGTCGCCCGGCTCCCGGACGAACCTTGGTTGCACCGCTGCCTGCTGGCCTACGCCAGCGACTTCAACCTGATCGCCACCGCACTCAAGCCTCACGGTCGCTCGTGGTATTCACCGGACATGGTGGTCGCCAGCCTCGATCACGCGCTGTGGTTTCACCGTGACGCGCGCGTCGACGACTGGCTGCTTTACAGCATGGACAGCCCCTCGGCCCAGGGCTCGCGCGGCATGACGCGCGGCCTGATCTATACCCGCGACGGGACCCTCGTCGCCAGCGTCGCCCAGGAAGGCCTGATGCGCCACCGACCCGACGCCCGCAAGGAACACGCCTGATGTGGTTCAAACGCTTGTTACTCGGCGCCATTGGCCTCAGCGTCGCGGCGCTGGTCACCCTGGTGGTCTGGACCCAGGTTGCGCCGCAACAGATCGTCAATCTGCTGGCCAATGCCGAGCGCCGCGCCGCCGGGCTCAAGCCGGTCACCTTGCAGATTCCCGGCTTTGAGATCGCCACGCTGCAGGGCGGTGAGGGTCCGCCGCTGGTTCTGGTGCATGGCTTCGGCGCCGACAAGGATCACTACACCCGCGTCGCCAAATATCTGGTGCCGCATTACCGCGTCATTGCCATCGACCTGCCCGGCTTCGGTCTGTCCAGCAAGCCTGACGACGGCGACTATGGCATCCGCCAGCAGACCGAGCGGCTGGGTCAGGTCATGGATGCGCTGAAGCTTCGCAGCGCCCACTTTGGGGGCTCCAGCATGGGCGGCTGGATCGTCTCGGCCTTCGCCGTGCTCTACCCGGAGCGCGTCGACAGCCTCTGGCTGCTGGCACCCGGCGGCCTCTTCTCGGCCAACGAGAGCTACGTGCGCCGCGTGCACCGCGAGACCGGCCGCAACCTGCTCACCTCATCCAGTCCGGAGACCTTCGGACAGGTGATTGATCTCGTGTTCCATGAGCCGCCCTTCATTCCCGGCCCGATCAAACGCCATCTCGCCGAGCGCGCCGCCGAGCATCACGCCCTGCACACGCGCATTTACGACGAATTGATCGAAGAAGCCTTCTGGATGGAGCCGCAGATCGAGGACAATCCGGTGCCGGCACTGATTGTCTGGGGCAATCAGGACCGGGTGCTCGACGTGTCCGGCGGCGTGGTCTACAGCAAGCTTCTGCCCAACAGCCAGCTCAGAATCATGTCCAACATCGGCCACTTGCCGATGGTTGAAGCGCCCAAGGGCAGCGCCGCCGATTACGTCGCGTTTCGCGATGAACTGGCGAATCTGGCCGCGCAAGAGATCACGCCAACGGCGCCCGACCCCTCGGTCACCGCCCCTGCCGGCGCGCCCTGAGCCTGCTCAAACCTGCGTGCCGCCCACGGTGAGGGCATCGACGCGCACCGTCGGTTGACCGACGCCCACCGGCACGCTCTGACCGTCCTTGCCGCAGATGCCGACGCCGCCGTCCAGCGCCAGATCGTTACCGATCAGGCTCATGCGCGGCAGGGTGTCGGGGCCGTTGCCGATCAGGGTGGCGCCCTTCACCGGCCGGGTGACCTTGCCGTTTTCGATCAGGTACGCCTCGGAGGCCGAGAACACGAAGTTGCCCGAGGTGATATCGACCTGGCCGCCGCCAAAGCTGACGGCGTAAAGGCCCTTGTTCACCGAGGCGATGATCTCGCCCGGATCGTGCGGCCCGGCGCGCATGTAGGTGTTGGTCATGCGCGGCATCGGCAGATGCGCGTAAGACTCGCGGCGACCGTTGCCGGTCGGCGCCACGCCCATCAGGCCGGCGTTGAGGCGGTCCTGCATGTAGCCGGTGAGCACGCCGTTTTCGATCAGCACGGTGCAGTTCGTCGGCGTACCCTCGTCGTCAATCGACAGCGAGCCGCGGCGCCCCGGCAGCGTGCCGTCGTCGACAATCGTGCAGTGCGGCGTGCCCACGGTTTGCCCGACCCGACCCGAGAACACCGAGCTGCCCTTGCGGTTGAAGTCGCCTTCCAGCCCATGGCCGACCGCCTCGTGCAACAGAATGCCGGGCCAGCCGGGACCGAGCACCACCGGCAGACTGCCGGCCGGCGCCGGCACCGCGTCAAGCAGCACGGCGGCCTGGCGCACCGCCTCACGGGCAATCTGCTCGGGCAGCTCCCCGGAACCCAACAGGCCGGAAAAATGATCGCGACCGCCGCCGCCGGAATGCGCCTGCTCGCGGCGCGTGCCTTGTTCAATCATCACCGTCACGTCCAGCCGCAGCAACGGTCGCACGTCGGCGCTGAGCTGGCCCTGCGCATCAAGCACCATGATGGTGTCGTGCTGCGCAGCCAAGCGCACCATCACCTGGTAAACGCGCGGGTCGGCGGCGCGCGCGGCGGCATCGGCACGGCGCAACAAGTCCAGTTGCTGCTCGGCGGTGATGCCCGACAGCGGATCATCGCCGGGGTACAGCGCGCGGGTCGATTGTGGCCGCACCTGCACCGGTACGGCGGCGCTGGCGCCGTCAGCGACGATGGCGCGGGCCGCGGTGGCCGCCTCGAGCATGGCTTTGAGTTCGATGTCATCGGCATACGCCAAGCCCTGGCGGTCACCGCTGATAGCGCGGATGCCCACCCCGCGTTCGCGGTCGTGGCTGCCCGATTTGACCACACCGTCTTCCAGCGCCCAGCTGCGCGTGACGCGCTGCTGAAAGTACAGGTCACCGCCGGTCACGCCCGGCCCGAGCACCTTGCCCATCACGCGCAGCAGCGCCGCCTCATCAAGCGCGGCAGGGCCCAGAAACAGGGGACGGGCAAAACTCAGGGCATCGGACATGGCAACTCGGGTCATCAAATGGGGGCTACAGGCGACGGTGCTCCAAACAGGGAAAGGCACCGCGCAACTGCTTCAGCTTGTCACGCTCCAGCGAGGCGATGGCATAGCCGGGCGCATCACCCAATTCGGCCAGCGTGTCACCCCAGGGGCTGACGATGCTCGAATGCCCCCAGGTTTGACGGTCGCCGGGGTGGGTGCCGCACTGGTTAGGCGCGACGACATAGCAGGTGTTTTCAATGGCACGGGCCTTGAGCAAGGTCGCCCAATGCGCCGCACCGGTCTGGGCGGTGAACGCCGAAGGCACGCACAGCACCTCGGCACCGGCCGTCACCAGCGCGCGGTACAGCTCGGGGAAGCGAAGGTCGTAGCAAACCGACAGGCCGAACCGCCAGCCGTCGATGTCGACAATCACCGGCGCCAGCGGGCCCGGCTCAATGCTGCGCGACTCGCGGTACGCCTCGCGGTGGCCGTCGCGCGTCACTTCAACGTCGAACAGGTGAATTTTGTCGTAGCGCGCCATCAGGCTGCCGTCGGATCCCACCACCAGACAGGCCGCGCGAATGCGGTTGGCATCGTCGCCGGCCAGCGGCACGGTGCCGCCGATCAGATACACGCCGTGCAGCGCGGCCTGGTGCTTGAGCCACGACTGCAACGGCTGGCGGTCCGCGGTTTCGGCAATGGCCAGCTTGTCGCGCTCGTCAGCACTCATCAGTGCCAGGTTTTCGGGCAGCACAATGACCCGCGCACCGTCGTCGGCAGCCGCGGCAATCAGCCGTTGCGCGGCGAGCAGGTTTTGCGCGACGTCATCGCCTGAGGTGAACTGTACTGCTGCAATTTTCATGGATTCTTTGGGGGCGCCAGCGCCGTGCTGGCGGGCTCCAGCTTTTCGATTTCAGGGTCATCCCAGGTGCCGCGGATGCGATAGCCAAACTGGCCGACCGCGTCCAGCGGCTTGTCCAGCAGCGTCTGCGCCATCAGCGCCAACAAACCGACCGCCGGACCGCCCAACAGTGCCGCCCCGATACTCACACCGCTGGAATAGTCAGGATAAACGGTGACGCGCTGGTCGAGTTGTCGGGTAAGCAAATGCGTTTCACCCTTGACCGACATCCGGACCGACGAGCCGCGCAAGGTCAGGTCATCGGTGACCACACGGCCGTATTCCAAGCGCAGGTCAGCATCAAGGTCGTTGAAGTGCAGTCCGGCATCGGTCACATCGCGAAAGTCGAACAGCAAGCGCCGGGGCAACTGGTAAAAGCTGAACAGTCCCAACAACCGTCCGGCACCGGGGTCCACGGCACGCAACTGGCCCTCCCGCGCCCAGACCTGCAAATCGCCCTCGGCGGTGGGAATCGCCAGCCGCGTACCCGTTGCCGGCCACGCAAGGTCCCATGCCACGCCGGCTTCGTCGGCCTCCATCGGCGCCTCGAGGCCCAGCGCAGCCATCATCGGCTCCGGCATCCGGCTCTCGAACCGGCCGCGACTGCTGCGCAAGCTGCCATCGGCCCTGAAATCGCCGGCGCCACTGAGTGCACCGTCACCGCTCAGCGCCATGTCCAGCCGCATTTGCCCACGCACCGGCAACTCGGCGGTGAGTGCGGCGGTGCCCAGGTTGAGATCATTGAGCGTCAGGGCATCAATCTGCCCCGCCCAGCTACCGCCCTCGTAGTCCCCGCGATCGTGCTCGGGCAGTGGCGGCAACGGCTCGGCGGCCGCTTGCCAGTCGGGGTCGTCGGGCAGGTCCAGGCGCAGCGCCATCGACGACAGTTGCAACAGTCCGCCACGGTCGCTGGCCTGCACCCTGCCCTGCGCCGCACCACTGAGCATGCCCTGCCAACCCTCGCCGTCGCGGCGAATCGAGGCCCGCTGCTCGGCCACCGACCAGACACCGGCGGTGAGGCCCGCCACCTGAACTTCGGCGCCGGCGAATCGCACGGCGCGCCGGGCCAGCGCTTCCGCGTTTTCGACAACCGGCGGCGCCTGCCCGGAGAAGCGCGTCAACCATCGCAGCCACGGCGCCGCCTCGATTTTCGGCAGGTCGGCGGCGACCCAGACACCGGCGCCCTCGCCGAGCGAGTTGACCTGTGCATCGGCCGGGTCACCCAATCGCAGCTCAACGCGCTCATCAGTGATCTCGCCGGCCAGAAACCGTCCGCCCCAGGTGAAACGTGCCGGTGCGGCGGCCGAGACCGGCAGAGGCAACTCGATTTCAAAGCGGCGGGCTTCTGATTCAGCTTTTTCCAGGGGTGCCGGCAAGGTCACATCCACCCCTTCAAGGGTGCTTTGCGCCGAAAAAACCGCCACCCCGCCGGCCGGCAGCGCCAACTGCGCGGATCCGTCGAAGACGCCAGCCAAACGCTCGGACACCGGCGCCGGCAACCATTGCTCGAGTGCCGACACCGGCAGGGCCTTGCCCAGCAAGTCGATGATCAGCCCTTCGTCGTCGCCCTCCACCACACCCTTGATCTCGGCCCCATGCCAGCGCCCGCTGAAGGCATCACCCGACAGGCTGCGACCGCTGAAATCGAGCACGCCGCTGACGTCGGTCACCGGGGTATCGACCCCGGCCACCTGTAGCGTCACCGCTTCCAGCGCCACGCGCCCCGTGGTGCGGGTTTCCTTGACGCGTGCCAAGGGAATTTCAAGGTTCAAGTCGACGACGGCCGGGCCACTGACATCGACGGCCTCGGCAAGCCGCGCAAACCGATCCTGCAACGGGCTCTGGTTCATCAGGTCCAGCAGCGCAGACACCTGGTCGCGCGTCTGGCCAGTGATGTCCAGCCGCGCATCGTTGTTCATGACCTTGATTTCGGCGCTGCCCGTCACCTGGGCCAGCGGACCGAAGGTCGCCTCGGCGGACGCGATCCGCAGGCTGTTGCCGCTGAACTGCAGGTCGGCGTCGGCGTCGGTCAGCGCCGGCCAGTCAGGTGAAAACGCCAGTCCGGCGCCGCGTACCGGCAGGTCGAGCTGCCATCGCCCGGTGGGCCGACGGCCGTAGGGAAAGTCGGCCATTGCACCCTCGACCTGCAGGCGCGCATCCACCAGTTCGCCGCCGGTGATTGCGCGTCTGAGCCAATTGCGCAGCGTCTCTGGCCATTTGCCCGGCCAATAAGGGTGCGCGGCTGCCAGCGATTCGGCGTTGACCTGCAGATCGATGTCCATCATTGGGGAGGCCAGCGCCCCGCCCGCGACCAGGCGAACCCGTCCGATCGCCTGTGCACCTTCGGCTTCCACCGCCAACTCCGGCGCCGCGACTTGCCATTCGCCACCGGGCCGTCGCGACCACAACCACTCGCCGTTGAGGCGATCCAGTCGCATGGGCTGTTGCCAACCGGTCAGACGAATGGCGGGGCTCGGCGCGCCGGGCAGGAAGTAACCGCCCAGTTCATCCAGTGCCAGGTCGCCATGCAGGGCTTCGATGCCGGTCTCGCCGTTGCGCAGGGTCACGCCTTCCAGTCGCGCCAGCAGGCTCAGACGCGGCGCGCCCGGGCTGGCAGGCACCCACCGCCAGTCGCCGCGCAGATCCCGAAGCTGGCCGGTGGCCGACCAATCGCTATCAATGGCATCAACGTGGCGCTGCATCAGCGGAAACAGCAGGTCGATGGGCAGCCGCTCACCCCGGGCGTACAGACTCTCATCATCGGCGCCCCAAACCACCCAAGCCTGATCATCGGCCGGACCCAAGGTGCCTTGCCAGTGCGGGCCGTCCCGGCCGATCGTCAGGGTCAGGGCGGGGGCGTCGGTGATCGCGGTGTCCAAGCCGAAGATCTCGACGCTGCCGCGCCCACCACGCCATTGGCCGCTGAGGTCCAGCTCCGCGGCCGCTTCACGTTGCGTGGCGTCGAACGAGCCCCAACTCAGCAGCGCCTTGGTCTGGCCTTCGAGCGCGCCCTCGGCCGGCGACCAGTCGAGCCAACCCGACGGCAGCAGGATGGCGCCGGGCAGCCGATCCCCTCCGTCAATCTCAAGGTCGCGAAACGCAAGCTGTATGGCGGCCGGCGGTTGGCCGTTACCGCCCTTGGCGCGGGTTGAAATCCAGTCACGCAGTTGCGGCGAATCCCGCAGCCTGGCTGCCACGGCCGTGACACGGTAGGGGGTCCATTGGCGCCGCAGCAGGTCGCCCCAGCGCAGGTGCAGGTGCAGGGCTTCGGCACTGAACCACTCGCCGCCCTCGGCCTCAGGCTGGATCTTCAGCCCGCGCAAGGTGCCGACCGGCTGCAGGCCAACCCAGCCCAGCCCGACGTCGGCGAGGCTCACGGGCACGCCCAGCGCCTGTTCCACCGCGTTTTCGACCGGACCTCGAAGCTCGTCGGCGACGCGGGTCATGACCAGGACCGCCGCGAGGCCCAAGACGGCGACCATCGCCAACCCCCAGGTCAGCGATGTCCAGCGGGCAGCGATGCGCCAGCCGCTCACGTCTGCCGCGGCCTACTGCGGAATGACATCGAAGGCTTCACGTTGATAGTCGGAATCGGGATGGACGCGAATCGGTCGCCGTAACTGGGCTTCGAGGTCGGGCAGGCCCAACGCCGGTTCGTCTTGCAGGCGCTGCACGATCTCGGGCGCCGCCAGCACCAGAAACGCGTCGGCCTCGAACTGTCGCGCCGCGCGCTGCACTTCACGCACCACTTCATGACAAACGGTTTCGACCGACTTGACCTCGCCGCGGCCATTACAGGCTTCACAAGGTTCGCAAAGAATGTGCCCAAGGCTCTCGCGCGAGCGTTTGCGGGTCATCTCGATCAGGCCCAACGGTGAGAACGGATACACCTGGGTCCGCGCCGAGTCCTGCTGCAGCGCGCGCTCCAGACTGCGCAGCACCTGCGCGCGATGGTCTTCGGCTTGCATGTCGATGAAGTCGACAATGATGATGCCGCCCAAGTTGCGCAGCCGCAGTTGCCGGGCGATGGCCTGGCTGGCATCGAGGTTGGTCTTAAGGATGGTTTCCTCAAGGTTGCGGGTGCCGATGAAGCCGCCGGTATTGACGTCCACCGTGGTCATCGCCTCGGTCTGGTCGATGATCAGGTGCCCGCCCGATTTCAGCTCCACTTTGCGCGACAGGGCGCGGTTGATGTCGTCCTCGACGCCGTAAAGGTCGAAGATGGGCGCCGCGCCCTGGTACCACTCAATGCGGTCGGCGGCATCGGGCACGAAGACCTGGGCGAACTGCTTCACGCGACGGCATTCCTCGGCGCTGTCGATGCGCACACGCTCGACATCGGTGCCCAGAAGATCACGGAGGATGCGCATCGACAACGGCAGATCACCGTGCACCAGCGTGCCCGGCGCGGCGGTCTTGGCCTGATGGCTGATGGCTCGCCACAACCGCGACAGAAACTGCAGGTCGGTCGCCAGCGCAGCGGGTGTCACGGTTTCGGCAGCGGTCCGGGCGATCAGGCCGCAGTCCGGGGCGTGTTCGTCGCGCAATGATTCGAGCATCTCCTTCATGCGCAGGCGGCTGGCGTCATCTTCAATCCGCGCCGAAACGCCCACGGTGGGCTCATGCGGCAACAGCACCAGATAGCGTGACGGCACCGACAGCAAGGTGGTCAGGCGCGCGCCCTTGGTGCCCAGCGGGTCCTTGAGCACCTGCACCAGCACCGACTGCCCTTCGTGAAGCTTCTGGGTGATCGACGGCAACGGCGGCAGCTCGCCCTCGTCGCGCTGCGGATGCACCATGTCGGCAATGTGCAGAAACGCGGTACGTGCCAGACCAATCTCGATGAACGCCGCCTGCATGCCCGGCAGCACGCGCTGCACGCGGCCCATGTAGATGTTGCCGGTCAGGCCATGGCGCGAGGCGCGTTGCACGTGCACTTCTTGGGCGGCACCGTTTTCAACCAATGCGACGCGGGTTTCCTGCGCGCCGCTGTTGACCAGAATCTCGAAACTCATGGGCCGACCGGCTTTACGTCAAAACGTGACAGCAGTTCCAAGGTCTCGGCCACCGGTAGACCGATCACCCCGGTCAAACTGCCCGACAGCCTGAGCACGAAGCCTGCCGCAGCACCCTGAATCGCATAGGCGCCGGCCTTGCCCAGCGGCTCACCGCTGGCGCAGTAGCGCTGAATCTGCGCATAGGTGAGCGGTGCAAAGGTGATGTCGGTGGTCGTCTCGACATGGTCCCGCCGCGTGCCAAGGCCGACCGCGACCCGGGTCACGACGCTGTGCGTTTCGCCCGACAACTGCTCCAGTATCCTCTCGGCGTGCGCGGCATCACGCGGCTTACCCAGCGCCCTGCCGTTGAAGATCACCTCGGTGTCGGCCACCAGCACCGGCATTTCATCAGGGGCGATCTTCAGGGCAGCGTCCAGCTTTTCGTCAACCACGCGGCGCACGTAGTCCAAGCCGGCCTCGCGGGGGCGCGGCGTTTCATCGACCGACACCGACAAGGGCTCGAATCGCAGGCTCGCCAGGGTCAGCAATTCGTGGCGGCGCGGGGATTGCGAGGCGAGGTAGAAAGCGGCATTCATGATTTGAAATGTAGCAGTCCCGCCGCCAGGCGCCGGGAAACAAGGTCGCCGTGCTCAGGCGCGGTGGTAGGGATGCCCCACCGACGCCGACCACGCGCGATAAAGCTGCTCGGCCACGACCACCCGCACCAGCGGATGCGGCAAGGTCAGCGGTGAGAGTGACCAGCGCTGATGCGCGGCGGTGAGCACGGCCGGCGCAAGACCATCCGGTCCGCCGATGATCATCGCCACGTCGTGGCCGCTGCCCTGCCAGCGCAGCAGCGCATCGGACCAGGCCAGGGTGTCGTGCAGGTTGCCGCGTTCATCCAGCGCAATGATCTCGGCATCCTTGGGCACGGCCTTGAGAATCTTCTCGCCCTCGGCCGCCTTCAGGCGATCAATGTCGGCGTTCTTGCCGCGATGCGCGACCGGCTGCTCGACCAGCACCAACCGCGCTTCGTTAGGCAGGCGTTTGGCGTAGTCGGCAAAGGCGGTTTGCACCCAGTCGGGCATGCGCTGACCAACCGCGATCAGGTGGATTCGCACGCCCGGCCCGGCGTTAGCCGCTGGCTTTGGGCGTGCGGCGAGTGCTGGCGCGACGCAGGCTTTCGGGGGCCTCGGGCGCATCGACCGGCGCTTCGCCGTCTTCGATGGACCAGAGCTTTTCGAGTTGGTAGAAGGCCCGCGTCTGCGCCTGCATGACGTGCACCAGCACGCCGTTGAGGTCGACCAGCGCCCACTCGCCCTGGTCCATGCCTTCGAGCCCCAGGTGGCGAACGCCTTTGAGTTTGGCCTCGTCGAGCACGTTGTGCGCCAGCGCCGACACATGTCGGGACGAGGTGCCGGTGCACAGCACCATAGTGTCGGTCATGGGCGTGAGCGACTTGACGTCGAGCACGCGAATGTCCTGACCTTTAAGGTCTTCGAGAGCGGTGACAACGAGTTTAGTGAGTGCTGGTGTTTTCATGATGGGTCAGTACGGCAATGTCGGCGGCGGTCAGCCGGTCGAGGATGGGCTGCGGCATCAGCCCGCGGAGCGACAGCCCGGCGCGCAGTTTGTGACGCAGCAGGGTCGACGAAATATCGAGCAGCGGAATGTCGAGGGTCTGGTAACGGCCGTCGAGCGCACCGGCAATTTCGGGTGGCGCGACGAGGCGACTGCGCGGACGTTTGACGACCACCAGGTCGGCAAGATCGAGAATCACCGGCCAGCGGTGCCAGGTATGGAAATGACTGAAAGCGTCGGCGCCAATCAACAACACGCGCCGCGAGGTGGGGAACTTGTCGGCCAACTCGCTAAGCGTTTCGACCGTGTAGGACGGCCCTTCGCGGCGCACCTCGCAATCATCGGCCACCAGGCGCCGCTCGCCCTCGATGGCCAGCCGAATCCAGTCAAGGCGCTTCTGCGCCGGAATGGCCGCTTCGGCGCGGTGCATCGGATGCGCGGTCGGCACCAGCCGCACCTGATCAAGCTTCAGGCGCTCCAACGCTTCGATCGCCAGACGCAGGTGCCCGTTATGGAACGGTGAGAACGCCCCGCCAAAAATGCCGATCGCCTTGCTGCGGCGCGACGACGGCCGGGTGGCTTCAACGGACGTGGCCGTCTCCCAGCACCACCCATTTCTGCGAGGTCAGGCCTTCAAGGCCCACCGGGCCACGGGCGTGAAATTTGTCGGTGCTGATGCCGATTTCGGCGCCCAGTCCGTATTCATAGCCATCGGCAAAGCGGGTCGAGGCGTTGACCATCACCGAGCTGGAATCCACCTCGCGCAGAAAGCGCCGGGCGCGCGTCAGGTTCTCGGTGATGATGCTTTCGGTGTGCGCCGAGCTGTACGTCGCAATGTGATCCATCGCCGCATCAAGGTCGTCGACCAGCCGGATCGACAGAATCGGCGCCAGATATTCGGTCTGCCAGTCAGCCTCGGTGGCCGCGTTGATTTCAGGCAGCACCTTGCGCGTGCGTTCGCAGCCACGCAGTTCCACACCCGCCTCGCGATAGCGCGCGGCCAGATCGGGGAGCAGCGTGTCGGCAATCGCGGCATGCACCAGCAAGGTTTCCAGCGTGTTGCAGGTGCCGTAACGCTGGGTCTTGGCGTTGATCGCCACGGCGATGGCCTTTTCAAGATCGGCCTGGTCATCGACATACAAATGGCAGATACCGTCGAGATGTTTGATCACCGGCACCTTGGCGCCGTCACTGACGGCCGCGACCAGCCCCTTGCCGCCGCGCGGCACGATCACGTCGATGAACTGCGGATGCCCGACCATGAGCCCGACCATGCGCCGGTCGGTCACATCCAGCACCTGCACGGTGGCGCGCGGCAGTCCGGCATCGACCAGCGCGCGGTCAATGCAGCGGGCAATGGCCTGGTTCGAGCGCAGCGCTTCTGAGCCACCGCGCAGAATGGCCGCGTTGCCCGACTTCAGACACAGACTCGCAGCGTCGGCCGTCACGTTGGGACGCGACTCGTAAATGATGCCGACCACGCCCAGCGGAACCCGCATGCGTCCCACCTGAATGCCCGACGGCCGCATGTTGAGGTCGGTGATGGCGCCCACCGGATCGGGCAGCGCGGCGATTTGCCGCACACCTTCGGCCATGGCGCTGACGCGCTCGGGGTTCAGCGCCAGACGGTCCAGCAGTGCGGCGTCGAGTCCGCCATTGCGGCCAGCGTCCATGTCGGCGCGGTTGGCATCGAGGATGTCGCCCCGCGCGTCTTTGATGTTCTCGGCCAGCGCAAACAGCGCGGCGTTCTTCTGGCCGGTTTCGGCACGCGCGATGTCGCGGCTGGCCACGCGGGCAGCCTTGCCCAATGCGGTGAACTGGCGTTTTAAGGCGTCATCAGAAACGGCGTGGCGATCGGTACGGGCGGTGGCACTCATGTGCGGCGTTGGTTTCGCAGTGGCGCGGCCCCACTGGCCGCAAGCGCCAATGTTAACAAGTCTGCCCAGGCGGTCGGTTCGCCCCCGGTGGACTTGGACCCGGCATCGATGCGCAGCGCCCAGCGCAGCCAGCCCATTGGCTGCACCGGCCCGGAGCGGGTGATCGCCGCGCTATAAGCCGCCTGCTGGCCGCGCCGCACCCCGGCCTGATCGCACGCGGCAGCCGCGTCGCGGGTGCGGCCGTAGGCCTGCGCCGCCTTGGCCCATTGGCGCAGCACCCACAACAGGCCGCCCAGCACCTCCTGCACGGCCGTGCCTTCTTCGCGCAGGCGCTGCAGGCTGCGCACGCTGCCCTCGGCATCGCCGGCCAGCAGCCGGTCAGCAAGGTCAAACACGCCAAAGCGGGCGTTGTCGGCGACCGCTCCGGTCAAGGTCGCGGCGTCGATGGGCGTGCCGTCAGGCACCAACAGGCGAAGCTTCTGCAAATCCTGCGCGCAGGCCAGCAAATTGCCCTCGGTGCGCTCGACCAACACCTCGCAGGCGTCGGCGGTCAGGGTCACGCCGGTGGTACGGGCACGCTTCATCACCCAGTCGTGAAACCCGTCGGGACGCACCGGCCACGCGTACACCAGCAGCGCCTCGCGCTCAACGGTGGTGAACCAACTGGCCTTTCGCGCCCGCGCATCCAGCGCGCCGAGCAGCACCAACAGAAGGCAATCGGGTGGCGGATTGACCAGCCAGTCAGTGACTGCCTTGGCGCCTTCAACACCCAGCGCGCCGTTGACGCGCACCTCGATCACCCGCCGCTGCACGAACAGCGACAGGCTGTTGGCTGCGCCCAGCGCGTCGCTCCAGCCGCCACCCTTGTCGACCTCGAAAATTTCGCGTTCATCAAAACCCTGCGCCTTGGCCGCGGCGCGCACCGCGTCGGCCGCTTCCATGACCAGCAGGGCCTCTTCGCCGGCCACCACGACCAGCGACGGCAAAGGGCGTTTCAGGGCGGCGGCGAGGGCGTCAGGTGTCAGCGGCATGCGGCGATTCTATAATCAGTACATGGCCTTCCGATCCCCCACCGCCACCGACCTGTTTCTGCAGCCTCTGGCGCGGGCGCTCAGTGGCACGTCTCGCGCTGCCGCAAGCCGCAGCTACCCCGCCAGCATGCAGGCCGAAGACGCCTTGCCACCGCCCGCGCGACGCCACGCGGCGGGGCTGATGCGCGTCAACCACGCCGGCGAGATCGCCGCGCAAGGGCTCTACCACGGCCAGGCGCTGACGGCGCGCACCCCTGAGGTCGCCGGCCACCTGCGCGAAGCGGCAGCCGAAGAACGTGACCACATGGTCTGGTGCGAGCAGCGCCTGGCCGAGCTCGGCAGTCAGCCCAGCCGGCTCAGCCCGCTGTGGTTTGCCGGCTCGTTTGCCATGGGCGCAGCGGCGGGCCTGGCGGGCGACCGCTGGAGCCTTGGCTTTGTTGCTGAAACCGAGCATCAGGTGGCGGCACACCTCGACCAGCACCTCACACAACTGCCCGCCGCCGATCAGCGCAGCCGCGCCGTGGTCACCGCGATGCGCGACGACGAAGCCCGCCACGGTGCCGAAGCCATGGCCGCCGGTGGCACCGAACTGCCGCGACCGGTGAAACGCCTCATGCACCGCGTCGCCGGGGTGATGAAAGCACTGGCCTACCACTACTGACGCGGCCTTCCACTGACGGCCAAATACGCCGACTTTGCCGCAGCCGTGCGCGCCAAGCAGGCCGCCCCATCAGGGGCCGAAGGCGCGCCGGAGCACGCCAATGCCGCATGACCGGAGATTCCCCAGCGGCGGGGCCACCGTCATCTCATGACGGATCAGCCGCTGGGGGGCCATCACACCGGCCCTCAGGGTGCACCGGCCACTTCATCCAGTGCCCTATTGAATCGGCACGCAAACAGTGCGATCGGGTTGCCTGCGCCGAACATTGAAGCGAAATTGTTTCGGGAAGCCTGCGCGTGCCGATTCAGTAACAAATCAACGTTGTTTTTACTATTGATGCGGCATGGGGGTTTATTGCAAGGGTTCTCCAAATTGATCGCGGCGGCCGCAAAATGAAACTGTTCAGGTGCCGCATCAATGGTCCAGCCGCACCCGGTGGCTTATCGGTCCATCCGGTTCCAGCGCGGTCCAAAAGGGGCGCCCATTGATGACGCGTCGTGCAACGCCGCTGGAGCAGCTTGCTGACCTCCCATGGCAGCAGCACTGCCCCATGATCGATTGCGGCGTTCTGTAAGCCGTCATCAAGACGCCGGATCTTGATTCGGCGGCACACCGTTCACCCCCTGGACATCTGCGAGGGAACAGTCTGCATCGTCTGCCCCCTTTTTTAGAGATCACGCTCATGAACCGCATCCCCAACTTCTGTATCGCTGCGGCCCTGGTACTGGGCGGCGTGTCCGGCACCGTCATGGCGCAGAAGGGTCCACCTGAGGGGCGCGGACCAGCCGCCACCCAGCGTGCCGAAACCCCGCAGTTCCGTTTGCCGTCGACTCGCCAAGTGCGCGAATGGGCCATTGAAGACCGGCTGACCGGCCAGAAAGCCCTGCCGCCGGGCATCCGTAAAAACCTGGCACGTGGCAAACCACTGCCGCCGGGCATTGCCAAGAAAATGGCGCCACAACCGCTGCTGGCGCGGATGCCGCGCTATGAGGGTTACGACTGGCGCGTGGCCGGTGCCGACGTGGTTCTGGTCGAGGTCGCCACGCAGGTCGTGGTCGACGTGCTCCTCGGGGTGCTGGAATAGATCGACGCGAAACGGGCCGAGATCAGCCGCCTCGGTGAGGCGTCTGCCCTCGATGCTACGGTCTGATTCGCAGCAACAAATGACGGCGGCTTAAACCGACAACTGCACCCCGGCCGCCACCCGCCGCGCTTTCTCGCGCGCAGCCTCCACCGTGCCGGCCAGCGCCAGCGCAACACCCATGCGACGTTTGCCGTGCAGTTCGGGTTTACCGAACAGGCGCAGGGCGGTGTCGAGTTCGGCAAGGGCTTCCGGGGCCACGCTGAAGCGCGGGCCGACCACTTCGCCCTCCATCAACAGCGCGACACTGGCGGCCGGGCCTCGGTCGCGGATGTTGGGAATGGGCAGGCCGAGAATGGCGCGGGCATGCAGGGCGAACTCGGTCAGGTCCTGCGAGATGAGCGTGACCAGCCCGGTGTCGTGCGGGCGCGGCGAGACTTCGCTGAAGATCACCTCGTCGCCCTTGACGAACAGCTCCACACCGAACAGGCCGCGCCCGCCCAGTGCGGCGGTGACCGCTTCGGCGATGCGCTGCGAGCTGGTCAAGGCTGCGTCGCTCATCGCCTGCGGCTGCCACGATTCACGGTAGTCGCCATCGATCTGCAGGTGACCGATGGGCGCGCAGAAACTCGTCACGGTCAGCCCGTCCGGCCCGGCGTGGCGCACGGTGAGCAGGGTGATTTCGTAGTCGAAGTCGACAAAGCCTTCGACAATCACGCGACCGGCGCCCGTGCGGCCGCCGCTCTGGGCGTAGTCCCAGGCCTTGCGAACATCCGCCTCGGTTTTGATCGTGCTCTGGCCCTTGCCGGAGCTCGACATCACCGGTTTGACCACGCAGGGCATGCCGATCGCCGCCACCGCCTGTTCAAAGTCAGCAAGGTTGTCGGCAAAGCGATACGGCGAGGTCGGCACACCCAATTCTTCGGCGGCCAGGCGGCGAATGCCTTCGCGGTCCATCGTCAGTCGCGCCGCGCGTGCAGTGGGAATCACGTGGAAGCCCTCGGCCTCCAGTGCCAGCAGGGTCTGGGTGTGAATGGCCTCGATTTCGGGGACGATCAGGTCGGGCTTTTCGGCCTCGACAACGGCCCGCAAGCGCGCGCCATCAAGCATCGAAAACACATGGCTGCGGTGTGCCACCTGCATGGCCGGGGCGTTGGGGTAGCGGTCGCAGGCAATCACTTCGACGCCGAGTCGCTGCAGTTCAATCACCACTTCCTTGCCCAACTCGCCGCTGCCGAGAAACAGCACGCGGGTGGCGGTGGCGGTCAGCGGGGTTCCGAGCGTGATCATGGGTCAGCCTTGGTGGCAGCAAAGGGGCCGAATCGTAGCGAATCCGGTCGGCAAAACCTCAAATCGGTCATGGCCGAAGCCCTACACTACGAGCCTCACAGGGCAAGAAGCGCATGAACCGAAAAACCAAGATTGTCGCCACCATGGGGCCCGCCACCGACGCACAAGGCGTCGTCGAACGACTGATTCGCGCAGGGGTTGACGTCTTCCGAATCAACTTCTCGCACGGCAAGGCTGACGAGCACGCCGAGCGCATTCGCAATGCCCGCGAGATTGCCCTGCGGGTCGGGCGTGATGTCGGCATTCTCTGCGACCTGCAGGGGCCAAAGATTCGCGTCGAAGGCTTTGCCAATGGCCCAGTCGACCTGCAAGACGGTCAGCCCTTCGCCCTCGACACCGCGCTGGCCGCCAATGCCGGCAACGAGCGTGAGGTGGGTTGCGCCTACCCGGCGCTGCCGCGCGACGTGAAGCCCGGCGACACGCTGTTGCTCAACGACGGCGCCATTGCACTGCGCGTCGACGCGGTGGCCGGCACGCGTGTCGATTGCACCGTGACCCAGGGCGGCACGCTGTCCAACCGCAAGGGCATCAACAAACTCGGCGGCGGCCTGTCGGCGCCTGCGCTGACCGATGAGGACCACGCCAACATTCGTCTGGCGGCGCAGTGGTCTGCCGACTTTTTGGCCGTGTCGTTTCCGCGCACCGCTGAAGACATCCACATGGCGCGCGGCCTGCTCAAGGCCGCCGGGGGCGACGCGTGGATCGTCGCCAAGATTGAGCGCGCCGAAGCGCTGGACAACCTCGCCGCCATTATTGAAGCCTCCGACGTGGCCATGGTGGCGCGCGGCGACCTGGGCGTGGAGATTGGCGAAGCCGAGCTGCCGGGCGTGCAGAAACGCATCATCAGCCTGTCGCGCGAGCTCAACCGCGCAGTGATCACCGCCACGCAGATGATGGAGTCGATGATCACCAGCCCGATTCCCACCCGCGCCGAGGTGTTGGACGTGGCTAACGCGGTCATGGACGGCACCGATGCGGTGATGCTTTCGGCTGAAACCGCCGCCGGCAAATATCCGGTACGCGCCGTCGAGCACATGGTCAAAATCTGCGCCGCGGCCGAGCGTCAGCATGTGCCGGAGCGCTCTCTAGGCCGTATCAGCCAGCACTTCCGCCGCACCGATGAGGCCATTGCCATGGCCACCGTGTACACCGCGCGCCTGATGCACGCTGATGCCATCGTGGCGCTCACCGAGTCGGGCATGACGGCTTTGCAAATGAGCCGCAGCCACGGCCAGCCGCCGATTTACGCGCTGACCCGCAACGCCAGCACCCGCGCCCGCATGACCGTGTGCCGCGGCATCGAGCCGGTAGAGTTTTCGCCGACAAACCTCGACACCGGCAAGCCGGTGCGTGAGGCCATCGAGGTGTTGGTCAGCCGCGGCGTGCTGCGCGAAGGCCAGCGTGCGCTGGTCACCAAAGGCGACTTCAACGGCCCCGGCGGCACCAACACCATGAAGATTGTCACCGTTGGCGAACTGGGCGAATGAGGTGAGCGCGCCGCTACCGCCGCTGACCATCATCGGCCATCGGGGCGCACGCGGGCTGGCACCCGAGAACACGCTGGCGGGAATCGAGACCGCCTTGCGGCTAGGCGTCGATGGTGTCGAGTTCGACGTGCAGCGGCACCCCGATGGCGCGCTGTTTCTGTTGCACGACCTGACCCTGGAACGCACCACCAACGGACGCGGGCTGGCGGCCACGCAATCGTTCGACACGTTGCGCCGCCTCGATGCCGGGCAAGGCGAACGCGTCCCGACACTGGATGAAACGCTGGACCTGATCGACCGTCGCGGGCGGGTGAATATCGAACTCAAGACCTGGGGCGGTTGCGCCGAGGCGGTGGCGGTGGTGATCGCCGCGCGGCTGGCGCAGGGTTGGGACGCCGAGCAGTTCATCGTCTCGTCGTTTCACCTGCCGGAGTTGCAGCGCTTTGCGCGCGCGCAGCCGAACGTGCCGATTGCCGCGCTTTACTGCGGCGTGCCGCTGGCCGGCGCCGCCGAGCTGGCGACCTTGGGCGCGGCGCAGGTGCACCTCGCGGACGAGTTTGTCGATGCCGACTTTGTGGCCGCCGCTGCGCGTGACGGCCGGCCCGCATGGGCCTACACCGTCAACACCCTGGACGCCGCGCAGCGGCTGACGACCATGGGCGTCAGCGGCATCTTCACCGACCACCCCGAGCGTTTTTTGCGCCCGGTGGCCACCGCACCGATGCAGTAGCGACGTCTGCGCATACCCGCCCCCGCGACCTGATACGGCGCTTCAGCTGTCGACCGCTTCTAGCGGCGACCGCCCAGCAGCGGCGCCAGCATCAGCGTCACCGCCAACAGCGCGGTCATGGCCACCATCTCGTTGGGCACCCCCTGCGACACATTGGCCGGCACGCCCGAACGCCAGCCGGCCCACAGCGTCACGGCCACAACAACAAAGCCGATCAGCAAAGTCGCTGCTCGCAGGCGCTGTCGCGACGCCAGCGCCTGCATGAACAGGGTGGTAACGCCGATCTCGATCATCAACAAAACACTCAGCGCCGCCATGGCCTCAACCCCGCTGCAACTGCGCAGCGGGGGCGCGCCGCAGACTGCCGACAAACAGATACAGCAGCGGGCCGAAGGCGCCGCCAGTGAGAGTGAGCAGCAAGTAAGGCCACACTGTGCGGCCGTTGGCTTTTGCGTCGTGAATCATCCACAGCATCGCCAGCGTGCAGACAATCACCAGATCGGTGAGCACCTGCCAGCCGGCACTTGCCGGAAAGTGAAACTCGAAAATGCCCCAATACCCATGCTCGACCAGCGCCAGCCCGGTCAGGGCGCCGAATGCGGCCATCACGACCGCCAACAGCCAACTTTGCATCGTCATCACAAGCTCCTCAAAAGGCCGCCGGCAAGGCGCCGACGACCCGCAGATTGGGCCTGTAATGAAGGCGTCTCAATTACCTCTAAGGTCATCGGCCGGGGCCGATGCGCGTGGCAGACTTGCGCCATGGACATTGCTTCGGATCACGCCTCATTCGGCGCGTTGCTGCGCGACGTACGTCGTACCCGGCGGCTGTCACAGCTCGAGTTGTCGCTGCAGGCCGAGGTGTCGCAGCGCCACCTGAGTTTTCTGGAATCCGGCAAGGCGCGGCCCAGCCGCGAGATGGTGGTGCAACTGTCCACCACGCTGGATCTGTCAATGCGTGAGCGCAACCGCCTGCTGCACTCAGCGGGATTCGTCGGCCTCTATCCGCAGCGCACCCTCGACGCCAACGACATGGCGCCGGTTCGCGCCGCGCTGGACCTGCTGCTGCATCACCAGTCGCCGTACCCCGCCATCGTCGTGGACCGCGCCTGGAACCTGATCACCCAAAACACCCCCATGCAGCGACTGCTGGGCGTGCTGGGTGATCCGGAAGCCCGCTGGCAGGCGGTCTGCGGTGATGGCCCGCGCAACATCCTGAAGCTCACCCTGCACCCGGAAGGGCTCCGGCCCTACATCGTCAACCTCGATGTACTGGCCCCCGCCATCCTGGCCCGCACCGCGCGCGAAGCGCTTGAGCACCCGGAGATTCAGCCGGTGCTCGACACCGTGCTGGCGTATCCCGGCCTGCCGCGCGCCTATCGGCAGATTGATCTGGCCGCCGTCACGCCGCCCGTGGTGCCCACTCACCTTCGCCTGCTCGGGCAGGATTTGCGGCTGTTCACCATGCTCGCCACCTTCGGCACGCCGCTGGACGTGACCACCGACGAACTGCGGGTGGAACTGTTCTTTCCCGCCGACGACGCCAGCCGGGTGCTGCTGGAACAACTGTCCGCCACCTGAGCGACGCGGCGTACCGGCCACCGCGCCACACCGTCGCAGACCCCGCGCCGCCTATGCTGCAAGTCTCTGCTCATCCGGCATCCGCGCGAGACGACCCATGACTGTTCGGCTGCACCATCTCAACTGCGGCTCGTTGTGCCCGGCCTGCCAGCGCGGCATCAATGGCAACGGCGGCTGGACGGCCGCCGCGCTGATGCCCTGCCATTGCCTGCTCATCGAGACGCCCGAGGCACTGGTGCTGGTCGACACCGGCTTGGGTACCGCCGATGTGGCCCGGGCCAGCCAGCGCCTGGGTCGTGCCTTCACGCTGTTAGGCCAGCCCAAGTGCGACCCAGCCGAAACGGCGCTGGCGCAAGTGCGGGCCCTGGGGTTCGACCCGCGCGATGTGAAGCACCTGGTGACCACCCACCTCGACCTCGACCACACCGGCGGCCTGCCCGATTTTCCGCACGCACAGGTGCACGTTTGGGAACGGGAACTGGCGATGGCGCAGCACGGCGGGTTCATGGATCGCATTCGTCTGTGCAAACACCACATCGCACATGGCCCGCAGTGGGTCACGCACCGTGCGGAGGGTGATGCGTGGTTTCGCTTCGAGGCCGTGCGCATCATCCCCGGCCTTTCGGCCGAGATCGCGCTCATTCCCTTGCACGGCCACACGCTGGGTCATTGCGGGGTGGCGGTAAAGGTTGATGGCCGCTGGACGCTGCACGCCGGAGACGCCTACTTCAACCGGGCCACGCTGGACGGCAGCGCCATGCCGCCGCTGATCGGCCTGTTCGAAAAGCTGGTGCAGCGTGACGCTTTGCTGCGATTGCGCAACCAGGCGCGGCTGCGGTCACTCGTCGAACAGCACGGCGATGAGGTGGACGTGTTCTGCGCCCACGATCTGGCCGAGTTTCAGGCGCACGCGGCGTGAGCCGGCAACGGCACGCCCTCAGCAACAAAAAAGGCGCCCGAATGAGCGCCTTTCCCGGCCCACGCGCGGCGGATTACACCCCGCGCGCCTTCAGCCAATCCAGTGCGAGGGTGTTGGCATACTCCGCCGCCACGCGGTCATAAGTCGGGCGGTAATCGGCGTTGAAGCCGTGATCGGCGCCCGGAAACACGACGATCTCGGAGTCAGTTTTGCTCGCCGCCAGGCCGCCGCGCATTTCTTCGACTTGATCCATGGGAATGTAGGCATCAATACTCGAGTACAGGCCCAGCACCGGCGCCTTGATGTCGCCCGCAATATCGATGGGGTCATGCGGCTTGATGTCGCTCGGGGCCATGCCGTCGAGCAGGCCGTAATAGGCCACGCCCGCTTTCAGCGCCGGGTTGTGGGCGGCGTACAGCCACACGGTGCGGCCGCCCCAGCAGAAGCCGACGATGCCCAGCCGCTCGGTGTTGACGCTGCGGCTGGCCTTGGCAAAGGTCACGGTGGCGTCGATGTCGGACATGACTTGTGCGTCCGGCACCTTGGACACCACGTCGGACAGAATCTGGTTGATGTCGCTCATCTTCGAGACATCGCCCTGGCGCGCGAACATCTCCGGCGCAATCGCGAAATAACCCTGCTTGGCAAAGCGTCGGCACAGGTCCTTGATGTGCTCGTGCACACCGAAGATTTCCTGAATCACCAGCAGTACGGGAAGGTCTTTGCCGCCTTCAGGCATGGCGCGATAGCCGGGAATATGGCCATCGTTCACCGGAATCTTGATCTCGCCCGCCACCAGCCCTTCATCGCTGGTGGTGATGGCCTTGGCGTGCAGCGCGCCCGAGGCCAACGCAAAGCCGCTGGCCAGCGAGGTGACCATAAAGCCGCGCCGAGAAAAGCCCGGCTGGGCCGGCTGCGGGTCCTTGAAATTGATCGGCTTCAGGCCGTAGTCCATCTCACGCATGGGGGAATGCTCCTTTGATCGGGCCCATAAGATGCCCGAATCTTAGGGCCTGTTAACAATTGCCGTATCGCTGCGCCAATTGTTACTAACCTTTTAGAAAGTATTGTCATAATATGAGACAATACGGCCATGAAATGCAAGCGCTCATCGGATGGTCGTTCTATCGATCATCATTCATTGCAGGTAATGCGACAGCAGGCGATCAAGGCCATGCGTGAAGGCCAGCCTGCGGCAAGTGTTGCTGCGGCTTTTGGTGTGAACGTTCGCAGTGTTCACAGGTGGTTGGCTGACTTTGTCAATGGCGGGCAGAACGCGCTGCTGGCCAAGCCCATCCCCGGCAGACCACCAAAGGTCAGTGCTGACGAGATGCGCTGGCTCGCACAGACGGTACGGGATCACTCGCCGTTGCAGTACCGCTTTCAGTTTGGCCTTTGGACGCTGTCGCTGATTGCCGAACTGATTCGCCGTGAGTTTGGCAAGAAGCTGTCGCTGGCCTCTGTCAGCCGAATCATGAAGCTGCTGGGCTTCAGTGCACAGAAGCCGTTGTATCAGGCTTGGCAGCAGGATGCGGCGTTGGTGCATCAATGGGAACAGGAAACCTACCCCGCCATCCGGGCCGAGGCGCGTGCAGCGGGCGCGACGATCTACTTTGCCGACGAGTCCGGCATTCGGTCGGACTACCACACCGGCAGCACCTGGGCGCCGCGTGGGCAGACCCCGGTGGTGCAAGTCACCGGACGACGCTTCTCGTTGAACATGATCTCGGCGGTGAGTCCACGCGGAGATTTCCGATTTATGGTCCATGAGGGCTCAGTGACTTCGCAGGTGTTTCGGGAATTTCTGAAGCGGTTGATGATCGGGGCCGAGCAGCCGGTTTTCGTGGTGGTCGACGGTCACCCCATCCACAAGGCAAAGCTGATCAAAAACTACGTCGACAGCCTGAATGGACAGCTCAAGCTCTTCTTCTTGCCGCCCTACTCGCCGCAATTGAACCCCGACGAACAGGTCTGGGCCCATGTGAAACGGCAGGTCTCGCGCCAGTTGGTGCAGAGCAAAGATGAAATGAAGCGCCTTGCCATCGGTGCGCTCCGACGAATCCAGCGGCTACCCGAACTCGTGAAATCATTCTTCCGACAGCCCGAGTGCAAATATGCGGCAGGGTGACATTTCTTTTGAGAAGGTTAGTAACAGGCCCTAAGCTGTGTCGTCACGAGATATGATAAGCGCCCCTCAAGGCCACAACGAGCGATCTTATGAAGGAGTCCTTTCGTCGCCACGATCTTTCGGATCGAGACTGGGCGTTGCTTGAACCCCATCTGCCTGGTCAAGCCGGGCAGTGGGGCGGCGTCGCCAAGAACAATCGCCAGTTCATCAATGCGGTCCTGTGGATTGTGCGGACGGGGGCTCCTTGGCGCGACTTGCCTCCGGCCTACGGCGATTGGAAAAACACGCATCGACGCTTCTGTCGCTGGCGCGATAGCGGCGTGTGGGAAGCCTTGCTCGACCGCTTGATCGACGAGCCTGACTTCGAGTGGTTGATGATTGATGCCAGCCATTGCAAGGTTCACCCTCATGCGGCCGGTGCTCGCGGGGGCAATCAAGGCATCGGTCGTACAAAAGGGGGCTCAACACCAAGATACATCTGGCCGTGGATGCGCATGGTATGCCGGTCCGAATCCTTGCTACAGAAGCTACCCGAGCGGATTGTGTGGAAGCTTCAACCCTGATCCAAGGCTTCAGTGCCGAGCACCTGATCGCTGACAAGGGTTATGACAGCAACACAATCATTGAGCAGGCTCAAGCACAAGGAATGCGGGCGGAAATCCCCCCGCGCAAGAACCGCAAGGTGCTACGCGAATTCGACAAGCACCTGTATCGTCAGCGGCACTTGGTCGAGAATGCGTTCTTGCATCTCAAGCAATGGCGTGGCATCGCCACGCGTTACGCCAAGAACCTGTCCTCTTTCCTCGCCGCTGCCCAGATTCGGTGCATGGTCCTTTGGCTCACAATCTCGTGACGACACTGCCTAGGGAGACGACCGAAACTTTAGTCCGGGCGGCTGAACACCGCCATCTGTGTCGGCGCACCCAGGTCGGCATCGCCTTCGCCAATCCCGAGAAAGCGCACCGCGTAGCCGTTGCGCCCGGCAATGCCCCGTGCCCAGTCGCGAAACCGCGCGCGTCCCCATTCGAACTTGTGATCGGCATCGCGCCATTTGCCGGGCGCCAGTCCGTAGCGCGGGTTGTAGTCGGCATTCGGCGTGCTCAGCAGCACCAGGCGCGGCGCATAACCCGCAAACACGGTCTGCTCGACGCGGCCCAGCCGCTGCGGGTCAAGATGTTCAATCGTCTCGATCATCGTCACCGCTTCGACACCCCGCACGCCGGCATCGGGCTCGGTGTAAGAGCCGTGAATCAGCGTGCAGCGCGGGTCGATACGCCCGTTCAAAACCTCACTGCGCACCACCTGCAAGGCCATGCCGGAGGCATCCATGCCGACGATGCGCTCAAGCCTCGGCTCGGCCAGCAGCCGGGCGATGAGGTTGCCGGAGCCGCAGCCCAAGTCGGCGACGCTGCGCACGCCCTCGGCCCGCAACACCGCCATCACCGTGTCGAGGCGTTCTTCGTGCAGCGGTGAGTACATCGTCATGTGGGGGTCATGCGCGGATTATCCGGGGCGGCGCTCGTACCACCCCTTGCTGCGATTGACGATGGCCACCAGCGCCAACATCACCGGCACTTCCACCAGCACGCCAACCACGGTGGCGAGCGCGGCGCCGCTGTTGATGCCGAACAGGGCGATGGCCACGGCCACGGCGAGTTCGAAGAAATTGCTGGCGCCGATCAGGCAGCTGGGGCCGGCGACGTCGTGCACCTCACCCGCCGCGCGGTTCGCCAGATATCCCACCGCCGCCGTCAGCACGCCCTGAATCAGAATCGGCACCGCCAGCAGCGCGATGATCAGCGGCTGGGCAAGAATCTGCTCACCCTGAAAGGCGAACAGCAGCACCAGCATGGCGAGCAGCGCAACAATGCTCATCGGCCCCAGTTTGGCCAGCAGGCGGTCAAAGGCGGCCGGCCCCTTGCGCAGCGCCGTCATGCGCAGGGTCTGGGCGATGGCCAGCGGCACGATGATGTACACCACCACTGACAGCAGCAGGGTTTCCCAGGGCACCGGCACGTCGGTCACGCCCAGCAGCAGCGCCACCAGCGGCGCGAACAGCACCACCATGATCGCGTCGTTGAGGGCGATCTGCGTCAGCGTGAAATTAGCGTCGCCCTTTACCAGGCGGCTCCACACGAACACCATCGCCGTGCACGGCGCGGCGGCCAGAAGAATCAGCCCGGCCACGTAGCTGCCGTGCTGTTCGGCCCGCAGCAAGTCGGCAAAGATCACGGTCACGAACAGCCACGCCAGCCCGGCCATGAGGAAGGGCTTGAAGGCCCAGTTGACCAGCAGGGTGATGGAAAAACCGCGCCATTGGCGGCGCGCGCCAGACAGCGCCGAGAAGTCCACCTTCATCAGCATGGGGATGATCATCAGCCAGATCAGCACGCCCACCGGCAGATTGACCTGCGCAACTTCCCAAGCGCCGAGGGTGGCGAACGCCGCCGGAAAGAACTCACCCAGGGCAATCCCGACGAGCATGCACACCGCGACCCAGATGGTCAGGTAGCGCTCGAAGATGCTCATGCGATGGCGCCGCTGTCCTGCGCCAGTCGCGCCGCCTCGGCTTTGTGCCCCGTCTCGCAGCGCTCGCTGTAGCGGTCGGTGAGATACGCACTGTGGTGCCGCGTGAGCAGGGTGAACTTGACCAGCTCTTCCATCACATCGACCACGCGCTTGTAATAGGCCGAGGGCTTCATGCGACCGGCGTCGTCGAACTCCCGGTAGGCCATCGCCACCGACGACTGGTTGGGGATGGTGATCATCCGCATCCAGCGGCCCAGCAGGCGCAGGGTGTTGACCGCGTTGAAGCTCTGCGAACCGCCGCTGACCTGCATCACCGCCAGCGTTCGCCCCTGGGTGGGACGCACCGCGCCGATGGCCAGAGGAATGTGGTCGATCTGGTTCTTGAGCACCGCCGTCACCGCGCCATGGCGCTCCGGGCTGCACCAGACCTGGCCTTCGGACCACAGCGACAGGGCGCGCAGTTCTTCCACTTCGGGATGCCCAACGGCCTCGGGGCTGTCGGGTTGCGGCAGGCCGCTGGGGTCGAAGATCTTCACCTCGCAGCCGAATTGCATCAGCAGGCGGGCGGCCTCTTCGGTCAATAGCCGCGAGAACGAGCGCTCCCGCAGCGAACCGTAGAGCATGAGGATGCGCGGCGGATCGCCTGGGTCGATACCGAGGTGGGTCGCGAAGCCGGCGTGGGCATAGGCCGCGTCAAATGCGGGCAGATGGTGAGGATCAGGCAGGGTTCTGAGCATGGGATTTTTTCGACAGATAACCGGCGCCGAGCAGCGCGGCAAAGGTGAGGAGTCCGGCGGCAAACGTGATCCACAGCGCACCGCCGTGCAGGCGCTCCAGCGCCAACCCGAACAACAACGGCGTGGCGGCCTGCACCACGCGCGACGGGGCCTCCAGCAATCCGGCACGGCGGCCAAAGCCGTGCGGGCCAAACAACTGCAGCGGCAGGGTGCCCTTGACGATGGTCATCAGGCCGATGCCGGCGCCGTGCAGGGCTGCGAAAAACGCAGCGAAGGGGGCGCCCAGAATCAGCAGCAATCCGGCGCCCAAGGGGTGCAGGCCAGAAGCCACGTAGCCTGATACCAGCGGATGGAAGCGCCGCAGCAGCCCGGCTTCGGCGAGTCGCCCCACCACGGCAGAAATACCCACCAGCGCGGCCGCGCCCACGGCGGCCGCGGGAGGCACACCGGATTCGATGAGCATCTGCGGCATGTGCGTCGCCATCGCCGCAAACACGAAGCCGCTGGACGTGAAGGCCACCACCAGCAACACGAACACCGAAGGCGGTGTGCCGGGCGGCGCGATGACCGGCGGCGCGTCGGGGTCCGGTGGCACCGGCGGCTCGGCGATGAAGCGCGGCACAAAGCGGGTGTGAATGCCCAGTCCGACGGTGAGGTGCAGTGCCGCCCAGAAGGCGCAGGCCACGCGCCAACTGAAGTGGCTTTCGATAAACGCTGTCACCGGCCAGCTCACCGAACTGGCGAAGCCGGCAATGAGCGTGATACCGACAATGCCCGAGCGCGAGCGCAAGCCCCGCAACCGCACCATCGTGGCCATCGCCGCGTCATACAGCCCGAACGGCATGGCCGCGCCGAGCAACACCCAGCCCAGCATCAGCAGCCACGGCGTCGGTGCGACCGCCATGAACAGCAGCGCCGTGGCAAAGAACAGGTTGGAGCCAATCAACACCCGGCGGCCGCCGTTGCGGTCGATGTAACGACCGACCAACGGCCCCAGCACCGCCGCCAACAACAAGGCCACGGAGAAGCTGCCGTAGATCCACGCCGGGTCGATGCCAAAGCCCCGCGCCATGGGCCGGCCCAGAGTCGCCAGCAGGTAATAGCTGGAACCCCAGGCCAGCAGTTGCGCGCTGCCGAGGGCAATGGTGAGCCGCTTGCCGGTGATGGCCCGGGTCATGCGGGGCGCACCGTCCGCCCCGGCAACCCATGGCGACGGGATGCTTGCTTATCCCTCTCCCACACGTGGGAGAGGGTGCCCCGAAGGGGCGGGAGAGGGCCGGCGCGAGCCGGTACAAGGTCGGGTTTCCGCGCTGCGCGCGGCCCTCTCCCCGTCGAACGTATACGTTCGCCCCTCTCCCGCAAGCGGGCGAGGGGCGTAACCCAGCTCCCGTTGAAATCAGACCCATTCGGGCAAACGCGCACCACTAAACGAGCCCGTCGTGAATCGCCTGCACCCGCGCGGCAAAATCGGGCGCATCCCAGGCAGCATCCGGCAGCTTCAAAAGCGCGGACACGCGCGTCTGCAACGCCTCGAAAACCGCCGCAAACCGCGCCCGCTGCGCGGCTTCGTCGCCCGCGGCAGGGGGATCGGGCAGGCTCCAATGTGCCTTTACCGCACGACCCGGAAAGTACGGACAGGCTTCGGCAGCGGCGCTGTCGCAGACGGTGATCACCAGATCAAGCGGCGGCGCGTCCGGTCCGACAAATTCATCCCAGGATTTGCTGCGGTAGCCTGCCACCGGCCACCCCGCCGCACGCAGCGTTTCCAGCGCCAGCGGATGCGGCTGACCCCTGGGCTGCGAGCCTGCGGAGTACCCCTGCAGCCGCCCGGCGCCCAACTGGTTGATGACCGCCTCGCCAAGAATGGAACGGGCGGAATTGCCGGTGCACAGAATCAGGACGTGGCGCATGGGGCGGTCTCGCAGCAGGCGTCGGCGGTGCTGTCAGCGCAGCAGTTCTCCGTGAGGTAGGCAATCAATCCGGTCATGGCGGCAAAGTCGGCGGCGTAGTACAGATGACGGCCATCCGGGCGCACCGTGAGCAGCCCGGCGGTCTTGAGTTCCTTGAGGTGAAACGACAGCACCGACGGCGTCAACGCCAGTTCGGCCTGCAATTCGGAGGGGCACAAACCGGCCGGCCCGGCCACCACCAGGCGGCGAAAAATCGCCAGCCGAGCGGCCTGCGCCAAGGCGGAAAGCTGTTGGACGGCGCTTGATGATTCTATCATTCGACAATTATCGAATTATTTATCATCGCAATACAAGGGCAATGTCACGACATGGGCAAGTGTCGGCGGCCGAGCAGCGCGGGATGCGGAGGATCAGCGAGTGGGCGCCGGAGGGGCGCGCAGTGCACCCTGATCAGGCCGCGCGGTCACTCGATGTTGAGTTCCTTGATTTTGCGAGTGAGGGTGTTGCGGCGGCCGACCCGAGACCGAGCAGGGCCCCGCGCGAAGCGTGGGATGCGGAGGATCAGCGAGTGGGCGCCGGGGGCGCGCGTGGTGTGCCCCGATCAGGCCGCGCGGTCACTCGATGTTGAGTTCCTTGATTTTGCGAGTGAGGGTGTTGCGCCCCCACCCCAACCGCTTGGCCGCTTCCTGGCGTTGGCCGCGCGTGGCCTGCAGGGCGACGTCGATCAGGGCCCGTTCGAGACGGTCGGTGGCCTCGACAATCAATTCATCGCGCCCCGAGGAAAGCTGACCTTCGGCCCATTGCCGCAGCAGCGTGTCCCAATGATCCGCATCAGGAAGCACGGCCAGCGGCGGCGCGGCGGGCGCCGTGTCGACGGTGCCGGTGCGCGGCACTGACGCGGGCAAGGGTGGCGGCGCGGCGACACTGGGCGCAGCAGCGGCGGTGATCTCGACCGGCAGATCGCTGAGGTGCACGTCGGAACCCGGCGCCATCACCGTCAACCAGCGGCAGACGTTTTCCAGTTGCCGCACGTTGCCTGGCCAGTGGTACTCGGTGAGGCGCGTCATGACATCGGGCTGCAAGCGTTTGATGTCGGTGCTGAGCTCATCGGCGGCACGCTTGAGAAAGTGGCGCATCAGCAGCGGAATGTCTTCGCGCCGCTCGTCGAGGGTCGGAATGCGGATACGGATGACGTTGAGACGGTGATACAAGTCTTCGCGGAAGCGCCCTTCGTCGACCAGCGTTTCGAGGTTCTGGTGGGTGGCGGCGATGACCCGCACGTCGACCTTGATCGGCACGATGCCGCCGACGCGGTAAAACTCGCCGGTGGAGAGCACGCGCAACAGCCGGGTTTGAAGGTCCGACGGCATGTCGCCAATTTCATCGAGGAACAGGGTGCCGCCGTCGGCCTGCTCGAAGCGCCCTTTTCGCTGGGTCGCGGCGCCCGTGAACGAGCCGCGTTCGTGGCCAAAAAATTCCGACTCCAGCAGGTCTTTGGGAATGGCCGCGGTGTTGATGGCAATGAACGGCCGCTGCGCGCGCGGACTGGTGTTGTGCAGGGCGCGCGCCACCAGCTCTTTTCCCGAACCGGATTCGCCAGTGATCAACACCGTGATGTGGCTGTGCGACAGGCGCCCAATAACCCGGAAGACCTCCTGCATGGCCGGGGCTTCGCCGATGATCGCCGCGCCCGCGGCATCCGGTGCGTTGACGGCGGGGTCGACGGCCTGCCGGGTCTGCGCGGCACGGCGAATCAGTGGCGCCACCGCGTCGATGTCGAAGGGTTTCGGCAGGTATTCAAAAGCCCCACCCTTGTAAGCCGCCACGGCGGCATCAAGGTCGGAGTGCGCGGTCATGATGATGATCGGCAACTGCGGTTCGCGGGCGTGCACTCGCTGCATCAGGGTCAAGCCGTCAACGCCCGGCATGCGAATGTCGGACAGCAGTACGTCGGGTGGCGGTTGCTCGTCCAGCGCGTCGAGCAGTTCGGCGGCACCGGGAAAGCTCTGCACCGTGAGGCCATCGCGCCGCAACGCGCGCTCCAGCACCCAGCGGATTGATTCGTCGTCGTCGACCACCCAGACATTCATCTATGAGCCCGCCCGTGGATGAGGCGCGCCCGCGTGGCAGTTCCATTTTTCGCCGGGCAAGACGCGACCGAGGGAATTTGGTCGCTCCAAATGACGAGGGAGCAACCCAAAGGGGCGGGGCCGTTTTCTCGCATCACTGCGTCCCTCGTCACTCATGCACGTGCAGTACATAACGCTCCTCCTTCCTTGTGCTGCGAGAAAACGTCCTCCGGCGCGGACGTGACTTATCCATGGACAGGCTCTTGAGCATCCAGTGGCAGGTAAATTGAAAAAACGGTTTCACCGGGCTGCGAGCGGCACTCGATCATCCCTTCGTGACGGCGCACCAGGTAATGGGCGATGGGCAGGCCCAGGCCTGATCCCTCCGGCCTTGAGGTGACCATGGGGTAAAAAATGCGGTCGATCATTTCGGCCGGCACGCCGGGGCCGTCGTCTTCGACATCGATGCGAATCACCAGCCGGTGACGCACTGCGCCAATGGTCACCTGCCGCTGGGTACGGGTGCGCAGGGTGATCACCCCGCCGTGCTCGCTGGCATGCAGGGCCTGCATGCCGTTGCGGACGATGTTGAGCAGCACCTGGATCAACTGCTCGCGATCACCGTACATGTCGGGGATCGACGGGTCGTAATCGCGCAGCAGTTCGATCTCGGTCGGCAACTCGGCGCCGACGAGTTGGCGCACATGCTCGACGACTTCGTGAATATTGAGCCAACTGTTCTGCGGCAGACGGTTGGGGCCCAACAGCCGGTTGACCAGGTTCTGCAGCCGGTCGGCCTCGCGAATGATGACCTGCGTGTACTCGCGGTGTTCGGGCGAAGGCAGCTCGACTTCGAGCAGTTGCGCAGCCCCGCGAATGCCGCCCAGGGGGTTCTTGATTTCATGCGCCATGCCGCGAATCAGCTCGCGGCTGGCTTCCTGGTGCGCCATCTGCCATTCCTCGCGCGAGATGCGCAGGTGACGGTCCAGCGCCTGAAGCTCAATCAGCAACCCTGACGATTGGCGCCCCTGGTTGAACGGCGTCACGGTGCAGTCGACCGTGACCGGCGGCTCAGCGGCGCGGCGCAGGCTGAGTTCTCGCTCGATGAAGCCCAGGGCACGGTCGTTGGCGTCGGCCAGCCGCGCTTTGAGCGGCGCGAAATGCGGAATGCTTTCGCACAGCGGCTTGCCAAACACCATCGACCGCGAAATGCCCAGCAGGCCCTCGCTGGCGGTGTTGATGGCCACGACCTGCAGGCGCTCGTCGAGCACGACAACCGCCGTCGTCAGGCCGTCCAGAACGGCCTCCGGCTTCGGGCGGGTGCGGGGTAGTAGCGACATGATTCGGCTCAAGCAAAAGACGCGCCAGAAATCGTCGGCGTCTCAGGCGGATTGTGTGAGCAGCTTGGCAGATCGCAGGTTCACACGCACCATCGTGGTGCAACAGTAAAAGATGTGTTTACGCCTCGGACGACACGCAGTCATTCAAGAGGACCTTTGCGAAACAACGCACTACTGTGGTGCGACTTGGTGTTTTCGCACCGTTATGGTGCATTTGTGCCGGCATGCGCCCACAAAAAACCCCGCTCGCGCGGGGTTTTTCACCACGAACGGGGCCGTCCGGGTTACATCGAGTAGTACATGTCGAACTCGAGCGGGTGCGTGGTCATGCGGAAGCGCGTGACTTCACCCATCTTCAGGTCGATGTAGGCGTCGATCAGGTCGTCGGTGAACACGCCGCCGGCCTTGAGGAAGTCACGATCCTTGTCGAGTGCTTCCAACGCCATGTCGAGGCTGTGGCAGACACGCGGGATCTTCTTGTCCTCTTCCGGCGGCAGGTGGTAGAGGTCCTTGTCGGACGGGCCACCCGGGTGAATCTTGTTCTGAATGCCGTCCAGACCGGCCATCATCATCGCGGTGAAGGCCAGGTAGGGGTTCGCCAGGCTGTCGGGGAAGCGCACTTCAATGCGGCGACCCTTGGGGTTGGCAATGAACGGGATGCGAATCGACGCCGAGCGGTTACGGGCCGAATAGGCCAGCAGCACGGGCGCTTCAAAGCCGGGCACCAGACGCTTGTAGCTGTTGGTGCCGGGGTTGGTGAACGCGTTGATGGCTTGCGCGTGCTTGATGATGCCGCCGATGTAGAACAGTGCGGTTTCAGACAGGCCGCCGTACTGGTCACCCGAGAACAGGTTTTTGCCGTCCTTGGAGAGTGACTGGTGGACGTGCATGCCGGACCCGTTGTCGCCGACGATCGGCTTGGGCATGAAGGTCGCCGTCTTGCCGAACTGATGGGCAACGTTCTGGACCACATACTTGAGCTTCAGAACTTCGTCGGCCTTCAAGGTCAGGGTGTTGAACTTGACGCCGATTTCGCACTGACCCGCGTTGGCGACTTCGTGGTGATGCACTTCAACCGGCACGCCGATGGCGTCCAGCGTGTCGCACATGGCGGCGCGAATGTCGTGCAGTTGGTCAACCGGCGGCACCGGGAAGTAGCCTCCCTTGACCGTCGGGCGGTGACCCATGTTGCCGGCCTCGTAGACCTTGCTGCTGTTCCATGCGGCTTCTTCGGAGTCGATCTCGACGAAGCAGCCCTTCATCTCGGTGCCCCAGCGAACGCTGTCGAACACGAAGAATTCGTTCTCGGGACCAAAGTAAGCGGTGTCGGCAATACCCGTGCTCTTCAAGTACGCCTCGGCGCGCTTGGCCAGCGAGCGCGGGTCGCGGTCGTAACCCTGGCCGGTGGACGGCTCGAGCACGTCGCAGGTCAGCACCAGGGTCGGGTCTTCAAAGAACGGGTCAATGAACGCGGTGGCGGTGTCCGGCATCAGGATCATGTCGGACTCGTTGATGCCCTTCCAGCCAGAAATCGACGACCCGTCAAACATCTTGCCTTCAGTAAACACGCTGTCATCAATCGTGTGCGCCGGCACGGTGACATGCTGCTCTTTGCCCTTGGTGTCGCAGAAGCGAAAGTCAACGTACTTGATGCCTTTCTCTTTAATGGTGCTGATTACGTCCTGACCCGACATGGGGTTCTCCTATTGGGGGATGAATGACCGTTCTGGCCTGATGGCCGTGCGCCAAAATGAAGCACGAACCATGCCAGAACCAGGCTGAAAAACCACGCCCAGCCGTCGATTCCGCAATGCGTGCGTGCGCATCGTAGCCGAAAGCCTGGGGGCGCAGGCATACCACCATAAGCGTGCGGCACGGCCGTATCAGGGGGGCGCGACACGCGGCATTGGTGCGGCCATCGAGGCTGCCATAATTCCGGATTCGACCTCGCAAATCCGGAACCGCGTTCCTAAATTTCGAGGCTAAACCTCTGATATCAGTCGCAATAACTCCGAGCAAGCTCCTGTAAGGTCATGTTTTCAGCAATGGCGTTGTGCGGGATCAAAGAGTAGCGCCAAGGCTTCCCCTGGTAGGTCGCCGCGTGCTGTGAGGCGTTGGCGCACCAACGCACCGCAGCTTCCTTCTTGGCCAACACATCCGTGTCGCTCAGTTCGTTCTTGGCTTTGGGCTCCAGCATGTAAATGCAGTCGCCGGTCTCCGCGACAAAATCTGGCTGGTACTCCTGATGGTCCGCGCCGTTCTTGTAGAAGATCTGGAACTGGCCCTTCGCCGGACGGAACCACTTCAGTGCGTCCCGATCAAGAATCACGGCCAGCTTCCGCTCGGCGTCCGAGTCGAACTTCTGCACTGGATATAGGCATCGCTGGAAACCGCCGAACACGTACCTCGCCATATTGCTCTTGTCGGCGGGTGCCACTCGGTAGTCCGCAGGTGGCTCGTGAGCCGCATAGGTATAGGCGCTGGACTTGAGCTCGGTGAAGCCCTTGCTGATCTTCACTTCGTATTCCACCGACGGGTCCATCCAGTGGTTGTCCTGCATCTGCGAGTGGACGAATCGGGCGATGTCGCGCTGGTAGCAATGCAAAACCTTGCGAGCATCGTCCTCGGACAGGTAAGTCTTGAAGTGCTCGACGGTTTGACGCGCCAAGTCGTAAAGCAGGTCCGCATGGTCGTCATAGGACACGTCATTGAAGTCGACCAGGCCGCTGACCACGTAGTCTTCGAGGCGTGCTTCTTCGAAGCCTCCCACGCCGAGCGCGATGACTTCCAGCTGTTGCGTGCGCAGATGTTGTACCCAGAGCTCGACTGAGACGGCCGGATACTTCATCGAGTCCAGCTTGAGCGTGAAGGGCTTAAACCCTGATTTCACCTCGCCCTTGGGCACGACGAGGATGCGGGGAATATCGATAGTCTGGTCGGCGACCAAGCCCACCGTCCTCGCGACGATCGCGGCGATGTCCGGCTTTTCTGTGACGCCCTCCAGCTCTAACTGCGGGGTTCGGTATTGCTCCTCAACCGCCTTGACGATGGCCGCCTGTATCTCCGGCCTTCGCAGATGCTCGACCGTGGGGGCCAGCGATGGCTGACTGCCAAGGGCCTGGATTGCCTTGTAGGCAAGCTGCGAGATCTCGCGCTCCTCGGCTTTGGCAAACGCAGGCGCTTCTGACTGCCCAGCGACGGTCGTGGTCGCTGTCATCTGCGTGGGCTGGAAGCCCAGCCGTGTGGCCAACTGCGATTGCGAAACGACCGTGGCGGTTTTCTGCTTCAGGCGATCCGGGTCCAACTCCACCGTCTTGATGCTGATGGGCGAGTCCGCGCGCCGCGCCTCGTCGATGATCTCCTGAAACTTGTCGTGGGCCACGATGTTCAGCCGGTCCACCGCCGTCACGCCGGTGCGCCTCCCATAGGGCAGGCGCAGGCCACGTCCGATGGACTGCTCGATCAGGATGCGGGCGTTGGCCGCCCGAAGCGGCACGATGGTGTAGAGGTTGGTGACGTCCCAGCCTTCCTTCAGCATGTTGACGTGGATCACGATCTCAGTCGGCTCGTCGGTGCGCTCCACCTTCAACAAGCGTTGGATCATCTCCTCTTCGTCAGCACCGGTCTTGCTCGAGTCAACCTGGATGACCTTGTCCTCGTAACGGCCTGCGAAGAAATCCTTGGACTGAATCAGCTGTAGCAGTGATCCTGCATGGGTCGTGTCACGGGCGATCACCAGTAGAAAGGGTTTGACGATGACATTGCCGCTTTCACGCGCGTAGGTCTCCATCTCCACCTTCACGCTTTCATGCAACCGCACGCCGTCTTTCAGCTTCAGAAGTTCGATTTCCTCCGTGGACATGCCGGCCGGATTGAAATTCTTGCGTGTGACAACTGCCGGCTCCTTCACGAAGCCGTCGGCCATGGCCTGGCTAAGCGGGTAGTCGTAGATGACGTTCTTGAAGGGCACCGCGCCCTTCGTGGTCTCCACATACGGCGTGGCCGTCAGCTCCAAGCCCAAGATCGGCTTCAGTTCGTTGATCGCCCGCACCCCGGCACTGGCTCGGTAGCGGTGCGACTCGTCCATGAGCAGCACCAGGTCAGGTAGCCCGGCCAGGTAGTCGAAGTAGCTCTGTCCGATGTACTCGGACAGCCGCTTGATGCGCGGTGACTTTCCACCGCGCACCTCCGAGTTGATCTTGGAGATATTGAAGATGTTGACCTTGCAGCGAACCAGGTTGGAGAACAACGAGCCCGCCTTGGCCTCGTAGTTGTCACCCGTGATGATTTCCGGCGGGTCGATGGCGAACTCGGCGATGCCCTTGAAGACGTACTTCGGGCTCTGTCGGTCCTCAAAATCGGCGATCAGCTTGTTGTAGATCGTGAGGTTCGGCGCCAGCACGAAGAAGTTGTCGATGCCGTGGGCCAGGTGCAGATAGCTGACAAACGCGCCCATCAGCCGCGTCTTGCCGACGCCGGTGGCCAGTGCGAAACACAGCGACGGAAAGTCGCGCTCAAAGTCCGTAACGTTCGGGAACTCACTGCGAAGAAGATCCAGCGCAGCCGTCGCGTCCGCGCCTCCGCGCGGCGGCAGGATCTCGGTCACGCGGTCGAGCAGTTCCAGGGAGCGCCGCTGCGGTGCGCGTAGGCTCAGCCGCCCGGCAATGGCGTTGACATGCCGATTCATTCCTTCTCCCCTGGGTTCTTTTTCGTCTTCTTCGGCAAGCCTTTGCGTTGATGCGTGGCCAGACCCTTCAAGTGCTTGGCAGCCGCATCAAAATCCCGCTCGACTGCGGTGACCTCATCGGCGCGCTGTCGGCGGAAAAACTCGAACTGCGTCTCTGCGTGCTTCAATGCCGCGTCGTGGCTGATGCTGCCCGCATGGCTCAGAACATCGCGTTCGCCCAAGCGCAGGAAGTCATCGAGCTTGGTGATCCAGTCCGCCATCGCCATGGGCCGTCGGTTCAAGGCCTGCACCTCCGCGAATTCCAGGTAGGCGTTGACGATCTTGTTCAGTGCGTCCAGCTCTGTAGCGTTCAGATAGTTTTTGGCAACACTCGCGTCGGACTTGCGCGGGCGGGTGGCGCTCCAGCTCGTCATACCCATGTTCGGCTTAGCTGCGTCAGCCCGGCCCTTCACGATCTCGGCCGCAGTGTGTCCGTGCGCGGCCCAGTGCATCTTGTTCTGCACGGTCTTGAAGAAGCGCTGGCTCGCCTCGGCGCTCGCGTCGTAATCCACACTGGTCGCATAGATGTCCAGCACCTTGCGCCAGAACATCCGCTCGGACGAGCGGATGTCCCGGATGCGCGAGAGCAGCTCTTCGAAGTAGCCGTCATCCGGGCCGCGCTTTAGGCGCTCGTCGTCCAGCGCGAATCCCTTGACCAGAAACTCGCGCAGACGCTCGGTTGCCCATTGCCGGAACTGGGTGCCCCGTGGCGAGCGGACTCGGTAGCCCACGGCCAGAATGGCGTCCAGGCTGTAGTGCCGCAGGGCTCGCTGGACCTGCCGGGCACCCTCGGTTCGAACTTGTAAGTAATCCTTACAAGTTGCCTCCTCGGCCAGCTCCCCCTCCCCGTAGATCGCTTTTAGGTGGAGTGTGATGTTCTGAGGGGTGGTCAGGAACAGCTCCGCCATCTGTGCCTGAGTCAGCCAGACCGACCCATCCCCCAGCCGTACCTCAATCCGGGTGCGGGCGTCCTCGGTCCGATACAGCAGCATCTCGGAGCCCGCGCCGGGTTTCTCCGGGCCCTGGTTCATGCCTCCTCCCCAAACAACCCTTGCTGGCCCGCCGCCGCCGCTTTCTCCCCTCTCCCGTCTGCGGGAGAGGGGCCGGGGGAGAGGGCGCGCTCCACGGGAGCGCGCGGCAAATTCTCCACCTGCAACGAATAATCATCGTGCCCCCACTCGCAGCGGGACAAGACCTGTCGCGGGATCTTCTTGACCGTCAGATTGGGGAACTCGCCCCGCCCACGAAACGCCGTGCAGAGCACCAGCAAAGAGCGCTCAGTCCCCACTTCATCAGAGAGCTGCTGCAACTGCTCATGCGAAAGGTTGGCGGTGGTGACATAGACGAAATCGCGTTCCGTCGAATGTCCATGCTGCCAGTACAGGGATTCAGAGGGCGCGTAGGTGAACCCTTCCAGCTTGCACAAGGCCTGAGCCAACTGCGCAGCGTTGTAGGTCTGGTTGATAACCCAGTTGCCCCACTTGTCCTTTTCCATTAGTGAAGGCGCAAGACGGTAGTAGCGGAAGCCGCCTCCACCTTTCCAGTTCACCGCCTCGGTGATACCGCCTGCATCCTCGCCGTCAACGACCTTCTTGAGGCGCGGAATGATGTGTGTATGACAGTGGTCCCCCAGCTCGACCATGATCCAACGACGGCCCATTTTGTGGGCCACCGCTCCGGTGGTGCCGGAGCCGGCGAAGGAATCGAGGATGAGGTCGCCCGGGTTGGTGGCGATGTGCAAAACGCGGTGCATCAAGCGTTCCGGCTTAGGAGTGCCGAACGCGTCATTCGCCCCGAAAATAGCAATGCTCTCTTTTTTTGATTCCTGCGTATTGCCGACCTCATCATTGGGCCACCAAGTCCATGACATGCGCCCTACTTGCTCCTGCAGGTACGTCTTCTTTCGAGGCATACCTCTGCCGTCCCCACCGAACCACATGCGCCCTTCAGCAAGGAGACGTCGATATTCGCTCTCGATAGTTACCCAACAGCGGCCCTGCGGCGGATTGTGTTCAGCGCCACCAGGCGTCGTGATTTTGTACATCTGATTGGGTCGATACCCTTGAGCCGAGAAATTCGACGACGACGTCCAAGGCCCACGAGGATCCTTGTCAGGATTCTTGAATTCGGCAAGCTGCTTTTCCGTTAGCGGCACCCGATTCGCCCGAGCCTGGAAATGACTCCTGTCGGCTGCGTAAACCAAAATGTGGTCGTGCGCATCTCCCAAAGGCAAGCGATTGTCAGGGCCAATTCTCTTCTGCCAAAGAACATTTGCAACGAAATTCGCCCTGCCAAATACCTCATCACAGAGGACTTTGAGGTAATGCGCCTCGTTGTCGTCGATGGTGATCCACAGCGAGCCATCGTCCGACAGCAGCCGCCGAATGATCTCCAGCCGGTCGCGCATCAGGCTCAGCCAGATCGAATGCTCCACCCCGTCGTCGTAATGCGTGAATGCGCTGCCGGTGTTGTATGGCGGGTCGATGAACACACACTTCACCTTGCCTGCAAACTCTTGCTCCAGCGCCTTCAAGGCCAGCAGGTTGTCGCCAAAGATCAGTCGGTTATCGAACAGATCGGTGTCCGACACGCGATGCTTCGCGTGATACGACTTGTCCGGGTCCTCAATGAGGATGCGCGGCTCTAGCTTTGGCCGGTTCTCCTTGCCGATCCAGGTCAGTTCCAGCTTCTGTTTGTTACTCATCCGCAGGCAAAACCCTGTCATTCTTCATTGATCGAGCGCTCTGCCAACGGCCCTGAGCCATGTTCGGATGTCGTCGTTCGGATCGGATTGCATCAACAGCGCGGGGGTCATTCGAGACACGCATGCCGTGTTGAGGCGCTTCTTCCCAGCCGACGCTTTGTCTTTTCTCTTTTCGGGCGACACCGTTGCCCATGCTGGGGCGTTGCGATCTCCTGAGTGCACCGCTTCGGCAAATAGCATGGGGACATCCTCGAAATCCGCCCCCGTGCCTGAGTACCCGGGACTCTCGGCAAGAATTGCCGATGGGTGAAGGTAGTTCTCAAGCTCGCCCTTTGATGTGGCCCAAGCAGTGCAGCCACGCGCCACCCACTGCGCAATGTGTTGTTGATATTTCGGCTGCGCAGGCGGCGCTTGATCCCTATCAGTTAGATAGAACTCCGGGCGGCCGAAGCCCGCTACGGTGCTGATCCACAGTTCCATACTGCTGCCGCCAAGCGATAGGAAGACCAGCTTTCCGGCCTGTTCGGCAGCCTCAAGGTTCGGAATATCCGGTTCAGTAGCCGCAAGCATCGCTGAAATGCGCCTGAGAAACTGGATATCGTGCTTTCCCTCAACACCGAAAAACGCCTTGACGTCGTGATCTGGAAGTACGCCCAAGGTATCTCTGATTCGCTCGAGGGTCTGATCAAGATTACCGTGCTGCACCACCGGCGCTCCGTTCACAGAAGTGATCAGCCGCAAGGAATTCCGGTTGACCCTTCGCGCAAGCGTCGGCGTGTGTGTCGTCAGGAGCACCTGACAACGCCCCTGATCAACAAGATCCTCAAAAGCCTCCAGCAGCATGATCTGGTAGTTGGGATGCTGACTCGTTTCCGGCTCCTCAATTGCATAGATGACGCCGCCCCCTTTGGTGAGGGAATCGTCTTCTGCTTTCGCCCGGAAGAAGTTCAGCAGTACAAGCCGGCGAGTGCCGCTACCTCTCTTGTTAATAGGGATGTCGTTTTCGCCGGTCAGAGTGACCGTGAACAATGAGTCCCAGTTCTTGTTCTTGACCGCGGGGTGCAACTGATTCGCAAGCTCGTGGTTCATCTCGCGGATCTTTTCGACCGTGCGTCCAGCGACACGCTCAAGTTCTCGGCGAATGTCACCGATCACATCGTTAAGCTCTGTCTCGCGACGCCTAATCGCCTCCTTGATCGCCGACTTGAGCGGGTCTTGCGCCTCGGCGTCCTGGTCGGTGCTTGCCCGATCAGATTTGAACAGGGCATATACCGGCATATGGGTCTGCAACTGCTCCCAGACTTCCTTGCCCGTCTCTTTGGATAGACCGACTTCGCGTTCAACCCGCTCGAGATCGTCAGCTTGCCCCCAAATGGCGGAACGCAGTTGAGTTTTGATGGTTTGGTTGGTCTGACTCAGATCAACCTGACGTTGCTGTGCCCTGGACCTTAGTTCAGTGATCTTGAGCCCCAGCAGGTCGTCCGTTCCCTGCGTGGAAGGGTGCAGGGCTTTCGCCATGACGGAGCCGAGCTTTCCTTTTGCAGCTGCGCAGTTGTAGACCTTGATAATTTCCAGCCGCCCATCACTGCGGACCAGGTGCTCGGCTTGCAAGGTTGTGGGGTGTTGATCGTCGATCACAAGTTGCGCAGGCAAGTCCTCGAACACGCAGGCGATGCGTATCTCCGTTGCAGTTGTTCCAACGCAACAGTCTTCCTTCTCGATGGTTGCCTCATTGAAGAATATGTCGAGTGCATCCAAAACAGAGGACTTGCCGGCATCGTTGCGCCCAATCAGCACCGTGAGCGGATCAATCGGCATGGTGGTTTCCTGGGCGTAGCCTCGGAAGTTGGCGAGTTTTACTTCAACAAGACGCATAGACGCACTCCACAGATTGGATCGAGCCCTGACAGCTGAACATCGGAACGACTAACTGCGGTCAAAGCGGCCGCCCCTGGGCCGCCATGAAGTGCTCAATGTTCATGTGGGGCGCGCCAAAATGGTCTGACACAATGGGCTCAATCGTCTTGCCAAGCCCTACTTCATCGGCGAGCAGGGCGCCCTTGGACAGCGGTGACTGAAAGGCGAAGAGCGCCGCGTCGACCTGATGTGGATTCAAGTCCACCTGGGCGCCAGCCACCGCGCCCGCAAGCTTTTCAATGCTGTCGGGAGGGTGCCTTCTGGTCAACTCGTAAGCGAAGTATTTCGCTTGGTAATCCGTTATTTGCATGGCTTCTAATGCGGCCGCTGGTTGAATCGATCTTTGGGCCTTAGTGGACTCGTTGACCGCCGTGACATCTGTCGATCGCAACTCAGGCGGAAATCCCAGCCTGTCCTGTACCTCCCACACCCGGAGATTACGCGAACCGAGCACGGACCTTGGATTTTCGAGCGCAATTGACGCGCATGCTGCAAACAGCTTGGCGGGATCACTCATGCAGAGGCCTCCAATCCCCGCAGTGTTTATGAATGCGAGCCTGGGCAATCATGTGGACGCTTCGAGTAAGGAATACCTTTCAGCAATCGCGCGCGCGGCAACGACGAAGGCCATCACCTTCGTATACTGCCCGCCCGTGCAAACCGCATCACCCTCAAGATGACCTTCCAAGAACTCATCCTCAAGCTCCAGACCTTCTGGGCCGGCCACGGCTGCACGGTGGTCCAGCCCATGGACATGGAAATGGGCGCGGGCACCTTCCATTGGGCGACTTTTTTGCGTGCCCTCGGCCCCGAGCCGTGGAACACCGCCTACGTGCAGCCCAGCCGCCGCCCCACCGACGGCCGCTACGGCGAAAACCCGAACCGTCTGCAGCACTACTACCAGTTTCAGGTGCTGATGAAGCCCAGTCCGGCCAACATCCAGCAGCTTTATCTGGACTCGCTGTCGGCGCTGGGCTTTGACCCGCTCACCCACGACATCCGCTTTGTTGAAGACAACTGGGAATCGCCCACCCTGGGCGCCTGGGGCCTGGGCTGGGAGGTCTGGCTCAACGGCATGGAAGTCACGCAGTTCACCTACTTTCAGCAGGTCGGCGGGCTCGAATGTCGGCCGGTGGCGGGCGAGATCACCTATGGCCTTGAGCGACTGGCGATGTACATCCAGGGCGTCGAAAGCGTTTACGACCTCGTCTGGTCGCGCGATCCCAACACCGGCCGCGAAGTGACCTACGGCGACGTCTACCACCAGAACGAAGTCGAACAGAGCACCTACAACTTCGAACATGCCGACGTCGCCACGCTGTTCGAGCGCTTCAACAAGGCCGAAGCCGAGTGCCAACACCTGCTGGGGCTGGAAAAGCCGCTGCCACTGCCGGCCTACGAACGCACCATCCAGGCCAGCCACGCCTTCAACCTGCTGGATGCGCGCGGCGCGATCAGCGTCACCGAACGTCAGGCCTATATCCTGCGCGTGCGCACCCTGGCACGCGGCTGCGCCGAGGCCTATTACAAAGCCCGTGAAGCGCTGGGCTTTCCGATGCTGGCCAAACCCGACAAGGCCACCTGAGGCCGGGCGCAAACCGACCCACGAGTCGGTCAAGCCGAAACACCAAGGAGACACCCGTGGGCTACGCACGCATCACCGGCACCGGCAGTTATCTGCCGGACCGTATCGTCACCAACCAGGAGTTGGCGACGCGCATCGACACCAGCGATGAATGGATTGTGTCGCGCACCGGCATTGAGGCGCGGCACGTGGCGGCCGACGACGAGCTGACCAGCGACCTTGCGTTGAAGGCCGCGCAGCGGGCGATGGACAGCGCGGGCATCACCTCGGCAGACGTCGATCTGATTGTCTGCGCCACCACCACACCCGACATGGTGTTTCCGTCCACCGCCTGCCTGCTGCAAGCCAAGCTGGGTGTGAAGCAGGGCGCGGCATTCGACGTGCAGGCGGTGTGCACCGGCTTTATTTACGCGCTCGCCATCGCCGACAAAATGGTCGCCAGCGGCGCCCACAAATGTGCGGTCGTGGTGGGCTCAGAAGTGTTCTCGCGCCTGCTCGACTGGAACGACCGCCGCACCTGCGTGCTGTTTGGCGACGGCGCCGGCGCAGTGGTGGTGCAGCCGTCCGAATCGCCCGGCATTCTTTCCAGCCACCTGCATTCCGACGGCAGCCTGAGTCACATCCTGCGCGTCGGCGGCGGCATTGCCGAGGGCAAGATTCGCGGCAACCCCTACCTTGAGATGGACGGCCAGGCGGTGTTCAAGGTGGCAGTGCGGGTGCTCGGCGAGTGCGCCAACGAGGCATTGGCCCACAACGGCCTGACCGGCGCCGACATCGACTGGCTGGTGCCGCACCAGGCCAACCAGCGCATCCTCGACGCCACCGCCGACCGCATCAAACTGCCGCGTGAGCGCGTGGTCACGACGGTCGCACGTCAGGGCAATACCTCGGCGGCCTCCGTGCCGCTGGCGCTCGACAAAGCGGTGCGCGACGGCCGCATCACCACCGGGCAGCACGTGATGCTGGCCGGCGTGGGCGGCGGCATGACCTGGGGGTCGGTGCTGGTGCGTTGGTAGGGGCTCTGGTCAGTCCAGCTTGATCGGTGATGCCGGCAGCGGCGCGGCGCGCAGCAGTCCGTCCGGAACGGTGCTCTGGCCTGCGGCGGCAATGGCATTGCGCGCCGCAACCGTCCGCTCCCAGGTTTGCAGGTACACCTCGGCCGAGTGATAGACGTCGCGCAGTTGCTGCGGTTGGCCTTCGATCTGCATCTCTTGCACGGTGTCGGCCAGCATGCCGTAGTGGGCGTTGCCGTCGAGGTCCTGGTTCCAGGTGCGGCCCTGGCCTTGGGCGTCTCGCTCTTCGGGCTGCTCGAAGCGCAGGCTGCGCACCGACTCAAACTCCGCCAGCGCAGCAAAGTTGGGCTGACTGAAGAGGTTGAACGGGTAGCTGATGGCGTCGCCGGGCGCAATCTCGTCACGCGGCGGCGCTTGCGCCGACAAACCATTGGTGTCGGTGCCGAAACCGAAGCCGAACTCGAACGGCTGCCCGGCGGTGTTCCACAGCCCTTTGAGCTCATCGAGCAAGGTCAGGTGGCTGACGCCATCGCTCAGCGACGGATAAATGTAGCCGCCGCCCTGCAGAATGCGGATGGCCTGCGCGTTCGACATGCCGCCGAAGGTGCCGTGGGTGGACACCAGCGGGTAGGTTTGCGGCTGGGCTTCGGCCAGTTCCAAGAGCTGGTTTTTCATCTCGAATTCGAGGTGATCAACGTCGATGATCCAGCCGCGCTCCATCAGCTTGCGATAGGTGTAGAGCCCCATCGGCGTCATCCACCGGGCGTTGCACTGCGGGGTACTGGGGTAGCACGGCAGCGCGCCGCCGGGGCGCCCGCCCTGGCCGACAAACAGGCAACCCGGCGGCAGGCTGGTCATCACCGTGCCTGCGCGGTCGTCCGAGAAAAACCCGCCGCCAACGCTGGGGTCGTCCACCGTGGGGCAGTCGTAGGTGGTCCAGAACTCACCCGTTGCAGCCTCGCCCAGCAGCGGCAGATTGCCCAGCGGCGACATGCCGTCGGGCACCGCCAGCACCCCGGTCAGGGCGCCGATGTCGGTGAGGGTGGTGATGTCGGCCAGATCAGGAATGCCGCCTGTGTTTTCGCGGTTGCCAATATTGAGCACCAGCGCATCGAAGATGCCGTTGCCGCCAAAGGCGTTGTCGAACTCGTGGATGCTGATGATCTGGCGTATGCCGAGGTCCCAGAGCCGGTCCATCTGGGTGAGGATTTCGTCGTCCGCACCGGTCTCGGTCATGCGGCAGCTGTAGCGATTCTCCAGCAGGCCGGTGCCGGTTTCTTCAAACGGCTCCTGACTGCGCAGCGGGTTGTAGGTGAGCTTGCAGTCGAACAGGTTGGAGATTTCGGCGCCCAGCACCACGGCGAGCTTGCCGTCTTCAATCACCTGCCGCGCTTCGACCGGGTCCAGCACCACGCGAAACCAGCCCTCACCGGGGCCGCCGTACTGCGCGTCGATGTAGGCCTGCATGGCATACATGGTGCCGACCTGCCGGGCGGCGTTGTTCATCTCGTTGCAGTCGGTGATCGGCGCGGCGGTGATATTGCGTTGCAGCTTGCACAGGGTTTCGTTGTCGACCACGTCATTCACGGCGATGCGCAGACCGGCCTTCCAGGCGCGCTCCAGCCACTTCCAGTAAATCGCCTCGTGGGTCAGCATGTCGCGCGCCGGCCAACTGGTGAAGGTGGGCCAGCCATCGGTGTTGTGGCCGGTAAACTGGTTGCCGAGCAGCGCGCCCACGGCATCCAGCGCCCCTTGCGGACCGTGGTCGGCCTGACAATTGCCCAGCGCGTGTGTCACCCCCAGCGGGTGGAACGGGTCGCCCCACTGCGCACCACCGAGAAACTCGGTGGCGCTGATGTGCACGTGCACGTCGGCCATGCCCAGCACCTTGCCGTCGGCGGTGGTGCCACTGAAGGTGTCGCCCTCGGTGTTGTCGTGCGCTTCGGGAAACGCCAGACAGTCGACCGCCGCGAGAATCTCGAACTGTTGCTGCGCCGGGTCTGCGACATCCACCCCCAGCTGCCCGTCAGCGTCCAGCCCCAATGGCTGGCCATCGTTGAAGCGCGCCAGGGTGTGGCGCTCGCCGGCCACCAGCGGATCGATGAAGCCACGAAACGCGGCAAGATTGGCTGGGCTGGGTTCGACAAACACGGCGGGCTCAGCCGGGTACGGCACGCTGTCGCCGACCACCTTGAGGGTGAAGCGGCTGGCGTCGTCGGCCATCGCCAGTGCCCGCGCCGTGGTGGCCGCCGGGCCGGCGCGCAGCAGGTCACCCTGGCGGTCCATGAGCAGGTATTCACCCAGCCGGCTGGGCTTGAAGTAAAACTTCTCGGCGTCGGCCAGCGTGGTCGAGACCGCGTGGTAACGGTTGCCGTCGCGCTGCACGTAGGCGCCCGTGGCCGCCGAACGCAGCACCCAGCATTGGTTGTGGAAGGCATAGCGGTCGCGCGCGGCCGGCGATGTCTCAGCCTCACGCTCAGGCGGCGTCTCGGGCGGCACCAGCGTCGGCAGCGAACTGCCACAGCCACTCAGGGCGATAAGCGCGAGGACGGCAACCGGGCACAACAGGCGCAACTTGAACATCGCTTCACTCCGCACGCACAGCCGCGACCGGCCGCTGGGTAGGTCATTTTTTTGAGAGCCTAGCACCGGGAACCTGCTGATCCTTCTAGTAAATTCAGCCGCATGAAGCGGCCATCTCTCTCTCAACTCGCGCTTGCGGCACTCCTTGCAAGCCCTCTCGGCGCAGCACTTGCTCATTCCTTCGGCGAGGTCCACGTGCTGCCGCTGCCGTTCGAGCGCTACGCGTGGGGCGCGGCGTTTGCGCTGATCGTGTCGTTCGTGCTCGCGGCGTTGTTCCTGAGAGCACCTGCGTCACGGGCCGCCGCCGGTCCGGCGGCCTATCGATGGGCGTTGCCGGGTTGGCTGGTCTGGGGTCTGCGCGCGGTGACGCTGGCGTTGCTGGTCCTGGCCATTGCCAGCGGTGTGTTCGGCGCGGCCAACCCCTACGCCAACTTCAACATGACCCTGTTCTGGGTGGTGTTCATGCTCGGCTTTGCCTACGCCACGGTGCTGGTGGGTGATCTGTTTGCGCTGATCAATCCATGGCGCACGCTGGCCGAAGGGCTGGCGCGACTGTGGCCACGGCTGCGTGACGGCGTTGTGCACTACCCGGAGCGCCTGGGCGTGTGGCCGGCCGCGCTGCTTTGGGTGGCACTGGTCTGGTTCGAGTTGTTCGGGCACGTCGAGCCACGCAGCCTCGCCGCAGCGCTGCTGGCCTACACCGCGCTGACGCTGGTCGCCAGCGCGGTGTTTGGGGTTGAGCGCTGGTTTCGCCACGGCGAGCTGTTTTCGGTGTGGCTCAACCTGCTGGCGCGGCTGGCGCCGGTGGCGTTTGCCCACGAGGCCGGCGGACCACCCACCCGGTCATTCTCGCTGCGTTGGCCGTTCTCGGGCGTGTTGCACATGGACGAGGGGCCGCGCGGCCGGGTGATGCTGATTATGGCGCTGCTGGCGACCACCGCCTTCGACGGGCTGCACGAGACCGAAATCTGGCACGGCGTTTACTGGCTGTGGCTGTACCCGGAGTGGCTCAGTGGCTGGCTGGGCACCAATCCGCTGGAAGCCTTCCCGGCCCTGCGGCGCGGCTACGGATGGTGGAATGCGGCGTGGCTGTGGGCGCTGCCGCTGCTGTATTTAGCCGCCTACGCGCTGGCCTCATTCGCCACCGCGCGGCTGGCCCCGGCACTGGGCGGCACGGCAGCGGTGATGCGTCGCTTTGCACCGTCGCTGCTGCCCATCGTGCTGGTCTATCACGCCAGCCATTACTACACGCTGCTGCAAGTGCAGGGCCCCAAGATCGTGCCGCTGCTGTCGGACCCGTTTGGCTGGAACACCAACTGGCTGGGCACCGCGCAGTGGTTCATGCGCGTCAACGCACCCGATGTTTACCGCATCTGGGATGTGCAACTGGCGCTGATCTTGGGCGGACACATCGTCAGCGTCGCGCTGGCCCACCGCATCGCCATTGGGCGGTTGCCCGACCGCCGCGGCGCTGTTGTCAGCCAACTGCCGATGCTGGTGCTGATGGTGGCGTTCACCGTGGGTGGGCTGTGGATACTGGCCCAACCCTTTCAGTCGCCATAGTCAGCCTGTCCTGACCCTCACCGCGCCGTTTTGCCCGACAATATCGGCCTTCCCCGAATTACCGACGGCGCTTTTTGCTCATGTCCCGCACTCTGTTGATTGAAATCGGCACCGAAGATTTGCCAGCGCGGTACGTTCTGCCGCTGGCCGATGCCCTGGCCGACGGCGTTGTGCAAGGTCTGGCGAGTCGGGGCCTGGGCACCAGCCACGTCACCCGCTTTGCCACGCCGCGGCGGCTGGCGGTCATGGTCGCGGCGGTGCCGACCCGGCAGCCGGATCAGCAGGTCACGCGAACCGGCCCGGCGCTCAAGGCCGCCATCAAGGACGGGCAGCCAACGCCGGCGGGACTCGGTTTCGCCAAATCCTGCGGCGTTGATTTCGCCGATCTGGGCGAACGCGACGGTAAGCTGCACTTCGAGAAAACTGAGCCCGGCGCCGCCACTGCAGACCTGTTGCAAGCGGTGTTCGACGACACGCTCAAACAAATGGACCAACTGGTGCCCAAGCGCATGCGCTGGGGCAGCGGTGACGACACCTTCGTGCGCCCGGTCACCTGGCTGACCGCCCTGTTGGGTACGGACGTGGTGCCGCTGCAGGCCTTTGGCCTCAAAGCGAATCGGATCACCTACGGCCATCGCTTTCACGCACCGCAGGCCATCCAGCTCGACGCGCCCGAGCCCTACGCCGACCGGCTGTTCGACGCCAAGGTGATTGCCGACCCGCAAACCCGCAAGACCCACATCGCCGCGCAGATCAGCGCCGAGGCGCAGGCGGCCGGTGGCCACGCGCGCGTCACCGGGGATTTGCTCGACGAAGTCAGCGCGCTGGTCGAATGGCCGGTGGCCATCACCGGCCATTTCGAGTCGCGGTTTCTCGAGCTGCCGCCCGAGGTCATCGTCGCCACGGTGGAGACCAACCAACGTTATTTCACCGTGTTCGAAGACCCCGAACAGACGCGGCTGACCTCGGCGTTCATCACCGTCATCAACATCGAAAGCCGCGATGTGGCGCAGGTGATCACTGGCAACGAGCGCGTGGTGCGGCCGCGCCTCAGCGACGCCGCGTTTTTCTTCGACCAGGATCGCGCCATCCCCCTGACGCAACACGCCGAAGGCCTGGCGCGCGTCACCTTTCAGCAGGCGCTGGGCACGGTGGCCGACAAGCAGGCGCGCATCGCCGTGCTGGCCACGGCGCTGGCCCGCGAGACCGGTGCCAGCGATCAGCGCGTTGCCGACGTGCAGCGCGCCGCTGCGCTGTGCAAGGCCGATCTGGTCACCAAGATGGTCTTTGAGTTCCCGGAATTGCAGGGCCTGATGGGCGGCGACTATGCCCGCCGCAATGGCGCGCCCGAGGGCGTCTGGCGCGCCATTGCCGAGCACTATCTGCCGACCCAGCAGGGCACGCCGATTCCGTCAACGCCCGAAGGCCAGATGGTGGCGCTTGCCGACAAACTCGACACCTTGGCCGGCATCTTCGCCATCGGCCAGAAGCCCACCGCCAGCAAAGATCCTTACGCCCTGCGGCGTGCGGCGCTGGGGGTGTTGCGGGTTCTGATTGAGGGCGGCTGGTCGCTGGACTTGCAGGCGGCGCTGAAAATGGCGCTTGACGCGCAGCCAGCCGGCGATCGCGGCGCGCAAACCCTGACCGCGCTGCTCGACTTCACCATGGAGCGCCTGCGCGCTTACCGCGTGGGCACCGAGGCGGATGGCCGTGCCATCACACCCGAAGCCTTCGAGGCGGTTCGTGCCCTGGGCGGCACGCGGCCCCTGGATGTCGAGCAGCGCCTGCTGGCCGTTCATGGCTTCACCGTGCTGCCCGCCGCCAGTGCGCTGGCCGCCGCCAACAAACGCATCCGCAACGTGCTGCGCCAGGCTGAAGAGCGCGAGCCCGGCTCAACCGCGCATGCCGTGGATGACGAGGCCCTGAAGCACACCAGCGAGCAGGCGTTGTGGACCACCATCACCGCCCTGGAAAAGCGCGGCGCGGGTGACGACTACGCCGCACGGCTGGTCGACCTGGCCAGCCTGCGTGACCCAGTGGACGACTTCTTCGACGCCGTCATGGTCAACGATCCCGATGCCGCCATCCGCCAGAACCGCCTGGCGCTGCTGGCCCGTGTGGATGCGTTGTGCCGCGAAGTGGCCGACCTGTCGCAGTTGCCGGGGTGAGCCGGATCAAGCGGATGTCCACTGGACATCCGCGCCGGGGCGGGAAAGCAGACTGCGGTCGCTGCACGGACGGCACTCCCGAGGCAACATACGAATGGGTGTGGGGCCTCGGCGAATGTGACTCGGTTGTCGCGGGAAATGCCCTTGGGACCAAGGGTTTGCAAAGCACGGAGCAGGGTCATGAACAGCATGAAATGGGTGATTCTCGACCGCGACGGCGTCATCAACCACGACTCGCCGAATCACATCAAGTCGGTGGCCGAGTGGCACGCGCTGCCCGGCAGCATTGAGGCCATTGCGCGACTCTGCCAGGCGGGCTTTCGGGTGTTTATCGCCACCAACCAGGCCGGTATCGGTCGCAGCCTTTTCACCCACGACGCACTGCTGGCGATGTTCGACTACCTGCAGCGCCGCGTCGCCGAAATGGGCGGCCGCATTGATGGCATCGAGTTCGCGCCCGAGCACCCCGACCACGCCACCGAGATGCGCAAACCCAACCCCGGCATGCTCAAGGATCTGGCGCGCCGGCTGGGCCAGCCGCTGGACGGGGTGTGGTTCATCGGCGATTCGCCGGGCGATGTGCACGCCGCACTGAATGCGGGCGCGCAGCCGGTGCTGGTGCGCACCGGCAACGGCGCCGCCACCGAAGCCGCGCTGGACGACGCGCTCAAGGCCCGGGTGCCGTGCTTCGACGACCTTGCGGCGGCCGCACGCGCGCTGATCAGTCGCTCAACCGTGACCGCGTCAGCCTGATCGCCACGTCGTTGACGTTGGGCAGGATGCCGGGCTTGTGCACGGTCAGCGTGAGCGCATCAATCGCGCCGAACTCCGCCAGCAGCGCGCTGCAGATGCGCCCGGCCAGGGCCTCAAGCAGTTGCGGCTGCTCGCGCGCGCAGACGGCGGTCACGCAGGCGGCAACGGCGGCGTAGTCGACGGTGTCCTGCACGTCGTCGCTGCGGGCGGCGGCACTCAGATCAACGCTCAGCGCAAGGTCGAGCATTAACGGTCGCGGCGCCACGCGCTCCCAGTCGTAGACCCCAATCAGCGCCTCGACCGCCATGCCATTGAGCAGGATGACGTCGCTCATGCCGCCTCTCCGACCGGCCCGAGGTCGGCCAGCGACCAGCGCGGCGTGGCAAAAATACCGTCGCCCGGCGACCGGGCCTCGGCCCGCCGCTGCCAGCCGACATAGGCAATCATTGCCGCGTTGTCGGTGCAGAACGCCTGCCGGGGAAACGCCAGCCGCACCCGCTGCTGCGCGGCCCAGGCACCGAGCTTGTCGCGCAGCCGCAGATTGGCGCCAACGCCGCCGGCCACCACGAGGGTCGAATACCCGGTGGCCTCGATGGCGCGGGCACACTTGATACGCAGCGTGTCGGTCACTGCCTCTTCAAAGCCGCGCGCCAAATCGGCGCGCGCGGTGTCGTCCAAGACCTCGGGAATACGCGTGGCCACCGCCGTTTTCAGCCCCGAAAACGAAAAGTCCAGCCCCGGCCGGTCGGTCATCGGTCGCGGAAAGCGATACACCCCTTCGCGGCCCTGCTCGGCGAGTTTGGCCAGCGCCGGCCCGCCAGGATAGGGCAGGCCCAGCAACTTGGCGGTCTTGTCGAAGGCCTCGCCCACCGCGTCATCAAGGCTTTGGCCCAAGACGCGATAGCGGCCAATCCCCTCGACCGCCACCAGCAGCGTGTGACCGCCGGACACCAGCAGCGCGACGAACGGAAAGCTCGGCGGGTCGGGTTCCAGCATCGGTGCCAGCAGGTGCCCTTCCATGTGATGCACCGGCACCATGCCGCAGCCCAGCGCCTGCGCCAGCCCGGCAGCCGTGGCGCCACCCACCATCAGCGCGCCGATCAGCCCCGGCCCGGCGGTGTAGGCCACCCCTGTGAGATCGGCAAAGCCCAGCCCGGCGTCGGCGAGGGTGTCGCGCACCAAGGGCACCACCCGTGTCAGGTGATCCCGCGAGGCCAACTCGGGCACCACGCCGCCATACTCGGCGTGCAGGGCAATCTGGGTGTGCAGGCGGTGGGCCCGTAGGCCGGCAACGTCGTCATAAATCGCGACGGCGGTTTCATCACAGGAAGACTCAATGGCGAGGATGCTCATGGCCTATTTTGCATTAGCGGCGCGGGCCGACTAGAATCCACGCCCTTTTTCGACGCAGCGCCATTTATTGGGCGCCGCGCTGAAGCCTGATCACCCGTCTGCATCAACGAGATTTTTTTGCATGCCCAACGTTCGTATCCGCGACAACGAGCCGTTTGAAGTCGCCCTGCGCCGTTTCAAGCGCACCTGTGAAAAAGCTGGCGTCCTCACCGATGTCCGCAAGAAAGAAGCATTCGAGAAGCCCAGCATGGAACGCAAGCGCAAGCGCGCTGCGGCCGTGAAGCGCCAGGCCAAGAAGGTCCTGCGCGAAACCAACCGGCGTACGCGGCTTTACTAAGCCCCCGGTAGTGCCTGAGTGGTTTTGGAGGCTCGCGACCGTCTCGCGGGCCTCCTTTGGTTTGTCTGTTCGAGGTGTAGACCATGGCTGATCTGAAGACCCGCGTTGCAGATGACATCAAGACCGCCATGCGTGCCGGCGACAAGCTGCGTCTGTCGGTGTTGCGCATGCTCAGCGCCGAGCTCAAGCAGCGCGAAGTCGTCGAGCAGCAGACCCTCAACGACACCGTGGTGATGGCCGCCATCGAAAAGATGGTCAAACAACGGCGCGACTCCGAAAAACAGTTCCGCGACGGCGATCGCCCCGAACTGGCCGACAAGGAAGCCGCCGAAATTGTCGTGCTGCAGGACTATCTGCCGCAGGCATTGAGCGAGCTTGAGCTCGCTGCGCTACTGGATCAGGCCTTCGCCGAAACCGGTGCGGCCGAGCCCAAAGACATGGGCAAGGTGATTGGCTGGCTCAAGCCCAAGGTCGCTGGGCGTGCCGACATGGGCGCGCTGTCGGCGCAGGTCAAGGCTCGCCTCAATCAGGGCTGACCTGACGCGCCACGGCTAGACTCCCGCCGTGAGTGGCCGAATCCCCGACAGCTTCATCCAGGATCTGCTGGCCAGGACTGACATCCTGGAGCTGATCGGCGCGCGCGTGGAGCTCAAGCGCGCCGGCAAGGAATGGAAGGGCTGCTCGCCGTTCACCCACGAAAAAACCCCGTCGTTCTTCGTCTCGCCCACCAAGCAGATGTACTTCGACTTCAGTTCCGGCAAAAACGGCAACGCCATCGGCTTTCTGATGGAGCACGACCGGCTCAGTTTCGTCGATGCCGTCGAGGCGCTGGCGCAGATGGCCGGGCTGGACGTACCGCGCGAGGGCGGCCATGTCGACCGGCTGGTGCTCGAAGGCCCACTAGACGCGCTGGCCGTGGCGCAACGTCATTTTCGCGACCAGCTGCGCCAAAGTCCCGACAGCCAAACCTATCTGCGTGAGCGCGGCGTCACGGCCGAGACCGCCAAAGCCTTCGGCCTGGGCTTTGCGCCGGATCGCTGGGACGCGCTGGCCGCGCATTTCACTCCGGCCACCCTGGCCCACGCCGTCAGCGCCGGTTTGCTGATCGAGCGCGATGGCGGCGGACGGCCCTATGACCGTTTCCGGGGCCGCATCATGTTTCCGATTCGCGATGCGCGCGGCCGGGTCATCGCCTACGGCGGGCGAACCGTGATCAAGGACCCCGCCAAATACCTGAACTCGCCAGAGACGCCGCTGTTTCACAAGGGCCGCGAACTGTACGGGCTGTTCGAGGCCAAGGCGGCGCGCAAGGCAGCCCTGCCACATGTCCTGGTGGTCGAGGGCTATATGGACGTGGTGATGCTGCACCAGGCCGGCATCACCGACGCGGTGGCCACGCTGGGCACCGCCACCACCCGCGATCACCTGCAGCGCCTGTTTCGCGAGACCACCAAGGTCATTTTTTGCTTCGACGGTGACGCCGCCGGGGGCCGTGCGGCATGGCGGGCGCTGGAACAGGCCCTGCCCGAGCTGCACGGCGCCCGCGAGTGCCGCTTCATGTTTCTGCCGCAGGGCCACGACCCGGACAGCCTCATCCAGGCCGAAGGCCGCGACGCCTTTGAGCAACGCATCAAAGACGCGACACCGCTGTCGACTTACCTGATCGAAACCCTCACCGAGCAGGCGCCGACCACCTCCATTGAGGGACGTGCCCGCTTTGTCGCACTGGCACAGCCGCATCTGCGGCGCGTGCCCGAGGGGCCCTTCAAGTCGCTGCTGACCGACGCGCTGGCCGCGACGGCGCGGCTGTCTGCGGACCAGTTGGCCGATGACGCCACCGCACCTTCTGTCGTCACGACACCGGCTACCCCCAAACGATCAGGCCGCGCCAGCGGTCAGACCCTGATCATCAAGGGCGCCCTGCGCGCCCTGCTGGAACGCCCGGCACTGGCCGAACGCGCCCAACATGTCGAGGCCTTTGCGGCGGCTGCGCTGCCGGGACTGAACATCCTCACCCGCGCCATCGATTACTTTCAGAGCCACCCAAACGCGACCGCAGCGCAACTCCTGGAGAGCTGGCGTGACAGCAAGGAGGGCGAGGCGCTGATGCGGGTGATGGCCGAGCCCAGCCTGCTCGATGACGACGCCTTGGCCCGTGAGTTCGACGACGCCCTGGACAAGCTGTGGCGCGGCATTCGGCGCAGCCGCTATACCGACCTGCTGAACGCCTCGACCACCCGTTCGCTGAGTGGGGCAGAGCAGCAGGAACTGGGCACGATCATGCGTGAGCTCAACGCCTGAGCGCCCGCGCGGCGTGTCGATTGGCGGCTGCGGATTGAAAAGCCGGCAACCGTCAGCACATTGACAACCTGACCCGACCAGCAAGCGCCGCAAACCGGCCCTCAGCAAGGCTTATTCGGACTTCCACTGCAGGCGCTCCTGTATAATATCCGGTTCCGCGCCGCATTTTGAAATTTTTAGGTCCCGCATGAGCAAGCACGAAGAAACCGCCGTCAACGACGCCGAACTGCAAACGCAGAAGCAGTCGCAGATCAAAATCTTGATTGCCATGGGCAAGGAAAAGGGCTTTCTGACGTTTGCCGAAGTGTCGGACAACCTGCCGGATGTCATCGACTCCGAGCAGATCGAAGACATCGTCACCATGATTCAGGCGATGGGCATTCCGGTCTACGAAGATGCCCCGGACGAAGAACAGCAACTGTTCTCCGAGCCGTCGGTGGTGGCCAGCGCCGAAGAAGAAGAAGACGCTGCCGAAGAAGCGGCTGCCGCCATCGCCTCCAGCGACGACCAGTTTGGCCGTACCACCGACCCGGTGCGCATGTACATGCGCGAAATGGGCAGCGTTGAACTGCTCGACCGTGAGGGCGAAATCCGCATCGCCAAGCGCATCGAAGAAGGCCTCAACGAGGCCATGTTCGCGATGATCCAGTACCCGGAAACGGTTGCCATCATGCTGGAGGCCTACGCCGATGCCGTGGCCGGCAACCGCCGCCTGGCTGAAGTGGTCACCGGCTTCTTCGACCCCGAGATCGAAGCCTTGCTGCAGGCTGGCAACCCGATTCCGATGCCGGTCACCAAAGCCGAAAAGGACAAGGAAAAAGAAGAAAACGGCGACGACGACGACGAGGAATCAACGCCCGACACCGGCCCGGACCCGGTGCAGTGCGCCGAACAGTTCGCCAAGCTGCAAAAGCTTTATGACGAAGCCTGGGAAGCCCTGTCAACGAACGGCAGTGCCGAGAAGAAGACCCAGGAAAAACGCAACGCCGTCGCCGAGCACGTGCTGTTCTTCAAGCTGTCACCGAAGATCGTCGACGCCGTCAGCACCAACCTGCGCAGTCGGATCAACGAAATTCGCGTCACCGAAAAACAGATCATGAAGATCTGCGTGACCGACGCCGGCATGCCACGCGACGAATTTCTGCGCAGCTATCGCGAAGGCAAACTGACCGATGTCGAGTGGCTGGAAAAATGCATCCGCGCCAAGCGCAAATATTCGTCAGAGCTGAGCAGCCGCAAGGACGAGCTCGTCGCCCTGCAGGCGCAACTGCGCGCTTCGGAGTCGGACAACCTGCTGTCGCTGGACGAGATCAAGGACATCAACCGGCGCATGAACGTCGGCGATGCCAAGGCCCGCCGTGCCAAGAAGGAAATGGTCGAGGCCAACCTGCGCCTGGTGATCTCGATCGCCAAGAAGTACACCAACCGTGGCCTACAGTTCCTCGACTTGATCCAGGAAGGCAACATCGGCCTGATGAAGGCGGTCGACAAGTTCGAATACCGTCGCGGCTACAAGTTCTCGACCTACGCGACCTGGTGGATTCGCCAGGCCATCACCCGCTCGATTGCCGACCAGGCGCGCACCATCCGTATTCCGGTGCACATGATCGAGACCATCAACAAGCTCAACCGCATCTCCCGGCAGATGCTCCAGGAAATGGGCCGCGAGGCGACGCCGGAAGAGCTGGCGATCAAGATGGAAATGCCTGAGGACAAGATCCGCAAGGTGCTGAAAATCGCCAAGGAGCCGATCTCCATGGAAACCCCGGTGGGCGACGACGAAGACTCGCATCTGGGCGACTTCATCGAAGACTTGGCGGCCATCTCGCCGGTCGAGGAGGCCACCACGCAGTCGCTGTCGGAGGCCACCCACGAGATTCTGGCCAGCCTCACGCCGCGCGAAGCCAAGGTGCTGCGTATGCGCTTCGGCATCGACCTGACCACCGACCACACGCTGGAAGAAGTGGGCAAGCAGTTCGACGTGACCCGCGAGCGCATCCGCCAGATCGAGGCCAAGGCGCTGCGCAAGCTGCGTCACCCCTCCCGCGCCAACTACCTGCGCAGCTTCCTCGACGAATAAGTCGTATTGCTGCCCACAAAAAACCCCGCCTTGTGCGGGGTTTTTTGTGGGCCTGATCAAGCGGCGGCAACGACTTTGCAGGCTGGGCCAAGCTTGCGAAACCCGGCAATGATGATGATCACCGTCAGGCTAGGACGTTCGCCGCGCGGCAAACCGCGAAATGGTCACCCCGCACCGCCTGAGCCGATCATCGCAGCCGTCAAAGGCTGAAACGAAACCCCAGCCCTGCCGAATTGGTTTCTTCTTCCACGGTCAACTTCAGCACCAGCGAAAAGTTCTTCGAGTAGTGCCAGTCGCCGCTGGCGGTGAACGACAGATCGTCGCCGAACGGGTCATCCACGCTCAGGTAATCGACCCGCATCATCCCTTCGATGGCCGGGTTGAACAGGTGGCGAATACCAACGCTGCCGCCGAAGCCCGATGCCGTGGAAAATCCGTCCACCTTGATCCCGCCGCCAATGGCCTCGACAAACAGGTCGGTCGCCGAGGGGTGCACGGCATGGCGATAGCCGAAGCCATAGCGGCCGACCTGGCGCACGCCGCTGTCGTTGAACCCGGCCACGACATACAGCGCGGGCGTGAGCAGCCCCTGCAAGTCAAGGCCGAAGCCTTTTTCGCTGTCGGTGTCGGCGACGATGTAACGCAGATCGACGCGGTTGTAACGCAGCTCGGTGGCCACCGCGGACCCCGTGATCAAACAAAGGGCCAAAACCCAGCCCGCGCCAGTGAAGCGATTCATGCCACTCTCTCTTATTCAATTACAGGGAATCCGCAGCGCTTCGGCAGACCGCAAGCCGCTGGCGACTGGCGAGGATAACGCGATGCCCAAGGTATTTCAGCGCAGCACGCCCAGCGCCGTGATTTCGGTCACCGCCACGGGGCTGCTGACCTGCGGCACGCTCACCGCACCCGCCCATGCGACCGCCGTGCGCGCCGAAGTCGGCCACTGGGATTACCGGCTCACCGGGCAGACCGTCAACGGCAACGCGCTGGATTTCCGGCGCGATCTGGATGTCGAGACCGTCGACCATGACTACCAACGCCTCAACGTCCACTTCGGCCCCGGCTGGCTACCCGAGATCGGCCTGGGGCGCTACGTCTTGGGGGTTGAAGGTGACCGGGTGGTTGAAACCGACCTCCTCAGCTTCGGCGAGATCACGCTGATCAGCGGGCAGACCCAACTTGACGCCTTCGCCGACCTTGAAGACCTCAACCTCACGCTTCGCTACCCCGTCACGCTGGGCGATACCCTGCGCGCCCACCTCGGCGTCACCGTGCGCCGCGTCGACGGACCGGTGGTGGTGCAAGACCCCGGCCCGGCGGGCGAATCCGAAATCGACGACCTGCAGGAGCTCTTCCCGCAACTGCATGTGGCCTTCGATTGGCAGCCGGTCTCAGCGCTGACACTGATCGCCGAGGCCGATTGGGTCGAGTACCGAGACGACGAAGCCTGGCAATGGCGTGTGGCAGCCGATTGGCGCCTGCTCGGCGGTCTCGGCGTGTCGCTTGGGTATCACCTGCGCCACTTTTCAGTTCGCGGCAGTGACCTTGCGCTGGATGCCGATTTCAAGGGCGCCCAACTGGGTTTGATCTACCGCTGGGCCACGCGCTGATCGCACCCACAAAAAAGCCCCGCAGGCGGGGCTTGATCAACTAGCCTGTTTTTGACGCCGACAATCAGGGCATCCGGGGCTCGTAGAGCGGCCCTTCTTGCGCGGCAAAGTACAGCGCCAGGGCGCGCATGTCCGCGTCGCTGAGGCCCGCCACGATCCCCGCCATGATGCCGTTCTTGCGGGCACCCTCTTTATAGGCGTGCAGGCTGTGCTCCAGATACGTGGCGTGCTGACCGGCGAGCACCGGGTAGGCGGGCATGATCGGCGCCGCACCTTTTTCACCGTGACACGCGACGCAGGTGGCGGCGGCCTCGGGGGCTTGCTGGGCAAATACCGGGCCGGCCGAAACCACACCCAGGGCCATCGCGACTGCAAAAACAAAATGGGTAGAACGCATCTCGTCGACTTTCCGTTTAGCGGCGCGGGGCGCCAGAGATGAAGGCGGCAATGTCGGCGATGTCCTGGTCGGACATCGGCACGGCCTGGGCGCGCATCGTCGGATGCTCACGTTCGCCGCTGCGATATGCCTTGAGCGCGGTTTCGAGATACTCCACGCTCATGCCGCCGATCTTCGGCACCCGGTAGGTCGGATACGCATTGTTGTAAAGCGGAATGCCATGGCAACCCATACAGGTACTGGCCTTGATCTGACCGGCGGCGGCGTCGCCTTCCGCATGGGCAGGCAAAGCCGCCAGCGAGGCGATGGCGAGGATCGCCCAGCGCACTGACTTCATTTATGAAACTCCAATAGGGCCGGAACGGCCTGAGGGGACGCGAATTGTCGGGGAAATGGACGCTTCGGTCAACGCGGGACAGACCGCCACAGGCCGATCAAGGCGTGTTGCCTGCGGTTTGCAGGTGTCGGTCGCCGGAGCGGATTGGGTATAGTCCGCGCCACCTTTACCCGCCTTGGCCCACGCTTTGACGCCGACCGGCAACCTCCCCTCCGACAACGCCCGCTTGCCGACATGGATTTGATCCTGCGGCCGCGGTCTGCGGGCGAGGTGACCGATGTCGCCGCCGTCGACCTGGGCTCCAACAGCTTTCACATGATGGTGGCGCGCGTCTCGTCGGCCGGCGACCTTCAGGTCATTGACCGGCTGCGCGAGCCGATCCGCCTTGCCGCCGGGTTGGGCCGCGACAAACACCTGTCGGACGAGGCCGCCGAACGTGCGCTGGCCTGCCTGCAACGCTTTGGTCAACGCCTACGTGAGCTGCCCGCCGAGCGGGTGCGCGCCGTGGGGACCAACACGCTCAGGCGAATGAAGCGCTCGACGGTCTTCATCGAGGCCGCGGAAAAAGCGCTGGGTCACCACATCGAAATCATCGCCGGTCGCGAGGAAGCACGGCTGGTTTACGGCGGCGTGACCCACGGCATGGGGCGCGAGCCGCCGCGCCGCCTGGTGGTCGACATTGGTGGCGGCAGCACGGAGGTCATCATCGGGCGCGGAAGCAAGCCGCGGCTGATGGAATCGGTCGCCCTCGGCTGCGTGGTGCACACGCAGCGCTTTTTCGCCAACGGCGTGATCAGCCGCTCCCGCTTTCGCAAGGCACGGCTGGCGGCGCGCATCGAGCTTGAGTTTCTCGAGCGCCGCTATCGCCAGGCCGGCTGGGACGTCGCGATTGGCGCCTCAGGCACCATCCGGGGCATCTGGCGGGTGATGATGAGCCACGGCTGGTGCGAGGACCGCATCACCCGCGCCGGGCTGGACAAGGTCATCGAGCTGACCCTGGCGCGCGGCCACGTGCAGCAGATTGACTTCGAGGCCTTGCGCGAGGATCGGCGCCCGGTGTTCGTCGGTGGCCTGGCGGTGCTGGCGGCGATTTTCGATGCGCTCGATATCGACCAGATGAACACCTCGGACCACGCCCTGCGCGAGGGTCTGGTTCACGATCTGCTGGGGCGCCTTGGCAACCGGGACGTGCGCGGTGAGGCGGTCAGTTCGCTGGCCGAGCGTTACGGCGTCGACACCCGCCAGGCGCAGGACGTGGAGCGCACCGCCCTCAAGCTGCTCGACCAGACGGCCGGCGCCTGGCAGCTCGACCCGAAAACCAGTGCCAGCCTGCTGCGCTGGGCCGCACAACTGCATGAAATCGGGCTGGTGATCGCTCACTCCGGTTACCACAAGCACAGCGAATACATGCTGCGCCACGGCGATCTGCCGGGCTTTTCACAAACCGAGCAGGCGCTGCTGGCGGCGCTGGTGCGGTTGCACCGCGGCAAGTTTTCGCAGAGCGCGCTGGCCGACTTGCCGCGCGACTGGCGCCTGCCGCTGCAACGACTGGCCATGCTGCTGCGGCTTGCGGTGTTGTTGCACCGCTCTCGAACGCCGGGCCTGCGGCCGCCGGTGCGCGCCGAGCTGGTCGACAAGGCACGGGTGCTGCAATTGCAATTCACCCGCAAGGCGTGGCTGGATCAGCACCCGCTAACCCGCGCCGATCTGGAACTGGAAAGCGACTACCTCGACAGCACCGGCCTCAGCCTACGGCTTGAGGCTGATCCGTCAGCTCGTCCTTAAATCGCCTCATCCATCAACTGTTGCTGAACCGGCACCACGTCGTTGGCGGTCTCCAGTCTCAGGTACCGGCCGTCAGGCTGAAGCTGCCAGCTCTGCGCCGTGTCGAGCACGTAAGCCTCGAGTTGCTGCAGCAGTCTTGCCCGCAGCGCCTTGTCGAGCACCGGGAAGGCGATCTCGACGCGACGGAAAAGGTTGCGTTCCATCCAGTCGGCGCTCGACAGCCAAATCTCTTCCTCGCCGTTGTTGAGGAAGTAAATGACGCGGTGGTGCTCCAGGAAGCGTCCGATGATGGAGCGCACCGTGATGTTCTCGGACAGCCCTGGCACGCCGGGCCGTAGCGAGCACATGCCGCGCACCAGCAGCTCGATCTTCACGCCGGCCGCCGAGGCGGCGTAGAGCTTCTTGATGATCTCCGGCTCGACCAGGGCATTCATCTTGGCGATCAGTCGCGCCGGCCGGCCGGCTTCGGCGTGCGCCATTTCGCGCTCGATGCGCGCGTGCATGCCCTCGTTGAGCGTGAACGGCGACTGCAGCAGCCGGTTGAGCTTGATCACCTTGCCGAGGCTGGTGAGCTGCAGAAACACCGCGTGCGCATCCTTGCCGATCTTGGCGTCGGCAGTAAACAGGCCATAGTCGGTGTAGAGCCGGGCAGTTTTGGGATGGTAGTTACCGGTGCCCAGGTGGGTGTAGTAGCGCAAGCCGCCGGGCAGCTGTGCGGCGCCTTCCTCGCGACGCACCACCAGACACATCTTGGCGTGCGTCTTGTAGCCGACCACGCCGTACACCACGTGGGCACCGACGTCCTGCAGGCGCTCGGCGAGGTTGATGTTGTCGGCCTCGTCAAAGCGTGCACGCAGCTCGATGACCACCGTCACTTCCTTGCCGGCGCGCGCCGCGTCGCACAGGGCGTCGACCACCAGGCTCTTCGAGCCGGTGCGGTACAGGGTCTGCTTGATGGCCAGCACGCGCGGATCTTTGGCCGACTGACGAATGAACTCCAGAACCGGCGAGAAGCTGTCGTAGGGGTGGTGCAGCAAATGATCGCGCTCGCGGATGGCGGCAAAAATATCGCCACTGGCCAGCGCCTTGCCGGGCCGCGGCGTGTGCGGCGGATACTTGAGTTGCGGCCGCTCGACCAGGTCGGGGAGCGCCATCAGCCGGTTGAGATTGACCGGCCCGTTGACCTGGTAAACATCGGCGGGCGTGAGTTGAATCTCGTCCATGATGTAGTGCCACATCGCCTCGGGGCAGTTGTGCGCCACTTCCAGCCGTACGGTGTCGCCCCACTGACGCTGCGACAGCTCGCCTTCCAGCGCCTCCAGCAAATCTTCGGCGTCTTCCTCGTCGACCAGCAGGTCGGCGTTGCGCGTCACCCGAAACTGGTAGCAGCCGCTGGCCGCCATGCCGGGGAACAGGTCATCGACATAGGCGTGAATCACGCTCGACAGAAACACGAAATCGTGCGGCCCACTGCCGGTGACGTCACGCGGAATCTGGATCAACCGAGGCAGCGCGCGCGGCGCCTGCACCACCGCGAAGCCGGTGTTGCGGCCAAAGGCATCCTTGCCCGACAACTGGACGATGAAGTTCAGCGACTTGTTGAGGATGCGCGGAAAAGGGTGCGCCGGGTCCAGCCCCAGGGGCGACAGCACCGGCAGGAGCTCGTCATGGAAAAAGCGATTCAGCCACGCGTCCTGCTCGGGCGACCATTCCGAGCGGCGCAGAAAGCGAATCTGCTCGGCCTCCAGCGCCGGCAACAGCTCGTCGTTGAACACCCGGTATTGTTCGGCGACCAGGTCGTGGGCGCGCACCGCAATGGCGGACAGCGTCTCGGCGGGGCTGAGACCGTCAGGCCCGCGAGTGCCGGGGTTGACCTCGGCCATCTGCTGCAGGCCGGCAACGCGAATCTCGAAAAACTCGTCGAGATTGGAGCTGGAAATGCACAGAAATTTCAGCCGCTCCAGCAGCGGAACCCGATCATCCTGCGCCTGGGCCAGCACCCGCTGGTTGAACTCGAGTAACGATAACTCGCGATTGAGCAGCAACTCGGTCGGGGCCATGCCATCCACTGCCATCTTCCTGATTCAGACAATCGGTCATGTTGCCAGACCCAAGATGACACTTGGGTGACAGCCCAGATCAACGCGGATCCATTAGGGCCTGTTAACAATTGGCGCAATCGCTGCGATACGGCAATCGTTAACAGGCCCTAGGGCATCGACGGCGGATCACCGAGCCGTTCGGCGCGCAGGGTCTTGGTGCTGGTCGGCGCGCCGGTCACCAAACGGTCACCAATGTGACGGGTGAGGTATTTCCACACCCACTGCACGAACACCCGCACCCGCTGCGAGCCATCGATCAGCGCGCGAATGTGCACGAACGCCCACAGGAACCACGCCAGAGTGCCGGTGGTCTTGAACGCGCGCAGGTCGCCCACCGCGCGGTTCATGCCAATCACCGCCATTGAGCCCCAGTCACGGTAGTAAAAAGGCTTGAGCGCGGTCTTGCGCTTGGCCCGCCGTTTCAGGGTGGTGGCGACGTAGCGCCCCTGCTGAATGGCGGCGGGCGCGAGGCCCGGTACCTCACGGCCGCGCGCGTCGGTCAGCCGCGCAAGGTCGCCAATCACGAAAATGTCGGGGTGCCCGGGCAACGAGCAATCCGGCTCGACCCGCACCCGTCCCCCCCGGTCCAAAGGCACGCCGAGGCGTTCGGCAAGAATCTGCCCGAACAGCGAGGCACGTACCCCGGCCGCCCACAGCACGGTACGGGCACGAATTTCGGTGGTGGTCTCGCCCTTGCGAATGCGCACGCCCTCGGCACTCACGTTCTCGACCATCGTTGAGGTCATCACCTGAACGCCTAGCGCCTCAAGATGCCGCCGTGCTGCGACGCGCAGTTTTTCATCGAAGGCGGGCAACACCTGCGGCGCGCCCTCAATCAGCAGGACGCGGGATTCGCGTGAATCGATGCGGCGGAAATCACGCACCATGACTTTCTGCGCCAGCTCGCCAATGGCGCCGGCCAGCTCGACTCCGGTGGGCCCGGCGCCGACGATCACGAAGGTCTGCAGTTCGTCCCGCAGCTTCAGGTCGTCGGTCATTTCGGCGCGCTCGAATGCGCCAAAAATTTTGCGGCGCATCTCGATGGCGTGCTCGGCGGTCTTCAGCCCTGGCGCAAAAGCCCGCCACTCGTCCTTGCCAAAATAGTGGTGCTTGACCCCGGTGGCGACCACCAAGGTGTCGTAAGGCGTCTCGCCAAACTCGTGCCGCACCACCTTATGGTCAGTGTCGATGTCATACGCGGTGGCGGTCAGGCAGGTCACGTTGCGCGCCTTGCGCAGCACCACCCGCTGCGGAATGGCGATGTCGCCGATGGTCAACGCGCCGGTCGCGACCTGATACAGCAGCGGCTGAAACAACTGAAAATTACGCTTGTCGAGCAGCGTCACATCGTAGTCCGATGCGCCCAGGTGCTTGGCGGCGTGGAGCCCGCCGAAACCGCCACCGACAATCACAACCCGATGCCGTTGTGCGGCTGAACCCGACGAACCCTGCGCGTTGCTGCTCAAGAACTGATCCCCGATGTTGCGATGCAGCATTTTATCACGCGGGGGCGCTTGCCTCGGCGGCTTCCGCTGGCCGTCGGGCGGCGATTCGTCGCCACTGAAACACCCGCCGCGCCGTCTGCGACACATCGTGCAGGTACCACGCGTTCATCGAACTCCCGACCAGGGCGCCGAGCACCGGCACCACGCCCGCACCCTTGCGCGCGCCAAGATGTAGACCGATGCGCGATGCCAGCGTCTGCACGCTGTAGGCGGCGGCATCCTTGGCCATCTCGCGCTCGGCGACCCGCTCCAGGCCGTCGCGCCAGGCGTCGTCAACCACGTCGCGACCGCTGGCCAGGGCTTCCAGCGCCGAGGTTTTTTCATCGAGGCTGTTGGCCGAGGCCAGCGCGAAGATGCCCACCGCCAGGCGCTCGCGCTCGGCCTCATCGAGCAGCTCGCCGTAGCAGTAGCCGGTGCGGTGAATGGTGCGCAGCGCCAGCGTCAGCAGCAGCGGGATGTCGATCACCATGCCGGCGGCGCCGGTCACGCCGAGCACGCCGCCGCCGACCCCGCCCAGAATCATCGCCCGGCGCGAAATCTGGATGGCCAGCCGGTCGGCCGCTTCCAGCGACTGCGCGCCCAGCGCCACCTCGTTGGGCAGACCCGAGCGCTTGAGCACGTCGCGGCGGTCATCGACTTTGCGCGCAAACTGGTTAGCCTTGGTCAGACCGGCGCGCAGCACTTCCACCGGCACCATGTTCTGCACGGCCTGTACCGCCGCGCCGGATGGCTTGGCCAGCAGTCGCGTGCCCCAGCTCGGCCCCTGCTGCTGCCAGCGCAACAGGTCATTGAGCACTTTTTGCTCATAGTCGGTGAGGGCGCCTTCGGGCACGGTCAACATTGTCGCCAGCGGGGCATCGGTCATCGCGGGTACCTTTTTGCTGCAGTATTTGCGGGAGGTCACGAGTCTACTCAACCCACCCACGTACGCAGCCTGACCGCGCACCCTTTCTTTTCCGCGAACGACCATGTGCCTGATTGCCTGCGCCTTTCGCGCGCACCCCACCTTCGAGTTGATCCTGGCCGGCAACCGTGACGAATTTCACGCGCGGCCGACGGCAGGCGCGGCGGCCTGGGACGATGCGCTGCAGGTCGTTGGCGGACGCGACCTCGAAGCCGGCGGCAGTTGGCTGGCGCTGTCCGGCCAGCGCCGACTGGCAGCGGTGACCAATGTGCGGCGCATGGCACAGACCCCGCACGGTGCACCCTCGCGCGGCGCGCTGGTGGCCGACTTCGTTCGCGGCGACGTCTCGGCGGCAGCCGCGGCGCAGACGCTGTTGGGCGTGGCCCAAACCTACGCCGGCTTCAACCTGCTGCTGTGGGATGGCGTGACGCTTGAATACGTCAGCAACCGCCCGGCACCGCGCCACGACACGCTGCCGCCAGGCGTCTATGGCTTGTCCAACGACGCGCTCGACACACCATGGCCCAAGCTGCTGCGCCTGCGCGCCGCAATGCACGACGTGACGGCGCAGCGACGCCCGGTTGATGCCCTGTTCGACGCGCTCGCCGACCCGCAGCCCGCCGACGCCGCCGAACTGCCCGACACCGGCATCGGCACCGAGCTGGAGCGCTTTTTGTCACCGCCGTTCATCCGTGACACCCGCTACGGCACCCGCGCTTCGACCGTGGTCACCGTGCCTTATGTCGGCACCGCCACCCTGACTGAACGACGCTTCGGCCCAGACGGACACCCGCTGGGCGAGCGCACGCTAAAGGCTGCGCCTTGACCGGCTGGGATGCCTTGATCGACACGCCCCTGGGTCCGATGGGCGCCACCGCCACGGCGTCCGGGGTAACGCGGCTGCACTTCGATCCGAGGCCGCGCTCGGCGCATTCATCAGGCGGCGGCGCGCATCACCTTCACGCCCTGCGAACTCAACTGGCTGAATATTTCGCCGGGCAGCGTCGCCACTTTGAATTGCCGCTGGCGGCCACCGGCAGCGTCTTCCAGCACCGGGTCTGGGCGCTGCTGCGGGCCATCGACTGCGGCGACACCCGCAGCTACGGCGAGCTGGCCCGCGCCTTGGGCGATGCCGGCGCAGCCCGGGCCGTGGGGCTGGCCAATGTACAAAATCCGCTGGCCATCATCGTGCCCTGCCACCGGGTGATTGGCGCCAACGGCCATTTGACGGGCTATGCCGGCGGACTGGCGCGCAAGCAGGCGCTGCTCGAACTGGAGGGCGCGCTCAGCAAAAGCCTGTTCTGAGCCTTGGGCTGATCAGCCGAAACGCAGGCCGCCATCGACCGGCAGCACCGTGCCGGTGATGTAGTCGGCGGCGTCCGACAGCAGAAAGCCCACCGCCTTGGCGACTTGCGCAGCGCCGCCGAGTCGCCCCAACGGAATGCGCGCCAGCTCGGCGTCTTGCTGCTGCGGTGTCAACGTCGGCTGCGTGGCCCAGATCATGTGACCCGGCGCCACCGCATTGACCCGCACGCGCGGCGCCAGCTCTGCGGCGAGTGCTTCGGTGAGCGTCCAAAGCCCCGCCTTGGCAGCGAAGTACGGCGCGTAGCCAGCGCGCGGCTGGCGGGCGTGCACGTCGACGATGTTGACGATGTTGCGCAGCTCGTCAAAGGCCGCACAGGCCTGCGAAAGAAACAGCGGCGCCGCCAGATTGCTGCCGATCAGGTCGTTGAACTGCGCCGGCGTCACCGCCGCCAGCGGCGAGCGGAAGTACGACGACGCGTTGTTGACCAATGCATCGAGACGCCCCCAATGCGCCCGCGCTTCGGCGGCCAACGCCGGCAGCGCGGCCAGATCGGCAAGGTCACCCTGTACGACGGCCGCACTGGCGGCGCGCACGCCGTTGAGCTGCGCCGCCAGGGCGTCGGCGTCAACACGCGAATTGCGGCAGTGAATCACCACTCGAAAACCCTGCCCGTGCAGGGTTTCAGCAATTGCGGCGCCGACCCGCGCCGCTGCGCCAGTGACCAGCGCGACCGGCATGGATGCGCTCTTTTCATTAACCTTTGCGTTCATCCCGCGAGCATAGCGCTACCCCATGAATGACTGGCTGTCGGCGCTACTGCTGGGCGTCATCGAAGGCTTGACCGAGTTTTTGCCGATCTCCTCGACCGGCCATTTGCTGATCGCGCAGGAGTGGCTGGGCCGTCGCAGTGACCTGTTCAACGTGGCGATTCAGGCCGGTGCAATTGTCGCGGTGTGCCTGGTTTACCGCGCGCGCCTGATGCAGCTCGCCACCGGCTGGCAGGTGCCCGAGCACCGCCGCTATACGCTGCAAATTGCCGGCGCGTTCATGATCACCGCCGTCCTCGGCCTCACCGCCAAGCTCATGGGCGTCGAGCTGCCAGAAACCGTCACGCCCATCGCGCTGGCCCTGATTATCGGCGGGCTGGTGATCTTCGCCGTCGAAGCCTGGGCCAAACGCCAGCCGTCGCACGAAACGGTGACTTGGACGGTCATGATTGCCGTCGGGGTGGCGCAGATCATTGCCGGCATTTTTCCGGGCACCTCGCGCTCGGCAATGGCCATTTTTGCCGGCATGCTCGCGGGGCTGACCCACCGCCCCAAGGCGGCGGAGTTCGCATTTTTGGTGGGCATTCCGACCATGTTTGCGGCCACCGGCTTTGAACTGATGAAAGTGTTGCTCGACGCTGAGGCCACCGCTGCCGAGCACTGGGGCCAGTTGCTGCTGGCTTTTGTGGTGTCCGCGGTGGTGGGCTTCGCGGCGGTCCGATGGTTGCTGGGCTTTATCTCCAAGCACAGCTTCGTGCCATTCGGCTGGTATCGCATCGCGCTGGGGCTTTTGCTGCTGGCGTATTTCGGCTTCGGTGACGGTCCGGCCGAGTCATAAAACCTTCACGAAACCGTCATAAAGCGGGCACGCCGCCCGTGCAGGCTTCGCGCGTATCCATTGAAGGGCCTGCCGGCCCCACGGGAGTGACGCATGAACGCTGCGCCCACCAATATCGCCGCACCGCGCAAGCCGAGAGCCGCGCGCAAATCGACGTCAGACAAGCCGCACTTCCGCACGTTGTGGATCTCTGACGTGCATCTGGGCACGGTCGGCTGCAAGGCCGACCACCTGGTTGATTTTCTGAAGGCCAACGAGTGCGACACGCTGTACCTGGTGGGCGACATCATCGACGGCTGGAAGCTCAAGAAAAACTTCTACTGGCCGCAGGAACACACCAACGTGATCCGCAAGATTCTCACCAAGTCGAAGCGTGGCACGCAGGTCTATTACGTGACCGGCAACCACGACGAGTTCCTGCGCAAGTTCGTCGGCTTTGAACTGGCACTGGGCAACATCAAGGTCGTCAACGAGCACATCCACACCACCGCCGACGGTCGTGAACTGCTGATCACCCACGGCGACGCGTTCGACGTGATCACCCGCTACCACGCGTGGGTGGCGATGGCCGGTGATGTCGCCTACGAGGCCACCCTGCGCTTCAACTACTGGTTCAACCGCGGTCGCAGCCTGCTGGGCATGCGCTACTGGTCGCTGTCGGCGTTCGCCAAGCAGCGTGTCAAGGCAGCGGTCAACGTGGTCTCAACCTATGAAGAATCGGTGGCGCGCGAGTGCCAGCGGCGCGGCCTCGACGGTGTGGTCTGTGGCCACATCCACCATGCCGAGATCAGTCAGCGTCACGGCGTGACGTATCACAACTGTGGTGACTGGGTCGAAAGCTGCACCGCCCTGGCCGAAGACCACAACGGCCAGATTCGCATCCTGCGCTGGGTCGAGCTCGACCACCTCAACCAGCGCAGCGACGCCAAGGTCACACCGATACGCGCAAGCGCCTAAGCTAGGCACAGCGGCTTCCCCCGCGCGTCGGTAGAGTGTGTTCGGGGCGGTCCAGGAGGGGCGAACCCCTGCCGTTCGACCCTTCGGAGCTGTGCCATGTCTCACGACGCCGATGCCCAACAAGAAGCCGCACGCCTGGCTGCACTGCGCGACAGTCACCTGCTCGACACCGCGCCCGAGGCGGCCTTTGACGACCTGACGAAACTGGCGTCAGACCTGCTTGGCACGCCGGTCGCCCTGGTCAGCCTGATCGACGAGAACCGCCAGTGGTTCAAGTCGCGTATTGGACTGGAGGCGACCGAGACGCCGCGTGACGTCGCGTTCTGCGCCCATGCAATTCGCAATCCATTGGAAATTTTTGAGGTCCCGGACGCCCACCAGGACCCGCGCTTTGCCGACAACCCCCTGGTGGTGGCCGAACCCAAGATCCGCTTCTATGCGGGCGCGCCGCTGGTCAGCGAGGAAGGCTTGGGGCTGGGCACGCTTTGCGTCATCGATTTCGCACCGCGGACCCTCGACGCTCGGGGGCGCGAGACCCTGTCGGCGCTCGCCCGAACCGCCAGTGCGCTGATCGCCGCGCGTCGACAGCGGCACGCCCTGCTGGCGGCCGAGAGGCGCCTGGAGCGTATCAGCAGCGCCACCAACGATGCGATCTGGGACTGGGATCTCGTCGCCGGGCGCATTGAATGGAGCGAGGGTTTCGAGACCATCTTCGGCTGGTCACGCGAGACGATAGGCACCGACGAAAAGGTCTGGCTTGACCGTATTCATCCCGATGACCTTGAACGGGTATCGGCCAGCGTGCGCGCCGTGACCGACGACCCGGCGCTGGGCACGCGCTGGCAAACCGAGTACCGGTTCCGTCACCACGACGGTCAATACCGCTTCGTCAGCGACCGTGGCGTCGTGATTCGCGACGCCGCCGGCAAAGCGATCGCCATGCTCGGCGGGATGCAGGACATCACTCGCCGCAAGCGGGCCGAGGCGCGCATCCAGGAAAGCGAAGGGCGCTTTTTGCGCATGGCGCAACACGCGCCGTTGAAGATGTGGGTCACCGACGCCAATGGCCACTGCACCTTCATCAACAAGTCCTGGTGCGACTACGTGGGTCAGCCGATGAACAGCCAACTGGGGCTGGGCTGGACCACCGCGGTTCACCTCGACGAAGCGGCGGCGGCAGGCGAGGCCTTCATGGCCGCGAGCAACGCACGCACGCCGTACGCAAAAGACTATCGCCTGCGCCGCCACGACGGCGTGTATCGCTGGCATCGCGATGCTGCGACGCCACGCTTTGACGACGACGACAGCTTTCTCGGCTTCATCGGCAGCGTTATTGATATCCACGATGAGGTCGAAGCCAAAGTGGAGTTGGCGCGCCAGGTGGCCGAACGCACCGCCGAGCTGGTCGAAAGTGAAAAGCGCTATCGCATCCATTCCGAAACCAGCCCAAACCTCGTTTGGACCTCACGCCTTGATGGCAGCATCGACTATGTCAACCAGACCACCGAGGACTATTTGGGCGCGCCCATGCAACAGATTCTCGATCAGGGGTGGACCGAGTTCGTGCACCCCGATGACCGCAAGACGACCTTCCGGCTTTGGGCCGACTGCCTGAAAACCGGCGAGCGGCTGAGCATCGAGTACCGCATGCGTCGCCACGATGGCCAGTGGCGCTGGAACCGGGTCGACGCGCGCCCGCTGCGCGATGCCGACGGTCAACTGATGCAATGGGTCGGGTCCAACGTCGACATTGAGGAGCTCAAGCAGGCAGAAGCCGCCGCTGCCGAAGCCGCGCGAGTCAAGTCCGAGTTTCTGGCCAACATGAGCCACGAAATTCGCACGCCCATGAACGGCGTCATCGGCATGACCAACCTGCTCGCCGACACGCCGCTCAGCGCCATCCAGCGCGACTATCTCGACACCATCCGCAACAGCGGCGAGCACCTGCTGGCCGTGATCAACGACGTGCTCGACTTCTCCAAGGCCGACGCCGGCAAGCTCGATCTGGAGCACTACGCCTTCAATCTGCGCACCTGCATGGAAGAGGCCATGGACCTCGTCGCCCAACAGAGTTTGGCCAAGGGGCTTGAGTTGGTGCTGGACACCGCGCCCGACCTACCGGCACGCATCAGCGGCGACGCCGGGCGACTGCGGCAGGTGCTGGTCAATCTGCTGTCCAACGCCATCAAATTCACCGAGCGCGGCGAAATCGTGGTGTCGACCACCACCCTCACCGCAGGTCAAGACGACGTGCCCTGGCGATTCCGCGTGTCGGTGCGCGACACCGGTATCGGCATACCTGCGGATCGCATGGACCGGCTCTTCCAGATGTTCTCCCAGGTCGATACCTCGCAAACCCGCACCCACGGGGGCACCGGCCTGGGGCTGGCGATCTGCCGCAAGCTGGTCGAGCGCATGAAGGGCCGTATCTGGGCTGAGAGCGTGCTTGGCAAGGGCACCACGTTTCATTTCGAGGTCGAGCTCGGCGCCGTGGACGACCCACGCAGCGGGCCACGCTCGCGAGAACCGTTAAAGGGTCGTCGCGCGCTGATCGTTGATGACAACCAGACCAACCTGCGCGTGCTGCGCGGCCTACTCGAAAGCTGGGGCATGGTCGTCATCGAAGCCGGCGCACCGCTGGCGGGACTGCGCGCCGTCAGCCAGCAAGACTTCGACGTGGCACTGCTCGATTTCATGATGCCGGACATGACCGGCCACGAACTGGCTGCGGCCATCCGCAGTGTTCCGCGCGGCCGCGAGCTGCCCCTGCTGCTGCTGGGCTCGGTGAGTGAGCCCGAGGACCCCGGCAAACCGTCGCTGTTCCGCGCCCGGCTGCTCAAGCCGGTGCGCCAGTCAACGCTGTACGACCAGTTGGCGCTGTTGTTCGACTTGCGTGGTGATGCAGAGCACCCGCAGTTGCCGGCGTCGGCTGCCGAGGCTGATGGCGGCATCCGCCTGCGCGTGCTGATCGCGGAAGACAACACCGTCAACCAGAAAGTCGCCCTCAAGTTTCTCGAACGGCTGGGCCACCATGCCGACATCGCCAGCAACGGCCAGGAAGCGGTCGACGCCGTACTGCGTCAGCCCTATGACGTCGTGCTGATGGACGTGCAGATGCCGGTCATGGACGGCTTTGCCGCCACCCGCGAGATCCGCCGCGTGCTTGCCGCCGGCCCACGCATCATCGCGGTCACCGCCAACGCACTGGCGGGTGATGAGCAGCGCTGCCGCGAGGCCGGCATGGACGATTACCTGAGCAAGCCACTCAACCCGCGTGCGCTTGCGGTCGCGCTGGACCGCGCGCAGCGGGCGATCAGCCTCAACGAGGGCACAGATTCGGCACTTGCGCCTGAGACAAGTGCGGGTGCCGACGTGGCCACGGGCGACTTCAGCGATGCCGGTTTTGAAAAGCTGATCGAGCTGTTCGAGCGCGACGGCGCCGAAGAGGTGATTGCGGCCCTGCGCCACGACCTGACCGGCCAGCGTGCCGACCTGCAACAAGCGCTGGCCAATGATGACGCTGAGGTGCTGGGACGGGTCGCGCACACCCTCAAGTCGACCAGCCGGCTGGTCGGGGCCGAGGCACTGGGCCTGCGTTACGAACACATCGAGCTGGCGTGCCGTGACGGCGCCTTCGATCACGCGCGCGCTGGCGCCACCGACCTGTTCGCGCGCTACGTCGCACTGGTCGACGCGCTAGAGGCCGCGCTCCAACGGCCGTAATAGATCTCGCCCGCGCGAGCCCTCTCAATCCCCAGCGAACCAGTACAGCTCTCCGGGGTCGTAGAGGTCCGCAATGGCGGCATCCCCACCTCTCCGAGTTCACCTTGGCGCATCCATGGCGTTTCTGACGACGACTGCGGCTCCCCCACCGTGCCGCAGTGCGGCATTCCTGATGCTCGCCATCCTGCTTGGCGGCTGTGGCGAACGTGCAACACCGGCCGGCAACGGTGCAGAGGCGGCGAGCGCTGGCCTGCCGGTTGAGGTCGTGCGCGTGGCGCCGCGTGACCTGTCACGCGAGGTCAGCGTGTCTGCGCCGGTCGAGCCGCTGCGGCACATCGAGCTGGCCAGCCAGATCGCCGGGGTCATCACGATGCTCGACGTCGAGGCCGGCGACCGGGTCGAGAAGAACGCGGTGCTGGCCACCCTGGACGTACGCGAAACCCGCGCCGAGCTTGCCCGTGGCCGCGCGCTGCTGCGCGAGCAGGAGGTGAACCTGGAGCGGCTGAGCAAACTGCGCGAGCGCGGCTACATCGACGAGGCCAGCCTGAGCATCGCCCAGACGCAGATGGAAGTGGCGCGCGCGGATGTAGGCCTGTGGGAAACACGCGCCAGCTTCGGCACCGTGCGCGCACCCATCAGCGGCATGGTCACCGCGCGCTACGTCGAGCCCGGCGAGTCAGTCAGCCAGTACGCGCCGCTGCTGTCGCTCGCCGACTTTGACCAGCTCGTCGTGCGCTTTGGCCTGTCGGAGCTCGATGTGGCGGGCCTGGCGCCGGGCGACGACGTGCCGGTCACCATCGACGCGCTGGGCGCAGGCGTCACCCTCACCGGCACCTTGCGCCGCATCATGCCCACCACCGAAAGCACCAGCCGCCTGGTGACCATCGAAGTGGCGCTGCCCGACAGCGAGCGTGCGCCGCTGCGGCTGGGGTATCTGGCGCGCACCACCCTGGTCGTGGACCGGCGCAACGATGTGCTGGCCGTGCCCATCAGCTCAGTGGGCCTGCGGGCCGGCGGCAGTTACGTGATGGTCGTCAACGACGACGACGCCCTGGAACGACGCGAGGTTGAAGTGGGTGTGAGCCGCGGCAACTGGCGCGAGATCACCGGCGGGCTGGCGGTCGGCGATGCGGTGGTCACCAGCAGCCCGGCCGATCTGACGCCCGGCGAGACCGTGCGCATCGTCCGCGAACTCGACCCGGCCGCAGCGTGAACCCGCCGCGCGAAATTGCCCGCAGCACCCGCCACACGCGCGGCGTGACGCACATGGCCATCCGCCGCCCGCTGGGCACCATCGCCATCACCGCCGTAGTGCTGGTGCTGGGGCTGTTTGCCACCGGTCGCCTCCCGGTCAACCTGCTGCCCAACGTGGTGTATCCGCTGATCCGCATCAGCGTGAACTACCCCGGCGTTGCGCCCGAGGTCATTGAAGAACAACTGGTGCGGGTGCTGGAGCGGCAGCTTTCGCAAACCGAAAACCTGGTGCTGCTCAGCGCCGAGGCCGAAGAAGGCCGCGCTGACCTGAACCTGGTGTTCGACTACGGGGTGAACCTCGACGTTGCCATGCAGGACGCCGCGCGGCTGCTGGAGGCGGCGCGCGCGCAATTGCCCGACGACGTCGAGCCGCCGCGTATCCGCAAGTGGGACCCCGGCGAATCGGCGGTGTTTGAGTCGGGCTTTTCGTCGAGCATTCGCGGCCCGCGCGACGTGCGCGACTGGGTCGAGACCCGGCTGGCGCCGCAGTTGCAATCGATTCCCGGTGTGTCGGGCGTCGAGGCCATTGGCGGCCAGGAACGCGAAATCGAAGTGGTGCTGGACCAGCAGCGGATGAACGCCTACGGCCTCGACCTGCAAACCGTGGCCGCCGCCATCGGCGAGGAGAACCGCAACATCGCGGCGGGCAATGTCACCTCCAACACCTTTGATGTGCGGGCACGCGTCGATGGCCGGTTCACCGCGCCCGGCGATCTGGCGCAGATGCTGATTCCGGTGGCCGGCAGCGACCGCAACATCCGCCTCGATGATGTGGCGATGGTCCGCGACGGCTTCCGCGAGCAGCGCGTGTTCGTGCGGCTCGACGGCGCGTCGGCCACGCAGATGTCGGTGTTCAAGCAGCCCGACGCCAATACGGTCGAAGTGGTCGAGGCGGTCAGCGCGCGGCTGGAATCGCTGCGCGACTCCGGGTTTATTCCTGAGGACATTCGCTGGCAGGCCACCAAGAACGAGGCCTTTTTTGTGCGCGGCTCCATTGATGCCGTCACCACCGCAGCGGTCAGCGGCGCGGTGCTGGCCATGCTCGTGGTGCTGGCGTTTCTGGGCAGCCTGCGCAAGTCGCTGGCCATCGGGCTGGCGATTCCGGTCGCCATTCTCGCCACGTTTTCGTTGATGGGTTTGGGCGGCCTCACGCTCAACGTGATCAGCCTCGGCGGGCTGGCGCTGGGCGTCGGCCTGCTGCTCGACAACGCCATCGTCATGCTGGAAAACATCGCCCGGCACCGCGAGCAACTGGGCAAAAGCCCTGACGATGCCGCCCACGACGGCGCTGATGAAGTGGCCTCGGCCATCGTTGCCGGCACGCTCACCAACCTGGCTGCGGTGGTGCCGTTTCTGCTCGCCAGCGGCTTTGCGGCGATGGTGTTTCGCGACCTGATCATCACCATTTCATTTGCCGTCGCGGTGTCGCTGGTGGTGGCGCTGACCCTGGTGCCCATGGCCTCGGCGCAGTTGGGCCGGGTGAAATTTCGCTCGCGCCTCAACGAGCGCGGCCCGTGGCGCGCGTTCGAGGCCCTGCTGGGCCGCACCAGCCGCGGGTACGAACACGCCTTGCACGGCATCTTGCGCTGGCGGTGGGCGGTGCTCGCCGCCAGTGTTCCGGTCCTGATCGCCGGCTACGCGCTGTTTGGCCAGCTTGGCTCGGAGTTTCTGCCGCAGCTCGACAACGGCGAAGTGGGCGTGCGCGTCAACTTGCCTCCCGGCACCACGCCGGAGCAGACCAACGACGCCGCCCAGCAAATCGAAGCCGTGCTGCGCGACATGCCGCATGTCGAAAGCCTGTTCACCATCACCGGCGGCGCGCTGTACGGCGGGGTGGTGACCGAGCGCAACGGCCGCGCCAACGTCGATGTGCGCCTCAGCGATGCCGCGCTGCGCCCCGACTGGCCGGCCGGACGCTGGGTGGTGGAGGCGCGCAAACGGGTCAAGGCGCTGGACCTGCCGGGCGCGCGGTTGCGGGTTGATCCGCCGTCGATTCGCGGGCTCAACTTCAGCGTCTCGGGCGAAGACTTTGACCTGAAGGTGGTCGGCGGCGAGCTCGCCGAACTGGAACGCGTGGCGCGCGAAGCGGTGCGGCTGATTGCCGACGTGCCCGGCCTGGCCGGGGTAGAGATGCGCGAAACCGACCGTTCGCCGCAATTGTCGATAGCCGTGGACCGTGCGCGTGCGGCGGCCATGGGGCTGAATCTGGGCACGATTGGCGACGCGCTGCGCAGCTCGGTGACCGGCGCCGTGCCCACCCGCTACACCGATGGTCAGAACGAGTACGACGTGCGCGTGCGCCTGCCCGACACCGCCATCGACAGCCTCGATGCGCTGAGCAGTGTGCTGATCGCCAACGGCGACAATGGCTTGGTGCGGCTCGGTGACGTGGCCAGCCTCGACTTCACCGAAGGCCCGTCCGAAATCGAGCGCGAAAATCAGGTGCGCATCCAGCGCATCGTCGGCAGCTTCAACACCTCCCAGGCCGATGTCGGCGCGGTGATGGCCGAAGTGCAACGTCGCCTCGCGCCGCTGGACGCCAGCAGCGAAGCGACGCTGATCTATGGCGGCCAGTTCGAGTCGATCCAAGAGACCAACCGGCAAACCCGCAACGTGCTGCTACTGGCAGTCTTTCTCGTGTTCGCGGTGCTGGTGGTGCAGTACGAACGGCTCAGCAACCCGGTGGCCATCATCATCACGGCGCCGTTTTGCCTGGTGGGCGCGGTGGCGCTGCTGTGGGTGACCGGCACGCCGCTGAGTTCACCCGCACTGCTGGGCATGGTGCTGCTGATCGGCATCGTGGTGAACAACGCCATTTTGCTGATCGAGTACATCGAACGCGGCCTGCTCGACGGCCTGGCGCTGGAAGAGGCGGTCGCCCAGGCCGGGCGCATCCGTCTGCGGCCCATCCTCATGACCGTGCTCACCACCGTGTTCGGCATGCTGCCGCTGGCGCTGGGCATGGGTTCGGGCGCCGCGCTGATGCAGCCGCTGGCCATCGCGGTGATTGGCGGCTTGCTGTTCTCGACCGTGCTGACGCTGGTGATAGCGCCGTGCCTGTTCGTGGTGGTGCGCGGCGCCGCAGACCGGCTTTCGGGCGCGCTGTTCGGGCGCGGAACCGCCGCCAGCGCAACGTCCTGACGACCGGCGCTGCACGACCCTCGTGTACACTACGCTCGTGTACACCACCGGGGCTCGTCATGCTCAGCAACATCACCCTGTCGGCCGAAAAAGACCTGATCGCCCGCGCCCGCGCCCGTGCCCAGGCGCACAACACCACGCTCAACGCCGAATTCCGCGCCTGGCTGCAAACCTATGCCGATGAAGAGGCGGCGGAGCGGGTGCGGGTTTTTGATGAAATCATGAGCCGCATGACGTACGCCGATTCCGGCGGCCGCAAGTTCACGCGGGATGAGATGAATGAGCGACGTTGAGCGGGCCTTTCTCGACACCAATATCGTCATCTACAGCGTCGATATCGCCGACCCGGCGAAACAACGAACCGCTCAACTTCTTCAGAGTCGTCTCATTTCACAGCACCACGCCGTGATCAGCACACAGGTGATCCAGGAGTTCCTGAACACCTGCCTGCGTAAGTTGAAGACCCAACTCACGGCGCAAGATGCTCTGGACATCGCGGAGCGGATTCTCTGGCCAATCTGCAAGGTCTCGCCCTCGTATGCCCTGCATCACCGCGCCATCGCGCTGCACCAGCGCCTCGGTTTTTCGTTCTACGACAGCCTGATTGTCGCCGCCGCGCTCCAGGCTGGCTGCACGCGGCTGTACTCCGAAGACCTGCAACACGGCCAGCAGATCGAGCGCCTGACCATCGTCAATCCCTTCCTGCCTGACGCCCCGGTCGCACCGCGCAAACGCCGTCGTCCATGAGCGCAGCGAAGCCTGAGGCGCTGCGCGCCGCCTTTGCCGCCGTGCGCGAGCAATTGTTGATCCGCGATGCCGAACGCCTCCAGCGCACGCTCTCCGGCAAGCGTCTCGACCCGGTGCGTTTTGAGCAGGACGTGGCGCGCGCCCTGCGCGCCGCTGAAAACCGCCAGCGGCTGCGGCCGACGGTCATCGACTACCCCGAAGAATTGCCGGTGGTGCAGGCGCGTGACGAGATCAAGGCGGCCATCGAAAGCCACCAGGTCATCGTGCTGTGCGGCGAAACCGGCTCGGGCAAGACCACGCAATTGCCGAAAATCTGCCTGGAGCTGGGCCGCGGCACGCGCGGGCTGATCGGCCACACCCAGCCGCGACGGCTCGCCGCGCGCAGCGTCGCCACCCGCATCGCGCAGGAGCTGAAAACCCCGCTGGGCCAACTGGTCGGATTCGAGACGCGCTTCGACCGCCGCGTGTCGGAGCAGACCCTGGTCAAGCTGATGACCGACGGCATTCTGCTGGCCGAGATGCAGCGCGACCGCCGCCTGCTGGCCTACGACACGATCATCATCGACGAGGCCCACGAGCGCAGCCTCAACATCGATTTTCTGCTCGGCTGGCTCAAGCATCTGTTGCGGGAACGGCCCGAGCTGAAGCTGATCATCACTTCGGCGACCCTGGATCCGGAGCGCTTGGCGGCGCACTTTTCGACAGTGCCGCCCCCTCTCCCCAACCCCTCTCCCGCGAGGGGAGAGGGGCTTACTGTGCCGCCAACCCGAAGCGAGCCTGCAAGTGCCTCGCTTTCTCCCCTCTCCCCTCGCGGGAGAGGGGCTGGGGGAGAGGGCCGCGCCTTGGGCGCGGAAACGCCAGCCCCCATCCTCAAAGTCGAAGGCCGCGCCTACCCGGTGGACGTCCGTTATCGGCCGCCCGATCCGGATGGCGACCTCGACGCCGCCGTGGCTGACGCCATCGCCGAGTGCTGGCATCCACGCCCCGGACATGGTTCGGCGGCGGAAGGCCGCCGTCCTGCGCCCCTCTCCCGTGAAGCGGGAGAGGGGGGGACCGACGGCGGCGCCGTCGGTGGGGAGAGGGCGAGGCTTCAGCCTCAGGGTGACGTGCTGGTCTTCCTCCCCGGCGAGCGCGAAATCAACGACCTCGCGCGCAGCCTGCCGGGGCGCTTTCCGCGTGCCGAAGTGCTACCGCTGTATTCGCGCCTGCCCGCGCAGCAGCAGGACCGCGTGTTCAGCCATGGCCACGCGCCGCGCATCGTGCTCGCCACCAACGTCGCCGAAACCTCGATCACCGTGCCCGGCATCCGCTACGTGGTGGACCTGGGCACTGCGCGCATCAGCCGCTTCTCGCCGCGCCTCGGTGTGCAGCAGTTGCACATCGAACCGGTGGCTCAGTCCGCCGCCAACCAGCGCGCCGGCCGCTGCGGGCGGGTCGGGCCCGGGATCTGCATCCGGCTTTTCGAGGCGGCGGACTTTGCCGGGCGCCCACTGTTCACCGACCCGGAAATCCTGCGCTCGAACCTCGCTGGCGTGATTCTGCAAATGACCGCGCTCAAGCTCGGCGAGGTGGAGCATTTCGGCTGGGTCGATGCCCCCGAGCATCGCCACATCAGCGACGCCTACCGCCTGCTGCAAACCGTGGGCGCGCTGGACGACGACCGCCAGCTCACGCCGCTGGGCCGCGAGATTGCCCGCCTGCCGCTGGACCCGCGTATCGCGCGCATCGCCCTCGCCGGCAGAGAGACCCCGGCGCCGGAAGCGGTGTGGGTGCTGGCCGCCGCGCTGTCGGTGCAAGACCCGCACGAAGTACCGCCCGAAGCCCAGACCCAGGCCCGCCAGCAGCATGCGACCTGGCGCCACGCCAAGTCCGACTTCCTCACCCTGCTGCAACTTTGGGAGCGCTGGCAGGCCGAGGCCGCAGGGCTCAAGCAGAACGGCCAGCGCAAATGGTGCAAGGCGCGCTTCGTGAACTACCTGCGGATGACCGAGTGGGTGCAGGTGTATCAGCAGGTCGCTGACCTGTTGCGTGAGAGGCAGGGCAACGCCCCGCCAGGCGTTAGGCGCGAGGCGTGGACGCCCATCCCGCCCGAGACCCTCGAACGGTTAAGCCCCGATCTGCACCGCGCGTTGCTGGCGGGTCTCATCGACCACATTGGCTTGAAGCGCCCCGAAGCGCCCGAATTCCAGGGCCCGCGCGGCCGCAAGTTCGTCATCTTTCCGGCGTCGGTGCTCGCCAAGAAGGCGCCGCAGTGGGTGATGAGCGCGCAACTGGTGCAGACCTCGAAACTGTTCGCCCGCACTAATGCGGCGGTGGACCCGGCCTGGCTGGAAACCGTGGGCGCGCACCTGCTCAAGCGCAGCCTGCAAGACCCGGTGTGGAACGCCGAGCGCGGCGAGGTGACCAGCACCGAGTACATCAGCTTGTTCGGCCTGCCACTGGCCAAACGCAGCCGCCACTACGGCTCCAGCCAGCCGGCCGAGGCGCGCGCCCTCTTCATTCGCGATGCCCTGGTGGGCGGACAACTGCTGAAAAAACCCAAGGTGTTGCTCGCCAATCTGGCGCTGATTGAATCGGTGCGCGAAAAGGAAGCGCGCCTGCGCCGCCCCGACCTGCTGGCCTCCGACGAGCAACTGGCCGCCTTCTACGACGCGCGCCTGCCGCCCGAGGTGTGCACCGACGCCGGGTTGCGCAAATGGCTGCACGCGACGCGGGGCGCGAGCCTTGCACTGAGCGAAACCGATGCGCTGCGGCCGGGTGCCAGCAGCGATGTGGGCGAGCTGTTCCCCGATCATCTGGTTGTCGCCGGGATCAACCTCAAGCTCAGCTACACCCACGACCCCGGGGAAGACGCGGACGGCGTGAGCTTCCATATTCCGCAGTCGCAGTTGTTCGCGCTACCCGAAGCAGCCTTCGACTGGTTGGTGCCCGGCCTGCAACCCGCGCTGGTCGAGGCGCTGATCCGCAGCCTGCCGCACAAGCTGCGCCGCTACTGCACGCCCGCCGCGGAGTTTGCGCGGGCGGTGCTGGAGTCGGCAGGGCCAAGCGACGGCCCGCTGGTGGTCGTGCTCAGCCGTGAACTGCACCGCATGTGCGGCGTGGCGCTGGAACCGGGCGACTTCGAGCCCGACAAACTGCCCGCCCACCTGCGGCCAAGGCTGGTGCTAGAAGACGAGCACGGCCGCAAGTTGGGCGAGTCCAACGCCTTGGCCACACTGCATCAGCGCCACCGCGAGCCCGCCCGTGCGGCCTTGCAAAAGGTCGCCGCCAAGGCTGAAGCCACCCAGCCGTGGACGCGCGAGGGCCTGCAAACCTGGGACTTCGACGCGCTGCCGGCACAGGTGCCGCTGCCCAATGGCGCGGCCGCGCACCCGGCGCTGTCGTTGGCGGGCGAGCAGGTCCACCTGCGCCTGTTCGAGTCAGCGGACGCAGCGATCGCTGCGCATCGCGATGGCTGCCGCGCGCTGCTGCTGGGACAGATGCCCGACCGGCTGCGCGACCTGCGCAGAACCGCCAAGTCACGCCTGGGCACCACGTTGATCGGCCGACCCTACACCGCCGAAGACCTTGCGGCCAACCTCGCCCGGCGCGCCGCTGACGACATCCTGATGGACCCGACGCCGAGAGACCGCGCGGCGTTCCAGACGGCATTCGAGAAATGCGGCCGGTTTTCGCGCTACGCGCTCGATCTGCTCGACGACGTGGTGCCGTGGATGGCCACCCAGCGCGAGTTACGCGCGCGACTGCGCGATGTTGCCGCGCACGTCGAGGCGGTGAATGACATCAACCTGCAACTCGATGCTCTGCTGGCACCCGGCTTCATCGAGCGCCTGCACGAAGATATGTGGCCGCGCATGCCGGTGTACCTGAAGGCCATCGGCGTGCGGCTCGACCGGCTCGCGCTCAAGCCACAGCGCGACGCTGAGTTGATGGCCCAGATCCAGCCAGTTGCCGCGCGCCTGCCCGCACCGTTTCACCCGGCGCACGGCCTTCTGGAAGAGTGGCGGGTGATGCTCTTTGCCCAGCAACTCAAGGCCCAGGGCGGGCCATCGGCCGAGAAAATTCGAGCGCTACTGGATGGCAAAGACTGAACAATGACCGCGCAAAAGGTGCCGCCCGTGCGTGAGCCCATCGGCGACGATAATCTAGGCGCCCTGCACTGCAACCTCGCGAGCGGCCACCCGCCCTGATGAAGCTTTCCGTACTGGTCACCACCTACAACGCGCTGCGATGGCTGGAGAACGTCGTCTGGGGGTATGCCGTGCAAACCCACCGCGATTTCGAGCTGATCATCGCCGACGATGGCTCGGGTCCCGAGACCGCAGAACGCATCCGTGCACTGCGCGTTGAGACCGGGTTGGACATCGTGCACCTCTGGCAGCCTGACGAGGGCTTCCAGAAATGCCGCGTCCTCAACAAGGCGATTCTGGCCGCGCGCCATGACTACCTCGTGTTTTCAGACGGCGACTGCATTCCGCGTGCCGACTTTCTCGCGGTGCACGCGGCGCGCGCCCAGCGCGGTTACTTCCTGTCGGGCAGCTATTACAAATTGCCCATGACCACCAGCGAGGCGATCACCGTGGACGACATCCGCACCCAGCGCTGCTTCGACATTGGCTGGCTGCGCGCCCATGGTCTGCCCGCCGGCCGCAAGAATCTCAAGGTGATCGCCGGTCCGCGCCTCGCCCGCTTCCTCAATGCCACGACGCCGACCCGCTGCAACCTCAAGGGCGCCAACGCCTCGGCGTGGCGTGACGACGTGTTGCGGGTCAACGGCTTTGACGAACGCATGCAGTGGGGCGGACTCGACCGCGAGTTTGGCGTGCGGCTGCTCAATGCCGGGGTCAGGTCGCGGCACGTGCGCTTTGATGCCATCTGCCTGCACCTTGACCATCCGCGCGGTTACGCCAACCCCGAACGCGTGGCCTTCAACAAGGCGCTGCGGCAGTCACACGCCCGCGAGGGCACGGTCGAAACCGGGCACGGTATCCGCCAGTTGCTGGCTTCAGGTTTCACACCTGACCAGGCGCGGGTGCCGGACACGGCGGGCGCGGCATGAGCACGACCGCCGAGCGTGACCCCGGCAAGACCCAAGCCTGGGGTGCCCACGCCCCGACCGGCTTGGCCGGCTGGGTCATCCGTATCTGCCACGCGCTGCCCGGCACCTCGCGCATCTGGTACCGCCTGACGCGGCTGTTGCGCGGGCCGATCAAGCGGGCGCCGGTGCGACCCTTCGACGTCAACGCGCTGGGCATGGAGTTGCGGCTGCTCAACCGCGGCAATTTCTGCGAGATGACCGCGCTGTATGCCCCGCAGTTTTACGACGTGCCGGAGCTCGACTGGCTCGCCGCGCAACTCGCCGACGGCGGCACCTTTGTCGACATCGGCGGCAACATTGGGCTTTACAGCCTGGCGATGGCACACCGGCTGGGGTCGCGCATCAGCATCCACACCGTCGAGCCCGACGCCGAGCTTTCAGCGCGAATGCGCTTCAACGCCGAGCACAACGGCCTCAGCATCAACCTGGCACCGGTGGCGCTGAGTGATCACGAGGGCATCGCGACGCTGAAGATCGACGCCCGACAGCGCGGCCAGAACAGTCTGCAGGACGGCACGGCGAACGGTCAGGCGGACACCCGGGAGGTCCCGGTCAACACGCTGCTGGCACTGTGCCAGTCACGCGACATCACCCGCATCAGGGCGATGAAGATTGACGTCGAGGGCCACGAGCCGCGCATCCTCGGGCACTTCTTCGACAATGCCCCGGAAACCCTATGGCCCGAGGCGCTGTTGATCGAGCACGTCCACGACGACAACCGGCTGATGCAGCGCCTGATCGACGCGCTGGGCTATGTCGAGCAGGGCCGCACGTCGCGTAATTTGCTGCTCAGCCGCGCGTCGACCACAGGCGGCTGAGGCTGCGCTCCAGCTTGTCGAGGTTGCGCAGCAGCGACGCGTTCTGAAACGGGTGATAGCGCCACGGGGTGGTCAGCCGCGCCGCGTCTTCAAGCCGCAAAAAAGTCTCGGCGACGGGCAACTGCTGCGGGTCGCGCTGGCGGAAGGCCTCGGCGTGGGCCTGCGACATCATGCGCAACGGATGAAATCCGCAGCCCTGACGCCGCTCGGCATGCTGCATCGCCCGGGTCTTGCTACGGCCCCGATAGGCCGGCACCGACGGCAGCCACATGACGAACGGCGCAAACATGAAGCCCATGGGGCCGAACAGCCGCCTGGCCTGCGGCTCGTTGCCATGCTCGCGGGCGGTGAACTGCCAGCCCTGCGCCCTGAGCCGCGCCGTGTCGGCGATAAAAATATCTGAGTAGTGCCCACCAACGCTGAGCCGCTCGGCCTCGCGCAGGTAACAGCCGGTGGCGTCATCAAAGCGGGTGATCTGCCGGTCGCGGGCGGCATTGCAGCCCTTGAGAAACGCCGGGTGCAAAAACGCCGCGTTGGGCCGTTGTTCAAACCAGCGATTGATGGCTGCGGCGTCGGTCTCATCCAGTGGCCGCACCAACTGCATGTCGTCCTGCAAAAAGCACACGCGTGGCGCGTCGGTACGGTCCAGCGCCGCCTGCATGTTGGCGCTGAGTCCGCCGTGCTTGGAGCCTTCGCCGCCTGCGCGGACCACCACTTCGTGACACTCACCGACCCGCTTCAGAACGGCGACGGTTTCGGGGTCGTCACTGGCGTCGTCCATCACCGTCAGCGTCGCGCCCGGGGCGCAAGTCTCGATGGAGCGCACACAATGGGCCAGAAAACGACCGCGGTTGAAAGAGAAAATGTAGAAGTGCAGCGGCGGGGTCATGGGTTCCAAGGATCGGAGCGGCCGCCGCAGTTTACGCAACGTCCGGCCCCGGCTTGCGCGCCGACTCGCGCGGCCGGACGGTCTCTCGCCATCGAACAAACCGCGCGTCGACGATCTGGGGCACCATGTGGCATCGCGCTTAGTCGCCGCGCCCGTATCGGCGTGCCTCCCGACCTGCCTCACGGAACACGCCGCGCCACAGAATCCGTCCACTCCCGTGACACTGACGCCGCCCAGGGTGGCCGACGGTGCGTGGCATGCCGTCTGCCGTCATTTTTTTCGGCTGGCGGCCAGCGGCATTGTGCCGGCGCGCTGGTTTTCGCCCGCGCCACCCATGCAGCGTGACGCCGTCACCGGCCGCCTGACGATTGAAGTGGTCAGCCACTGCTGGCAGTACGCGCACCTGCTCAAGCACCAGCTCAGCTCACTGGTCCTGCATCCGCCGCAACAGGTCGATGTTCGCGTCACCGTGTTTCATGCCGTCGAAGACGCTGACACCGTGGCCCTGCTCGCCTACTTCGCGCGTCACGAGGTCCCCGGCGTGCGCTGGAACTGGCAGGTGTTGCCACCCGACCAACTGATGCGCCGGTGCATCGGTCGCAACCAGGCAGCGCTGGCCACGACGGCCAACTGGGTGTGGTTCACCGACTGTGATCTGGTCTTTGGCGAGGGTTGCCTCGACGCGCTGGCTGAAAATCTGCAGGGTCGCACCGACGCCTTGGTCTATCCGCAGGTGGAGCATTGCACTTCGTTGCTGGCGGACGACGACGCCTCGCTGGCCGGCTTTTCGCCTGAAGCCGATCTGGCCGGCACCGTGGTGGACTTCAAGGCACGCGCTGTGTCGCGGGCCACCGGCCCTCTGCAGATCGCCCATGGTGACGTGGCGCGGGCGGTCGGTTACTGCGACGCCATCGCGGCCTACAAACCGGGCGCCGATCATTGGCAGAAATGCTACGAGGACCGCACCTTTCGCTGGTTGCTGGGCACCCGCGGCGTGCCGCTGGACATCCCCGGGGTCCAGCGCATCCGCCATGTGTCCAAGGGTCGGTATCGCGCCGGCGGCCGCATGGCGACGCTGCGCCAGCAAATCCGCAAGGCCAAGGACCGCGCCTAGCAATGCACACCGGGGGTGGCGCCGCGCCGATGGGCCGCGTCCGTGATGCCCTTGCACGACGGCTGACCGGGCTCTTGGCGTCCACCCCGGTTCCGGCCGCATGGTGGAGCGGCGTCGCGCCGAGGCCGGCACCGCTGTCCACCGGCCGACGGCTGACGCTCTAAATCGTCAGCCATTGCTGGCAGTACGCGCCGTTGCTGCGTCATCAGCTGGCCTCGCTGGTGCGCAACCCGCCCACGGCACTCGACGTTCGCGTCAGGGTGTTCTTCAGCCATGACGATCCAGCGACCGAGAACCTGCTTGCGGCATTCGCCGCGCACCGGCCACCCGGCATTGAATGGCATTGGCACGCCCTGCCCACGCCGCAGTTGATGCGGCGGACGATTGGCCGCAACCTCGCCGCGCGGAGGAGCCCCGCCGACTGGCTGTGGTTCACCGATTGCGATGTCCTGTTCGGCGCGGGCTGTCTGGACGCGCTGGCTGATCGGCTGCGTGGTCAGTCGGCTGTGCTGGTGCATCCGGGTATCGAGTGGACCACCGACCTGTTGCGCGATTCGGCGATCCAGCGGGCGTCGGTCGATGCGCCGTTGGACTGTGAGCCCAACCTCACCTTCACACCCCACGCCGTCACCCGCGCCACGGGGCCCCTGCAGATCGTCCGCGGCGATGTTGTGCGCAGGGTCGGTTACTGCGCGGCAACCCCCGCGTTTCTGACCCCCGCGACGCACTGGTGCAAAACCCGGGAAGACCGCGTGTTCCGCTGGCTGCTCGGCACTCAGGGGCAAGGGCTCGCGATCCCCAGGGTGCAGCGTATCCGCCACCTCAGCAAAGGCCGTTATGGTCCGACCGCACGGCTGACCGCGCTTCGACAGTCCGTGCGCCGCGCAAAGGACGACTGGTTGCGTCGATAATTGCCGGCTCCCTGCGGAACCCTTCGGAGCGCCATGAAGCTTTCCGTCATCCTCTCGACCTTTAACGCGCCCCACTGGCTGACAAAATCATTGCTGGGGTACGCGCAGCAGCAGTACCGCGACTTTGAGGTGGTGATTGCCGACGACGGCTCGACCGAAGAAACCCGTGCCTTGATCGCGCGAATGCGCGACGAAACCGGGCTGACCTTGCGCCATGTCTGGCAGCGCGACGACGGCTTTCGCAAATGCCGCATCCTCAACAAGGCGGTGCTGCAGGCCCAAGGCGACTACCTGCTGTTCAGCGACGGCGATTGCATTCCGCGCCGTGACTTTGTTGCCGTGCACGCGGCCCGGGCGGCGCCGGGGCACTGGGTCGCGGGCAGTTATTACAAGCTGCCGATGGTCACCAGCCAGGCCATCACTGCGCAGGACATCGCCAGCGGCCGCTGCTTCGACCTGCGCTGGCTCAGGGCCCATGGCCTGCCGTCCAGCCACAAGACGGTGAAGCTCACGGCCACGCCCGGTGTGGCGCGTTGGCTCAATCAGCTCACACCGGCGCGCTGCGACTTCAAGGGCGCCAACGGCGCGGCATGGAAGGCCGACGTGTTGCGCGTAAACGGCTTTGACGAGCGCATGGGCTACGGCAGCGAAGACAGTGAGTTCGGCACCCGCCTGCTGAACGCCGGGATTCGTGCCCGCAGCGTGCGCTACGACGCGGTCTGCCTGCACCTTGATCACCCACGCGGCTACGTCGACCAAGCCGCCTACGCTCGCAACCGGGCGCTGCGCAAGCACAACCAACGCCAGCGAGTCAGTCGCACCGACTTCGGCATTGCCGAACTGCAGCGAGACGGTTACCCGCGTGCCGCCGCCATCGCCAACTGACGCGCAGCCTTCCAATGCTTGAGGTGCGACTAGTGTCCCGAGTCAGAAATCCGCAGACAAAACCGTTTGACGGAATCGAGGATTTGGTCTGCGGTCTTGGTCCAGACAAACGGTCTGGGATTTTGGTTGTAGGTTGAGAGGTAATCGCGGATGGCTTGCTCCAGTTCGCGGGTGCTGCGATGAGTGCCACGCCGAATCTGCTTGCGTGTGATCTCGGCAAACCAGCGTTCGACCTGATTGATCCACGATGCAGAGGTCGGGGTGAAATGCGGGTGGAATCGTGGATGTCGTGCAAACCAGCGCTTTACCGCAGGGGTTTTGTGGGTTCTGTAGTTGTCCATCACGACATGGACTTCGGCATCGTCGGGCACGCTTTGGTCAAGCGTTGCCAGGAACTTCAGGAATTCGGCGGCACGATGGCGTCGGTGCAATTGCCCGATCACCTTGCCGGTCGCCACATCCAGCGCGGCGAACAACGTGGTGGTGCCGTGGCGCATGTAGTCGTGCGTGCGCCGCTCCGGCAGGCCGGGCGTCATCGGCAGAATCGGCTGCGTGCGATCCAGCGCCTGAATCTGACTCTTCTCGTCGACGCAGAGCACGACGGCTTTCTCGGGTGGCGCCAGGTACAGCCCAACAATATCCCGCACCTTGTCAACAAACAGGGCGTCGGTGGAAAGCTTGAACGTCTCTTGACGATGCGGCTGCAAGCCAAACGCCCGCCAGATGCGCGACACCGACGACTGCGACAGCTTCATGTGGTCGGCCAAGGCGCGCGTGCTCCAGTGCGTTGCGTCCACCGGCTTGGACTGCAGCGTCTTGGCGATGACGGCTTCCACCAGGTCATCCCCGATGCGCCGGGGCGCCCCCGGTCGCGGATCGTCCAAAAGCCCATCCAGACGGCGCTCCACGAACCGCCGCCGCCACTTGCCAACCATCTGCTTCGAGACGTGCAACCGTGCCGCCGCCTCGATGTTCTGCGCCCCCTGCGCGCAGGCGAGCACGATACGTGCGCGCATCGCCAGCGCCTGGCTGGTCTTGTGCCGGCGCGTCCATTCGACCAGCCGATTGTTCTCTTCCGCCGTGAGCTTCAGTTCCGGCAATGGCCGTCCACGTCCCATGACAATCCCCTCGATATCTCGATGATACCGAGACAGACGGAGTCGTCATTGGTTCATATTATTTATGACTCACGACACTAGCGCAGTGCATAGATCATCAATCGCAGACCCACCCGCCCGTCGCGCCACCCGCCGCGTCGCAGATACGACTTGATCACCGCGCCCAGCGGGCTGAAGGTCCAAGCCTGAACGCCGTGACGGATCGCCGCCCAACGCGGCGACTGCCCTTTTCGCTGGCAGCGATCAAGCAAGCCCAGCGCGGCCAGGTCGGTGTAACGGGCAAGCTTCTCGTCCACCTCGGCCTGGGTCTCAAAGGTGAGGTGCACGAGACGGCCCGCCAGCAGCCGCCGCGGGCCGTCCACCAACAAGCCCTCGTGCACGCGTTTGTCGGGCGCCCAGTGACAACGGCGCCGGTCATAAAGCCGCGGGACGCGATCCGGGCTGACGATGGGGTACACCACGCGCACCGGCTGGCCGTAAGCCTGCCAGTGGCGTTGCACGTCATAAGCCGCCTGATCAAGTCCCGCTGTCCTGACCGCCCTGATGGCCGCGACTAACACGTCATCCGGGCGTTTGTCGCAGTCACAAAAGAAAATGTAGTCGTGGCTGCAAGCCTGCTCGGCGACGCCGCGCTGGGTCCGGAAATCGCTGAAAGGATGCGTCACGAAGCGGGCGCCGGCCGACGCCGCAATCGCTTGCGTCGCATCTGCGCTGCCGCTGTCGAGCACCACAACCTCGTCCGCAAACCGGTTCAGCTGGGCAAGGATGGATTGCAGATAGCGCTCTGAATTGAAGGTCAGCACATAAGCCGACAAGCCGGGCCGGTTCACGGTGCTGGCCCCTGACGGACGGGCGTGATCGCCGCCAGCCCTCGACGAAGGCGCATCTCGATACTGTTCAGCCATTTCAGATCGCGATGACCCTGCAACCCGTTGAATCGCCAAAGCGCGGTCGGGTCGCGGCCTGCGACCCACAGGAAATCTTCAACGCAAGGAAAGATGCGAGGGTCGCGCGCGCGCATTGCCGCCACGGCCTCACGGGTCATCGGTTCGATGGGGTGAAAGCCGCAGCCGCTGCGCTTCTCGCCCAAGGTCAACGCGAGCGTTTTGTGCTTGCCGCGAAAGGCTGGCACCCACGGCAACATCATCGCAAACGGCGCGTGCAGGATGCCCATGCGCATAAAGTGCGCGCGCGCCTGTCGTTCGTTGTCGTGTTCAGCGTTCTTGAACTGCCAACCGGCAGCGTGCAGCCGCTGCGGCAGGGTGATCGAAATATCGGAGTAGTAAACCCCGGCCGTTTGCGAGCTCAGCCTGGGCAGGTAAACCCCGGTGACGGGATCGAACTGCAGGGCATCGGGCGGCTGCGCCTTCTTTCTGCGGTGGACAAACGCCGGGCTCAAAAATGCCGCTTTGGGCGAGTGGGCAAAGTAGCGATCAATCGCTGAGACATCGTCGGCTTCGAGTGGCCGGACCAGCTGGGCATCGTCCTGCAGGAAGCACAGCGGCACGTCGGGTTGTGCAATATCGAGCGCTGACTGCATGTTGGCATACAAACCGCCGTGCTTGGCTGCTCCCGTCCTGGCCGCAACGGTCACGCGGTGGCGTCGCGAAACATCGGCGATCACCTGCAGGGTGTCGGCATCGTCACTGCCATCATCGACGATGTGCACCGGACAGCCGGGCGCGAACTGCTCAATGCTCTCAATGCAGTGCTGCAGGAAGCGGCCCCGATTGAAAGAGAAAACGGCGAACTGGAGTTCTTGCGACATGCCAGATCCGGTGAGGAAGCCGAGCGGGTACGACCCGCCGAGACCGGCATGTTAGCCCGCCACCATGGGTGAGAATTCAGCCCCGAGCCGGCGCCACGGCTTAGCATCCGCCCACAATGCCTCACTGTTGGAGAATCGATGCAACGCCGAGCCCTGTTGCGTGCCGCCGCCCTCGCCGGCGCCAGCCTGCCATTCCCCGCCGCGCTACTCAGCGTCAATGCCAATGCCGCCGACCCGAAGCGTCTGGGCGATGCCGAGCGCTTCGACTATGCGACGCTCAAAGGCAAAGCTCGCGAACTGTCGGCGCAGCCGTATCAATCCCATGAGGGCGAATTGCCAAAGGCGGTCTCGGCGCTGGACTGGGACCAATACCAGTCGATTGGCTTCGATGCCGACCACGCGCTGTGGGGCGACGACAAGCTGCGCTTCAAGGCGCAGTTTTTTCACCTGGGCCTGTTCTTCAAACGACCGGTGACGCTGCACGAAGTGGTGGATGGGCAGGCGCGCGCGCTGGCCTATGACCCGGCCCTGTTCGACTACGGCGACAGTGGCCTGATCGGCCGGCGCCTGCCGCGCGACCTGGGGTTTGCCGGCTTTCGGCTCAACATTGATACCGACCCGACGCGAGACGTGGCGGCATTTCTCGGGGCCAGCTATTTCCGCGCGGTGGGCGGCGACTGGCAATACGGTCTTTCGGCGCGCGGGCTGGCCATCGACACCGCCTTGCCGCGACCGGAAGAATTCCCCGACTTTGTCGCCTACTGGCTGGAAAAGCCGGATCCGCAGTCCGATTCGCTGGTCGTTTACGGTCTGCTCGACTCGCCGAGCACCACCGGCGCCTACCGCTTTGTGCTCACGCCGGGGCAGAACTTCGTGATGGACATTGACGCCGCGCTGTACCCGCGTAAACCCATCGAGCGCCTCGGCATCGCGCCGCTGACCAGCATGTATCAGACCGGCGAAAACGACCGCCGCATGGCCAACGACTGGCGCCCCGAGATTCACGACTCCGACGGCCTGGCCCTGCACAGCGGCAGCGGCGAATGGGTCTGGCGGCCGCTAAGCAATCCCCGACAGTTGCGCTTCAACATCTTTCAGGACGACAACCCGCGCGGCTTCGGCCTGCTGCAGCGTGACCGCGACTTCAACCACTATCAGGATGACGGTGTGTTCTACGAGCGTCGGCCCAGCCTGTGGGTGCAGCCCAAGGCCGGCTGGGGCAAGGGCGCGGTGCAGTTGGTGGAGATTCCCACCGTCGATGAAACCTTCGACAACATCGTGGCCTTCTGGAACCCCGAGCAGCCGGTCACGCCGGGCGAGGAACATCTGTTCGGCTACCGATTGCATTGGGGGGCCACGCCGCCAGAGGTGCCGCCGCTGGCCACCTGCGTCGCCACTCGCACCGGCATCGGCGGCGTGGTCGGCAAAACGCGGCAGTATTTCTCGTGGCGATTTGCCGTGGATTTTGCCGGCGGCAACCTGTCGCTGATCAACCCCGAGCACACCGACATTGAAGCGCGGGTCACCACGTCACGCGGCCGGGTCGAGACTGTTTCGGCACGCCCGCTGCACGCCATTGACGGCTATCGCGTGATGTTCGACCTGGTGCCGCCCGACGGGTCCGAAGACCCCATCGACCTGCGCCTGCAGCTCAGCGCCAACGGCCAGACCCTGACCGAAACCTGGCTTTACCAGTACAACCCGCCACCGGCCGGTGAACGCGCGGCATCATAGTCGTCATGCGTGCGCCAACCCTCTCACTGCTGACCGTCACCTGGGCCGGTGATGCACGACACTTCGATTTGCTGCGCGCGTCGCTGCAGCGCTCGTCGCTGGTGGCCGTGCCGCACCACGTGGTGGTGCACAGCGAGGACCTGCCGACCTTTGCCGGACATGTGCCCGCCGTCGAACTGCAGCCCACCGCCGACGTGCTGCCGGGCGGTCTTGAAGCGGCGCGCGTTAACGCGCTGGGCTGGCAACACCGCCTGGGCCGCCACGGCACCAAGTGGCTGAGCAGCCTGACGCGCAGCCTCGGCGCGCCTGTGTGGCCACGGTATCTGGGCTGGCACATGCAGCAGATCAGCAAGCTGGCCAGCGTTGCCGCCAGCCCGGCCGACACCGTGCTGGTGCTGGACTCCGACGTCATCGTCACCGCACAGGCGCGGGTCGATGACTACCTGCACCCCACGCGTCCGGTCTGCATCGAACAGTGGCAACCCGCCGAGAAGGCACGCGGCAAGGTCCGCAAGTGGAACCGCGAGGCACACCGCCTGCTGGGCCTGCCGTTTGACGCCAAAGCGCCGGTCGACCTGTATTTCGACACGCCCTTTCCGATGCACCCGCCCAGCGTGCGCGCACTCATGCGCTGGCTTGAGAATCGCTATCAGTGTCCATGGTGGCAGGCCATTCTTGCCCAGCCGCCGCGCCGCTGGTCCGAGTTCGCCACCTACCGGCTGTTCCTGCGCCAGCACCCAGCCGCTGGCGGTGTGGAATGGCGATCGCCCGCCTTGTCGCGCTACGTCCACGACGCCACCGATCTCCCTGCGCTCATCGCTCATCTGCAGGCGCTGATGGCGGAGCCGGACTGCCACTACATCACCCTGCACTCGCAGAGCAGCGGGCGTGGTTTGTGGGATGCGGACCAGGTGATTCCGAGTGTGCGGGCGCTTGTCGACCCCGTCGCAGGACGCTGAGTCCGATCATCTCGGCGACGAGGCGGCTGGTTTTGGTCCGCTACGACGGAGGGCGACTTGTGCCGCAGCTCGGCTGCACGACGAAGCCGGTCGGGCGCCGGCAAGACCCTCGGCCGCAGCAGGTGCAGCGCACAGCGGATTACACTCGCCGCTTCACACTAAAAAAGGGAGAGTTCACGATGCAGCCAAAACAAAAAATCATGGTCGGCCACGGTGCGGTGGTGATGTTCATCGGCATGCTCGCGGGCTTTGGCCTGCTGTCGAGCCTGATCGGCGGGCTGGAGTTGATTCCCGGCAGCATCATCGAGTTCACCATTCCCGGCGACGCCGGCAGTTGGGCGCGGGCGCACATTGGCGGCATGTTCAATGGCGTGTTCATCATGCTGGTGGCCTTGCTGATCATGGCGATGAAGATCGCCGACAAGCCCGCAGGGCAGCTGCACTGGATGCTGATTGGCACGGGCTGCGCCAACACCATCTTTTACTGGGCCGCGCTGATGGCGCCCAACCGCGCGCTGACGGTGGCCGACAATGTGCACGGCGAGTCCAACATCTGGGCGATCATCGGCCTGCTGCCGGCGCTGGTGTTTGCCATCGTGTCGCTGGTGGCGGTCTACATCCTCATTCGTCAGGCCTTCGCCAAGGCCTGATGCAACACGCGTCAGGCTGGCGCCTTGCTGGCCTGACGCGCCTTTGCCTTGACTGCGGGGACCACCGGGGCGCCGCCCGCTTCAAGCTCGTCCAGTGACTCGCCGAGATAGTCGAGCAAGCGCTGCAGGCTCGGCAGCGTTTTACGGCAGCCAATCAGCCCGAAGTCGATGAAGTCGTGGCGACTGACCAGGGTGATGTTGAGCGCAATGTTGTTGACCAGCAGCGACACCGGGTACACGCCGTCGAGCTTGCAGCCCTGCCAATAGGTCTCGGTGCGCGGGCCGGGCACGTGAGAAATCACCACATTGACGATGGTTTTGGTCCGGCTGAAGCCGGTGAGCAGATTGAACACGCCAGGCGCAAACATCAGGCCTTCGTAGGCCATGAGCTGCGACGGGTTCAGCGCCCTGAGCACTTGCTTGTTGTAGTCCATGCAGGCTTTCACGGCGAGCAAACGTGCTTCAGGACACGCAATGTGAGTGCCGAGATGCGTCAGCGCAAAGGCCACTTCGTTGCCCGAATCACCATCGTCGCGCCGCGTCGAAACCGGCACGGCGGCCACCAGCGGGGCGTCGGGCAGGGCATTCAACTCGCCCAGATAGCGCCGCAGCGCGCCGCCGCACATGGCCAGCACGACGTCGTTGACGGTGGCGTCGAAGCGCCGTGCGATCGCCTTGATGCGCGGCGTCTCGTACGACTGGGCGGCAAAGCGCCGCGAGCCCGAAATATTGTTGTTAAGAATGGAGCGCGGCGCTTGCAGGCTGCCGATGCAGTCTTCGCGCCCGGCGCGCTGGTCACGGCGCACCTGGCGAAACTGCTGGAACACCGGCGTCACGCCGTCGAGCCCCTGCTGGGCCAGGGCGCGCAAGGCATTCACCCCGCGCAGCGACGGCGTTGGCACTGGCAAGCGGCGTTCGCGGGTGCGGCGGGTGCGCACTTCCCACGGGGCGGGCATGGTGATGGAGGTTTCGGCATCGGGGGCCATCGACTTCATCAGCAGGCGAATGCCCGCCACGCCATCGACCAGTGCGTGGTGAATTTTTGAGTACAGCGCAATGCGCCCGTCGTCCAGGCCTTCAATCAGATAGATGCGCCACAGTGGATAAGCGCGATCCAGATGCGCCGCGTGCACCCGCGAGACCATGGCCAGCAGTTCACGAACACGCCCCGGCTTCGGCAGCGCCAGGTGCACGAAATGCTGCGCAAGGTCGAAGTCGCCCGACTCATCCCAAAACTTGAACCCCGCCCGGCTGACCAGCCGCCGGTTGAACGGCGCTGCGGCCTGCGCCGATTGCCGCAGGCGCTCGGCCAATTGCAGCGCAAAGTCGGGCGGCGCGTCCGGCGGCGGGGTGAACAGGCAAAGCGCGCCCACATGCAGCGGTTGCTGGCGCTGCTCCATGAGCAAAAAAATGTTGTCGATGGCTGACAAAGGTTTCATTGTTCTCTCCGTGGCACTGGGGCCTATTATCAAATACCGGGTCCTGATTATGTCTACGTCTCAGCATATTTTATAAATATCCATAAATATCATGGCCTTATGATGATCCGGCCGATTGATGGCCTTCTGCCCGGAAACCCTCGATATCGCGGGCTTTCATAGCGTCGCTGAGCATCTCAGCTGAGGCATAGACATAATCAGGTACCGGGTTGCCAAGTGCTAACAGGCCGCCGGGCAACTTTCTCATGACAGCATTGCCTGCACGTTGCAAAGCAAAAGCCGTGCCGTGCCTTGATTTGGCTTGACGCACACAGTGTGCGCACGCATGCTCATTCAACGCTTCAACCCAGCCTTACGAACATGTCCATGCTTGAACGTTCAGCCCCGCCGCGCCGTGCCCTCAACGTGCGGGTGCGCGGCGACATCATCGACGCCGCCAAGGCCGCAGGCTTGAACCTGTCGCAGATTACCGAGGCCGCGCTGACTGCCGCGTTACGCAGTGCACAAAACCGGCAATGGCAAGAGGAGAACGCCGAGGCCATCGCGTACCATCGCGCCCGGATCGAACGGGACGGCATGTGGAACATGGACCTGGTGCGGTTCTGATGGCGCAGTTTCAGTTGTATCGAAACCAGCGCCCCAGTAGCTCAGACATTCCTTATCTGCTCGACGTGCAGTCGGATGCGGTGGATACGGGCTCACGGCTGGTGCTGCCGGTCATTCCAGCGGATCGGCACGGGCCGCCATTCACCCGGCTGCATCCGCAAGTGCTGGTGCACGGCAAGCCGCATGTCGTGGTCACCAGCGACGCCGCCGCGGTCGCTGCACAAAGCCTGCGCCCACCCGTGGTGGCGGACCTGACGGGGCAGCGCCACGACTTTTTGAATGCGCTTGATTTTCTGTTGACCGGCTACTGACATGACCCGCCTTGCCATTCCCGCCCACGAACGCCTGATCATCGCCCTGGACCTGGCCACCGCAGACGCCGCGCTGGCGCTGGTGCAGCGCATCGGCAGCGCCGGGCACTTTTACAAAATTGGCCTGGAATTGCTCATGGCGCCGGGCTTCTTTGACTTGCTCGACACGCTGAAACGCCGCGACAAAAAGGTGTTCGTTGACCTGAAGTTCTTCGACATCCCCGAAACCGTGGCGCGCGCCATCCGCAACCTGTCGGAGCGCGGCGCCGACTTTGCAACCCTGCACGGCAACCAGACCATGATGGAAGCTGCGGCGCAGGCCAAGTCCAACGGCCTCAAGGTGCTGGCGGTGACGGCACTGACCAGCCTCGACCAGGGTGATCTCGACGACATGGGCTTTGCCTGCACCATCGCCGACCTGGTGCTGTCGCGGGCCAAACGCTCGCTGTCGGCCGGGTGCGATGGCGTGGTGTCGTCAGGGCTGGAAGTGCAGCGCCTGCGCCTTGAGGCGCCCGACAAACTGATCTGCGTGACCCCCGGCATCCGCCCGATTGCCAACCGCGTAGAAGGCGACCAGAAGCGGATCATGACCGCCACCCAGGCCATAGCCGCCGGCAGCGATTATCTGGTGGTGGGGCGGCCGATCCGCGACGCCGCCGACCCGCGTCACATGGTTGAAACCCTGCAAACTGAAATTGCCGCCGCGACTGCCTGACAATACCGCCATGACCACACTGATTCAGAACGACCGCTTCCTTCGCGCCTTGCGGCGCGAGCCGCTGGACCGGACCCCGGTGTGGTTCATGCGCCAGGCCGGGCGCTACCTGCCCGAGTACCGCGCCACCCGTGCCAAGGCCGGAGACTTCATGAGCCTGTGCCGCAATCCGGAACTGTGCGCCGAGGTGGCGATGCAGCCGCTGGAGCGCTATGACCTCGATGCCGCCATCCTGTTCTCCGACATCCTCACCGTGCCCGACGCCATGGGTCTGGGCCTGTCTTTTGCTGAAGGTGAGGGCCCGCGTTTCGCCGACCCCATCCGCGACCCGCGACAGATCGACAAGCTGCCGGTGCCCGACCCCAATGTAGAACTGCGCTACGTGATGGATGCGGTGTCCACCATCAAGCGCGCGCTGGACAGCCGCATGCCGCTGATCGGCTTTGCCGGCAGCCCGTGGACGCTGGCCACCTACATGATTGAAGGCGGCAGCTCCAAGGACTTCGCGCGCGCCAAAGCCCTGATGTATGACGCGCCCGACGCCATGGAAGCGCTGTTGGCCAAGCTCAGCGCCGCCACCAGCCTGTATCTGCAGGCGCAGATCGAACACGGCGCCGACGCAGTGATGATTTTCGACACCTGGGGCGGCGCGCTCACGCCGGAGGCCTATGTGCAGTTCTCGCTGGAGCCGATGGCGAAAATCGTCGCCCACCTCAAGCGCGTGGCACCGACGGTGCCGGTGGTGTTGTTCAGCAAGGGCGGCGGTCAGCATCTGGAATTGATGACCGAAACCGGCTGCGACGGCCTGGGCCTGGACTGGACCACCGACATCGGCAAGGCTCGCGCCCGGGTTGGCGCGCAGGTGGCGCTGCAGGGCAATCTCGACCCCAGCATTCTCTACGCCAGCCCCAAGCGCATTCGCATGGAAGTGGCCAAGGTGCTGCAGAGCTATGGCAATGGCAGTGGCCACGTGTTCAATATGGGCCATGGCATCACGCCGGGCGTCAACCCTGAGCATGCGGCAGCCATGGTGGCGGCGGTGCACGAGCTCAGCCCGGCCTATCACGCCGCGTAAGCCATGCTGGCCCGAGTGTTGACTGCGCCCATGATTGGCGTGCTGACCTTCGCGCTGAAGTTCGTCGTGCTGATTTTCTGGTTCACGCTGATGCTGCCTGGCGTCGTGCTGCACCTGCTGCCCAGCCGTGCGCTACGGGACCGCACCAGTCGCTATTGCGTGTTCATTGCCCGTCGCTGGGTCGGCACGAACCGACGGCTGTACCGGCTTGTGCATCCGATGGACTGGGAGGTGACGGTCGAGGGCGCGCTGGACCCGACGCGTAACTATTTGGTGGTGAGCAACCACCAGTCGTGGGCCGACATCCTGATCCTGTTTGCGGCCCTGCACGGGCGCATGCCGTTTTTGCGCTTCTTTTTGAAGGATCAGCTCAAGTACATCCCCATCATCGGGCAGGTGTGCTGGGCGATGGAATTTCCGTTCATGAAGCGCCATTCCAAAGAGGCGCTGGCCAAAAATCCTGCGCTGCGCAGCGAGGACCTCGAAACCACGCGCCGCAAGTGCGAGGTCTACAAGCGACAACCGGTTGCACTGGTGAATTTTCTTGAGGGCACGCGCTTCACGCCGGCCAAGCATCTGGCGCAGGCCTCGCCCTATGCTCACCTGCTCAAGCCCAAGAGCGCCGGGCTGGCCTTCACCCTCAATGCAATGGGCGAACAGTTCGCCGGGCTGGTGGACGTGACGCTGGTCTATGCCCCCACCCGCGAAGGTCGCAGTCGTCTGTGGAGCTGGCTTTGCGGCGAGCAGGGCCACGCGTGTCTGCATATTGCGGTGCGCGCCATTCCGTCCGAACTGATGCGTGGCAACTACGAACACGACGTCGACTACCGCGCCCGCTTCCATCAGTGGGTCGCCAAGCTGTGGGCCGAAAAGGACGCCCGTATTTCCGGCCTGAAAAACCCCGACGCTGAAACAGCGCCGGGGTCTTCGTTCACCGCCATTTAGATGGCGATTTCGCCGCCGTCGTCCCGCGTGATGGCGATGGTTGCGGTGCGCGGCCGACGGGAGCCGATGGTGCCGGCCAAGGTCGCATCGGCCGCATACGGCCAACTGCTCTGGTAGTCCGTAAGGTCGCCGCGCTCGCCGGGATGCTGCACGTTGACAAACAGGGTCCGGTAATCCGGCGTGGCCTCCACCCCGGTGATCTCACAGCCGCGCACCCCGACCAGAAACCGCCGCAGATTCGCACCCGGCGCGTCGCCGATGAAGGTGGTCACCAGCTCGCCATCGGCCCCCGGCACATTGAAGCTGCCGCCGTCGCCCACCGTGCCCGGCGTTGCGGCCAGCATCATGCAGTTGGTGGTGTCGGTGTAGGCGCCGTCGTCGGTCTGCAGCCAGAGAATACCGCGCTTGTCGAACCACAGGCCGTCGGGCGCCGAGAAGTCGTTGCTGTCGTCAAGGCCGGACAGGTTGATGGCCGCCGGATAGTTGGCGCGGGCGCCGAACGCGTAGACATCCCAGACGAAGGCGACGGCATCCTGCACGCCGTTTTCGCGCCAGCGGATCACGTGGCCATTGACGTTGCCGGCCGCCGTGTCGAGGCTGCCATCCGGGCCGCCGGTGTAGCTGCGCGGGTTGGCGGCATCACGTGGCTGTGAGCCCGCGCCGCCCTGACCGCGGCCACTGCTGCCGCTGCTGCTGTTGGTCAGCGCGAAATACACCTCGCCGTTGCGCGGATTGACGCCGCCCCATTCCGGACGGTCCATCTTGGTGGCGCCGGCGCGGTCGGCGGCGATACGCGAGTAAATGACGATTTCCGCCGCCGACATGCCCTCGAGCAGCGGGTTGTCGGGGGTCAGTGGCAGCCAGTCGCCGGTGCCGTCACCGTTGAAACGTGCGGCGTAAAGCGTGCCGGTGTCCAGGTACTTGTCGCCGCCTTCGAGACCGAGCGTCGCGTCCGCCGGGTCCCACGCGGTGTCCGAGACGAACTTGAAGATGTACTCGTTGCGTGAGTCATCGCCGGTGTAGGCCACCAGCGGTTCACCCGCCACAGCCGGGGCAAACCAGACCCCCTCGTGCGAGCAGCGCCCGATGGCCGTGCGCTTTTTCGGTGTCGCGTCCGGGTTGTAGGGGTCAATCTCGACCGCGTAGCCGAAATGATGCGGCTCGTTGCGGAAGTCGTTGGCCGCCGACGCGCCGGTCCGTGAGGCATTGAATCGGCGCTGCAGGTTGGCGGCGCCCGCCGGCGTGTCCCAGCCCCGATAGTTGAACCCGGTCGCGCCGGAACTGATGCCGTAACGCGCCAGTTGCGGCGTGTCGTCGCCGGCACCGTCGAGTGTGAAATAGGCGAACCAGTTTTCTTCACCCGCCAGATAGGTGCCCCAGGGCGTCACGCCGTGGCCACAATCGTTGAGCGTGCCGAAGGTGTCGATGCCGGTCGGCGACAGCGGTGTGGTCATCAGGCTTGAGCCCCGCGCCGGGCCACTGATCTCCATTGGGCTGTTCACATGCCAGCGACGGTTGAGGTCGCTGCTGCGATCCACGGCCCAGCCGCTGGACGACCGTGCCACTTCGATCACCCCAACGCCGTGCGCAAACTGCTCCTTGATCACTTCGGCCAGCGGGCGGACGCCCTCACCCAGATCGGTCGGGCCGTTTTCGTGAAGGTACTGGTCGGTCAGCGCTTCATGGTTGATCACCAGCACGCCGCGGTCGCTGTTCTGGCTGCCCTTGGGCAACGGGTAGAAGGCCATGGCATCGTGATGGTCACCGGCGCGGCGGTCCCAGTTGCCGTCGTCCGAACCATCGTTGGGATATTCGGCCAGACCTTCGGTAATCGGGTCGCCCAGCGCGTAAAGCACGCTCGCGGAATAACCGGCCGGCAGCACCACGCGGTCTTCGAGGCTTTTGGCCACAGCGGAAAAACCCAGGCGCGGTTCGGGAATTTCGCCCGGGCCGTTGCTGCTGCCACTGCTGCACGCCGACAGCCCCAACAACGACAGCCCGCTGGCCGAGGTGATGGCGGCGGCGGCACCGCCTTTGAGGACCGAACGCCGCGAGAGGGAGGCATCGAGAATGTCCCAAAAAACGCGTTTGTCGGAACGGTTGCTGTCTTCAATCGGATGATGGCTCATGGCAGTTGGCTGTGTGGTGAGAAGCCTCGCACCGTAGGCCGCCCCCTTTTCGCTGCGGTGACAGACCGATGACCATTGCATGGCAAGCGGCCTTGCTCGACCCAAACCGCTCGTTCAATATCGTCGGCCTGTCAATTCCGGAGGCCCATGGCCCGCATTTCATTCGACGGACTGATGGGCGGTGGCGGCGAAATCGCCCATCTTCCGGGCCATCGCGGCGCGCCGCTGTTGGGCCATACCTTGCAGTTTCTGGGTGACCCGCTGGCCTTCGCGCGTCGTCACTCAGCGGCGCACGGAACGGTGGCGCGGGGCAACTTTCTGTTTCTGCCGCGCGTGATGTGCTTCAGCGCCGACATCAACGAACAGGTGCTGCTCAACCGCGACGAGGCCTTTTCCAGTGAGCGTGGCTGGTCGCCGGTGCTGGAAAAGCTCTTCCCGCGCGGCCTGATGCTGCGCGACGGCGCCGATCACCGACAGCACCGGCGGCTGATGCAGCCAGCCTTCCGTAGCGAGGCTCTGGCCGGCTATCTCGACCTGATGAACCCGCTGATCGCCTCAAGGCTGGACCAATGGCAGGGGCAGCCCGACTTCCACTTTTACCCCGCCATCAAGCAGCTCACCCTCGACATGGCGGCGCAGATTTTTCTCGGTCTGGTGCTGGACGCGGAGGTCAGTGCGGTCAACCGCGACTTCTCTGACTTGGTCGAGGCCTCAGGCGCCGTGCTGCGCATGCGCTGCCTCGGCCCGTCGTGGACCCGTGGCCTGAGTGCGCGGCGGCGCCTGGAGCGACGCCTCACAGGCTTGATCGCCACGCGCCGCCGCAGTCCGTCGGCCGACCTGTTCAGCCAGTTGTGTCTGGCCGAAGACGAGCAGGGCCAGCGCTACGCCGACACTGAAATCGTCGACCATCTGATCTTCCTGATGATGGCCGCGCACGACACCACCACCAGCGCCTTGACGACCATCGTCTATGCCCTGACCCAACACCCGGTATGGCAGCAGCGGCTGGCCGAGCAGGCGCTGGATCGCAGCGACGAGCGCCCGGATTTCGAGGCGCTCAAGGGGCACGAGGAAACCCTGTGGGTCCTGCGCGAGGCGCTGCGGCTTTACCCGCCGCTGACCATCATGCTGCGCGAGACCCTCAAACCGGTGCAGTTGGCCGGTCACCCCATTCCGGCCGGCATGTCGGTGGCGCTGTTCCCGGTTTACACCCAGCGCGACCCGCACTGGTGGACCGACCCCGACGGCTTCGATCCGGCGCGTTTCTCGCCGGCACGTCAGGAGCACCGGCGCCACCCCTTCGCGTGGGCGCCGTTCGGCGGCGGCGTCCACATGTGCCTGGGGCTGCACTTTGCCGAGATGCAGGTGAAGGCGGTCATCCACCAGTTGCTGCGTCGCTTTTCATTTGCGGTGGCGCCGGGTTACGAGATGCCGTATCGCCTGGCGCCCATCGCCCATCCGCTGGACGGGCTGCCGCTGAAACTGGCGTCGCGCCTGCGAGGCCGGGCCTGAGCGGGTAGCATGACCTTTCACTTAATCGGATGTTGATACATGCAGATTGCGGCTCAAACCGTTGCCCGTTTCCACTACACCCTGACCAACAGCAAGGGTGAAGTACTTGATCAATCCCCCGAGGGTCAGCCCATGGCTTACCTGCACGGCGGCGGCAACATCATTCCCGGCTTGGAAAAAGAACTGGCCGGCAAGGTTGCGGGCGACAAGCTCAGCGTGACCGTCGCACCGGGCGAAGGCTATGGCGAAAAGCGTATGGAGCTGATCCAGCAGGTGCCCCGTGATGCGTTTCAGGGCATCGACACCATCGAGGTCGGCATGGCCTTTCAGGCGCAATCTGCCCAGGGCCCGATGCGGGTCACGGTGACCGCGGTCGAAGCCGACACCATCACGGTCGATGGCAATCATCCGCTGGCCGGCGAGACCCTGAAGTTCGAAGTCGAGATTGCCGATGTGCGCGCCGCCACCGAGGAAGAGACCACCCACGGTCATGCCCATGGTGACGGCGGTCATCATCACCATTGATCCATGCCGAAGGCATCATTGAAAAGGCCCGCAATGCGGGCCTTTTTCATGCTCAGTTGCCGGGGTTGGCCGGCTGCGGCAGATGCCCAAAGCGAGCGTCCCAGTCGTCAAGCTCGCTGCGCAGCCGCCGGTCCTGCCAAAGCACGAACGGCTGCCCGCCCATGCTCGGCCCCAGTGGCGAGGCCTGCTGGGCAACGTTGGACGCCACCCGCCGCTGGCCGCTGACCAGCACCTGCCGATTGGCCCCCTCGCGCCGCAGCCTCGGCTCGGCACGCGCCAGCACCGGCGCGTAATCGTTGGCACTGACCGGGTAAAAGGTCACCTCCATCAGCCGGTCATTAAAAAAGTCCAGGGTCAACCGACCCGGCACGTCGAGGTGCGAGAACGGCCGTAATTCCAGCGTGATGAGTTCGCGCGCCGGGTGGGCCGGTGTTGCGGCCCGGCGCACGTCGGTGATGACGATTGCCTCGGGGTGGGCCGCGCGCACGCTGGCGAGATCAACATAGCTGGTGAAACCGGCCCCGAGCTCGATGCCAGGTTTTCGTTCGCCGAACGCCGCCGTTTCGCCGTGCAGCGGCACCGGCCGCGCCCACCACCAGAAGGCCGCCGTAGCGGCCGCCACCAACACTGGAACCGCCCATAAATAACGCTTCATGGCGCAGTGTTGATTGCCGGCGCGGACCGCGCAAGCGGCATCTCATCGAATCAGCCCGCGGCACGTTAGGCTTGGCACCCGACCTGCCACATTCACCTTCCCAAGGGCACACCCAAAATATGGACGAGGCGCTACTGCTGCCGCTGGTCGCCGGACTCGGTGTTGCCCTGCTGGCCGCGCTGCTGCTGGCATGGGTGCAGTTTCGCGGTCGGCGGGCGCTGCAACGCCGGCTGACCGAGGTACAGGCCACGCTCGACGCCCAGCGCGCCGCATTGCAGAGCGAGGCCGAACGCCGCGCCATTGCTGAAACCGACGCGCGCCGCGTGCCGACGCTGGAAGCCGCCCTGCAGGCGTCAGCCACTCAGCGTGACGACACCACCCGCGCGCTGGCGCAAACCGCCGCGCAGTTGCAGGCAGAACGTGAAGGCGCGGCCGAAAAGCTGGCGCTGCTTGACGAGGCCCGCAAGTCGCTCAGCGACGCCTTCAGCCACCTGTCGTCACAAGCCCTGCAGAAGAACAACGAGTCATTTCTGGCTTTGGCCCGCACCCAGCTGGAGCGCTACCAGGAGGCCGCCAAGTCGGAGCTCGGCGCGCGCGAGAAAGCGGTCGCGGCGCTGGTCAAACCCATTCAGGAATCGCTCGGCCGGGTCGACGGCAAGCTCGGCGAGCTGGAGCAGGCACGGATCGCCTCTTACGCGGCGCTCAACGAGCAACTGAAAGGGCTGGTCGAAACCCACCTGCCGCAACTGCACCGCGAAACCGCCAGCCTGGTCACCGCGCTGCGTACGCCCACGGCGCGCGGCCGCTGGGGCGAAGTGCAACTCAAGCGCGTCGTCGAGATGGCCGGCATGGTCCAGTACTGCGACTTCACCGAGCAGACCTCCAGCGACGGGGACGGTGGCCGGCTGCGCCCCGACCTGCTGGTGAGGCTGCCCGGCGACAAGCGCGTGGTGGTCGATGCCAAGGCGCCGCTGGACGCCTACCTGCGCGCTGCCGAGGCCAGCGACGAGGCGGTCCGCCAGCAGCATCTGGCGCACCACGCGCGGCAGGTCCGCACCCACATTCAGGCGCTGGGCCGGAAGGCGTACTGGGAGCAGTTTTCGCCGACGCCAGAGTTCGTGGTGCTGTTTCTGCCTGGCGAAAACTTCTTCTCCGCCGCCCTGGAACAAGATCCCTCATTGATCGAATACGGCGTCGCCGAGCGGGTGATTCCGGCCACGCCGACGACATTGATCGCGCTGCTGCGCGCGGTGTCGTACGGCTGGCGGCAGGAGGCACTGGCCCAGAATGCCGAAGAGATTGCCGCGCTGGGCCGCGAGCTTTACGAACGCATCCGCCCGCTGGCAGCGCACTGGAACAGGCTCGGCGACCAGCTTGGCAAAACCGTCGACACCTACAACAAGGCCACCGCCTCGCTGGAGACCCGGGTGCTGGTTTCGGCGCGCAAACTTCAGGCGCTACGCGTGGCGCCCGACAGCAGCGAGATCGACGCGCTCGACCCGGTCGAGCACCAGCCACGCGCACTGCAGGCCGATGACTGGCAAGACGACGACACGCCGCCGACTACCCGATAGGGTCTGGCAATGGCTGCCGCGCCGTCGCAGCATCGCCCGCACCCAAGACGTCACCCGGAGAGAGACTTTTGAAGCGGATTGCACCCTGCGGCATCGCCGCCCTGCTGGCCGCACTGGCCTGGAACGCCACGGCCGACGACGGCAGCACCCGGTTGGCGCCGGTGGTCGTGACCAGCGAGCGCATCAGCGCGCCGTGGGTGGAATCCCCCACCGCCATTGGCGTGATCGACACCGACGTACAGTTGGGTGACGCCGGGCTGGCGCTCTCGGAAACCCTGGTACGGATTCCCGGCGTGTTCACGCAGAGCACCTACAACCTCAATCAGGGTCTGCGCTTGTCGATCCGCGGCTTCGGCAGCCGCGCGGCCTTCGGCGTGCGCGGCGTGCGGGTGTTCGTCGATGACATTCCACTGACCATGCCCGATGGCCAGACTGATCTTGATGCCCTCGATCTGGCGCTGGTCGAGCAGGTGGAAGTGCTGCGCGGCCCGGCCTCGGCGCTGTATGGCAACGGCGCGGGCGGCGTGCTGTCGATCACCACCCGCGACCGTCCCGAGCATCAACATGGCCGCGTTGACGTGGTCGCCGGAGAACTCGGCGAGCGGCGCATGCGCGGCGAAGTGGGAATGCACAACGACACCCAATCGGGGCTGGTGTCGCTGGCCTATCGCGAACTCGAGGGCCACCGCGACAACATGGAAGCCCAAAGCCTCAATGGCTCGGCCCGATACGCGCAGGAGATCGGCGAAGGCACGCTGGCATTCAACCTCGCAGTGCTCGACATCGACGCCGAAGACCCGGCCGCGCTGACGCTCGCCGAGGTGCAGGCCAACCGCCGCCAGGCCAACCCCGGTGCAGTGAACTTCGCGGTGGGGGAGTCGATCCGGCAGGAGCGCATCGGCGTGTCGTGGCGTTCGCCGCTGAATGCGCAAACCGACTACCGACTGCGCACCTGGCTGGGCCAGCGCGACTTCACCAACACCCTGCCGTTTGCCGGCGGCGGCCAGACCGCGTTCGACCGCGTGTTCGGCGGGCTTGGCGGGCAGGTCGATCATCGCTATGGCTGGGCCGGCACCGCCAACACGGTGAGTATTGGTGCCGACATCGAGGCGCAAACCGACGAGCGTCGCCGCTTCGATAACAGCCCCGGTGGGGTGCGCGGCGATCTGACCTTGGACCAGGACGAGCGCGCACGCGGCGTTGGCGTTTATGTCAGCAATCAGATGGCCTGGCAGCGCATCACCGCGACCACAGGCCTGCGCTATGACCGCATTCGCCTGTCGGTGGGCGACGGCTTTCAGGCCGATGGCGACGACTCCGGCAAACGTGAGTTCAACCGCACCAGTGTGAATCTGGGGCTGGGCTACGCGCTGACCGAGCGCAGCAGCGTGTTCACTCGCTACGGCACCGGCTTCGAGACGCCGACCAACTCTGAGCTGGCCAACCCCAACGGCGGCGGCTTCAACCCGGCCCTGGGCCCGGCCGAAGCGCGCAATGTCGAGGTCGGCTACAAATTCGACAGCACGCGGCTGCGCGCCGAGGGGGTGGTCTACCGCATTCGCAACAAGGACGAGCTGATCCGCTTTGAACTTGACGGCCAATCGGGCCGCAGCTTTTTCCGCAATGCCGGCGTCACCGACCGTGACGGCGTCGAGCTGAGCGCGGTGTGGCAGGCGCTGCCGCCGCTGACGGCATCGATGAGCTACAGCTACAACGACTTCAGCTTTCGAAACTACCAATTGGCTGGCGATGACTTTTCCGGCAACGCCCTGCCCGGTTTGCCAAAGCAACAATGGTTCGCCGAGTTGGCCTACCAGCCACTGCCGGCGTGGACCACGCGTCTACAAGCGGTTGGCCAGGACCGGGTGTTCGTCAACGACGCCAACAGCGTGCGCGTGCCCAGCTACACGGTACTCAACGCGCGCCTGTCGTGGACCGGCGAGTTCGCGGGGCGCCAAATCACCCCCTACGTCGCCGTCAACAATCTGCTGGACCGCGAATACAACGACAACCTGCGGGTCAATGCCGGCTTTGGTCGTTACTACGAGCCGGCCGCCGACCGGGTGGTGCTCGGAGGGCTCAGCGTGACGTTCTGATGCCAGGCGCGTGATCGCCAATCCTGCCAGTCCGGGTAGTGCCACCCCGTGGCGCTTGGGCGTAGCGTGGTTTTCAGTCGGCTGACGTGCTGAGTTTCCGGGTCATCGAGAAATGTGCGCGTGGTGCGCCGGCGATCAACCGCTTTGCGTTCACCCAAAACATTGAGAGGAGCCTCAACGACATGAACCAACCCGCAACCATGGCGACGCCGACCAAGTCGCCCTTCAAGGCCAAATACGACAACTTCATCGGCGGCAAATTTGTCGCGCCGCTGGGCGGCCAGTACTTCGACAACGTGTCGCCGATCAACGGCAAGGTGGTCTGCCAGATCGCCCGCTCGCAAAAAGAAGACATCGAGCTGGCGCTGGATGCCGCGCATGCTGCCGCCGATGCCTGGGGCAAGACGGCCCCCGCCGAGCGCGCGCTGATCCTCAACAAGATTGCCGACCGCATGGAGCAAAACCTGCCGGCCATCGCCGAGGCCGAAACCTGGGACAACGGCAAGCCGATTCGCGAAACCACGGCCGCCGACATTCCGCTGGCCATCGATCACTTCCGCTATTTCGCCGGCTGTATCCGCGCCCAGGAAGGCTCGCATTCGCAGGTCGACAACGACACCGTGGCCTATCACTTTCATGAGCCGCTGGGCGTGGTTGGGCAGATCATTCCTTGGAACTTCCCCATCCTCATGGGCGTGTGGAAGCTCGCCCCTGCGCTCGCTGCCGGCAACTGCGTGGTGCTGAAGCCCGCCGAGCAGACCCCCGCCAGCATCATGGTGTTGGTGGAGCTGATTGCCGACCTGCTGCCGCCGGGCGTGTTCAACGTGGTCAACGGCTTCGGCCTTGAAGCCGGCAAGCCGCTGGCCTCCAGCTCGCGCATCGCCAAGATCGCCTTCACCGGCGAAACCACCACCGGGCGGCTGATCATGCAGTACGCCAGCCAGAACCTGATTCCCGTCACGCTGGAGCTGGGCGGCAAGAGCCCCAACGTGTTCTTCGAAGACGTCATGGACGAAGACGACGCTTTCTTCGACAAGGCGCTGGAAGGCTTTGCGATGTTCTCGCTGAATCAGGGTGAAGTCTGCACCTGCCCGAGTCGCGCGCTGATTCAGGAGTCGATTTACGAGAAATTCATGGAGCGCGCCATCAAGCGCGTGCAGGCCACCAAGCAGGGCCATCCGCTGGACCCGAGCACGATGATCGGCGCGCAGGCCTCCAGCGAGCAGCTTGAAAAGATCCTGTCGTACATCGACATCGGCAAGCAGGAAGGCGCCAAGGTGCTCACCGGCGGCGCGCGCGCCGACATGGGCGGCGACATCAGCGGCGGCTACTACGTGACGCCCACGGTGTTCCAGGGTCACAACAAGATGCGCATCTTCCAGGAAGAGATCTTCGGGCCGGTGCTGTCGGTGACCACCTTCAAGACCGAGGAAGAAGCGCTGGCCATTGCCAACGACACCCTCTACGGCCTCGGCGCCGGGGTGTGGAGCCGCAACGGCAACACCGCCTACCGTATGGGCCGGGGCATCAAGGCCGGCCGGGTGTGGACCAACTGCTATCACGCCTACCCCGCGCACGCGGCGTTTGGCGGATACAAGCAGTCGGGCATCGGCCGCGAGAATCACAAGATGATGCTCGACCATTACCAGCAGACCAAGTGCCTGCTGGTGAGCTACAGCCCCGACAAGCTGGGTTTCTTCTAAAAAGCCTCTGCGATACGGCTGCGCTCGCCCTCACCACCGGCGCCCCGGGGTTACCCTTGGGGCGCCGTTTTTTGGAGTCGCTGATGAATTCAGCACAAGACGCATTACCCGATCGGGTGCTGGCCACCGACGCCACCGTGGCGCTGATCGCCGCGCTGCGCGAGCGTCACGGCCCGGTGCTGTTTCACCAGTCGGGCGGCTGTTGTGATGGTTCGGCGCCCATGTGCTTTCCCATTGACGACTACCTCGTCAGCGATGAAGACGTCTGTCTCGGCGAGATTGGCGGCGCCAAGTTCTATATCAGCCCGTCGCAGTACGAATACTGGAAACACACGCAGCTGATCATCGACGTGGTCGAAGGTCGCGGCGGCATGTTCTCGCTGGAAAACGGTACCGGCAAGCGTTTTTTGGTGCGCTCGCGCCTGTTCACCGACGACGAGGCCCTGGCACTGGGCCTGGTTTCACACACTCCCTGAAGGAGACCTTGTTTTAATGGCTTTAACCCCCTCCAACATGATGGACTTGGGCACGCCGGCGCCCGACTTTTCGCTTCCCGAACCGCTCACTGGCCGGGTGCATCGTCGCGACGGTTTGCTGCGTGCCCACGGCCTGCTGGTCGCCTTCATCTGCAACCACTGCCCGTACGTGAAGCACATCAATCCCGAGCTGGTGCGGGTTGCGCAGTGGGCGCTGGATCACAACATCGGCGTGGTGTTCATCTCATCGAACGACGCCACCAAGCATCCGGCTGACGGCCCCGAGGCCATGGCCCAGCAGGCGCGGTCGCTGGGCTATCCGGCGCCCTATCTTTATGACGAAACCCAGGAGGTGGCGCGCGCGTTCGATGCCGCCTGCACCCCGGATTTCTTTTTGCTCGACGCCGACCTGAAGCTGTATTACCGCGGGCGGCTGGACGGCGCCACGCCCGGCAACGACGCGCCCCTGAATGGCGAAGACTTGCGCGCTGCACTTGCCGAGCTGCACGCCGGCATGCCCGCACCCGAGCAACAGCTGCCAAGCAAGGGCTGCAACATCAAGTGGCGTTGACATGGCGGGGTCGGATGTTCATCACGCAAAACTTCGGTCCCTTCCCGATTGACCACGACATGACGTATGGCCGTCTTACGAGACCCCGCAAACAGGAGAACCGATGAAAACCTCACCCTTGATCAACCGCCGGCCCATGCTGCGGCTCGCCGCGCTGGCCCCGCTTGGGTTGCTCATCGCCGCCTGCGGTCAGGAGGGAACGCCAGAAGGCACGCCACAGGAAGGTTCTACTTCAAATGCCGATGCCCCGTGCACCGAGCGGGATGGCGCGTGGTTTGGACGCACGCCGAGCGGCAGCATCGTCACTACACAAACGCGTGAGGCTTGCGAGCAGCGCGTCAGCCCATGATCGGGCGCAGAGCAGATCACCGGCTGACCTAGCCTGAGCAGGGCGCCAAACAGCGCGCAGAAGACATCACCCATTGAGGAGAGTGCCGTGAGAGAAGACATCACATTCACAGCCCCTGGCGCCACCCTGCGCGGCTGGTTCTACCCGGCCGCCGACGCCCAAGGCCCGGCAGCATGCGTGGTGCTGCAGCACGGTTTCACGGCGGTGAAGGAAATGCACCTTGACGACTACGCCACGCACTTCCAGGCCGCCGGATTGGCCTGCCTGGTTTATGACCACCCCGGCTTCGGCGACAGCGACGACCTGCCGGGAACGCCGCGCCAGCAGGTCGACCCTTGGCAGCAGATTCGCTGCATTCAGCACGCCATCACCTACGCGCAGTCGCGCAAGGATGTCGACCCTGGTCGTATCGGCCTGTGGGGCTCCAGTTATGGCGGTGGCAACGCTTATGTGGCAGCCGCCATCGATCGCCGTGTCAAAGCCGTGGTGGGCCAAGTGCCGGCAATCTCGGGCTCCGAAACCTTCAAACAGTTGGTGCGTATCGACCATTGGGCGGCGATGGACGCAGCCTTTGCAGCCGAGCGTCAAGCCCAGTTGAACGGCGCGCCACCCACTTACATTCCCATCGTCGCCGAAGACCCTGCCGCGATGTCGGGGCTACCGACGCCCGATTCCTGGGAGTTTTTCCGCCATTACATCGACAAGCCAGGCGTCAAGTGGAAGAACGAAACCACGCTGCTGTCGATGGAGTTTTTTCGCGGCTATGAGCCCGGCGCCTACCTGCCGATGATTGCGCCCACCCCGTTGCTGATGGTCGTCGCACCACTGGACCGGCTGGCGGACGGCGGCCTTGCCACCGCCGCCTTCGAGACCGCTCGACACCCCAAGCAACTCACGCTGGTGCCCGGCGGACATTTCGACGCGTACACCGGCAAGGGCTTCGAGATTTCGGCGGGCGCGGCGCGCGACTGGTTCGTCCGGCACTTGATCAACCCGGACTGAAATCCACCGCGATCTACCGCCAGGGCGGTCAGCTTTCGGGGGTGTACTGCTTGACGCCGCTGTCGCCGGCGGGCGGCACGAAACCGGTGCCGGTGAGTTCGCCGCCTTCAAAGAAATACTTCTTCAGTTCATCCATAAGAAAGCTGCGCGCCTTGGCATCGGCCAATGCCAGCCGGTATTCATTGATGAGCCGGGTCTGATGCTCCATCCATGTGGCCCAGGCTTCCTTGCTGACGTTCTCGAAGATCTTCTGCCCCAGCGGGCCGGGCAGTGGCGGTTTGGGCAGGGCTTCGGCTTCGCGGCCGAGTTTGATGCAGTGAACGGTTTTGGTCATGAGGCCTCGGGGGTGGTTGTGGCCGCGGTGTGGGCGACCCGTTGTTCGATCATGCGCCGGATGGGCGCGGGGAGCCCGAGGGTAAGGGCTTGCGTCGGGGCGTGCCAGATCAGGTCGTCGTTCACGGCGGGCTGGCCCTGCAGATGCACCGGGTCCATCTGCAGATCGAAGTGCGTAAAGCTGTGGGCGATGGGCGTCAGCGGGGTGTTGTCGAACGGTTGCAAGGCGTCCAGCCCGCTGGGCCATGCATCGCCGGCCATGATCACCGGCAGACTCCACAGCCCGCCCCAGATGCCGCGCTGCGGACGGCGCGCCAGCAGAATCTCGCCGTCGTGGTTCTCGACCACCAGCACCTGCGCCTGCTTTCGTGGCCGCGCGCGCCTGGGCTTGGGCGTGGGCAGGCTGGCCACGCTGCCCTGCTGCCGCGCCAGGCAGTCCTCTTGCACCGGGCAGAGCAGGCATTGCGGGCGCCTTGCCGTGCAACAGGTGGCGCCCAGGTCCATCAGCGCCTGCGTGTAGTCGGCGTATCGGGCTTCGGGCAGACGTGATTCGGCAAGCGCCCAGAAAGCCTTTGACACGGCCGGCGTGCCCGGCCAGCCGTGCAGCGCGGCGTGGCGTGCCAACACGCGGCGCACGTTGCCGTCGAGAATGGGCGCGCGCGCATCAAAGGCCTGACTGACGATGGCCCCCGCGGTCGAGCGCCCGATACCCGGCAATGCCAGGCAGCCTTCGACGGTGCGGGGAAATTCCCCGCCCAAGCCATTCGCCACGCCCTGAGCGCAGGCGTGCAGGTTGCGGGCGCGGGCGTAGTAGCCAAGGCCCGACCAGTGGGCGAGCACGTCATCCAGCGGTGCGGCGGCCAGCGTTGCGACGTCGGGAAAGCGCGCCATAAAGCGCGTGAAGTACGGAATGACCGTCGCGACCTGCGTCTGCTGCAGCATGATCTCCGACACCCACACGCGGTATGCCGAGCGCGGCCGCTGCCACGGCAGATCGTGTCTGCCGTGTGCATCGAACCACTGCAGCACGCGCTCCGCGAACGGCTTTGCACTCACGACGCAGGTTCGGGGGTCGCCTCGGCCGCAGGCTCAGCGGTGGGCGTCGGCCTGGCACGCGGCGCGCGACCAAACAGGCCGCGAATGGCATCGACCGCGCCGTCGCCCAGCTCTTCTTCGATTTTTGACTCGACCTTCTCTTTCGCGCGGGCTTCCTCGGCCTTGGCCTTGGTGCGCAACTCTTCTTCGTCCACCCCGAGGCGCTCCCGCGCTTCGCTGACGGCCTTCGACTTCAAGGCCTCCTTGAAGTCGAAACGCACCTTGGGGTCGAACAGGCTGCCACTGAGCGCGATGGGAATGGTCAGACCGCGCAGAGCTTCAAGCTCCTTGCCGCCCTGACCGGTGGCGGTGGCGACCACCGTCGGTTTGGCGAGGAATTCCAGCGTTTCATTGACCAGATTGATCTTGCCGCCGCCATCAAGGCGGAACAGCGGGCTGGCCGCGTCAAGCAGCGTGGTTTCAAGCACGCCGTTGGTGATTTTTGCAGCGAAGGCCAGCGACGAGAAGTCGGTTTCTTCGACCGTGGCCGGCGCCCGTGCCGCGGCTGCGTTGCCGGTGAAGGCCGCCTCGGCGCGGCGCAACGCGGCACCGAGGTTGAAGCCCTTGACCGCGCCATCACGCAACTGCGCCGAGAGCTGCCCGTTGAGCGCCGCGCGCAGATCGCCGACGGTGTTGCCGCTGGTACGCAGATCGACATCGAACTGGGTGAGGCCCGACAGGTATTCCTTGCCGATGAAGTCTTTCAGGAAGGGCGCCGCCTGAAACGCGTCGAGTCCGGCCTTGAGGTTCCAGCCGGGGTTGTCGCCGGGGGTGTAGCGGTGATCCAGCGCGATGTTGCCGCCATAGAGCTTGGCTGCAATCTGCTGGCGCTTGGGCTGGCCGGCGGCGCCGCTGAGGGTGACTTGCGCGTCATTGAGGGTGAGCCCGCTGACCTTGAGCTCGCCGATGCGCAGCACGCCATCGACGTTAAGTGCATCGAGCATCTCGGTGGGCAACTGGATGGCGTTGATGTCGCCGCCTTCCTCGCCATCCGCCTTTTTGTCGCCGCCATCACCTTCTTCGGTGGGCGGCATGTAGCGGTCGGCGTCGAGCCGGTCGACGTTGAGGTCGAAGCGGATCGCCTGGCTGGCAAAGTCACGCACCTCGGCCGAGCCGCGCGCGGTGGTGTCGTCCAGCACCAGCACGATGTTTTTCAGTGCAATGCCGCGCGTGCCGCCGCCGATGTCACTGCTGAACTGCAACTTCTGCAGCGCGGTGTCGTCCTGCATGGGCGGCAGTTCGATGCCGAGTTCGGCCGCCAGCTTGCGCGGCGAGAACGCGGCCAGCGCCAGCTTGCCCTGTGCCTGCGGCGCGTCGCTGTCGAGTTTGCTGGCATCGACGTTGCCGCTGAGGTTGGCTTCGCCGGCCTTCAGCGACAGGCCGTTCACGCTCGCGGTGTTGGCCGTGCCGTCGTAACTGACGTCACCGCGCAGGGTGATGTCGACGGGTTTGTTGAGGGCCTTGCTGCTGGCGGTGGCATCCAGCGCCAACTTGCTCAGCGCCAACTTCATCGCGGTCCAGTCGAGCTCGACGGGCGAGGTCAGGCGGCCTTTGGCGCTGCCCTCGGCGTGGGTTACATCGAAATCGACGGCGAGATCCACCCAGTCGAGGCGAGTGTCGGTGAGGTTGATATTGGGGTTGCCGGTGAGCTCGCTGGTGGCCGCCAGACCCTCACCTTCAAGCTTGATCGCGGTCTTCAGATCGGCAATGGCCACCCGCGAGAAATCTTCTTCAGGAGAAATGCGGCTGCTCAGGTCCCAGCGCACGGTCATGGCAGGTTCGCCAAGGGTGATCTGTGCCCCGGTGGTGACGTCGAAGGCTTCGCCCAGGGCGAGCCGCCCGGTGGCCAGCGAAAAATCCTCGATCTTGATGTTCTGGTCGGCTTGCCGGTCGTCGAAGTGGATGGCCGCGTTGGTGATGTTGATGCCGCCAATGTCGATTTGCCGAGGGTCGAAACCGCCTTCGGCCGTCGCGGCTTCGGGCTCTTCTTCAGGGGCGTCTTCACCGGCGTCGGCCAGATCGTCCCAGTTGGTGGTGCCGTCAGCCTTGCGCGCGAGGTTGGCGGTGAGCCCGTTGAGCGTGATGGCGCTGACCTCCAGTTGCCGGTCAAACAGCAGTGGCAGCACCTTGACGCCGACGTCGGCCTCTTCAATCGACGCGAAGGGCTCATCGCCAAAGCCTTCGGCGTTACCGAGTGCGGCGTCATTGACCCGCAGCTTCACCCACGGAAACACCTTCAGTTCGATCTGGCCAAGTGCGAAGGTTCGTCCGGTGGCTTCTTCGACCTTGCTGGCGATGGTGTCGCGGTAGTCATTGGGGTCGATCAGCAACGGCAGTGCAATGGCCACGCCGATCAACAGCAGCAACAGCGCGCCGAACGCGGCCAGAACAATTTTCAGTGCCTTGGGCATGAGGCCCCCCTTCTCGAAGTCGAATCAGGCCATCATAAACGTGCTGTTACCGACCGGACTCTGAACCGGCACCCTGTCGCCGCACGAGTCGAGGACATCACCGTGTTAACCCTTGTGGAAGTCGCGCTGACACTCGCCGGCCTGGCGCTGATCGTTTACCTGATTTACCTGCTGTTCTACTCGAAGAGCGAGGCCTTGCGCAGTGAGGCCAGTGGCAAAAGTAGTGGCCGTCGCATTGACCGCCGTGAGCAGGAGCGTCAGGACCGCCGTCACCGAGATGCCTCGCCCCCGGAAGGTGAAGACCGTCGCAGCGGCCCGCGTCGCGACCGGGAGGACTAACCCCCGCCGACGGCGTGCACCACCTCGATCTGGTCGTCCTGTGCGAGCGCATGATCCGGCCAGGTCGAGCGCGGGACCACCGCACCATTGACTGCGATGGCTATACGTCGCCCGGCCAACGACAACTCGTCGATCAGGGCGGCGACGGTCGGCGGCGTGCCGGGATGAGGTTGTCCGTTGACGGTCATGAGGAAACGATTTGTCGGTCGCGGTACTAAATTGAGTCGCGGCGGCCCTATAATTCGGCACTGCTGCGGGTGTAGCTCAATGGTAGAGCAGAAGCTTCCCAAGCTTACGACGAGGGTTCGATTCCCTTCACCCGCTCCATAATGGTGTTTCTGGCCCACTCCAATCGTCGAGACGGTAACCTCCGATTGATGAGCATTCTTTCCTCGCTGCGCAGTTGGCTGGCCATTTCACTCTGGGTGACGAGTTTCGTCGTCGTCGCTCAAAGCCGTTTTTTCCCCGAGCCCGACTGGCAGGCTTGGGTCGATCAGCTGATGACCGACGTTGACCGCGAGGCGCGGGTTGAGACCGAGCGCCCCCGGGGCTCGGTGGCCGGCGAGCGGACGGCCATGGCCATTGCCCGGCAGGTCTGGACCGACAACCTGGGACGCGACGTGGCCGAGGCAGCGCGACCTTATCGGGCGTTCAAGCGGCATAACCTGTGGATTGTCACCGGCACCGAGGGCATCGAGCGACCGGGTGACGGCCCGGTGCTGGTGCTCACGCGCGATGCCGGTGCGGTGGTGTTGATCCGGCCACCGCTAGACGATGATCAAGCGGCCGCGCGAACTGCAAACCCTGGCTGATTTTTGGCCGCAGCCACTTGTGCCGCCACCGCCGAGTCGAGCTGCACGCAGTCGCGGCCTCGGCGAATCTCAAGAAAGAAGGCCTGCGCTTCCGGGTAATGGCGTGACAGCGCAAACACCCACTGCTTGAGCCTGCCCGGCGCGTGGCGCTCGGGCACCTGGGCGCGGAGGGTCTGCCAGTAGGCGCCCATCATCACCACGAGGTCAGTCCAATCCAGCGGCATGCAAGCCTGCCCTTTTGCGGCAGCGTGTATATGTCGTGCAAGATCGGGGCGGGCGACAAGGCCGCGACCAAGCATGAAGTTGTCGACGCCACTTTCGGCTCGGCAGCGCCGCCAGTCGGCCACCGACCAGACCTCGCCATTGGCATAGACCGGCACCGACACGACCTCGGCGATGCGCGCAATCCAGTGCCAGTACGCGGGCGGGTTGTAACCGTCGGCCCGCGTGCGGGCGTGCACCACCATTTCGGCCGCGCCGCCATCAGCCAGCGCCCGGGCGCAGTCGAGTGCACGTGAGGTGTCGGCATAGCCGAGCCGCATCTTGGCGGTGACCGGCACCCGCATCGGCACTGAGGCTCGCACCGCCGAGACAATTCGATGCAGCAACGCCGGATCGTCAAGCAGCACGGCGCCGCCGCGATTGCGGTTGACGATCTTTGCCGGGCAACCAAAGTTGAGGTCGATCACTGGGGCGCCGAGTTCGGCGGCGCGTGCCGCGTTTTCGGCCATGCAGGTCGGGTCGCCGCCCAGCAACTGCAGTCGCACGGGCGTGCCACTGGCAGTCGTCCAGCCGGATGCAAGTTCTGGCGCCAACGCGTGGAACACCTTGGGCGGCAGCAGGCGGTCGGTGACGCGAACGAACTCGGTCACGCACCAGTCGATGCCGCCCACGGCGGTGATCATCTGCCGCATTCGGGCGTCGACAACGCCCTCCATCGGGGCCAGGGCAATCCGCATCAGCGTGCCTATCGGCGGACCGGCCGAGTCACGGCAGATCGAGATCGAAAAGGCTGGTGGCGATGGTGTCTAGCACCAGCACACGATCCTGATTGTGGACGCGCCACTGCCAGCGCAACTTGCCGACCTTACCGCTGGACGACACCCCGGTGCCGAGCACGTCCAGGGTAATGGTCAGCGCGTCATCGGGGCGCACCGGCGCGGTCCATTTCAGGTACTCCAGCCCCGGCGAGCCGATCGAGCCCGAGTCCAGCAGCGGGCCCTCGCAGACCGTGCGCATGGTCAGGGCACAAGTCTGCCAACCGCTGGCAATCAGCCCTTTCCAGCGGCTCTTGGTCGCCCATTCGGGGTCGGTGTGGAACGGCTGCGGGTCCCACAGGCGGGCAAAATTGATGATCTCGGCCTCGCTGAGCGACACCGGGCCCAGCGTGAGGGTCTGATCGGGCGAGAAGTCGTGAAATTTCATGGGGCGTCAGTGACGGCGGAGAGGTCGCTATGGTGCCAGTGCGGCGACAACGCTGCCGCCGCGGGTCGGCGCTCACATGCGTGCGCACTTGATGGCCGGACCGGACAAAAGTGTTACGTTCCGTTGCCCGCGCTGGAGGGCAATAACCACCAAAACAAATGGGAGAACACCATGAGAATTCACACAGCCGGGCTTAGCGCCCTGATGTTGTCGGCCTTCGCGTTTCAGGCGAATGCGCAGCAAACATCTTTTGGTCATGTCGATGCGTATTACATTCCTCGTGCCGACTTGGAGCTTTCTGACGCAACCGGCAGCGCCGAGGATGACGGTGACGGGTTCGGGCTCAAGGGCCGGTTCCTGGTCTCCGAGCAGCTCTTCATCGCCGCCGAGTACCAGGCCGTCGAGTATGACGACAGCAACATCGAACTCGATCAGGTGCGGGTCGGCTTGGGGTTGGGTCTGCCCATCAACACCGCGCTGCGGTTCGTTGGGCAGGTCGAATACGTCGATGTCGAAGTCGACACTCCAGGATTCAGTTCCGAAGGCGAGGACGGGTTCGGCGTACATGGCGGCCTGGAGGCCGTGCTGTCGCCGCAATTCTCACTGCACGGCAGCGTTGGATTCCTCTCCCTTGGCGACACCGACGGTCCAGAGTTCTTGATCGGTGCACGTTTCCATGTCGCACCTAACTTCAGCCTGTTTGCTGACTACCGCGCCAGCCGTTTCAGTGACAGCGGCACCGATTTAGATCTGGACGATCTGCGCATCGGCGCCGGTTTCCACTTCTAAGCAGAGATCTTAGCTGGAAGCACACGAACACCCTGCCAGCGCAGGGTGTTTTTGGTTGCGGCTGGCGACGCTATCGCGCTTGATAAACCGCCCGCTCAAATCGCCGTACGACCTCGACGATGGCGGGATCGAAGAACGGTAGTGACTGGGCCAGAAAAATTGCCGTGATGTCCTGCACCGGGTCCACCCAGAAATAAATGTTGCTGAGCCCGACCCAGGCGTAGCTGCCGGCCGCGCGCCCTTCCGGCGTGGCTTCGGTGTTGATCAGCCCGCCCAGCCCGAACTTGCAGGCGGTTCCAGGGTGCAGGTCGACCGGGTGGCTGAAGTCGGGCATCGCCGTGGATATCGGCGTCATGTTCAGGTCACCAATCTGGTTACGGCGAATTTCGGCCACGGTCTCGGGTTTGAGCAGGGTCGCGCCGTCCAGCGAGCCGTCGTTGAGCAGCATGCGCATCAGCCTCATATAGTCCGGCGCGGTGCCAAACAGAGCGTGGCCGCCCATCTGGACTTCGGGTTGCGGAGGGAGTTCGAACGCCATGGGTTGCAGTCCGCCATCCGGCGTTCGCGCGTGCATGCTCGCGCGCCGCGCGGCCTGCTCGGCGTTGAGTGTGAAACCGGTATCGACCATGTTCAGCGGGTCGAAAAGCTCAGCCTTGAGATAGTCGCCGAGCCGCTTCCCGGTCACAGCTTCGAGCATCAGGCCGGCCCAGTCGATGCCGATGCCGTACACCCAGGCGCTGCCGGGGTCGGCGACCAGCGCGCGGTGCAGCGTCGCGCGGGTGCCACTGAGTACGTTGTCCTTGCCGGCGTCGACCAGCTCGCGCGCCACGTCGGGGTGAAACAGTTCGTAGCCGAGTCCGCTGGAATGGCTGAGCAAGTGACGCAGGGTGACGGGCGACCGCGGTGCTCGCAAAACCGGTTCGCCAGCGTCGGTGTAGCGCTCGCGAACCAGCAGCTCACCGAGCTCGGGGCAGACCTTGGCGGCGGGTGCGTCAAGATCGAGCAGGCCGCGCTCGACGCATTGCATGACCGCAACGCTGGTCACCACCTTGCTCAGCGACGCCAACCACGCGAGAGAATCGAGGGTCATTGTCGCGGCTTGCCCGCACACCCGAGCCCCGGCGGCACCCTCATAGAGCAGACCGCGGCGATTGCCGGCCATCGCCACCACGCCGGCGACGGCGTTGTTGGCCACGGCCTCGGTAAGAACCTCGTCAAGGGCGGCTTTGAGGGGCATTGATCTCTCCAGATTGAATTTGGTTGCGCGACCCACCGGCGGCGCATCACTTTGGTGCACCACGAACCATTGTGGCGCAATCTTCGCCGGCCGTTCAGATTCATTGCGGTACCTTGCCTGGGTCCTGACTTGGACGCCATGTATAAGAATTAACTGGAGATTTTCATGAAACTCTATCAAGTGGGAATGGGCGTTTTGGCGTTGTCATCGCTGGCCTTCCACGCAAATGCCCAGCAACCTTCTTTCGGCCATCTCGATGGCTATTTCATCCCCAATGCTGAAATTGACGTCTCCCCAGGCGGCGACACGGACGGTGACGGCTTCGGCACCAAAGGCCGGTTTGCCATTGCCGATCAGTGGTTCATCAACGGTGAATACCAGGCGGTCGATTACGACCGTTCCGGTGATCTCGACCAGCTCCGTTTCGGCGTGGGAATGCACTCTCCACTGAACCAAAACGTGAATTTTGTCGGGCTGCTGGAATACATCAATGTTGACGGAGATCGTGGTGGTCCCGACGAAGACGGCTTTGGTGTACACGGTGGTCTCGAAGCCGCACTGGCACCGCAATTCATGGTCCACGGCAGCGTCGGCTACGTGATGCTGGATGATCTGGACGGCCCCGAGTTTCTGCTGGGTGTTCGTTATCAGGCCACACCGCAGATCAGCATTTTCGGCGATTACCGCATGACACGCTTGAGCGATCGAGGGGTTGATGTTGACCTGGACGACCTGCGTATCGGTGTGGGTTACCACTTCTGATTGTCGGTTTCACGCAGTAAACGGACCCCGCCTCGGCGGGGTTTTTTGTGGGTGCGAGAGGCTTGCGTTTTGCGAGGCAGGCGCCATAAATACACCCATGAAAAGTCGTCATGTCACCCGCATCATCCCCGGCCGCGAAACCTCGGATGGCGCAGGCGTGAAACTGCGCCGCAGCATCGGCGCGGCCCCGTCGCTGCGCCTCGACCCATTCTTGATGCTCGACGAGTTCGGCACCGACAACCCGGACGATTACATCGCCGGCTTTCCGCCGCACCCGCACCGCGGCTTCGAGACGGTCACCTACATGATCGACGGCCACATGCGCCACGAAGATCACTTGGGCAATGTCGGCGAGCTGAAAAGCGGCGGTGTGCAGTGGATGACCGCCGGGCGCGGGGTGATTCACTCCGAAATGCCGCAACAGGCCGAAGGGCGCATGCGCGGCTTTCAGCTGTGGATCAACCTACCGGCGGCCGAAAAGATGAAACCGGCCGGGTATCGCGACATTCCTGCCAGCGAACTCCCCGAACGACGGCGGGCCAACGGCGGGTCGGCCAAGCTCATTGCCGGCAGCCTTGCGCTGGACGGCGAGACGGTCTCCGGCCCCATCAACGCCACGCCGGGGGCAATGGCCACCGACCCGCTGTTCGTCGACCTGCTGCTGCCCGCCGGGGGCAGCCAGACGCTACCGATGACCGCGGGCCATAACGCCTTCGTGTACGTCTACGAAGGTGCGATCCGTATCGGCGAGAAAGCCATACCGCAATATGCCGCCGGCATCCTCGGCGACGGTGATCAACTGACCCTCACGGCCGGCGACGCGCCGAGTCGGGTGATTGTCCTCGCCGGCAAGCCGCTCAATGAGCCGGTGGCGCAGTACGGCCCGTTCGTGATGAACACCCACGCCGAGATCGAGCAGGCGATTGCCGACTACCAGGCAGGCCGCCTGGTCGAAGCGGCGTGATTGAAGGCCGCTGTTACTGTGGGGCCGTGCGTTACCGCTACGACGGCGTGCTGGGCCCCATCGCGCTGTGCCACTGCAGCCAGTGCCGGCAGGCCAGCGGCGCGCCGTTTGCCGCCAACAGTCCAATCGCTGCGGCCGGATTCCGGCTGGTCCGTGGTGCCGATGCCATCACCGAGTACGTGGGTGCAGGCGACAAGAAGCGCGCCTTCTGCCGACACTGTGGCAGCCCGCTGTACAGCCGGCGTGACGCGCGCCCTGAGACCCTGCGCTTGCGTATGGGCACGGTGACCAGCCCGGTCGATGCCCGCCCGTCGCATCACATCTACGCCGCCTCGTGCGCCGACTGGTTTCCCATCACCGACGACCTGCCGCGCTACGCCGAGATGGAAGACAGCCCGCGGCTCTGAGTCGTCGGTAAAGTGCCGGCATGGACCCCAGCACGCTCACACTCGGTAGCCTAGCCGCCCTGTTCGGCGCCATGGCCTTGCTCGCCGCCGTGCCCAGCACCAGCGTGCTGATCGTGACCTCTCGTGCGGCGGCGAACGGCTTCGCGCACGGCGCCTGGGTGAGCCTTGGCGTGGTGGTCGGTGACCTGCTGTTCATCGCCGTGGCGATGTTCGGGCTGATGGCGCTGATCGACGCCCTGGGGCCGGCTTTTGTCGCGGCCAAAGTCATCGGTGCGTTGTATCTGTTGTGGCTGGCACGCGGCCTGTGGCGCATGACGCCGCCGACCCCGCAGGCGGCTCCGGTACGGGCCACCGCGACCGGCAGCGTCATGGCCGGCCTGACGCTGACCCTCGGTGACCAGAAAGCGGTGCTGTTCTATCTGGGCTTTTTGCCCGCATTCGTACCGCTGACGGACGTAGAAACCGCCGATGTGTTGGCGGTGATGCTCGCCGCCGCGGTGGCCGTGGGCGGGGTCAAGCTGGCCTATGCGGCGGTGGCTGCGCGTGGCACCAAGGTCATGACGGGTGGTCGGCTGCGTGCCCTGCCGCGTGTGGCGGCGGTACTGGTCGCGGTGGTGGGCGTAATGGTGTTGGCCTCTACGGTCGTTGCCTCATGAACGCGACCGCGTCACCACCTAGCCGCGTGCAGCTCAGTCGCCGCAAGGGCTGGCGACTGCCGGCGGGCACGGTCATCGTCAGTCGCCCCAACCGCTGGGGCAATCCCTTCAAGGTACAGACCACGCACCCCAACGCCGGTTGGATCGAAGGCCGCGCGGCTGCGGTGACGGCCTACCGACGCTACCTTGCCGAGCGCCCCGAATTGATCGCCGCCGCGCGCGCCGAACTGGTCGGCCAGCATCTGGCCTGCTGGTGCCCGCTCGACCAGCCCTGCCACGCCGACGTGCTGCTGGCGGTGGCCAACGGCAGCGCACCCGTTTAGATCACGCCAGCATCGTCGCCAGCGCGGTTGCCACGCCCGCCAGCGATTCGCCGCCCACCAGCCCGGCCGCCACCGCAATCACGTGGCGCAGCGCCCAGTGCGGTGCGACTCGCTTGAGCGCTTCGGCCAGCACGGCGCCCAGACACAGGCCGAAGGCGATCCACGCCGGAATCACGAACGCCAGGCCCATCGCCGCCGCACTCGGCGCCCAGCGTGCGAAGCGGGCCGGGGCGCGGAATTGCCAGAGCGCCAGAGCCAGTCCCGCGACGCCGCCGGCCGCAGCGGCCGGAACACTCAGCTGCGGTAGCGCGGCGAGGCCGCCCGCCATCACCTCGGCGACGGCTTTCCAGGTGGCGACGGCCGGTGCCGGCCACTCAGGTGTCAACAACATGGTGGCTGGGTCGGGAATCAGCAGGCCGTAGCTCAAGCTGCCGACGATGCTGCCGATGATCACGCCAAAAATCTGCGCCACAAACTGCGGCGCCGGGCGGGCGCCCAGCAGCGCACCGGCTTTCAGATCGTTGAGCAGGTCGCCGGTTTGCCCGGCCGCGCCGCCGGTCACGTTGGCGCCCATCAGGTTGGCGGTGGCGGTGCCCGGCGCCAGTGCCCCCACGCCCAGTTGCGCGATCTTGCCCAGCGCGCCAATCGGCGGAATGCCGGTTTCGCCCACCACCCGTGCGGCGACGATCGCCAGCCCCAACGCCATGCCCACGGCGGCCAGCGCCACTGCAAAGTGGATGCCGAACAACTGCATCTGCAGGCCCACCACCAGCGCCACGGCGGCGAGCGTGCCGGTCGCGAACACGGCTTTCGGCAACGGAAAGCGTCGCTTGGTGGCGGTGCCTGCCACTGCGGCAGATCGACGCCCTAGCCAGAGGCTGGCCAGCGCACCCGTGGTCATCAGCGTGACGCCGGGCCAGATCAGCCAGCCCACCAGTTCATTGAACCACACGGCATCGGTCGCGCCCGGGCTCACCAGCCCCTGCCCCAGCAGCCACGGCGCCAGCCCCAGCCAGGCGATCAGCGCCCCGAGCAGCAGCGACAGCCCGGCGCGCAGGCCGATGATGGCGCCGAAGCCAATCATCAGCAGCGAGCCATCCAGCGCGATGCCCAACTGCTTGAAACTGGCCGTCGGTAAGCCGCCCGGCAGGCTGGCGCGCAGGGTGACGCTGAACAAGTCACCAAGCAGTTTGACGCTGGCCGAGATCACCGCCGCCAGCCCAAGCCAGCGCAGGCGGCTGCGTGCGTCGCGACCGTCGCCGTGAATGCTGCCCAGGGTTTCCGCCGCCGCGGTGCCTTCAGGAAACGGCAGCGACCCGCCCTGGATGAAGCGCGCGTGCAGCAGCGCGGCAATCGCCACGCCCAGCACGCTCACCGAAAACACCCACAGCATCAGCAGCACGCCGTCCGGCACCGGGCCGCCGAGCAGCGCCAGCGCCGGAATCGGCGCCACCAGGCCGCCCGACACGATCGACGCCGAGGAAGACGCGGTGGTCTGGTTGATGATGTTTTCCGGCAGGCCCCAGTGCCGCGCGCCGGCCAGATCCTGCATCAGCCGCCAGAAGGCGACGGCGAGCAGCGCACTGGCAATCGACATGTTGAACGACCAGCCAATCTTCAGGCCGCTGTACACATTGCACGGGGTGAGCAGCGCGCCCAGCACCGCGCCGGTGAGCAGCGCGCGGGCGGTGAGGGCGGGTTGAACCGGATTGGCGGGCGGGGCCGTCATGGCCCGAGTGTAGCCACGCGGGGCTTATGGATGGACCGGCAGATGCGCCGCCACCCAGGTCTGCACGTACGCGATCACGCTCGGCAGGAACACCTCGAATTGCTGCGCCAGCAACGCTTGATGTTGCTCGAGCACCGGCATGGCGTCCGTCAACGGACTGGGTCGACGCAGGCGGGCGTCCGTCCGCGCCAGCGCCCGCGCCACGCCCGCCGGTTCGGCGTAACCGGCCAGCACCTCGGGCAGATGGGCCAGGCGTTCAGCCGCAAACGGCGCCCAGTCCGGCCATTCGATGCGGGCGGCGGCCATCATGCGGGCGGCAAACGTTGGCAGCGGCTCGTCGTGCCAGGTTGCCCAATGCCGGGCAAGCAGATGGTCGAAATAGATGTCGATCAGGATACCGCCATAGCGCCGGAACCCGGGGGGCAAGGCTGCGAGCAACGGTTGCACGGCCGGGTGATGGTCGGTGAAATGATCCACCCGGCGGTGCAGCACGATGCCGCTGCGCACCCCGGTCCGGGTATCCGGTTCGAGCCGTCCGCGCACGTGATCGCCCAGAATCGCCCCGGCCGGCGAGGTGCCGGTGCGGTCCGCAAGATATAAGTGCGCGAGGTAGTTCAAAACGGCGCGGCCGGGCGGGTGTTCAAGGGTCGTCCGAGGCTTCAAGGTCCTCGTAATGGGCATCGCGAAACCGCGGGGTGCAGACGGCGAGAAACACCAGATCGGTCTCGCCGGTGTTGTGGATACGCTGCCGCTGGCCGGGCGGGATGACCACGGCATCGCCCGGGCCGACCGGTGTTGGCGGTTCATCGCCCACTTCCACGCACCCCTGGCCTTCCAGCAGCAGATAGCGCTCGGTGGTGTTCCGCACCCGATGCCAGCGGGTGATGCCGCCGGGCGCCACGCGGGCGCGCGCCACCGACACGTCATCGTCGGCCGGGTGATTCCACCACTCGGTGATGGCACAGCCCTCGCGGAAGTCGTACTCGGCGCCGGCAGCGTTGTGTTCGATGCGGGCGGTGGGCGGGGGTCGGGTCACGGCAGGGTCTCCGTCTCAATCGGCAAGGGTGATGAACGGCAGCGCCGCGCCGGCCGGGTGTTCGCCGGGCGGCACGCGGACGATCACGTTGGCGTCAATCAGGTTGCTGAGCATGTGCGAACCCTGGCGGCCCAGCGGATGCAGGGCCACGCCATCGGCGGTGACGGACATGCGCATGCGCGCCAGCAGGTCGCGGCGACCGTCGCCCCGGAAGGTGTCGGTCAGACGGCCCATCTGCCAGAGCGGCAGGGGCAACGCTTCGCCTTCCAGCAGCGCCATCAACCGCGCGGCGTGCACTTCCAGCCCCACCAGCACCGCGCCGGGGTTACCGGGCAGGCCGAGGATGAACTGCTGCCCGCGCTGACCGAAATACAGGGGCATGCCGGGTTTTTGCGCCACCCGCCAGAAGCGCTCTTCCACGCCCAGAGAGGCCGCCGCTTCGCGCAGAAAATCCTTGTCGCCCACCGACACGCCGCCGGTGGTGATCACCAGATCGGCGTCAACCAGTGCGTCGCGCAGCGCGCTGATGACGGCCTCCAAGGTGTCGGGCACGTAGCGCACCTCGGGTACCGCCCCGCCGCGCGCCTGAAACCAGGCGTGCAGCAGCGGCCCGTTGGCATCGAAGATCTGGCCGGGCAGCAGCGCGCCGCCGGGCGGCACCACCTCATCGCCGGTCACCAGCAGCGCGATGCGCGGTGCGCGGTACGCCGACACCGTGCCGATGCCGGCCATCGCCAGCGCCGCGATGCCGCCCGGGTGCAGCCGTGTCCCGGTTTGCGCCAGCTCGGCGCCAGCCTGAAGCTCTTCGCCGCGAAAGCGGGTGTCCTCGCCGGGCGGCAAGGCCCTGGTCAGCGTGATGACACCGTCCCCCCGCTGCACGATCTCCTGCCGCGCCACGGTGTCGGCGCCGGGCGGCAGGGTGCCGCCGGTGAAGATGCGCACCGCCTCACCGGGGCCGACATGAGGCAGTGCACCGGCGCCTGCAGCCACTTCGCCGACCAGGGTCAGGTCAACCGGCGCCGCGTCACCGGCGGCCGCCAGATCAGCGCTGCGCAGCGCATACCCGTCCACCGCGCTTTGCGTAAACATGGGCAGGTCGGTGCTCGCCACCGGAGCCTCGGCAAGCACCCGGTTGAGCGCGTCGCGCAGGGGCAGGCGCGCCACGGGCAATGGCCGTGCGTGCTGCGCGTAGGCCGCCAGGGCCGCGTCGATTGAAATCACCAGCTCACTCCCAAACCCAGCATTTTGAGGCCCGCCACCAGCAAGACCACGGCGAGCGCGCGTTTGATCTGAATCGGCGGCAGGCGACGGCTGCCCAGCCAGCCGCCCACGCTGCCGCCGATCACGGCGGCCAGCAGCAGCGGCACCACCAGGTCTGCAGGTGGCCATCCCTGACCCTGACCCTGGCCCCACCAGCCCAGCAAGCCGGCGAGCGAATTGAGCAGGATGAACGGCGCCGACACCGCCGCCGCCACATGCGCGCGCGCCCAGCCGGCAAACAGCAGCAGCGGCGTGAGAAAGATACCGCCGCCCACCCCAACCAGGCCCGAGATCAGGCCCAGCAGCGCGCCCACCGGCAGTGCCCAGGCGAGGCTCAGCACCCGCTGGTACGTCGCTTCGCGCGGCTGCCAGAACAGCCGCGCCGCCGACAGCAACAGCACCGCGCCAACAACCAGCCCGAAGAGTCCGGCATCGAGTGGCACGCGTCCGCCCAGCCAGGCGAACGGCACGGCGGCCACCGCAAATGGCCACAACAGTGCCCAGCGAAAATACCCGGCGCGGGCGAACTGCGCGGTGGCAATACCAGCGACCACCACGTTCATCATCAGCGCGGTGGGGCGAATGGTTTCCGGCGCCAGGCCCGCCAGCGCCATCACCGCGATGTAGCCCGAGGCGCCGCCGTGACCGACGCTGGCGTACAGCGCGGCAATCAGCAACAGCGCCGCCGGCAGCAGCACGGCGGTCACGCTTACTGATACCCGCCCGGATGCGGCTTGCCCGGCCGGCAGACCTCGATCAGGTGAATCAGCGCCGGTTGAATCGCCGCCATGGTCTCGCTGGCGCCGCCGCGCGAGCCGGGGCAGGTCACGATCAGGCTGTTGTTGCGCGCGTAACCCGCCACGCCGCGTGACAGCGCCGCGTAAGGCGTGCGCCGCTGGCCAAAGGCGCGCGCGGCTTCCATCAGCCCCGGCAGTGGTTGCAGCAGATACGGCGTGACGGTTTCCACCGTGCAGTCGCGCGGCGAAACGCCGGTGCCGCCGACGGTGATGATCAGCGCCGTGCCGGCCTCTATGGCGGCATCGATGCGCTGGCGCAGATCGTCGGGCTCATCGGCAATCACCTCGTAGCCGACCTTCGCAAAACCGGCCTTGCTTAAGGCGGCCTCGACGGCGCGTCCGGCGGTGTCGGGCTTCCTGCCCGCAGCAACCGTGTCGGAGAGCACGATCACCTGCGCATCGGCCGCCACCCGCAGCTTGCGGCCGAACTGCGACTTGCCACCCTTCTTCTCTTCCAGATGCGTGTCGGTGATGCGCAGCTCGGCGGGTTGGCAGTGCGGTTTGAGCATGTCGTAAAGCGTCAGCGCGGCCAGGCTGGCGGCGGTGAGTGCTTCCATCTCCACCCCGGTGGGGCCGATGGTTTCGACGGTGGCGATCACCTTCACCGAGGTGTCGGCCAGGTCAAAGTCGATGTCGGCGCGGTAGATCGGCAGCGGGTGGCATAGCGGAATCAGCTCGTCGGTACGCTTGGCGGCGAGGATGCCGGCGACACGTGCGGTCTTGAGCGCATCGCCCTTGTCGGTATTGGCCTCACGCAGGCGCGTGATGCAGCCGGCCGGCGCGTGCAGCACGCAACTGGCACGCGCGCTGCGGCGGGTTTCGGGTTTGCTGCCGACGTCTTTCATGCGTGTGACTCGATCATTGAAAACGAGATAGGGCGGTAGGTCGGGTTTCAACCCGACAGGCGACGGTTGATGTCGGCATGAATGCCGACCTACGGGCGCGGCCGGTCGTGGTCGTGACCGCAAGGTTCGGCCGCCACGCCGAAGCTGGGCTCGCCCAATTCCGGATTGATGCAGCAGCCATCAACAAAAAGGCTGCTGCCGTCGGCGTAGAACTCTTCCTTCCAGATCGGCACGCGGTGCTTGACTGCATCGACGGCATAGCGACACCCCGCGAAGGCTTCGGCGCGATGCGCGGCGCGCACCACGCAGTAAATCGCCACATCGCCAATTTCCAGCATCCCCACGCGATGCGTGACGCGGCAGTAGGGCAGGTCGAATTTGGCGCGGGTTTCGGCTTCGATCTCGCGCATCAGGCGCTCGGCCAGCGGCGGGTAGGCGGAGTAGCGCAGCCGCAGCACCGGCTTGCCTTCGTGGTGGTTGCGGACCGCACCGCCGAAGATCGCGAGGCCGCCGCAGTCGGGGAACTGGCCTTCGGCGAGCAGCGGATCGAGGGTGAGCGTGTGTTCCGACAGCGACATGTCAGCCCCCGGCCACAGGCGGTAACAGGGCAACCATCATGCCGTCTTCGAGGGACGTACGCCGCGACACGATCTGGTCATCAACGGCCAGTGCTGCGCGCTCCAGCGCTTCCCACGCGTCGGGGAATCGGTCGCCGAGTGCGGCCACGGCATCGCCTAGGGTGGCGGTGTGGTCCGGCAGGGTCAGGGTAAGCGGTGCTTCCTGGCAGCGGCGCGTCAGGCCGCCGTAGAAGGCGAAGGTGATGTTCATGCGGCGGTTCAACTCCTGAAAATGTGCTGTGGCCATCCTTGGCTGTGCGTTCGCTGTGCCTGCGAGCCACTCCAGGTGGGAGCTCATAGATGCCATCCCTGGCGCGACGTGATCACTCGATTGACCCCCGGCCCGGCCTTCCCTGGCCGGGCGTTCGCGCTGCCTGCGCGCAGTGCGCGCAAAGCGCCAGCGCTCACCCCCCCATCCCGTGCATGAGAATAGTCCGCTCCACCGGCCCGGGCTGCGCCGCGTACCCGGCCTGTTTGTGCCACACGGCGCGGTGCAGGGTTTCGGTGAGGGCATCGTCGTCAGCCCCGGCGCGCATCTGCGCACCCATCGGCGTGCCGGTTTGGGCGAACAGGCACGTGAACAGTTCGCCGGTGGCGGTGAAGCGGATGCGGTCGCAACTGCCGCAGAACGGGTTGGACACGGTGGCGATCACACCGACGCGGTCCTGGCCGTCGATGCGATAGCGGGTGGCGGGTTCAGCGCTGCGCGGCAGGGCTTCGACGGTGTGTTGGGTGCGCAGCACCGCCAGCACCTCGGCCTCGCTCATGACGGTTTCGGGACGCCACCGGCCCGGCTGGTCCAGCGGCATGTATTCGATGAAACGCAGGCTCAGATCCTGCTCCAGCGCCCAGCGCGTGAGCGGCAGAATCTGGTGGTCGTTGCGGTCGCGGATCAGGACGGCATTGAGCTTGACCGGCAGCCCGGCGGCGCGGGCGGCGTTGATGCCGCGCAGCACTGGCGCAATGGGACGGCCAGTGAGGGTCTCGAAAACGTCGGGATCAATGGCATCGAAGCTGATGTTCAGGTCATCGAGCCCGGCATCGGCCAGCGGCTGGGCCAGTTCGCCCAGGCGCTCGGCGTTGCTCGTCATCGACAGCCGCTGCAGGCCCGACGAACGCAGGGTTTGCAGGTCGGAGACGATGTCGCGCACGCCGGCGCGCAGCAGCGGCTCGCCGCCGGTGAGGCGAATGTGGGTGATGCCCTGATCCACCGCCAGCCGCGCCATTCGCAACAGCTCGGCGCGGGTCAGCAGGCTGGCCTTGGGCAGCCACACCGGGTGCTCCGGCATGCAGTAGCTGCACCTGAAGTTGCAGCGGTCGGTGAGCGACAGCCGCAGCTTGCGCTTCACCCGGCCGTGCTGGTCGCGCAGCCGGGCCGCGCCCTGCGTGGGGCGATCATTGGTGATGGGATCGGGTAAAACGGTGTCGAGCACGCTGCGCTGCTGGGTTGGCGGTCGGACTCGCGTTATACACCACTGGACATAACGAATGAACACTACCCCCGCTTTGCCGCACTCACCTCCGCTTAAAGTGCACGCCAATTTCTGGCTGATGGCCGGTGATCAGAGCCTGGGCGGGCATGGCCGTATTGAGTTGCTGGAGCGGGTGCGTGACAGCGGCTCGATCCGGCAGGCGGCGCTGGCCATGGGCATGAGTTACCGCGCGGCATGGGGTGCGGTGCAGACCATGGAACGTCGGCTCGGCCAGCCGCTGGTCAACCGCGCGACCGGCGGCAAGGGTGGCGGCGGCGCGACCCTGAGCCCCGCAGGCCAGCGGCTGATCAAGGCCTATCGAGCGCTCGAGGCCGAACATGCGCGGCAGGTGGGTCGGCTCAACGCCAGGCTAGTCAAACTGCTGGCGTGAGTGGGTCAGCCCTGGGCCGGACCGGAGGCGTCGCCCGACAGCGACCGGGCGGCACGCGCCAGATCATCTGCGGTGTTGAGATTGAAAATATCGGCGCGCCAGCCGCGCACCGGCACCGCCACCGCACCCTCGGCGTGCAGCCAGTGACGCACCGCCCGCTGCTCGCCGTGCAGCCAGGTTTCAAGCCCCGGCCGCAGATCGCGGTGCAGCAGGCAGCAGGGATAGAGCGCGTCCTCACCAATCACCGCGTAGGCGGCGTGGGCTCGTGCGTCAGTGGCGGCGTTCATGAGCTGATCACCCAGATCCAGCGGCAGGCCCAGCGCGTCGCAAGGCACCACCAGCAGCCAATCGCCGGCGCAGTGATCAAGGCCGGCCAGTAGACCGGCCAGCGGCCCCGCAAAGCCCGGCACCGGGTCGGCAACCACCTGCCCGAAGCGCGCGTAGTCGGCTGGGTTGCGATTGGCGCTGATCAGCATTGTGGCCACCTGCGGCGACAACCGTTCGGCGACATGGGCGATCAGCGGCCGGTCGTGCAGCGGCACGAGACCCTTGTCGCGGCCGCCCAGCCGTTGGCCGCGACCCCCGGCGAGGATGAGCCCGGTGGGGCGTATGGCGCTCATGTCGAGCTTGCCAACACATCGATCAGCCGGTCGATCTGGCCTTCTTTGATGTGCAAATACGGTGCGATGCGCAGCGCCCCGGCGCGGCTGGCAAGAATGCAGCCGGCCTCGCGTGCGGCAGCGGTGACGGCGGCCAGGCGGTCCGGCGGTGGCCGCCATGCGCAGAAGTGCGGCGCGTGGCCGGGTGTCAATCCGTCACCGAGGCCGCGCTGCGTCAGGCCGGTTTCAAGATGGCTGACGAGTGCGGCGACGCGGCTGCGAACCGCATCCAGCCCCCACGCCTGCATCTGGTCGATGGCCGCCAGCGACATCGGCACCAACAGGGGATGGGCGTGGGCACCAAAGTCGAAACGCCGGGCGCCGTCGCGGTATGCCGGGGTGGACACAAGCGATGCAAAGTCGCCCTCCGCCTGCCGCGCAGCGATGCCGTGCTCCAGCGGCTGCCCCTGTTCACGCCAACGCGGCGCGGCCCACAGCCAGCCGAGGCCGTAAGCGCCGAGCAGCCATTTGTGGCCCGGGGCGATGACAAAGTCCGGCGCCAGGGCTTCGAAATCCAGCGGCAGGATGCCCAGTGACTGGCTGGCATCGATGACCAGTGCGGCGCCTGCGGCGCGGGCGGCGAGGGCAATGCGTGGCAGATCCAGCAGCGCGCCATCGGCCCAGTGCGCGTGCGGCACGCTGACCACGGCGGTGTGGGCGTCAATGTGCTGCAGCACGGCGTGGGTCCAGTCCTGTCCGGGCTCGCAACAAGCTTGCTGCAGCACGGCGCCGACGCGTGTGCAGGCGTGCTCCCAGGCCAGCCGGTTCGACGGATGTTCGGCGGCCAGCACCACCACGGATTGGCCGGCGGCGAGGGGCAGGTTCAGCGCCGCCAGGCTCATGCCGTGACCCACCGAGGGGCAAAAGGCCAGGGCATCGGGCGTGGTGCCGAGCAAGGACGCGGTGTTTCGACGCAGGTTTTCGACGGCGGCGTGCCAGTCGGCCTCACCCGTCTCCCAGGGGCGTGCGCTGGCGTGCAGGGCCGTGTGTGCTGCGGCGTTGACCGCGTGCAGGCGCGGGCCAGCGCCACAGGTGTTGAGGTAGATCACCTCGGGCGGCAGGTCGAACAGGGCGGTGTCATCGGGTGCCATCCGCGCATGGTAATCGCGTCGTGCCATCGGACCGTAACCGGCTGCGTGCACCCTGCGTGCCGATCTTTGGCATTCTGCGACTTCATTTTTTGCACACCGAAATCAGCCTTCCATGCTTGACGTCCCATGCCATTTGCAGGCGCCGTCAGTGGCGGCCCCGGCACAATCCCTGCTCGCAAAGTTTCGGGCGGTGCGCGCCCGCAGCCGTTTGCTGGCCGCTGGCCTCAGCGCCGAAGACGCCGCCTTGCAGTCGATGCCCGATGCCAGCCCAGCCAAGTGGCACCTGGCGCACACCACCTGGTTCTTCGAGCAGTTCGTGCTTGGCGCTGAGGCGGGTTACGTGCCGGTGCATCCACGCTGGGACTACCTGTTCAACTCTTATTACCAGAGCGTGGGGCCGATGCACGCCAGGCCTCAGCGCGGCCTGTTGTCACGCCCGGGCTTCGACGAAGTGCTGGCCTATCGTCACGAGGTTGAGGCCCGCATCGGCGATCTGCTCGCGCGCAGTGACGACCCCGAGCTGCTGCGGCGGATCACCCTGGGCCTGCACCACGAGCAGCAGCATCAGGAGTTGCTGCTGACCGACATCAAGCATCTGTTCTCCCTGAATCCGCTGGAACCGGCGTTTAAGCCCGCGCCGTTGCAGGGGGTCTCTGCGGCGCTGCCGCTGCAATTCATCAACGGGATCGAGGGTATTCATCACATCGGTCATGACGGTGATGGTTTCGCCTTTGACTGCGAAACGCCGCGCCACCCAACACTGCTGCACCCGCATGCCCTCGCCAACCGGCCGGTGACCAACGGGGAGTACCGGGCCTTCATTGAAGACGGGGGGTATCGCAATCCGCTGCTGTGGTTGTCGGCAGGCTGGACCACCGTGCAGCAACAGGCTTGGATGCATCCGCTTTACTGGTCCGACGATCTTGAAACCGCGTTCACACTGGCCGGGCGGCAACCGCTGGACCCGAATGCGCCGGTCTGCCACGTCAGCTATTTCGAAGCCGAGGCCTTTGCCCGCTGGGCCGGTGCCCGCCTGCCGACCGAAGCCGAGTGGGAAGTGGCCGCCGCCGGTCAAGCGGTGGCCGGTGGTTTTGCGGATACCGGGCACTACCACCCGCGCGCGGCGGCAACCGGCAGCGGCTTCCAACAGTTGTTCGGCGATGTGTGGGAATGGACCGCCAGCCCGTTCACCGCCTATCCCGGCTACCAGCCTTTACCCGGCGCACTGGGTGAGTACAACGGCAAGTTCATGTGCGGTCAGTTCGTGTTGCGCGGCGGCTCCTGCGCCACGCCCGAGAACCACGTGCGCGCCAGCTACCGCAACTTTTTCATGCCGCCGGACCGCTGGCAGTTCAGCGGCCTGCGACTGGCCCAAGACCGATGAACGACGCCGCCAACACCCACTTTGATCCGCCGGCCGACGCGCGCGCGCAGCTGCGCGCCGACGTTCGCGCCGGCCTCGCCCAAACCCCCAAGCGCCTGCCGTCCAAATATTTTTACGACACGCAGGGCTCCGAGCTGTTCGAGCAGATCTGCGAGCAGCCGGAGTACTACCTGACGCGCACCGAGCTGGCGCTGCTGGAGGCCGAGGCGGCCCACATTGCAGACGCGGTGGGGCCCGGCGCGCTGGTGGTGGAATTTGGCAGCGGCAGCGGCATCAAGACCGAATTGCTGCTGGCCGCCCTGCACGACCCGGTGGCGTTCGTGCCCATCGAGATCTCGCCGAGCGCGCTCAGCGGCAGTGTCGATCAATTGCAGGCGCGCTTCCCCGAGCTTGAGCTGATGCCCCTGTGTGCCGACTTCAATCAGCCGCTGCAAATGCCCGTGCCGCAGCGGCAACCGCAGCGGGTGTTGATCTTTTTTCCCGGTTCGACGCTCGGCAACTTTGAGCGTGCGCAAGCCATCAAGTTGCTCAAGGTGATGCATGCCGACATGGGCGAAAACGGCGCGGCACTGGTCGGCATCGACCTGCAAAAAGAGCCCGCGCTGATCGAGGCGGCCTACAACGATGCCGCCGGCGTGACGGCCGCTTTCACGCTGAATCTGCTCACCCGCCTGAACCGCGAGTTGGGGACCGACTTCGACCTGCACCAATTCGCCCACCGCGCCCATTACAACGCCGAGATGGGCCGTATCGAAACCGCGCTGGTCAGCCAGTGCGCCCAGGAGGTGATGTTCGAAGGCCAGCCCGTCCGCTTTGCCGAAGGCGAGGCGATGCAGGTGGAGTACAGCTGCAAGTACGCCCCGCAGGACTTTGCCGACATGGCGACTACCGCAGGGCTGCGCGTGACCCGCACCTGGACCGACCCCAACCAATGGTTTTCTCTGGTGATGCTGCAACACCTGACGTTCAGCTAGCTACTGCACACTGCGCCGTCGCTGCAATGCAATGCACGGCGCACAAAACCAAACCAAGGAGAGGGATATGGGCGTTTCGAAACTACTGGGCCTGGTGCTGCTGGTCGGGGGCCTGATCGCGCTTTACTTCGGCTTTAACGCCACCGAAAGCCTGGGCGAACAGATGGTCGAAGGCGTGACCGGCAAGTTCACCGACAACACGATGCTCTATCTCGTGGGTGGCGGCGTGTCCGCTGCGGCCGGTCTGGCACTGCTGATCTTCGGCAAAAAGTAAGACCGGAGTTCGCCATGAAAAGCCCCGCTACGGCGGGGCTTTTTTGTGCGGTCGCTTCCATCGAACCCGCCTGCTGTCGAGCGGCTTCACGGGCAGACCCTATGGCCCGACCCGAACACCTTTCCAAAACGCCACCCGATTGCCAATCGACGCGGCCGCATCCTTCGGCTCGGGATAAAACCACGCGGCGTTGGCGTTGACCTGGCCGTCTGCCACCACATCGAAATAGTGCGCGGTGCCTTTCCAGCCACAGACGGTCTGGTGCGGCGACGCCGCGATGTGTTGCGGGTTGACGGCGTCCATCGGGAAGTAATGGTTGCCCTCCACCACCACGGTGTCGTCGCTGTCGGCAATTACAACGTCATTCCAAATCGCTTTCATGGGTCAATCCTGTGGACGCGGGAACAGGCGCTACCGTAGCCGATGTCCGGCCTGTGGCAATTACGCTAGGCTCCTGCGCGACAAAACGAACGCTGTCTGATCAGCGTCAACCAAAATGTGATGTGCCAGGGGAATCAACATGAGCAGTCCGTCATCCGCATCGGTGTCGGTCGAGAAGGCGCGGCAAGCACGCAAGGTGGTGGCGGCCAGCTTCATTGGCACCACCTTCGAGTGGTATGACTTTTTCATCTATGCCTCGGCGGCAGCCTTGGTCTTTGGTCCGCTGTTCTTCCCCAACGTTTCGGACTTTGCCGGCACCCTCGCGGCGTTTTCAACCTTTGCGGTGGGGTTTCTGGCGCGGCCTTTGGGCGGCGTCATCGTCGGTCACTTCGGAGACCGCATCGGCCGCAAGGCGATGCTGGTGTTCTGCCTGTTGTGCATGGGCATCGCCACCATTGTGATTGGCCTGTTGCCGACCTATGCGCAGATCGGGATCTGGGCGCCAATTCTCTTGGTGGTGCTGCGCATCTTCCAGGGCATCGGCGTGGGCGGTGAGTGGGGCGGCGCGGTGCTGATGGCGGTGGAGTACGCGCCGCCAAACCGCCGTGGCCTTTACGGGGGTTTTGTGCAAATCGGAACCCCGGCCGGGCTGATTCTGGCCAATCTGGCGTTCCTGTCGGTGGTCACCTTCGTGCCGCCAGAGCACTTCATGACCTGGGGTTGGCGCGTTCCGTTTCTGCTGAGTTCGGTGCTGGTGATCGTCGGGCTGGTGATTCGCCTCAGGCTGGAAGAAACCCCGGTCTTCGCCGAGGCCAAAGCCAAGGCGTCAAAAACCGCCGAGCGCGTACCGGTGGCGGCGGTGCTGCGGTCGCACTGGAAGTCCGTGCTGGCCGGCGGTCTGACGATGTCGGCGCCGGCGATGATTGGCTACGTCATGATCGCCTACCTGCTGTCGTACGGCGTCACCCAACTGGGCGTCAGCCGCCCCCTGATGATCGGGCTGGTGCTCTGGTCGTCGGCGGTATGGCTGGTGCTGACCCTGGTGTTCGCCGCCGGCTCGGACCGCTACGGGCGGCGCCGCGTCTACCTTTGGGGCGCGTGGAGCGGACTGGCGATGGTCTTCCCGCTGTTCTGGCTGCTGGACACCCGCGAGCCATGGCTAATGGCGCTGGGCATGACTTTGTTGGCGGTGTCGATGTCGGCCATGTATTCACCGATTGCGGCGATGCTCTCGGAGCTTTTTCCGACGCGGCTGCGCTACACCGGAAACTCGGTGTCGTACCAGGTGGGCACCTTGGTGGGCGGTGCGTTTGTGCCGATCATCGCCACAACGCTGATGCAGCTCACCGGCACTTCGGCTTCGATCTCGGCGTACATGTTCGGCTCGATACTGATCGGCATGCTGGCCGTGAAATTCGTGCCCGAGACCTCGAAGACGTCACTGGGCGCGGCGGATTGACAGGCTGTGGTGGAGCCTTGCCCCAGGGTGATCGATGCGCTCGACCTGGTGTGAGCGGATTTTGTTCAGGGCCAGCAGCAGGCCGTCGTAATCCAGCGGCTTGTTGATCCATGCGTTGGCGCGGCCGTTGAACGCGGCCAGCACGTCGCGATCATCGTTCGACGAGGTAAGCATCACCACCGGCAGCCACGCCATGCGCGGATCGCCGCGCAGCTCGGCCAGCAGCTCGGTGCCGCTCATGCCCGGCATGTTGATGTCCAGCAGCACCAGCGTCGGCAGGCGGTCATGGGCAGCGGCTTCGCGCAGCCGCGAAAGGCCGACTCCCGGTTCGTCGATGTGCGCCAGCGGGTTGGCCAGGCCCGCCTGCTGCAGGCACCGCTGAATGGCGAAATAGTCGTCGGGGTTGTCGTCGATCAACAGGATGGTGTCAGGCGTCAAGGCGTCGCTCCTGCAGGGCGTTGCGGGGGAAGGGTGAACCAGAAGGTGCTGCCCTGGCCGGGCGCGGAATCCAGCCAGATGTCGCCGCCGTGTCGCAGCACGATTTTCTTCACGATCGTCAGCCCGACGCCGCTGCCGCCGCCATAGGCATCGCGGCGGTGCAGGCGCTCGAACAGCGTGTAGATGCGGCCCTGCTGATCGGGGTGAATCCCGATGCCGTTGTCGCGCACAAAAAAGCGGGTGGTCAACCCGTGACCGGTGTGGCCAATCTCGATCCAGCGGGCCGATTTGTCGTTGTACTTGGCGGCGTTCACGATCAGGTTTCGCATCAGCTCGCGAACCCGGACGGCATCGCATGTCCACACCGGCAGCTTGCTGCTCAGGCGAACGTCGACCTGGTGCTCGTGCAGCAGAAACTCCAGCGATTCGAGCACGTCGCGAACCAGAACATTCAGATCGACCGGCGCCAGGGTCAAGGTGGTGCGGCCGATACGGGAAATGGTGAGCAGGTCGTTGATCAAGCCCTCCATTCGCGTGGTTTGCTGCTTGATCCGCTGCACCATCGCGCGACCGGCCGAGTCGAGCTGTGGCGCGTAGTCCTGCTCCAGATACGTGGCATAGCTGGCGATGCCGCGCAGCGGTTCCTTCAGGTCGTGCGAGGCGATGTAGGCAAAGTCATCAAGGTCACGGTTGGAGCGTTCCAGGTCCTGCCGCACCCGAACCAGTTGCGTGGCATCCCAACTCGCACCGGCGATGCGGATCGCGGCACCGCTGGCATCCCGCTCGATGCTGGCGCGAATTTGCAACACGCGACTGTGGTTGTCGCCAGCCACCACGCGCACCTCCCCGAAGAACTCACGATCGTCGCCTTGCGCCGCCATGGCGATCTGCTGGGCGAAAGGCGCCTGGTCATCGGGGTGCAGCCGGGCCAGCACTTCGTCAAGGGTGGCGATGGGCGTGTCGCGGGGCAGGTTGAGCAGCTCGGGTGTGTTGCTGTCGTGCTCAAAGCGGTTTTCGTTGCAGTAGAGCATCCAGACCGCCACCTGGGCCGACTGGGTCGCGATGCGATAGCGCTCTTCGATGCGCGCCAGACTCTGCTGGCGGGCGTGCTCGGCACTCAGGTCCCAGACCATGCCGGCAACGCTGATGGCGCGGCCATCTTCGTCACGCTCGGCGCGGGCCCGGGAGCAGATGAAACCCTCGGCGCCGTTGGGCCTGATGATTCGGTAGCTGTCCTCGTAATCGATGGCCGGCGATTTGATGAACGCTCTGTAGCGCTCAATGACCCGGTCGCGGTCGTCGGGGTGGATGTAATCCAGATACCGCAGCATGCGGTTGTTGAATTCGACGCTTTGCAGCCCCAGCGCCTCGCGGATTTGACCGTCGACCACCAACTCGTCGAGCGCCGACCGTGACGCCCAGGCCCCGACGCCGGGGGCGCTCAGTGCCAGGGTCAGGCGGTCCTGCGATTCGCGGATTTGCTGCCGCGCGCGCTCGCGTCCGGCAAACACCTGCAGGCCGTGCAACACGATGATGACCAGCAGCAACGCCTGCCACATGTCCGCGTAGTGCAGGCCGGCCTCGGTGTAAAACGCGCGCATCACCAGCACCAGGGTCAGCGCCACCGCCCCCATCTTCATGGCATCGATATAGAGCTGCAGGCGGTAGCGCAGGCCCAGATCGGCGTAGGCCAGATAGAACGCGAAGGCGGCGGGCATGCCCGGGTTGGGATCGTGCGGCACGCCAATGACGAAGGCGGTCAGGTCCAGCAGCACCAGCGTCCGCTGCAGCCCCAGCGACAGCCGCTGGCCACGTGCCGCGACCATGACCGCCGCCACCGCCAGCACATAGCCGAGCATGGCGGCCGCAATCTGGTCTTGAGTGAACACGCCCGGCGTGATGCCCTGCACGTGCATGTAGGTGAACAGCAGCGCCGCGAAAACATAGCGGTACAGAAACTGTGAGTAGTAGCGAAGTTGCGCTGCGGTGCCGCGCGCCTCCGCCGTTTCGGACGTCCCTTGATTCACGTGATTCCCCAATCCCGATCAGCATAGTAGAGCCCTCGCGGGGGGTGTATGTCCCCTGATCGGGGGATGGCTGAACGGCGCGCACTCTGCAGGGGTTGACGATGTTAAATAAACAATGTTCAATCTACGCATGGCCCGCCCGCAACTGACCGACGATGTTGTCGACGCCACCCGCAAACGACTGGTGACGCTGGCGCTGGCGCTGTATCGCAGCGAGGGGCTGGAGGCGATCACCTTTCGCCGGCTTGCCGACACGGCAGGCATCAGCCACACGCTGCCCTACCGCTACTTCCGCAACAAGGAAGCGGTCCTGGTGGCGATGCGCGTCGCCTGCACCCAACACTTCGACGACTTTGTGCGGGCCCGCGAAACTGCGGGTGCCCCGCCCATGCAGCAGATTCGGGAAGTGGCGGCGGCCTACGTGGGCTTCGTGAGCGAACACCCGGACGACTATCTGCTGATCTTCAGCCTCGAACAGCCGCCGCCGAGCCGTTACCCCGAATTATTGGCAGCGCGGCGGCACCTGTTCGATCACGCCACCGATGTCGTGCAGCGCGCCATCGACACCGGGGACTTGGAAGGGGAGGCGCGCGCGCTCACGCACCTGTTCTGGGTGTCGTTGCACGGCCTGATGACGCTGCATGTGGCCGGTCAGTTGGTGCACGGCCATGACATGACCACCCTGCTGGACCCCTTGATGCAACTGATGCTCAAAAGCACCGCTGCCGAAGCACCGCCATGAGTGCCCAAGCCCTTGACCTGTCGGGCCTGAGCCCCGAACGCAAAGCCCGCTTCAAGCAGCTCACCTCGGCGCCCAAAGTGTCGTGGCCGGTGGTGGGCATTTGGGCGCTGGTGATGAGCGTTTACATCAGTTCAGACGCCCTCGCCTTCCTGGGTGTGCTGCCGCTGTGGGCGGCGATGATCATCAACTCGGTCATCGGCTACTACGCCTTCACCGTGGTTCATGACGCGATACATCGCGCGATCTCGACGAACACGCGGCTCAACGACTTCATCGGTCAGACGGCGGTGTTCCTGGGCGCGCCGTACGTCGACCTGCGCCTGTTCCGCTGGGCGCACATCCTGCATCACCGTTTCACCAGCGGCCCGAAAGACCCCGACATCGTGCTGCACGGCGCGGCGTGGACCTTGCCGTTCCGCTGGATGGCGATTGACCTGCTGTATCTGATTCACACGATTCGTTATCGCGACAAGGTGTCGCAGCGTTATCTGATGACCTCGCTGTGGCTCACGGCAGCGACCGGCCTTGTGTTCGGTGGGCTCATCGCCAGCGGGTATGGCTGGCATGTGCTGATGTTGTGGTTCATTCCGTCGCGCATCATTTTTCTGACGCTGGGCTTCAGCTTTTTCTGGCTGCCGCACGTGCCGCACGACACGCGTCAGGAAGACAACCTGACCCGCGCGACCGCCGTGCGCATCGGTCATGAATGGCTGCTCAGCCCACTGCTGCAATGCCAGAACTATCATCTGATTCACCACCTGTATCCGATGACGCCATTCCTCAACAATCGAAAAGTCTGGACCTTGCTGGAGCCGGAATTGCGCCAACGTGAGCTCGCGATCCAGCACGATTTCCGCATACACCCGAAGATTTATCCCGCATCTGGCGCGGGCTAACGAAGGAGCCGCCATGAGCACCGCCACCCGCCGCTATCGTTGCCGCTACTGTTCTCACGTGTATGACGAGGCCTTGGGCGACCCCGACAGCGGCATTGCACCCGGCACGCGCTTTGATGACATTCCCGACGACTGGATCTGTCCCGAATGCGGGGCCGCGAAGTCGGATTACGACCTCGACGAGTGACCTTCCCCGGCAAGCGGATCGACCTCGACGGCGGCGATCGGGTGTGTCTGTTCATCGGCGCCGGGATGAGCGCCGAAAGCGGGGTCCCGACCTATCGCGGCGCCGGGGGTATCTGGGGCCAATATAACTACCGGGAGGTCGCCTGCCAGCGCGCTTTTGACCGGCAGCCCGGCGTGGTGCTCGACTTTCATGAGCAGCGCCGCGCAGGCCTGCTGGCCTGCGCCCCCCACGCCGGACACGCGCACATCGCCGCCTTGCAGGCGCGTTACCCAGGACAGGTGAGCGTGGTCACGCAGAACATCGACGGCATGCTGCAACGGGCCGGGGTGGCCGTCGCTGCTGAACTGCACGGCTCCATCTGGCGCATGCGCTGCGCGGCGCACGGCCTCAGTGATGACCGCGCCGGCGCCAACTTGGTCACCCGTCACTGCGCCTTGTGTGGGCGCTGGCTGCGGCCCGACGTCACCTGGTTCGAAGACCAGGTGGATGGCGCGGTGTTCGATGCCGCCATGCGGCTGATCGCCGCATCGCAGTGGCTGGTGGCGGTCGGCACCACCGCCTCGGTGTATCCCGCAGCGGGGTTTTTACCGTTCGCCAGAGAGATGGGCGTTCGCTTGGTCGAGATCAATCCCGAGGCCAGCGACATGAGTGACCTGTTCGAGCAGGTGATCCGTCAGCCCGCCTCTGTCGCGCTGCCGGCGTTGCTGCCCCTTTCTCGATGACCGGGTCGCGCGGCTCACCCTAGCCCTGCGGCCCGCCAACGACGGCATTGACCGCATCCTGTGCCGACAGGTGAATGTGCGCAGGCGCAAGCTTGCGCAGCAGGTCGGTTTTGGCGAGGCGGTCCATCACCGGGCCCTTGACCTCGGCCAGATGCAGGGCCACGCCGGTCTCGGCCAGCACCCGTTCGATGCCGGTGAGCACTTCCAGACCGCTGGAATCGACGCCATTGACGCCCGACATGATCAGCACGACGGCGCGCAGGTTGGGGGTTTCGAGGATGCGTGTCTGCAGTTCGTTCTCAACGAACGGCGCGTTGGCGAAGTACAGGCTCTCGTCGACGCGCAGCAGCAGCACGCCGGGAAAGGTCTGCACCGGGTGGCGGCGAATGTTGCGAAAGTGCTCGCTGCCGGCCATGCGCCCCACCACCGCGATATGCGGGCGGCTGGTGCGATACAGGAACAGCGCCAGGGCGGTGCCAGCGCCGAGCAGCAGGCCGGGTTCGATGCCCAGCACCAGCACGCCGACGATGGTCACGACCTGCGCGACGCCATCGGTGCGATCAAAGGCCCAGGTCAGGCGCAGGTGGTGCAGGTCAATCAACTGCCAAACCGCCACCACAATCAACGCCGCCAGCACCGACTTGGGTAGCGCCGCGATCAAGCCAGTAAAAAAGAACGCGCCCAGCGCCACCCACACCGCGGTGACGATGGCCGCCAGTTGCGTGCGTGCGCCGGCGTCGAAGTTGACCATCGAGCGTGCAAAGCCGCCGGCCACCGGCATCGCGCCGGCAAACGCGGCGGCAAGATTGGCACCGCCCAACGCCAGCAGTTCGCGATCAGGGTCGATGCGCTCGCGGCGGCGAAAGGCCAGCACCTTGGCCACCGAAATGCTCTCGATATAGCCGACCACGGCGATCATCGCCGCCGACGGCAGCAAGGCCATCCAGCCGTCGGACGCAATAAAGCCCAGCGTCGGCAGGGGAATGCCCTGCGGAATGGCGCCGACCACGCGTACCCCGTGGCGGGCTTCGGTGTCGAGCAGGGTCGACAGCAGCGTGGCGATGATCACCAGCACCAGTGGCGCGGTGCGGCTGAGAATCGCGGCGGTGTTTTTCGCCACGCCGACGCGCGTGAGCGTCTTCACCAAAGGCTGGCGCGCCAGCACCAACAACATCAGCGCCGCGACGCCCCACGCCAGCTCGGCCGGGTTGATCTGTCGCCATTGCTCGGCCAGGTGCGTCAGCAGCTCGAACGGCAACGCGTCACGCGCCACGCTGAGGCCGGTGAGTGCCGGAATCTGCGTGCCGATGATGGTGATTGCCGCAGCCGTGGTGAAGCCCGACAACACCGGGTGGCTGATGAAGTTGGCCAGCCAGCCCAGTCGCAGCGCGGCCATGGCCAGCAGCATGACGCCGGTCAGCGCCGACAGCAGCAGTGCGCCGGTCAGGTATTTGTCGACGTCGTCGCCGGCATAGGCGGTGAGCGCCGAGCTGACCATCACCGCCGCCACGGCGACAGGTCCCACGGCCAAGGTGCGGCTTGAGCCCAGCAGGGCGTAAGCAATCACCGGCAGGACGCTGGCGTAAAGGCCGATCTGCGGCGGCAGCCCGGCGAGCAGCGCATAGGCCAACGCCTGCGGGATCAGCAGGATGGCGGTAATCGTCCCCGCCAGCGTGTCGGCGCCCAACCCCGGCAAGCCGCCGTGGCGCAGGTCGGCCAGCAGCGGCGAAATACGCACGGGGTCAGTTGCGCCCGCAGGCCAGATTGGCCGGCACGGCAATGTCCATCAGCTTAGGGTTGGGCAGGTTCAGGTTGCGCATAATGTCCACGTACTCGGCCTCGGTTTTACCGGCCAGTCGCGGGTTATGACGCCTCTCTTCGCCGATGCTGGAGGTCATCCAGCCCTTGTAGTCGTGTCCGGCCCACACCAGTGTGTCGTCCGGCAGCTTGAACAACCTGTTGACGATCGAATCCCAACTCTTGTGGGGATCGCCGCCCTGGAAGTCGGTGCGGCCGCTGCCGCGAATCAGCAGCACGTCGCCGGTAAAGACGCCTTCGGGCGCGGCGGGGTTCAGCACGAAACTGAACGATTCGTCGGTGTGGCCGGGCGTGTACAGGGCCTTGAGCTTGAGGCCGTCGACGTCGATTACTTCGCCCTCGCGCACCTGCGTCGACACGCATTCGGCCTTGGTGAACTGACCCATGATGGTGACGCAGCCGGTGGCGTCGCGCAGGTCGCCCAGCGCGGTGATGTGGTCGGCGTGGGTGTGCGTGTCAATGGCCTTGACCAGCTTCAGATCCAGCGCCTCGATGGCGGCCAAATAGTGGTGTGCCTGCTCCTTGACCGGGTCGACGAGCACCGCTTCGCGGCCGTGGCCGGACGCCAACAGGTAGGTGTACGTGCTTGAAACCGGGTCAAAAAACTGGCGGAAGATCATGGAAATGCCTTGTGAGGGTCTGTACCGGAAACCTTAGATAACCAAAAAGAATATCGATATTCCTTAAGTGAAATAAGATTACGCCGGAAGGCGTCGCGCGTCAATATCGGGGTCGTCGAACCTGTCGCTGACGTACCTCTGTCACGACCCAGTGACCGACCCATTCGGGTCGTTGGCAGCGTCCGGCGCAGCGCGCAACATTCGCAGGCTCCGTGCACTGCGCGGCGACATCAAAACCCATTTGAGGAGACCCCATGAAGCTGTTGAACTCGTTTGGCCCCAACCCGCGCATGGTGCGCATGTTTGCGCTCGAAAAAGGCATCACGCTCGACATGCAGGAGCACGACCTGATGGGCGGCGAAAACCGCCAGGCCGATTACAAGCGCAAGAACCCTGCCGGGCAGCTGCCGTCGCTGGAGCTCGACAACGGCGCCGTGATTGCCGAAACCATCGCCATCTGCGAGTACCTCGATGAGGTCAATCCGGGCAAGTCGCTGGTCGGCAAGTCGCCGGAAGAAAAAGCCGTGTCGCGCATGTGGCAGCGCCGCGTCGAACTGAACATCACCGAGGCCATCTACAACGGCTTCCGCTACGCCGAGGGCTTGCCGCTGTTCAAGGACCGCGTCCGCTGCCTGCCCGAAGCGGCCGATGGGCTAAAGACCATTGGCAAGGAAAATCTGCAGTGGCTCGATGGCCTGATGGCGGGCAAGCCGTTCGTCAGCGGCGATGACATCCGGCTGGTCGACTTGGCGCTGTACTGCTGCCTCGACTTCGCCAACAGCGTCGGCCAGCCGCTGGACCCGTCGCTGAGCAACCTGAACGCCTGGTTCAAACGCATGGACGCCCGCCCCAGCGCCGCCGGCAGCCTTCATCCGGCCGCGGAACAGGCAAAGATGAAAGGGTAAAAGGTCATCGCCGGCCCGTCATGCCGCCCGATATCGGCATGCCGGGCCAGCACGCGATCCAACAGCGTGAGCACCGTTACCGGCCGCATCATCACTCGGGTCTGCGGCGCCGTCTGCTACGGACAGTTCTTCGCCATCTTGTTTCGGATCAATTTGGTGGTGACGGGCGATGACGCCGAAGCGCCGGTGCAGGTTGAACCGGCACGCAACCATCGCCGCTCGACCTCGAGGTGAAAGCGAGGCATTGCCATCCATGTCCACGCGGCACTGCCTTCTTCAGTTGCCAAGTCGGCAACCTCAGCGTCCACCGGAGCGGCTCCTTGGACAACCGGTTGAGAGATCACGGCTAAGCCTCATCCGACCCCGACGACTGCCGCTGCAACTCTGCGGTGACCTCGTCGAGCACCTTCAGTGGTTCGTCACAGGTCAACCAGCGTTGGCGACGCTCGGGCGTGACGTTGAGCAGTTCGGCCCAGCGGTAACCCACCCACGCGGCGTCGTCCAGCCGGAACGGGCGCGGCAACGGCGCATCGTCCCCAAGCGTGTCCGACAGTTGGCGCAGCAGCGCCGCCAGCGGGGCGTAACGCTCGGGCAGCGGCATGGGGTCGGGTGGATCAATCCACGCCACCCGGCCCATGATCAGGCCGGAGTCCAGAGTCCAGCGCTCGAGAATGCGAAAGCGTGACTCGCCGCGCGCCAACAACAGGTAACGGTCAGCGTCGGGTTGCGCCGACTCGATGATGCGCGCGCTGCACCCCAGCAGCGCCGGAATGGCCGGCGCGCCAACTTCGAACCCGCCTTCAATCAGGCACACGCCGAATACGCTGTTCTGCGCCAGGCACTCGGCAACCATCTGCAGGTAACGCGGCTCGAAAATGTTCAGCTGCAGACGCCCGGCAGGAAACAACGGGTTGCCCAGTGGGAATAAAGGAATTTCGGTGGTGTCGGTCATGACCCGGTCGGGCGGTTTGGGGACGTGCACCTTACCCGGCCTCATCGTCACTCGGGTGTTGAGCGAGCTTGACGCCACCCCCGCGCGCGGCTTTAATACGCGCCCCTTCGCGGTCCACGCGAAGCGCGTCCCAAATGGCCAAGTAGCTCAGTCGGTAGAGCAGAGGATTGAAAATCCTCGTGTCGGCGGTTCGATTCCGTCCTTGGCCACCATTAAATCAAGCACTTACGATCTGATCGCGCGCCTCAGTGGCTTTGTTGGTGCCCTCCCGGTGTTGATGCTGCCAAAGAAGGCAGCGTTCCAATCTGAGGGTTGTTTGATCGCTAACGGTCAGATCTCGCCCAATCCTCGTGCGCCAGCGGCGCGGCATTGAGCAACGCCCGCGCCGAGCGCCAACCTGACAGTTGAGCCTCCAGGAGCGCGACGAAGCGCTCCCCATGTGTCGGTTCCCGCAGATGAGTCAGCTCGTGCACCAGCACGTACTCCAGGCACTCCGGCGGCTTCTTGGCGAGTTCGGTGTTCAGCCGGATGTTGCGTGTGGCGGCGTTGCAGCTTCCCCACTGCGTCTTCATCTTCTGGATGAGCACGCGGTTGCATGCCACGCCCATCACGGGCTGCCACTTGTCGAGCAGCGCCGGTAACGCCTCGCGAATCTGGTCGCGGTACCAGCGCGCCATCACCTGCGCCCGCGTCTCGACATCCGCGCCTGGGCGAACACCAAGGACGAGGCGGTTGTGCCGCCGGATGACGGCAGGCGCCTGATCACGCTCCTGCACCGTGAGCAGGTAACGGCGACCCCAAAGGTAATGGCTTTCCCTGTCAATGTACTCGCGCGGGGTCTCGCGAAGCTGGGCGCTCAGCTTGGTCCGCTGCCGCCGTATCCACCCCAGCTTGGAAATGGCAAATACGCGAATGGCGTCCGGGCTCATGCGGGCGGGCGCGGCGATGGTCACCCGGCCGGTCGGGGGGTGCACGCTCAGATGAAGGTTCTTGATGTTCTTGCGAACCACGTCCACCGAGACATCCCCAAGCTCGAGCGCCTCCATCCTCAGTACTCGGGCTGCGCGGCGATGATGAGAAACAGCCGCTCAACCTCGTTGACATCATTCAGCACCTCGTACATCGCGGCCTTGATGGCCTGCTCGCGGGCCTGCACGCCGCGCCAGCCATCAAACCGTGCCGTGCGAATGGTCGCGTCCAGCCTCAACGCCAGCGCCAAGGCCTCGTCAGCGGGCTTGCCGTCGTAATCCGGCGGCGTCTCCTGAGCCGCTAAGCGTGATGGCAGATTCGCCAGCAGGTTGTTGTAGAGCGCGCGCTTGCCAGCGCTGTCCAGTTGGGTGGGCAGCGTTTCGTCGTGGCCAGCCTCGATCTTCTTGGCCAACTCGGCGATGCGGTGCAGGTAGGCCTCGTACTCGTCGGCCTGTTCCTTGCGAAAGCGGATGATCTCGTCCAGCAGCGCCGACATCTTTTCGTAGAACGCCGGGTCGCTGGTTTGCTCCTTGACGATCTTGCTGCGCACGTTGTTTTCGATGGTCTCGGCGATGGCGGTCTTGTTGCCTTTCATGCCGCCTAACTGCTGGGCAATGGCTTCGCCAATGCCGGTTTTTACGATCAGCTCCAGCAGCCCCATGTTGTCGAATGGGGAAATCTTTCTGGGCTGATCGGCCTCGATGTACGTGTCGATCAGGTGCCGCATATCGGCCTCGAAGGCCTTCAGATCCAGCGTCTCGCTGCTGGCCCGGCGCACGATCTCGCGCACGTCCACGTAGTGCTTGAGCTGGCGCTTGATCCGCTCTGTGTCGCCCGGCGTGTACCCCGCCGCATCCAGTTCGTCGGCGATGTTGGCGTAGGCGCGCACCAGTGCCACGGTGGCCTTGTAGAGCGCCGCGCGCTGCGGCTCCCGCTCGGCCAGGTCGGTCGCGATCTCGACGTTGCCGCAGAAGTAGTGCATGTACTCCAGCTCGCCCTTGGGCGGCTGCACCGGCTCACACAGCAGCTCCAGCGTTTCGATGGCGGCATCCAGGCGTTCGCGGCCCTTCTTCAGCCGATCCTGCAACAGCACCTCGGGCTCGGCACCCCCGGCGCTGTGATCCAGCTCGGCGGTGTACACCGCGATGGCGTTCTCAACCTTCTTGAACAGGTCCTTGTAGTCGACGATGTAGCCGAAGTCCTTGTCATCACCGTCCAGCCGGTTGGTGCGGCAAATGGCCTGAAACAGCCCGTGGTCCTGCATCTTCTTGTCGATGTACAGATACGTGCAGGGCGGCGCATCAAAGCCGGTGAGCAACTTGTCCACCACCACCAACAGCTTCATGTTGGCCGGCTCGTTGGCAAACAGATGCTTGGCCTGTTCCTCAAAGGTTTCGGTGGCGCTCTTGCCCGGTGCCGGCGCCACGTCCTTGAGCAGCTCGATGTAGGTGTTGTAGATGAACTGCTTGTCGCTCTCGGTATTGGCGCCGGTCTCCTCCAGTGTGACGTCCTTCGTCATGGGGTTGTAAGACGTCACCACCGCACAGCGCCCCTTGAACGGCGTCTTCTGCAACAGCGTGAAGTACTTGCACGCCTCGAAGATGCTGCTGGCCACCAGAATGGCGTTGCCCCGGCTGTTGGACAGGCGCGGCTTCACCCCAAAGTCGAACAGGATGTCGCTCACCACCCGATCCATGCGCGAGCGCGAACTGAGCACCCGCTGCATCGTGCCCCACTGGGCGCGCAGCTCGGCCTTCTGCCAGCCGTTCAGGCCGCGCGTCTTGGCCTCGAACCACGCGTCGATATGCTCTGGAGAGCCCAGACGCTGGTCGATGTCGCGCGCCTCGTAGATCAGATCCAGCACCACACCGTCTTCCACGCCCTCGCTGAACTTGTAGGTGTGGATGTAGTGGCCAAAAACCTCCAGGCTGCTTTGCCGGTCCTGTGCCAGCAGCGGCGTGCCGGTAAAGCCGATGAACACGGCGTTGGGCAGCATGGCCTTCATGGTGCGGTGCAGCTTGCCGCTCTGGGTGCGGTGGCATTCGTCGACAAACACGAACACCTCCCCCACCGTGGTGCTCGGCTGTGCCTCTAGCTCTTTGATGAAGCCCTCAAAGTCGGCCACGTCGCGCTTGCCAAACTTGTGCACCAGCGAGCACATCAGGCGCGGGCTGGGGTTGGCCAACTGCGTCATCAAGTCCCGGCCGCTGCGGCTGCGCTGCATAGCCTCCCCGGCATCGGTGAACACGCGGTGGATCTGCTTATCCAGCTCGTCACGGTCGGTGATGATGGCCACCCGCGCCTGCGGGTTGTGCTCCAGTATCCAGCGCGCCAGCAGCACCATGACGATGCTTTTGCCACTGCCCTGGGTATGCCAGAGGATGCCGCCGCGCCGCTCGCGCACATGCTGCTGCGCCGCCTTGATGCCGAAGTACTGATGCACCCTCGGCAGCTTCTTGATGCCGCCATCAAACAGCACAAAGTGCTGCATCAGGTCCAGCAGGCGGCTCTTGTCGCACATCTTCAGCAGGTATTTGTCGAGCTTGAAGCGCGTGTTGTCGGCCTCGTCCTCTTTCCAGCGCAGGAACATCTTTTCCGGCGTGCCGATGGTGCCGTACTGCAAGCCTTCGGAATCGTTGCCGGCAAACACGAACTGCACGGTCGAGAAGAACCACGCGTTGAACTCCGGCCGCTGGTTCGACAAGTTCTGGCGAATGCCATCACTCAGCGACACGCGGCTGTTCTTCAGCTCCAACACGCCGATGGCGATGCCGTTCACGTACAACACAACGTCGGGCCGCCGTTCGTGACCGCCCTTGAGGGTGACCTCCTCGGCCACGGCAAAGTCATTGCGTTCCGGGTGTTGCCAATCGATCAGGTGCACCAGCTCGGTGACCTGGCCGGCCTCGGTTCTCACCGGCACGCCGTAGCGCAGCAGCCCGTACACCGCCTGGTTGTTGCCGTAAAGGCTGCGGTCGTGCCGACCCGCCTCGGTGCGCAGGCGGTGCAACGCCATGCTGACCTGCGCCGGACTGTGACCGCGCGCCACAAGCCAGGGGCTCAGCAGCGATTCTTCGACGTTGTTGTTGTCGCGATCCGTCCAGTCGCCCAAGTAGCGATAGCCCAGCTCATCCCGGAACAGCGCCAGCACGCGGTTTTGCGTGACCCGCTCGGCTTGGCCAATGCGATTCATGCGGCGCTTTCCAACAAGCGCACTGACCGGCGCGCAGGTGCGCGGCGAGGTGCAGTGTTCATGGCAACACCTCCCAGTGGCCACCCTTTTGCGGGCCAACGTACCGCAACCGGCCGCGCTCGCGCAGGCTGCGCGCCGCACGCTCGACTGCGCTGGTCGATAAACCAAGCTGCGCCGCCACCTCGGCCAACGTCAGCGTCGGTGCCTTTTTCAGGGCGGCCAGTACCCGCTCGGGCGTGGACGCCTGCTTTTTCACCGGCGCTTTCGCCCGCGTTTTCACCTTCACTTTGACCAACGGCTCTACCGCGCTTGCGGCACTGATGGCTTGTTGCAGACAGCCCAGCATGAACTCGATGAACACCGCGCAATCGCTTTGCCGGGTGCTGGCATTCAGCGCCGCGTAGTAACCCGCCTGTTGCGCGTGCACCAGACTCTCCACCGGCACATAGGCCATCACCGGGTTCCAGCGGCTGAGCATCAGCGTTTGCCACAGCCGTCCCATGCGGCCGTTGCCGTCGCTGAACGGGTGAATAAACTCAAACTCGTAATGAAACACGCTGCTGGCGATGAGCGGATGCTGGTCGGTCGTGGCCAGCCAGCCCAGCAGATCGCGCATCAGCCGCGGCACCCGGCTGGCCGGTGGTGCCATGTGCATCACCTGGTCGCCCTGCATCACGCCCACACCGCCCTGGCGGTAGCGACCGGCGTCATCCACCAGGCCCTGCATCAGGCAGTTGTGCGCGGCCAGCAGGTGTTGTTCCTGCGCCGGTTGCCACTGCCCAAGCTGCTCGTAGGCCTTGAGCGCATTGCGCGCTTCCAGCACCTCACGCGGCGGGGCGATCACCGGCTTGCCGCCGAGGATGGCGGTGATCTGCGCTTCACTGAGCGTATTGCCCTCAATGGCCAGTGAGCCCTGAATGGTGCGAATACGATTGATGCGCCGCAGCCGCACCGCCATGCCCTGGGCTGCGGTCAACCGGCCCACCTGCTCGGCGATGGATGCAATCTGCGACACCATGCGGGCGGTCACGGTAAAGGGCGGCGAGTACGGCGCTTTCATGGGCAGCGCATTCGCACTGGCAGGCAAAAACGCGCAGGTGCGCACGCTGCCCTAGAGTGAAGGCCCCAGTTGCAGTGCGCTGCCGTGCGCCCCGCCCCATCAAACCTGTCAAGCCAAACACTGAACCCCTGAAGCGCCCCAGCCGGGCTGCGCGGGTGCAGACGGTGGCCAGCTCCACGGCCATCGAAACCGGCCAGCCTGTTGCCAAGCTGGAGCGCACGCTGCTGGACCAGACGAGCAAGCTTCGTCATCTCAAATTGGCCGACTGAATCTGCCCGGTGTTGTTTCACGGCGCCCCCCGTGGCCATGCATGTCTGGCGGCGACGCTGGCGGTGAGTGTCGGCAAGCACTTGCCACCGGCACCCAACATCGCCACTCTGCAAGCCGTGGGCGGGTCACTGCGTAGCGGGGGCCGGCCCCATTTTTTGGGCGACGCTCTCTGCGCGCGTGGTGACGTGCGCAGATTCATACCAAACGCGTCCGGCCGGTGAGCAGCTCCTGCATCATCCCCTGCTTGAGCTGACGGGTTTTCTCGCGGCGGGCTTCGAGTGCGGCGAGTTCGGCGTCCATGTCGCTGAGGACTTGGGCGATGGCGGCTTGTTCATCAACAGAGGGAGGAAGCATCACCGGAATCGCATCTGCAATGGCCTGATTGATGTTGGTTAGGGCTGATGCCTGTGCGTTGTCAATAACCCATCGACGCGATTTCTCGGCTCGAAGTCCGTAGAACAGGAATAAAGCGTCAGCGACTCGTGTTCGAGCTCGAGCACGATACGTAAAGCCGGAAAAGACTACAGGCTCAATGGCGCCAACGAATCGGCTTGGGTAGCCAATGCCTTCCCTTTTTACAGAGGATTTCCCGAAGACAATGTCCCCAACAGAGAGGCTTCTTCCTTCCATCTCGCTCGGCGAGACCCTGATACGACTTAATCTTTCTGTCCGAATAGATGTTCCGTCGTAAAGATCTTGGACCGTGACATACAGAGTTCCGCTGCCCATCTCTCCGAGGGGCTTGTTAATGCCCGCGCTGATTTCGGCAACCTGCTTGAGTCGCGTCTTTTCCCACTCCCCGTGGAAGCCAGGCAGGCGGGTTTGGCCGGTGAGGAGTTGCTGCATGGTGGCCTGTTTGAGGTCGCGCTTTTTGGCAACGAGTCGGTCCAGCCCGCTCAGCAGGGCATCCACATCACTCAGAGCTTCTGCGATGGCGCGTTGTTCCTGGAGCGGAGGGATTCCGAACTTGAGCTTCTGAAATGCTGCCTTTGAAACCATACTTGTTGCTGTTGTTCCCGCGCTTGCGACGAGGTAGTTTTTCGCGGCCTCGAACATGTAAAAAAGAAAGTCAACGTCATTTGACTCGTCCGGGATGACAGCATTGATCTGCTGATTAGAGGCGCCGAGAGTACGTAAAATTGCATTCTTACCAATGCTCGCAATGCAAGTAACTAAAACTGTGTTTGGAGGCAGCGCTCGGACCGCTCGCAGCCCGGCGTCAGAGATCATCCGCTCAGATTCGTAAAGATCGCGTCGACTCGCGATATCCGTTGGAGTGATCCAAGGATAGGCGCCATTCCAATATTCAGCTCTGCGAGTGCTCGGTGTCCCGCCGGTAACAACTGCTCCGAGTTCACGAACCTCCTTTCGGCTCCAATTATCGGGAATCACTCCTGCCTCAGTCTGCTTATATCCCGGCCTCACGCCCATGAAACCCCCATCCTCACTAGGTGCTGCTCCACCCGCGCCGACAGCACAGCCACCTCATCGGTGAGCTGGGGCAGCGGCGTGTCATATCGCTCCGCGAGCTCACGAATACGGCCAGTGAGGGTTTGCGAGACGCGGGCGAGTTCGCCCTGCACGTCGGCGGCAATGGTCGCCATCCATTTGTCGTCAATGACCAGGGCTTTGATCTCCGCCTCGCTGAGGTCTGGGTACTTAGCGTAGGCCAGCGCGTCCAGCTCGGCCTCAGCGGCTTTGAGGCGCTTCTTGTCGGCGCTGATCTGTTCGCTGAGCTTCAGCCATTGCTTGAGCACGGTGCGTTCGTCGGCGGCGTCGGCGTCTTGCCCGATTTCGCGAACGCGGTCTTTCACGCTGGCGGCATTGATGGTGTCGAAGCCGGTGAACACGGCGTCGTCGCCGCTGTGCTCTTCTTCCAGCTCGGTGAGGCTGGCGCTGGCCGCTTCCAGCTCAGTTTGCAGGGTGTCGATGGCGCTTTGCTGGTCTGCAAAATAGCGGGCGACGATGAGCGGCTTGGGGATGAGTTCGCAGACCCAGCCCTTGTCTTTGGTCTGGCCTTTCTTGTTGGTTTCGATGATGCGGGTGGGCGTGGCCACCCAGCCGTCGGCGGCGATGAGGTAGGCGTCGTCCTGCATGGTGTCGGCCCAGTAGTCCATCAGGTGCTGGTAGACGTCGTAGGGGTTGAGCAGGGGCGCGGCCTTGAAGGCGGCCAGCAGGCTTTCGGAGATGGTCTCGATCAGCGCCTTGGGCGGGCTGGCTGCATCAAAGGCCGCGAGCTGCTGCGTGGCCTGTTGGCGCCAGTCTTTGAAGATACGGGTGACGCTTTCGGTGAAGGCGGCGAACTCGGGGTGGTTGAGGATGGTGGTGCGGACGTCCGCCATGGGGGGTTGCAGGTAGACGTAGCCGGCCCGCTCGCCCAGCGCTGGGCCTGTGGGGCTGTAACCCGCGCTGGCTTCGGCGACCTGAAGGGCCTGTGGGTCGGCATTGATGCCGACATCGAGGTTGGCCTGTCGGGCTGAAGCCCGACCTACGAGATCGGGGGGTGTCTGTAGGTCGGCATTCATGCCGACGTTGAGGTTGGCTTGTCGGGCTGAAGCCCGACCTACGGGATCGGGGGGTGTCTGTAGGTCGGCATTCATGCCGACAGCGAGGTTGGGTTGTCGGACTGAAGTCCGACCTACGGAGGCGGGGTCGGCTGCGAACAGGACGCTGCGCAGTTGGGGCATGACCTGCCAGTAGTCGACCAGGGCATCGACATCACGTTCCGGGATGCCGCCGCGCAGGTGGGCGGTGAGGTCGTGCAGGTCTTCGGGGTCGCTGCTGTCGATGTAGCGCGGCAGGTTGAGGTTGTAGTCGTTCTTGGCATCGGCAATTTCTTCAAACGACACCATGCGGGCGTAGCGCGGCACGTCGGTCTGTTTGCGGAAGGCGTCGACGATGCGGTGAATGTCTTGCTCGCGAAGGCGGTTCTTGGGGCCATCCTTGGCGAAGCCCTTGCTGGCGTCGATCATGAACACGCCTTTGCGGCCCACCGCGTCGCGCTTGTCGATGAGCACGATGCAGGCGGGAATGCCGGTGCCGTAGAACAGGTTGGCGGGCAGGCCGATGATGGCCTTGAGATAACCCTTGCGGACCAGGGCGCGGCGAATCTGCGCCTCGGCGTTGCCGCGAAACAGCACGCCGTGCGGCAGGATGCACGCGCCGCTGCCGGTGCTTTTGAGCGAGCGGACGATGTGCAGCAGGTAGGCGTAGTCCCCCTGTTTGGCGGGCGGCACGCCAAAGGGCTTGAAGCGTTCGTAAGGGTCGTCCAGTGGGTCGCCCAGGCCATTGCCCCAGCGTTTGTCGCTGAACGGCGGGTTGGCCACCACGTAGTCGAAGGTCTTGAGCGTTGCGTTGCCGCCCGGGCCGTCCATGTACTTGGGGTCGGTGAGGGTGTTGCCCTGCATCACCAGCGCGGTGGGATAGCTGTGCAGGATCATGTTCATGCGCGCCAGCCCGGCGGTGGTGGCGTCTTTCTCTTGCCCGTAGAGCGTGACCTGCCCGTTGGCGGCGTCGGCCACCTTGAGCAACAGCGAGCCCGACCCGCAGGTTGGGTCATACACGGTGGTGGTGCTGGCGGTGGGGGTGCTGCCAATGCCGATGATCTGCGCCATTACCCGGCTGACCTCGGCCGGGGTGTAGAACTGGCCCTTGCTCTTGCCACTTTCGGTGGCGAACTGGCGCATCAGGTATTCGTAGGCGTCGCCCAGAATGTCGTCGCCGTCGGCGCGGTTGCTGGAGAAGTCCAGCGCCTTGTTCTCGAAAATGGCGATGAGGTTGGTGAGCCGTTCCACCATCTCCTTGCCGCTGCCGAGCATGTTGGCGTCGTTGAAGTCCGGCAGGTCGGACAGCCGGTTGGCGCCGGCCAGCGGGGCGATGATTTTCTTGTTGATCTGGTCGCCAATGTCGGGCTTGCCCTTGAGGGCGACCATGTCCTTGAAGCTGGCGCCTTCGGGCACGGTGATGGCGGCGAAGGGCTTGCCGGCGTACTTGTCGCTGACGTACTTGATGAACAGCAACACCAGCACGTAGTCCTTGTAGCGGCTGGCGTCCATGCCGCCGCGCAGCTCGTCACAGCTTGCCCAGAGGGAGGCGTACAGCTCGGATTTTTTCAGGGCCATCAGGTTTCTTTGATTTTGGAATGATGGCCAAGTGCACAGCGTCACTCGGCCAGCGGTGTCTACCGGAGGCCGATCTTACGGTGGTCGAGATTTCTGCCCAACCGACGCCCACCCCATGGCGATGCTGGCCCAGCCCCATCGCCACGACATTTAGGCGGTGGCCTGGTGGCCCCAAATCAACGCAACTGGCTGTCCTTGCTGCCGCGCCGGTTATGGCCGCCGCCCGGGGGGTTGCGGCGGTCTGCGACCTCCTGGCAGCTCACGCACAGCTGCACGCCGGGGATGGCGATGCGGCGTCGTTCAGGGATGGCGGCGTCGCATTCGGCGCAACGTTCGCGGCTGGCCTGTTGTCCCTGCCGGGCGCGCGCACGCGCCACCGCGTCGGCGACGGTCGCGTCGATCTGATCCTGTACCGCGCCATCTGGGGCCCAGCCTGTTGCCATGGAGGGTTCCGGCTCAATTTGAACGGAGCTTAGCGGGCCCCGTCGGGGGTGCCAACGCCGCCGAACGCAACGCCGCTCAGCGCGGCCATGTCGCGATGCCAGGTGGTCAGGTCATCACGATTGAACTGATTGACGTGCGAGTGTCCACAGGCGCGCGCCATCACCTTGATCAGGTCGGTGGCCGCACTCAGATAGCGGGCCAGCCGCTCGGCCGAGGCTTGCACCTGCAATCGCGCGCGCAGATGTTCCTGCTGCGTGGCAATGCCCACCGGGCAGTGGTTGGTGTGGCAGGCGCGCATGCCCAGGCAGCCGATCGCCTGCAGCGCAACGTTGGACACCGCAATGGCGTCGGCACCCAGCGCCAAGGCCTTGATGAAGTCGGCCGGGGTGCGCAGGCCGCCGGTGATGATCAGGGTCACGTCGCGCCGCTCGCAGCGGTCCAGATGGGCCCGGGCGCGCGCCAGCGCCGGAATGGTGGGCACCGAAATGTTGTCGCGAAACAGCAGAGGCGCGGCGCCGGTGCCGCCGCCGCGACCGTCGAGGATGACGTAGTCGGCCGTGGCCTCCAAGGCCGCGTCGATGTCCTTCTCGATGTGTTGCGCCGACAGCTTGAAGCCGATGGGAATGCCGCCGGTGGCCGCCCGTACCTCGCCCGCAAACGCGCGGTAGTCGGCGACGGTGGTCCAGTCCGGGAAGCGCGCCGGTGACACAGCCGATTCACCCGCCTTCAGGCCCCGCACGTCGGCGATGCGTTCGGTGACCTTGTGGCCCGGCAGGTGCCCGCCGGTGCCGGTCTTGGCCGCTTGCCCGCCCTTGAAGTGAAAGGCCTGGCAGCGCGCCACCTTGTCCATGGAATAGCCGAAGCGCGCCGAGGCCAGCTCGTAAAAATAGCGGCTGTTGGCCTGCTGCTCCTCATCGAGCATGCCGCCTTCACCCGAGCAAATGCCGGTGCCGGCCTGCTCGGCGCCCATGGCCAGCGCGCGTTTGGCTTCCTCCGAAAGCGCGCCAAAGCTCATGTCCGACACCAGCAGGGGAATCTCCAGCCGCAGCGGCCGGGCGGCGTTCGGCCCGATCACCACGTCGGTCCCCACCGCCGCATCGTCGAGCAGCGGCGGGCGGTGCAATTGGGCGGTGAGAATCTGCAGGTCGTCCCAGCGCGGCAATGTGTGGCCCGGCACGCCCATGGCGGCCATGGCGCCGTGATGCCCCACCTTGTCCAGCCCGTCACGGGCCAGCGCCTGAATGCCCTTCACGTGGGGCTCGTCGTCGCTGCCCTTCAGGTCGGCGTAGGCGCCCAGGTAGGTGTCGCGCTCGTACTTCTGCGGGTTGGCGCGCTCCCACTCGGCGATTTCGTCGGCGTCCACCCACACCGCGCCGTCTTCGATCCAGGCGTTGAAGCGCTTCAGGTCGGCGCCGGGATAGTGAATGTTCTTGCCGGTCGCCCAGCGGTAGGTGGAACCGTGCAGGTGGCAACTGAGTCGCTCACCGCTGACACCCCCATCGGCCATCAGCGCGCCGCGATGACGGCAGCGGCCGTAGAGCACCGACACCTGGTCCTCGTCCGGCCAGCGCAGCACCACCAGATCGACATTGGCGACGACCGCGTGAGCCGGCGTGCCGGGCTTGAGTTGCGGCCACAGGGCCACCTGGGTTCGGGTCATTGGTATGGGCTCCGATGGTGATGGTGAATCGAGTCTATCGCGCGTCAAAAAGGCCGCCCGAAAGCGGCCCAAGCGTTAAGCGACCTGGGGCACCATCCGCCCGAAACGGCCGCTGTTGAAATCGTCGATGGCCTCGGAGATTTCCAACTGCGTGTTCATCACGAACGGCCCATACCCGGCGATGGGTTCGTCCAGCGGCGCGCCGCTGAGCAGCAGCACCTTGGCATCGCCCTCGACCTCAAGGCGAACCTCGGTTCCCTTGCGGTCGAAGCTGATCCACTGCGCTTCGCGGGCGGCCTGGTCGCCGTTGATGCGCACCGTGCCGCGCAGCACCACCAAGCCGGTGGTGTGACCGTCCGGCACTTCGAGGGTGACGGGCTTGTTGGGCTTGAGGCCGATGTCCCAGACGTTGATCGGGCTGAAGGTGCGCGCAGGCCCGGCCGACTCGCCGAAGGCGCCTGCAATCACCCGCAGACTGCCGCCGTCGTCCGGCAGGTCGATCACCGGAATGTCGCGCTTGAGCAGGGTCTGGTAGCCCGGCGCCGCCATCTTGTCCTTGGCCGGCAGGTTGACCCAGAGCTGCACCATTTCCATGTTGCCGCCCTGCTTGGAGAACGCTTCGGAGTGGAACTCTTCATGCAAAATCCCGCCGCCTGCGGTCATCCACTGCACATCGCCGGGGCCGATGAGACCACCGCTGCCGGTGGAGTCGCGGTGTTCCAGTTCGCCCTGGTAAACGATGGTCACCGTCTCAAAGCCGCGATGCGGGTGCTCGCCGACGCCGCGCCGGCCGGTGGTCGGGTCAAAGGCCATCGGTGCGGCGTAGTCGAGCATGAGGAACGGGCTCAAAGCGGCCCCGCCGTTGTTGTACGAGAACAGCGTGCGGACCGGAAAGCCGTCGCCCACCCAGTGCCGGCCGGGCTGGCTGTCAATGCGAAGAACCTTTTTCATGTGCTTTCTCCTGAACAGGTCGGATAGGACCTGTGAACATGCTGGACACCATAGTGACGCAACGCTGGCGGCGGTAGTGGCCGCAATTCATACTCACTGTTCTGTCGGTGGAACAATGGTGTGGCCATGCAAGACCTCAACGATCTTTACTATTTTGCCGAGGTGGTCGACCACGGCGGCTTTGCCCCGGCGGGCCGGGCGCTGGGCGTGCCCAAATCCAAGCTCAGCCGCCGGGTCGCCGCGCTGGAGGCCCGGCTCGGTGCGCGCCTGATTCAACGCTCGACCCGGCGATTCTCGGTGACCGACATTGGCCAGACGTATCACGCCCATTGCAAGGCCATGCTCACCGAAGCCGAGGCTGCGCAGGAGGTCATTGACCTGTCCCGCGCCGAGCCGCGCGGCGTGGTGCGCGTGAGTTGTCCGGTGGGGTTGCTGCAGACCACCGTGGCCGCGATGGTCGCCGAGTTCATGGCGGACTGCCCGGCAGTGAGCGTGCAGCTTGAGGCCTTGAATCGGCCCGTCGACCCCATCGCCGAGGGCATGGACCTGGCCATTCGCGTGCGCCGCCCACCGCTGCAGGACAGTGACCTGGTGCTTCGCGTCTTGTCGCATCGCGCGCAATGCCTGGTCGCCAGCCCGGCGCTGGTGGCGCGCCTGGGTCGGCCGAGTGCGCCGTCGGCGCTGGCCGGCTTTCCCAGCCTGGATCGCGGTCCGGCGCGTTACGACCACGCCTGGCAACTGCTGGGCCCGCACGGCGTCAACACCACCGTTCGTCACCAGCCGCGTCTGGTCACCGACGACATGGTGGCCTTGCAGATTGCCGCGCGGGCAGGCGTGGGCGTGGTGCATCTGCCGCTGATGATGGTGGAAGACGACCTGCGAAAAGGCACGCTGATGCGCCTGCTGGCCGATTGGCAACCACCGCCCGAGGTGGTGCACGCGGTGCTGCCGTCAAAGCGCTGCCTGTTGCCGGCAGTCAGGGCGCTGATTGACCATCTGGCGCTGCGTTTCAGCGAACTCGATACCGCTTGACCGCGCGCGCTACCGCGCGATGCAGGTCGCCCCGGCCCACAAATGCGTGACCGGCGCGTCGCTGGCGTCGGACGCCAGCAAGCCGGCCACACCGCCGGCGGTGAATTCAACGCCGAGCGACGACGGCGCAATCTCGACCACCGTGCCGCCGTCTTCAAGCTGGGCGCGGGTTGTGCCCACCCTCAGCCCATCGACGGTGGAGAGCGCAGCGTCGGTGCCGCGCACCGCCCAGCCGACGAACGTGCCGCGCGCAAACCAGACCTGAAAGCCATCAGCCCAGGTGGCGAACTCGGCGCCGCAGTCCGCGCTTTCGCCCTGCTCGTCCGGCGGCGCACCGCGCACCGCTTCAAGCCTGCGCAGCGCCGCATCCCGTTCGGTGCCGAAGGGCAGCGGCCGGGCAGCGCCCGATGACTTGATGAAGGCCCGCAAACCTTCGCCCTCAAGCGCCAGCACCGTCGCCGATTCCGGCTCGGCCGGCGGGGTCGCCGCCGGAACCGCTTCATCGGCAGGCGGCTGACAGCCCACCGCCGCCAGCGCCAACAGGACAGCGCCCACCACGCCCAGCCGTCGGAACAGCAGCGCGGCCTTCATGGCTTGAGTTGCTCGGCAAAGAATTGCAGCGTCCGGTCCAGCGCCTGCCGGGTGGGCTGGCCCTCGGCATCAATCAGGTGGGTGGTCAGCACGCTGTGGGCGGGCTTCATTTCGTTGGGATTGGCGTGCTTGGGGTCGATCTCGATGCTTTCGAAGGCATCGCCAAACTCATCGCGCAGCCGCTGAAAGCGGGCGGGCGGACACCAGGGGTCGCGATGAAAGCGCAGCCCCAGAATGCGCGCACCCTGGTGGTCGATCTTGTCGTGCGCGGCGGCGATCTCGGCCGGGGAGGCATGCACTGCACTGGCCTTGTTGCGGGTGATCCGCAGCGGTAGCGACGGCTGGCACAACACCGGTGCGAGCACCGGGGCATCGAGCATCATGGCGAGTGCGAAGTTGCCGGTCAGGCACATGCCGATGGCGCCCACGCCCGGCCCGCCGCAGGCTTGGTGCGCATGGCGTGCCAACGCCCGCAGCCAGTCGACGATGGGGCTGGACTGGTGCGCCGCCAGCACGCGGAACTCGCGGTTGATGCAGATGCGCGCCATGCTGCCCAGCACCGCGCCCGGCGTGAGCGGCCGCATCGGCGTGCCGATGAGCTGCGGCATGAACACGGTGAACTGGGCATCGACCACCCACTGCGCGAACCGCGCCACCTGCGGAGTGATCCCGGGCACTTCGGTCATGACGATGACGGCGGGGCCACTGCCGGCGCGAAACACGTCGCGGCGCACGCCCTCGTGTTCGAAGGCGGTGGTTTCAAAACCGGGCACCGGCATGGGTCACTCCAGAGAGGTCAGTGGAATGACGATATCGTGCCCGCTCACCCGCCACCACTGTTCCGCATGTCGATTGCCCTCACCGCGTTTGCCCGCGCCCGTCTGTTCCCAGATGACGGCCGGGCCAACGGCCTGCGAGGCGTCACGCCCGACGCCTTTGTCCGTCACCTCAACACTGAGGCGCCGCTCAAGGTGCTCGACGGCTACGCGCCGTTCTGCAAGTTGCACGTGCACCGCAACTGGACCGCCACCCGCTGCCTGACCGTGCCGGTCACCGACGACAACCGGCACCTGCTGCGCTCGGCCTACGAGGCCCGCACCGACGGCGAGCTGCCGGTCTTGGTGCGCTGGTTCGAGGGCGTGACCGCGCCGGTCGCCGACTACCTGCTGGTGATCGTTTACGCGCGCGATCAACTACTCAAGGAGGGGGACGCCATCGACGCCGACTGGGGCATCGTCGGCTGTCTGGCCACCGCCACGCCCGAGGAGATTCCGATGGCGCCCATCACCATGATGCGCAACGCGCTGGGCGTGGAAGAGGGCGGCTCAGGCGTCGCGCTGGATGCCGACGCTTACCGGCGCAGCGTCGCGTTCTGGGCGTATAACGCCAACTGGCGCGGGGGGTAGGGCACCGCCTCACCCGGGCAATGAGACGCACCTGACAATTAATTTGCGCTCGGGTGGGTATGCTCCTGGATTGCCTCAGCCCTTATGCTCTTCAGGACGTCCCATGCGCCACTTCGCCACCCTCGCCTGTCTCGTTGCCCTCATCAGTGGCTGCACCGACACCGACCCCTCCGGGATCACGCAGACCAATATTCGGTCTTACTCGGTGACCGGCACAGACGGGGTGGTCAGCAGCCCGGGCCAGCAAACCACCCAGGCGCAGATCAACATGAACCAAGATGACGGTATTTTCTCGGTCGCATGGAATGCCGAATCGGTCACGACAACGACGCTGATCCGGCTGTTCATCACCCGCGACAATCTGCTGGACGAGGGCGATGCAGAGGTTCTCGAAGTGGCGTGCGGAGAAGGGAGCGCGCTGTGTCCGGGCGCCACGGCGAACGCGATCCAGTGCACGTTCGATACGGACGTGACCCTCACCTGCGGCAGCGGCGACGCGGCGCAGGCCACAGAGCTGTCGACTTACTTCGCCAGCGCATCGGGCCTGCCCGGCAACTATCTGCTGGCACTGCAGGCCTGCGACCAACTGGAACAGGATTGCCGCTTGGTGGGCACCAGCGTGCGGTTTCAGTAGGCTTTAGGCGCCCCGGAGAGCGTCGACGGCAAAACTTGGCGACGCACGGGGGGTCAAACGCACGGTTTGCCGGCCTCAACAGGCCGATGACATGATGCTCTGCGCCCAGCGGCAACCCCATTCAAGAGAACACGCTGTGATGACTGCAATTCAAAGGGCCTTCGTGGCCAGCGTGGTGCTGGGCTTGGCAGCCTGTGGGTCCAGCGATCCGCTGGGTGGGGCAGCCGGCGGGGTGCCGGGCGGTACCGCCTGCCAAAACGACTTCACGCCTGAGCGGGTTGCGGCCGGCGAGAACTGCGACCCCAACCTCAACCGCACCCTGTTCTGTCCGCTGGTGCCAGGCAGCGACTTCGTCCGCAGCCGCAGTGAAGTCATTCCCTGCGACGGGGTCGAGATCAGCACCCATCCGGCCGCCGGTGGCGGGCTTGAAAGTGACTACATCGCCATTCGACCCACTGCTGGGGGCGCCCCGTCAGCGGTCTATCTCAACCTGCACTACCTCGGTGGCAATGTGGCGTTCCACGGCAACCTGACGCGCATGACCGAGCTTGCCAAGGCGCGCAACGTGGTCGTGTTACTGCCCCAGGCGCCCGCCGGCGTCGGTCTGATCGACCCGCCGGGCGACACCCTGCCACCAGTGGGCGGCAGCAGCCTGTCGCGTTGGCCGACGCAACAGTCTCAGCCCGTCGAGGAATTTCTGCAGTTTCTGGACGGCGTCGTCGAAGACGGCCGCAACCGCTTTTCGGCACGCGGTGCGCCGCTGTACGTCGCCGGCCTGTCGAACGGCGTGCCCATGGTTTATTTCTATGCGTGTGGGCGTGCCGACCAAGTCGATGCCTTCATGGCAGTTGCCGGAACCCAGAACAACGAGAGTGCGGCGATATGCCAACCCAATCGACCCATCGGCGCGGTGCTGATTCACGGCACCTTGGACCCGATCGTGCCGTATGACGGCATCGGCGGTTTGTTGCGCACCATTCCGCAGAACTACGCCGACTTCAAGATGCACAACCAGTGCAGCGGTGAAGACCGAACCGCGTTGTTCAATGGCGCCGGCGGCGATGTGCAATTCGACTGGGCGCCCAACTGCGCCGAGGGTCGCCAGGTCGTGTTTGCAAGCTTGTTGGGCAACGGCCACAACTGGCCCGGCGATGATGCCGGTGCACTGCAGGAGATGGGCGTCCCGGTCGGCCTGTTCGGCGCCGGTCGAAACGACATCGATGCCACCATTCAAGGGTTCGACCTGATGCGCTACGCCGCAGGTCGATAACGCGGGGACTCTTTCATGGCCTTGCGGAATGCCCCCTCGTCAATACGCGCTCGAATCGAAAGCGTCGCCGAGCGCCTCTCGTCAAAAGTGCCCGCAGTCGAGGTTGATTCGACGTCCCTGGACCCGTTGATCGCACGGGCTCGCGCCGAATTACCGGCAGATGCTCAGGTTCACGGCTTTACCGTCACCGCCAAGCCGCTGTCCTGGTTCGACACGGGCCTGCAACTGCGTGAGGGCGAATCGATTACCGTCATCAGCACCGGCGTCGTGCATCTGGCCAAGGTGCTGAAGCTCAGCCTGCTGCCAAAATCCGTGACCTGGTGTCGCGTGGGCGATGCTGACATTCAGAAGGCGCCGGGTGAAACCTGGACCTTCCAGGCGCAAGCGTCCGGCCCGCTCAAGTTCGCGGCGCTGCCGCCGGGCTCGTTCGCCGACCGTCAGGGCCGCATCGAGCGCTCACCCCTGCACGCGCTGATGAGTGGCGGTCTGAGCGTGGTGGTGATTCGCTGGGCAGACTCCGCCGTCGAAGCAGGCTTGCGCAGTGCCGCCGAGCGCGACGCCGGCCTGTTCGCGGCCGCACTGCGCCGTTACCTGAACCCAGTGAAGCCGCCGAACGATTGGCACTATCTGTGGCGTCTCGGACAGGGCGAGTTATACCGCGCCGAGCGCGACACGCTGCTGTGCGAGACCGATTCTGATGTCGGCATTTTGCAGTTCCCGGTCGACGTACCGCTCACCGAAAGCCTGCAGTTGCAGTGGCGCTGGCGTGCCGAGCAGTTGCCGTCGCAGCGTGCCGAGCACATCGATATCACCCACGACTATCTGTCGATTGCGGTGGAGTTCGACAATGGGCTGGACCTCACCTACATGTGGAGCGCCGCACTCAAACCCGGCACCGTTTTCCAGTGCCCGCTGCCGTGGTGGAAAGAACGAGAAACCCACTGGGTGGTGCGCGCCCTTCCGGGCGATCCTCTGAGCGAATGGCTGGATGAGTCGCAACCGCTGCACGCCAATTACGCCACGGCCATCGACGGCCAGCACCCGCAGCGGGTGGTTGCGGTGTGGCTGATCGCCAATTCGATGTTCCAGCGTCGTCAGGGCCGCTGCGCATATCGCGACATTCAACTGGTCGATGGCGATAAGGTGACGCCCATCCTCATCACGCCAGCCGAGCCCCCACCCTGAAAAACCTGCCGCCGCCCCCGCCACCCCACACCGCCGCAGCGTGACGGCTCTCCCACGTCGCAAATGGTGGGGGTGGCTGCTGGCGGCGATCGTGCTGCTGGCCTTTTTGGCGCTGTGGCGGTTGACACCGCTCGGTGAATGGACCGAGCCGGAGAAGATTGCCGGGCAGATTGAGTCACTGGCCCAATCGCCCTGGGCACCGCTGAGTCTGGCGTTGATCTATGTGGCAGCGACCGGTGTGTTGTTCCCGATCATCGCGCTCAACCTTGCGTTGATTCTCACCTTGGGCCCCCTTTGGGGTGTGGCCGGCGCGCTCTACGGCACGCTGCTGGCCGGTCTGGTCGCCTTTTGGGTTGGCGGCCGGTTTGGCCGCAAGGCACTGCGCGGGCTGGATAATGCACGGCTCGACAAAGCGCTGACACTGATCCGCAACAGTGGGCTGCCGGGCATGATTCTTCTGCGCCTGGTGCCGGTGGCGCCTTACCCGGTGATCAATCTGGCGCTTGGCGCGGGCGGCATTGGCGTGGGGATCTTCAGCATCGGCACGCTGCTCGGCGTGCTGCCCAGCCTCATCGCCATGGGTGTCGTCGGCTTTCAGTTGCGCGAGGTGATTGACGACCCCAGCCCCGGCAGCATCGGCTTTCTGGTCGGGCTGCTGGTGGCCCTCGTCGCGCTGGGCGCGTGGGTCAAACGAAAACTGAGCAGTCAGGTTGAGGACACCTGAGGTCTGCTTCAATCACGCACCAAACTGCACGGGGTAACCAAGCGATCAAGATTTTGACGCTGAACATGCACAAGGGTTTCTCGGTCGGCAACCGGCGCTTCGTGTTGCACGAACTGCGCGAGGCGATTCGCGAGGCCAACGCCGACGTGGTGTTGTTGCAAGAGGTGCTCGGCGAGCATCAGGAACATTCGACCCGCTGGGAGCGCTGGCCCGAACATAGCCAGTACGAATTTCTTGCCGACACGCTCTGGTCGGCTTATGCCTACGGCAAAAATGCCGCCTACCCGGCCGGCCATCACGGCAATGCGTTGCTGTCGAAGTTTCCCATCGTTCACCAGCAGAACCACGATGTTTCAATCCACGACCGCGAGAAGCGCGGGCTGCTGCACTGCGTGCTCAAGGTGCCGGACTGGGCAGCGCCGCTGCATGTGATCTGCGTCCACCTCGACCTGTTTGAGGCCAGCCGGCAGAAGCAGCTGGCCAAGCTTTGCGAGCTGATTGAACGCGAGATTCCCGCCGATGCACCGCTGCTGGTCGCGGGCGATTTCAACGACTGGCGGCAACGAGCCCACGACATTCTGGCGGACGGTGCCGGACTCGGCGAGGCGTTCATCACTGCTTTTGGCCAGGCCGCGCGCACCTTTCCGGTATGGCTTCCAATGCTGCGGCTGGACCGCATGTACGTCCGCAACCTGCACGTCGAAGGGCCCAAACGGCTGGTCGGCAAACCTTGGCGACGCCTGTCCGATCACGCGCCGCTGCTGCTGCAAAAGGTCTCACCACAATGAATTCAAACCGTGACTGGACGCGCGGAAACGCGCTTGAGCTGCTGGAGAACGGCGAGGAATTCTTTCCCCGCGTGTTCGACGATATTGCCGAGGCCAAGCGTGAAGTCATCATCGAGACCTTCATCTGGTACGACGACGAGATCGGTCGGCAACTGCGCGACGCGCTGGTCACGGCCGCCGAACGCGGTGTGCAGGTCGACGTCACCGTCGATGGCTACGGCTCGGCGCCGCTGGGCAAGGCGTTCGTCGCCAGCCTGACCGAAGCCGGCGTGCGCTTGCATGTTTTCGCGCCCCTGCCACCGATTCTCGGCGTGCAGGCCAACCTGTTCCGGCGCCTGCACCGCAAGCTGGTGGTGATCGATCAGCGCGTCGCCTATGTCGGCGGCATCAATTATTCCGACGAGCACATGCGCTACTACGGTGAAAAATCGAAACAGGACTACGCCACCCGCGTCACCGGGCCGGCGGTCGATGACATTCACCGCTTCTGCCGCGAGGCCATCGGCCACCCAACCCCGCAGGGCCGCCGCAACCTGCGTGGCCTGCTGCGCTGGCTGCCGAGCAAGTGGTCTCACCCCGAAAGCGATGCCCAGGTGCTGCTGGTCACGCGTGACAATCACAACCACCGCACCGCCATCGAGGCCATGTACCGCCTTGGCCTGCGAAGCGCGTCGCGTGACATCGTTTTGCTGAACGCCTATTTCTTCCCGGGCTACCGTTTCCTGCGGGCGATGCGCCAGGCCGTCGAGCGCGGCGTGCGTGTGCGCCTCGTGCTGCAGGGCGAGCCCGACAAGGCCTACGTCAAGTTCGCGGCATCGACGCTGTACGACCACCTGCTCAACATCGGCGTCGAAATCTGGGAGTTCATGGAACGCCCGTCGCACGCCAAAGTGGCCGTCATGGACGACGCCTGGGCAACGGTGGGCTCCAGCAATCTCGACCCGTTCAGCCTGTCGCTGAACCTAGAAGCCAACCTGTTCGTGCGCGACACGTCGTTTGCCGGCGAGCTGCGCGAAAAACTGGAAGCCCTGCTGGCCGAGCGCTGCGTGCAGATCACCCGCGACGCGGTCGCGCGGCGTCATCCCATCTGGCACGTCTGGCGCTGGGTGGGTTATCACCTGTTGCGTCACTTTCCCAAGTTGGCGAGCCTGATTCCGGTCAAGCCGACCATGCTGAAAACCATCGAAGACCCGGACACCGACCTCGGCACCGGGCCGGGACCGCGCACGCTGGGGCACTCGCCAAGACCCGAAAGCCCGGCCGAACCCGACCCTCAGAACACGCAGCGGTAAGCGCTCTCGAAAAACCGTGTCGCGCCCGTCAGCGGGTCGGTGAAAGTCAGCGACAGCGCCACCAGTTGCAGCGGCCGGTCCGGGTTGTCGTCTTGTGGCGGCAGCAAGTCCGGGTACCACGGATCGTTGAGCAGCGGCGCGCCCAGTGCCGCCATGTGCACGCGCAGCTGGTGGGTGCGGCCGGTGACCGGTATCAGGCGAAACCGCGTGCCCCGGGCGCCGCGTTCCGTCACCTCGATGACGGTCTCGCTGTTGGGCTGACCCTTAACCTCCTGCCTGCGAAAGAAGGGCTCACCGCGCGCCAGTCGTGACATCCGCCGCCGGGGGAAATCGTCGCCTACCCGGGTTGCGCTGAGCGCGTCGTAACCCTTGTTGATGGCGTGGTTGGCGAACAGACGCTGGTAGTGCGCGCGACTGTCACTGCGCAGCGAAAACATCACCAGCCCGGCGGTCAGCCGGTCGATGCGGTGCAAAGGCGCGACGTCGACGATGTCGGCCTCGCGCTGCAACTGCACCAACAGCGACTGCTGCACGAAGCGCCCCGCAGGCGTCACCGGCACAAAGGGCGGCTTGTCGATGACCAGCAGGTGCGCGTCACGGTGCACCACGCGCCACGCCGACAACGCGGGCGGCTCATCGGCCACTTCGCGAAAGTAATGCAGACGCAAACCTTCCCGGCAGGGCGCATCAGCCGCCAGTGGCTGGCCGTTGTCATCCAGTACGCGATGCAGGGCAAAGCGCTGCCGCCAGGTGTGCGCCGTGATGTTGGGAAAGTGCGCGACGAGAAAGCTGAGTGCATCCGGCCAATCGCCGCGTGGCACGGTGATGGCGCTGGGCCGCACGCCATCGACCGCGTGGCGGGCTTCAGGCACCGACCTGTCGCAACCAGTCCTGCAGGTTGTAGTAGTTGCTAACGCGCGCAACCTTGCCGTCGCGCAACTCAAAGAACGCACCCCCCCGGCAGGCGGTAGCGCTGGCCGGTGGCCGCGGGCAAGCCTTCGTCCGTCGCGAGGTACTGGCCCACCACGGTGAACTCGACGGCCGCCCGCGTGCCGCTGGCGTTGACCATCACCGTGATGTCTTCGATCTGCTCGGCGTAGCAGCGATTCATTCGCGCCATGAAGGCTTCAAATGCCACGCGGCCAACCTCGCGACCGCCTTGGTTGATGTCGTGAATGACATCGTCGGTCATCAAGGCCAGAAACGCCGGCCAGTCGGCGCGGTTGAAGGCGGCGTAGTAATCAATGAGGAGGGATGCGGCGCGGTCGCTCATGCGAAAAATCCAGGGCGGTTTGGATGAGAGCCGCATTTTGCCGCAGACAACAAAAAGCCCGGGCGGTAAACCCGGGCTTGATCTGCCACAAACGCTGATTAGTGCGCGATCAGCCGCCGAACAGGCGACCGAAGAACCCCTTCTTTTCGCCTTCTTCAGTGTTGGCCTTGGCCTCGGCTTCTGCATTGGCGCCCGCATTGCTGTTGACCTTGGCACCGGCGTCAACGTTGACGTTGGTGTTGGCTGTACCGCCCACGGCACCCTTGACGCCACCGGCCACGCCGCCGACCACACCCCCGACCGCACCGGCGCCTTTGCGAACGCCTGTCTCCGCCATGTCACCAGTTTTGGCGGCACCGGCCTTGACGCCCGCGCCGACCTTCTTGCCGCCTTCAACGGTGGCATCGGCACCCGCCTTGGCACCATCAACCACTTTGCCACCGACCGTCTTGGTGCCGTCGACGACCTTGCCGCCCACCGTCTTGGTGCCATCGACCACCGCACCGCCCACGGCTTCGCCGCGTTCAGCACCGGCCGCCGCACCGGCTTTGGCACCCGTGGCCGTATCGGAGGCGACCTTGCCATCGACGCCGACATTGACCGATGCGTTGGCATCGGCGCCCGCGCTCTGCGCATGGGCGATACCACCGACCAGCAGTGCAGCTGCAATCAGACTCAGTTTGAAATGTTGCATGTGAGGTTCCCCTGTAAACGTACGAGATAGTTCGCCCGCGCAGCGTAGGTGTGCACGGTGAACCGATTGTGAACCCATGTTCACCACATCACCAGCCACTGCACGGTGGGCCAAACTGGCCGCCTAGGCGTCGCGGTCGCCGCGTTTCTGCAGTGCTTCCATCACCGTCGGCAGCGCCGCTGCCGGGCTCACCGCGATGGCTTCCGCCAACTGGCTGCGCATGCGCGGCGCCCAGAACTTCTGTAGGTGTTCGGCGATACGGGCTGCGGGATCGGGCTCGTCGGCCAGGTTGCGGGCGATGTCGTTGGCCATCTCGATCAAACGTTCGGCGTTCATGCCGCTGCCTCATGGTCATCCCGCAGGCGCGCCGGGCAGGTGTAGACGACTTGCCGCTCGCCGCGCGCGAAGCCGATCAAGGTCATGCCCGCCTCGTCGGCCAGCCGTACGGCGAAGGCCGTCGGCGCGCTGATGGCCACCAGCATGGGAATGCCGGCCACCGCGGCCTTCTGCACCATTTCGTAACTGGCGCGACTGGTGATGACCGCAAAGCCAAGTGCGGTGTCCACCCCGGTTGCAATGAGGTGCCCGATGAGTTTGTCCAGCGCGTTGTGGCGGCCCACGTCTTCGCGCACCGCCAGCAGGCGCCCCTGCGCGTCGGCAAACGCGGCCGCATGGGTGGCGCCGGTGCGGGCATTGAGAGGTTGCGCATCGGTCAGTGCGGCCAGCACCCGCACCACCGCACTGCGCTGAACGCTACGCCCGGCCGGGACGCGCGGCGTTGGGCGGATGGCCTCTGCCAGGGTTTGCGCGCCGCAAAGGCCGCAGCCGGTACGTCCGGTAAGGCTGCGACTCCGTTCGGCAAGGGCCTCGACGCGCTGCGCGGGAATCCGCACCGTCACCGTCACGCCCTGCGGCGGTGCCTTCGCGACAACGATGGCGCCGATCTCGTCAACCGCTGCGACGATGCCCTCGGTGAGCGCAAAGCCGCGCGCGAAGTCTTCCAAGTCTGAAGGCGTGGCCATCATCACCGCGTGCGGCTGGTCGTTGAACAACAGCGCCACCGGCACCTCCTCGGCCACGCAATCCGTGGCGCGAACTGGGCCGCGCTGGACGGGGATCTGGCGGTGAGTGGGCGGCGGGGTCATAAGCAAACTTCAAAAGCATTCAACGCAAAGGCGCAAAGAGGGAACAGCAAGGACGCAAAGAAATGCAGCTCATGGAACGCGGAAATGCTGGGCCTTGTCTTCATGTCGTCTTTGCGTCCTTGTCTTTTACCTTTGCGCCTTTGCGTTGAACCGCTTCTCGTGTGTGCGCGGTCACGCCAGTTCCCCCGCCCGCGCCGCCGCCAGCAGTTCACGCTGCTCGGCGGTGAAGGCGGCGAAGCGCCGCTGCCATTCCGAGGGCTGGCTGACGCGCAGGGCCTCGACGGCGGTGACCTTGTACTCGGGGCAGTTGGTGGCCCAGTCGGAGTTTTCGGTGGTAATCACGTTGGCGCCGGACTCCGGAAAGTGGAAGGTGGTGTACACCACCCCCGGCTGCACCCGCGGGGTGACCTGGGCGCGCAGCACGGTGTTGCCGGCGCGGCTGGCGATTCCCACCCAGTCGCCGGTGGTAATGCCGCGGGTTTCGGCATCGACCGGGTGGATTTCCAGCCGGTCTTCCTCGTGCCAAACCACATTCTCGGTGCGCCGTGTCTGCGCGCCGACGTTGTACTGGCTGAGGATGCGGCCGGTTGTGAGTATCAGCGGATAGCGGGCGTTCACCTTTTCGCGCGTGGCCACGTACTCGGTGCGCATGAAACGGCCCTTGCCGCGCACGAAGGCGTCGACGTGCATGGTCGGCGTCCCGTCGGGCGCGTCCGCATTGCAGGGCCACTGGATGCTACCAAGCCGGTCGATGGCGTCGAAGCTGACACCCGTAAACGTGGGTGTCAGGCGCGCGATCTCGTCCATGATCTCCGACGGATGGCGGTAGTTCATGGGATAGCCCAGCGCGTTGGCCAGCAGCTGGGTGATCTCCCAGTCGGCATACCCGGCCTTGGGCGCCATCACCCGGCGCACGCGTGAGATGCGCCGCTCGGCATTGGTGAAGGTGCCGTCCTTTTCCAGGAACGAACTGCCGGGCAAGAACACGTGCGCGAACTTGGCGGTTTCGTTGAGGAACAGGTCCTGCACCACCACGCATTCCATCGCTTCCAGCGCCGCGGTGACGTGCTGGGTGTTGGGGTCGGATTGGGCGATGTCTTCGCCTTCGATGTAGATGCCCTTGAACTCGCCGTCGAGCGCGGCCTCCAGCATGTTGGGAATCCGCAAGCCCGGCTCGGCTTGCAGGGCCACGCCCCAGGCGTCTTCGAAGCTGGCGCGCACTTTCGCGTCGCTCACGTGCCGATAACCCGGCAGCTCGTGCGGAAAGCTGCCCATGTCGCAGGCGCCCTGCACATTGTTCTGGCCGCGCAGCGGGTTCACGCCGACGCCCTCGCGGCCCAGATTGCCGGTGGCCATGGCGAGGTTGGCAATGCCCATCACCATGGTCGAACCCTGGCTGTGTTCGGTCACGCCGAGGCCGTAGTAGATGGCAGCGTTGCCGCCGGTGGCGTAGAGCCGCGCTGCTGCACGCACTTCGACGGCGGGCACGCCGGTGACGGCTTCCATCGATTCCGGACTGTTGCGGTCTTCGGCCACGAACGCCCGCCACGTAGCAAAGGACTCGGGCTCACAGCGCGCCTGCACGAAGGCCTCGTCCACCAGGCCCTCGGTCACGATCACATGCGCCAGCGCGTTGATCAGCGCCACGTTGGTGCCAGGCTTGAGTTGCAGGTGATGCGCGGCGGCAATGTGCGGCATGCGCACCAGATCAATGGCGCGCGGATCGGCGACGATCAGCTTCGCCCCCTGCCGCAGGCGGCGCTTCATGGCGCTGGCGAACACCGGATGGCCGTCGGTGGGGTTGGCGCCGATCACCATGATCACGTCGGCGGCCCGCACCGAATCAAAGTTCTGTGTGCCGGCCGATTCGCCCAGGGTTTGCTTCAGCCCGTAGCCGGTGGGCGAGTGGCAGACCCGCGCGCAGGTGTCGACGTTGTTGTTGCCAAACCCGGCGCGCACCAGCTTCTGCACCAGATAGGTTTCTTCGTTGGTGCAGCGGCTGGAGGTGATGCCGCCCACCGCGTCGCGGCCGAACTGTCCCTGGATGCGCTTGAGCTCGCTGGCGGCGTGGGCGATGGCGGTTTCCCAGCTCACCGCCTGCCAGGGGTCGCTGATTCGCGCGCGAATCATCGGCGTGGTGATGCGGTCGCTGTGCGTGGCATAGCCCAACGCGAAGCGGCCTTTCACGCAGGAATGGCCGTGGTTGGCGTGGCCGTCCTGGTTGGGGACCATGCGTACCAGGTCTTCGCCCTGCATCTCGGCGCGGAACGAGCAGCCGACACCGCAGTAGGCGCAGGTGGTCACCACGCTGTGGCTGGCCTGACCCTCCTCGATCAGCGACTTCTCGCTCAGCGTCGCCGTCGGGCAGGCCTGCACACAGGCGCCGCAAGAGACGCATTCGGAGTCCATGAACAATTCGTCCTGCCCCGCCGCCACCTTCGAGTCGAAACCGCGCCCCTGGATGCTCAGCGCCAGCGTGCCCTGCTGCTCGTCGCAGGCCCGCACGCAGCGCGAGCAGACGATGCACTTGCTGGGATCAAAGCTGAAGTACGGGTTGCTGCTGTCGGTCTCGACAAAGCGCGGATTGGCCTCGCCGTTGACCGCCGCGTGGACATGGTTATCGCCCTCGTAGCCGTAACGGACCTCGCGCAGACCCACGGCCCCGGCCATGTCCTGCAACTCGCAATGGCCATTGGCGGGGCAGGTCAGGCAGTCCAGCGGATGGTCGGAGATGTACAGCTCCATCACCCCGCGCCGCAGTTTGGCGAGGGCCGCGTTCTGCGTGGTCACCACCATGCCCTCGGCCACCGGCGTGGTGCACGACGCCGGATAGCCCTTGCGGCCCTCGATCTGCACCAGACACAGGCGGCAGGAGCCGAAGGCCTCCAACTGATCGGTGGCGCAGAGCTTGGGAATGGCAATGCCCGACAAGGCCGCGGCACGCATCACCGATGTGCCCTCCGGCACCGTGATCACGCGGCCGTCGAGGGTCAGCGACACCGGCTTGGCCTCAGGTGCCGCCGTAGCGGTTTTGCGGCCGACGTTGCGATACAGCGGCGCGGGGGTGCCGAGGTCGGGTTCAGCGATGGAGCGCATGGGTTACTCCCTGTCGGCAAAAGCTTTCAACGCAAAGGCGCAAAGATGAAAAGAAAGGACGCAAAGATTCACAGATCGTTGACGACGCGTTGGATACCTGCACGCATAGTGCGCTCGTGAAAGTTGAGCAAAAGACCAAGCCTGCATTGCGAGAGGCGCAAATAGGTGAGCAACTGGGACGCGTGTATCGGGGCAAGCTGAGCAACGGCCTTGATCTCGACAATGACGCAGCCTTCGACGAACACGTCGAGCCGATAAGCGTCGCCGAGCGGCACGCCTTTGTAGCGCGCGGGTAGTGGTACCTGCCGCTCGAAGCAGAGGCCGCGCTGCGTGAGTTCAATCGCCAGGGCAGCTTCATAAGCTGACTCCAGCAACCCGACACCCAGCTCACGATGCACCTCGATTGCGGCACCGACGATGATGTTGGAACACGAATTGGGCTCCAAATTTCACCTCCGTTTTTCTTTGCGTCCTTGCTTTTCACCTTTGCGCCTTTGCGTTGAAAGCTTTTCTGAAGTCCCCAGCAAAGTGATCCAGCGCCGACAGCACCGGGATTGGCGTCATGCCGCCCATCGCGCATAGCGAGCCGTGGGTGAGGGTGTCGCAAAGATCGCGCAGCAGCGTTTCCTGGGTAGCATCGCCTGCGGTGAGGCGGTCGATCACTTCCACACCGCGCACCGAGCCGATGCGGCAGGGCGTGCATTTGCCGCAGGATTCGATGGCACAGAATTCCATCGCGTAGCGCGCCTGTTCGGCGAGGTTCACGCTGTCGTCGAACACCACGATGCCGCCGTGGCCGACCATGCCGCCTGCTTCGATAAAAGCTTCGTAGTCCAGCGGCGTGTCGAACTTTTCGGGCGGCCAATACGCACCCAGGGGGCCGCCGATCTGCACCGCGCGCACCGGTCGACCGCTGCGGGTGCCACCGCCAAAGTCTTCAATGATTTCGCGCACGGTCACGCCGAAGGCCTTTTCGATCAGGCCGCCGCGTTTCACGTTGCCGGCCAGTTGTATCGCCAAGGTGCCGCGTGAGCGACCTCGCCCAAAGTCGCGGTAATGGGCGGCGCCACGCGCCAAAATCTCCGGCACGGCGGCGAGGGTGAGCACGTTGTTGACCGCCGTCGGCTGGCCGAACAGGCCGTTGATGGCTGGCAGCGGCGGCTTGGCGCGCACCTGCCCGCGACGGCCTTCCAGCGAGTCGAGCAGGGCGGTTTCTTCGCCGCAGATATAGGCGCCCGCACCGAGACGCACCTCCAGATCAAACCGTTTGCCGCTGCCGCAAACATCGACCCCGAGATAGCCCGCTTCATAGGCCGCCGACAGGGCGACGGTCAGCGCGCGATGCGCGTGCGGGTATTCCGAGCGCAGGTAGATAAACCCCTGTGTGGCACCGGTGGCCAGGGCGGCGAGGGTCATGCCTTCGATCAGGCTGAAGGGATCGCCCTCCATCAGCATGCGGTCGGCGAAGGTGCCGGAATCGCCCTCGTCGGCATTGCAGACGATGTATTTCTGCTGGCGCGGGTCGTCGCGATCGGGGCCGACGACGACCGGCGCCTCCAGCACCGTCTTCCACTTGATGCCGGTGGGAAACGCCGCACCGCCGCGCCCGCGCAGGCCAGATTCTGTGACGGCTTCGACGATGGCCTCGGGGGTCATCGTCAACGCTTTCTCCAGACCGGCGTAACCCCCATGCCGACGGTAGTCCGCGAGGCTGCGCGGATCGACCACCCCGCAGCGCGCAAAGCTGAGTCGCTCCTGCTGCCGCATCCACGGCAGTTGCCCGGTCGGCCCCAGCCGCAAGGCGTGCGCGCCCCCGTAATGGAACCCGGCGGCGAACAGGCCGGGCACGTCATCCGCCGTGACCGGGCCGTAGGCCAGGCGGCCCTGGTCGGTGTCGACCTCCACCAGCGGCTCCAGCCAGTGCATGCCGCGCGAGCCGTTGCGGATCAGTTCAACGCTCAGCCCCGCTTGGCCGGCATGCGCGTTAATGGCTGCCGCGACGGCGTCAGCGCCCACCGAGCAGGCGGTGGCATCGCCGGGGACGTAGATGCGGGAGCCGGTCATGGTGAAGCACCCCAAAAGCAGAAGCGTTCAACGCAAAGGCGCGAAGGGGTGAAGCAAGGACGCAAAGAAAAGCCCAAGCAAGGAAACACAACAACAAAAAATCTTTGTGTCCTTTCTTTTTTTTCTTTGCGCCTTTGCGTTGAACCGCTTTTGACCCAGCTCATGGCGCTTGCCCCAGCAGCCGCTCCAGCCCTTGCGGCGTGACCCGTCCGTGCAGGCGCCCGTCGATCATCACCGATGGTCCCAGCGCGCAGTTGCCGAGGCAATACACGGGTTCGAGGGTGACGCGGCCGTCGGGGGTGGTCGTGTGCAGGTCGATGCCGAGTTGCTCGCGCAGGTGGGTTTCCAGAGCCCGTGCGCCGACCGCCTGACAGGCCTCGGCGCGGCAGAGCTTGACCACCCGCTGCCCCGGCGGCTGCTCGCGGAAGTCGTGATAGAAACTGATCACGCCGTGCACTTCGGCGCGGGTGAGGTTCAGCCCGTAGGCGATCAGCGGCACGGTGCGTGGCGGCACACAGCCCAGCCGCGCCTGCACCGCGTGCAGCACCTCGATCAGGCCGCCCGGCTTGGGGCCTTGTTCACGCACTGCCGTGTGCACGGCCTCGCGTTCTAGGGGCGGCAGGTCGGCGCCGGGCGCAACCTGGATGGCAATCACCCGGTCACGGCGCTTGCCGCTGCGCGGCGGAGTCCCTGAATATGTCTCCTCAAGCATATGGGCATCCCGATGGGTGGCCTTGATTCTTTGACTGATTCTGATCCCGAAAGCCCGCAGCACCCAACAATTGGCGGTGCTGGCCCACTTTAATCGGCTTTCAAAAGCCGATATAAAGCGAACAGCGTTCAACGCAAAGGCGCAAAGAGGTGAACCAAGGACGCAAAGAAAAAGCCAAGGCAAGAAAGCCGAGAGAAAATCAAAGAAAAATCTTTGCGTCCTTTCTTGTTTTCCTTCGCGCCTTTGCGTTGAACGCTTCTGATTCCCTACCCGGCCCGCCCATGTACCGCATCCAGATCACCCCGCAGTGGCAGCTTGCCCAGGGCGCCGGCTTTGACGGCTTGCCGCGGCTGATCGCGCTGCTGGTCGCAGTGCACGACACGGGTACGCTGCGCGCGGCCTGTGCGCGGCTGGGGCTGTCCTACCGCCATGCCTGGGGATTGATCAAACGCGCCGAGGGGCATTTTGGCGCGCCCTTCCTCATCAGCCGTCGCGGCCAGGGCGCCAAGCTCAGCGCCTTGGGCGAGAAGCTGGTGTGGGCAGACCGTCGCATCGCCGCGCGGCTGGGGCCGGTGATGGACAGCCTGAGCGCGGAGATCGAAACCGAGATCGAGCGGGCGCTGACCCAGGCGCAGGGCATCCTGCGCCTGCACGCCAGCCACGGCTTTGCGGTGGAAACGCTGCGGGCACGATTCTCCGAGCAGGGCCTGCCGCTGGATCTGCGCTACTGCAGCAGCACCGAAGCGCTGGCCGGGCTGGCCCAGGGGCGCTGCGATCTCGCCGGATTTCACGTGCCGACCGGGCGGTTCGAGACTGCCATGCGCGCCCATTACGGCCACTGGCTGGACCCGGCCCGCCACCGGCTGATCCAGCTCGCCACCCGGCGCCAGGGGCTGATGGCGGCGCCGGGCAATCCACTGGGCATCACCGGCCTTGGCGATCTAACGCGCCCGGGCCTGCGCTTCGTCAACCGCCAGCCGGAAGCGGCGACGCGCTATCTGCTGGACCTGATGCTCAAGGACGCAGGCGTCGAGCCGCGACAGATCACCGGCTACGACGTTACCGAGTTCACCCACGCCGCCGTGGCCGCCTACATCGCCAGCGACATGGCCGATGTCGGTTTCGGCGTCGAGACCCCGGCGCAACGCTTCGGCCTGCATTTCTTGCCGTTGATCACTGAGCGCTACTACTTCGCCTGCACCACGGAGTGGCTGGCGAGCACCGCAGCCGACGCCGTGCTGGACGAGTTGCGCAACCCAGAACTGCGCGCACGCATCAACGCACTGGCCGGGTACGACGCGATGGACTCGGGGACGGTGTTGGGGCTGTAGGTCAGGCTCAAAGCGGCTCAACGCGAAGGCGCAAAGGAAAACAAGAAAGGAGGCAAAGATCTTTTCCTTGGTTTTCTCTGCGCTTTTATTGCTTTGCTTTTGCTTTGCGTCCTTGCTTCACCCCTTCGCGCGTTTGCGTTGAACGACGTTTTTCAGGGCATGGTCCCGAAGTCGCCCTGCTCGTCTTTGTCGAGCCTGACGACCCACTCGGGCTCGTCGAACTCGCCGATCAGGGTGATTTCGCAGGTCTTGTGATGCTTGGCGAGGATGGCTTTCACGGTGGCGTCACGATCGTCGTCCTTGACGTCGCGGTGGGCTTTGGACTGCCAGTGGGCAATGGCTAGCAGGGTGTCATCGCTGCCGATCTTGCGGTGCAGCTCGGTGCCGAGCGCGCCGGGTGTCTGCTGGATGATGCGGCTGGCCTCGACCCACCCGGCGGCGTATTCGGCGACGGTATACGGCGGGATGACACGCACTTCGAAGATGTATTTCACGCGGGGCCTCCAAGGCTGGGAACCATGGGATCAGCATGCCAGAGCCCTGGTGAAGCAGAGCCGTTTATCCTCGGCAGCCACCCGACGGAGACGCCCCCATGTCGTTGCCGACCAACAGCCCGATGACCCGTGTGCCCGATGACTACTGTCCACCGGGCAGTGCGCGCCACTTCACGCTGGGCGAGGGGCCCGATGCCGGCAAGACGCTGTTTTATTACGACGTCACCGTGGGCGAAGGCACGCCGCGCACCACTGTGCTGATGGTGCACGGCAACCCGGAGTGCAGTTACACCTACCGCCATGTGCGCGATCACCTGATCGCCTCCGGCACCCCGTGTCGCATCGTCGCGATGGACCACATCGGTTTCGGGCGCTCGGATCAGGCCAGCTTCGAAATGGTCGACATGCACCACGCCGCCAACCTGAAACAGTTGGTGGCCCACCTGGACCTGCGCGACATCACGCTGCTGGTGCATGACTGGGGTGGCGGCATCGGGATCGGCGCGCTCATCGACTCGCCCGAGCGGGTCACCCACCTGGTGGTCATGAACTCCACCGTGTTCCCGATGCCGGCCCAAGGCTTCGTTTACACCAACTACCCCTATCCCATGTTGCCGTGGTACCGCACCGCCGACCTGGTGCCCGCCCACCTGTGGGGTGCGGTATCGGCCTATGTGGTCTCGCATGCCGTGCCGCAAGGCCTGCCACGCTTCACCGCCGGCATCGCAGGCATGGTCGCGCGCTACTACAGCGGGCGCCTCACGCGCGACATGGACACCCCGGAATCGGTGTGGTGCGCGCAATTTGGCACACGCATCAACGCGCTCAGCTCACAACGTAACGTGCGTCACACGCCCTATTGGGGCCACGGCTATCGCTACACCGTGCCCGGCCTGGGCACGCAGGATACCGGGCCGTTTTACCGTCACATCCAGAGCCGTATTGGCGCCGCCTGGGGCCCTAAGGGTCAAGACATCGGCGTTGCCGGGTATTTCGGCGGCTGGGATGCCTGCGGCAAGGATGAAGTGGTTGCCCAGTGGCACGCCGCGCTGCCGCAGATGGCGGCCCGCACGCATCGTTATCCCGACGTCGGGCATTTCGTCGAGGAGTACACGGGCGTCGAGATCGCCGAAGGCGTGCGGGCGCTGCTCGGTTGAGCGCGCAACGGTGAAGGCGCGCCCCTTGGCCTAAACTTTGCGGCCGATTGGCAACACATCATTCAAGGGAAGGGCAATGACCAAGCGCGTGGTGTTCAACCAGAAAGGCGGGGTGGGCAAGACCACCATCGTCTGCAACCTCGCGGCCATCGCCGCCAGTCAGGGCCTGCGCACCCTGGTGATTGACCTCGACACTCAGGGCAACGCCACCCAGTACCTGACCGGCAGCGCGCCGAGCACGCCCGACAAGACCATTGCCGACTTCTTCGACTCGACTCTGGGCTTCTCGCTGCAGTCGCCGGCGTTTGCCAGCTTTGCCAGCCGCACGCCGTTCGACAACCTCGATGTGGTGGCCGCCAGTCCGCGGCTGGAAGAGCTGATCGTCAAGCTCGAAGCCAAGCAGAAGATCTACAAGTTTCGCGATGCGTTGAAGAAACTGCGCGGTTACGACGCGGTGTTCATCGACACCCCGCCTGCGCTGAACTTTTACAGCCGTTCGGCGCTGATCGCTGCAGATCGCGTGTTGATCCCGTTTGATTGCGACGAGTTTGCGCGTCAGGCGCTTTATACCCTTCTGGAAAACCTGCACGAGATTCGCGCCGATCACAACGAAGATCTGGCCATCGAGGGGATCATCGTCAACCAGTTTCAGAGCCGCTCCAAGTTGCCGACGCGGCTGGTCGAAGAGCTGCGCGCCGAGGGCCATCCGGTGCTCAAGCAGACCCTGGGCAGCTCGGTGAAGGTGAAGGAATCGCACGAGGCGCATGTGCCGCTGATCTGGCACGACCGCAGCCATCGCATCACCGGCGACTACGTGGCCCTGTTCAAGTCACTGAAGCGCTGACGCGTGCGGCTCAACAAGTTCATCAGCGAAACCGGCATCTGCTCGCGGCGCGGCGCCGACGCGTGGATTGAGGCCGGGCGGGTCACGGTCAACGGCACGCTCGCCACGCTGGGCACGCAGGTGAATGACGGCGACGACGTGCGCGTCGATGGCGAAACCATGGGTCGCGCCAAAAAGAACGTCTGCATCGCCTTCCACAAGCCGGTCGGCATTACCTGCACCACCGAGCGCCGCGTGCGCGGCAACATCATCGACTTCATCAACCATGCCGAGCGCATCTTCCCCATCGGGCGGCTCGACAAGGACTCGGAAGGGCTGATTCTGCTGACCAATGACGGTGACATCGTCAACCCCATCCTGCGCGCCGAGAACGGCCACGAGAAGGAATACATCGTCACCGTCAACAAGCCGGTTACCGACGACTTTCTGCGCGGCATGGCCAGCGGCGTCGCCATTCTCGACACGGTGACCCAGCCCTGCGAGGTGACGCAGATCGACCGCAACGTGTTCCGCATCGTGCTTACCCAGGGGCTGAACCGGCAGATCCGCCGTATGTGCGACGCGTTTGGCTATGTGGTTCGGCGTCTGCAACGGGTGCGCATCGTCAACATTCACCTGGCCGGCATTGCCCGCGGCCAATGGCGTGACCTGGGTGAGGATGAGCTGCGCGACCTGCTGGCCAACACACCGGCGCCACGACCCGCCGCCGCGCCGGCAGCCACGGCCTCGCCCGCCGAAGCCAAGCCCAATCCGTGGCATAAATCGAGCCTAATGCAGCCGCGCTGACACGAGATTGTCGTGCGTGCGGCCTAATCTTGACGCCATCCGAGTTGAGGTGGGGAAGGCGTCATGGGCAAGGTCAGGGGCGATGCAGGCGGGTGGTCACGGCGTGAATTTCTCAAGCGCGCCGCGACCGGGGCGGCCGTCGCGCCCCTGGCGGCGTGCTCGTCATCGGTGGGCATTGACGGCTTGATGCCGGGCGAGAACCCCTTCAAACATGGCGTCGCTTCGGGCGATCCGCTCACCGATCGGGTGATTCTGTGGACCCGCGTCACGCCGACGCAGGGCATGGGCGGTGACATTCCGGCAACGCTGACACTCGCCGATGACCCCGGCTTTCGGGTGAACACACGCACATTCGCGGTCACCGCGTTGGCCGCACGCGACTGGACGGTGAAGCACGACGCCACCGGCCTGACACCCGGCGCAACGTATTACTACCGGTTCGACGCGCTGGGCTTTGGCTCGCCGGTCGGCCGCACCCGTACCGCCGGCCTCGATCCGCAACGCATGCGTGTCGCGGTGGTGAGCTGCTCGAACTATCCCGCCGGCTTCTTCAACGCCTATGCCCGCATCGCCGCGCGCGCCGACCTCGATCTGGTGCTGCATCTCGGCGACTACCTGTACGAAACCGGCGCTGCCGGCAGCGTCGGCCGTGCCCACGAACCGCGTCGCGAGACCATCCTGCTGGAGGACTACCGCGAGCGCCACGCCCAGTACAAGGCAGACCCCGACCTGCAGGCGGCCCATCGCCAACACCCGTGGATTGCGGTGTGGGATGACCACGAATCGACCAACAACTCACGTCGCGACAGCGCCGAGAATCACACCGAAGGCACCATTGAAGACGGCGGCGAAGGCATCTGGCAGGTCCGCAAGCGCTGGGCGCAGCAGGCCTACGACGAATGGATGCCGATCCGTCTGCCCGAGCCCGGCAACCCTGACCGCATCTGGCGGCGTTTCGAGTTCGGCGGGCTGATGGACCTGTGGATGCTCGACACGCGGCTGTTCGACCGTGATGACGAGCTAGGCATCAACGATCCTGGCAACTTCGACCCGGACCGACGTCTGATCGGCCCCGAGCAGCGCGACTGGCTGCTGGGCGGGCTGAGCACGTCGACCGCAACCTGGAAAGTGCTGGGGCAGCAGGTCATGTTCGGCCAATTCAAACTCACGCCGCTGCCCGACCTGCCGCTGGGCGCGCTGGCTGCGCTGCCCATTCCGCTGGTCCTGGCGAGCGGCCAAGGGCTCACCGATGTCTACCTGAACCCGGATCAGTGGGATGGCTACGCGGCCGAGCGGCAGGCGATTTTTGACCATCTCAGCACGCGGAACATCGCCAACACCGTGGTGCTGACCGGCGACATCCACAGCTCGTGGGTGATGGACCTGACGCCCGATCCCGAAAACCTGATGGCCTACAACCCGCTGACCGGCGCCGGGTCATTGGCGGTGGAATTCGTCGGCACTTCGGTGACCTCGACCGGCCTTGACCAGCTCGCCGCCGTGCCCGATCTGGCGAGCGCCCTGCGCCTGCTCAACCCGCACATGCAATACATCGAAGTCACACGCCGCGGCTATCTGCTGATGGACATCACGCCCGGCGAGACCGTGGGCGAATATTGGTACGTGCCCACCGTGGCCGCGCCCGACGCTGGCGAAACCTTTGCCATCGGTTACGCCACGGCGGCAGGCAGCAACTTCATCACCCGTCAGCCGCGCCGTGCGCCGGTGGCGCCCCCGGAGAATCCCCCTGTTTTGGCGCCTTGAAGAACACAAAAAACCCGGCGCCAAGGCCGGGTTTTTTGGTTCAGCCCTTGCCCTTAGCCCGCCTCGGCCTCCGCTTCCTTGGCGGCCTTGACCTGGTCATTCAGATCGTTGGCGCGCTTGATGATGAACTGATGAATGGCGTCCACATCATCAGGCGTCAGGATGTCCATCATCGGCGGCATGCCCTTCTCGGCCAACGCGCCGGCGAGGATGCCGGCAAACATGTCGTGCGTTTCCGCGGTCATGTATCGAAGATCAGGGACCACCGAGCTGCCAATGGCATTGGGCCCGTGGCACATGCCGCAATGGCCGTTGTACAGCTCACGACCTGCGGCAATCTGCGCCTCGTCACCGGTGACTTCGGGTGGCTCGGGCAGGGCGATCAAACCGGGCTTGGGCGCCGGCAGGGTCGCCGTGCCGCCGATCTTGTAGGTGAGGATGCGCGCATCCGGCTGTACCTTGGCCGGCTCTGACAGACCGCCCAGCGCCAGCGGGAAGGCGCCGCCCCAACCCGCCGCGACGGTCACGTACTGCTCCCCGTCAATTTCATAGGTGATCGGCCCGGCGAGCACGCCGGTGTTGGCGGGCGATTCCCACAGCTTTTCGCCCTTGTCAGCCGAGTAGGCCACGAAGCGGCCATCGGCCGTGCCCTGGAACACCAGGTTGCCGGCGGTGCTGAGGGTGCCGCCATTCCACAGGGTGACGTGGCTCTGGCGCCAAACTTCCTTCTGCGCGACCGGGTCCCAGGCAATCAGGTGCCCGCGATGCGCGGCCACGGCGCCGGCCAATTCTTCAGGGTTCTCGGGCAGCGCCAGCGGCTGTGAACCGAGGTGCCAGGTGCCCTTGCCGCGGAACTTCTGGTCGGGTGCCGGCGCGAGGTAAGCGACCGCTTCCTGCATGGGGATGTAGACCAGCCCGGTTTGCGGGTTGAATGACATCGGCATCCAGTTGTGCGCGCCCAGCGGGCCGGGGGACACCAGCTTGCCTTCTTTGGACCAGTCGCCTTCTTCGGTCTCGACCGGGCGACCGGTTTCCATGTCGACATGCGAGGCCCAGTTGGCCGGCGCAAATTTCTCGGCTGACAGCAGTTCGCCGGTTTCGCGGTCGAGCACGTAGAAGAAACCGTTCTTCGGCGCCTGCATCAGCACTTTGCGCTGTTTGCCTCCAATCTCCAGCTCGGCCAGCACCATGTGCTGGGTGGCGGTGTAGTCCCAGTTGTCGCCGGGGGTGGTCTGGTAGTGCCAGACGTACTCGCCGGTATCGGGCTTGAGCGCGACGATGGACGACACGAACAGATTGTCGCCGCCCTCTTCGCTGCGCACGTTACGGTTCCAGGTCGAGCCGTTGCCAACGCCGATGTAGAACAGGTCCAGCTCGGGGTCGTAGGCCATGGCGTCCCACACCGTGCCACCGCCGCCAAACTCCCACCAGTTGCCGGTCCAGGTCGGCAACGCCATTTCCATGGCCTTGGACTCGGGCGGATCTTCCGGGTTACCCGGCACGGTGAAGAAGCGCCATTTCTGGTCGCCGGTTTCGGTGTCGTAGGCGGTGATATAGCCGCGCACACCGAGCTCTGCGCCGCCGTTGCCGATGATGACCATGTCTTTGACGACACGCGGTGCACCGGTGATGGTGTAGCTGCGGTTCTCGTCAATGATGGTGTTGACCTCCCAATCGACCTTGCCGGTCTTGGCGTCAAGCGCAGCCAGGCGGCCGTCGTACACACCGACGTAGACCTTGCCCTTCCAGACCGCGACACCGCGATTGCCGACGCCGCAGCAACCATCACGCGCCTTGCTCAGCGCCACCTTGGGGTCGTACTTCCACAGCTCTTCGCCGGTCACCGGATCCAGTGCCGATACCACCGAGAACGGCCCGGTGACGTACATCACACCGTCGACGACGATGGGTGTCGCCTGCGCAGCGCGGTCGTGATCGAGCTTGTAGGCCCAGGTCAGACCCAGCTCGTCCACGTTTTCTGTGGTCACGTCGGTCAGCGGGCTGAAGCGCTGCTCGCTGTAGGTGCGGCCGTGGCTGAGCCAGACGCCGGGCTCTTCATCGGCCGCGATGATGCGATCACCGTCCACGGCCGCAATCGCCGCAGTGGCCGCCTTGGCGTCATCGGTCATTTCGGGCTCGGGCGCGGGCGCATCGGTTTTCGCGCCACCGCAGGCGGCGAGTAACGCACACAGCAGGGCGGGGGCCCAAAGGGATCGAGTCAACATCGTGGTGCTCTCCTGGATTCAGATTGACTTACGTCGCGACCCGGGTTTCTGACGAACTTTGGGCCCAGAACAGTTTAGTGTCCGAAATCACCGGCGCACCCTACCCGTCCGGGTGCGTGACACAGCGCCGCGCCTGCGCATCAGGAACAATGCGTCTTCACTATCGGGCCCTGCCATGCCACAGCACCACGCCTCACCGGAACCCTGTGTTGATGCGCTTTTACAGCACCTCGGCCATGACATTCGCCTGGGCGTGCCCTTGGGCCTGGGCAAACCCGTCGCCCTGATCAACGCACTGTATGCGCGTGCCAAAGTCGATCCCACCCTGAGATTGACCGTGTTGACGGCCCTGTCGCTCGCCCGTCCGGTGCCGGGTAACGCGGTCGAAAAGGCCTTCCTCGGCCCGTTCATCGAGCGGGTATTCGGCGACGCGCCCGAGCTGGACTACGTGGCCGACCAGCGCGCCGGCACCTTGCCCGGCAACGTGTCGATTCGTGAGTTCTTCTTTGCCCCCGCAAGCCAGCTCGGCAACGCCCAGGCGCAGCAGGACTACATCAGCAGCAACTACACCCACGCTGCGCGCGACGTGTTCGCCCAGGGCTGCAACGTCGCCGCGCAGATGGTCGCCTGCGAACCCGGCGCTGATGGCCCGCGCTATTCACTGTCGTGCAACCCCGACACCAGCCCCGAGCTGATTGCCCTGATGCGCGCCGCCGAGGCCCGCGGCGAACGCAAGGTGGCCGTGGTGGCACAGGTCAACCGGCGCCTGCCGTTCATGCATCACGACGCCGAGGTGACGGTCGACACGTTTGATCACGTCATCGACGACCCGGCGCTAGAACACGCGCTGTTCTGTGCGCCCAAGCAACCCGTGAGCGATGCCGATCACGCGATTGGGTTGTATGCCTCGACCCTGCTCAAGGACGGCGGCACGCTGCAGATCGGCATTGGCCAGCTCGGTGATGCCATCGTCCATTCCGCGCTCGCCCGGCACCAGCACAACGCCGACTATCAGGCTGCGCTAAGCGCCTTTCACATCGATGCCCGGTACGGCGACTGGCTGGCGCGCGAGGGCGGCAGCGCGCCCTTCGATCAAGGCCTGTATGGCGCCAGTGAAATGTTGGTCGACGGCTTCTTGCACCTGATGCAGGCCGGGGTGCTCAAGCGCCCGGTCTATGACTTTTGGGCGCTTCAGCAGTTGGTGAACGATGGCCGCTGCGACCCCGAGACGCTCGACATCGGCCTGCTCGAAGGCTTTAACGCGCTCGGCGTACGGATGATTCGCGGCCACGACTTTGACCGCCTGCAACAGCACGGCGTGTTCACTGCCGGCACCCGTTACGAAGCGGGTGCACTGATCGCGCCCGACGGCCAGCGGATTCGCGCCAACATGGCCGACCCCGACGCCCGCGCCGCCATGGCCGAGAAATGTCTGGGCACGCAGCTTCGCAACGGGGTGGTGCTGCACGGCGGCTTCTTCCTCGGCCCCAATGCCTTTTACGACGCGCTGCGCAACATGCCCGAAGACCAGCGGCGCCGCATTGCCATGACCGGCGTCGACAAGGTGAACCAGCTCGACTTGAACCCGCGCCTGTACCGCGCCCAACGCCAGCACGCACGCTTCATCAACACCGCGATGATGGTGACGCTCAGCGGCGCGGCGGTATCGGACGGGCTGGACGACGGGCGCGTCGTCTCCGGCGTGGGCGGGCAATACAACTTCGTTGCCATGGCGCATCAACTGCCCACCGGTCGCAGCGTGATCATGGTGCGCGCCACCCGGGGCGTGGGTTCCGGGGCGCGCTCCAGCATCGTCCTCAACTACGGTCACTGCACCATCCCGCGTCACCTGCGCGACGTGGTGATCACCGAATACGGCATGGCCGATCTGCGCGGGAAAACCGACAGCGACGTGGCCAAGGCGCTGATCGAGATTGCCGATGCACGCTTTCAGGACGACCTGCTCAAGCAGGCACAGTCAGCCGGCAAGATCGACACGGGCTGGCGCATTCCCGACCACGCCCGGCTCAACACGCCGGAGCGACTCCAGCAGCGGATGGCTGCGCTGCGCAAGCGCGGGCTTTTCCCCGACTTCCCGTTCGGACACGACTTCACCGACATCGAGCTCGACCTCGCGCGGGCACTGCCGAAGGTGAAGGCGGCCGCGAGCAACACGCCGAAGTGGAAGCTGGTGCTCAAGGCGCTGCGCGGCGGGCCGATTCCGGCATCCCTACAGCCACACCTGTCGCGAATGAAGCTCGATACGCCAAACACACTTCAAGATCGGGTCGTGCAGCGGTTGTTGATCGACGCGCTCGAGAACAAGCCCTAAGCCAGATCACCGCGCAACGCTTGCACCCGCCGCTGCAAGTCGGCGGCGCTGACCTTCTCTGGCGGCACCGGCTCGCCCGCCACCAGGCCTATCGCCGACCAGACGCGCCTCGGCAGACGCGCACGCTTCAGCGCACTGTCGCGACGGCTGAAAAAGCTGCCCCACAAACCCTGAAGCGCCATGGGAATCACCGGCACTGGCGTCGCCTTGATGATGCGTTCAATGCCCGCGCGGAATGGCTGAATCTCGCCATCCATCGTCAATCCGCCTTCGGGGAAAATGCAGACCACGTTGCCCGCTTTGAGCTCGACTTCGATTTCGGCGAAAGCGCGCGCCATGAGCACCGGGTCTTCTTTTGCCCCGGCGATTGGAATGGCCTTGGCCGTGCGGAAAATGAAGTTCAGCACCGGCACGTTGTAGATCTTGTGGTACATCACAAAACGCACCGGGCGCCGAATGTTGCCGCCGAGAATGACGGCATCAACGAAGCTGACGTGGTTGCAGACGATCACCGCCGGGCCTTCATCCGGAATGTGATCGAGTCGGGTTTTGCGGATGCGGTAAAGCGTGTTGATGATGATCCACACCAGAAACCGCATCACGAACTCGGGCACCAGCGAGTAGATGAAAATCGCAACAGCAGCGTTGACCAAAACCGTGAGCAACAACAACTGCGGAATGCTCAACCCCAGCCATTGCAACAGCACGATCGACATGACCGCCGCGCCCACCATGAACGCTGCATTGAGAATGTTGTTGCCGGCGATGACCCGCGACAGATGCTGGGGATCCGTCCGGGTTTGTATCAGCGCGTAAAGCGGCACGATGTAGAGACCGCCGAACAGCCCCATCAGCCCCAGATCCCAAAGCATGCGGTGATTCGCAATCGACCTGAAAAAGGTCTCGACGGTGATCCCGGCCTCGACAACCGCCTCCGGCATGGCGAAGTACAGATCAATTCCAAACCAAGTCAGGCCGATGGAGCCCAGCGGCACCAGACCCATTTCCAGCTTGCCGCCTGACAGCCGCTCGCAGAGCAATGCGCCGACGCCCATGCCCAGCGAAAACACGCCCAACAACAGGGTCATGACCACAACATCGCCGCCCAGATGCACGCGAGAGTAGTTTGGTAACTGCGACAGAAACACGGCGCCGAAGCACCAGAACCATGAGATCCCGAGCACCGCCAGCATCACCGTGCGATTGCCGCGCACGAACTGAAAGTTGCGCCAGGTTTCGGCAAGTGGGTTCCAGTTGATGCGCAGGTCCGGCGCCGCCGCGACACCCCGAGGAATGCCGAACGACGCTGCATAACCCAGCACTGCCAGGGCCATCACAGTGGCCGCAACCCAATGCGGCCCACTGCCCTGCACGACCAACCAGCCGCCCAACATCGTGCCGAGCAGAATCGCCAAAAACGTCACCACAGCCACCAGGGCATTGCCGCCCACCAGTTCGGCGCGACGCAGGCAATGCGGCAGAATCGAATACTTCACCGGCCCGAACAATGCCGATTGCGTGCCCATCAAAAACAGCAGGGCCAAGAGCATCGTCATGCTGCCCTCCATGAAGCCAATGACGGCCAGCACCACCACGCCCAGCTCAAACAACTTGATCCAGCGGATCAGCGTGGACTTCTCGTACTTGTCGGCAATTTGCCCCGCAGTCGCCGAGAACAGAAAGAACGGCAAGATGAACAGCGCGGCCGCCACATTGGCGTACAGGTCGATCTGCCCCGGCGACAGTCCGGCGCCGCCAAAGGCCAGCAACACAACCAGCGCGCTTCGGTACACGTTGTCAGTGAAGGCGCTCAGCGCCTGCGTTAAAAAGTACGGGCCGAAGCGACGTTTGCCCAGCAATCGGAACTGACTCGGGTCCATCATTCACACAAGACCTTGAGGGCGGGGACCCGCAGCATAGCCAGTGGCGACGCCCGATTTTGCCGCGCCCACCAAGACGGGTAGTTGTTCAGGTTTCGGCCAAGGCTTCTCATTCTCTCCATCACCAGCACGCCTAATTCGTCCGCGAACCACGCGGCGGTCTCACTTGGAGGAGTCTCAAATGGGTCAAGCTCAAAACCTGCCGCAACACGTCGACGCCGTGGTCATCGGGGCTGGGATCGCCGGCCTGTATGGCTTGTACCGATTGCGCGAGCAGGGGCTGAACGTTCGCTGCTTTGAAGCGGGCAACAGCGTTGGCGGGACCTGGTACTGGAACCGCTACCCGGGCGCGCGAGTCGATTCAGCCTCGCATGTTTATCAGTACTGGTTCTCGGAATCGCTGGCCAAGAAATGGCGTTGGAGCGAGCGCTTTCCGGCCCAGGCCGAAACCGAGCGATACCTCAATTTCGTGGCGGACGAATGCGATCTGCGCAAGGACATCCGCTTCGGCACCCGCATCGAGTCGGCCCATTTTGATGCCGCAACCCAGCGCTGGACGGTGAAAACCGACAGCGGCGAAACCGTCAATACCCAGTTCATCCTCGCCAGCACCGGCGGGCTGTCGGCACCGCTGGTGCCGCCCTTCCCGGGGCACGAGAAGTTCAAGGGCCAGATCTTCCACACCGGCCGCTGGCCGAAAGATGGCGTTGATTTCAGCGGCAAGCGCGTGGGCGTGATCGGCACCGGCGCCACCGGCATTCAGGTGATTCAGACCATCGCCAGCCAGGTCGAGCACCTCACGGTGTTTCAGCGCACGGCCAACTGGTCGATTCCCATGCGCAACCCGAAACTCACCGACGCCGACCGCAAGGTGTTCGACGACTCGTTCCACGAAATGCGCCAGAAAGTGCAACGTACTTTCGCCGGGTTCGAGTTCGACTTTCAGGACGGCACCTTTGCGGAATTGCCGCCCGACAAGCGTCATGAGGCGATGGAGGCGCTGTGGAACGACGGGTCGCTGGCGTTCTGGGTGGGAAGCTTTATCGACGTGTTTTTTGAGACCGAGGTGGCACACGAGTTCTCAAAGTTTGCGGAAGCGCGCATCCGTGCTCGCATCAAAGACCCAAAAGTGGCCGATCTGCTGGTGCCGCGTGATCACGAATTCGGCACCCGCCGCGTGCCACTTGAAACCGGCTACTACGAGGCCTACAACCGAGACAACGTCGCCCTGGTTGACGTCAAGGGCAACAAGATCACCGAGATCACCGAGACCGGCCTGAAGCTGGCCGACGGCACCGAATACCCGCTCGATATTCTGATCATGGCGACGGGCTTCGACGCCGGCACCGGCTCGCTGACGCGCATCGACATTCGCGGCCGTGACGGTATCTCGCTCAAGCAGCAGTGGGGCCAGGAAATTCGCACCATGATGGGCCTGCAGGTGCACGGCTATCCCAACCTGTTCACCACCATGGCGCCGTTCGCGCCGGCTGCCGCGTTCTGCAACGTGCCGACCTGCCTGCAGCAGCAGATCGACTGGATCAACGAGTGCATCAAGTACGTGCGTGACAAAGGCGGCCAAACGATCGAGGCCACGGCCGAAGCCGAAGAGCAGTGGTTGCAGCACCACGACGAGGTGTCAAAACCGACGTTGGTGGCCAACACCGACTCCTGGTACACCTGCGCCAATGTCGAGGGCAAGCCGCGCCGCATGTTGTCGTATCTGGGCGGCGTCAACGCCTATCGCGAAACCTGCGAAACGGTGAAGGCGAAGGGTTACGAAGGTTTCGAAATCGCCTGAGGTTGCTGCGATTTCAACGCAAAAAGGCCGCAACTGCGGCCTTTTTGCTGCTTGAAGCGAATGTTGGGGTTTAGACCGACACGCCGTAAACGCAGAGTATTGCGATGCCCAGCGCGCCGAAGATGAAGGTCACGGCGGTCAGGGTGCCGGTGGAATCCTGTTTGATCATGGTGCGTCTCCCGTCAGTGGTGAAAAGAAAAATGTGGATGCTGCATTGACGCTACGCCGCCCGATCTGGCTGCGGCGCTCGTCTGCGACCAACGGCATTAGTTTGCTGACGGGGCGCCAATGCAATTGGCGGCTTGTGTTCGCCTGACCCCGGGCGGGTGGCGGCCTGGGCGGCGTTTTGATCAAGCCGCGATCGACACGGACGTCAGGTTGCGCGAATCAATGCCATCGCCCGCGGGTTTGTCGTCCCGGTGAGCGCTACGGCGCCTCGCCTGGCGCCTTGATTGAACCCCCGGTCGCGTACCAAAAACGTTGTCAGCGCTGCACATTTTGCTTGCGCCCCCGGTCGTTTCCTTGTATGACAAGCCCATGTAAGCCGCCAAAGAGCCGCTTGACATACCCGCGGCGGGTGCCCCGGGGGGAGAGCAGCATGAAGACGTGGACGTGGACAGCCGGCCATGCCGGTCAGTCGTTACGAACACCCGCGGCCCGCGCCACGGATGCAGGACCCGCCCGGCCTGCAACGCGCACATTCTCCGACGCGCCCTTGACCCATCGACAAGCCTTGCTGGGCTCGCCCGTGGCGCCTAAAGATCATCCGCGGCGGCGCTTTTATCCGCATTCAAACGCGACGGGGCGCCTGCCCGGCGACAAGTTGCCGTGCCCGCACGCCACCTCGACGCAACCTGCAGGAGGGCGATGAATGGCTATCGCGATTGCACTGGTGATTCTGGTGGTGGGCACGATCCTGTTTCACTTTCTGAGCCCCTGGTACCTGACGCCATTGGCATCGAACTGGGGTTCGATCGACGACACCATCAGCATCTCGTTCTGGGTCACCGGTTTTGTCTTCGTGGCGGTGAACCTGTTCATGGTCTACGCCATCCTGCGGTACCGCTACAACGCCAACCGCCGTTCCGAGTACGAGCCCGAAAACCAGAAACTCGAACTGTGGCTGACCGGTCTGACAAGCGTCGGCATTGCCGCCCTGCTGGCACCCGGGCTGGTGGTCTGGGCCGACTACGTGACCGTGCCCGAGGACGCGCACGAAGTCGAAGTCGTCGGCCAGCAATGGCACTGGAGCTTCCGCTATCCAGGCGCCGATGGAGAGTTCGGTCAGGTCCACGCGCGGCTGGTCGATGACGACAACCCGTTCGGCATGGTGCCCGATGACCCCAAAGGACAGGACGACGTCCTGATCATGAATTCCCGTGTGATGCTGCCGGTCGACCAGCCGGTCAAACTGATGCTGCGCTCACGTGACGTGTTGCACAATTTCCAGGTCGCCCAGTTCCGCGCCAAGATGGATTTTGTGCCCGGCCAACTTTCGTATCTGTGGCTGACGCCGAGCCGCACCGGCACTTTCGAGATTCTCTGTGCCGAGTTGTGCGGCATCGGCCACTTCGCGATGCGCGGCAAGGTCGAGGTGCTGGCGACGTCCGATTACGACGCGTGGCTGGACGAGCAGCCAACCTATGCCGACCTGATGGCGCGGCCGGCGCCCGACCCCGACGCAGGTGAAGCGCTTTATGCGCCGTGCACCGCCTGCCACGGCGCGGACGGCCATGGCAACCGCGAGCTCAACGCGCCGCAAATTGCCGGTCAGGACCCCTGGTACCTGGCGCGCCAGCTCGCCTACTTCCGCGACGGCGCGCGCGGCACGCATCCCGACGACACGCACGGGGCCGAGATGCGACCTTTCGCGGCGATGCTGACCGACGATGCGGCAATGCGTGATGTCGCCGCCTATATCGGTTCGCTCACGCCGGCCACGGTACGTCCCACGGTAGACGGCTACTCGTCGCGAGGAGCGCGGGTCTATCGAAGCACCTGTGCGGCCTGCCACGGCCAGGGCGGGCAGGGCATCAGGGCGACCAATGCGCCGCGACTGGTGGTCCTGGACGACTGGTATCTGAAAACGCAGTTGAACAACTTCAAGCAGGGCATCCGTGGCCGCCATGCCGACGATGCCTACGGCTGGCAGATGGCCGAGATGGCGCGCGTACTGGGCCGCGACACGGCCGTCGATGACGTGGTGGCCTATATCAACACCCTGCAGCCCAGAGACACCGCCGATCTGCAACCGACCGAAGGAGATCACTGATGGCCAACAGCGCTTATGACGCCGTGTCGACGGCACCGCCGGCCGAGGTCGGCGAAATGGAGCTGCCGCCTCACCCCAAGACCTTCATCGGCAAATACATCTGGAGCCAGGATGCCAAGGTGATCGCCGTGCAGTACGCCGTCACGGCCACCGCCATCGGGCTGGTGGCGCTGGCACTGTCGATCATCATGCGACTGCAGTTGGCCTTTCCGGAGTCGCTGCCGCTGATCGACCCGGCCAACTATCTCCAGGCCGTGTCGATGCACGGCATGATCATGGTGGTCTACCTGCTCACCGCGTTTTTGCTGGGCGCGTTCGGCAACTACCTGATTCCGCTGATGTGTGGCGCGCGCGACATGGTGTTCCCGTATCTGAACATGTTGAGCTACTGGGTCTACCTGCTGGCGGTGCTGGTGCTGGTGGCCAGCTTCTTCGTGCCGGGCGGCCCCACCGGTGCCGGCTGGACGCTCTATCCACCGCAGGCGGTCAGCCCAGGCACGCCGGGCATCGACGGCGGCATCGTGCTGATGCTGGTGTCACTGGGTCTTTTCATCATCGGCTTCACCATGGGCGGCCTCAACTACGTGGTAACGGTGTTGCAGGCGCGCACCCGCGGCATGACGCTGATGCGCCTGCCGCTGACCATCTGGGGCATCTTCATGGCCACGGTGCTGGCCTTGCTGGCCTTTCCGGCGCTGTTCGTGGCAGCGCTGATGATGTTGCTCGACCACCTGATCGGCACCAGTTTCTTCTTGCCGACCATGCTCAACCTGGGCGAGATGTCGGATCACTCAGGCGGCAGTCCGCTGATGTTCCAGCACCTGTTCTGGTTCTTCGGCCATCCCGAGGTCTACATCGTGGCGTTGCCGGCGTTCGGCATCGTCTCGGATCTGATTGCCACCCACGCGCGGCGCAGCATCTTCGGCTACCGGATGATGGTCTGGGCGATCATCGCCATCGGTGGCCTCAGCTTTGTGGTCTGGGCGCACCACATGTACGTCAGCGGGATGAATCCGTATTTCGGTTTCCTGTTCGCCACCACCACGCTCATCATCGCCGTGCCGACGGCGATCAAGGTCTACAACTGGGTGCTGACCCTGTGGCGCGGCAACATCAGACTGACCGTGCCGATGCTGTTTTCGATTGGCTTCATCTTCGCCTTCGTCAACGGTGGGCTTTCGGGGTTGTTTCTGGGCAACGTCACCGTCGATGTGCCGCTGTCCGACACCTATTTCGTGGTCGGTCATTTCCACATGGTGATGGCGGTGGCGCCGATCATGGTGATCTTCGGCGCGCTGTATCACTGGTACCCCAAGGTGACCGGTCGCATGCTCAACGAGCTGGGCGGCAAGATCCATTTCTGGGTCACCTTTCTGGGCACCTACGCGGTCTATTACCCGATGCACTACATGGGCTTCGAGGGCGTGCCGCGCCGCTATTACGCCTACGGCGAGACCGCGTTCATTTCGGACTCGGTGCAGGCGCTCAACGTGTTCATCACCGTCGCGGCAATCATCGTGGCGCTGGCGCAGACCCTGTTCCTGTTCAACGTGGTGTGGAGCCTGCGCAATGGCAAGAAGGCCGGGCCCAATCCGTGGAATGCGACCACGCTGGAATGGCAGACGCCGCACACGCCGCCGCATCACGGCAACTTTGGCGCCGAACTGCCAGTGGTCTACCGCTGGCCCTACGACTACGGCCTGCCCGGCGCCAAGGATGATTTCGTGCCGCAGAACGTGCCGCCCGACCAAGTCGAGATGCAGTCTGAGTCGACCCCTGAGACGGAGACCGGCCGATGACTTACACGCTGCTGTTCCTCGCGATTCTCATGGCGGTGTTCGTCGGCTGGCTGGTGCGCCAGTCGGTCAATGTCACGCCGTGGGTGGCCAATCACGGTCAGGCGGCCACGCTGCGCCAGGCCCCGGAATGGTTCACCGGTCCGCGGGTCGGCCTGGTGGTGTTTCTGGCGGTGGTGACCTCGGTGTTCGGCCTGACGCTCAGCGCCTACATGATGCGCATGGCCGCCACCGATGACTGGCAATTTCTGCCGATGCCAACCTCGGGATGGTTCAACTTCGCGATGCTGGTGCTGGCCAGCGTTGCATTGCAGACCACATGGTCGGCAGCCAAGCGCGCGAACGATTCGCTTTTTTGGGCGGCACTCGCGCTGGGAACTGGCTCGACTGCCGCCTTCCTGCTTGGGCAATACCTGCTTTGGCGCGACCTGGTCGGCGTCGGCTACTACGCATCGGCGTTTGTCGGCAGTGCCTTTTACGCCTTGATGAGCACGCTGCACGGCCTGCACCTGCTCGGCGGGCTGTTTGCCCTAGGCCGCGTCGTGCTCCGGTTACAGCAGGGCGCCAGCCTGGCGCAGATGCGCGAGGCCGTCGGGCTTTGCGCGCTTTACTGGCACTTCCTGCTGCTGGTGTGGGCGGTGCTGTTCGGTGCGTTGTTTGTCGGCGCCGAGCCGCTTTACGCGTTCTGTCGGTCGGGGCTGTAAGCCCGATACACCCGAGGAGGTCGTTCCCATGCGCAATCCCACTGCTGCCGCCGACACGCTGACACCCGGGGTCAAGGGACTGGTGTCCGACTTTGCCTCTGACCAGCGCGCCTTCAAGACGGCGCCGTGGGGCAAGGCGATGATGTGGATCTTCCTGCTCAGCGACACCTTCATCTTCGGCTGCTTTCTGGTCGGTTACATGACCGTGCGGGCCTCGACGCCGGAAGCCTGGCCCAACGCCAGCGAGGTGTTTGCGCTGTACATCGGCGAAACGCAGGTTCCGCTGCTGCTGATTGCGATCATGACCTTCGTGCTGATCAGCTCGAGCGGCACGATGGCGCTGGCGGTGAAATACGGCTACGAGCGAAACCGCAAGGTGACCGCCGCATTGCTGGTGCTGACCGCGATTCTTGGCGCGTCATTCGTGGGGATGCAGGTGTTCGAGTGGGCCAAGCTGATCGAGGACGGGGTGCGGCCCTGGGGCAACCCCTTCGGCGCACCGCAGTTCGGCGCCGCGTTTTTCATGATCACCGGCTTTCACGGCACCCACGTCAGCATCGGCGTGATCGCGCTGATCATCATGTCGGTGAAGGTCATGCGGGGGTCGCTGGACGCCCGGCGCCCAGGCCTGATGACCGGCCGCAAGGGCAGCTATGAAGAGGTCGAGATCCTCGGCCTGTACTGGCACTTCGTCGACCTGGTGTGGGTCTTCATCTTCGCGTTCTTCTATCTCTGGTAAGGGAGCTCGCCATGACACACGATCAAGCCCATCAGCAGCACCCGCTCAGCACCTACCTGTGGATCTGGGGGCTGCTGTTCGTGCTCAGCGTGATGTCGTACATGGTCGACTACGTGGGCCTGGAAGGCCTGCTCAAGTTTTCGCTGATCACGCTGTTCATGCTGCTCAAGGCGGGGCTGATCATGGCGGTGTTCATGCACATGGTCTGGGAACGCATGGCGCTGGTGATGGTGGTCATCGTGCCCACTGGCGCCTTGGCGTTCCTGATGGCACTGATGATTCTGGAGTCGAACTACACCCTGTTCTCGCGCCTGATCTTCGGGCTGAACTAGGGCCTGTTAACAATTCATTCGTTCTGGCGGCGCACTTGAGCACCGCGCTTCGTTGCTCATCGTCGCGATAGTGCCCACGATCCCGTATCGATGCGCCTCGATCTGCACGCCAACGCACGCGCCATCGCCTAACGCTTTGTTGGAAACACTGCACTGGCCTCGGAACGCTCTGAACAGATTTCAGCGCTGCGCCACCGTTGTGCGCTCCCTCAGGCGACCGCCGTGATCACGGCGGTCGCCCGGCCCCCAAATGCCGCCCTACGGCCAGGTCTTGACGAAGAAGCGCGTCACCCGGTGCTGCCAGAAAATCAGCCAATGCGGGGCGCCTGCTGCGGTGCCGGCTTCCTTGAGCCGCGGATGCCGCTTCACCAGGCGCTTGACCATCTTGTCCTGACCGGGCTCGAGGTCGACGAAGAACACGTGATTGCCTTCCTTCAGCGCCTTCTCGAAGTGCAGAAAGTGAACGTTGGGTCGCTGGATACCCCACAGGCCGCCTTGCCAGGTCAGAAAACCGAGCAACACCACCGACAGGAATATGAACGGCATCCAGCCCGCCTCGGTCGCGGTCCACCCTGCCGTGAACGCCGTCACCAGGACCAGCGTCGCCGCACAGATGCCCGCGACGGCCCCGATCAGGGTGGAATGGACGATGTCCCGTTTCATGAACGACGCCACCTTGTGCAGATGGTTGTGCTGTTCAGCCGCACCGTCATCGTTGGTGAGCAGGTGAATCTGCGGGGTGACGATACCGGCACGCTCAAGTTCTTCTTCGAGGTGTTCGAGATCGTCGAGGTCGTCACTGATGAAAAAGTAACGCGTCATCTTCATGGCCATCTCCTCTCGTTCGTTTGCCGGAGATGCAACCTCTGTCGTTATATGACAGCGCGAGGTCGTCAATCTTGGTCAGCAAACAACTCAACTGCTGGCATGCGAAAACACTCACTTGACTCGCGGCCAGCATAGCCCTCCCATTCCGTCGGCGCCAGACCCTCGCTCGAAGGGTCGGCCTGCGGACAAGCCGTCACCAAGTGGCCGATCATGAATCCGTTAAAAGCCCTGCACCGGCCTCGGCGTATCTGCATCCCGGCCCGCGAGACGGCACACTTCAAGTGTATTCAGGTGAGTCCGTGCTGCGGCCTTCACCCCCCCTCTCCGCACGGCAAGGAAACCCCGCATGGCGTATGAATCGCTCCAGCTGCAAGTCACCGACGGTGTCGCTCACCTGATCCTCAACCAGCCAAAGCTTGGCAATCCGTTCAATGCGGCTTTCTGTGCCGATCTGGGCCGCGTCGGTGGCGAGTTGGCGGGCCGCAAGGACGTACGGGCGGTGCTACTCAAGGCCAACGGTGATTTCTTCAGCGTCGGTGGCGACGTGAAAATGTTCTCGCAATCGCTTGACGGCCTGCCCAATCACATTCGCGAGTGGGCCGGCGGCCTGCACACCGGCGTGCAGCGGCTGGCGCGGCTTGATGCGCCCATCGTCGCGGCCGTCCATGCAACCGCCATGGGCGGCGCCGTGGGCCTGCTCGCCGGCTGTGATCTGGTGTACTGCGCGCGCTCCGCAAAGCTCGGCGGCGCGTACACCAAAATCGGCTACACCTGCGACATGGGCGCCACCTTTACCCTGGCCTCGCGGATGGGCCTGTCGCGGGCGCGGCGCTTTCTGCTGCTGGGCGAGGTGCTCAGTGCCGAAGAGGGCCTGCAGTGCGGCCTGGTCGATTACCTGGTTGACGACGCCACATTGCAGCAAGAAGCCGAAGCCGCCGCAGTGCGCTTGGCCAACGGCCCCACCCGCGCTTATGGCGAGCTGCGGCGGCTGTTCACCACGGCATTGAGCCAGGGCTTCGAACGTCAGCTCGAAGACGAGGTGCAGAGCCTGGTGCGCGCCGCCGCAACCGATGACGCGCGCGAGGGCATTCTGGCCTTTGTCGAACGGCGTATCGCCCGGTTTCGAGGTCGCTGAGGGCGGCGCTCGAACTTCACGTTCAGGAAGCGCATGCTAGCGTCACGTTTCGTCTCACAAACCTAAGGGGTTACTTATGCGTTATCTGTTTATGACCGCCGCCGCCGCACTTGCCCTGACGCTGGGTGCCTGCTCCAAAGAAGAAGCGCCGCCGCCCGAAGCCGCCTCCAGCCCGGCCGCCGCCGCCGCCGCAGAAGACTCGGAAGGCACCAGCGTTGATGTCGACACCGAGAATGGCTCGATGAGCTACGAGAGCGACGACGCCGACTCGAACACCTCGATCACCATCAATGGTGACGACGAGGACGAAGAATAGACGCCTTCGCAATACCGCTCACGCGCGCCCACTAGAGACGCGCGACCACCCGCCGCACGAACCGCCCCGTTTACCGGGGCGGTTTTCGTTTGGCAGGCTGACGAGACCTCAGCCCCCGGACGACAACAACGCCCATCCGAACTGCGCCCAGTTGATCCACAGCACCAGCGCGCCCAGTAGAAATGTTGCACCCCGATGGCTGACGTTGTTGTAGCTGCAATGAATCAAGGCATGGGCCACTCGAAAGCCGACGAACACCCAGGCCAAGGTCACCGTCAGCGGCGTCACTATCCCCGTCGCCAGCGACACCGCCACGAGCACGTAAAACAGCACCGGGGCCTCAAACAGATTCATGTAGTGATTCGCCGCCTTTTCGTAAGGCCCGAACGCCGCACTGGTGGACGCCCGGCTGGCAAAGGCATCAATCGGCAGACCCAGCTTCTTTTGTGCGCCCAGGCGCTGGACGACCATGGCCACCCACACGCCTGCGGTCAGGGCGATCATGGCCAAAAGGGGAGGGATGAGCGGGGACGAGATCATGGTGTAAGCCTGTGGTCAAAAGGCCCCGGAGCATAGGTCAACCGCGTGCGCCCCGCTCACGTCAGCTTTGAGAGCCGCCACCGATGAACCTCGTGACCTTTCTGACCCTCCTCCACAACGCGGCGATCCGACAACTGTTAACGGGCGTTGAAGGCAACGCACTCAGGGCCAGGTGATCGACACACCGGGTGCAGCGTGATGACCCGGCGGTTCGTACAAGGGCCAAGCCGCCCAGAATGGCGAACGCGTTGGATCAAATCACGCCGTGGCCCCGGCGACGCTGCCGCTGCCGCTCACGCGCCCGAAGCCTGGCGCCCCCCGTTCAGGGGTTCAGGCCGCATACCGGCGCGACTAGTGTTCACTGCAGATGGCTGGCGCGCGGGCTTGGCGCAGGCCGACAACCACCACCACAGGGAGAGCCACATGTCAGCTCAGGATCCTTATCGAGTCGAAGGGCGCGTCGCCCTCGTCACCGGCGCGGCGCGCGGTATCGGCGCCGCCATCGTGGAGTCATTGGTCGAGGGCGGAGCGTCGGTACTGGTCACCGACATCCTGACCCCCGAGGGCGAGCGCACCGCAGCCCGCTTTGGCCCTGCGGCGCAATTTGCAACGCTTGATGCCACGTCTGAAGCCGACTGGGAGCGGGGTGTCGCGACGGCGGTCGAGGCGTTTGGCGGCCTGGATCTCGTCGTCAACAACGCCGGATTTGAGCTTGCCGGGTTCTTCGCCGATACCTCGGTCGAGGACTACCGGCGCCAGATGGAGCTCAACGGCACCACGGTGTTTCTGGGCATCAAACACGCGATTCGCACGATGCGCCCGGGCGGCATCTCCGGTCGTGGTGGCAGCATCGTCAATCTTTCGTCCGCCGCCGGTTTCAAGGGCGTGATGGGTCTGGGCGCCTACTGCGCCTCCAAAGGCGCAGTGCGGTTGATGACCAAGGCGGCCGCCGTGGAGTGTGGACGCCTGCAATACGGGATCAGGGTGAACTCGGTCCATCCTGGGCTGATCAAGACCGAGATGGGCACCAAGACGCTGCAGGATTTCGTCAAGCTCGGCATTGCGCCCGACGAGAGTGCCGCCGAGGCGGCGTTCGACGCGGCGCACCTGATGGGCTTGGGACAGCCCGTCGATATCGCCAGGGCGGTGCGCTTTCTCGCCTCGGATGCCGGTTGCTGGATTACCGGAAGCGAGCTGGTCGTCGACGGCGGATTCCTTGCCGCCTGATCGCCGCCCTCAACGCGACCACCCACCTTGCATGAGCGTTTCTTGATAGGCCCAGCGCCTGTCGCTGGCTACCATCAGCGCATTACAAGAGAGGAGTCGCGCCATGGGGTTTGTCCCGCCTGAGGTCATGCAGCAAGAGCTGAACCTGTTCTGGCAGAACATCTTCACGTTCGTCAGCTGGGGCATCGTGATCGTGATGTTGATCATCGCTGTGCGGATGGGCCGCGCGCAGCGCACGGCGTTCTACCTCTTCGCAATTCTTGCCGCCTGTGTCGGCGCCTTTGCCGAGCCGCTCTACGACGTGGCGTTTGATCTGTGGTTTTACGACGTGCACGAGGGCGAGCCGGGCGCGATGCTGTCGCACTTCACCGCCTTCGGCATCGTGCAGCCGTGGTGGTCGCACAGCGGTTACGTGATTCTCTACGCCACCGCCTGCCTCTATGCCGGGCGGCGCATGTTCGAGGGCCGCATGACGCCGCAACTGCTGTTCATCATCTGGGGCGCCGAGATCTTCGCCTCCTGCGTGTTCGAGGGCATCGGCACGGGTGTGGGCGTGTACGAATACTTCGGCCCGTACGTGTTGCGGCTTTGGAACTACCCGTTCGTGATTGGCGTGCTGGAAGGCACGCAGACCATCATCTTTACGGTGATGGCCGTGCATCTGTGGCGGCGCCTGCCGAGCACCGTGGGCCTGCTGGGGCTGTTCGTGCTGTTCCCGGTCACCATGCTGGGCGGTAACTTCGGCCTCGGCTGGCCGATCATCATCGCGCTGCACCTGTCGCCCGCCGAGTTCAGCATGGGCCTGGTCTGGGCCGGCACGCTCATCAGCATCGCGTTGTGCGCCATTGCGGTCTATGGGCTGACCAAATTCCTGCCGCAACCCGTGTCGGTAGCGCGGTAACCGCGCGCTTGGGCCCGGCCGGTGCGGCTCACGCCGATCCCGGCCGGGTGTCCACGGGCAGGCAGAGCAGTCCGGTCAGCACGGCCAGACCCACATGGATCAGGTAGAGCGGCTTGAAGTCGTCCAGCTGCACCCGGCCATCACCCAGCAACAGCACCGTGATGGCCACACCGAGCACGCCGCCGATCTGCCGCGTCGCCTGATTGAAGGCACTGCCCACCGCGTAATGCGCCACCGGCAATTTGGCCACGGCCGCACCCGACAGCGACGGCAGCACCATGCCCACGGCGATGCCACTCAATAGCAGGCCGGGCAGCCAGTCACGCAGGTAATTCGGCTCGACCCCGGGCACCAGCAGAAACCACAAAGCACTGGCGGCATAGATCGCCGAGCCCCCCACCAGGAACGGGCGGTGCCCCAAGCGACCGGCCAGCCGCCCGACGATGATGGCGGTGGGAATCACCATCAGCGGTCCCGGGGTGATGGCCATGCCAGCCTGTGGCAGGTCGTAGCCCCACACGCCGGTGGTGAAAAAGAAAAACGTGAAGAACATCATCGCGAAAGCCACGCCAAACCACAGCGTCGCCAGGTTGACGTAGCGATAGGTGCGATGCGCGAACAGCGCCGGATCAACCAGCGGTGCCCGTGCCCAGCGGGTCCAGGCCACGAACGTCAGCAGCGCCAGGGTGCCGCCAGCGGCGACGATGGCAATACGGGCGCGAGTCCAATCCGTCGATTCCAGCTGCACGATCGCCAGCGTGATGGCAGCCACGCCGACCATCAGCAAGGTCATGCCGGTCCAGTCCAGCGGCCTTGGCCGGGCGGCCGGTAGCGACTCGCGCAACAACGTGCGCCCTTTCCACAGCGACAGCAGCCCCAGCGGCAGGTTGAGATAAAACGCCCACGGCCAGCCCAGCGTGTCGACCAGTATCGAGCCCAGACCCGGTCCGGCGGCAGCGGCCAGCGCGCCAACCGCGCCCCACAGACTGACCGCCATGGCGCGCTGCGAAACCGGAAAAGCGTCGAGCACCAGCGACAGCGATGCCGGCGTGAGCAGCGCCGCGCCCACGGCCTGGAACACCCGCGCCGCGATCAGGGCATGAACGTTGGGCGACAGCCCGCAAGCCACCGACGCCAACAGGAAGATCGCCACGCCGCTCAAGAAAAGCCGCTTGCGGCCGAACCGGTCGGCCAAGCCTCCGGCCGGAATCAGCATCGCCGCAAACACCACGGTGTAGGCGTTGAGCACCCACGACAGGTTGGCGGGCGACACGCCTGGAAACCCGTCGCGCAGCGTGCCGAAGGCTGCGAACAGCAGCGTGCTGTCCAACGACACCAGAAACACGGCGATGCTGGCCACCCAGAACACCGGCCACGGTGCCGGTATCGCGGTGGGGGTCATCCCCACGTCTCGAACGGCCTCCGTTGCGCTCATTCGGCAGCCGACGAGGGCAGGCCGGTCACATAAATGGCCGGACTTGCCGACAGGCCCTGCTTGACCATGCGGCTGATGTCGTCGGCCAGCACTTCGTCATCACCGGCCTCCAGACCATCGAACGCCGCCCGGACCACGTCGGCAGGCAACGACTTCGGCACGTCCAGGCCGCGCGTCAAGTCGGTGTCGACAAAGCCAACGTGCAGACCGGTCACCAGCGTGCCCTGCGGCGCCAACTCCAGGCGCAGGCCGTTGGTCAGCGCCCAAGCCGCCGACTTCGACACGCCGTAAGCGCCCAGCAGCGGCCCGTTCAGCCAACTGGCAATCGAAAGGACATTGAGAATCGCGCCGCCGCCATTGGCCGCCAGCAGCGGCGCAAACGCCCGGCTCATCCGCAGTGGGCCGAAATAGTTGGTGTCGAGCTGCCGCTGCGCCAGCTCGATGGTGTCGTCGGCAAAAAATCCGCCCTGGTGCGCGATGCCGGCATTGTTGACCAACACCGTGACATCGCCGCATTCCGCCGCCACCCGGGCAACGTCGGCGGCGCGGGTGACGTCCAACCGCAACGGCACCACGCCGGGCAGATCCTGCAGCGTTGCCGGGTCTCGCGCGGCGGCGTAGACCTTGCGCGCGCCCCGCGCCAGAGCGGCCTGTGCAAACGCGCGACCCAGCCCGCGATTGGCGCCGGTCACCAGCACCACCGCATTTTCAATTTTCATTTGGACCACTCCCAGTGAGTTGCCTGTTATGAAGAACATCATATTTCTGCGGCGCTTCGAGCCCTGCAGTGAAGCATTTCAGGACCTGTTCTCGCCCTCGTACGCGGCCAACAACGCGGCCCGCTGGCTGGCCAGAAACCCGCGGCCCTGCGGGTTGTCACCCAAGGCACGGGCCAGCTGCAGCGCGCCCACCAGGGTGCTGGCCAGCGTTTCTGCCGCATCTGCCGGCGCGCCCGCAGGCAGCCGTTCGCGCACTGCGGCCACAAAGCCCTGAATGCGGCGCCGCGACGCGGCCTGCACCTCAGGGCTCTGACGCGGCATTTCGCTCAGCAACGCCGAGATCGGGCACCCTTCTTCAACCGCCGCAATGTGCCTGTCGGCCAGATAGGACGACACCAAGGCCTTGAAACGGCTTGTCCCTCGGGCCTCGCGCCGGGCGGTGGCATCGACCAGATTCTGCATGCCCGCCGCGCCGGCGTGTTCAATCGCCTCCACCAGTAAAGCGTCGCGGTTGGCGAAGTGCGCGTAGAACCCGCCGTGGGTCAAGCCCGCCTCTTTCATGATGTCGGCGACGCCGACGCCCTGGTAGCCCGCACGACGAATCGCCCGCGCGGCGGCACCGACAATGCGGGCGTGGGTCTGTTCTCTGCGACTCTGGGTAGCGGCCATGACGACTTGCCATAATTATGATGATCGTCATATTATTTGCGCCAGACGACCTCGTCAACTTCTTCTTTCCTTGATGGATTTCAGCATGAACGTCATGACCAGCGATGCCCCCACCACCGGTCTGCAACAACTTCAGAACCTGCTCGCCGCCGGGCGCCAGCCGCCCATCGGCGACACCATGGGCTTCAGCCTCGACGAAATTGCCGAGGGCCGGGCGGTGTTCGTCGGCACACCGGGACCACAGCTCTATAACCCCATTGGCTCGGTGCACGGCGGTTATGCCGCCACGCTGCTCGACTCCGCCTGCGGCTGCGCGGTGCACAGCCGCCTGAAGGCCGATCAGGCCTACACGACGCTGGAGCTCAAGATCGCCTATCACCGCGGCATGACCGCCGACACGGGGCCGGTGCGCGCCATCGGCACCGTGCTGACGATGGGCCGTCGAGTCGCGTTTGCCGAGGCCAAATTGCTGGACGACCAGGACCGGCTGCTGGCCTCGGCAACGTCCACCCTGCTGGTGATGGAGCGCCCTGCCGGCTGACGCCATAGGCATGGGGCGTCGATAGTTGACGGTGCCAGCCTGGCGTTGTGCTGCGACAACCGGGCACCGGCGCCGCATTCGAACGGGTCGCAGACGACCTGGATCGCGACCCGATAGATCCGCAAGCGCTCGGCACCGGCCACGGCCTGCCCGTAAACTGGACGTCGATTTTGTCGCTCATCGTGCCGGAGGGCCGATTCCCGATGCTCTTCACATTTTTCTTTACGGTTCGCGAAGCCGGCGTCAAAGCAGCGCTGTCGGAATTTCTCATGCTGCTGGAGGCGCTCTCCAAGCACGTGGCGATTTTTTCGCTGGATGATTTCTATCATCTGTCGCGCGCCGCGCTGGTCAAGGACGAGTCGCAGTACGACCGCTTTGACCGCGCATTTGCCGCCTACTTCAAGGGCGTGGAGGCCGTCACCGGCGAGCTGTTCACCACGCTGCCGGAGGACTGGCTGAAGAAGCAGGTTGATCGGCATTTCACCGAAGAGGAGAAGGCCAAGATTCAGGCCCTTGGCGGACTCGATCAGCTGATGGAAACCCTCAAGCAGCGACTCGAGGAGCAAAAAGAACGCCATGAAGGCGGCAGCAAGTGGATCGGGACCAACGGCACGTCGCCATTCGGCCACGGCGGCTTCAACCCCGAGGGCGTGCGCATCGGCGGGCCGGGCGGTAACAAGTCGGCGGTCAAGGTCTGGGAGAAACGCGAGTTCAGAAACCTCGACGACACGCTGGAACTCGGCACCCGCAACATTAAAGTGGCGCTGCGCCGCCTGCGCCGCTTCGCGCGTGAAGGCGCCGAAGAAGTGCTGGATATTGACGACACCATCGGCTCCACAGCGCGCAACGCCGGCTGGCTCGACATCAAGATGGTGCCCGAGCGCCGCAACGCGACCAAGCTGCTGCTGTTCTTCGACATTGGCGGCTCCATGGACCCGCACATTCGCGTCTGCGAAGAATTGTTCTCGGCGACCAAGGGCGAGTTCAAGCACCTTGAGACTTATTACCTCCACAACTTTCTCTACGAAAGTGTTTGGAAAGACAATGTGCGGCGCCATTCCGAGCGCATTCCGGTCTACGACATCCTCCACAAGTTCACCGGCGATTACCGGGTGATTTTCGTGGGCGACGCGGCGATGAGCCCCTACGAGATCACCTCGCCGGGTGGCAGCGTGGAGCACTGGAACGAAGAGGCCGGCAGCGTCTGGATCGAACGCTTGCAACGACATTTTCCGCGGCTGGTATGGCTGAATCCCGAGCGTGAGGATTATTGGCAGCACTCGCAGTCGTGCCAGGTCACGCAGCGGTTGATCGGGGTGGATCGCATGTTTCCGCTCAGTCTGGCCGGGCTGGAAGGCGCGATGAAACGTCTGGCTCATTAGACTAGGGCCATGAGCAAACCTTCTTGCGCGCCGCACTTGACCGGAACCGACTGATGCGCCCGTCGGTTCGCCGCCGTACTTTGCGCTGGCTGATGTTCGGCTTCTTCATTTTTGCCCTGTTGGTGCTGGGCGCCAATCGCTGGATCATCAACAGCACCAAGTCCAGCCTGTATCGCGATTTGGCGCTGCTGCCGGAAACCGAGGTGGGGCTGATTCTGGGCACCAGTCACCGCTCACGCAGTGGCGGTCCCAACCAGGAGTTTCAGGGCCGCATCCGCGCCGCCGCCGAGCTGTATCACGCCAACAAGGTCAAGCACCTGATCGTGTCGGGCGCCAACCCCGACGAGACCTACAACGAGCCGCGACAGATGCGCCGCGCGCTGGTCGAGCTGGGCGTACCGGGTGAAGACATCACCATGGACTTTGCCGGCTTCCGCACCTTCGACAGCATCGTGCGCGCCCAAACCGTCTGGGGCCTGCCGCGTTACACCATCATCACGCATCACTACCATGCGCCGCGTGCGCTGTTCATCGCCCGGCAGTTGGGTATCCGCACGTCGGTGGCCTATCTGGCACGCGTCGGCAGCAGCGAAGACCTGGGGCGTCGCGACCCGTTTCGCGAGATCCTCGCCCGCTTCAAGGCGGTACTCGACATTTACGTGCTCAACACCCAACCCAAGTTCATGGGCGAGCCCGAAGGCATCCCCCCCCGGCCCAGCCCCTTGCCGAGCATCGAGCCTGAGTTCGAGCCCACAGCCGTGCCCGCCGGGGCCGAATGACCCCCCGCCCCGGGTGGCCACCGTCCGCAACATTCAGCCGTCCCTTTTCCCGAGCCACATGACCGACCCCCGACCCCTGACCCTTGCCGGCCGGCGCTATGACTCACGTCTGTTGGTGGGCACTGGCAAGTACCGCGACTTTGCCGAGACCCGCGCCGCCATCGACGCCAGCGGCGCACAGATCGTCACCGTGGCGCTGCGCCGCACCAATCTCGGCCAGCTCCCCGGCGAGCCCAACCTGCTCGACGTCTTGCCGCCGGACCAGTTCACCCTGCTGCCCAACACCGCCGGTTGCTACACCGCTGACGATGCCGTGCAAACCTGCCGCCTGGCGCGTGAACTGCTCGACGGTCACAAGCTGGTCAAGCTCGAAGTGCTGGGCGATGCCCAGACGCTTTACCCCGACATGACCGCCACCCTGGCCGCCGCCGAAACCCTGATCAAAGACGGGTTTGACGTGATGGTTTACTGCAGCGACGACCCGATTCTCTGCAAGCGCCTGGAGACCATGGGCTGCGTGGCGGTGATGCCGCTGGCCGCGCCGATTGGCTCGGGCCTGGGAATTCAGAACCGCTACAACATCCTGACCATCATTGAGAACGCGACGGTGCCGATCATCGTCGATGCCGGTGTCGGCACCGCCAGCGATGCCGCCATCGCCATGGAATTGGGCTGTGACGGCGTGCTGATGAACACCGCCATTGCCGAAGCCAAGCAGCCGGTACTGATGGCCTCGGCCATGCGCAAGGCCATCGAAGCCGGGCGCGAGGCCTTTCTGGCCGGTCGCATGCCGCGGCGCCGCTACGCCTCGGCCAGCTCACCGCTGGACGGCATAGCCACGTGAGCGACGACGCACCGCAGGGCGAAGAAAAAAAGCACCGCCCGATTCGCTCCTTCGTGCGTCGCGAGGGACGTATGACAGTGGGCCAGCAAAGCGCCATGGAGGACTTGCTACCACGCTACGGCCTGGACCCCGAGCAGCCGCTCGACCCCGTGCAAACCTTTGGTCGCACCGCGCCGCTGGTTTTCGAGATCGGCTTTGGCGTCGGCGACTACCTGCTCGGGCGTGCCACCGCGCAGCCGCAAACCGATTTCATCGGCGTGGAAGTGCACCGCCCCGGTGTCGGACACCTGCTGTCGCGCGTGCACGCTGCAGGCCTGGGCAACGTCCGGGTCTACAGCACTGATGCCATCGAAGTGCTGGACCGCTGCATTGCCGATGCGTCGCTTGACGAGCTGGTGATCCAGTTCCCCGACCCGTGGCACAAGAAACGCCACAACAAGCGGCGTCTGGTGCAGCCCAGCTTCGCCCGGCGCGCAGTGCGCGTGCTCAAGCCCGGCGGGTGCCTGCGTCTGGCCACCGACTGGGCCGACTACGCGGTGCAGATGGTCGAGGTGCTCAACGCCGAGCCGGGCCTGCGCAACCTCAGCGCCACGGCCGATTACGTGCCCAAACCGCCGGAGCGAACGCTCACCCGCTTCGAGAAGCGCGGCGAGCGCCTGGGGCATTCGGTGTTCGATCTGGCCTATATCCGCACGCCTGACACACACACGACATCGGCGTGATGTGGGATAAGTAGACGCCCGGTCCTCACGATTCGTCCATGAGCGTCGCCCATCCCATCATCGGCATCACTGGCGCCAGCGGCGCGGGCACCAGCACCGCGCTACGCGTGTTGCTCGACATTACCCGCGATCTGAACGTCGAAGCCGCCGTGATCGAAGGTGACGCATTTCATGCTTACGACCGCGAACAGCTGCGAATCGCCATTGAACGTGCGCGTATCCGCGGCGAAAATTTTTCATTGTTCGGTCCGGCGGGCAATCTTCTTGAGCGTCTCGAAGCCTGTCTGGCCGAGTACGGCAACGCCGGCACCGGCAAGATTCGCCGCTATCTGCACACCCAGGCCGAGGGCGACGCGGTGAATCAGGCGCCCGGCACCTTCACCGCTTGGGAGCGGCTGCCCAAGAACAGCGACCTGCTCATCTATGAGGGCCTGCATGGCGGCCATGTCGGTGATGACGTCGACATCCAGAAGCACATGGACCTGCTGATTGGCGTGACGCCAGTCATCAACCTGGAGTGGATCCAGAAAATCCGCCGCGACACCGACGAGCGCGGCCATCGGCCCGAAGACGTGATGACCACCATTCTGCGCCGCATGCCCGACTACGTGACCTATATCACGCCGCAGTTCTCGCGCACCGACATCAACTTTCAGCGGGTGCCGCTGGTCGACACCTCCAACCCGTTCGTGGTGCGCGACATTCCCGGGCCCGATGAGTCGCTGGTGGTGGCGCACTTTCGCCCGAACGGCCGCATCCAGGTCGATGTCGAGGCCCTGCAGGCTGAGCTTCCTGGCGCCTTCGTCTCGCACCCGCACACGTTGGTGATCCCCGGCGCGCTGATCAGCGACGCCATGCTGCGCATCCTCACGCCGGCAGTGAAGGCACTGGTGACCCGAATTCCCAAAGACCCCGGAGTCGCGACATGAAGACCCGCCCGCTGGGCCACACCGGCCTCGACGTCAGCCTGATCACCCTGGGGACCATGACCTGGGGCCAGCAGAACACCGAGGCTGAAGGCCACGCGCAGATCGACCGCGCGCTGGCCGCCGGCGTCAACCTGATCGACGCCGCCGAGATGTACCCGGTGCCGCCCATGGAAGAAACCTACGGCGCCACCGAACGCATTATCGGCAGCTGGTTTGCCAGGACCGGGCGCCGCAACGACGTGCTGTTGGCCACCAAGGCGATGGGCCCGGGCATGGTCAATTACGTGCGCGGGGGCCCGCGGCTGACGCGTGAGCAGCTCATCGAAGCCTGCGACAGCAGCCTGAAACGCCTGCAGACCGATGTCATCGACCTGTATCAGCTGCACTGGCCCGAGCGCCCCACCAACTACTTCGGCAAGCTCAGCTACGAGCACAACGACCGACTCGGCACGCCCATCGAAGAATCGCTGCGGGCGCTCGAAACCTTGGTGCAGAGCGGCAAGGTGCGGCACATCGGCATCTCCAACGAAACGCCCTGGGGCGTGAGCGAGTACCTGCGTATGGCGCGGGATGCCGGGCTGCCGCGCATCGCCAGTATCCAGAACCCCTACTCGCTGCTCAATCGCAGCTTTGAGGTGGGGCTGTCCGAATTCGCCCACCGTGAACAGGTCGGTTTGCTGGCCTATTCACCGCTGGCCTTCGGCATGCTCAGCGGCAAATACCTGGGCGACATCTGGCCGGCGAACGGCCGCCTGACCCTGTTCAAGCGCTTCTCGCGCTACAACGGCGCACAAGGCATCAAGGCCACCCGTGAGTACGTGGCCCTGGCCCGCGATCACGGACTGAACCCCGTGCATCTGGCACTGGCGTTCGTCAACCAGCAGCCGTTTGTGACCAGCAACATCATCGGCGCCACCACGCTGGCGCAACTCGACGCCAACCTCGCAAGTGCCGAGGTCGAACTCAGCGACGCGCTGCTCAAAGGCATTGACGACATCCACCAGCGGTACACCATTCCCTGCCCTTGATCAGCGTACCGGTTGCTGCGCCGCATCGACCGGCGTAGAACTGAGGCCACGCAGTCATCCAGCAGCAGGAGGACGAAATGGCCCAGTGGCTCAGTGAAATGTCGGTCGGGCAGTGGTTCCAGACCCCGCAGCAAAGCTTCGAGATCGTCGGGCTCGATCCGGAGCACGAGTTGGTGCTGGTCCAGCACTACGACGGCACGCTGGAGGAGTACGACTTCGACAGTTGGCTGGAACTCGCGGCCGTGCCTCGCGAGGCGCCTGAAGATCTCGACGGCGCCTTCGACACCGAGCGCGACGACTTCGGGCTGGAAGACGACCGACCTTGGACCGACCCGCTGCGCGAGCCGCTGTCACATCTGGATGATTTCGGGCTCTAGGCAGTGTCGTCACGAGATTGTGAGCCAAAGGACCATGCACCGAATCTGGGCAGCGGCGAGGAAAGAGGACAGGTTCTTGGCGTAACGCGTGGCGATGCCACGCCATTGCTTGAGATGCAAGAACGCATTCTCGACCAAGTGCCGCTGACGATACAGGTGCTTGTCGAATTCGCGTAGCACCTTGCGGTTCTTGCGCGGGGGGATTTCCGCCCGCATTCCTTGTGCTTGAGCCTGCTCAATGATTGTGTTGCTGTCATAACCCTTGTCAGCGATCAGGTGCTCGGCACTGAAGCCTTGGATCAGGGTTGAAGCTTCCACACAATCCGCTCGGGTAGCTTCTGTAGCAAGGATTCGGACCGGCATACCATGCGCATCCACGGCCAGATGTATCTTGGTGTTGAGCCCCCTTTTGTACGACCGATGCCTTGATTGCCCCCGCGAGCACCGGCCGCATGAGGGTGAACCTTGCAATGGCTGGCATCAATCATCAACCACTCGAAGTCAGGCTCGTCGATCAAGCGGTCGAGCAAGGCTTCCCACACGCCGCTATCGCGCCAGCGACAGAAGCGTCGATGCGTGTTTTTCCAATCGCCGTAGGCCGGAGGCAAGTCGCGCCAAGGAGCCCCCGTCCGCACAATCCACAGGACCGCATTGATGAACTGGCGATTGTTCTTGGCGACGCCGCCCCACTGCCCGGCTTGACCAGGCAGATGGGGTTCAAGCAACGCCCAGTCTCGATCCGAAAGATCGTGGCGACGAAAGGACTCCTTCATAAGATCGCTCGTTGTGGCCTTAAGGGGCGCTTATCATATCTCGTGACGACACAGCCTAGGGCCCGTGTCGGCCGCAGAGCACCCTTTGCTGCCGTTGGTCGCCAACCCCGACCCCCCAACAATCGGTGGACACGATCACGGCGGCGCCTGCTGCGGCAACGCGGCAAGCAAAGCGCGCCGCCGCAACCCGATGATCAGCAACAGCGCCGGCAGCCCCAGCGCTGCGGTGTAGGCGAAGAAGATCGGATAGCCCGCTGCCTCGACCACGAATCCCGATCCGCCTGCCAGCAGCTTGCCCGGCAGCGTGAACAGTGACGAAAACAGCGCGTATTGGGTCGCCGTGTACAGCGTGTTGGTAAGGCTCGAGAGGTAAGCGATGAAGGCCGAGCCGGCAAAGCCGGACGCCAGGTTTTCGGCGCTGATCACCAGGGTCAGGCCCAGCACGTCGGGATCGGGCACCAGCGCCAGTGCGGCGAAGGTCAGATTGGTGAGCATCGCCAGCACGCCGCCAATCATCAGTGACGTGAACAACCCCAGCCGAAACACCGCGACCCCGCCCAGCGCCGCGCCGACGATGGTCATGATCACGCCATAGACCTTGGCCACCGCTGCGATCTGCTGCAGCGAATAACCCATGTCCAGGTAAAACGGGTTGGCCATTACGCCCATGGTGATGTCCGGCAATCGGAATGCGCCGATAAACATCAGCATCAACAGCGCGGTGCGCACGCCGTTGCGGGTAAAGAAGTCGAGAAACGGACACACCACCGCGCCGGTCAGCCACGCGCCGGCCTGACGTAGCGGCTGCGGCCAGTGCGGACGCGCCTCGATAAACGCGGTGACCCGCGCCTCGCTCGCCAGTGCGGCGCGGTCAACCTTGGTTTCGGGCTCGCGGATCAGCAGCGTGGTGACAACGCCCACCCCTACCAGTGCCGCCATGGCGAAGTAGGCCACCGACCAGTCATAACGGCTGGCCATGACCAGCGCGCCGGCGCCGGCCGCCAGCAGCGCGATGCGATAGCCCAACTGGTAGGCCGCTGCCATGGCCCCCTGCAGTTCGGTTTCGGCGGCCTCAATGCGCCAAGCGTCGATGGCGATGTCCTGTGTGGCGGACGAAAACGCCACCAGCAGCGCCGCCCAGACGATCACCGACAGGTTGGTCGCCGGGTCGCCCCATGCAATCAGGCACAGGCCGCTCATCAGTCCGGCCTGGGCCAGCAGCATCCAGCTGCGGCGCCGACCGAGTGCGCGGGTCAACAGCGGCAGGGCCAGCCGGTCGACCACCGGGGCCCAGAAGAACTTGATTGAGTAGGCCAGGCCCACCCAGCTCAGCAGACCGATGGTCGAGCGCGCCACTCCGGCCTGGGTCAGCCACGCTGAGAGCGTGCCGAACACCAGCAAAAAGGGCAGCCCGGCTGAAAACCCCAGAAACAGCATCGCCCGCACCGGGCGCTGTCCGTAGGCGGCAAATGCCGCCTTCCAGCCCGCGTCAGCGCTCACCCGCACGCCTCCGCCAACCCGCCGGGCCTGCGAGCGTCCTCAATCGGCATAGTCAATCACCAGCGGCGCGTGGTCGGAAAAACGTTGGTCCTTGTAGACAAACCCTACCTTGAGTCGCGCCGCCAGGCCCGGCGTAACCAGTTGATAGTCGATGCGCCACCCGACGTTGTTGGCCCAGGCGTTGCCGCGATTTGACCACCAGGTGTAGGCCTCGCCCTCAGCGTCGGGATACAGATGGCGGAAGGCATCGATCCAACCGTGTTCGCCCAACACGCGGGTCATCCATTCGCGTTCGTGCGGCAGAAAGCCCGAGTTCTTGCGGTTGGATCGCCAGTTCTTCAGGTCAATTTCGCGGTGTGCGATGTTCCAGTCCCCGCAAAGCACGTAGTCGCGCCCGTCGCCGGCCATGGCTTTGAGACGTGGCTCGAAGAAGTCGAGAAAGCGGTCCTTGCTTTCTTGCCGTTCGGGGCCGGACGAGCCGGAGGGCAGGTACAGCGACGCCACCGTGAGGCCGCCAAAATCGAAGGCCAGATAGCGCCCTTCATCATCGAATTCGGCCATGCCCAGACGGTCATGCACGGCATCGGGTGCACGTCGGCTGTACACCGCCGTGCCGGAATACCCCTTTTTCACCGCGCTGCAAAACGCCACGTGCCAACCGTCGGGGCGAAAGCCGTCATCCAGATCGGCCTCCTGCGCCTTGGTTTCCTGGACGCAGACCACATCGGCGCCACTGCCCGCCAGCCACTCGAAAAAACCCTTGCGCGAAGCCGAGCGGATGCCGTTGGTATTGATGCTGACGATGCGCACGTGCGGCTCACTCGTAAAATGGTCGGCAAAGACTAACGGAAGCGCCCGCAATGCAGCCTCATCAACGCGACTTTATCGAGCTCGCCCTCGGTCACAACGTGCTGCGTTTCGGCGCGTTCACGCTGAAATCCGGGCGCGTGTCGCCGTACTTTTTCAACCTGGGCCAGATCAGCTCCGGCGCCGCGCTGATGCGGTTGGCGCGCGCCTATGCGCAAACCTTGCTCGATGCCGATCTGGCGTTCGACGCGCTGTTCGGCCCCGCCTACAAGGGCATTCCGCTGGCGGCGGCGGTGGCCATCGCGCTGGCCGAACGCGGGCGCGACGTGCCCTTTGCCTACAACCGCAAAGAAGCCAAGACCCATGGCGAAGGCGGCACGCTGGTGGGTTCATCGCTGGCCGGCAAACGCGTCGTGTTGGTGGACGACGTGCTCACCGCCGGCACCGCGCTGCGCGAGGCCATCGGCATCCTGCGCGCCGCCGGCGCCGAACCGGTCGCGGCCCTGATCGCACTCGATCGTCAGGAACAGGGTCCACAGCCGGGCCAATCTGCCGTACAAGCCATGAGTCATGACACGGGTGTGCCAGTGCTGTCGCTGGTCAACGTCGACCAGGTACTGGATTTTCTCGGGCAGGATGCCGAGCATGAGGCCACGCGGGCGGCCATCCACGCCTACCAGGGGCAATACGGAGTGCGTTGACATGCGGCAGAGCCAGACAATGCGGGTCACCCAAGGCACGTTGCTCATCCTGTCCCTGACGCTGGCCACCGTGTCCCACGCCCGCATCATCTGCTGGACCGACGATAACGGCCGCAAGGCCTGCGGCGATGTCGCCCCTCCGGAGGTCAGCGCCCGGGAACGCCAGGTCGTCAATTCCCGCGGCATGGTCGTGGAAGTCCGACCGCGACAACCGACCGAAGTCGAGCGCCAGGCCCAGGCCGAGGCCACCCTTCGCGCCGCAGAAGAAGCCGCGCTCACCGAACGGCAGGCTGCCTACGACCGCTTCCTGCTGCAAACCTACCGCGACCTTGATGAGCTGACCGCCCAGGGCGACCGCCGGCTTGAAGCCGTCGCCGCCCGCAAAGAGTTGGCAGAACAGGCGGTGGCCGACACTGAAGCGGCCGTGGCCGAGCTTCGCGAACGCCAGGCGCGGCTCGACAACGAGGGTCGCCCCATCCCTGCAAAGCTGCTCGAACAACTGCGCAGCTTCGAGGCCGATTTGGCCGGCCACCTGGCGGCGCTCGAAGGCCTCACCGAACAGCAGAGCACCTTACAGGCACGATATGCCGCCGATGCCGAGCGGTTTGCCGAGCTCAAGGCTTCAAGCGCAGGCACAGCCCCATAACAGTGGGAGGAACGCCCGCTCCAGTGCAGCGCTTCCAACAAAGCGTTTGGACATGGCGCGTGTGATCGAGTGCAGATTGAGGCGTATCGATACGCGATAGAGAGCAGTATCGCGACGATGAGTAACGAAGCGCTGTGCTCAACGGAAGTGCTCCGCCTTCGATCAGCATGGCGACGCCATGCCGCCATTTGCGATCGGCGGGGCTGCTAGCATCGGCCACCCCGATTGAACGCTCGTCAAGGAGCCACCCCATGCATTTCGACGCCAGCGCCCGCTCGAAGGACACTCAGAAGCGCGTCCGTGCCTTCATTGCGCAGCACATCACGCCCATCGAGCACGACTACTGGGAGCAGGTGTTGGCGCAGCGCCACGGCGGCGACTGGGCGCAGTGGGTCATTCCGCCGGTTGTCGAGGAGCTGAAGGCCAAAGCCAAGGCCGAGGGCCTGTGGAACCTGTTTCTGCCCGACCCGACGCTGGGGGCGGGGCTGTCGGTGCTCGAGTACGCGCCGGTCTGCGAGGAAATGGGCAAAAGCCTCATGGCGCCGGAAATATTCAACTGCAACGCGCCCGACACCGGCAACATGGAAGTGCTGTGGAAGTACGGCAGCGAGGCGCAGAAAGAACAATGGCTGCTGCCGCTGCTGGCCGGCGAGATCCGCAGCGTGTTTTTCATGACCGAACCCGAAGTGGCCAGCAGCGACGCCACCAACATGCAGGCCACCGCCAAGCTCGAAGGCGACGAAGTGGTCATCAACGGCCGCAAGTGGTGGAGCAGCGGCGTCGGCGATCCGCGCTGCAAGATCGGCATTTTCATGGGCCTGTCGGCGCCGGAAGCCGGTCGCCATAACCAGCACTCGATGGTGCTGGTGCCTATGGACACCCCCGGCGTCACCATCGAACGCATGCTGCCGGTGTTCGGTGAATTTGATGAGCCACACGGCCACGGTGAAGTGGTGTTTCGCGACGTGCGCGTGCCCAAGGAGAACCTCATCGCCGGCCTCGGCCGCGGCTTCGAGATCGCGCAGGGCCGCCTCGGGCCGGGCCGCATTCACCACTGCATGCGCTGCCTCGGCGCCGCCGAAAGCGTGCTGGATTTGATGATCAAACGCGGCATGAGCCGCACCGCCTTCGGCAAACCCGTGCTCAATCTGGGCGGCAACCGCGAGCGGGTGGCTGACGCGCGCATCGCCATTGATCAGGCCCGGCTGCTGACCCTGTTCGCGGCGTGGAAGATCGACCAGGTCGGCGCCATTCCAGCGATGACCGAGATCAGCGCGATCAAGGTGGTTGCGCCCAACGTGCTGCAACAGGTCTGCGACTGGGCCATTCAACTGCACGGCGGCATGGGCGTGTCACGCGACGTGCCGCTGACCGCCTTCTACGCCCAAGCCCGTTCGCTGCGCCTGGCCGACGGCCCGGATGAAGTGCACAAAGGCGTGATCGCGCGCATTGAACTGGCCAAGCGGGGCCTGGGCAAATGAGTGAGGCCGTGCTCGACCGCGGCGGCGCAGTGCGCGAAGGTGAAGAACTGGATGCCGCCAAGATCACCGCCTGGTTGCAAGCCCAGGGCGTGGCGCTGGACGGCATGCCCACCGTCACGCAATTCTCGGGCGGCGCCTCCAACTGGACCTACCGGCTGGAATACGCCAACCGCGACCTGATTCTGCGACGCCCGCCGTCGGGCACCAAGGCCAAGGGCGCACATGACATGGGACGCGAGTTCACCGTGCAGTCGGCGCTCAAGCCGGTGTTTCCCTACGTTCCGACCATGGTTGGGTTTTGCACCGATGAATCGGTCATCGGCAGCGAGTTCTATGTGATGGACCGCATCAAAGGGATCATTCCGCGCAAGAATCTGCCGCGCGGCCTGACGCTGAGCGAGTCCCAGACCCGGCACCTGTGCCGCAACATGCTCGACCGCCTCATCGCCCTGCACCGGGTGGACGTGCGCGGCACCGAGCTTGAAAAACTCGGCAAGGGCAGCGGCTACGTACAGCGCCAGATCGACGGTTGGAACGCGCGCTGGGCCAAGGTGCCCACCTGGAACGTGCTCAAGTTTCAGGACGTGCAGGACTGGCTCAAATCCAACATGCCGAACGATGTGGCGAGCGCAGTGATTCACAACGACTGGCGCTTCGACAACCTGGTGCTGTCGGCCGACGACCCGACGCAGATCATCGGCGTGCTCGACTGGGAAATGGCCACGCTCGGCGACCCGCTGATGGAACTGGGCTGCGTGATTGCGTACTGGAGCGAAGCCGGCGACGACCGCATCGCCCAGTTCATGCGCCGCCAGCCCACCCATCTGCCGGGCATGTTCTCGCGGCGCGAGGTGGTGGATTACTACCTCGAACAGTCGGGCCTCAAGTGCGACAACTGGGCGTTCTACGAGGCCTATGGCCTGTTCCGGCTGGCGGTGATCATCCAGCAGATCTACTACCGCTACCACCACAAACAGACCACCAACCCGGCGTTCAAGCACTTCTGGGTGATGGCGAACTATCTGGGTTGGCGGGCGCGGCGGGTGATCAGGGGGGCGAGATGAACTTGATGATGGCGACTCCCCTCTCCCGCAAGCGGGAGAGGGGTTGGGGGAGAGGGCCGCGCGATAGCGCGGGGGTGGGGGTGCGCCCCGGACAGCGGAATTTCATGGCGCCACCCAGCCCGTCGGCTTCGCCGACGCCCTCTCTCCACCGCCTGCATCCGCAGGCGGTTCCCCTCTCTCCCGCAATGCGGGCGAGAGGATGTTGTGCCGCGAAGCGGCGGGCCTGGCAGCCTGTCGGACTTGAACTCGCGCCCGCGTGGCAGTCCCATTTTTCGCCTGGCAAGACGCGACTGAGGAGATTTGGTTGTTCCAAATAACGAAGGAGCAACGCCGCAAGGCGGAAAATGGGGCGCCACCCGAAGGGCCGGCGCCGACACGGCGTCTGCGCAGCAGCGGGTGCGGGAGGCGCCGGATCGGCCAGCTCCCGCACCCACTTCGCTGCGCGAAGGCACCGTGTCGCTGGCCGGGGCCGCTTTTGCGCATCACTGCGTCTGTCGTTCCTCCTGTACTTCAAGTACACCGCGTCACTCCTTCCTTGTGCTGCGCAAAAGCGACCTCCGGCGCAGACGCGCATTCAAGTCCGACAGGCTGCTAGCCTTGGGCGCCGTCTATCTGATTCGCCACGGTCAGGCGAGCTTCGGCAAAACCGACTACGACCAGCTCTCCGAGACCGGCGTAGAGCAGGCGCGGGTGCTGGGCGCGGCCCTGCGTGACCGGCTGGTGCCCGACGCGGTGTTTCGCGGCTCGATGCTGCGCCACGAGCAGACCGCCGACGGCGCGCTGGGCGCCATGGACTCAACCTGCGTGCAGCAGATCGACGAGGGCTACAACGAGTACGACCACGACGACATCATCGTGAAACTGCGGCCGATGTACGCCAACAAGCTGCTGATGCGCGCCGATCTGGCCAAAACCCTGAATCCGCGCCGCGCCTTTCAGACCATGCTCACCGAGGCCATGACCCGCTGGATGTCGGGTCAGCACGACGATGAGTATGGCGAAAGCTGGCCGGTGTTCCGGGCGCGCTGCAACGAGGCACTGGCGCAAACCATTGCCGCCTGCGGGCCGTCAAAAACGGTGCTGGTGTTCACCTCGGGCGGGGTGATCTCGACGATCTGCCAGCAACTGCTCGACCTGTCGGACACCACCACCCTGAAGCTGCAATGGACCATGGCCAATGCCGCCATCACCAAGGTGATCTACAGCGCCCAGACCGGCCGCGTGCACCTGTCCAGCCTCAACGAGCACGTCCATTTCGAGGGCGAGAATGCGCGCCTCATCACTTACCGGTAACCCGCTATGACCCGTCAAAACATTCTCATCACCGGTGCCAGTTCGGGTTTGGGCGAAGGCATGGCGCGTCTGTTTGCCGCACAGGGCCGCAATCTGGCCTTGTGCGCGCGCCGTACCGATGCGCTGGACGCGCTCAAGGCCGAGCTGCTGGGCCAGCATCCGAACGTCCGCGTCGAAGTGCGGGCGCTGGACGTCAACGATCACGACGCCGTGTTCGCCGTGTTCAAGGACTTCGATGCAGCCCTGGGCGGGCTCGACCGCGTCATCGTCAACGCCGGCATGGGCAAGGGTGCCGGGCTGGGCACCGGCCACTTCGAAGCCAACCGCCAGACCGCGATGACCAACTTCGTCGCCGCACTGGCGCAGTGTGAAGCGGCGCTGGAGCTGTTCCGCGCGCGCAATGCCGGGCATCTGGTGATGATTTCGTCGTTCAGCGCCTACCGCGGCTTTCCGCGCGCGATGACCACCTACGCCGCCACCAAGGCGGCCGTCGCCAATCTGGCCGAGGGCATGCGCGCCGAGCTGATCAACAGCCCGATCGCGGTCAGCACGATTTACCCCGGCTACATCGACAGCGACATCAACCGCCACGTGAAGAGCCGGCCCTTCGTGGTCGATACCGAGTCCGGCTGCAAGGCCCTGGTCGCCGCCATCGAGCGCGAACCGGCCACCGCCAACGTGCCGAAATGGCCGTGGAGCCTGCTGGCGACGATCGTGAAGTGGATGCCGTTGTCGGTGGTTGCCAAGATGAGTTGAGGGCGTCGGGTGCTAGCCTGGCAGACGTGCGAAGTGTCACGACGTCCTTCGTCGTTGGTTGCAATGACCTCATCACTCGTGTTGATGGGCCTGTTGGCCGGGATTGCCCCCGGCGGTGCAGTTTCTTTTCTTGACACCAAGAAAAGGAACCAAAAGAAGGTGCCCCACCTGCCGTGCCCCGCTAACGCGGGGTTCCCTGTGCTTCTCGCAACGGAGGGGATTCGCGGAACTCGCTGCGCTCAGACAACCGCGAATCTGATCCCTCCGCTGCTGCGATGCTCGGCTCGGCAGAAGGGGGAGGAAAAGCGAAAAGCGCTTACCGCTTTTGACGTTCTCCCCTTCGGCTCCGGCCGAGCAACGGAGCGGCGGGCGATAGAGGCTTGCGCTTGTCTGAGCGTAGCGAGTTTGCGCAAGCCCGCCCGTTGCGAGTCGCGCAGGGGACTTTTGGGCAACGCCCAAAAGCCGGAACGTAGGGCGCCCTCTTTTGCTTACTTTTCTGGGCGACAGAAAAGTGAGTGCCCCGCCGGGGGCAGTCCCGGCCAACAGGCCCATCAGAATGAGCAGCGAGCGCGTTGTAACCCACCAACGCCAAAAGGCTCAAGCCTTGATCAAGGTCCCGATGCCCTTGTCGGTGAACAACTCCAGCAACACCGAATGCTCAACCCGACCATCGATGATGTGCGCGGTGCGCACGCCGGTGTTCACCGCGTCGAGCGCGCATTCGATCTTCGGCAACATGCCGCCGTAGATGGTGCCGTCGGCGATCAGCGCCTTGACCTGATCGACGGTGAGGCCGGTCAAGACCTTGCCCTGCTTGTCCAGCAGGCCGGTAATGTTGGTAAGCAGAATCAGCTTCTCCGCCTTGAGCACGCTGGCCAGCTTGCCTGCGGCCGTGTCGGCGTTGATGTTGTACGCCTCGCCGTGCTCGCCAAAGCCGATGGGTGCGATGACGGGGATGAAGCCGCCGGTTTCCAGGTTTTCGATGACGCGCGGATCGATCTGGTCGATCTCACCGACCTGGCCGATGTCTTTGCCGCTGGCCAGCGCCAACTTGCGGGCGCGGATCATCCCGCCATCCTTGCCGGTGAGCCCTACGGCACGGCCACCCTGCCGGTTGATGGCGGCGACGACGGCCTTGTTGACCAGGCCGCCGAGCATCATCTCGACCACGTCCATGGTCTCGCCGTCGGTGACGCGCAGGCCTTCGATAAAGGTGCTGGTCTTGCCGAGCTTTTCGAGATGCGCGCCAATCTGCGGCCCGCCGCCGTGGACGACGACCGGGTTCATGCCCACCGCCTTCATCAGCACGATGTCGCGCGCGAAGGCGTGAATCATCGTGTCGTCGGCCATGGCGTTGCCGCCGTACTTCACGACCAGGGTCTTGCCGTGAAAGCGCCGGATGTAGGGCAGCGCCTCGGTGAGGACATGGGCGATGCTCTGGGCATTGGTCAGGTCGAGCGTCATGGGTCGTCTCAGTTGCGCCCGGTGGAGCCGAAACCGCCGGCGCCGCGCGCCGAATCGGCGGTGAAGGCCTCGACCACCTGCAACTCGGCGCGCACCACCGGCACGAACACCAGTTGCGCGATGCGCTCCAGCGGCTCGACGGTGAAGGCGCTCTGGCCGCGATTCCAGCAGCTCACCATCAGCTCGCCCTGGTAGTCCGAGTCGATCAACCCCACCAAGTTGCCCAGCACGATGCCGTGTTTGTGGCCCAGCCCCGAGCGCGGCAGGATCACCGCCGCCAGCGCCGGATCGGCGACGAAGATCGACAGCCCGGTCTTGAGCAATTGCGTCTCGCCGGGCTGCAGCACCAACGGGGCATCAACAATGGCGCGCAGGTCCAAACCTGCACTACCGGCGGTGGCGTATTCGGGCACAGCGGCGCGAGCGTCGAGCACGCGAATCTGGATGGGCTTCATGCGGCGGGTGTGGCCTTGGCGTAGTGATGGGCGATGAGGCCCGCGAGCGTGCGGGCCACCTCGGCTTTGGGGCCGCGCGCGATGACTTGTTCGCCACCGGACCAGAACACCTGCAGGGCATTGTCGTCGGTGTCGAAGGCCAGCCCGTCCCCGACCTGGTTGGCGGCAATCAGATTCAGGTGCTTGCGGACCAGCTTGTCGCGCGCGTGCTCGGCAAGCCGCTCGGTTTCGGCGGCAAATCCGACCATGAACAGGTCAGGGCGCCCGGCGCGCAGCGTGGCAAGAATGTCGGGATTGCGAATCAGCGCGAGGCTGAGCGTGTCCGCCGACTTTTTCACTTTCTGCACCGCCACCTCGGCGGCGCGATAGTCGGCCACGGCGGCGGTGCCGATGAAAATGTCGGCGCTTGGGGCGAGCTCACCCGCGCGGGCCAGCATCTGCTCGGCGGTTTCAACGTCGATGCGCGTCACGCCGGCGGGCGCGGGCAGATTCACCGGGCCGCTGATCAACGTCACCTCGGCGCCCAGCGCCCGTAGCGCGGCGGCCAGCGCGTAGCCCTGCTTGCCGGACGAGCGGTTGGTAATGAAGCGCACCGGGTCAATGGCTTCGCGCGTGGGCCCGGCAGTGAGCACCACTTTCTTGCCCGCCAGCGGCCCGGTCGGCGCGGCCAGCTGTGCGATCACGGCGTCGCGAATGGCTTCGGGCTCGCTCATGCGTCCGGCGCCGATCTCGCCGCAGGCCTGCGCACCGTCGCCAGGACCGACCAGCGTGACGCCCCGGGCCGCCAGCGTCGCCGCATGGGCTTGGGTGGCCGGGTGCGCCCACATCAGCCGGTTCATCGCCGGGGCCAGCATCAACGGCTTGTCGGTGGCCAGCATCAGGGTGCTGAGCAGATCATCCGCCAAGCCCAAGGCCGCCTTGGCAAGCGTGTTGGCCGAGCACGGCGCGACCAGCACCAGGTCGGGCCAGCGCGCCAGTTCGATATGGCCCATCGCCGCCTCGTGGGCGGGGTCGAACAGGGCGCTGCGCACCGGGTGGCCGGACAGCGCCTGAAAGGTCATCGGCGTGATGAATTCATGGGCGTGACGGGTCATCACGACGCGCACTTCGGCCCCGGCGTCCTGCAGACGCCGCAGCAGCTCGGCGGCCTTGTAGGCAGCAATGCCGCCCGTCACGCCGAGCAGGATGCGGCGCCGCGCCAGAGGCAGGTCGGTGGAGATGGCCGATGACATTGCGGCATTCTATCGGTCGTCACGCCAACGAGGAGCGCTGATGGCCATCACCGATTGGCCGGCCGACGAACGACCCCGCGAGCGACTGCTGGCCCATGGCGCGGGCGCGCTGTCGGATGCCGAGCTGCTGGCCATCTTTCTGCGCACCGGCGTCACAGGCCTCACTGCAGTGGACCTTTCCCGTCACCTGCTGCAGCGCTTCGGCGGGTTGAGGGCGCTGCTGACCGCTGATCGCGGCTCGTTCTGTGCCGAGAAGGGGCTGGGCGATGCCAAGTACGCGCAGTTGCAGGCGGTGCTGGAAATGTCGCGGCGGCACCTGGCCGAGCGCCTCAAGGTGGGCACCGCCATCGACAGTCCCGAGGCCATTGCCGAGTATTTGCAGGCACAGCTGCGCGATGCCGAGCACGAGATTTTCGCCTTGGTGATGCTCGACAGCCGCCACCGGGTGCTGGCCTTCGAGCCGATCAGCCACGGCACCATCAACGCGGCCACCGTGCATCCGCGTGAAGTCGTCAAGCGGGTGCTCAAGCACAATGCCGCTGCGGTGATCCTCGCGCACAATCACCCCAGCGGCGTCGCCGAGCCGAGTCCATCAGACCGGCAGCTCACGGCGCGGCTTAGCGATGCCTTGAAATTGATCGATGTGCGTGTGCTGGATCACCTGGTGATCGGCGACGGGCCGCCCTACAGCTTTGCCCGCGCCGGGCTACTCTGACGACCCCGCGCTTGCGCTGGGGATCATTCCCCTGTTATAAAGCGCGCCCTTTGCGACAGGCAGCCCGGTTGAACGTGGGCGTTTATCGCGTATTACCAGCAGCTTGCAAACGACGAATTCTGAGGCGGTTTTTCCATGTCTAAAGTCTGTCAGGTGACCGGCAAACGTCCGATCTCCGGTAACACCATCAGTCACTCCAACGCCAAGCGCCGTCGCCGGTTCGAGCCGAACCTGCACACGCATCGCTTTTGGCTGGAGTCCCAGAAACGTTTCGTGTCGCTGCGCGTGTCCGCCAACGGCATGCGGACGATCGACAAGAAAGGGTTCGAGGTGGTGTACGCCGAACTCAAGAAGCGGGGCGAGGTGTAAGCCATGGCGAAGACGAAGAAAGACCGTGAAAAAATCCGCCTGATCTCGACCGAGGGTACGGGTTACTTTTACACCACCACCAAGAACAAGAAGAACACGCCGGACAAGTTCGAGTTCATGAAATATGACCCGGTGGTGCGCAAACACGTGATGTTCAAGGAAGGCAAGATCAAGTAAGGCTGATCAAGCGCGCCGCCGCATCAGGGCGCAGCCAAGCGACATCGCAAGGCGATGCGCTCGATCATCAAAGCCCGCGCTTGTCGCGGGTTTTTTTGTTGACGGGAGTTGGGTATGAGCGAGTTCGAGCAGGCCCCGGAAGCCGCGTCTGGCGAGTCGGCGCCGAGCGCCCACCACCGCCACCTCGAGCACGCCCGCGACGAGATCATTGAACTGCTGTCACGGCAGGGCATCGAGCGCGAGTTGCTGGCGCACGACGCATCGCCGAGCAAAGACCTCGCCGCTCAGCTTCTCACCCGCCAGCAGCACGCCCAGCTCGCGCAGCGGCTTTCCGGTTTTCACCCGGCTGACGTGGCGTTCGTGCTCGAAAGTCTCGCCCCTGACGCGCGCGACATGACTTGGCATCTGGTCTCGCCCGAGCAGCGCGGTGCGGTGCTGCTGGAGTTGAGTGACTCGGTGTTGCGCACGCTGCTGGTCGACATGCCGCCCGAGCAGATCGCCTCGGCCATCCGCCACCTCGAGTCGGATGACATCGCCGACTTGCTGGAGCCGTTGCCCGAGGCGTTGTCGCAAGAGGTCATCGCCAGGCTGGACCGGCGTGACCAGGAAGAAGTGCGCAGCGTGCTGTCGTTCCCCGAAGGCACGGTCGGGGCCATGATGGACCTCGACTTTCTCACCATCCGCGAAAACACCACTGTCGAGGCCGTGCAGCGCCTGCTGCGCCGCAACCGTGCCGACGTCCCCAGCGACTGCCATCAGGTCATCGTCATTGACCGCGAGCGTCACTTGAAGGGCGTGATCGCGTTTCAGCAATTGCTGTTCAACGAGCCCGAGGCCGATGTGGTCGGCGTGATGAACACCGAGCCCCATTACTTCTACACCGACGATGAGGCCGAATCGGCGCTCGACGCGTTTGAGAAGTACGACCTCATCGAGGCACCCGTGCTCAATCTGCACCGGCAAGTGGTCGGTCGTATCACCATCGACGCCGTCGTCGATGAAATGAACGAAAAGGCCCAGAGCGACAGCCTTCGCCAACGGGGGCTGCGCGAGGAGGAAGACCTGTTCGCGCCGGTTTGGGCCAGCGCACGCAACCGTGCGCCCTGGCTGGCACTGAACCTGATGACGGCGTTCATCGCCTCACGGGTCATCGATGCCTTCGAAGTGGTGATCGTGCAGCTGGTGGCGCTTGCGGCGCTGATGCCCATCGTCGCCAGCATCGGCGGCAACACCGGCAACCAGACCGTTGCACTGGTGATTCGCGGGTTGGCGCTGGACCAGGTACGACCCTCACAATTGCGGCAGATGTTTGCCAAGGAATTCAGTGTCGCCACCGTCAACGGCCTGCTTTGGGGCACGGTGCTGGGTATCGCGACCCTGGTCTTCTACGGCAACATTGCGCTGGCCGGGGTCATCGCCATGGCCGTGCTGTTCAACCTCTGGGTGGCCGCCACGGCAGGCCTGCTGATTCCGCTGACCCTGTTCCGTCTCGGGCGCGATCCGGTGATGGGGTCGAGCATCATGCTGACCTTTCTCACCGACAGTGGTGGGTTTTTCATCTTTTTGGGGTTGGCGGCGTTGTTGCTGGTGTGAAGTCTTGTCGCTGGAGCGAATGCCGACCTGAAGGCGGTGGTCGGAGCTTGACACCGGCTTCTGATGGGCCGGCCTGTTGGCGGGCTCAGGGGCCGGGACTGCCCCCGGCGGTGCAGCTCCTTTTCTTGACACCAAGAAAAGGAACCAAAAGAAGGTGCCCCACTGCCGGGCCCCGCTGTCGCGGGGTGCCCTGCGCATCTCGCAGGTGCGGGGCCTCGCGGAGCTCGCTTCGCTCAGACAACCGCGGGTCTGATCCCGCCCCTGCTGCGATGCTCGGCCCGGGCAGACGGGGGTTGAACAACAAAAGCCGTCGCCGGCTTTTCGCTTTTGACGTTCCCCCCGTCGTTCCGGCCGAGCATCGCAGCGGCAGGCGATCAAGGCTTGCGCTTGTCTGAGCGTAGCGAGTTGCGCAAGCCCGCCTGTCGCGAGAAGCACAGGAGACTTTTGGGCAACGCCCAAAAGCCGGAACGTTGGGCGCCCTCTTTTGCTTACTTTTCTGGGCGACAGAAAAGTAAGTGCCCCGCCGGGGGCAGTCCCGGCCACTGAGTCATCAAGTTGGTGGTGGGGGTGATGAAACCACCCCGACGGACTCTCGATCCGGACAAAAGTCCTACGGGCACTTGCCACGGAGGAGATCCCAACATACAGTTCATTCAGTAATTACTGAAATAACAGACATGACTGAACTCACTCAACGCTTCGTGATGCACTTTGGCGAGATGGGCTCGCGCTGGGGCATCAACCGCACGGTCGGCCAGATGTACGCCTACCTGGTCGCCAGCCCCACGGCCTGCTGCGCAGAAGAGATCGCCGACGCCTTACAGGTGTCACGCTCCAACGTCAGCATGGGGCTCAAGGAGCTCGACAGTTGGCAGTTGCTCAAGCGCAGCCACGTGCCGGGTGATCGTCGGGAGTTCTACAGCGCCCACGGCGATGCCTGGGAAATCTTCAAACGCCTGGCCGAGCAGCGAATCGCGCGCGAAATTGCCCCGACCCTGAGCATGCTGCGCGAAGCGCTGCTGGAACCGGCCAAGGAGCAGGATGTGTACCTGTGGCGGCGCATGCGCGACATGCATGATCTGATCGAGCGGCTCACCGGCTGGTTTGCCGACGTGCAGCGACTGGAGCGCGGCACGCTGGAGCGCCTGCTGTCGCTGGGCAGCGGCGTGGTCAAGCTGCTGGAACACACAGGCCGCTTCGCAACGGCACCGGCCAAACCGCGCATCGAACCCTCGCTGGGCGGCAAAAAGGTCTTGGAGGCCGACGATGGACATTGAAGCCCTGCTGCTGGCGCGCATCCAGTTCGCCGCCAACATCACCTTTCACATCCTGTTTCCGAGCATCACCATCGCGCTGGGGTGGCTGCTGCTGTTCTTCAAGCTGCGCCACAACAAAACCGGCGATGCGCGCTGGAAGCGGCTGTATGGGTTCTGGGTGAAGGTGTTCGCGCTGTCGTTCGCGATGGGCGTCGTCAGCGGCATCGTCATGAGCTTCCAGTTCGGCACCAACTGGCCGGGCTTCATGGAAAAGGTCGGCAACATTGCCGGGCCGCTGCTGGCCTACGAGGTGCTGACCGCATTCTTCATGGAAGCGACCTTCCTCGGCATCATGCTTTACGGTCAGGGGCGGGTGTCGAACCGCATTCACACGCTGGCCACGCTGCTGGTGTGCATCGGCACCTCGCTGTCGGCGTTCTGGATCATCGCGCTCAACTCGTGGATGCACACGCCCGCCGGCTTCGAGATGCGCGAAGGCGTTGCCCATGCGGTCGATTGGTGGGCCATCGTCTTCAATCCGTCGATGCCCTACCGCATGGTGCACATGCTGCTGGCCTCGGGCCTGACGGTTGCCTTTCTGGTGGCGGGGCTGTCGGCCTTCCGCCTGCTAAGCGGTGCGCAAACCGACGACGCGAGACTGGGACTGAAGGTTGGCGTCACCCTGGCGGCGCTGCTGATTCCGCTACAAATCGTCGTCGGCGACCTGCATGGGCTCAACACGCTCAAGCATCAGCCGGCCAAAGTCGCGGCGATGGAAGGCTTGTGGGAGACCACCGAGGGCGCGCCGCTGTTGCTGTTCGCCCTTCCCAACCAGACCGAACGTCGCAATCATTTCGAACTGGCCGTGCCCAACCTTGCATCGCTGATTCTCACCCACGATCTGCACGGCGAGGTGAAAGGGCTGAACGATTTCGAAGGGGCGCACCCACGCGTGGCGCCGGTGTTCTGGAGCTTTCGCGTGATGGTCGGCATGGGCCTGCTGATGCTGACCGCAAGCTGGCTGTCGGCGGCGCTCGTGTGGCGGCGCGGTGAGCTGCCGCGCCTGCTGCTGCGCGGGCTGGTGGGCATGAGCCTGTCGGGGTGGGTGGCCATCGTCGCGGGCTGGTACACCACTGAAATGGGACGCCAGCCCTGGCTGGTGCAAGGGGTGCTGCGCACCGCCGAGGCGGCTGCGCCCAACGTCGGCGAGGGCTTGATCTGGACCTCGCTCGCGGTCTATCTGGCGCTGTACGCCACGCTGACGGTGGCCTACGTGCTGGTGTTGTTCCACATGGCACACAAGCAGGATGCCGACGGGCCCAAGCCCAGCCCGATGATCCACACGCTCGAGGAGCAGGCGCAATGATTCCCACCGACCTCGTTGGCGGGGCCTTCTGGCTGCCGCTGGCCTTCGTGATGATGATGGGCCTCGCCATGCTGCTTTACGTGGTGCTCGACGGTTACGACCTGGGCGTAGGCATGTTGCTGCCGGGCGCGAAGTCAGAGGCCGAGCGCGACACCATGATTTCGGCCATCGGCCCGTTCTGGGACGCCAACGAAACCTGGCTGGTGCTGGGCGTGGGCATTCTGCTGGTGGCCTTTCCGCTGGCGCACGGCGTCATCCTCACCAACCTGTATTTACCGGTCACCTTCATGCTGGCCGGATTGATTCTGCGCGGCGTGGCCTTCGATTTTCGGGTGAAAGCGCGGGTTCGTCACAAGCATCGCTGGGACCGGGCCTTCTTCTGCGGCAGTGCGCTGGCGGCGTTTTCACAGGGGGTGATGCTCGGCCAACTGGTCAGCGGCTTTGACGGCGCGCCAATGGGCTGGCTGTTCTCCGCCGGGATCGGCGTGGGCGTGATGGGCGGCTACTGCCTGCTGGGCGCCGGCTGGCTGGTGCTCAAGACCGAGGGCCGATTGCAGGCTGCGGCCGTGCGCTGGGCACGCGGTGCGCTGGTCCTGAGCGCCTTCGGCATTGCAGCCGTGTCGGTGGCAACACCGTTCATGAGCGAATCGATCTTCGACAAGTGGTTCTCGGTGGAGACCCTCTTTGCACTGCTGCCGATCCCGCTGATGAGTGCGGCGGTCGTGGCGCTGCTGTTCGTCTTTCTGACCCGGTTGGGTCAGGACACCGTCGGCGGCAACACGCGCGGTATCGAGCGCTGGGCGTGGGCGCCGTTTGCCGGCGCGGTGGCGCTGTTCGTACTCGCGTTCATGGGGCTGGCCTACAGCCTGTTTCCGTACTTGGTGCTCGACCGCATCACCGTCTGGGAGGCCGCCAGCGCGCCGGAATCGCTGGCGATCATGTTCTGGGGCGCGATCATCGTCGTGCCCACCATCCTCGCCTACACGGTGTTTCTCTATCGGGTGTTTGGCGGCAAGGCGCAGCCGCTGCGTTACGACGGCTGAGATTCACCATCAGCACCACGTGTCGCACCGGTGTTTTGTTATGATGTAACATTGTTACCTTGTAACATCCAAATCCCGGAGTGACCCGATGAACCGTTCCCTGATTGGCCGCGCCGCGGTCGCGCTGTCGGCAGCTTTTGTTCTTCATCCCATCGCCGCCATGGCACAGGCTGAACCCGCGCCGCCAGAACCGACCCTGCCAACCCTGATCGTCACCGCCGACCCACTGGGCGACCGCACAGCCGACGAATTGGCACAGCCCACCATCGTGCTGTCGGGTGAGGCGCTGAATCGCAAACGGCGCGCCACGATTGGCGAAATGCTCTCCGACGAACTCGGCGTGTCGAGCAGCGATTCCGGCCCTGGCGTCGGACGGCCGGTGATTCGCGGCCAGTCCGGCGCGCGGGTGCTGGTGCTCGACAACGGTATTCGCAGCATGGACGTGTCGACCATTGGCGCTGATCACGCCAATGGCGTCGACGTGCTCATCGCCGATCAGGTCGAGGTCATCAAGGGGCCCTACGCCCTGATCCACGGCAGCGGCGCCTCGGGTGGAGTGGTCAACATCCGCAATCGCCGCATCAACCCCGACGCCGACCCCGGTCTGTCGGGCAGCGGCTACTTCAGCTACGGCGACAATGCCGACGAGCGTACCGGCGCGGCCAACCTCGAGCTGGGCACCCGCCACCTCAACCTGCAGGCCGACTATTCGGCACGTCGCACCGGCGACTTCGACATTCCCGGCTTCGCCCAGTTGGACCCGGCCGCAGACGTCATTGACCGCGAAGGCACACTGGAAAACAGCAACCTCAGCGCCGATAACCTCGGCCTGAGCGCCACCACGCACGGTGACGCCGGCTGGTTTGGCGTCGGGTTCTCACGCCTTGAAACCGAGTACGGCATTCCCGGCATGGAAGGCGACCCGGTGACCGGCGAGATCGACGAATTCGAGCGCATCCTCATTGAGCAGGACCGCTTTGAAGCCCGCGGCCAGCTCAACGCGCCGTTGGTCGGCGTCGAGGCGCTGCGGGTCAAATTTGCCCACACCGACTACACGCAGCAGGAGGTCGGCTTTGTCTTCGCCGGCGGCGTGTTCGACGACAGCGAGGTCGAGGCCGATTTCAGCAATAAGGAATACGAAGCGCGGGTCGAGCTGATTCACGCGCCCATCGCCGGGCTCAGCGGTGTGGTCGGCCTGCAGTTCAATGACCGCGATTACGCGGCGCGCGACGACGCCGGTAGCGACCTTTACGTGCCGCCCACCGACACGCGCGGCGGCGCCATTTTTCTCGTCGAAGAAGCCGAGCGGGCCTGGGGCCGTATCGAGTTCGGCGCGCGGCTGGCACAGGTCGAGCTTGATCAGCGCAGCGACGGCATCTCGCGCGACTTCACCCCTATCAGCCTGTCGGCCGGCACCGTCACCGACCTTGATGCGGCGCACCACCTCAAGCTCTACGCCACCCGCACCCAGCGCGCGCCGGTGGCCGAAGAGCTGTTTGCTGACGGCCCGCACGGCGCGGCCGGCACCTTCGAGCGCGGCGACACCGAGCTGAAGGAGGAAACCAACAACACGCTCGACCTGGGCATTGATCGCCACCTGGGCCCGTGGCTGTGGCAAGTCAACGTGTTCTACAACCGTGCGCAGGACTACATCTACCTGGCCACCGACGTCGATGGCAACGGTGATCCGCTGTTCGTCGACGACACCGGCGCGGCACCGGGCGACAACCTGTCGGTGCGCTATGTGCAGGGCGGCGTCGACCTGCTGGGCGGGGAGGCCGAGACCAGCTTCCAGCTCCTCGAAGGCCCGATCAGTCTGCGCAGCCGTGTGTTCGTCGACACCGTGCGCGGCCGGCTGCGCGATGGCGACGGCAACCTGCCGCGCATCACCCCAACCCGTTATGGCGTGGGCATCGACGGCAACCTACAGCAGGTCGGCTATGCGCTGACCCTGACCCAGGTGGGCGACCAGAACAAGACGGCGCGCGGCGAAACGGCCACCGACGGATACACGTTGCTGTCGGCCGATCTCAGCTACACGCTGCGCACCGCCAACGGTCCGATTGAACTGGCGCTGCGGGGGCGCAACCTGCTGGATGAAGAGATTCGCCGCCACACCTCGTTCTTCAAAGATCGGGCGCCGCTGCCGGGCCGGGCGGTGTTCGCCAGCATCCGCTACGACTTTGCGATGTGACGCAAGGCCAACCCCCTGCGTGGGTCCGTCAGGCCACGTTGGGGGGTTGATCGCCGTGCCGCCGCATCGGCGGCCGCGACATGGCTGCTGCCGGTTCGGCCGTCAGCCGCTTATGGACCTGCCGCCACCAGCCCAGCACGCTGGCCCGACTGAGTAACGGCCGCTGCTGCCGTTGCCAGTCCCCGCTGGGCGTCAGTTCCAGCCTGTCGCCCTCGTCGGTTCCAACCCATCGCAATGCGCCGCTGAAAACCAGACTCTGCAAGGCTGCGTCGAGGTCCGTGGCGCGCAGCCGCGTGGCGGGCCAAGCGGCTCTCAGGTCGGCGAGGTCAAGGCGTCCACCGGCGCGGATTCGGTATTGGGAGAACACCCCCAAAACCTCGGTCTCAAGGGTGTCGGATGTGACGATCATGGTCGGCTCCTGGCGGCAATGGCACGTTTCACATTGCAGCCTATGCGCTGCCGATGCGCCGCCATCTGGTGCAGATTCACCAGACGCATGCGCCGCGCGACCAACGGTTGCTGGCGCCGCATGAGCGGCGGCTGCGGCGCCGTCGACGGCTACGCCTGCGCGTGGTAACCGACCACTCGCTCCACTTCTTCACGTGAGCCCATGATCACCGGCACACGCTGGTGCAGCTTTTCAGGCACCAGGTCGAGAATGCGAGCGCGACCGGTGCTGGCGGCGCCTCCGGCCTGCTCAACGATGAAGCTCATCGGATTGGCTTCGTACATCAGTCGCAGCTTGCCGCCCTGCTTCTGCGTCTTGGCGTCAAGCGGGTACATGAACACGCCGCCGCGGGTGATGATGCGGTGCACATCGGCAACCATTGAGGCCACCCAGCGCATGTTGAAATCGTCGCCGCGTGGGCCTTCCTTCCCGGCCAGGCATTCGTCGATGTAGCGCTTGACCGGCGCCTCCCAATGACGGGCATTTGAGGCGTTAATGGAGAACTCCCGCGTTTTCACCGGAATTTTCACATCCCGCTGGGTCAGCACGAAGCTGCCCTGCTCGCGATCCAGCGTGAACACGTGCACGCCGCGCCCCACCGTCAACACCAACAGGGTTGAGGGGCCATAAACCGTGTACCCGGCGGCGACCTGCTGGGTGCCAGGCTGCAGAAAGGCCTCATCGGTTGACGGATCGGCGTCGTCAGCGGCGCGGAGTACCGAAAAAATGGTGCCGACCGAAATGTTCACGTCGATATTCGACGAGCCGTCGAGCGGGTCGAACAAGAGCAGATAGCCGCCCTGCGGGTACTCGCCGGGAATGCAGCTGGGGTGGTCCATTTCTTCGGAGGCCATGCCGGCCAGATGGCCACCCCATTCGTTGGCCTGCAGCAGGATCTCGTTGGACAGCACGTCGAGCTTTTTCTGCGCCTCCCCCTGGATGTTGCCGGTGCCGGCATCGCCCAGCACCCCCCCCAACGCCCCTTTGCTGACCGCGATGGAGATGCGCTTGCAGGCGCGCGCCACCACCTCCAGCAACAGGCGCAATTCAGCGTTGAGCGTGCCGTGCGCGCGCTGTTCTTCTATCAGGAACTGGGTCAACGAAATCGGGTTGGTGTTCTTCATGTCAGGACTTTTTCAACAGGTCACGAATTTCGGTGAGCAGTGCTTCTTCGGCGCTGGGCGCAGGTGGTGCCGGCGGCGGTGCGGGTGCGGCTGCTTCCTTCGCCTGGAGGCGGGCGTAGAGCTTGATGAACAGGAAGATGGCGAAGGCGACGACGATGAAGTCGACGATGGTCTGAATCAGCTTGCCGTAGCCCAGGGTCACCGCAGGCGCGTCAGCCGTTGCCGCCTTGAGCACAATCGCCATGTCGGCAAAATCAACCCCGCCAATCAGCATCCCGACCACTGGCATCACCACATCGGCCACCAGCGAGGAAACGATCTTGCCGAACGCGGCCCCGATGACCACCGCAACCGCAAGATCAATAACGTTGCCGCGCAGCGCGAACTTCTTGAATTCCGCCAGCATGGGGTGCTCCTGAATGAAAAGATTGGCGGAGTTTACGGGGCTTCGGCCAAGGCTTGCGATAGATCGGAATACCGGGGGGTGAAGCCCAGTTCGTCGCGCATGCGCGTCACGTCCAGCCGCTTGGCGCCCTCGATGAACGACCACTGCGCGGGCGTGAACCGTTCGCGTGCTACGGCATACGACACGGTGGGTGGCCGAGCGATGCAGAAGTGGTCGGCAATGCGAAAAAAGTAGTCCGTCATCGTTGTCGGCTGACCGTCGCCGACGTGATAGATCCGTCCGCCCACGCCGCGCTCGGCGGCGACGATTGCCACCGCCGCGAGGTCGTCCGCATGGATGCGGTTGGACGGTGGCGCCTCGGCGAGGTCAATCACGGGGGTGCCGGCCTTGAGCCGTTCCAGTGGCCAACGCCCCGGTCCGTAGATGCCCGGGATGCGCAGCACAATGGGCTCGATGCCCGCCTCGCGCAGTGCCGTTTCCGCGTCGAGCCGCCGCCGTCCGCGGTCGTGCAGCGGCTCGGCGGGCTCGTCTTCATCGATCCAGCGGCCGCCACAATCGCCATAAACGCCGGTGGTCGAGCCATAGATGACACGGCGCCCCAGCAATTGCGGCAGGTAGCGGCGCACCCTCGTGTCGACCTGCCCCTTGCCGGGCGGCGGCGCGCACCAGAACACGGTGTCGGCAAGGGGCAACGTGGCCAGCGGTTCGGCATCAAGGTCGACGCAATGCGCGTTCACGCCTTCGCCGCGCAGGCGTTCGGCCACCTCGGGGCGACGCACGACGCCGGCCACCGACGCCCCATCGCGGCGTAACCGCCTCGCGATGCGCAGGCCAACATCGCCGCAACCGACGATCAGAAACGCGCCTTTGGATGTGGAGTTGTTCATTGTCGTATTGTCGCGCTCAAAGGCAACAATGCGCTGATTTGCCGGTCTTAGCCGCCATCGTAATCACCCAACCTTATTTGAGTACCGACATGACCGACGCATACGAACCCCCCAAAATCTGGACTTGGTCGCAAGGCAACGGCGGGCAATTCGCCAACATCAACCGCCCGGTCGCCGGCCCCACACACGACAAGGCGCTGCCGGTGGGGAAGCATCCGCTGCAACTGTATTCGCTGGCCACGCCCAACGGCGTGAAGGTGACGGTGATGCTCGAAGAGCTGCTGGCGCTGGGCCACCGCGGCGCCGAGTACGACGCGTGGTTGATCAAGATCAACGAGGGCGAGCAGTTCTCCAGCGGCTACGTGCAGGCCAATCCGAATTCAAAGATTCCGGTGATGGTGGACCATTCCACGCAGCCCTCACCGACGCGGGTTTTCGAGTCTGGCGCCATCTTGCTGTACCTCGCCGAGAAGTTCGGCGCCTTCTTGCCCAAGGACGCGGCACACCGCACCGAGGCACTCAACTGGCTGTTCTGGCAGATGGGCGCGGCGCCTTATCTGGGTGGCGGTTTCGGGCATTTCTATGCCTACGCGCCGAGCAAGATGGAATACCCCATCGACCGCTTCACGATGGAGGTCAAGCGCCAACTCGACGTGCTTGATCGTCATCTGGCCGAGCACGATTACCTCGCCGGCAAGGACTATTCCATTGCGGACATGGCGGTCTGGGCCTGGTACGGCGCACTGGCGCTGGGCAAGATTTACGATGCTGCCGAGTTCTTGCAGGTGCAGGACTACACCCACGTCCAGCGTTGGACGCAGCAGATTGCCGAGCGCCCCGCCGTCAAGCGCGGGCTGATGGTCAACCGCGCCTGGGGCGAACCCTCAGGCCAGTTGCTGGAACGCCATGACGCCAGCGATTTCGAGCTGCGCACCGTGGACAAGCTCAGCGCTCCCAACACGGCGGCAAAACCGACGTGACACGGTTGCGGCAAAAAGCCTTGGGGGTGGCCGTCGCCGCGATGGTCGTTGCCGCTGCTGCACCGGCCAGTGCCGAATCCGAGGCGGTGAATGGCGCAGCGGTGTACGCCGATCACTGCGCGCGCTGCCACACGCCAAACTGGATCAATCGCCTGCGAGGCGCGCCGCGCGCAGGCAGTGATTTCTGGACCGCACGAGCGGAGACCGATGGCATCGACGCCCTGGTCGCCCGCACCCTGCGCGGACAAGACCGCATGCCGGCACAGCGGGTCAGCGAGGCCCAGGCCCGGGCGGCCGTCAATTATCTGATTGAGACGGCCGGCACCGACTAGGGCCTGTTAACGCGCTTGGGCTCGCTGCGGCCGAGTCAGATCTGGCCCTGGGCAAGGCGGGAGAAGCGTGGTGCGGGGACGATCACCTTGGCGAAAAACCCGGCAACGCAGCGATATCGAAAGGGTCAAAAGGCCCTAGAACGCGTCGTCCGGGACGCGCACGACACCTTCCATCAAGACCCGCGCGCTGCGGCTCATGATGGCCTTCTTCACCACCCACTGACCGCCTTTTTGCGTGGCTTCGGCGCCAACGCGCAAAGTGCCGGAGGGGTGGCCGAAGCGCACCGCCGTGCGCGCACCGCCGCCGGCCGCCAGATTCACCAGCGTGCCGGGAATCGCCGCTGCCGTGCCGATCGCCACCGCGCAGGTGCCCATCATCGCGTGGTGTAACTTGCCCATCGACAGCGCGCGCACGTTGAGATCGATGTCACTTGCGGCGATCTGCTTGCCGCTGGACGCCACGTAGTCCTGCGGCGGCGCGACGAAGGCGATCTTCGGCGTGTGCTGACGCTTGGCGGCGTCTTCCGGCGTCTTGATCAGGCCCATGCGCAGCGCACCGGCCACGCGGATCGTCTCGAATTTGGCCAGCAGTTCCGGACGGCTGTTGATGGCCTCGCGCAACTCGGTGCCGGTGAAGCCAATCTCGGCGGCATTGACGAACACGGTCGGGATGCCGGCGCTGATCATCGTCGCCTTGATGGTGCCCAGGCCCGGCACCTCGAGATCGTCGACGAGATTGCCGGTGGGGAACATCGCGCCGCCGTCATCGCCGTCGTCCGACGGGTCCATGAACTCCAGCACGATCTCGGCGGCCGGAAAGGTCACGCCGTCGAGTTCAAAGTCGCCAGTCTCTTGCACCTGGCCGTTGGCGACCGGCACGTGGGCGATGATGGTTTTCCTGATGTTGGCCTGCCAGATGCGCACCACGCAGGTGCCGTCCTGCGGCACGCGCGACGGGTCCATCAACCCGGCGTGGATCGCGAACGCGCCGGCGGCGGTGGACAGGTTTCCACAGTTGCCGGACCAGTCGACGAAAGCCTTGTCGATGGAAACCTGCCCGTACAGGTAATCCACGTCGTGACCCGGCTGCGTGCTCTTGGACAGCATCACGCACTTGCTGGTGGACGAGGTGGCGCCGCCCATGCCGTCGATGTGCGCGGCATACGGGTCGGGGCTGCCGATCACGCGCATCAGCAATCGGTCGCGCGCCTCGCCCGGCACCTGACAGCGTTCGGGCAGGTCGGTGAGCTTGAAGAACACGCCCTTGGACGTGCCGCCGCGCATGTAGGTGGCGGGGATCTTAATTTGGGGCATTTGTGTCATGAAACCTTGTCCTTTGATGTGAGCGCTACTACCATGTTCGATAAGTGGATCGGGGGTGCCCGGTCGGCGTTTGCGCCTCGGTGAGTTCACCGGGGCCTTTCGCTTTCTGGGGCCTGGAATGTCGTTTCATGGCAGCGGCCTCAATCGGGCAGGCGCTTGAGGCCCAGCCCCTCGTAGTTCTCGCCCACCTGTTGTCTGCCCCCGCCGCAATAAAACTTTCGCCGCAGCACATCGAATGCCCGGTTGGGCTGTTCTGGGCGAAGCACTTGCAGGCCGATGGGCCGCGCCACCAGGTCAGAGAGCTGCAGACCGGCGGAGTTGATGCGCTTGTCGGCAAACTTCACCCTGAAGGGCAGCTCGCGGCCGAGAAGATTCGCCCCGTCGCAGATGCGGCGAAACTCCAGCTCGAGATCGCGATCTTCCTTCTTGCCACGACACTCCACGACGACGTGCGTCACCCGCTCGGACTGGCCCTTTTCGTCGAGGAAGCCATAGAGCCGCTCGAGACCGTAGCGCAGTGCGTAGTGATAGGGGTTATCGGCATCGTCTCCACCTCGGGCGCGCAGTTTGTGCTTGTCGATGACGCAGGCGATGAGGATGAAGTTGCTCTGATCAATCAGGTCTGTGAGCTCGCTCAAAAAAGCTTCTCGCTCCGCGCCACTGCGAAACAGGTTGAAGTCGCCCCGCTCCTTGCGAATGTCGTGCTCGTGCAGCACCACAATGTCGTGGCCGAAGTGCTTGAACTTGAACTTCTGCAGCGCCGACACGACCGTGTCGCTGTAGTAGCGCTTGTGAAAGATGCAGAAGGCCAGCACAAACACGGGGTAGTTCTCGTCGATGTGGGTCAGGCTGTGATCACCCGACTCATCGACGTAAACAATGTAATCACTGAACGACACCCGGTTACCTCACCTGTACCTGGCCGTTCATCAGCAGGGGGAGCAGCCAGTCGCGGAGCTTTATCAACTCCAGGGTCTGTTGATTCAAGCCAAGCTGCTGGTCAAACATAGGCAGCACTATCTGTTCGAGCCTTTGAATCAACGGCAGCGGAGGAGTAACCACGAAGCTCTGCCGAAGATGATCCAAAGTGATGTGGCCCATCGTGGTCTTTCGCTTCTCGGCCATCATTTTGAAATGGTCGAGATAGTTCAAAAGCTCGAAGTAGAAGAAGCTCCGTGGATATTTCTTGGATGTCACCTTGAAAATATGTTGGTTGAGAGCACCACGACCGCAGCTCCAGATTTGGACGGCGAGCGTTGCGGACCAAGAAAACAAAACGTCGCCATCCTCAACGATCACTTTGCTCGGGATAGAAGGACTCGCACGTTCCGTGTCCGGCGAGAAGCCGTCGCTCATCTCCTTGATTTTGATTACGGGTAAGTAGTCGTCGCCTTGCGGCCGATATTTCTGCATCGCCAGCCCATTGGTGTACTGGGCGATGCTCCATAACGACCCAAACTCCCACCCCGCCGGAATCTCGCGTTTGAGGGTGGGGTTGTATGCCATCTTGCCGCCGCTGGTTTTAAAGGGGCGGCCGTTTGCGTCGGGGAAGTCGAACTGCACAAACCAGTAGTCGTAGATTGTCTTCGCCAACGATTCCAGCTCGGCGTTGATGCGGTTGTTGAGGTCAATCTTGGCGTCGAGGGCGGAGAGGACGGCGCTGATTTTCGTTTGATCGCTGGATGAATGAGTGCCAACCGGAAGACTGGTTAGCAAGGGCATGGTCAAGAATTTCGTTTGAGACCCTTGAGCCTGTTCTTTGAGTGACCGCAACGCCAACTTCAATGCATAGAACACATAGTCCAACTCAAAGCCGGGCTTTGCCGACAGAACATAAGTTCTCTGGTACGCATTGAATTTTCCGATATACCTTTGAACATGAAAATTGCCCTGGGCATTGTTGCCCGCAACAAGAACTGCAGATTGATCAAAAGCGAAATGATCAATTCTTGAAGGTTCAGATGAACAGGTGAAGAAAGGGTATCTACCGCCCAAATTAGCTTCATTTGCGTCAAGCTTGCCGGTACGGATTTCACACGCCTCTTCGAGGGTATAGGGACTAGACAAGATGCAATTCTCCAAGCGAACCTTGGACTTTCTTCTCCAACTCATGGGACTGCTTGAACATCGCTGCAAGGCGCTCTTTGTGGCCACCGACCTTCGCCGCGAACTCCTCCGGCGTGAGGTCCAAGTACTCAATCTTCACATCGAAATACTGGCCCGCACTCAGCGAGTAGTTTTTGGCCTTGATCGCCTCGTGGCCGACCACCACGGAGAAATCCTCCACCGCCTCACGGGCGTTGAAGGTGGTGACGATGCGCTGTTCTTCCTCGCCACTCAGCAGGGTTTTCTGGTTCTTGCCTTCCTTGACCTTGGTGCCGAGGCCGGAGGCGTCAATCAGCACCACGCTGTCGCGGCTGGCTTTATCAATGAACAGAATCGAAACATTGGTGCCGGTGGTGGCGAAGATGTTGCTGGGCATAGACACCACGCCCGCAATCCATTTTTCGTCCACCAGTTTCTGGCGGATGGTTTTCTCGATGCCGTTGGCGGCGGTGATGAAGCCGGTGGGCACCACCACGGCAGCCTTTCCGCCCTCTTTCAATGAATGAATGATGTGTTGGATGAACAAGAGGTAGATGGCCATCTTGTCCTTGGCCTTGGTGGGCACCTTGGGAATGCCCGCAAAAAAGCGCCACATGTTGGCGTCGCTGTCGAGGTCGTCGCGGAAATCCGAGAAGTCCATCTTGAACGGCGGGTTGGAGACGATGTAATCGAACTTCTGCAGCTTGCTGGGTGCGTGGGCGTCCTTGTGAAAGGGATGCAGAATGGTGTTGCCCTGCACGATGTTGGGGATGCTGTGCACCAGCTTGTTGAGCACGAGGTTGAGGCGAAGCAGGCTGGAAGATTTTTGCGAGACATCCTGCGCCCAAATGCTGCATCGATCTTCGCCAATGGCGTGGGCAACCGCCATGAGCAGTGACCCTGACCCGGAGGCCGGGTCGTAGCAGGTAACGTTCTGCACGGTGCCGCGCTGAGCCTGCGGCACAAGAATTTCGGCCATGACGGTGGCGACGGCGTGCGGGGTGTAGTACTCGGCGTACTTGCCGCCGTTGTCCTTGTTGTAGTCCTTGATGAGGTACTCGAACAGGGCGGCGTAGAAGTCGTACTTTTGGCTGAACAGATGCTCGAAGCTAAAGGCGGCCAGCTTGTTCATCATGGCGCGGCAGAAGGCGTCGCGCTTGTCGGCACCGCTGGTGACGTATTCACTCAGGCGGTCAAACAGCGGCACCTTTTCGCCGTCCTCGGTACGCACGGCGAATATGTCGTGGTTGGCGGCGGCGATCTCGATCAATTTGTCGTCGAACAGGCGGGCGAAGCCGGGTTCACTCTGACGGTTGAAGAGGCTGGGGATGAGTTGCTCCGGCTGCAGGCGTGGCACGTCTGGGCCGAGTTGGAGCTCCAGCAGATCTCGCTCACTCTCGGGTAGTTTGTGCCAAGCGGCGATCCAGTCTTCAGACTCGGCCAGATTCGACTCCAGCCGCTTCATCTCCCAGGCGAATTTGTCGCAGAGCAGCTTGTATAAAAAGACCTGGACGATAATTTTGTATTCGTTGCCGTCATTGCCAAGGCCATGGTGGGCGCAAACAGATTTGAGGCCGTCGATCAGGTCACGCGATTGTTGCTGGTAGCTGGGTTGGGTCATTTTGATGTGTGTCAGAAAGCCAAACGGCCCTGGGATTCGTTGAGGTATTCGCGCACCAGCAGCTGATTGATGAGTTTGCAGGTGTCCGCATCTGGCCCTGGCGGCCGGGCGCCTCGAAAACTGCGGAACACCATGGGCATGAGCTGCCGCTCGAAATAGTCGGGGTTGCCCAGAAGCTGGCGGTTGCCAAGCAGTGCACGGTCGGCATCCTGCTTGATGCCGGACAGCGCCGTGTGGACTTCGATGGGGTTGCTGCCAAGCCGCCCCGATTCGAGCAGACGCTTGTGGACGCGCATCAGTTTGGCATCGCCACCGTATTTGGCTTGTAGATTGGCGTTGTCGTGATTGAGGCTGCGGGCCTTGCGCTCGATGGCACCCAGCTCGGCAATGTTGGCTTTCATCTCGTCTTGGCCGACTTCGCTCAACTTCTTCTTCTTGAACAGGCGCTCAAGTTCCTCTTTCAGCGCAATCCATTTGGGGTCGGTCGGGTCTTGCGTGCCCCCCAGGGTTTCGCGGGTGCGGCGCAAGGTGTCCTTGAGCTCGTCGGCAAGCTTCAGCTCGGCTTCGCCGATTTTTTCGAATTTGAAAATAACGTCTTCCAGCGCCTGATTGAGCAGGCTGCTGGTGTCGTGAGCTTGTTCCAGTTGCTGCTTGAGGTTCAGTGCCGCCAGTGCGTTCTGCGCCTCAATATGAAGCAAGCGCAGCTTGCTGAAGTCGATCAGGGCCTTCAATTCGTCCTGCCCACTCAAGCGAATCAGGTTGTGCAGCTCTCTGGCGGTGGCCAGCGCCCTGACGATGGCCAGCAGTGTTGGGCGATGCTGGATGTTGCCCACTTGCTCGGAGAACAGTTCGGCGTTGTCGAGTGCGTAATCGAACAGCGCGGTTTTTATTGCATCGATGTCGGCGCGGATTTCGTCTGCGGTTTTGAACAGGTTGCTGTAATGCTGCATCTCGTCGCCGAGTTCGGCGGTGAGCTCGTCGTAGTAGCTTTTATTGGCCTTGTCGAACTCGGCTTGAATATCAGCAAAGTCGACCACGTAGCCGTAGCGGAAGTCTTTGTATCGACGGTTGACGCGGGTTAGCGCCTGCAAAAGATTGTGGTCTTTGATGACGCGCCCGAAGTACAGCTTTTTAAGACGCGGGGCGTCGAAACCGGTGAGCAACATGTTGTAAACGAACAGCAAGTCCGTCTTGCCCTGCTTGTAGGCTTTGACCTGAGCTTCACGGAACGCCTTGTCGCCCTCGTCGTGAAGGATCAATGCGGCCGTCATGGGCGGCTTGTCGTAGGCGGGGTTGGGGTGGGCCACCTTCAATGCTTGAAAATCGGGCTCGTTGGCAGACTCGGCCGCAACGTCCACTTGGGCTTTGGCCATTTGCTCGAACTGCGAGAACAGCTCACGCGCCTGCTCCGCACTATCGCAAATGACCATGCCGCCGATGCTGGTGTCGCCGTGCGCAATCCGCGCTTGATAAAAGTCACGCAGGATGTAATCCAGCATGGCGGCAACAAAGCGGGGGTGGGCGTACAGCGCCCTGCGCTCGATGCCTCCCTGCTGCACCTGAATGCTTTGCAGCGCCTGCTGCAACTGCATGCGGTAGTAGGTGGCGATCTCTTCGCGAATCAGACGCAGGGTGTAGCCGTCGGCGATGGAGGCGTTGTAGTAATACTTGTGGAAGTAGTCACCGAACAGGGCTTTGGAAGCTGCCTGTTCGCCAATCAAGGGGGTGCCAGTAAGTCCGATCTTGATGGCGCTGCGGTCCGACTGCTCCAGGTTGGCGAGAAAGCTGCCCCTGGGGTTGTAGCTGCGATGAACTTCGTCAAGGAAGTACACGCGCTGCATGTTGAGGCTGTAATCCTGCGGGGCGACAACGTCAGGGTCGTCCTTGAATTTCTGAATATTGACGATGGTAATTTCGGGTGCACCACGATCATTGTTGACGACAACGGTTTTCTTGATGTCGCGCGCAAAGTCGTCACGGCTGTCGATGACGTGAACGGTCATGCCGCGCAAGCGGAATTCATCACGGGCCTGTTTGAGAAGATCCAGGCGGTCGACGATGAAATAGAAGCGTGCAACCTGTCCGCGACGCTGGAACCAGTCGGTTAAATAGCCAACGTTGTAGTAGGCAAGCGCCGTCTTCCCGCTGCCTTGCGTGTGCCAAACAATGCCCTTGCGCGCGCCAGTGTCGAGCTTGTCGGCAATGGCCATGGTGGCGAACATCTGCGGATAGCGCATGACGTGCTTCTGAGTGCCGCCCTCGGCATCCAAATAGGCAAACGCATAGCGAAGGATGAATGCGAGACGCTGCCGACTGAACAGCGAGCTGCAAAGCCGATGCGTGGGCGTCTCGGGCGACTTGTTGCGTTCGAGCTCTGGCGTGCCCTTGATGCTGACCAAGTGGGTATCGCCCAGGATCTGATCTTCGGTGTGTGCATCCAAAGGGCCCACAGCGCTGGCGAGGGCGCTCTGCCGTTCCTCCCGAAAATAGTTGAAGTGGGCTTCGCCGTAGGTCGAGGCCGCATAGAACGCGCCTTGGATTGGCTCAAGTGACGCGTCGTCGTACTCCATGTTGTTGGAGAAGACCATAAGCTGGGTCAGGTTGAAGAAGTGCCTGAACTTGGGGTTGGCGTGGCGACGGTCCATCCGACGACGCTCTTCGAGAATTCCCCCGGGGTTCAAGCGCTTTTTGACCTCAATCAGCGCCAGCGGCATGCCGTTGATGAGCAGCGTGATGTCAGGCCGGAAATTGTCTTCGCCACTCTCGAACGGAAGCTCGGTCACCACATGGAAGCTATTGTTGTCGAGGTTCTCGAAGTCAATAAGCCTTGTGCCCGAGCGGGCGATCAGCCGCTTGTGAAACGCTTTGCCAACGTCCTCGTTCTGCAGGTCTATGTGAATCAACTCCAACAGGCGACGGGTATCGGCAACGCCTGTACTGACGTCGGGGTTGATGCGAGTGACCGCCTCGTGGAAGAGGTCGGGGAAAATATTGTTTCGCTTGTCCCAGGTAGCCTCTTTCAACGACAGGTAGCGATATCCGAGTCGGGTGAGATGCAGCAGCGCCGGAATCTTCACCCGGGAGTCTTCGTTGAAGGTGCTCACTTAATGCCCTCTGGCCATCAGGTCAGCGTGCCACATCACGACAAGTTGCCGCCTGGCGCACAGACGGCTGAGGTCTTGATTCGAGGGACGTTGGCCATGTCTTTTGGACCTAGAGAATCGTCAGGTTGTCAGGGGCGCCCCGCCTGGGGCGGTGTTGATCGAGATGCGTTCGTCAAAGGTCACCAGCCGGCCGCCGTGCTTCACCGCCAGGGCATCGGTAACCCGGCCGGGGCCGCTCAGGCGGTGCATGGTGACACGCTAATCGTCGAGCACGCTCAGGTCATCCGGCCAGACCTGGTGGACGCTCTCGGCGGTGAACCGCCGCAAGCATTCGACAACGGTGAGCATCGGCAGCGGTCGTGGGTAAGCGCGCGTGACAGAGAGAATGCGCAGGAAGCCGCTCGGCGTCAGCGGACACGCAGCCCAGCCGGATTTGGCGTTCGCAACAAACCCGCCCAAGGCGATTCGATGCTGGGCGTGACCACCGTCGAGTAGCGCGATGAGGACGTTGACATCCAGCAGTGCTCTCATCAGCTGCCCAACTTGTCCCTCAGTTGATCGATCATCTCGTTGGTGACCACGACACCGCGTGAGGGGAACGGGCGCAGACCATAAAACGATTCCGGCTCGGCGACGGTGCTGTCGGCCGGGCGTGGGGGCTGCCGCATCTTGGCCGGTGAGGCCATTGCGCATCTGGTCGGAGACGATCAGCCCGGCACTTTGCGCTCGCGCCGCGCCAGCTCCTTGGCGGCCGCCAGCAGGTCATCGTCAAGATCACGGGTGGTGCGCATTGTTCGCACCCCGACAAAGATGATGCGTTGATGCAATCACATCACTGCATCATGCTTTGCTGCAGGCTCGGGCCAGCCCGCGCAGTCGGGGTGTGCCCGGAAGGCACGCAACCACCACGCCCAGTCCTCGGGGACCAGCGCGTAAGGATCCTCATGTTCCAGCTCGCGTGCCGCCCAGACCGGCCAGTGCGGATTGGCGAGGGCCGGGCGTCCAATCATCACCAGGTCCAGCATCTCATCGCGAATGATCTGATCGGCCACCTTGGGCAAACCGAGGTTCCAGCTTGCAGTGACCGGGATGCCGACCTCGCGTCGCAGGCGCGCGGCGCGATCCACCATGAAAGCCATTTCACCAAACGGCACGGGGCTCATCTCGTCGGTGTTGAAGCCAATGCTCAGATCGGCCAAATCCAGACCGTGCTCGCGCATCAGCTTGACCGCCTCAATCGACTCGTCGAAGGTGACGCCGCCCGGGTGCAGGTCGTCCGACCCCAAGCGCATGGTGAGTGGAAATCGTTCTGGCCAAACGGCGCGCACCGCGTCGATCGCCTCGAGGTGATAGCGAAGGCGCTTGTGCAGGCTGCCGCCGTATTCGTCGATCCGTTTGTTGGCCAAGGGCGAAAAGAAGCTTGAACCCAGATAACCGTGTGCGAAGTGCAGCTCCATCCACTCAAAGCCAGCGTCCAGGGCACGACGCGCCGCATCGGCGTAGGCGCGGTGTATCGCATGGATCTCTGCTCGCGTCAGTTCGTGAACGGGGTGGTTGCGGTGGCCGCCATAAGGCACATTCGACGGCCCCACCACCGGCCAGCCTTCAGGGTGATCCGGCGGCAGCTGTTCTCCGCCGTGCCACGGCTTTTTCTCGCTGCCCTTGCGTCCGGTGTGGCCAAGCTGGATCGCAGGCACCGCGCCGAACTCTTTGATGATGCGTGTTACCCGCTGCCAGCCAGGAATCTGAGCGTCGTTCCACAGGCCACCACAGCTGGTGCTGGTGCGTCCCTCCGGCACGATCGCGATCTGCTCAGGAAACACTAGGCCAAAACCGCCCGCAGCGCGCGAACCATAGAGCATGACGTGGTAGTCCCCCGCTTGGCCGTCGACAGATCGGTACATCGTCATCGGCGACATCGCAATACGGTTCCGCAAGGTCACGCCCTTGAGGGTGTAGGGACTGAAGAGATGCGGCATCACCAACTCCTTTACGGCGTCATGTTTGAACTACGAAGCAATCAGCGTGCCTGCCATCGGACGAGTCATCCATCACCCGTCTCGCCGTCAGGGCAAGAACACTTCATGCGCCCCGCGCACGATCGCCACCAGGCCTAGCGCCCACAGCGAACAGGCGGCCAAGTCCAGTGGCGTGTAGCGCCAGCGCGGAAAGTCGGTGATCCCGACCATCGCCGGGACCAGGCTGCGGATCGCCGGAATGAAGCGGCCGATGAAAATCGCCCAGGGGCCGTAGCGGCGAACGAGGTTCTCCGTGCGCCGCCATTTGTTGATATGCCGCTGCACCAGTCGCGTTTCTTCGACCTTTGGCCCAAGTGCGCGGCCAACGTAGTAGCCGACATGGTCGCCCAGCGAGGAGCCCACCAGCGCCATGCCGGCCATCAACCAGAGGTTGGCCCAGTCGTTGGCGTAGAACACCGAGCAGACGATCACCAGCATCAGGCTGGGCACGAACAGGCCGACGCCGACGCAGGTTTCCATGAAGGCGAGCAGCGGCACCAGCCATAGCGCCTGATCACGGTGTTCGCTGGCCCAGGCAAGGATGGCTTCGATCATGTCCTCAGGCCTGCGGCGGCCGCGGGAAGAGCACCGGCGTCTTGGCCTTGTAAGTCTCGTAGTCCGGCTGCCCGCCCCAAGTGGCGTCGGCACGCTGCTCCAGCATCGGCACGCCGCTGACCTTCATCAGCAGCCAGGCGACGAACAGCGGCGACAGCCAGCCCAGCCACTGCCAGCCGGCGAAGGTGGGCGTGGCCATCAGGGCGATGCCGGTCCACAGCAGGATTTCACCGAAGTAGTTCGGGTGCCGCGACCAGGCCCAGAGACCGCGGCGGATGAAGCGCCCACGGTTCGCAGGATCGGCGCGGAAGGCCGATTTCTGCCGATCGGCAATCACCTCGATGGCAAAGCCCGCAGCCCAGACCGCCAGCCCCAGGCTGGCCAGCAGGTCCCAGCCCGTCGCCGCCGGGGAGGTGATCGCCAGCAGCGCCGCCAGCAAGGTCATGAACACCCACAGCCCCTGGAAGGTCCAGGCCATGAGAAAGCGCCCCCAGTGCGGCTTGATGTCGTCGAAGCGGCCGTCCTTGCCGCTCTGCTTGACCCGTTTGAACAGAAAACTGCCCAACCGCGCGCACCAGATCAGCACCAGTGCCGCCATCACGCCGCCGCGCAGATCGGGCGCGGTCAGCAGCACGGCCAGGATGATGACGCCGGCATAGGTCAGCGAGCCGGCGAGGTCGTAGTAATGCTCGGTTTGCTTGATGAACGAGGGCACGTACACCAGCCACTGCACCACGAACGCAAACAGCGCGAGCGTCGGCAGCAGGGGAAGGCCGGCCACCGGGGTGGTTCCGGCATCAAGCAGCACGGCAATCGCCAGCGCGAGCAGCGTCACGCCAAGGCAGATGACAAAGGCAACGCTGTTGCGCATGGGCGTCCCGGGGTTCGGTTAAGGGCGGATCAGCCTCTCACGCCGCCTTCGTCTGCGCCAGGAAGTCCTGCGCAAACCGCTGCAACACACCGCCGGCCTGATACACCGAGACCTCTTCGTTGGAATCGAGGCGGCAGGTCATCGGCACCTCGACCCGCTCACCATCCTTGCGGGTGATGACCAGCGTCACGGTGGCGCGCGGCGAAAGCGCGCCTTCAACGTCGTAGGTTTCGGTGCCGTCGATGCCCAGGGTCAGGCGGGTGGTGCCGGGCTGGAACTCCAGCGGCAGCACGCCCATGCCAACGAGGTTGGTGCGGTGGATGCGCTCGAAACCTTCGGCCGCGATGACTTCCACCCCGGCCAGACGCACGCCCTTGGCGGCCCAGTCACGCGAGGAGCCCTGACCGTAGTCGGCGCCCGCAACGATGATCAGCGGCTGCTTGCGCAGCATGTAGGTTTCGATGGCCTCCCACATGCGCACGATGCTGCCGTCCGGTTCGATGCGCGCCAGTGAGCCTTGCTTCACCTTGCCATCGACCACCACCATTTCGTTGATCAGTTTGGGGTTGGCGAAGGTGGCGCGCTGCGCGGTGAGGTGGTCGCCGCGATGGGTGGCGTAGCTGTTGAAGTCCTCTTCCGGCACGCCCATTTTGTGCAGGTACTCGCCCGCTGCGCTGTCCATCATGATGGCGTTGGAGGGCGAGAGGTGGTCGGTGGTGATGTTGTCGGGCAACACCGCGAGGGGTCGCAGGCCTTTCAGACTGGGCTCACCCGCCAGCGCGCCTTCCCAATACGGCGGGCGGCGGATGTAGGTGCTCATCTCGCGCCAGTCGTACAGCGGGCTGATGGTGTCGCCGTTGGCCACCTGCTTGCGGAACATCGGCTCGTACACGGCGCGGAACTGTGTGGGGTTGACTGCCTTGGCGACGACCGCGTCAATCTCGGCGTCCGATGGCCACAGGTCTTTCAAGGTGACCGGCTTGCCGTCAGGGTCGGCACCGAGCACGTCTTTCTCGATGTCGAAACGCACCGTGCCGGCAATCGCGTAGGCGACCACCAGCGGCGGGCTCGCCAGGAAGGCCTGCTTGGCGTAGGGGTGGATACGGCCGTCAAAGTTGCGGTTGCCCGAGAGCACCGCCACCGAGTAAAGGTCACGATCGATGATCTCTTTTTGAATCACCGGATCGAGCGCGCCGCTCATGCCGTTGCAGGTGGTGCAGGCAAAGGCGACGATGCCGAAGCCCAGTGCTTCGAGTTCGCTCAGCAGACCGGCCTCTGTCAGATAGCTTTCGACCACCTTGGAGCCGGGCGCCAGCGAAGACTTCACCCACGGCTTCCGGACCAGCCCTGCGCGGTTGGCATTACGCGCCAGCAGCCCGGCGGCGATGACATTGCGCGGATTGGAGGTGTTGGTGCAGCTGGTGATGGCGGCGATGATCACCGCACCATCCGGCATCTGGCCGTCGGCGGGCGGCGCCCACTGGGCGGCGATGCCGCGCGCGGCCAGATCCGAGGTCGGCAGGCGCTTGTGCGGATTACTCGGGCCCGCCATGTTGCGCACGACGGTGGAGAGGTCGAACTTCAGCACGCGCTCGTACTCGGCGGTCTTCAGCGCGTCGGCCCACAGGCCGCAGTGCCTGGCGTAGGTTTCAACCAACTTCACCTGTTCGTCTTCACGACCGGTGAGGGTCAGGTAGTCCAGCGTGTTCTGGTCGATGAAGAACATCGCCGCCGTCGCGCCGTACTCGGGCGCCATGTTGGAGATGGTGGCGCGGTCGCCCAACGTCAGCGCAGCCGCCCCCTCGCCGTAGAACTCCAGATACGCGCCGACGACCTTGGATTGCCGCAGAAACTCGGTGAGCGCCAGCACCACGTCGGTGGCGGTGATGCCCTCCTTGGGGCGTCCGCTCAGCTCCACCCCGACGATGTCGGGCAGGCGCATCCACGAGGCACGACCCAGCATCACGTTCTCGGCTTCGAGGCCGCCAACCCCAATGGCGATGACGCCGAGGGCATCAACGTGCGGGGTGTGGCTGTCGGTGCCAACGCAGGTGTCGGGGAAGGCGACGCCGTCGGCCGTGTAAATCACCGGGCTCATTCGTTCCAGGTTGATCTGATGCATGATCCCGTTGCCCGGCGGGATGACCTCCATGTTTTCGAAGGCCAGCTTGGTCCAGTTGATGAAGTGGAAGCGGTCATCGTTGCGGCGGTCTTCCACCGCCCGATTCTTGGCAAACGCGTCCTTCTCAAAACCGCCGTGCTCCACCGCCAGCGAGTGATCGACAATCAACTGCACCGGCACCACCGGGTTCACCTTGGCCGGGTCACCGCCCATGTCGGCAATCGCGTCGCGCAAACCGGCCAGGTCCACCAGCGCGGTCTGGCCGAGGATGTCGTGGCACACCACCCGCGCCGGAAACCACGGAAAGTCCAGATCGCGCTTGCGCTCGATCAACTGACCCAACCACGCGGTGACCATGGCCGGATCGCCCTTGCGCACGATGTTCTCGGCATAGACCCGCGAGGTGTACGGCAGCTTGGCCCAGGCACCGGGCTGGATCGCGTCAACGGCCTCGCGGGCGTCGAAGTAGTCCAGCGTGGTGCCGGGGAGGTTTTTGCGGTGGGCTTGGTTCATAAGGGTGTTCTCTTGGTCCGTCATTCCCGCGAAAGCGGGAATCCAGTCATCCTGCAATCGAGTTGTAAAGGTCGATCCATTGCGGGTTCTTTTCTTCAATCAGCTTCAGCTTCCAACTGCGATTCCATTTCTTGATCTGTTTCTCGCGGAGGATGGCCGCAGAGGGATTATCGGCGGCCTCGAACCAGACGAGCTGATGAACCGAATAACGCTTGGTGAAACCATCGACGACATCGTTCTTGTGTTCCCAAACGCGGCGAATCAGGTTGTTGGTGACCCCCACATAGAGGGTCCCGTTTCGTTCGCTGGCGAGCAGATAAACGTAGTAGTTCAATTCTCGGACCGTCTGGATTCCCGCTTGCGCGGGAATGACGATGATTAGCGGCGATTCTTGATCGGCACGAACTTGAGGTTTTCCGGGCCGGTGTAGTTGGCGCTGGGTCGGATGATCTTGCCGTCGATGCGCTGTTCGATGACGTGCGCGCTCCAGCCAGCGGTGCGGGCAATCACGAACAGCGGTGTGAACATGGCGGTAGGCACGCCCATCATGTGATAGCTGACGGCGCTGAACCAGTCGAGGTTGGGGAACATTTTCTTGATGTCCCACATCACCGTTTCCAGCCGTTCGGCGATGTCGTACATCTTCATGTTCTTCTCTTCGGCTGACAGCGACTTGGCGACCTGCTTGATCACCTTGTTGCGCGGATCGCTCACCGTGTACACCGGGTGGCCGAAGCCGATGACCACTTCCTTCTTCTCGACGCGCGCCTTGATGTCAGCCTCGGCCTCATCCGGATTGTCGTAGCGCTTCTGAATGTCGAAAGCCACTTCGTTGGCGCCGCCGTGCTTCGGCCCGCGCAACGCGCCGATGCCGCCGCAGATGGCCGAGTACATGTCCGAGCCGGTGCCCGCCACGACCCGCGAGGTGAACGTTGAAGCGTTGAACTCATGCTCGGCGTACAGCACCAGCGAGGTGTGCATGGCCTTGACCCAGGAATCACGCGGCTTTTCCTGATGCAGCAGGTGCAGGAAATGCCCGCCGATGGAGTCGTCGTCGGTTTCCACATCAATGTAGTTGCCGTTGAACGCGAAGTGATACCAGTACAGCAGCATCGAGCCGAGGCAGGCCATCAGCTTGTCGGCGATGTCGCGCGCGCCGGGGTGGTTGTGGTCGTCCTTTTCCGGCAGCACGCAGCCCAGCACTGAAACGCCGGTGCGCATCACGTCCATGGGGTGGGCGGACGGCGGCAGTTGCTCCAACGCGACCTTCACGGCCGCGGGCAGGCCGCGCAAGGCCTTGAGCTTGGCCTTGTAGGCCTTCAGTTCCGCCGTGGTCGGCAACTTGCCGTGCACCAGCAGGTGGGCGATTTCCTCAAACTCGCAGGTGGTGGCGACATCGAGAATGTCGTAGCCGCGATAGTGCAGGTCGTTGCCGGTGCGGCCGACGGTGCACAGCGCGGTATTGCCGGCGGCGGTGCCGGACAGCGCCACCGATTTCTTCGGCTTGAAGGCCGGTGCGGGCGCCGCTTCAACGGCGGCGGCCGGCGCTGCGGCCTTGGCCGGTGCCTTGGGTTTGGCGGGGGCCTTGCGGGTGGTTTTGCTCATGATCGTCTCCATTTTTCGGTCATTCCCGCGTCGGCGGGCGTCCAGATTTAAGTTGTTTGCGGAACCTGATCCCCGCCCTCGCGGGGGATTGGATTCACTTCTTGCTCTTCGCAAAAAGGGCGTCCAGCTTGTTCTCGAACGCGTGGTACCCAATCGCCTCGTACAACTCGGCGCGCGTCTGCATCGTGTCGACAACCTGCTTCTGGTGGCCATCGCGACGCACCGCAGTGTAGACCGCCTCCGCCGCCTTGTTGGCCGCTCGGAATGCGCTCAGCGGATAGAGCTGAATGCTCACACCCACCGACGCCAGCTCGTCCCGCGTGAACAACGGCGTGGCGCCAAATTCGGTGATGTTGGCCAGCACCGGCACCTTCAAAGCGTCGACAAATCGCTTGTAGGTCGGCAGGTCGTACGCCGCCTCGGCAAAGATCGCATCGGCCCCGGCTTCGGCGCAAGCAATGGCGCGCTCGATGGCGGCGTCCACACCATCGACCTGGATCGCGTCGGTGCGGGCAATCAGGAAAAAGTCCGGGTCGGTCTTGGCGTCGGCCGCAGCTTTCACACGGTCCGCCATTTCACCCTGCGACACGATCTCTTTGCCGGGACGATGACCGCAGCGCTTGGCGCCCACCTGATCTTCGATGTGGCAGGCGGCGGCTCCGGCCTTGATCAGGCTCTTGACGGTTCGCTCGATGTTGAACGCGCTGGCGCCGAAGCCGGTGTCGATGTCGACCAGCAGCGGCAGGTCGCACACATCGGTGATGCGGCGCGTGTCGGTGAGCACATCATCGAGCGTGTTGATGCCCAAATCCGGCAGGCCCAGCGAGCCGGCCGCCACGCCGCCGCCCGACAGATAGATGGCCTTGAAGCCCGCATGTTTGGCGAGCAGGGCGTGGTTGGCGTTGATGGCGCCGATCACCTGCAGCGGCTTTTCGGCGGCAAGGGCAGCGCGGAACCGGGCGCCGGCGGAAGCAGTCATGGTGCGCTCCTGCAAAAGTAAGGACGATGATCCTACCCAAAACGCATGCCAGCCGACGGCGCGGGCAATAACCTCAAACGAATCAGTGAGATAACCGTGATCAGTCGCTTTCATGACCCACCATGATGTTTCATGTGTCGCACAATGAAACATGGCTGATACATCTGACCTCGCAGAAGCCCGCCCGCGCCGCTTGCTGATTGGCGCGGTCGCGCTGACCCGGCTGTCGGAGTTGATGGGCGACGTGATTGCCGACTTCGACGGTCGTCGCGCCAACATCGAACTGGTCAAGCTGGGCTTTGAAGACGCGGTGCGCTACCTGCGCCGCCGGGCGGGGCAACCACCCTTTGACGTGCTGGTGTCGGCCGGGTCCAACGGCGCGTACCTGAAGGCACGCGCCGAGTTGCCGGTGGTGCTGGTGCGCCCCAGCGGCTTCGACCTGATGCAGGCCCTGACCCGCGCGCGGCAACGCTCTGAGCGCATCGGCGTGATCACCCACGCGTCCGACATGCCGACCTTCGCTGACTTTCGCCGCGCATTCGATCTGCCCATTGCGCAGCGCGCCTTCGTCACTGCTGAAGATGCGCGCCAATGCGTGTCGGAACTGGTGGCGCAGGGCGTCGAGGTCATCGTCGGCACCGGCCTGGTCACCGAGCTGGCGGAGCAGGCGGGCATCGCCGGCATCCTGCTGTACTCGGCCGATTCGGTGCGCGCCGCGTTCGAGCAGGCGATGGACCTCGGCACCTTATTGCAAGGTCGCGGTGCCCCGCCCGGGCCGGTCACCCCGCCGCGATCAAAACGCAGCACGCCACGCCCTCGTGACACCGATTTCTCGGGCAACAGCCGCGTGGCGCGGGCAGTGCGAGAACAGGTCACGCGCTGCGCGGCCAGCGACGCCACCGTGCTGATTCTTGGTGAAACCGGCAGCGGCAAGGAGCGCGTTGCCCGTGCGTTGCATGCGCAGAGCCCCCGCAGCGGCGGGCCCTTCGTGGCCATCAACTGTGGCGCGCTCAGCGAGAGCCTGCTCGAAGCCGAACTGTTCGGTCACGAGGAGGGCGCCTTCACCGGCGCGCGGCGCGGCGGCAGGCCCGGCCTCATTGAAGCGGCACATCGCGGCATCCTGCTGCTCGATGAGATCGGCGAAATGCCCTCGCCCTTACAAACCCGCCTGCTGCGCGTGCTGGAAGAGCGCGAGGTGCTGCGCGTTGGCGGCATCCAGCCTTTGCCGGTGGACCTGCGCGTCATCGCCGCCACCCACCGTGATCTGGACGCCGACCTGCGCGCCGGGCGCTTCCGCCGCGACCTGTATTACCGACTCAACGTGCTGCGCGTGCAATTGCCGCCGCTGCGGTCGCGGCCCGATGACTTGCCGCTGCTCATCGAGCAACTGCAACCCGGCCTGCGGTTCTCGGCCGAGGCCCTGCAATGCCTGCGCCGCTACGCCTGGCCCGGCAACGTGCGCGAGCTGCGCAACCTGCTGGAGCGCTGCCGCACCCTGGGGCAGGCCGGGCGTGACATCGAAGCGGGGGATCTGCAGCAGTGGGCGCCCGAGCTGGGCCAGGCCGCCGCGCCAACGATGCCGCAAGACCCATCGGACCTGCCCGCGTTGCTCAGCGCGCACGGCGGTGACCGGCAGGCGCTGGCCCGCGCGCTCGGGATTTCGCGCAGCACCCTGTGGCGACGTTTGAAGCGGGCTGGCGACGTTCGCTGACACCGTTTTCACGCAAGATTCCCGGCCAGCGTCGGCCATGCGCCGTACTATCGGGCATCCGCAATTCACGCACGCCAAAGACGCCATGTTTCGAAACCTGATGAATCTCGCCGCCCTCCCGCTGGTTCTGCTTGCGGGTTGCGCCAGCGGCCCCGGCTGGTTGCCCAGCCCCGGCGCCGCACAACCGGACGTCACCGAGTTTGGCGCCATCACCACCCTCGCTCCGGCGGTGACCACGCCGGCCGACAAAGGCGCGCCCATCAGCGGCGCGGCCGCTTGGTCGGGCGCGGGACGCGGGTTGATCATTGGCGTCGTGCCGACGCGCAACGCGCTGCGGGTGTTCGATGCCAACAGCGGCGCCCTGCTGCAAACCGTTGCCCCAGAGGGCGATGAGGCCTTCGATCGACCGCATCGGCTGCACGTCATCGACGATCTGCTGTTGGTCGCCGAGCGCGAAAGCGGCCGCGTTCACCTACTGCAACTGCCCGATTTTGCACCGCTGCTGACCTTCGGCGATGGCGACGACCAGCCGCTCAACCGCGCCCAGTCGATGTGGGCCGTGCGCATGGCAGATTGGGGTTATCACCTCTACGTGACCGACAACTATGACGTCTCGGGCGCCGCGCAAAACAACAGCGAGCTGCGCCGCAGGGTCAAGCAATACGCGCTGTCGAAGGGCGCCCTGGGCTGGAGCGCCCGCAGCATTCGCGCCTTTGGCGAGCCCAGCGGCGATGGCCAGCTCTATCAGGTCGATGCCCTTGCCGGTGACGCCACCGACCGTCTGCTGCTGATTGCCGACATCGACACCCGCGACGCACGCCGCATTCGCGTCTACGGCGTCGATGGCCGTTACGCCGGCCGCAGCGCGGGTGGCGGCGTGTTCCGCAGCAGTATTTCTGGCCTCACGCTAATGACCTGCGGGGAAGCGAGCCAAGAGGGTCTGTGGCTGGCCACCGATGGCGGCAACAACGGGCACTACCTGCATACCTTCGACCGCGACACGCTGGACTACCGCATGAGCTTCGCCATGCCGCCGCTGGCGATGCACGGCAGCCTCAGCCTGCAGGGAAATCGCCTCTACACCGTGCTGGCCGATGGCCGCGTGGCGGGCTTTGATGTGGCACCGCTAAGGAGTTTGAAGGCGGGTTGTTAACAGACGCAGCCCAACCGCGCGGTGTCACGGGCGGACTTGAAAAGCGCACCCTGCCGCCTGTAATGTGTACGATTAAGCAACGACATACACATTAGGCGATCTATGAGAACCAACATCGAGATTGACGACGCATTGATGTCCGACGCCTTGATGATGACAGGCGTGCGGACCAAGAAAGAGGCCGTCGAGATGGGCCTCAAGGCGCTGATTACGCTAAAGAAGCAGGAGCGCATTCAACAGTTCAAAGGCAAGCTCCGCTGGGAAGGCGATCTGGATGAGATGAGAGCCGATTCGTGATGCTGGTTGATTCCAGCGTTTGGATCGACTTCTTCAACGGCGCCGAAGCCGCCGAAGTGAACTTCCTTTCCGACTGCCTCGGGCAAAGGCCAATAGCTATCGGTGACTTGATGCTCGCCGAAGTGCTGCAAGGGTTTCGAAACGACAAGGACTTCCAAACAGCCGTGGCGCTCTTCGACTCGGTCGCCGTGCTGGAAATCGTGGGCAAGGACATTGCCGTAAAGAGCGCAAAAAACTTCCGGGCGCTGCGAACCAAAGGCCTCACCGTGCGAAAAACGATTGACTGCGTCATTGCAACCTACTGCATCGAACACGAGCTGCCACTGCTACAGGCCGACAGAGACTTCGAGCCTTTTCATGAACATTTGGGGTTGCAGCGGGCGCTGCTGCGTGCCTGACGCAACCTTGGCGCGGATAGCGCAAACCATCGTCGTAACGCCGTCGCCCTAATCTCGCACCCAATTGCTGCCACGAAGTTTCTGTTCGCTGCGCATGACGTGCAACATGGAAACGCGACGCTGCGCCACGTCTTGCCGATAAAGAACGCGACACGGAGGCTCGATGATTTGGCGATAACGCCAGTCGCTGAACTCCGCAGGTTTCGAACCACTGTCCGGGTGCGCTTCGAGCTGATCCACATGTTCGAATATCCGCCGAACAAGCTGTTGTGCCGCCGAAAGGTTGTCTAGCGCGATGTAGTCCGCAATCGCATCCAAATCGGCCAGCGCTGGCTCAGACCAAATTACTTCAACCATCGGGCCATCTTGGCCTTGGCTTGACTGCTTGTGACGGCGCGACCCTCTTCTACGGCACGCTCCCCGCGTGCGATGCCCTCCATCAGCTTCAACTTGGCCTGGAGGTTTTCGTAGGTGTCCACGTCAACGAGATACGCCGAAGGCAGCCCATGCTGGGTGATCAAGATGGGCGCCTTGTCCTTGGCCAAATCCGACAGCAGGTCAGTGGCCTTTCTCTTGAGCGTGGTGACGAGTTCAGTGCGCATCCAGTGATACTAAAGTGGCACTTTTTAGGGTGCAAGCGCCCCGAAAACGGTTGGAACGTCGACTAGCCCGATGTGGGCAATTTAATCAGTGCAATGGGTAACGTGTCACCGTAATTCATCACGTTACCGAAACCATCGAAGCAACGTTTCAAGGTGACCAGGCTCAAATTGAGTAGCCAGAAAGTCGTTTAGTCGACGCGGATCGGGCTCTCGACGAAGAGGCTCAACCATTTCCTCCCACCCAGCGAAGTCACCAGGTTGATTAAAGGTGATCACGCCAATTCCGTGTTTTTTAGCTTCTGAGTAAATCTCACTTAGCGAGTCGTCGAGGTGCTCCTTATCGACATCAGGCACATGCAGAAGTATGTATGCCTTCGTAGCGGCGCGAAGATGAGCCAATGCCTCGTACACAGCAGTTACATCAAGAGCGTCTGCTGGCTTGACTTCGAACGTAATGACGTCGAAGTGCCTGCCCGGAATGTAGGGATAAATTGATTGAGTGACTACGACGAGGTCGGGACGTGACCAACGCCCGCCGGTTTCGCGGCGCCCTTGCCTTGCGGTTGTGTGAACAATCCAGCGTTCAAGGCGCTTCTCCTTTGCCCACTCACCGTTCAGAACCGCCGCTGCTGGTTGATAGAGTTCTTCCTCCCTGATGGGCGGAGGAACTACTTGGACCTGTTGTTGAGGCGCATGTGGCGCAGCGGGTTGTGTAACGCGACAGACAAGGCCACCACGACCACGCGCTACTGAAAGAAGGTTCTGGTCAATAAGACTGTTTCGTACAGTCCAGTAACGATCTGACTCCCAACCTAGTTGCCTCCGAACCTCCGGATTTGTGCTGTAAGACCCATCCGCTGGCACAAGATCAAACAACTGCTGCTCATCTGGAGTCATAGCGTGTCCTTCAGTGATGCCCAACGCAAACTAGATATCAATCTGACGCACAATCCGAGCGAAAGCCCCGCTCCGCGACTCACGTCCACTGGGCCTCAAGCGCTGCTACCCGCGCTTCCAATGCGGCGAGCCGGGCTTCCATGGCCTCGGTCGCTGCGCTGCTGCCGCCCGCGCGACCCGCTGCTGGCGAAATAGCAGCCTCCACCTCTGGCTCGCCACAAAGCCGATGCGCCCACCGCGTCGCGGCCTGGCCGCTTTGCCGGGGTAGCTGACTGACCAGTGGCGTGCCGCGGTCAGCAAGGTCTTGCAGGGCGGCTTCGACGGCTGCGGCGTCGGCGGGCCCGCCGATGTAGGCGGCGTTGGATTTGAGTTCTGCCACCGTTTGCGCGCCGCGCAGCATCAAGGTGACGAGCACCGCCTGGGTATCGCGCTTGAGCAGCATCTGGTGCTGAAACTGTTGGCGCCATTTTTCGCTGCGGCCGAAGCGGTCATCGCGCGCAGCCCAGCCCAGGGTTTCCAGATCGCGCAGCGCCTGCCCCACGTCGGCTTCGGTGAGTTGCAGATGCGGATGCCGCTGACTTTTCTGGTTGCAGGCGGCGCGCAGGCCGTTGACGGTCATCGGGTAGTAGTCGGGCGTGCTGATGGATTTTTCGACCAGCGAGGCGATGACCCGCGCGACCGATTCGCTGAGTTCCGGAATGCTCATGCGGCAAGCATCCGGTCACGCTTGTCAGCCACGGCCGCCAGCAGGTCGGCGTAGGCGGTTTCGAACTGGGCGATGCCATCGATGCAGAGTTGGTCGGTGATGTCGTCGAGCTTGATGCCGGCCTCGGCGATTTTCGCCAACTGCTGTTCGGCGGCGGGCAGGTCGACGTCGAGGCTGCGCGTGACGGTGCCGCTGTCACGAAACGCATCCAGCGTGGCGGGCGGCACGGTGTTGACGGTGTGCGGGCCGATCAGCGCGTCGAGGTACATCGTCGGTGAGTAGTCCGGGTTCTTGGTACCGGTGCTGGCCCACAACATGCGCTGCGGGCGTACACCCTGTTCCAGCAAGGCTTTCGCGGCCGGGGTGTCGAGCAACGCCAGAAAATCGGCATAGGCGGCACGCGCGTTGGCGATGGCAGTGGTGCCCTGCAAGGCCTTGGGCAGCTTCGGGTCGGCGGCGGCGTCTATACGGCTGACGAAGAAACTAGCGACACTTTCGACGCCCTTTGGATCACCGCCGCTTTTGACCCACTGCGTCATGCCGTCCACCCAGGCATCGGCAATGGCGCGGTAGGCGGCACGGCCGAACAGCAGGGTGACGTTGACCGAGATGCCGGCTGCGAGCAGTTGCGGCAGGATCTTCACGCCCGCGCGGGTGCCCGGCACCTTGATCATCAGATTGGGGCGATTCACCGCCGCTGACAGGCGCTTGGCGGCGGCGACGCTGCCTTCGACATCGTGCGCCAGCGTTGGCGAGACCTCGAGGCTGACCCAGCCATCGAGCCCTTCGCTTTGCGCGTACAGCGGGGCAAATGCATCGGCCGCCTGCTGAATGTCGGCAATGGCCAAGGCTTCATAAAGTGCTTCGGGGTCGCGCTCCCCGGCATCGATCTGCGCTTGCAGCGCGTCGTCGTACAACGCCGTGCCGGCGATCGCCTGCTTGAATATGGCGGGGTTGGAAGTCAGCCCGCGTATCGCGGACTCATCAATCAGTCGCGCCAGACCGCCCTGGTCGAGCAGGTCACGGCGAATGAAATCGAACCACAGCGACTGGCCGTGGGGAAATACGTCATCAAGTCGGCTCACCGGCAACACCACATCAGGTTTGAGTAGGTGACCAGCATAAACCGATGGCCTGAATGACCGTCGCCACACAAGCTTTCAACGCAAAGGCGCGAAGGGGTGAGACAAGGACGCAAAGGAAAGCCCAGGCAAAAGAAACAAGAAAAACTTTGCGTCCTTTCTTGTTTCCTTTGCGCCTTTGCGTTGAACGCTTCTACTGACCTCTGGGACGCTCAGAGCCCCAAGGTTTCCAGAATGGCCTCGGCTGCTTCGCGCCCTTCGAACACGGCGGTGACCACCAGGTCGGAGCCACGCACCATGTCGCCGCCGGCAAAGATTTTCGGGTTGGCGGTCTGGAACTTGTGCTTCGTCTCGGCGTGTTTGTGCACGCGCACACGGCCGTCTTCGTGCAGCGAGACACCGTGGGGCTCCAACCATTCGGCCGGGCTGGGGCGAAAGCCGAAGGCAATCACCACGCGGTCGGCTGGGATGATCTGTTCAGAGCCTTCGACCACTTCGGGACGACGGCGACCGCGGCCGTCGGGGGCGCTGAGGCGGGTTTCAACCACCTTCACGCCTTCGACCTTGCCGTTGCCGACAATGGCCACCGGCTGGCGGTTGAAGAGGAACTTCACGCCTTCTTCCTTGGCGTTGGCCACTTCGCGCTTGGAGCCGGGCATGTTGGCTTCGTCACGCCGGTAAACGCAGGAGACGTTGGCCGCCTGTTGGCGAATGGCGGTGCGGTTGCAGTCCATGGCGGTGTCGCCACCGCCCAACACCACAACACGCTGACCGGCCATGTCGATGAAGTCGGCGGCATCTTTTTCGATGCCCATGACGCGGTTGATGTTGGAGATCAGGTAGGGCAGCGCCGAGACCACGCCCGGCAGATCTTCACCGGGGAAGTCGCCGGTCATGGCGGTGTAAGTGCCCATGCCGAGGAACACGGCGTCGTATTCGGCGAGCAGTTGGTCCAGGGTCACGTCTTTGCCGATTTCGGTGTTCAGCCGAAACTGGATGCCCATGTATTCCTGGATGCCGCGACGGGTTTTGACGACTTCTTTTTCCAGCTTGAACGGCGGAATACCGAAGGTCAGCAGGCCGCCGATTTCGGCGTGGCGGTCGTAAACCACCGCCTGCACGCCGTTGCGCGCCAGAATGTCGGCACAGCCGAGCCCGGCCGGACCGGCGCCGATGATGGCCACCTTCTTGCCGGTGAGTTCGACCGCGCTCATGTCCGGGCGCCAGCCCTGCTTGAAGGCTTCGTCCGAAATGTACTTTTCGATGCTGCCGATGGCGACCGCACCAAAGCCGTCATTGAGCGTGCAGGCGCCTTCGCAGAGTCGGTCCTGGGGGCAGACGCGGCCGCAGATCTCCGGCAGCGAGTTGGTCTTGTGGCTGAGTTCGGCGGCGGCAAACAGATTGCCTTCCTCAACCATCTTCAACCAGTTGGGAATGTAGTTGTGCACCGGGCACTTCCACTCGCAATACGGGTTGCCACAGTCGAGGCAGCGGCCGGCCTGGGAGGCCGCCTGCTCGGCGGGAAATTCTGCGTAGATCTCGCGCCAGTCGTGCATACGCACTTCCACCGCCGCCTTTTTGGGGTCTTGCCGGGAGACTTCGAGAAACTGAAGATGATTCTTTGCCATACCGAATTCCTTAAGCCGCAGCCTTGACCGCGTGGATCAACGAGTTGATTTCGGCCGCCTTGGGCTTGACCAACCAAAAGCGACCCACAAAGTCGCGGAAATCATCGAGGATGTGCTGGCCCCAGTCGCTACCGGTGGCCGCCACGTAGTCACGAATCAGCAGCCGCAGATAGTGCTGGTGCCCTTCCATGGCCTCCGACACCACACGGTGAATATCGATCAATTCGTGGTTATAGCGGTCCACGAAGCCGCGGCTTTCATCGAGGATGTACGCGAAGCCGCCGGTCATGCCGGCACCGAAGTTGACGCCGACCTCGCCGAGCACCGCGACCACGCCGCCGGTCATGTATTCGCAGCCATGGTCACCCAGGCCTTCGACGACGGCCGTGCAGCCCGAGTTGCGAACGCCAAAGCGCTCGCCCGCCGTGCCGGCCGCATACAGGGTGCCGCCGGTGGCGCCATAAAGGCAGGTGTTGCCGATGATCGCCGCCTGGCGCGTCACGAAACGGGAGCCGCGCGGCGGCTTGATGACGATGCGCCCGCCGGCCATGCCCTTGCCGACGTAGTCGTTGGCTTCGCCTTCAAGCTCCATGTTCAGACCCCCGGCATTCCACACGCCGAAGCTCTGACCGGCAGTGCCGCTCAGCTTCAAGGTGATGGGCGCGTCGTTCATGCCCAGGTTGCCGTGGCGCTTGGCAATTTCACCCGACAGCCGCGCGCCGATAGAGCGGTCGCGGTTGGTGACCGCGTAGGTGAACTGGCCCCCGGCTTTGGCCTCGATGGTCGGCAGGCAGTCCTTGACCATCTGCTCGGCCAGCTCGCCCTTGTCGAACGGCGGGTTGGGCGAGGTGCAGAAGTGCTTGGACGGCAAGATCATGCCGGCGCCGTCGAGGATGGGCCGCAGGTCCAGCGAGCGCTGCTTGTCGGTCTCACCTTCCAGCAGGTCGAGCAGGTCGGTGCGGCCGATCAGCTCGGCAAGCGAGCGCACGCCCAGCTGCGCCAGCAACTGGCGGGTTTCTTCGGCGACGAACTTGAAGTAGTTCATCACCATTTCGGGCAGGCCGATGAAGTGCTTGAGGCGCAGCACCTTGTTCTGCGTGGCCACGCCGGTGGCGCAGTTGTTGAGGTGGCAGATGCGCAGGTACTTGCAGCCCAGCGCCACCATCGGCGCGGTGCCGAAGCCGAAGCTCTCGGCGCCGAGAATGGCCGCCTTGACCACGTCAACGCCGGTTTTCAGGCCGCCGTCGGTCTGCACCCGCACCTTTTCACGCAGGCCATTCATGCGCAGCGTCTGGTGGGTTTCGGACAGGCCGAGTTCCCACGGGGTACCGGCGTACTTCACCGAGGTCAGCGGGCTGGCACCGGTGCCGCCGTCATAACCGGAGATGGTGATCAGGTCGGCATACGCCTTGGCCACGCCGGCCGCGATGGTGCCCACGCCGGGGCCGGACACCAGCTTCACCGACACCAGCGCGCTGGGATTGACCTGCTTGAGGTCATAGATGAGCTGCGCCAGATCTTCGATGGAGTAGATGTCGTGATGCGGCGGCGGCGAGATCAGCGCCACGCCGGGCTTGGCGTAGCGCAGCTTGGCGATCTGCTCGTTGACCTTGTCGCCGGGCAACTGGCCACCTTCGCCGGGCTTGGCGCCCTGCGCAACCTTGATCTGCAACACCTCGGCACTCGACAGGTACGCAGGCGTCACGCCGAAGCGGCCCGAGGCCACCTGCTTGATCTTGGAGTTCTTCTCGGTGCCGTAGCGGGCGGGGTCTTCGCCGCCTTCGCCCGAGTTCGAGCGTCCGCCCAGGCGGTTCATCGCCGTGGCCAGCGCTTCGTGGGCTTCGGGTGACAACGCGCCCAGGCTCATGCCGGCCGAGTCGAAGCGCTTGAGGATGGCATCGATCGGCTCGATCTCGTCCACCGGCAGCGGTGCGTCCAGCAGCTTGAGCTTGAACAGGTCGCGCACCGCCGTGACCGGCCGGTGGTTGACCAGCGACGCGTACTTTTCGTAGTCGGCGTAGTCGCCGCTTTGCACCGCTTCGTGCAGGGTGCGAATGACGTCCGGGTTGTAGGCGTGGTACTCGCCGTCGAAGACGAACTTCATCAGCCCGCCCTGGTCGGGCGTCTTGCGCGGGTTCCACGCGGCCTTGGCCAGGTGCGCCTGGTCGGCTTCCAGATCGCTGAACCGCGCGCCCTGAATGCGGTTGACGGTGCCTTCGAAGCACAGCGCCACCACCTCATCGTGCAGGCCGACGGTTTCGAACAACTGCGCGCCGCGATAGCTCGAGATGGTCGAGATGCCCATCTTCGAGATGATTTTGTAAAGGCCCTTGTTGATGCCTTTGCGGTACGCCTGGGTCAGCGCGCCGTCGTCCTTGGCGGTCGACAGCTCGCCCTTGGCGCGCATGTCGTAGAGCGAGGCGTAGGCCAGATACGGATAGATCACGCTGGCGCCGTAGCCGATCAGGCAGGCGAACTGGTGCGGGTCACGCGCGGTGGCGGTCTCGATGGCGAGGTTGGACTCACAGCGCAGCCCTTCAACAATCAGGCGGCTGTGCACGGCCCCGGTGGCCAACAGCGCATGGATGGGCAACAGGCCTTTCTCGACGCGGCGGTCGGAGAGCACCAAAATGACCACGCCGCGCTCACGCACGGCGGCCACGGCGGTGTCACAGACCGCGCGAATTGCCGCTTCGAGGCCCACTGCCGGGTCGTATTGCAGGTCGATCACTTCATGGCGGTAGACCGGGTCGACGAGCAGGCTGCGGAACTTGGCCTCGGACAGCACCGGCGAGTCGACCATCAGCCGCGCGGCGCGCTCGGGGGTTTCCTCGAACATCGAGCTTTCCGAGCCCAGCGAGCATTCCAGGCTCATCACGATCTGCTCGCGCAGCGGGTCGATGGCCGGATTGGTGACCTGGGCAAACTGCTGCCGGAAGTAGTCGTAAGGCGAGCGAATCTGCGCCGACAGCACCGCGAACGGCGTGTCGTCGCCCATGCTGCCGATGCTTTCCTGACCGCTTTCGGCCAGCACCCGCAGCACGTCGATGCGCTCTTCGTTGGTGAGCGCGAACATCTTTTGGTACACCGCGATGTCGGCCGGCTGCAGACGGTCGAGCGAGTCGGGGTCGTCGTTGAGGCTGGCCTCGAGCCGGCGCAGGTGCTTCTTCAGCCACTGCTTGTACGGATGCCGCGCGGCCAGCAGGCGGTCGATGTCATCCGGGCGCAGCAGGGTGCCGGAGTCGGTGTCGACGGCCAGCATCTGGCCAGGCCGCAGACGGCCCTTTTCGACCACGTCTTCAGCGTCGTAGTCCGACACGCCCATTTCCGAGGCGAGCACGATGGTGCGGTCGCGGGTGATGACGTAACGCGCCGGCCTCAAGCCGTTGCGGTCGGTGGTGCAGGCGGCGTACCGGCCATCGGTCAGCACCACGCCCGCCGGGCCGTCCCACGGCTCCATCTGCAGCGAGTTGTACTCAAAGAAGGCGCGCACGTCGGGCGCCAAGTTCTCGACGTTTTGCCATGCCGGCGGAATCAGTGCGCGCATGGCGGCGAACAGGTCCATGCCGCCGGCGAGCAACACTTCAAGCATGTTGTCGAGACTCTGCGAGTCGGAGCCCTTCGGATTCACCAGCGGTGAGATCTCGCGGATGTCGGGAAGGTCCTTGCACTCGAACTTGCTGGCGCGCGCCTGCGCCCACTGGCGGTTGCCCGCAATGGTGTTGATCTCGCCGTTGTGGGCGAGAAAGCGGAACGGGTGACACAGCCGCCACTTCGGCAGCGTGTTGGTGGAGAAGCGCTGGTGAAAGACGCAGATGGCGGTTTCCAGATCCGGCGCCTTGAGGTCCTGGAAGAACACCGGTAGGTACTCGGGCATGACCAAGCCCTTGTAGACCAGAACCCGGCACGACAACGACGCGACGTAGAACTCGTCATCGCCGTCGGCTTCCAGCCGCTTTTCAGCGGCGCGGCGCGCCTTGAACAACTTCAGCTCGAACACCAGCTTGTGCATGTTGCTCGGCGCGAGCACGAACACCTGCTCGAATATCGGCGCCTGCCGGCGGGCTTCGTCGCCCAACGCGCTGTCATCGGTCGGCAATTCGCGCCAACCGGCCAAGGTCAGGCCCTGTGCGCGGCAGGCCTCGGCCATCACTTCACGGGCATGCTCGGCGCGCGCCTCGTCCTGTGACAAAAACACGTTGCCCGCAGCAAAGCGCTGGGCACCGAGCACGATGTCGGCTTCCTGGGCGACGCGGCGCAAAAAACGCTCGGGCGTTTTCATCAGCAAGCCACAGCCGTCGCCGGTTTTGCCGTCGGCCGCAATGGCGCCGCGGTGGGTCATGCGCTCGAGCGCGGTGATTGCGCGCTGCACCAGCGCGTGACTCGATTGCCCGTCCATTTGGGCAATCAGGCCAAAACCACAGCTATCGCGCTCGAAGTCGGGGCGGTACAGACCGATAGGATTCACCATTTACCATCACCTCATGAGTTAGAAGGCGGCGAGAACCCCCGGCCGACCGTGGTTGAGACGGTCGCCGCTTTTGGTGCGCTTTGGGAGAATGAGCGACGCGGGCGGGGATATGTCGCTGCAATGCAACATTCCCATTATAAAAGCGCGCTAAGCGGCGTCAAACTGGGGACGCTCGCGAACCATCGGTCAAACCGGCTTAGCGCAGTCGCCGCAGGTCGAACAAACGCTCGTGCTCGTCCAGCGCGTAACGGTCGGTCATGCCCGCAATGTAGTCGGCGACGCAACGCGCGCGGCCACTTGGCCCTTCTGCCGCCTCGGCCGCCTCGACGGTCGCAAAGTCGCTGGCGGGCAGCAGCCTTGGGTCAGCAATGAACGCCTCGAACAACTCGCGCACCACTCGCTGGGCCTTGCTCATCACCCTATGCACCTGCGGATGCCGGTAAAGATTGGCGTGCAGGAATTGGCGCATGGCCTGCGTTTGCGCGCAAATTTCGGGTGAGAAGGCGATCAGGGGTTCACCGTGCTCGCGTACCGCATCGAGGCTCTCCGGCCCGGCGGCGTCGAGTCGCGCGCGGCTGTGGGCGTTGAGGTCGACCACCAGCGTATTGATGATGCGGCGGATGGTTTCGTGGCGCTCCTGACGCGGCGTGAGTTGCGAGTAACGCGCCATCACCTCGTCGTGATGATGCGCAAACAAGGGCACCGCGCGCAGTTGCGGCAAGGTCAGGAGGCCGGCGCGCACGCCGTCATCCATGTCGTGGTTGTGGTACGCGATTTCGTCGGCGAGGTTGGCCAACTGCGCTTCCAGCGACGGTTGCTGACGCTTCAGGAAGCGTTCGCCGATGTCGCCCAAGGTCCGGGCGCGCGCCGCCGAGCAGTGTTTGAGGATGCCCTCGCGGGTTTCGAACGTCAGGTTCAGACCGGCAAAGCCGGCATATTTGTCTTCGAGCACGTCGACCACGCGCAGGCTCTGGGCGTTGTGCTCGAAGCCGCCCCACGGCTTCATGCAGCCATTGAGTGCGTCCTGCCCGGCGTGGCCGAACGGCGTGTGCCCCAGATCGTGCGCAAGCGAAATGGCCTCGCACAGGTCCTCGTTGAGACCCAGCGCGCGCGCCAGGGTGCGGGCGATTTGCGCCACTTCGAGCGAGTGCGTCAGTCGGGTGCGGTACAGGTCGCCCTCGTGGTTGACGAACACCTGGGTCTTGTATTCCAGCCGCCGGAACGCCGAGGAATGGATGATGCGGTCGCGGTCACGCTGATACTCGGTGCGCGGATACGCGGCCGGTTCTTCATGCCGCCGGCCACGGCCGTTGTCGGGCCGCACGGCGTAGGCGGCGAGCTGCATCATGCGATGGCGTCGGCGAGGGTGGCGTCGAGGGCGGCCGGATCGAAGTCGGCCGTCAGCTCGGCCTGCCCCAGCGCCCGCATCAGCACCAGCCGCAGCCGGCCTTTGGCGACTTTCTTGTCATGGCCCATGAGCGCCTTGAAGCCCTCGACGGTCATCCCCGGTGGCGGCTTGACCGGCAAGCCGGCGCGGGCGATGAGGTCGCGCGCGCGATCGGCGGTCTCTGCGGTGATCCAGCCCATCCGCGCCGAGCAGTCGGCCGCCATGACCATGCCGGTGGCCACCGCCTCACCATGCAGCCACTCGGTGTAGCCGGTGTGGGTTTCGATGGCGTGGCCAAAGGTGTGGCCCAGGTTGAGCAAGGCCCGCACGCCGCTGCCGACCGTTTCGCGCTCGTCCTCGGCGACGATGCGCGCCTTCATCTGGCAGCAGTGGGCGATGGTCTGCGCGGTGATGTCGGGATCGAGCCGCAACAGGGCATCGAGATGTGTTTCCAGCCAGGCGAAGAATGCGGCGTCGCCGAGGAGGCCGTACTTGATGACCTCGGCGATCCCGGCACGCAGCTCGCGCGGCGGCAGGGTGGCGAGGGTATCGAGGTCGGCAATCACCGCGATGGGCTGGTGAAACGCGCCGATCATGTTCTTGCCGCGCGGATGGTTGACCGCTGTTTTACCGCCCACCGACGAATCGACCTGCGCCAGCAAGGTTGTCGGAATCTGCAGAAAGTCGATGCCGCGCTGATAGAGCGCGGCCACGAAGCCGCCCAGATCGCCGATCACGCCACCGCCCAGGGTCAGCAAAACGCCGTCGCGGGCGAAGTGCCGGGCCAGCAGCGCATCCAGTAGCCGCTCGGCCTGGTCCCAGCTTTTTTGCAGCTCGCCGGGCGGGATGATCAGGCAACGGTCGTCTGCGAGGCCCAGCGTGGCTTGCACGCGCGGCAGATGCAGGCGCGCGAGGTTCTCGTCGGTGAGCAACAGGCAAGGCCGGTCGCCGAGCACGTCGAAGGGCGCGCGCTGGCTCAGCAGGCCTGGCGCAATGTGGATGGGGTAAGACCGGTCGCCCAACTGGACGGTGCACTGCGTCATCAATCGACTCGTTTTGGGACGTTTTGCGCGAGGTGGGATTGGATTTCGTCGATCAGCGCCCGCGCGCCACGACCCTGTGTTTCAACGACGAGATCGGCAATCTGTCGATACAGCGGGTCCCGCTGCTCGAACAGACGCGAGAGTATCGCGCTCGGTGCCTCACCGGTGTTGAGCAGCGGCCGGTGATGTGAGTGAGCGGTGCGCGCCGCCTGCTGCCGCACGCTGGCGTGCAGGTAAATCACCGTGCCGTTGGCCTGCAGCAGGTCGCGATTGGCCGGCCATAGCACTGCGCCGCCGCCGGTGGCCAGCACCACGCCGGCCTGCTGCACCACGTCGACCAGCAAGTCGTGCTCGCGCTGACGAAAGCCGGCCTCGCCTTCTTTCTCGAAAATAAACGGAATGTCCACCCCGAGGCGGCGCTCAAGCTCATGATCGGCGTCGATGAATCTTAGCCCACGCACCCGTGCCAGCCGTTTGCCAATGGTCGTTTTGCCGGCGCCCATGGGTCCGACCAGAAACAAGCGCTCAGTGGACATCCCTGTCCATCCTCTTACGGCGTGGGTGTAGGTGTGGGTGTGGGCGTCGGTGGGGGTCTCAAGGTCAGTTGGCGTCGACGGCAGAATTGTCCGGTTTCGTCCCCGGAGCCTGCGGCACGGACACAGGCCTCGATGTCGACCTGCGATTCGGTGCTGATATTGGGCGCGAAATAGCGGCTACGCGCCAGGCCATTGGCGTCGGTGGTGCCACCGCCAGGAAAGACGCGCTCATTGGGCCGCAGCACTGACGGGCTCAGAATGCGAAACAACACTTGCGCGCCGTTGATCGGCTGAAAGGCGCTGTTGCGCACGTCCATCACCAGTTCGACGCTGGACTGCTCGGCAGCGTCGGGGTTCACCGTGAGTGCCAGCGGCAGTCGAAGGTCAACACAATCGCGCCCGTCGGCCGACTGCTCGCAAAACTCATCGATGAACTGCACGCCGGTCGTGGCGATCAACTCGCCCGAGGGCGAGGCGCCGCAGCTTCGGTTCTCTCGGGCATCAATCTCGACAAACCCGGACAAGTCGCTGAACACCTGAACCGTCTGGGCGAAGTCGCCCGCCGAGTTCAGTTGAACGGTGCGACGCTGCTGCGGAGGCGTCGGGTCACCACTGATCACGATGCCACGCTGCGCTGAGGCGCCCGCACCGGTGAAGCGCGCCTCCAAATCCACACAGGGATTGCCGCCGTTCGGATTGGTGATGGGCTGACCCCCAGCGTTGCGCCAATTGAACAGCAGGCGCTGCGCGTTGGGTCGTCCCACGGTGACCGATGTCCCGAAGACCGGTGACGTAAACCGGAAATCGTCGCGCTGGATGGCCACCGAGAGCGACCCTTCACACACCGCTTCGAGATCATCGAAGCAGACATCGAGGTAGCGCGGATCTGAAATCTCCGCCGTGACGACGCCCGTGGCATTCCCGATCACTGCCGCGTCGGGCGTGAAAGTGAAGTTCATGCGGCCAAATGCGTCAGTGAAGCCATTGCTGAGGCCGGGGCGCGTCACGCCGCGTTCGACGACACTCACGGTCCCGTTGGTGGCCGTGAGCGTCACGCCGACCCCTTCAGCTGCAGTGGTCCGGGTGCCGCTGCCCTGGTTCACACTGACGCGAAAACCGGGAAGTTCCACGCCGGGAGAGCCGGCGGTCGGCCCGGTCATGCTCAGGACGGGGGTGTCGATCGTGCTGCCGCTGCCCGTGCCGGGATCTTGTCCAATCAAGCCCCCTGCGCCGCGGCCGCTGTCGCCCGAGCTTCCACACGCCGCCAACGCCAGCACGACGACGAGGCCGACCAGCAGCCGAAAACGCGGCACTTCTAAAACCATATCGGCCTACCGAGCGAACAGGGAGCGAGTATAGCGACGCGGGACCCGCCTTCGACCTTGGTCAGTTTGACCCCCCCGGACCGGCGTGGACTGCGCGCCGCGGTCGGGTCACTCGCCCACCTGCAGGCCTTCCTGAATCATCTTTGGCGTGACAAAAATCAGCAGCTCGCGCTTGATCGCCTCGCGCGTGGTGCTGCGGAACAGCGCCCCGAGCAGGGGGATATCGCCCAACAGCGGCACCTTGCTGCGCGCTTCAGACGTGCTTTGCTCGAACACGCCGCCGAGCACGATGGTGTCGCCGGTCCGCACCAGCACCTGGGTGGTGACGCGCCGCGTGTCGATGCTGGGCGCGGTGCCGCCGCCCGCCACCGGCACGTTTTCACCGACCGTGTCGTTGGTCACGTCCAGGTCCATGAGGATGCGATTGTCGGGCGTGATCTGCGGCGTCACGCTCAGGCTCAGCACGGCTTTCTTGAACGACACACTGGCGTTCTGGTTACCGCCCTCGGTGGTCTGGAACGGGATTTCACGACCCTGTTCGATCAGCGCCTGCTTGCCGTTGGCGGTGATCACCCGCGGCGTTGAAATCACTTCACCGCGACCTTCGGTCTGCAAGGCGGACAACTCGAGATCGATCAAAAAGTCCGAGCCGAGAATGGCCAGCCCGATGGCGCCGGCCTGGCCTGCCGCGGGGTTGGCGGGCAGGTTGACGTTGTAGCGATTCAGCGCCGACCCGGGCAGCGTCACCGGGAATCCCTGGTTGGCAACGAACGAGTTGACGATGGGGTCGGTGCCCAAAACATTGTTGCCGCTGGTGGTGACCAACCCGTTGCTGCCCGACGACGCTGCGCCGGTAACGCCGAAACGGGCGCCGATGTCGCGACGGAAATTGTCGCTGGCGACCACGATGCGCGACTCGATCAGCACCTGCCGCACGGGCACGTCGAGACGCTCGACCAGGCTGCGCACTTCCCCGAGCTTCTCGCGACTGTCGAGCACGATCATGGTGTTGGTGCGCTCGTCAACGGTCACGCGGCCGCGCTCAGACAACAGCGAGGTTTCACCGGCCGAGACCAGCGCCGCAAGGTCAAGCGCGCGGGCGTAGTTGACCTGGATCAACTCGGTGCGCAGCGGCGCCAACTGCACTTTTTGCGCTTCGGATTCAAGCTCGGCCTGCTCGCGTGCCGACACCTCTTCAAGCGGTGCGACCAGCATGACGTTGCCCTGCTGGCGCATGGCCAGGCCGCGGGTGCGCAGAATGATGTCGAGCGCCTGATCCCACGGCACATTCTGCAGACGCATGGCGACATCGCCACTCACCGAGTCGCTGATCACCATGTTGGCACCGGCCACGTCGGCAATGATCTGCAACAGCGACCGCACGTCGATGCTCTGGAATGACAGCGAGATACGCTCGCCGGTGAACTGCGGTTCGGCCGCGCGCCGGGCTTCGATCTTCTCGGGCGTGAGCGGTTGCAGTTCAAGCGTGAAATGTTCGTCAGCCTGGTAGGCGGCCTGTTCAAAGTCGGCCGGCTCCACCGGTGTGACGCGCACTTCGACGTGCAGCCCCTGCTGTCGGGCATCGACAAACTTGGCCGGCGTGCCGAAGTCGATGACGTCAAGCCGCCGGGTCAGCCGCTCGGGCAGCGTGGCGTTCTTGAATCGGGCGACGATCTGGCCGCCTTCGCTGTCGACCTCCACCGGGGTCGACGGGTCGGCCAACTTGACCAGCACCCGCGCTTCACCCTTCTCGCCGCGACGGAAGTCAATTTCTTCGACCACGTTGCCTTGTCGCCGCGCGGGCGTCCGCACGGCCGGTACGTCGGCGGGCTGGGGCATGGTCGCGGCCACCGGCGTCTGCACGGACGCGCCCTGCGGCGCCGTCGTGAGTTCGATCAGCACCCGATTGCCTTCGGTCTTGATGACGTGCGGCACCAGTTCGCTCATCTCGACCACGACGCGGGTGCGGCCCTGCGCCTCGGCGGCGGCAACCGATTGCACACGTCCCTGATCGATCCGCCGAAAGCGCTCGGCCAACGCCAGCCGGGTGTCGGGCAAGTCGATCGACAGCCGTGCCGGCTGTTCGATGGTAAAGCTGCTGACATCCGGCGCCGGCCCGGTGAGGCTCAGGGTGATCAGCACGGTGTCGCGGGCGATGCTGGTGGCGTCCAGCGACACCAGCGCCGGCCGCGATTCGGCGGCGTCGGTGGGCGTCGGGCCCTGCGCCGCGGCCGTCCATGCCGCGACCATCAGGCCAACCGCGAGCAGACGCGTCGTCATAGGGCTCTCTCTCCAGCGTGCATCCATGTCGCCCTCCAATCTAAGGCGTGAGCGCCAGGGTGGCGGGGCGGCGAATCCAGCCGCCGAAGCCATCCGGGATCAATTCGTTTAAAGCGATCTGGCCTTCTTCTATGACGCCAATCTCGCCATAGTTCTGCCCCATGTGGTTACCGCGACCGACCCGGTGGATGACGCCGTCAGGCGCGCGCACCATGGCAAGCCGTCTGCCGGAAAAGTCGATCACGCCGACCATCCGCAATGCGTCCAGCGGAAATTCTTCCAACGGCTCGCGCGGCCGATTAATGTCGGGCCGCGGGCCGCCACCCTGGGCCGCCGCCTGCACCGGCTCGGGGCGGATGAACGGGTCGGGTCGCGAGCCGGCCATGTAAACGTAGGATTCGTACTGCCGGACCTGGGGAATCGGCTCGATCTGGCGCGATTGCCGCGACTTGACCTCGGCGACGTAGGTCTCAAGGCCCTGCATGTCGCGCGAGCAGCCGGACAGGCCGATGGCCGCCAGCAGCGACAAGGCCATCATCATCGTTGGGCGGCGGATCATCGGCGCCCCCGACGTTGCGGCTGGTTGGCGGCTTCCTGCGCGGCGATCTCTTCATCATCGAGATAGCGGTAGGTGGTGGCGACCGCGGTCATCCGCAGCGGGCCCTGATTGAGTGTGGGTGCGGCATTGCGGGCGCGGCCGCTGGCCGTGACCGGGCGAATCTCGACGTTTTCGATGGTGACGATGCGCGGCAGCGCGGCGATACCGCTGACAAATTCGCCCATCTGGTGATACGTCCCCAGCACGATGATCTGGTTGGGCAGTTCGGCGTAGAACTCTTTGGGCACCTCGCCCGTAGGCCGGAAAAGTTCTTCTTCCAGACTGCTGGCGACGCGCGTCTGAGAGATGTCGTTGAGCAGGTTGGCAACCTCGGTGCGGCTCGGCAGTTGCCGCAGCATGGCGCCGAAGGAGCGCTCCATCTCAGCCAGTTGCTCACGATAGGCGTCGAGGTTTGCGACCTTGCGCTGCTTGGTCTCGAACTCGGCACGGAGCCGCTTTTCGGTGGCCTGCTCACGAACCAATTGTTCGTTCTGCGGCTTGACCAGAAAGTAAAAGCTGGCGCCGATCAGCACGGCCGCAAGCAGAACGGCCGCACCGATGCGGGCGTACAGCGGCCAAAGGCCGGGATTCTGCGGGTCGAGTGACTGCAGCTCCTCAAAAATTTCCTGGGCGCGGCTCACTGTTCGGCCTCCTCGTCATCGGCTGACGCGGTGGCCCGCGTCAGGCTCTTGACCTGCAAGGTGAACTCACTGGCACGACCGCGACCGGCCTCGGTGGCGCGAATCACCACCAGGCGGGGGTCCTCGAACCATTCCGAGGCATCAAGATTTTTCATGTAGGCCGAGACCCGACCGTTGGAGTCGGCGACGCCTTCGATAGTGACCTGCTCGCCCTGCTGGCGAAGCAGGGTGAGTGACACCCCCTCGGGCAGGGTCTCGACCACTTCGTCAAAAAAATGCACCGAGGCCGAGCGGCTGGATTGCAGCGTCTCGATGACCCGCATGCGGGCCAGCAGGTTGTCGCGGGTGCGCTCCAGACTCTCGATCTCTTTAATCTTCTGATCGATTTCGGCCACCTGCTGGGTCAGGTACTGATTGCGCTCACGTTGATGCTCAACCGCGCCCGAGGCGTGAAGGTACATCCCGCCGCCGATCATCACGCCTGCCAGCCCGCCCAGGGCGAGCATTTGGAAAAACTGCCGTTTGCGCCGTTCGCGACGTTCGGCCCGCCAGTCAAGGAGGTTGATTCGCAAGGCCATGGTCAGTGATCCGCGTCGTCGTCGAACGACCGCAACGCCAGGCCGGCGGCCAGCAGCAGCGCGGTGTCATCACGGACGATAAGGTTGGGTTTGGCGCGGGGCGAGATCGACAGGTTGGCAAAAGGCTTGGCGATGACGGTGGCGATCCCCATCCGTTCGGAAATGCGCGGCGCCAGTCCATCGATCTGTGCACAGCCGCCGGCAAGGATGATCTGATCGACCTGGGCAATGTCGGTGCCCGCCGAGAAGAAGAACTGCAGGCCTCGATCAATCTGCTGGCCAATGTCGTCGATGAACGGGGTCAACACCTCGTCGCGATAGCTCTCGGGCAGGGTGTTGGCGCGCTGCGCGCGGTGCGCTTCTTCCGCCGACATGCCATAAGCCCGCATGATGTCTTCGGTGAGCTGTTTACCGCCGAACGCCGATTCACGGGCGTACACCAGCTTGCGGTCATGAATGAACAGCAAGGTGGTCGTGGTGGCGCCAACGTCGACCAGCGCCACGGTCTTGCCCACGCCCTCGGCGGGCATCTGGTGGCGCAGCAGGCTGGCGGCCGACTCGAGCGCGTGGTTCTGCAAGTCGACCACGCGCGGCCGAAGGCCCGCGCGCTCCAGGGCGTCGGTGCGCGCTTCAACCTGATCGCGGCGACACGCGGCAAGGAGCACGTCGACCTCTTCGGTGCGACCACCCGCAAGTCCGAGCACCTGAAAATCGAGGCTGACTTCCTCGATCGGAAAGGGGATGTACTGGTCCGCTTCGGCGCGAATCTGCTGCTCCATGTCGTCTTCGCTGAGAAAGGCCGAAAGCTGCACGACTTTGGTGATCACCGTTGGTCCAGACACGGCCACGGCCGCGGCACGCTGCTTGGTGCCGGACTTGGCCACCGCTTTGCGAATGGCCTCGGCCACGGCGTCAGGCTCGACCACCTGCTGGTCGACCACGGCGCTGGGGGGCAACGGTTCGATGGCAAAGGCCGCGACTTCGAGTCGGCCGCCTTTTCTGACGAGCTCCAGCAGCTTGACCGAACTGGAGCTGATGTCCAGACCGATCAGGGCGGGATCTTGCCCCCCGAACCACTTCTGCATGATGGACATCGTGCCCCTTGCATACCGCAACCCTTGGTGAACCCCGAACGCCACACCCCAGCGGGCGAAACGGGCACAGTGGCTTAATATAGCCGACCGCTTACTCAATGCAACTCGAAGTTTGCCCCGCAAATACCTGATGCCAAACCATAAGATGCCATCCGCCGGCGCCCAAAGGGGTCGTTTCCTCTGGGTGCTGGGGATCAGCGTGCTGACTTTGCTGATCAGCGGTGTGCTCGCGGTGTGGCTAACCGTTCGCCACTTTCAGCAAGACCTTCCGTCAGTCGCCGCGATTCGCGCGGTTGAACTTGGCGAGCCGATGCGAATTTTGACCGCCGACGGGCAGTTGATGGCCGAATTCGGGACCGAGCGCCGCTCCGCAGTCCGCTACGACGAAATTCCGCGCCGTGTGGTCGAAGCGTTCATCGCCGCGGAGGACGAGCGCTTCATGAGTCATCACGGCGTCGACCCCATTGGCCTGCTGCGCGCGAGCGTGCGGCTGCTGCAGACCGGCGAGCGGGCCCAGGGTGGCAGCACCATCACCATGCAGTTGGCGCGCAACGTTTTTCTGACCAATGAGCGCACCTACACCCGCAAGATTCGCGAAATTCTGTTGGCGATCCAGATCGAAGAAGAGCTCAGCAAAGAGGAGATCCTCGAGCTCTACCTCAACAAGATCTTTCTCGGTGAGCGGGCCTACGGCGTCGCGGCGGCGGCGCAGGTTTATTTCAGCCGGCCACTGGATGCGCTCACCCTGGACCAGGCGGCGCTGATCGCCGGTCTGCCCAAGGCGCCCTCCCGAGACAACCCCATCGCCAATCCGGCGCGCGCGCTTGAGCGTCGTGGCTACGTCTTGCGGCGCATGCACGCGTCCGGATTCATCGACCGCAATGCGCTGGCAACCGCCCTGGCAGCCCCGGTGGGGGTGTCGCCGTACCGCACACAGGTTGATGTCGAGGCGCCCTATGCCGCCGAAGATGCCCGCCAGGCGGTGATCGCCGCGCTCGGTGAGATCGCTTACGCCCAAGGACTGCGGGTCTACACCACCCTTCAGGGCGCCGAACAGACTGCGGCGGCTGCGGCGGTCCGAAACGGGCTGCTGGATGTTGAGCAGCGACAAGGCTGGCGCGGCGTTGAAAAGCAGCTCTCAGTCGACACGCTCGATGACCGCGAGGCCCTGTTGCTGGCGCTCGGCGAGGTGCAGGAATGGCCGGCATTGACCACGGCGGTCATCACCCGCGCCACTTCCGAGGGGGGCTTCGAAGCCCTCAATGCCAATGCAGAAACCCTGGCGTTGGATGCCGATGCCGTCGCCTGGGCGGGCCCGCAGCGCGACCTGCTCAAACCCGGTGCGGTGATTCGGCTGCGCCGCAATCCGGCCGGCGAGCCGCGCCTGTCGCAGACACCCGCGCCGCAAGCCGCCTACATCGGCCTCGACCCGCAAACCGGGGCGATCACCTCAATGGTCGGTGGCTACGACTTTTATTTGAGCTCGTTCAACCGGGCCGCGCAGGCGCAGCGGCAGATCGGATCGGCGTTCAAGCCCTTCCTGTATGCCGCCAGCTTTGATGTTGGCTTCACCCCCGCCTCGGTGGTGCTGGATGCGCCGGTGGTATTCGACGATGCGCGCCTGGAAGAAGCTTGGCGACCGACCAATTACAGCGGCAAGTTCTACGGGCCGACCCGCTTGCGCGACGCGCTGGTGCACTCGCGCAATCTGGTCACGGTGCGACTGCTGCAGTCCATCGGCTTCGAGCAGGCGCGCAGCTTTGCGCAACGCTTCGGGCTGGACCGGCAGCGGCTGCCGCGTGACCTGACCATGGCGTTGGGGAGCGCGGTATACACGCCGCTGGAGCTGGCCAGCGCATATGCCGTGTTGGCCAATGGCGGGCTGTCGATCAAACCCACTTTGATCGACCGGGTTGAAGACGCCAACGGCACGGTGATCTGGCGGCCCGATGATCAACAGGACAACGACGCGGCGTCTTTCACGCCACCCTTGCCGGTCGTCGAGCCGCCACCGGATGCCAAGGTGCCGGACGACACGGTTCGGCTGCCCGAGCTTGACGACCCGCGCCGCGTGGTGCCCGAGGCCATCACCTGGTTGATCACTGACATCCTGCGCGATGCGGCGCGCCGGGGCACCGCGGCACGGGTTGGCACCACCCTCCGGCGCAGTGATCTGGCCGGCAAGACCGGCACCACCAACGACGAAACCGACGCCTGGTTTGCCGGCTACAACAGCCATCGCGTGGGTGTTGCCTGGGTCGGCCACGATCAACCCCAGCGCATTGGCCGTGGCGAGGTGGGGGGCCGCGCGGCGTTGCCCATCTGGCTCGACGTGATGAAGGTTGCGCTCAAGGACATCCCTGACGAGCCGCCGCCACCGCCCGACAGCGTCATGAGTGTGCGCATTGATCGCGGCGGCGGTGACCGGGCCGGCGGCACCGGGTCTGCCAGTATTTTTGAGTTCGTGCCGGTCAACAGCGCGCAACGTCCGGGAGACGCCTCCGGTGACGACGACCGCCAGCAGCAGCCGACGCAAGACCGGCCGCGACAGGGCCCGGCGCTGGACGATCTTTTCTAGTGTGCTGTCTCGCCGTTTCGCTTACCGCGCCGTCATGACCCGGCTTTCCTCTTCTTTGCACGACGAGTGGGTCAACGCCGCAGCACAGTTGATCTGCACCCTGCATCTCACCGACTACCAGCTTGCCAAACTGAAAGCGCGCGACCAGCTTGGTCTGGGCGCTGACGCTGCACTGCCCGACAACCTGTCGGTCGAAGCTGCAGTGCTCGATTATTTGCGCCTGTTCGGCGGCGATGCCCATGTGCAGCGTCTTAAGCGGCTGCGCCAGACCGCCGTGCAGGCAATGCGCTGGTTGTCTCCGTTGGACGTGCGGCTGGTGGGGGCGGTGGCCAGCGGCGCGGTGACGGACGCACACCGCGTACAACTGCACGCGATCACCGACGATGTCGAGGCGGTGGACTTCCAGTTTTTAGACCGCGGCGTGCCCTTTGACCAGGGCGAGCGGCGCTATCGCATGACCGACGGTCGCCAAGAGGCGATCCCGCTGCTGCAGTTCAGCGCCGACGGCGTGGGTCTCGACCTGGCGGTCTTCACCCAGAATCACCGCGCGCGTCCGCTGTCACCGATCACCGGTCGCGCCGCCAAGCGCTTTCGTCTTGCGGACGTCGAGGCGCTGCTTAGCGGAGGATGACGCCCAACAAAAAACCCACCGTTGCGGGTGGGTTGTTTGTTGGCACTGACGCCGTGTTTACGCGCCGCGCGACGCCAGCGGCTGCACGTCGCGTGCATCGGCACCCACGTAAACCTGGCGCGGACGGGCGATGCGCATGCCCGGCTCGGCGATCATTTCCGACCAGTGGGCCACCCAACCGACGGTGCGCGCCACGGCAAACATCGGCGTGAACATGTTCACCGGGAAGCCCAGTGCGCTGTAGATAATGCCCGAGTAAAAATCGACGTTCGGATAGAGCTTGCGCTCTTTGAAGTAGTCGTCTGACAGGGCGATTTCTTCAAGCTTCATGGCCAGCTCGAGCTTGGGGTCGTCGACGTTCAGCGCCTTGAGCACTTTGTGGCACTCGTCGCGGATGATGGTGGCGCGCGGATCGAAGTTCTTGTACACGCGGTGACCGAAGCCCATCAGACGGACGCCGCTGTTTTTGTCCTTGACCTTGTCCATGAAGCCCTGGACGTTCTTGACGTCACCAATCTCGCCGAGCATTTTCAGCACAGCTTCGTTGGCGCCGCCGTGTGCCGGACCCCACAGCGCCGCGATGCCCGAAGCCATGGCGGCGTAGGGGTTGGTGCCGGTGGAGCCCGCCATGCGCACGGTCGAGGTCGAGGCATTCTGCTCATGATCGGCGTGCAGGATGAACAGCACGTCCAGCGCCTTGGCGGCCACCGGGTTGACGTGATACGGCTCAGCCGGCACCGAGAACATCATGTTCAGGAAGTTGGAGCTGTAATCCAGATGGTTCTGCGGATACATGAACGGCTGGCCGGCATAGCGCTTATACGCCGCTGCCGCGATCGTCGGAATCTTGGCGATCATGCGATGCGCGAAGATCTCGCGATGCTTGGGGTCCTTGTTGTTGGTGGTGTCGTGGTAGAACGCCGACAGCGAGCCCACAACGCCGGTCAACATCGCCATAGGGTGGGCGTCGTAACGGAACCCGCCGAAGAAACTCTTCAGGTTCTCGTTGATCATCGTGTGCCGGCGAATGCTTTGGTCGAAGGCCTCAAGCTGATCGGCCGTTGGCAGTTCGCCGTTGAGGATCAGGTAGGCGACTTCGATGAACGAGCAATGCTTGGCCAACTGGTCTACCGGGTAGCCCCGATAGAGCAGAACGCCAGCATCGCCGTCGATGTAGGTGATCGCCGACTGGGTCGAACAGGTCGATGAAAACCCGGGGTCGTAGGTGAAGACGCCAGAATTGCCATAGACCTTGCCGACGTCGAGTCCGACAGGGCCTAAAGTACCCGAAACGCTCGGAAGTTCTACCTTCTCGCCAGTATCTTCGTTCAACAGGCTGTAACGAGCCATCCAATCATCCTTTCGTCTTGAAGTTATACACCGGGCCCTGATGGCCCCTGCGTCACACCCCTCCCCGTCAAGTCGACGACCCGTGACCGCACGACGTGCTCGCACGGTCAAAAGTCCAGCGATTCCGGGAGGCTGCTATTCAGCTTCAAGGATAGCGACTTTTGGCAACGAACGGACAGGGTGTCGGCGTATTGATCGCGACCATCGGGTCGGGGTGGCGAATGGCGGACACAAAAAAACCGCCCATTGGCGGTTTTTTGTGACGCGCGGTTGGCCAATATCAACCGTAGCGGCGGCGAAACTTGTCGATACGACCGCCGGTGTCAGACACGGTGCGCTTGCCGGTGTAAAACGGATGCGACTTTGACGAGGTGTCCAGCGTCACCAGCGGGTATTCCTTACCGTCTTCCCAGGTGATCTTGTCCTTGCTGGTCATGGTTGACCGCACGCGGAACGTAAAGTCCGCTGACGCGTCCTTGAACACGACGTAATCGTACTTCGGGTGGATGCCTTCTTTCATGATCGGGTGACTGCCGGGGGGTCGAAAAGCGCGCGACTATAGCGACCCGTCGTGCCAAACGCAAGGCCGGCTCGCTCCGCGTAGACTGCGGTCGACCCGGCGGCGGCTCGCGCCCACACTACGATTTAGACCCCCCGCAAAATGCTTGACAAGGATTTATGGACGCGTTGCCTGCACTGGCTTGAAGCCGAGCTCAGCGAGCGCGAGCTGAGCACCTGGCTACGACCGCTGCAACCCGTCTTCCAGCCGGACCGCCTGATCCTGTTCGCGCCGAACCGGATCGTGCAGGACCGCGTGCGTCAGGATCATCTCGAGCAGATTCGCGGGGCGCTGACGCATCTGGCGCCCGGCGTTCCACTGAGCATTGACCTGATGGTCGGCGTCGCCGAGGTCAGTGCGCCAAACGTGGCGGTGCTCCCGGCCGCCAGCGACTCCGGCGGCGATGCCCCGGCCAACGCCGAACGAGATGCGGCGCTGGGCGCTTACACCGGCAAGCTCGATCCTCGCTACACCTTCAAAAGCTTCATCGAAGGCAAATCCAACCAGCAGGCGCGGGCTGCAGCCGAGCATGTGGTCGAGGCCCCCGGGATCGCCTACAACCCGCTGCTCATCTATGGCGAGTCGGGTCTCGGCAAAACCCACTTGATGCACGCGGTGGGCAATCGCATCCTGCAGCTCAACCCGAAAGCCACGATCGCTTACCTCGGCGCCGAGCAGTGGTTGAATCACATGGTGTCGGCCATACGTCACGGGCGCCAGGAGGGCTTCAAACACTACTACCGGTCGGTCGATGCCCTGCTGATTGACGACATCCACTTCTTTGCCCACAAGGAGCGGACGCAGGAGGAGTTCTTCCACACCTTCAACGCGCTGATCGACGGACGCAAGCAGATCGTGCTGACCTGCGATCGCTATCCGAAAGATATCGATGGAATTGATGAGCGCCTCAAATCGCGATTCACCTGGGGCTTGTCGGTCGCCGTCGAACCGCCGGAACTGGAAACCCGCGTGGCGATCCTGATCGCCAAGGCCGAGCAGGCTCACGTTCGCCTCGGCGAGGACGTGGCGTTTTTCGTTGCGCAGCGCATTCGCTCCAACGTTCGCGAGCTGGAAGGCGCGCTCCATCGGCTGTCAGCCAGTGCCCGGTTACGCGGCGAACCGATCACCGTCGACTTTGCGCAGGCCACGTTGCGTGACATGCTCGCGGCCTATGATCGATTGGTCACCATCGACAACATCAAACGGACCGTAGCCGGTTACTACAACATTCGCATCAGTGACTTGACCTCGGCCAAGCGGACCCGGTCACTGGCGCGGCCGCGGCAGATTGCGATGGCCTTGTGCAAGGAACTCACCCAGCACAGCCTTCCGGAAATCGGCGGGGCCTTCGACAAGGACCACACAACGGTGCTACACGCTTGCCGCAAAGTTTCACAGCTGCGCGAAGAAGATCACAAGATTCGCGAAGATTACGACCTGCTACAACGACGTCTGGGTTTCGGTTGAGGCACAGGTGTCAGCGACACCCGCGACGTTCCCTTGGACTGGCTGCACAACCTTGGGGTAGCCCCCCGCAAAACTGCTGAAACCGTTGTGGATAATTGATGGACAAACAAGTAATCACACGTTATGCACAGGGCGTCCCGTCTTAGACCAGCAGGATCGCACGGCAGAATTAAAATGCAACACGTTGATAATTAAAGTAATTATCGACATACACACAAAACAAGACGTCCCCTACTATTAGTTAAATCTTAAAGATTTCTCGACCAATATGAAGATCACGACGAACCGCAACGATTTGCTCGCCGCGCTGAACAAGGTCATCGGTGTCGTCGAGCGGCGGCAAACATTACCGATTCTTTCCAACCTTCTCGCCGAAGTTCAGGACGCCGAGCTGAAGCTCACGGGAACTGACCTCGAAATCGAGATGGAAACAACCGTCTCGGTGCAGAACATCGAACCGGGGCGAATCACGCTGCCCGCCCGCAAATTATTTGACCTGTGCCGCGGTTTGCCGGAAAGCGCTGCGATAGAGCTTTCGGTAACAGGTGATCGTGCAACCTTGAAAAGTGGACGTAGTCGATACACGCTCGCCTGTCTGAGCGCAGATGACTTTTCGTCTCTGGACAGCGGCGAGTTAAGCCAGCAGATCGAGTTGCCTGCAGCGGAGCTGTTGAAGCTGATTCAGCGAACACAGTTCGCCATGGCCCAGCAGGACGTTCGCTTTTATCTCAACGGCATGCTGTTACAACTGCGTCCCGGGACGCTTAACGTTGTCACCACCGACGGCCATCGACTGGCGCTGGCACGTTTTGAAACGACAGACGATCAAGCCAAACAGCCCACCGCTGACTTGATCGTGCCGCGCAAAGCCATTCTCGAGCTCTCGCGCTTGCTGGCCCAGGTCGATGGCAATGTGGTCTTGCACTTCAACCAGGGGCAAATCAGGGTTCAGGTGGACAGCCTGCGGCTCACCAGTAAGTTGATCGATGGTCGTTTCCCGGAGTACGAGCGTGTCATTCCGCAGCACAGCGACAAGCATCTGGTGCTCGACCGCGAGCGCTTTCGCCAGGCTTTGGCGCGTTGCTCCATCTTTTCCAATGACAAATTCAAAGGGGTGCGACTGACCCTCGGCAACGGCACCCTGACGCTGCAAAGCAACAACCCTGAACATGAAGAAGCCGAAGAGGTGCTGGACGTTGATTACCAGGGAGAAGCCCTGGAGATCGGTTTCAACGTGGTTTACCTGCTGGATGCGCTCACCACCCTGCCCGGACAGAACATCACGCTGTCGCTGCGGAATGCCGATTCCAGCGGGCTGATGACCACCACAGAAGAACCGACCCTTCGCTACGTCGTGATGCCGATGCGGTTGTAAGCGATTGGCCGTTCGTCAGCTCCGGCTGGTCGGTTACAGGGCACTTAAAGATCAAACGATCCATTTCGGCCCGTCGCTGAACTTTATCATTGGCGAAAACGCCAGCGGCAAGACCAGTCTGCTCGAAGCCTTGGACATTTCCAGCCGGGGGCGTTCTTTCAGAACACAACAGCTGGCTGAGATCGCTTGTTGGCAAGGGGATGGCCGATGGGCACTGGATCTTTACCAGGATGGGTCAGTCGATCAGTCGCCGCTCAAACTTCGATTTGTCGATGGCCGTCTCGGGGCCAAGCGGCTTGACGAAGCCTCGAGCCGCGAACAAATGGCCCGAAGCCTGCCCGCGTTGATCCTCGGTCCAGACCTTCACAGGCTGACCGAAGACGGCCCGAAGATTCGACGCGCTTTTCTGGATTGGGCCTTGTTCCACGTGGAACATCCCTTTGCCCAGCACTGGCGCCGTTATCAGCAGGCGTTGCGTCAAAGAAACGCCGCGATTCGACGGTATGCTCGCAAAGCCGAAATCGTCGCGTGGAATGACACGCTGTTGTCAGCAGGGGCTGTGATCAATCGGTGCCGACACCAGCTCGTTGACGGCTTGAAGATCCACTTCGCCAAGGCTGTCGGCGAGTTGGCACTGCTGCCCGATGTTGAATTGGCCTACCGTCAGGGTTGGGCAAAAGACGTCACATTCGAAGCGGCCTTGGCCAAGGCAGATGGACGTCACGAAATCTTGACGACCACGCCGGTGGGTCCACACCGGTCCGATCTTGAACTCCTTGCCGGTCCGGGCCGCGCGCAAGCCGTACTAAGTCGCGGCCAGCAAAAGGTATTTTTGATCAGCTTGGCCTTGGCGCTGGCGCGCACGATTCATGAAAAGCGGGGTATCTGGCCCCTGCTGGCAATCGACGACTGGCACGCCGAGTTGTCCGATCAAACCGCTGGGATGATCTTGAATCAACTGGCTGAGTACCCGGGACAGCGGGTCCTGAGCGGTTTTGCACCGCCGGCTCAACCGCAGCAAGGCGCGGCGATGTTCCACGTGGAACAGGGGCGATTTCGTGAATGTTAGACTTCAGACCTTATTAGGGTATTCATCCAATGACCACACAACCTGCGCCCGGAGCCGAATACGACTCCACCTCAATCCGTGTCCTCAAGGGGCTGGAAGCTGTTCGTGAACGACCCGGCATGTACATTGGCGACACCGATGACGGTACCGGCCTTCACCACATGGTTTTCGAGGTTGTCGACAACGCCATCGATGAAGCGCTGGCGGGCTACTGCACCGAGATTCGGGTTTCAATTCAGGTTGACGGCTCCGTCGAAGTCATCGACAACGGGCGAGGCATTCCGGTAGACATCCACGCTGAAGAAGGCATTTCCGCCGCTGAAGTGATCATGACGGTGCTACACGCAGGCGGTAAGTTCGGCGGTAGCGGCTACAAGGTGTCCGGGGGGTTACACGGTGTCGGGGTGTCGGTGGTCAACGCCTTGTCAGATCACTTGGACCTGAAGATCCGTCGTGACGGCTTTCATTATCAACAGACTTATCACATGGGCATTCCGGTGGCCCCGCTTGCGCAAGGCGAGCCCACCGATCAGCGCGGAACGACCATCCGCTTCCATCCCAGCCCAAAAATATTTTCCGACCGAGAGTTTCATTACGACATTCTTGCCAAGCGCCTGCGGGAGTTGTCGTTTCTCAACGCCGGTGTCCGGATCGTGCTGCACGACGAGCGCAGCGGTCGCGAAGACGTTTTTGAGTATGTCGGCGGCATCAAGGCCTTCGTCCAGTATCTGAACAAGCACAAGCAGGGCATACATGACACCGTCGTTCATCTTGAAGTTGACCACGATGGCATCGTCGTAGAAGCGGCCCTGCAATGGGTGGACGCCTACACGGAAAACGTTTTCTGCTTTACCAACAACATCCCGCAAAAAGATGGCGGGACGCATCTAACAGGCTTCCGCAACGCGCTGACCCGCGTGCTCGGTGATTTCATCGAACAGGAAGGCCTGGCGAAAAAGGAAAAGGTCACACCCAATGGTGACGACACCCGCGAGGGGTTGACGGCCGTCTTGAGCATCAAGCTCCGCGACCCGCGTTTTTCCAGCCAGACCAAGGAAAAGCTGGTGTCTTCCGAGGTCACGCCGGTGGTGTCCAGTGCAGTTGGTGAAAAGCTCAAGACCTATCTGTTGGAACACCCTCGCGAAGCAAAAATGATCGCGGCCAAGGTGGTCGACGCGGCGCGTGCCCGTGAAGCAGCACGCAAGGCCAAAGAGCTCAACCGACGCAAAAGCGTGCTCGACATCGCCGGATTGCCCGGAAAACTCGCGGACTGCCAGGAAAAAGACCCAGCGAAATCAGAGCTCTTTCTGGTCGAGGGTGACTCGGCAGGCGGTTCCGCCAAGCAAGGGCGTGACCGGCATTTTCAGGCCATCCTGCCGCTCAAAGGCAAGATTCTGAATGTCGAAAAGGCGCGCATCGAAAAAATGCTGTCGAGTGCCGAAGTCGCCACCTTGATCACGGCCATGGGCTGCGGTATCGGTAAAGATGACTTCAAGCTCGAAAAGCTGCGCTATCACCGCATCATCATCATGACCGACGCCGATGTAGATGGCTCGCACATTCGCACCCTGTTGCTCACCTTCTTTTACCGGCACATGTATGCGCTGGTTGAACGTGGTCACGTGTACATCGCCCAACCGCCGCTCTACAAGCTGAAATCGGGCAAACACGAAACGTATGTGAAGGACGATCAGGAGCTGCATGAGTGGCTGATCCGAACCGCCACCGAAGATGCCGGTCTTGAACGTGCCGACGGCACGACCGTGGTCGATGGCACCCTGTTGGCGGAATGGATGCGTGATTTCGCGCACATTGAGCGCCAGGTCGAGCGTTGGGCCCGCCGTTATGACATCAACCTGCTGCGGACGCTGACGCAAACACCTATTTTGCCGACCCCGGAAAACGAAGCGGCGTGGCTGGCGCGTTTTACGACCACCCTCAACAATGCACCCAGCGACAATCACTACACCCTGCAGGTGGTCCGTGACGAGCGCGGCGTTGGGCTTCAGGTCGGTCGCCGCCGCCACGGCGCGACCTACGTCGAAACGCTCAGTCCCGACTTTTTCGCGCAAGCGGAATGGCGACGGGTGGTGGCCCTGCGCGACACCCTGGCCAAGCATTTCCCCGGTGGCGGACAGGTGGTCCGAAACGAGCGCCGTGTTGCCGTGGAAACCTTCGACGACGCCTTCCGCTGGTTGCTCTCCGAGGCCAAGCGCGGTCTGCACACGCAGCGTTACAAAGGGCTGGGCGAGATGAATCCCACACAGTTGTGGGAAACCACACTGGACCCGAAAGTCCGCCGTCTCGTCAGGGTCGATGTCGAAGACGTGATCAGTGCCGATCAGGTGTTTACCACCCTGATGGGCGAGCACGTCGAACCGCGCCGCGAGTTCATTGAGCAGAACGCCCTCATGGTGGGCAACCTGGACCTCTGACCGGCACGATGCGCGAGGGCTGACCCGATGATGGATGTCCTCGCGCTCTACCAACTGAAAGGCGGTGTTGGCAAAACCAGCACCGCCGTCAACCTGGCGCACCGAGCGGCTGCCGACGGCTTGCAGGTTTTGCTTTGGGACCTTGACCCGCAAGGCGCGGCGACGTGGCTGTCGGGCGTCGACGCCACGCTGGATGCCAAGTCCAAGCACTGGCTCAAGGGCAAATCGGCGCTTGGTCGCTATGTCGAGCGCAGCGCCGTCGGAGGGTTCGACGTCTTGCCCGCCGCCAGCGCACACCGCTTGCTCGATGTGTTGCTCAACAAGGTCGACCGACCGGAACGGGCGCTGTCCAAACTGCTGAAGCCGTTTTCAGAGCACTACCAACTGGTCATCCTGGACGCACCGCCCAGCCTGTCTCACCTGGCGGATAACGTCATGATTGCGTCGGATTGCCTTCTTTTGCCGGTTATTCCCGGATTTTTAGCGCAGCGCACCCTTGAGTTGGTGGCCGAGCGCATGGCCGCGCTGGACCAACCCCGGCGCAAGATGGCGGCGTTTTACACCCTGGTGGACCGGCGGCGCACCGTGCACCGCGAACAGCTTGAAGCCGCGCCGGTCGCTGGGATCACTTGGCTGCAGAGCGAAATCCCGTACGCCAGCAGCGTGGAACGCATGGGCTTGCATCGTCAGCCGCTGGGGTGTTTCAGCGGGCCTTCAGAGCCCGCCAACGCGGCCTATGCGGCGCTTTGGCAAGACGTAAGACGGCAGCTCAGCCGTCTTCGAACGGGCTGATCAACCGGGCCACCGTGGCCGCCCGTTGGGCCAATGCCCGGTTGTCGTCTGCCCACACGTTGAGGTGGCCGACCTTGCGACCGCGGCGCGCCGACTTGCCGTAATCGTGCAGCGTCAGGTGCCCCGCGTGCGTTGCCCAAACGGCAGCGTCCGGCACTTGCCCCACCAAATTGATCATCGCCACCGGGCGCAACAAGGTGGTGTCGCCCAGCGGCAGATCGCAGACGGCGCGCACATGGTTCTCAAACTGGCTGGTCTTGGCACCGTCTTGCGTCCAATGGCCGGAGTTGTGCACGCGAGGCGCAATTTCGTTTGCAAGCAATTGATTTTCAACAATAAAAAATTCGAAGGCCATGACGCCAACGTAATCCAGCGTGTCCATCACTTTGCGGGTGTGCTGCTCGGCCAGCGACTGCAGCGGGTCATTTGCCGTCGGCACCGACAACCGCAAAATGCCGTTGCGGTGGGTGTTGGTGGTCAACGGATAGAAGCGGGTCAGGCCATCGCGTGCACGAACGCCCAGGCACGACACTTCACGTTCAAACGGCACCCAGGCTTCGATGATGGCCGGCTGCTGGCCGATGGCCTTCCACGCCGCAGGGACCTCGTTGGCGTGGCGAATCACGACCTGTCCTTTGCCGTCATAGCCAAAGCGGCGGGTCTTGATCACCGCCGGCAGCCCCAACGTCGCGACCGCAGCCTGCGCGGCCGCCAGGTCATCGACGCAGCGATACGGCGCCACCGGAATGCCCAGGCGGTCGAACAATGCCTTCTCGATGCCGCGATCCTGCGCGTGCTGCAGCGCATCGGCATTTGGTGCCACGCGCAAACCCCGGGCGCTGAGAAACCGCAGGGCGTCCGGCGGCACGTTCTCAAATTCGAAGCTGACCACATCGACGCGCTGGGACAGCTTAAGCAGCGCAGCGGCATCGGCATAGTCGGCGCGAATCACCGGCCCGGCGCGCTCGGCGCAAGGCGCCTCTGCCGGGTCGAAGAAGCAGGTGTCGATGCCCAATTGGGTGGCCGCGAAGCCGAGCATCTGGCCCAACTGGCCAGCGCCCAAAACCCCCAGGGTCACGACATGTCGCTCAGGTCAGCCGTCTCAAGTACCCGGTCTGTTTGCCGGGCGCGGTAATCGGCGAGGCGCGTGGCCAGCGCGGAATCACTGAGGGCAAGAATCGCCGCAGCCAACAAGCCGGCATTGATGGCGCCGGCCGTGCCGATGGCCAAGGTACCCACCGGGATGCCGGCTGGCATCTGCACGATCGACAGCAGCGAATCAACGCCATTGAGCACGCGGCTTTGCACCGGCACGCCGAGCACCGGCAGCGCGGTCTTGGCGGCGCACATGCCCGGCAGATGAGCGGCGCCGCCCGCGCCGGCGATGATCACCTTGATGCCACGGTCGGCAGCCGTCTCGGCGTAACGGAACAGCGCATCGGGCGTGCGATGGGCGGACACCACGCGCGCCTCAACGCCGACGCCCAAGTCCTTGAGCACCTCGCAGGCGCCTTTCAGGGTGTCCCAGTCTGAGCGTGATCCCATGATCACGCCTACTTCAATCGGCGCGGCGCTCATCAGCCCGGCGCTCCCTTCTGGTTGAACGGAATCGCCGATTATCACACGGCAGTGAAGGCCCTCGCGAACCGGCCCCGGCCGCCGTGTCGGTGCGTCACGGCAGCAGCGCGAACCTTACGGTCGCCTGCTGGGTCACGGTCAACTCGCCGGTGAGAATGCCCTGCTGGCTGTTCGAGCTTTCGGCATCGGCCGCCGCCATGCGCATCATCGGCATCGGCGGGGGTTGCTGGGTGCTGCCGGCGCCCTGCACCGACAGCACCTTGCCCAGGGTCAGGCCCAGGGCCTCGGCCAGCGCCTGAGCCTGCAAGCGCGCATCCTTGGCGGCCAGCGCCAGCGCCTTGCGGTCCACCGCGCCAGGGTCCTGCAAGCCCAGTTGTGGCGGCGACACTTCGGTGATGTCAGACGCCGTCACCGCCTTGAGGACCGGGCCAAGCAGGCTCAAGTCGGTGATCTCGATGCGGATGTCGCGGCGTACCCGGTAGCCGTCAGGGTCATTGCGCCGCGCCTCCTCGTTCCATTGGTACTCGGGCCGGACGCTGACCTGGGCGCTGTTGATCTGGTCATCTGCGATTTTCAGCGCCTTCAGACGTTGCAGCAGGGCCTTGACCTGCCGCTGCACCTGCGCCTCCCCCTCGGCGACGGTGGGACTTTTGACGTCGGCGGCGACGTTGAGCGTCGCTTTGTCAGGCGCTGCGCGTTCCTCGGCACTGCCGGTGACCGTGACCGATGGAATGGGGTTGTCGTCGGCCGCAGCCTGACCGACCGACACGATCCACAGCAGCGCAGCAGCCCACACGCCGAAAACTTTCATCATGAAATCCTTGGTTCTGAGTGAATTGCCCTTACGCTATGCGTATCGGACCGAATTGCCAATGAATACTTCAACTGACGTTCTCACCCTCACCCGCGACGTGATCGGCGTGCTCATTCCCCAGGGCACCCGTGTCGAACTGCCGGAAGGCGCCAGCGCTCAACTGACGCAGGCGCTGGGCGGCAGCTTCACCATCCAGGTCGAGGGTCACCTGTTCCGCATCGACGGCAAGGATGCCGACAGCATCGGCAAAGAAGTGCCCGACGGCCCCGAAGTGCCGGACAACGCCACCGACAAGGAAATCGAAGCCGCAGCGTGGAAGCAGCTCAAGACCTGCTACGACCCCGAGATTCCGGTCAACATCGTTGATCTGGGGTTGATCTACTCCTGCGTGATCGAGCCATCCGATGCCGGCAAACGTCGCGCCACCGTGCGCATGACCCTGACCGCACCGGGCTGCGGCATGGGCGATATTCTGGTCGCCGACGTCAAGTCCAAGGTTGAGGCGCTGCCCACCGTCGACGAGGTCGATGTCGAACTCACCTTCGACCCACCGTGGACGCAGGACATGATGAGCGAAGAAGCCCGGCTCATGACCGGCATGTTTTAGCCCCAGGAACCTCTGCAACATTACAGCGCTCTAGGTTTGTCAGAGGTTTCCCAGCGCGCTTTTCAGGACCGTCATGTCGATCAATATCCGCGTCAGCACCCGTTATCTGCCGCAGCAGTCCCGGGACGGTCTGTGGGTGTTCGCCTACGACATCATGGTCATCAACGGCACGACCGAAACCATCCAGTTGCTCGACCGCCACTGGCAGATCACCGACGCTGAAGGTCGTAGTGAAGACGTCAAGGGTCCCGGCGTCGTCGGCCAGCAGCCGGTCATCGCGCCGGGCGAGCAGTTCACCTACCAAAGCGGCTGCCCGCTGCGGACGCCGGTCGGCGTCATGCAGGGCAGTTACGGCTTCATTGAACCGCAGACCGGGCGGCGCTTTCGCGTCACCATTGCGCCGTTCCGGCTGGCGATGCCAGGCATCCTCAACTGATCTGCGGTCACTTGGCCCAGTCGTCATAGAACGGCGGCAGGTCGGTCGCGGCGCTGGCGGTGAAGGCCGGGTCGCGCTTCTCCAGAAACGCGCGCACCCCTTCTTTGCCGTCGCCAATGCTGGTGTAGAACATCGCCAGTGAATCGACCTTGTGCGCTTCCAGCGGGTGTGTTGCGGCCGCGTTGCGATAGAGCATCTGCCGGGCGAGCGCCACGGCCACCGGCGAGCGGTTGTCGCTGAATTTGCGCGCCAGCTTCATCGCCTCATCCAGTAGCTGGTCGGCCGGCACCACGGCCTTGACCAGCCCGCCGGCAAGCGCCACGTCGGGCTTGAGGATCTCGGCGCTGTAGACCCACTCCAGCGCGGTGCTGATGCCGACAATGCGCGGCAAAAACCAGCTCGAGCAGGCCTCCGGCACGATGCCCAGCCGGCCAAAAACAAAGCCGATGCGCGCGTTCTCACTGGCCAGACGCACGTCCATCGCCAAGGTCATGGTGGCGCCAATGCCGACGGCCGCGCCATTTATCGCGCCAATCACCGGCTTGCGGCAGTTGAAGATCGCCAGGGTGACGCGGCCGCCGGTGTCGCGCACGCCGGCTTGAATGGCGGGGTCATGGAGGCGCGTTTCCATGTCGGCACGGGTGGGCGCTTGCGTCTCGTCGAGGCCAAAGACGTTGCCGGGAATGCTCAGATCCATGCCGGCGCAGAACGCCTTGCCCTCGCCGGTGACGATGATGGCGCGCACGGCATCGTCGTCATTGACGGTGGTGAAGAAGTGCTCCAGCTCGTCGGCCATCTCGACGGTGAAGGCATTGAGCTGTGCGGGCCGCGACAGCGTTAGGGTCAGTACGCCGCCGTCTTGCGCGGTCTTGAGGGTGGTGTAGGTCATTGCTGCCTCGGGTAAAAGTCAAGACGCGAGCGTAGCGCCTGCGTGGCGCCGAAGACATGCCGCGCGGCAACACGTTGCGCATAATGCGATTAGGTTCATTCCAGATCGACCCATGACCGACGTCGAAGCGCCACTGCCCATCCACCGCCGGGTCGAATGCGGAAACGTGACCCTGGCGGTCTATGCCTGGCCCAGTCCACAAGCCGACGCCGACCCGGTCATCCTCATCCATGGTTACCCTGACAGTGCGCAGGTGTGGCGCGAAACCGCCGAGCGTCTGGCTCAGCACCGCCCGGTGTTTGCCTACGACGTGCGCGGCACCGGCGCCTCCAGTGCGCCCAAGGCGCTGCGCGATTACCGGCTTGAAGTGTTGTCCGAAGACCTGTTGACCATCATCCAGGCGGTGAGCCCCCGGCGCCCGGTGCACCTGGTCGGCCACGACTGGGGGTCGATCCAAACCTGGGAATCGGTTTGCAGTCCGCGCTTTGAAGGGCGCATCAAAAGCTTCACCTCGATCTCGGGGCCGTGCCTCGACCACGTCGGTCACTGGATGCGCGCCGGACTGCTCAGCGCCGACCCGCGCCGCTGGGGCAAGGTGCTCGGGCAGCTCGCGCACTCCTGGTACATCGGCGTGTTCCAGTTGCCGGTCATCGCCCCTGCCGCTTGGCGCCTCGCGGTGGGTCGCCACTGGCCGCGCGTGCTCGAGCGCCTCGAAGGCATGGCCGAAGCGCCGCGCACCGCCACCCAGACCCGCGACGGCGTCAACGGCATCCAGCTGTACCGCGCCAACATGCGCCGCCGCCTGCTGGCGCCGCAACGGCGCACCACCGAGGTCCCGGTGCAACTGATCACCCCGCGCTATGACCCGTTTGTCACCGAAGCCCTGCTCGACAGCCTGTCGGACTGGGTGCCCAACGTGCGCCGCGTGCCGGTGTATGCCGGGCACTGGCTACCCCTGACCCGGCCCGATTTCATCGTCAACGCCGTCGAAACCTTTATTGCCGGGGACGCGGTTTAAACCCGGCACACGACCTTCTCGAGTCTGCTCCATGCAATTGATGCCCGGCGCGTACGTGCGCGCCCCGAAAAACCTGCAGCCGCTGGTCGGCATCGACCATGCGGCCGAGACCGCGCCGGCCGAGCTGGGCCTGCACCCGCAAAAGGTCGATGCGGTGTGGCGCGCGGTGGAGCAGATGTTTGCCAGCGGCTTGCAGCCCGCCATCACCCTGGTGGTCAAGCGCCACGGGCGCACGGTGCTTAAACGGTCCATCGGCGCGGTGCGCGGCCTCGACCCGGGCGTCGACGAGCCGCAAGTGGCGCTGCAGCCCGATTCGCCGATGTGTCTGTTTTCCGCATCCAAGTCGATCTCGGCGCTGTTGGTCCACAAGCTCATCGAAGACGGCAAGCTCAGCCTTGACGACCGGGTCGCCGCCTACATTCCCGAGTTTGCGGCGCGCGGCAAACACCGCGTCACGCTGCGCGAGCTGATGGCGCATCGCGCGGCGATCCCCTCGCTCACGGTCGAGACCCAGGGTGCCGAGCTGCTGAAGAACTGGGACGTGCTCATCGCCACGCTGTGTGCCGCGCGACCGGTGGACCGCGAGTTTCGCCAGCAGGCTTATCACGCGCTGACGGCAGGGTTCATTCTCGGCGAGGTCGTGCAGCGCGTGGGCCAGATCAGCCTGCCGGATGCGCTGGACAAGTGGATCGCCAAGCCGCTGGGCTGCCAGTTTCTGCAATACGGCGCGTCACCGGCGCTGCGCGCGCAGATGCCGCGCAACGTCGTCACCGGGCTGCAGCCGGTGTGGCCGCTGTCGGCTTACATTCGCAGCATCATCGGGGTCGACATGGCCGAGGGCGTTGCGGCGTCCAACGAAGATCCGTTCCTGAGTGCGGTGGTCCCGGCCGGCAACCTCACCGCCAGCGCCGAAGATGCCAACCGGGTCTTCCAGATGCTGCTCGACGGCGGACGTTTCGAGGGTCGTCAGGTGTTCAAGCCGGAGACCGTGGCGCGCGCCATCGAGCCGGTCGGTCCGATCCAGTTCGACCGCACGCTCAAGCTGCCGCTGCGCTTCTCGGCCGGGTTCATGCTTGGCGAAAAACCCTTTGGCCTGTTCGGGCCACGCAGCCAGCGGGCGTTCGGGCACCTGGGCTTCGTCAACGTGCTGTGCTGGGCCGACCCCCATCGGGCGCTGAGCGTGGCGCTGCTGACCTCGGGCAAATCGGTGTCGCCCAGCGGCGTGTTGCACACCGCACGCTGGTTGCGCGCCATGGCCCAGGCGTTTCCCCGGCTGTGAGGACGCCAATGACGTTTCGCGACCTGCAGCCGTGGCAGTTGACCCTGGCCGACGGTGTGACCGTACGCGGCCGCCGCATCGACCCGGTCGGGGATGCACCGACCCTGTTCTTCTCGCACGGCAACGGCTTCGCCGGCGGGGTGTACGCGACGCTGCTGGCGCGACTGATCGGTCCGTTTGGGCTGATCACCCATGACTTCGAGAACCACGGCGAAAGCGAGGTCACCGGCCATTACCGCGGCAAAGCCACTTTGCTGGCGCAGACCTGCGAGGTGTTCGACACCCTCGCCCCGGCCGGCAACACCGTACTGATGGGCCACAGCCTGGGCGGCGGCATCAGCACCTTGCTCGCAGCCCAGAGGCCTGAGGCCGTCGCCGCGACCGTGTTGCTCGACCCGATTCTGCTGCCGCCGCAATACTGGGTGTTGTCAAACCTCGCGGGCCGGCTGGGCCGCAACCCGATGGCCAACGCCGCGCTGCGACGGCGCACCCAGTGGGTCGACCGCGATGCCCTCGCCACACGCCTGAAAGGCCGCGGCATCTACGCCGGCTGGACCGACGCGGCGTTTGAAGATTTCATCGATCACGCCACGCGGCCGGTGGCCGACGGTCTGGCGCTGATCTGCCCCAGCGCGATAGAGGCTGCCATTTACCGCCAGCCGGTCTATCCGTGGTCGGCGCTGCGGCGCCTTCGGCAGCCCATGCTGATGCTCTACGGCGCCGACAGCTACGGCTTCTTTCCGACCACGGCGCGCCGCGTCGCTGCGGGCGATCGCAAGCGCCAGGTCGAACGCGTGCCCGGCGGGCACTGTTTCATGTTGGAGCAGCCGCAGGACATCGCCGAGCGGATTCGCCGGTTTCTCGACGCCCTGCCGTCAGGGCAGTGCTGAGGCGCTTTGTGACGTGGCCGCAGCGAGCCCAAGCGTGTTGACGGGCCCCAGGCTGCCGGTGGCCGGGGTGAAGGCCTCGGGCGGGCGCAAGAACATCAGCCACACAAAGAAGGCAATGATCAGTCCGCCACCCAAGGTCAGCAGTGCCAGTTCGGCGGTGCGGCGCCAGCCGGGCAGCGTGGTCGTGCTCGGGCGTGACGGCGGCATCACCACCGGGGGCAAGGGCGCCTGTGCCGCGCGGCTGGCGTTGCCCGGCGCGGGCGCTGCGGGCAGCAAAGGGTCGTCAGACGCCGGTTGCGGCCGGCTGCGGGTTGGCGGCGGCTCGTCGGCCGGTGCGCGCTCGGCGGGGTTGACGCCGGTGTACTGCTCCAGTGCCAGCATGAACGCCTCGGCGCTGGGGTATCGGTCTTCGGCTTTGACTGCCAGGGCCTTCAGCAGCACGGCGCGCAAGTTGGCGGGAACGCCAGGCCATGGACCGACCGCCAGCGGGTCGTCACCCATGCGGTCGAGCGCGGTGGGCGGCGCCTGGCCGGTGATCATCCGGTAGAGCGTCGCGGCGGCACCGTAGACGTCGGTCCACGGGCCTTGTGACGAGCGCTTCTGGTACTGCTCCAGCGGCGCATAACCGCCGGACAGCGCCACCGACATGGTTTTCGGGTCGTGTTCGCCAGTGGCTTGGCGGGCGGCGCCGAAGTCGAGCAGGATCGGCCGACCGATGGTCGCCAGATAAATGTTGTTGGGCTTGATGTCGCGGTGAATCAGACCCCGCGCGTGCAGATAACGTAGTCCGTCAAGTATCGGCAGCATCACCGGAATCGCCAGCTCCGGCCCCAGGGTCGGCTGCTTCTGGGTGAGGTAGTCCTCCATGTTCATCCCGTCGTAGTAATCCATGACGAGATACGCCGTGTCGTTGGCGTTGAAGAAGGTGCGCACCCTCACCACGTTGGGGTGATCGAGCTGCGCGACGATGCGCGCCTCACGGACGAACGCCGCTTTGCCGCTTTCGAAACTCTTGCGCTCACCGGACTCCATGACGGTGACATCGGCGCTCTGGGGCACGCGTTCGGCAATCTCTGGCGGCATGAACTCTTTGATCGCCACCCGCTGCTGCAGGTTGATGTCCCAGCCCAGGTAGGTGATGCCAAAACCACCGGGTTTGCCGAGCACGCGCCCAACCCGGTATTGCCCGCCCAGCGTGGTGCCGTAGGGCAGAAACAATTGCGAGCGCGCGGCCGACTCGTCGAAGCGGCAATGCGGGCAGACCGCCGCAGCCTCCTTGAGGCGAAAGCAGGAAGGGCAGTGCTTCTGATAGCTCATGCGAAGGTCAGCCAGGGCGGGTCAATTCAGTGCGCGGACCGGCGCAGCGCAACCGGCGATCAACAGCATGCCCGTAACGCCGCAGCGCTGTCAGGGGGCAGGGTCAATTTGACCTTGGCTGACGCACCAGCCTGAAGCCGGTGTGATGGTCACGGCGCAGCGACGGCAGCAGGTCGCGGGCGCTGCTGCGCAGGGCGTCAGGTCCCTGGTGCCAGGAGCCGCCGCGCACCACGAACGATTGCGCGGCTGCAGCGCCCTCGACGCTTGCACAGAGCGGGCTGACCGCTGCGGTCATCTCGACCGATGAGCAGGTCCATTCGCGCACGTTGCCGGCGGTGTCATGCAGGCCCAGTCTGTTGGCCGGATAGCGGCCCACATTGGCGGCGCGGGTGGTGAACGGCCGACAACCCGCGCAGTTGGCGCGATCGCTCTCCAGGTCGTCCCCCCACCAGTAGGCGCTGCGGGTACCGGCGCGGGCGGCGGCTTCCCACTCGGCCTCGGTGGGCAGGCGGTAGTCATCGCCGCTGACCCGGCTGCGCCACGCGGCGTAAGCCTGCGCGTCGTGCAGGCTTACGCAGACCACCGGCACCCGCTCGGTGCGCGCCACATGGGGCGACGACCAGTCGCCACGGGTGACGCCATCGCAGGGGAAGTTGGCCCATGCCTCGGGGCGGTAGCGTTGATCGGCGACAAATTGGGCAAACGCCTCAACCGTGACCTCAAAGCGTGAAATCTCGAACGTCGCAAGCGGCAGCACCGAGACCGGCACGCCGTCCGTCCCGCCCACGGTTACGGACTGTGCGGGCATTGAGGCCATGGGCAGCGCCACCAGCGCATCGCGGCCGATCGTTGGCACCGGTGCCTGCGGCGTGGTGCGCGGCGTTCCAGTGGCGATGCTGGCCGGAGCCTGCGATGCAGGCGACCCGCCCAGCGCCGGGTCGCCGGGTGTCGGTGGGGTCTCCAGCGTCACCGCAGTCCAGCCGATGGCCACCGCGGCCAGTGCCACCGCCGCCAGCCATGGCAGCAGATTGCCGCCGCCGCCGTTGAACGAAGGGCGGTCAACGGGCTCGGCGCCTGGCGGGCCAGCGTCCGAATCGGGGGCACGGCGCCACAGGGCGGGCGGGACCTCGCCCACCTCACCGGGTGCGGGTGTGGCGTGCCGCCAGGCACGCAGCGCCTCAAGAAAGGCCTCAGCGCTGGCATATCGGTCTTCAGGCTGCACCGCCAGCGCGCGGGTCAGCACGTCGCGCAGTGCGGCCGGCACGTTGCCCCAGTCGGCGCTGTCCAGCGGGTCGCTGTCGAGGCGGTCCAGCGCCAGCGGCGGGGCGTGGCCGGTGGTCATACGGAACAGCGTGGCGGCCAGGCCGTAGACGTCGGTCCACGGGCCTTGCGCGGTGCGCCGTTGGTACTGCTCCAGCGGCGCATAGCCTTCGGTGAGCACCACCGAGATACTGCGCGCGCCTTCGCCGCTGGACCGTCGCGCGGCGCCGAAGTCGAGCAGAATCGGCTTGCCGATTGCCGCCAGATAAAGGTTGTGCGGCTTGATGTCGCGATGCACCACGCCGTGCTGGTGGACGAACGCCAGGCCTTCGAGCACCGGCTCGATGATGCCCACCGCCACCACCGGGTCGAGCACGCTGCTCACGGTGGCGAGGTAGTCGCCCATGCTCAGGCCTTCGTAGTAATCCATCACCAGATACGCCGTGCCGTGGGCGTTGAAGTAACTCAGCACGCGGACGATGTTGGGGTGATCGAGCCCGGCGACGATGCGCGCCTCGCGCAGAAACTGCTCGCGCCCGGCTTCGAAAGTGCCGCGCTCGTCGGTGGTGTGGACGCTGACGGTCAGCCTGTCGGTGTCGCGGTTGGCCAGCTCGCGCGGCAGGTATTCCTTGATGGCCACCCGCTGCTGCAGGTGGACATCCCAGGCCAGGTAGGTGATGCCAAAGCCGCCCGGCCGGCCCAGCACGCGGCCAATGCGATAACGATCTGCCAGCAGCGTGCCGTGGCGCAGAAACATGGCCGAGCGCGGCCGCGACTCGTCGTAGCCGCAGATTGCACACACGGCCTTGCCCGCCTTGTCGGCGAAGCAGCCCGGGCAATGTTTCTGGAAGATGGCGCCGCCCCTGAACGTCGTGGATCGATTGTAGGCGCGCAGCTGGCCGCTCAGGCGCCGCCGGGGCCCGGCGGCGGACCCATCACCCGCTGGGCGACGGTGTCGATGACTTCACTGATGTCGGCATCTTTGGTGCGCGGCGGCCAGATGAAGCGCTGCGGCGCGCGCACGAAGTGGCCCATCACCAGCCACGCCAGGCGCCGGCCCTCGGTGAACTCCACCCGCTGCGAACGCATCGCCACGAACAGCGCCAGCCCAAAGCTCACCGCCAGATTGGTCATGCCGATGATCAGCACGCCCAGCCCCGACCACAGCGCCACCGGCGCGAGCACTGCCCAGTCGAGGCTGACCAGCGCATAGGCGTAGTTGGCGGCGGCAAAGGCGATGTGACGAATGTCCAGCGGCAAGCCGAGGATGAAGCCCAGCGTACCCATCGACCCCAGCATGCAGCCGAAGAAAAAGTTGCCGGCAATGCCGCCCAGGTTGTGGCCGATGTAATCGCCAAGCGCCCGCGCCCGCGCCTTGCCCAGCCAGCGTTGCAGCTTGGGGCGCTGGGCAATGCGCTCGGGAATGCGCGTGTAGGCGGCGCGGTTGTCGAAATAGCCCGAGATCAGCCCCGAGAAGAACAGGCAGATGCCGGCGATGGCGGCGTGGGCGATGGCCGGGCTGCGAAACGGGTCAAGGTCCTCGAGCAGGTGATGGGCCTTGTCGGCCGGTAGAAAGTGGGCGCCGCCGTAGGTCCAGATCAGATAGCCCATCAACGCGGCAGTGACAAAGGCCAGCACCAGGTTGCCGATGATGGCGATGAACTGGCTGCGCAGCGTCGCCACCACCAGATTGGCCAAGCCTTCGAGCCGGTCGGGGTGCGCCTCGGTGCTGCGAATGCTGGCGGCAATCGTGGCCGCAGTCATCGCCGGCTGCTTGGTGGCGACGGTGAAGCCGACCAGGTAAATCACCACGAAGCCGAGGCCATAAATCATGCTGTTGACGAAGGCGGTGACGATGGGCGCGTGCTCGCCAAAGCCGAACAGCAGCTTGGTTCCGGCCATCAGCGCGATGAAAAACCCGGCCCCCAGCGCGGCGCGCAACAGGGCCCAGAACTCGGTACGCGAGTTGGCGATGTACTTCTCGCCCATGCGCCCGGCGCTGCCGGTGACGCGCTGCGCCAGCAACTCGATGTTCTGCGAAAACAGGTCGCCGATGCTGTAGCGGCGGTTCTCGGCAATCACCAGTTCGAAGAACAGCGACACCGCCAGATCGTTGCGCTCGGCCGGCGGGGCTTCGAGCAGCTTCATCAACTGGCTGAAGCGCGCGATGCTCTGTTCCAGCCGCACCAGTTGATAGGTCAGGCTGACGCTGGCGCCAGTCCTGCGCGCCTGCTTGCGAATCTTGCCGATGATTTCGGTGCACTGTTCCAGCAGCACGTCGATCTGGCGGCTGTCGAGCTGCGGGTCGCGTTTGTCGGTGGCGGCCTTGCGCCACTCGTCAACGAAGTGCCGCACCTCGGCGTTCTGGGTCAGAAACGGCGACTCGTGGCGCTCGATGGCCGGGTAGTTGCGCACCAGTTCGGGCTCGAGGCCGATCGAGGTGATGCGATAACTCAGCACCTCGATGGCCGAGACGATCTGCAGGGCCAGCTTGCCCTTGTCGTGGCTGGCGCCGTGGTCGATGTCGATGGCGCGCACCAGGTCCAGCCACGCCTCGGCGCCCGCAGCTTCCATCCACTCGTGATCGTCGCGACGGTCGAACAGCAGGCCCAGCACGTCTTTCAGATAGTCGGTGTTGACCACGTCGGGCAGCACGCGGTGCCAGATGCGCCGCGACAGCGACGACGAGAACCCTTCGCTCGACAGCACGCCCGCGTCGGAAAACAGATGCACGCTGTGCTTTTCGGCCAACAAGGCCAGCAAAGCATTGCGCAGCGCGCGGCGCGCGGTGGTTTCGGTGCGCAGCACCAGCGCCAACTGCGCAAGGCGCAGGCCCGGCAGTTCGGCCTCGCGGCGGGTTGGGCGTATCAGCCGCACCAGCTTGCGCAACTGGCTCAGCCGTTGTTCGCTATCGCCATCGGTGTCGGCCAGCACCATCACGGCGGCCAGCAGCGTGGCGCGCAACTTGACCAATCGGGCGTCGGCGTCGGGTTTGGGGAGCAGCGGCATCAGGGTGACAGGAACAGGCGCAAGGCTTCAGCGGGACGGCATTGTGAGCCAAAGCCCCGCCGCAAGTGCTTGAAAACGTGGGGCGCTCGGTGGATACGCACGACTTGTCCACAGAGTTTGCAATGCTTTAGTCCCAGCTTGAACACAGCATGTAGGGGCCGAGCCGTGAAATAAACACCAGATATTGTGGTTTTGGGCTAGGCAAGTCTTTTTGTCTGTGGTTATATCGGGGATCGGGGCTGGCCTTGCGCCAGCCCCTCGTCGTCGACCTGCACCACACCAATTCGAGGGGACCGGCATGGACACTGCCAACATTCAAACCCGCAACACCGAGCGCGCTGCCCAGCCGCCCCAGAACACCCACAACACGCTTGATGTCGCGGCCACCGCGCCCGGCGCGATTCGCGTGATCCGCCGCAACGGCAAGGTCACCGGCTTTGACGCCGCCAAGATCAACATTGCGCTGACCAAGGCCTTCCTCGCCGTCGAAGGCGGCCCGGCCGCCGCCAGCGCCCGCGTGCGGGATCTGGTCAAGGACATCACCGAGCAGGTGGTGCAGGCCCTGACCCGTCACCTGAGCGGCGGCGGCACCCTGCACATTGAAGACATTCAAGACAAGGTCGAACTCGGCCTGATGCGCGCCGGCGAGCACAAGGTCGCCCGCGCCTACGTCATCTACCGTGACGAGCAGGCCAAGAAGCGCGCTGCCGAAGTTGCCGCCGTGCCCGCCGCCGCTGGTCCGCAAATTCACGTCAAGCGCGACGATGGTGCCGTGGTGCCACTGGACGTGGCGCGCATCCGCACCGTGGTCACCGAAGCCTGTGCCGGCCTGTCGGGCACGGCGGTTGAAGAGGTGGTCACTGCCGCGTTGCGCGATCTGTACGACGGCATCAGCGAAGCCGAACTCAGCCAGGCGCTGACCCTGGCCGCCCGCGCCCGCATCGAGAAAGAGCCCAACTACACCTACGCCTCGGCGCGGCTGCTGCTGGACGCCATGCGCCACGAAGCGCTGAAGTTTCTCGACCTGCCGGACAGCCGCCCCACCTTCGAAGAAATGAAGCCGGCCTACCCCGAGTACTTCCGCGCCTTCATCCACAAGGCGGTGGATCTGGAACTGCTGGACCCCAAACTGGCGCTCTACGACCTGGACGCGCTGGGCAAGGCGCTGCTGGCCGACCGTGACGCGCAGTTCGACTACCTGGGCCTGCAAACCCTGTACGACCGTTACTTCATCCACAGCAACAAGACCCGCTTCGAGCTGCCGCAGGCGTTCTTCATGCGCGTGGCCATGGGTCTGGCGATGAACGAAGTGGAACGCGAAGCCCGCGCCATCGAGTTCTACCAGCTGCTGTCGAGCTTCGACTTCATGAGCAGCACGCCCACCCTGTTCAACAGCGGCACGCTGCGCCCGCAGTTGTCGAGCTGCTACCTGACGCAGGTGCCGGATGACCTTGACGGCATCTTCGGCGCCATCAAGGACAACGCCCTGCTCTCCAAATTTGCCGGCGGTCTGGGCAATGACTGGACCTCGGTGCGCGGCATGGGCGGCTACATCAAGGGCACCAATGGCAAGTCCAATGGCGTCGTGCCGTTCCTGAAAGTGGCCAACGACACCGCCGTGGCGGTGAACCAGGGCGGCAAGCGCAAGGGCGCGGTCTGCGGGTACCTGGAAACCTGGCACCGCGACATCGAAGAATTCCTGGAACTGCGCAAGAACACCGGCGATGACCGTCGCCGCACGCACGACATGAACACCGCCAACTGGGTGCCGGATCTGTTCATGAAGCGCGTCATGGAAGACGCGCCCTGGACCCTGTTCAGCCCGGAAGAAACGCCCGACCTGCACGATCTGATCGGCAGCGCCTTCGAGGCCCGTTACGCCCAGTACGAAAAGCTCGCCGACGAAGGCCGCATCAAGAACTTCAAGCGTCTGCCCGCCCTGCAGCTGTGGCGCAAGATGCTGTCGATGCTGTTCGAAACCGGCCACCCTTGGGTGACCTTCAAAGACCCCTGCAACCTGCGCAGCCCGCAGCAGCACGTGGGCGTGGTGCACAGCTCCAATCTCTGCACCGAGATCACCCTGAACACCAAGGCCGGTCAGGAAATTGCCGTGTGCAACCTGGGCTCGGTGAACCTGCCGCGCCACATCGAAAACGGCGTGCTGAATCTCGAAAAGCTCGAGAAGACCGTCACCACCGCCATGCGCATGCTGGATAACGTCATCGAGTACAACTACTACTCGGTGGCCACGGCGCGTAACTCCAACCTGCGCCACCGTCCGGTGGGCATGGGCCTGATGGGCTTCAACGGAGCGCTCTACAAACTGCGCCTCGCCTATGAATCGGACGACGCCATCCAGTTTGCCGACGATTCCATGGAAGCCATCAGCTACTTCGCCATCAAGGCGTCGAGTGGTTTGGCGGCCGAGCGCGGCAAGTACCCGAGCTTTGAGGGTTCGCTGTGGAGCCAGGGCATTCTGCCCATCGACTCCATCCGACTGCTGCGCGAAAGCCGCGGCCAGTACCTGACGCAGGACGAATCACAGTCCGGCCGGTTTGACTGGAATGCCCTGCGCGAACAGGTCAAAACCGTGGGCATGCGCAACTCCAACACGATGGCCATTGCCCCCACCGCCACCATCGCCAACATCACCGGCGTGAGCCAGTCCATCGAACCCACGTACCAGAACCTGTACGTCAAATCGAACCTGTCGGGTGAGTTCACCGTGGTCAACGAATACCTGGTGAACGAGCTGAAGGCGCTGGACCTGTGGGACGAAGTCATGGCCCACGACCTGAAGTACTACGACGGCTCGGTGCAAACCATCGACCGCGTGCCGAGTGAGATCAAGGCGCTTTACAAGTGCGCCTTCGAAATCGACGCCAAGCGCCTGGTGGATGCCGGCAGCCGCCGCCAGAAATGGATCGACCAGGCCCAGAGCCTCAACCTGTACATGAGCCAGCCCAACGGCAAGAAGCTGGATGAGCTGTACAAGCACGCCTGGGTGTCGGGGCTGAAAACCACCTACTACCTCCGCACCATGGGCGCCACGCACAGCGAGAAGTCCACCATCAGCGATGGCCGCCTCAACAGCGTGGGCCAGGGTGCCAGCGGCGGAGTCGGTGCGGTAAGCGCCAAGCCCGCGAGCACCCCGCCCCCCGCCGTCGTCATGGCCCCCGCCAGCGACATTGGCAGCGCCAAGGTCTGCTCGATTCTCGATCCCGACTGCGAAGCCTGCCAGTAAGGCGCGCGGATAAACCTACAGAAAAGCTTTAACGCAAAGGCGCAAAGGACAAAAGAAAGGACGCAAAGTCAAAACACAAGGTGAAGCACATCGTTCTTCTTTTCTGCTTTTCCTTTGCGTCCTTGTTGTACCCCTTCGCGCCTTTGCGTTGAACGCTGTAAACACCAGATTTGGAGATTCACATGCTTGATTGGGACGACACCCCCGCCACCCGCACCCAGCCCGCTTCGGCGACTGCCAAGCCGCCGCATGCGCCCGTTGCCGACGTGGCCGGCGCCAGCGGCCTTGAAGACGTGCAAATGGGCGCCCGCCGCATCCAGGTCGATGACAAGAAAATCATCAACTGCCGCGCCGACCTCAACCAGCTCGTGCCCTTCAAATACAAGTGGGCATGGGACAAGTACCTGAGCGCGTGCAACAACCACTGGATGCCGCAAGAAGTGAACATGAGCGCCGACATCGCGCTCTGGCAAGACCCCAACGGCCTGACCGACGACGAGCGCATGATCATCAAGCGCAGCCTCGGCTTCTTCAGCACCGCGGACTCACTGGTCGCCAACAACCTGGTGCTGGCTGTGTACCGCCACCTCACCAACCCCGAGTGCCGCCAGTACCTGCTGCGCCAGGCGTTTGAAGAGGCCATCCACACCCACGCCTACCAGTACTGCATCGAAAGCCTGGGCCTGGACGAAGCCGAAGTCTTCAACATGTACCGCGAAGTGCCGTCGATTCACGACAAGGCCGCGTGGGCGCTGCCATACACCCAGAGCCTGGCCGACCAGGAATTCCACACCGGCACGCCCGAAAACGACCAGCGCTTCCTGCGCGACATGATCGCCTTCTATGTCGTGTTCGAAGGCATCTTCTTCTACGTCGGCTTCGTGCAACTGCTCAGCTTCGGCCGCCGCAACAAAATGGTCGGCACCAGCGAACAGATCCAATACATCATGCGCGACGAGTCCATGCACATGAACTTCGGCATCGACGTGATCAACCAGATCAAGGTCGAAAACCCGCACCTGTGGACACCCGAGTTCCAGAGAGAAATCGCCGGCATGTTGCGCGAAGCCACCGAGCTGGAAATCAAGTACGCCCACGACACCATGCCCCGCGGCGTGCTGGGCCTGAACGCCAGCATGTTCAATGAGTACATGAAATTCATCGCCAACCGCCGCTGCGCCCAGATCGGCATCGCGCCGCTCTACCCGGCCGCTGAAAACCCCTTCCCCTGGATGAGCGAGGTGATGGACCTCAAGAAGGAGAAGAATTTCTTCGAGACGCGGGTGACCGAGTATCAGACGGGTGGGGCTTTGAGTTGGGATTGAGTTAATCCAAGCTCACCCTTCGCATTTCGGAGGCATGATATGAAATACAATCGAGACCGTAATCAGCAGATAATTGCCGATAGGCAACGATTGCGGAATCCATATGCACACCTTGATGCGAATGGCAAGCTTGATGCCGTAATGGCCTTGGACGTATGGGCGTCGCAAAATCCTTATGCCAGCCTCGCAATAAATGGAGTACCGCAACCATTAGCATCATTAAATAGTCGGACGAATTTAATCGATGCGCAGGCGCTGTTTATAAGCACTCAGCGAAGGGATATCGAAGAAAGCGCCAATCGGCTATTGCGATATCGTTGGGAGCAGCACGGAGGCAAAGGTGTAGACCCGATTCTCATGATCAATGTGAAAGCAGCGGCGGAAGCCCTGGGAATATCCTTAATAGAGGTAGACCCAATGGGCCTGATAACTACCGAGGCTGGGGAGGCTGAAATAGCCGCGACTCTTGACAGGCATCAGAAAACGATTCGCATTTCAACAAGGCCAGACAAACGAACTCAGAACTTCACGGCGGCTCATGAGCTTGGTCACTGGATTCTCCATCGCGATCAGATTCAGTATCACCGTGACCTCCCGGTTATCGATAGCAGAACGAGAAGCCATAGCCCAATCGAACGGCAAGCCAATTGGTTCGCTGTGGCCTTTTTAATGCCCAGCAGACTGGTGAAGCGAAAGTTTAGGGAGCGCTTCGGCGAGAATATTCCATTCAAACTATCAACTGACAATGCTGTCGGCTTGACTCGAAGCAGCTATGTCCAGCTCCTTCGTAAAACGCCCTCAATTGAGGAGTTGGCCTTTATTATGGCCAAGGCTGAATTTTTCCACGGAGATCGGTTTATCTCTTTGGCCGATGAATTTAATGTCAATGTTAGTGCAATGGCATATCGATTGATCGAGTTAAAATTAATGAAGGCTTCCTAATGGAGGCTGTACAAAAGTTTCATTTAAAATCTCAAGTCAGATTATTGGAGTCGACTGCGGCCTCGTTATCAAGCTAACGTATAGCCCGAACATTTAATTGGTTCTTGGGAAGTTCAGATAAATTCTATGCGCACGGGTAACTGGACCAAAGATCAGCTGAAGCTCGCGTTCCATTTGTACTGTCAGCTTCCGTTCGGACGCCTCCACAATAGAAACCCAGAGGTGATTGAGTTGGCCAAACTCATCGGCCGCACTCCCTCCGCAGTGGCAATGAAGCTGGTCAACTTAGCTTCGCTTGATCCTTCAATTGTGAGCACCGGGCGCTCAGGTCTGGGAAATGCATCTTCTCTGGATAGGGAAGTTTGGGCTGAGTTCGATGCTGACTGGGAAGGGCTTGCGGTGGAATGCCAACGTTTGCGTTTAGAACGTGGTGCTTCTGCGCCAGTTGTTTTGGCTGACCCGGATGATGATCCCATCGGCGCCTTCACAGGCGAGACCAAGGCGGTGCTCACCGAGAGGCGAGTCAAGCAGTCGTTCTTTAGGCGAGCAGTGCTCAGCGGATACCGGGGGCGTTGCTGCATTAGCGGAGTCTCGGTTCCCCAACTGCTGGTCGCCAGTCACATCGTGCCGTGGAGCCAAGACAAAGCGAACCGGCTAAACCCTCGCAACGGCCTTTGTCTGTCAGCGATTCACGACCGAGCCTTTGATCAGGGGTTGATCGGGTTGACCGATGACTTCCGCTTGATTGTCTCGACCGTAATCAAGAAGAAGGGTGATCCGTTCTTGAGCACCGTGCTGGTCGCCGAGGAAGGTAAGAAGATTGAGCTGCCCGAGCGCTTTTTACCGAGCGTTGAGTTCATTCAGAAACATCGAAAAGACGTCATGCAGACCTATGACTGACGCTCCATCTCTGCAAGGAATACCAGCGGGTTGCGTAGATATGCTGTTGATCTGTGAGGACATATTCGACCGCCGCTTCAAGCCCATGAAGCACCCGGAAGCGTGCCATGAGGTATGGGGTGGATTGGGCATCGAAACATATGGCGATGATTGGGCGTTGGTTAAGCGGCTGGACCCCGAGCGGATCTGGACTGTTGTCGACAGCGATGAGGACTATCGTCAGTGGATTCTTCCGGGCATTCATCACGTGAACCGGGTGGTCTACCTCTACACGCGACATCGACACTATTTCGCGCCGATCGAAGTTGAAGTTGAGGACTTATCCTCGAGCAGCGACACACCCGATCTTCTGCTGCAAGCCAAGGATGTGGACCGCCTACTTCGACGAACAAGACGTGCTTGCCGCTGAAGTAGAAATAAACATTCTGCAAAGACGTCGTGTGGAGGTATTCCGCCCCAATCCGCCCCAATCCGTGCCACTCGCTAGTCCCAGGTCCCAACGAGACGGACGTGCCGTACGCGTGCCGAAATGGGGGGCTACGGCAGCGCCGCCGTCGAGTGCGTTCCTACCCGCCCGATTCCCAAGAACAGGGACGCAACAAGTCCGCCGAATAGTATTGAGTCTGCTTCAGATAACCCTGCAGCCTGACGCCGGTGTGGTCGGTCACCGTTGTGCACGCACCGTAGATCTCGGGCGCGCCTTGTCGCCCCAATGCGCTGGGCGTGAAGACGGCCAGGTTGCAGTTCTGGCTGCGCGTGGCATCAGGCACCAGAGCACTGGGAAACCGTATGGCGTCAGCGCCGGCAGCGCGTACTTGCGTGCCGAAGGGTTGGCTGTGCCCCCACGACTGCGGGTCAACAAATAGATCGACGTCGGGGTGGGCTGAAATATCGACGAGGCGATCCGTCGAGAGCTTCGCGCGGATCACCGTGAACTCGCGCCGTATGGGAGACGGTGGCGGCACCGCCATGTCCTGAAAGAACTTGAAGCTGTAAAACGCCGCTTCGGCCTCAAGTGCCGTCAGGGTTTCGCTGGCGTAGAAGATGCCGCGTTCATGCCGCCTTCCGAACCGGCTGCCGTAGGGCAGCGGTGGGTAGCGAAACGGCGAGCGCATTAACCAATGGAGCCCCTGCGCATCGCCGATTGGCGGCTTGCTGTCCTCCAACAGTTCTTCGAGCCGGACCTGGTCGGCCTGACTGTCGACGAGTTCGCTGGTGGTGATCTGGCTTTGCCGTTCCACATACCGCAGAACAGGCCCCTTGTAGCGTTGCCAATCCATCAGACCTTCGCGCGTGAGGCGTCGAGGTACTGCACGGTCTGGACCAGGCCGGGCACGGTTTTCATCAGGTCTTTGGGAACGCCTTGCAGTCCGCGGTTTTCGGTTCTGACCCAGTGCGCCATGTTGGCGGTGTCCTGCCCCATGATTGCCGCGAGAGAACGCGTCGCGCGCAGCAACAGCATGCATATTTCCAGTTGTTTCCCCGTCAAAGCAGCGTTTTTGCGGGAGAACATCTCGCGACGTACGCCGATGATCTCGCCGAGATCCTGATGGGTCAGCCCCAGATTCACCGCAGCACGCCGGGTCGCTTCCTGAAGGATGCGCTGGTCATCCGCTGTGGGGGCCTTTGTTGCGACTTGGGTCATGGCCGTCTCCGCGCTATGTCTAGACGCACATAGTTATCATAAATGTGCGATCAGGCACAGCAAGGACACCTTCGCTCCAGCGTCATTCGCCCGATGCGGCAGCACGCGCCAGCGCACGAAGGGTTGACCACACGCGGTTGTCAGCCTCCACCCGCTGCCAGAACTGCGTCGCCGCCGAACGTGCCGACGACCATTGCGACACGGCGAACGGCGGCGGCGCGGGTGTTCGCCACTCCGGTGCGTTGACGGCCCCGTCTGCGGCGGGGGCGTAGCGCATGGGCAGCATGTCGTAGGCCGGTGCGAGGCCAAAGCTGCGTCCGCCGTCGTGAAACAGCGACAGGTTGCCGAAGTGCATGTCGGTATTGGCAATGCAGGTACCGAAGGCCTGCAGCCATGCGATGTGGTCGGCGTCTTGCCGTGACAGGCGGCGAAGGCCGACCAGTGCACGCGCGGTGTGGGACCAGTCCTTGCGCTGGCCGACGAACTGGTCGTCCACTGAGCCGAGCGAGATCAGGCCCTGGCGGCCTCGGGCGCCCATGCGGTCGAAGCGCGTCACCTCCAGAAACAGTCGACCCCCCACCTCCAGCAGGCTGCTTTCGGCGGCGGGGACGCCAGCTTCGGCAACGGTTTGCAACGCCAGGTGTTCGCAGATGAGCAGGTCAGCCCAGCGTCGGCCTACCGCTGTCGTCAGCGCGCCGGAGAACTTCACCAATACGTGGCGAGTGCCGTTTCGGTCATTGATTTGTGTGGTGAACTTGGGTTGCTCGCCACCCGCCGAGCTGCCGGGCAGCTCACCGGCCAGTGCCTGCTCGGCCAGTCGTGGGTACCGCGTCTTGCGGTCGGCAGAATCAATGACGTCATCATGTTGCGTCTGCGCCCACCGGGCGAAGGCGTCCTCTCCCACGATCAGGTTGCCGGCTAAATCGTCGCCCCGGCGGGCGATGGCGATCAGTGCGTGGTCGTCGTTCCAATCGGTCAGTCGTGCAGGCAGGCCCAGCGCGTCATGACGACGAACGAAGCTGCAGCCAATGAAGCCCTGCGGTCGCATGTCATTGAGAAACCAGGGCAGGCCGGGATAAATCTCAGTGTGCCGCTGCTCGCGATCCTCGAAGACCATGCCGCCATAAATGGGCGACAACAGGCCGATTTCTTGCGCGTCACCGTTGGCATTCACGCGATACACCGGCAGGTCGGGTGCCAGACCTGGTATCGGCCGCCGACGCGCGTATTGAGTGGCACGGGCGCGCCCCACAATCAGCACCTCGGCCGCATTTCCGGCCACCAGCCGAGAGATGGCCGGCTGGCTCAGGCCAAGCCGCGCCTGCAGCGCATCGCTGCGAGCGGGGCCAGCGGTCAGCAGTTGGATCAAGTTGGGATCGGACATCTGATGACGTGTTCGAATCGATATGTGAATAGATAAGTGGATAGATACTACGGCATAAGTAATTGTTTATGCATGGAGTGATCGCGCAGAGACGTCTAGAACGAAATAGATAAAAGCATAGATACACTTCTACTGCTGTCGCCGTATCTCGCGACCAACTGACATCATCGCTGCACCACTTCAAGGACCTCACCATGAACGCCTCCCCGCTGGTTCCTCCGCTGCTGGCCTTGGTGGCGCTCACGGCAGTGGCGTGGGTGGCGATGGTGGTGCAGCGTCTGAGCGCGCAAAAGCGCTTGCGCTTGCCGATAGATGCGTTTGCAACGCGTGCCTCAACCAGCGCCGCGTTTGGCCCTACCGAGAAGGCGGCCGACCATTGCTTGAATCTGTTTGAAGCGCCGGTGCTGTTTACGCACTGGTGGCCGTGTCGTTGGCGACCGAGGTGGTGACGCCGTTGCTGGTCACACCGGCCCAACGCCACAAACCAAAACGGCCCCATTGATGGGGCCGTTGGGTGCGGCGCGGGGACGGTTTACACCGGGTCCCAGGTGAACACGTCGCCCGAGCGTTGCAGCGCGTAGAAGTCGTTCTCAAACTGCGGAAACACGCGGTCAACGACGGACTGCGGCGTCCAGCCTTCGGCGGTGTGCGCGGTGCGGATGGGGCGCGGCTGGCTGAACAGGTAGATCTCGTTGTTGCGCACGCCGAAGATCTGCCCGCTCACATGTTTGGCGCCATCGCTGGCCAGCGCGGCGACGAAGGGCGCGATCTTTTCCGGGATCAGTTTTTTCAGTCCTTCGACGCGCTTTTTCTGCTCGGGCGTTTCGTCGGGAATCGAGCTGACCATGCGCGTCCAGGCAAACGGTGCCACCGCGTTGGAGCGCACGCCGAACTTCTGCATGTCGAGGGCAATGGCCTTGCTCATGCCGACGATGCCCAGCTTGGCGGCGCAGTAATTCACCTGGCCAAAGTTGCCGATCAGCCCCGAGGTGCTGGTCATGTGAATCAGGCTGCCCGAGCCCTGCGCCTTGAGGTGCGGCGCGGCGGCGCGGCTGGTGTTGAAGCTGCCCTTGAGGTGCACGGCAATCACCGCGTCGAACTCTTCCTCGCTCATGCGGTGGAAGATCACGTCGCGCAGGTTGCCAGCGTTGTTGACCACCGAGTCGATGCGGCCAAAGGTGCTGATGGCGGTCTCGACCATCGCCTGCGCGGCGTCAAAGTCGGCCACGGAATGCGTGTCGGCCACGGCGTCGCCGCCCATGGCCTTGATTTCGGCGACCACGCTTTCGGCCGGCGTTTCGCCGCTGCTGTCGCCGGTCAGGCTCACGCCCAGGTCGTTGACGACAATTTTGGCGCCTTCGGCCGCCATGGCCAGCGCGATGCCACGACCGATGCCGCGACCGGCGCCGGTGACGATGACGACCTTGCCGTTCAGCAGGCCATTGGGGGTTGAATCGCTCATATTGAAGTCCTTGTTGATCGAATGAAGGGGCGGCGCGGCGGGCTCAAAGGCCTTTGGCGATCTCGTCCCACTGCTGCGAAAGGCTGTCACGGAAGGCCGGTGCGGCAACGTCAATCAGCGCATTGGCGCGGGCGTGCAGCGACAGACCGCGCAGCGACGCGACGCCGTGCTCGGTGACGATGAAATCGGCGGAGTGGCGCGGCAGCGCGGTGAAACCGGCGCCGAGCTTGGCGACCACGCGCGTGTGCTTGCCGTCGTCGGTCGCGGCCGGCAGGGCGATGATGGAGCGCCCGCCCGGCGACAGCAGCGCGCCGGCGGCATACGCCGGCAGGCCGCCGACTCCGGCGACCAGCTTGCCGCGAATTGAGTCGGCATTGACCTGGCCGAACAGGTCGACCTCGACCGCCGAATTGATGGCGCAGAAATTGTCGATGGCCGCGATGCGGCGCACGTCGTGCGTTTCGCTGGCCGGACGGAAGTAGAAGGCGGTATCGCGGCCAACGCGGTCATAAAACGCGGCGTCGCCGAGCGCGACCCCGGCCTGCACGTGGCCCTCGCCCGCAGCCAAGCAGCCGGCGTCGAGCAGGCTCAGCACCGGGGTCGACACCATGCCGGACCAGACTTTCAGGTCACGGTGGCCGGTCAGCGACGCGAGAATGCCGGCTTGCAGCTTGCCGACGCCAAACTCCAGCGTATCGCCGTCGCGCACCAGCTCGGCGACGCGGCGGGCATGTTGCAGCATGGCCTCGTCGGGGGTGCCGCCATCGAACAGCAAGGGCGTTTCCGCGTGTTCAAAGGTCGCGTCGAAATCGCTGATGTGCACCTCGAAACTGCCCCGCGTGCGCGGCAGACTCGGGTTGACGTGCGCCACGCGGCGACGGGCCTTGGCCCATACCGCCGGGTGAAAATCCCAGCTCGGGCCGAGACTGCAACGGCCGTTTTCATCTGGCGGGGTCACCTGCGCGACCAGCAGGTCGATTGCCGGCAACTGACGCAGGTCATGAAAGATGCCGGGGTAGTCCAGCGGCAGCAGTTCGGCACGACCATCGGCCAGACCGGGGCGCAGTTTTGGCCCCATGAAATAGGCGCGCTGCCGGGCCTGCGGGTGCAGCCCAAGGTAGTCGGTGTGGTTGATGCCGGGGAAATGCACGCCGACAAACTGCACACCGGCGCAGGCCTCGGGGTTGGCCTTCAGCGCCGCCGCAAAGGCCAGGCTTTCGCCCGACATGCCAGGCACAAACACGCGCATGCCCGGCCGCAGCGAGGCGACGGTGGCGGCAGCGGTGGTCGGCGTAGGTGCAGTCATGCCAACGCTCAGGCGCGCAGAAACGCGTCAACCTGCGACAGCGGTGTCAGGGCAGCTTTCAATGCCGGATCGGCCTTGGCGGCGAGCGTGGCAATGTGCGCAGCGCCGGTCTGCCGCAACCAACTGAACGGGCCGCCGGTGTAAGACGGATACAGCCCGGCATTGACGGCGGCCACGTCGGCCAATTCCACTGGCTCGGCCTTGCCGGCTTTGCCCGACTGCCAGCAGGCGAGCGCAGCCGCGGCGCCGAGCAGCAGTTTGGTGTCTTCGTTGCCATTGGCCGCCTTGGCAGCGGCCTTGGCCTCGCGCAGTTTCGGCAAGAAGGCGTCGTCGCCCTCGGCCAATGGGCTCTTGTCACCGAGCAGCCCGAGCTTGGCGGCCTTCTGCCGATTCAGGAACAGGCTACGCACCATGTTGCCGGCAACCGGGTCACGCATCAGCTCGACGAAGATGCGCATCTCGTGCTCGCCGGCCTCGGTCATCGGCAGCGACCAGCCGCCGACCACGCAGTCGATGATGGCGATGTACGCCGGGTAGTGGCGCAACTGGTAATCGCTGATGCCCACGGCTTTGGCGATGGCGGCGCGGGCGGACTCGTTGTTGCTGAAGTCAAAAGGTGCGGTGTCAAACGTGGCGCCTGGGGCATCCCAGGGTGCCTGCGCGCGGCTGATGTTGCGGGCGCGCTTTTTCGCGGCTTCAACGAGTTGATCGGCGGGGACGACTTCATCAACCAGGCCCAGCTTGAGCGCTTCCGCCGGGGCGACGGGGTTGCCGTTGAGCAGCATCTCCAGACCCTTGGCGGTGCCGATCAAATGCGGCAGGCGCTGCGTGCCACCGGCGCCGGGCAACAGGCCCAGCTTGATTTCGGGCAGGCCCAGTTGAATGGACGGGTCGTCGGCGACCACGCGCTCACGGCAGGCCAGACAAACTTCCAGCCCGCCGCCCAGTGCCAGCCCGTTGATGGCGGCGACGAAGGGTTTGGGGTTGGTTTCCAGCCGCCGGAACAGTCGACCCAGATGGCCAAACAGGTCATGCAGTTCTTCGGTGCTGCCGGTGCTGGCGGCGCGCTCGGTGAACATTTGGATCATCGCCAGATCGGCGCCCGCCAGAAACGCGGACTTGGCCGAGGTCAGCACCACGGCCTTGATTTGGTCGTCCGACTGGGCGCGGGTGATCAGTGCCTCAAGCGAATCCATCATGTCGCGCGAAAACACGTTCATTGCGCGATTCGGCATGTCGATGCGCGCCAGCAGAATGCCGTCGGCGTCGAGTTCGGTCTGGATGTTGGGATCGGTCATGGTGGGGTCAGGCTCAGGAGAATTTGGGGGAACGCTTGTTGATGAAGGCGTCAATGCCTTCACGACCGTCGATGGAATCGGCGCAGGCCGACACCAGCCGGGCTTCCATTTCCATCTGCGTCTCCAGGTCGTTTCCGGGACTGGCGAGCAGCAGTTGCTTGATGTTGCGGTTGGCCCCTTTGGCGCCGCGCGCGAACTGCGCGGCAAGGGCTTCGACCTCGGTGTGCAGTTGGTCGTCGTCGACCACAGCGGTGATCAGACCCCAGTCCAGCGCTTCGGCGGCCGACAGCGTGCGGTTGGTGAGCATCAACTCCTGCGCGCGGCGCAGGCCAACCAGTCGCGGCAACTGGTGAGAGGCGCTGCCGTCGGGGCTCAGCCCGGCGCGGGTGTAGGCCATGTTGAAGGCGGCTGATTTGCCGGCAATCACCAGGTCACCGGCAATGGCCAGACTGAAACCGCCGCCGGCGGCCATGCCGTTGACGGCCACGATCAGCGGCGCGTCCATGCGGGCGAAGGTCGAGACCGCGCGGTGCAGATGATTGGCGAGGCGCCTGACATAAACGCCGCGGGCGTCGCCAGCATCGGCCATGCCCTTCAGATCGCCACCGGCCGAGAAGAACTTGCCGGCGCCGGTCAGCGTGACGGCCTTGACCGTGGGGTCGGCTTCGCAACGGGCGGCCACGTCGGCCAGCTCGCGCATCATCGGTTCGTTGAAGCCGTTGGCCGCACCGGGCCGGTTCAGCGTGATGCGTGCCACCGCATCCGATTGTTCAAAGGCAAGGGTGTCGTAGTCGCTCATCGCTGCTCCGTGGTCGCGTCAAAAAGCCCGCGCCCGAAGCGGGCGCGGGCATCAATCATCACGCGAACTTTTTGAAGTCCGGCTTGCGCTTCTCGTTGAAGGCCTTCACGCCTTCTTTCGATTCTTCAGACTGGTAGTAGCCCTTTACCGCGGCCACGCCCATGAAACTGATGCCGCGAATGTTTTCGCTGTCAGCGTTGAACGAACGCTTGGCGATGGCGATGGCGGTGGGGCTGAGCTGGTTGATCTCGGCCGCCCAGGCTTCGCACTCGGCATCGAGGTCATCGTGCGGCACGACCTTGTTGACCAGGCCCATTTCCAGCGCTTCCTGCGCCTTGTAGCGGCGGCACAGAAACCAGATTTCGCGGGCTTTCTTCTCGCCGACCATGCGCGCCAGATACGCGGTGCCGAAGCCGGGGTCCACCGAGCCGACCTTGGGGCCGACCTGGCCGAACTGCGCCTTCTCGGAGGCGATGGTCAGGTCGCAGATGGTGGCAAACACGTTGCCGCCGCCAATGGCAAAACCCTGCACGCGGGCGATGACGACCTTGCGGCAGTCGCGGATGGCGGTCTGCAGCTCTTCGATGGGAAAGCCCACCATGCCGCGCGGGCCGTAAAGGCCATCGTCGGAGTAATGCACTTTCTGGTCGCCGCCGGTGCAGAACGCCTTGTCGCCAGCGCCACCGAAGATGACGGTGTTGACCGACTTTTCTTCGTCGGCGGCGCGGAAGGCGAGGATCAGCTCTTCGACCGTCTGGTTGCGGAAGGCATTGAACACTTCCGGGCGGTTGATGGTGATGCGGACGGCGTTCGCGCCAACTTCGTAGGTGATGTCTTTGTAGTCGCTCATGGAATTCTCTTTGTGGGTCGCCAGTGTGGAAAGAAGCCTGCAAAACCCGTGTGAATTGATCGGGATGCGCGTCTCCGGGGCGAAATTATAGTATGCAACCATACGGCAATGCTGATGATGGCCCGCGCACGGCGCAGGCGCGTCTTTACATTGGGTGATGCGCAGGCAGCCGCGGGTGGCACTTTATTGCCCTGCAGTCTCTGCCACGTTGAAGGGTGGCGCCGGCAAGCACGCCAACAGTTCGGCCAGCGTGGTGCGCTTGAGCCTCGGGCGCGACAGTTGCGCGCCGTCGTGCTGCTCCTGCCGGTCAATGTGCTGCCAATCGGTGTAGCGGGTCAGCGACGGCGCATGCTTGGTCAGCTTCGACAGCACCGCGTCAGCGCTGAGTGTGCCGCCGGCAGGCAAAACGCCTGCGTCGGCATCGGCGATCAGGGACTGCACACAATCCCGAGCGCACTTTTTGTTGCTGCCGATGATCCCCTGCGGGCCGCGACCAATCCAACCGGTGACATACGCGCCGGGGACCGGTTGCCCCTCGTCGATCACCCGGCCATCGCGGTTGGGGATGACGCCGCGCCGCGCATCGAAAGGCAGCCCGTTCAGGGCCTTTCCGCGATAGCCGATGGCGGCCAGGACCAGGCCCGTTTGCAGCACCTCGGTTTCGGCACCGGCGTTGCCGGTTGATGCGATGCGCAGGCCCCCGACCTGGTGATGGCCCAGCACTTCGACGGGCGCACTGTGGAAGCGCAGGATGATTTTTCGGTGACCGCTGCGGCGCTGCGTGCACAGGGCTTTCAGGGCCGCCATCTTCGGGCCGTGACCGGGGGTGGATGCGAGCACGACACGCTCGGCCTCGGCGCCTTCGACCCCGATTGCCGTGTCGGGCAGCTCGCCCAGCTCTTCGAGTTCGGGAAAGTTGAAGGCGGCGTCCTCAGGGCCGCGACGGCCGAGAATCACCACCTCACGAACCCGGCTCTGTGCCAGCGCGGCCAGCGCGTGAGCGGCGATGTCGGTCTGGCGCAGCGCATCGACCGGTTTGAGCAGGATGCGCGCAATGTCCATGGCGACATTGCCGTTGCCGATGATTACTGCGCGTTCGCTGCTGAGGTCGAATGTGAGGTGGCTGAAATCGGGATGGCCGTTGTACCAACCGACGAACTGCCGCGCGGCATGGCTGCCGGGCAGGTCTTCGCCGGGAATGGCCAGCCGCCGTTCGTCTTCGGCGCCGACCGCGTAAATCACCGCGTCGTACCAGGCCGACAGATCGGCAGGGCTGACCGAGGCGCCCACGCTGACGTTGCCGATGAAGCGAAATCCCGGACGGTGGGCGATGGCATCAAACACCCGGCTCATCCTCTTCTTATCTGGATGGTCGGGCGCGACGCCGCCGCGAATCAGTCCCCAGGGTGTGGGCAGGCGGTCGATGACGTCCACCTCGACCGGCATCGTGATCTGTTTGACGAGTCGGCCCTTGATGAACGTCCCCGCCGGGTTTTCCAGCAAGTGCCCGGCGGCATACAGGCCGGCCGGTCCGCTGCCGACGATGGCGACGCGCAAGGGACGGGGCTCAGCCATCAACCGGCTCCACCACGCGCGATTGAAAATGCTCGGCATTGATGCGCGTGTAATGACGCCATTTGGCCGGCAGCTGGTCCTGCGAAAAAATGGCCGAGACCGGGCAGGCCTCTTCGCAGGCGCCGCAGTCCACGCATTGCAGCGGGTTGATGTAGAGCTGCGTGGCGTGGGTGAAGCCATCCTCATCGGGCATGGGGTGAATGCAGTCCACCGGGCATACCTCAACGCAGGCGTAGTCGGCGACGCAGGGCGCGGCGATGACGTAGGTCACGCGGCCACCGCGGCGTCAGCCGGTACCGCACGCACCCGCACGGCAACCCCATTGACCGTGGCGTTGCCGCTGGGCAGGTCGGTGGAGTCAGCGCGATTGGTGGTGAGGCGGTTGTAGCCCACGCCGCCAATCGCGACCGCGCGTTGCCAGCCACCCTGGTGGCCCCAGCCCTGTGGCAGGGCGACGCTGCCGGGCATCATCTCGTCACTGACGCGCGCCGCAGGCACCACGATCTGACCGTAGGCCGAGGTGATTTCCACCGGGTCGCCGTCGGCAATGCCGAAGCGCGCGGCATCGATGGGGTGAATGCGCAGGCGCTGCACGCGGTCACCCACGATGAGCTTGGGAATGTTGTGCAGCCAGGTGTTCTGGGTGCGCAGTTCGCGCAGGCTGATCAGGCTCAGCGGATAGTCGGCATTCACCGTGGTATCGAAGGCCAGCATCCGCGTCATCTCGGCGCGAATCAGGGCGTGGTCGAGCTGCACCTTCTTGCCCTTGGTGAACAGGCGCTTCTTCAGAATGCCGGTGGGCAGGCCGTCGGCCAGTTTGATGGCGCCGTTGTGGTTCATCAGTTTCTTGCGGCTCAGGCCCTTGGGCCGTAAGCCGAACCAGTCGCCCTCGGGCCCGGTGCGCAGGCCCACGTCCATCAGAAACGCCGGGCTGGGCCGCAGCCCCAGCTTGCCCAGCAATTGGGCGCCGGGAAAGTCGGCCGGCACGATGCCGATACGCCGGGCAATGTCGTCCATGATCCAGGCATCGTCGCGGGCTTCCCCGCGCGGCGCCACGGTGGGCCCCACCCACTGCGCGTGCGGCACGCCGCTGTGTGACTGCGTGAAGATCGGGAAGCCCTCGCGCTCCAGCCACACCGTCGGCGGCAGGATGAAATGCGCGAGGCGGCTGGTTTCGGTCATGTACACGTCCAGCGAAATCAGCAGGTCAAGCTGCTCGAAGGCGCTGCGCAGTTCGTCGGCCGCCGGGCTGCTGTTGGCCGGGTTGGCGCCGATCACCATCATCGCCCGCAACTGACCCTTGCCCGGCGTGCGAATTTCACGCGGAATGCTCACCACTGGCGAGGTGCCCGCCACTTCGGGGAAGTTGTCGACGCGGGTGCGCCAGCGGTCGTAACCGGTGGCCTTGAGTTGGTGCATCAGTGATTCGAGGTCGATGAACGGCCGCGCGAAGCACCAGCCACCGGGGCGGTCGAGATTGCCGGTCGCGATGTTCAGCGCATCGAGGAAATACTTGCCCAGCGAGGCGAACGGGCCAATCGACATGCCGCAACGCCCATAGGCGCAGGCCGAGGGCGCGGCCGCAAAATCGCGGGCCAGTTGCTGGATCTGTTGCACCGGGATGCCGCAGGCCGCTGCCGCCTGGTCCAGGGTCAGCGTTGCCAGCATCTGCGGCAGAATTTCATGACCGGCGGTTTGTTCGCGCAGCGCGTCCAGGTCGGCCAGGCCTTCGTCGAAAATCACTTTCAGCAGCGCCGCCAGCAACCAGACATCACCGTTGGGGCGAATCGGCACGTGCTCGAACAGGCTCGCGGTTTCACTGCGGCGCGGGTCGACCACCACCACCCGGCCGCCGCGCTCGGTGACCGCCACCATGGTGTCGCGGAAGCGCCCGATGTTGGCCATGCTGCCGTGTGACACCGCCGGATTCGCGCCCAGGCAGAGCATGAAATCGGTGCGGGCGATGTCCGGAATCGGGTTCAAAAAGTTGCTGCCATAAAGCAGTTGGCTGACCAGCCAATAGCCATTGATGTCGATCGACGCCGCGCTGTACAGATGCTGGGTCTTGAGGGCACCGGCCATGCCAAACAGGTTGAGAAAGGCGCCGAAGTTCCAGGCCACCGAGTTGCCCTGGTAGAGGCCAATCGATTCGCCGCCGTGCTGGGCGATGATGCCGTTGAGGCGCTCGCCGATCTCGTCCAGCGCCTCATCCCAGGTGACCTGTTTGAAGCTGCCGTCAGGCTGGCGTTTCAGAGGATGCAGGATGCGGTCGGGGTCGTCGCGAACCGCCGAAAACGCCAGGCCTTTGGCGCAGGCAAACCCGCGCGTGTTGGGATGGTCCGGATCGGCGCGCAGGCTCAGCACGTCGGCGCCCTGCACGGTGGCTTCCAGCCCGCAGGAGCCTTCACAGACCCCGCAGAAAATCTTCTTGGTGGTGGGGGCTTCGGTCGACGGGCTGGTGTTCATGATGCGGTCACTCCTGAGGGCACTGCCGGGCTCACGCTACGCCGATAACTGCTCGCGCAGCGCCTGCTTCATCACCTTGCCGCTGGCGGTCATCGGCAATGCCGCCATGAACTCGACCTGCTTGGGCACCTTGTATCCGGCGATCAGTTCGCGGCAGTGGCTCACGACCCTGTCGGCGGTGAGCCCGGCGGCGGGGTCGGCCATGATGGCCACCACCACGCGTTCGCCCCACTTGTCGTCGGGCAGGCCGATGGCGGCGCACAGCTGCACACCCGCCAGCTTCTGCACCGCCTGTTCGACTTCGGTGGAGTACACGTTTTCGCCGCCGCTGACGATCATGTCTTTCACGCGGTCAACGATGTACAGATAACCGTCAGCATCGCGATAGCCGCCGTCACCCGAGCGATACCAGCCGTCGCGGAAGGCGGCGGCGGTGGTTTCGGGCTGATTGAAGTAGCCGGTGGTGAGTGAGGGCGAGCGAATCAGAAACTCCCCGACCGTGCCGTCGGGCACTTCATGGCCGTGCTCGTCCGCGACCTTGATCTCGATCAGCGGCAGCGGGCTGCCGCAGGATTTGAGGCGCTGCTCGTTGTTCACATCGTGATCGGCCGGACGCAAGAAGGTCACGCCCGCACCGGTTTCGGTGGCGCCGTAAAACTGGATGAAGTCGCACTTGAGTTCGGTGATGGCACGCTTGAGCAGGTGCGCGCCAATCGGCGACCCGGCGTACACCACCACCCGCACCGGCGAAAAATCGGCGGTGGCGGCATCGGGGTGATCCAGCATCATCTGGATCACCGTGGGCACCAGCGGCAGGATGCTGGGTTTGTCGCGGGCAATGAGCTTCAGCAGCGCGCCGGGGTCGGGCATGGCGTACACCGCCACGGTCACGCCGTTGTACAGCGCCTGCAGCGACAGGCCGGTGCCCATGGCGTGGAACAGCGGCATGACGGTGAGCATCACGTCGTCGTCCTGATAGCGGAACGAGGTTTCGAGATGCTCGCAAAGCCGCAGCAGCAGATAGCCCTGGTGCGACATCTGCACGCCTTTCGGCTTGCCGGTGGTGCCCGAGGTGTACATCAGCACCGAGGTCCACCAGGGGTTGACGTCAATCTCGGGATGACGGTTCGGGGCGGCCTGCATGCGCGTGTCGAGTTCGGACGTGCCCGGCTGGGCCGAGTTGAAGATCAGCGTCTCGAAACCCCGTTCGGCCTTAAGTTTGGCAGCCGTTTCGGCATAGGCCTGATCGGCAACCAGCATTGCCGGCTGGGCGTCTTCGACAATGGCCGCAAGCTCTGGCACAGCCAGCCGCCAGTTCAGCGGCAGCAGCGCCGCGCCGACCTTGTTCACGCCAAACAGCAGGTCGAAGTACTGCACGCTGTTGCCACCCAGAAAGGCGACGCGCTGGCCGGGCTGTATGCCCATGGCCAGCAGCACCTGGGCCACGCGGTTGCTGCGCGACTCCAGCGCCTGCCAACTGATCGGGCCGTTGGCGTCAACCAGCGCGGCATGCTCGGGCCTGGTCTGCGCCCAGTGGCGGGGAATGTCCCCAATGGTCTTGATCTCGGCGTAGTGCCACATGACAGCCTCTCCTCAAAAATGGACGGGACCGGTGGGCCGGTCTCCTTCTTTGTAAATAAGTGGAACGGATCAGCAACCCACGGTTGCGGCACGCCCGATTCTGGCCTGCGCGTCGGGCTCGTTGAGCCAGTCCGGCCAGCCCGCAGCACGATTGGCGGCCGAGGCCAGTGCACGTTCTTCGGCGTTGGCGAACTCAAAGTCCCAGTGCTTCAGCGCCGGCATGGCAATCGCCCGTTCCCACAGCGGCGGAATCAGCGAGGCAAAAAAGCACACGAACAGACTCGGCATGGGAATCGCTTCCTTGTGCGGCACCAGCTCGTAATAGCGCTTGTAGGAATTGAGGTGGTGATCGGCGTGGTTGGTGATGTCAAAGCTCAACACGCGCGACAGCCACGTCAGGTGATTCCACAAATGCCGCCGCCCGATGGGCGCGCCTTCGACGCGAATCAGCCCGTAGTGCTGGAAGTAGTTGAAGGCTTCGGCCCACAGCCGGGTGATCAGCATGGCGCCGGTGGTCAGCGCCGCCGCCTGCCAGCCGCCGATCAGAAACACGATGCCCTGGAACAGCACCTGCACGCCGATGGCGCGGTAGCCGCGATGTCGCCAGTGCCAGGCGCTCAGGCCCTTGGAGCGCATCGCCTTGGACTCGGTGGCCACGTCCCAAACGGTCTGCTCCCACACCGCCTTGAGGACGAAGTGATACAGCGACATACCGCGCGGCGCAGTGTCGCCGTCCTTGGGGGTGGCCACGTCGATGTGATGACCCACCACGTGGGCGATATCGCGCATCGAGTCGAACTGGCACATCTGCGCGTAACGCCCCACCGTGCGGCCCAGCGGACTGCGCTTGTGATAAAGCTCGTGCGCCGCCGGGGCCAGCGGCACGATGGACGTCCACGCCAGGCTGAGCACGCCGCCGGTGATCTGGAAACCGTTGACGAATGCGCCGTTGGCGTACTGCCAGGCAAACACCAGATACAGCAGCAAGGGCCCGATGCAGCAGATGTACAGGGGAATGTCCGCGAGGGCTTCGTTGCGCATGGTGCGTGGCGCGTAATCACGCGGCATCAACGAATCGGCAATCGCGAGAAACGGGAACATCAAGAAGCCCGCCCACACCCAGTTGCCACCGGCCAAGACCCCGGCATACGCCACGGCCAGCACGGCCACGCCGGTCCAGTATTTTAGATAGTCGTTCATCTCATCCTCCTCACCGCAAACCTGTCGCCTGAGAAATATCAGGCGACGGAAATACCGCCGTTGATGCTGATCGCCTGCCCGGTCATACGTTTGGTGGCCGGGCTGGCCAGGTACAAAATCATTGCCGCCTGATCGGCTGCATCGGAGACGCCCAAATGCGCCATGGCGGAGGCTTTTTCAAACATTTTTGCGCTGAACGCTTCATTGAAAATCAGTTCGGCGCCGGGTGTTCCGGCAATCAGTGAAGGCGTGAGCAGATTGATCCGCACGTGCTCGCGCTTGCACTCCAGCGCTGCGGTTTTGCAGTAAATCAAGATCGCACCCATGGCCGCGCCCACCATGGTCTCGCCGGGTGTTGGAATCTTGCCGGCATCCGAGGCCACCACCACGATGGCGCCGCTGCGCTGCGCGCGCATGGCGGGTAGGGTGGCGTGCACCATGTGCAACGGCGGTAGCATGATTTCCTGAATGCGCTGCGCAACGTCGTCGATGGCGATGTTGTGCATCAGCCGCGGCGGCGCGCTGGGGCCGGTGGTGCAGACCAGCACGTCGATGGCACCGAGGCGTTTGCGGCACTCGGCCTCTGCGCGCGTTGCCTCGGCCGCGTGCGTGGCGTCGACCTTGACGAAGCCCACGTCAGCCCCAGCCACGCGTTCGCGGACACGCGCGCAGGCGGCGGCGCCACGGTCATCGTTGCGACCCAACAGCAACACGCGCGCGCCCCGCTCGGCAAACTGCATGGCTGTTTCCAGACCCACGCCGGCCGTGCCGCCGAGCACCACCACGCCGCATTCGTTGAGGGGTTTGGCGCTCATGGTCAGATCGCCGGATGCTGCTGAACTTGCGGGTAGCGGGCATAGCCCTTGCCGACGCCGTATTCCATGATGCCGTAGCCCACCTCGTCGTCGATGCGCACTTCAATGACGTGGTCGCAGATGGTGCGTACCAGCGTGCGGATGGCCGGGTCGCTCAGGTCCCAGCGGTCGTGTTCGGTGTGCAACTTGCCCTTGTCGTCACCGTGGAACCAGCCGTTGAGGCCGCCGTAGAGGCCGCCCTTCAGGTAGTAGCGCGCCGGCAAAGTGCGCAGGTGCATCTGGCGCGTGCAGCCGTCGGCCAGGGTCACGTCAAACGTGGCGGATTCCACGCGCTGGCCGTGCGGGTCGTCGGCCCAGGTGATGTCGTGGCTGACGCCGGTCATGCGCAGCTTGGGGTCGGGGCGCTGTCCCAGTGGGCCAACAGCCTCGCCCGACAGATAAATGAAGTCGCCCGGCGCGCGCTCCTTGAAGAACACGTGCAGGCCATGATCGGCGAACTGCACCGTGGTCCACGCGTACAGAAACGGCGGGTAAAAGGTGACCGGCGGATGCGACTCGTCGCTGCGCATCTCGGCGCGCACGCCCCAGGAATGGTCGCGCTGCCCCAGCCAGTCGTCCGGGGTGATCTCGAAGCGTTCGCCATCCACTTCCAGCCAGCCTTGGTACACCCCGAGTTGCTGGCCGCGCATCATGTTTTCGGTCACCCGGCCCTGACGGCGGCGGAAGTGCGGTTCTTCCTCGTGCGCGTTCATGGTGCCGAGAAATTCGATGTCGAAACTCAGGCCGGAATCGTTGGGTGCCAGGGTGAGGCGATGACGTTTCAGGCCTTCCAGCACCTCGATTTTCAGCGGGCCGACTTCGGTGTCGAGTGGATTGGGCCGCAGCCGCCGCGAGACGCGGAAGTTGGTCTGGATGTTGCCGACCGTCACGCCGGCAAAGGCATCCATCACGTTGCGATTGGGGTGATAGCCCAGCCCGATGTCGAAAATAATCTCGCCATTTTTCGGGTGGCCGGTGTACCAAAGCCGCTCCATCCACGCTGGATCACTGGTGCCCACGTGGTCGTAGGTGGTCGGGAGCTGGTGGCCAATTAAATCGTCTTGTGCAGTGAGCATGAAGTGTCCCTATCGCATTGCGATGCAAGTGCCCCTCGCCCGCACCGCGGGAGAGGGGGGGACCGTCCGCAGCGCGGACGGTGGGGAGAGGGCGCCGACGCGGCGCGTCACATTGATCATCGTCATGGCGTCGGCCGTCCTTATTCCTCGCCGGCCGAAATTTCCGCGAACATCGGCTTGGCGGAGGTCTTGAGTTCGTGCTTGAGCTGGCGGTCCATGTAGGTTCGCAGCGCGGCGGTGATGGCTTCGCGCCGAGTGTCTTCCAAGGCCTCGCTGTGTTCATCGAGCCAGGTGATCCAGTCGCAGATGAGCGCTTCGTTTTGGTCACGCAGCGCTTCGAGTGCACCGTTATCCGCGCTGGCTGCAGCGGCCTTCGGCAGGGCGGGGGTTTCGGTTCCGGGCGCCGCCAGCGGACTCAGCGTGCTGGCCAGCGTCGCCTGCGCCGCCAGTTGCTCGCCCAGAAAATCGCTGGACCACGCAGCGCGAAGCCGCAGGGAATTGAGCATGTAAATCACGCCAAATGCCTGCCCGCGCGCGAACTCGGTGCCCACCTGCGGAATCACCTCTTCACGCAGGGTCGCGACCATGCCGTCTATGAGCCTTTCGAGAGAATTGTTCATGACAGTAATTTCGCAATTTGGCGCAGCACCGGCGCGACCTGCGTGCCCATGGCCGGCATGCGCATGTCGTTGAAGCGGCCGTCCTCGAAGCAGCGCACGGCGGCGATGTGCGTGAGGGCCAGCTTGACCAGTGAAAACACGCGGTAAAAATGCAGCGCGTCGGGGTCAACCTTGAAGCCCACTTCGCGCTCGTACTGGGCAATGAAATCGTCCTGGCTGACCAGACGACACACCAGCCCCGAGCCGCCGGTGAACTGCGGCAGAAAAGCCCAGCCCAGGTCTTCGTGCGGATCGCCGGGATGCACCAGTTCCCAGTCGAGGATGGCGGTAATGCGGCCATCGACTTCGAGAAAATTGCCGAGTCGGTAATCGCCGTGCACCAAGCTGACGCGGGGCGCGACCGGGATATTTCTGCGCAGCCACAGCAATGCCCAGCGCAGCATCGGGTAGGGCTTCAAGGCCCAGCGCGCGTGCGCCGCTTCCCAGAACGCGATCTGCTTTTCGGCGGCGTTTTCGACCGTGACATCGGCATAAGCCTCGAAGCCCGGCTTGCCTCGCCAGTCGCAGCGATGCTGGGCGGCGAGTGCCGAGACGAACTGCGTGCCGATGGCCATTCGCCAGCTTTCCGAAAAGGGCTCGGCGTGGTCACTGTTGATCGCAGTTTGCGGTGCCGTCCGTGGCGAGACCTCGGTGTCCGTCTCAACCCCCGGCCCGGACGTCCCTGTCCGGGCGTTCGGGATGCCCGCGAGCGGTGCTCGCGAAGCGGAATCCCTCACCCAAGGAACGGGAGCCGTTCCCGCCACCCGCTCGCAGACAAAGAACGGCGCGCCAAGGATGGATTCGTCGTCGCTCCACCAGTACACCTTGGGCAGCGGCACGCCGGAGCCCTCCAGTGCCTTGAGTGCCGCGAATTGCGGTTCGGCGCTGTAGGGCGCAAACAGGCCGTACTGCGGGCCGAGACGCAGGATCAGGCCCTGCTCTTCGCCGCCGTCTTCACGTGCGGTGAAGCCATAGGTGATCCACGAAAAACCCACCGCGTAGCGGGTGAAGCGACCCAGGGTCCAGGCGGTGTCGGTCTGCGTGCGCAGGTAGTCGGTCAGCCGAGCGCTGATCAGCGTGTCGTCGCTGAGGTTGATCGCTGAACTTGCTGGGCTTGCATTCATGGCCGGGCCCCAACGCGGTCATGTCGGAGGTGGGCCGACAAGCCTCGCGTTTCCCTCTCCCGCCTGCGGGAGAGGGTGGCGCGTAGCGCCGGGAGAGGGCGCGCCGCAGGCGCGGCGGACTTGGCCAATGCCCCCCGGCCCCCTTCGGGCGCCGTCCTCTCCCCGTCGAACGTATACGTTCGACCCTCTCCCGCATGCGGGAGAGGGGAAGAAGCGTCTCCGCGGCGCAGGTCAATACCAATGAGATTCGCGTGAATGACGGGGCCCGTGGTTGAAATCATCACCGCCTCACAACGCGTTGGCGTTGACGCCAACCCGGCCCTTGTCCTTCTTCTCAAGGAATTCCTGCGACCGCTTGTTGAGCTCTGGGTTGCCGCCGCACAGCGCGTAGCCTTAGAGACATTCCACCTTGAGCTGTTCGTCGAGCGTGCGGCCAATGACCTCGAAGATGGTCTCCTTGGCCGATTCCACCGCGCGCCGGTCGTTGCGCAGAATGCGCGCCACCATGTCGTGCACGGCGTCCATCAACTGCTCGTGCGGCACGACCTTCGACACCATGTTGCAGGCCAGCGCGCGCTGCGCATCGATGGGCTCGCCGGTCAGTTCCATCTCCAGCGCGATGCCGACGCCGCAGGTGTTGACCAGCCGTACGATGCCGCCGTCGGCGGGGTGCATGCCGCGGCGCAGTTCGAACGAGCCGAACTGGGCGCGCTCGCTGGCGATGCGGATGTCGCAAGCCATGGCCAGCTCCAGCCCGCCGCCCAGCACCCAGCCGTTGCAGGCCGCGATGATGGGTTTGTAGATGCGGTGCACGCTGCGGGTGATGCCGCCGGCAAAGCCGTCCGGCAGTTTGTCGCGGCCCAGGCTGGGGCCGACGCCGTCCCACTCCGGCACGTGGGTTTTCAGGTCGGCGCCGGCGCAGAAGGCATCGCCGCTGCCGGTGAGGATGGCAATGCGCAGGTCGGGGTCGTCGCGGAAGTCGCGCCAGATTTCGCCGAGTCGCTCATGCACCTCCACGTCAATCGCGTTCTTCACCTTGGGGCGATTGAGGGTGATGTAGGCGATGGGGCCTTTTTTCTCGTACAGCACTTTGTCGGTCATGGGGTTCTCCTCAAAACGAATGTGGTTGTTGTTTTTTAATCTTGCGTCGCGAGAATCGCGGGCGGTTTGGCGCGGTGAAAGCCATCGAAGGGCTTGTTCTTGTCGGATGGCGCGAGCTTGTGCCACATGCGCCGCGCGTTGGGCCCGCCGCCGTCGATGCGGATGCACGAGCCGGTGATGTACGACGCGGCCGGTGACAGCAGAAACACGATGGCCGCCGACACTTCGGCTTCGTTGCCGAAGCGCTGCAGGGGAATTTCCTGGGCGATTTCGCGCTGGATATACGCGGTGTGTTTGACGTCGTAGGTGTCGAGCCCGCTGGAGGCGATGGCGCCCGGCGCAACGGTGTTGACGCGCACGTTGGACGCCGCCCATTCGCTGGCGGCACTCTCGCTGAGCGTGTGCATGCCGCCGCGTGATGCGGCCGAGTGGGCAAAGTTGGGCCAGCCGTGCCAGATGTCGGCAATCATGTTGACGATGTTGCCGCCGTGGGCCTCCATCCAGCGGTTGTAAACCTCGCGCATGAAGATGAAGCCGCCGGTGAGGTTGTTCTTCACCACCGCCTCGAAGCCCTTGGTCGAGACCTCGGCGAGCGCCGAGCGGTACTGGCCGCCGGCGTTGTTGACCAGGCCGTCGATTTTGCCGTGTTTGGCCAGGATGGCCTCGATGGTGGCGATGACGGTGGCTTCATCGCGAATGTCGCAGACATGCGTGCTGACCTTGCCGCCGTCTTCGATGATTTCAGCGGCCACCGCGTCCAGCTTCTCGACCTTGCGGCCGACGATGGCGACCGTGGCGCCCAGGCGCGCCAGCTCATGCGCCGTGCACCGGCCGATGCCGCTGCCGCCACCGGTGACGATGATGATCTGACCGGCGAACAGGTCGGGTGCAAAGACAGATTTGTAACTCATGCCGCTCCTCTTTCTTCAGTCGCTTCTCGGCCCGCACGGGCACGCGCCACGATCATTTTCATGATGCCGGCGGTGCCGTCACCGATTTCCAGCCCCATCACGTCGCGCATGCGCTGCTGATGCGGCAGGTCCATCGACCAGCCGTAATGGCCGAAGGTGAGCGCGCACTGGTGAATCACGTCGAAGGCGGTTTTCGGGGCGAGGTACTTCACCATCGCCGCCTCGACCGTGTGCGCTTGCCCGGCGTCGCGCAGTGCCAGTGCGTGGTACGACAACTGCCGCGCGGCGGCGACCAGGGTTTCGCCTTCCACCAGCGGAAAGCTCACGCCCTGGAAGCGGGCGATGGGGCCGCCAAAGGCTTCGCGCTCCTTGGTGTAAGCCCAGGCTTCATCCAGCGAGGCTTGCGCTGCGCCCAGACATTGCAGGGCGATGAGTGCACGCGAGTAATCAAAGCCGGCCATCACCTGCGAGAAGCCCTTGCCCTCGTCGCCGAGGCGGTGGCTGGCGGGAATGCGCACGTCATCGAAGAACACCGAACCGCGCCCCGACATGTGGCTGCCGAGATCGCTGAAACGCGTGGTCTGCAAGCCGGGCGTGTCGCTGGGCACCAGAAACGCGGTGACGCCGCGCGCGCCCTGCTCCACCGTGCCGGTGCGGGCGAACACCAGAAAGGCGTCGGCGCAGTCGCAGTAGGTGGTCGAGGTTTTCTCGCCGTTGAGCACATAGAAGTCGCCGTCGCGACGGGCCTTGAGCACCAGCGATCCGGCGTCGGAGCCGCACTTGGGCTCGGTGATCGACAGCGCCAGAATGGCATCGCCGGTGGGGATGCGCGGCAGCCATTTCGCCGCCACTTCGGGTTGGGCGTTGCGGGCGATGATGGCGCCGCACAGCGACATGACCAGCACGATGGCGCTGATGTTGAAGTCGCCATAGGCCAGCTCTTCAACAATCAGCCCGGTGGTCACACCGTCCACACCCAGGCCGCCGTAATCGGGCGCGACATCAACGCCCAGCAGGCCCAGCGCGCCCATTTCGCGAAGCAACGCGCGGTCGGTGATGCCGTCCTTCTCGCGCTGCATATACGTCGGCAGTAGCCGTTCGCGCGAGAAGCGACGCGCGGCGTCGAGCAGGGCAGATTGTTCTTCGTTGGGGATCATGCCGCCGCGCTCATGTCGCGGGCGCTTTGGTCCAGCGACACGATGACCTTGCGCAGCAGCGTGTCGAGCAATGCGAACTCCTCGTCGCTGAGCACCGAGAACGCGCGGTTCAGCGGCTCGATCATGCGCGGCACGATCTCGCGAACACGCTTGCGCCCGGCAGCGGTGATGCGGATGTCAAAGCGGCGGCCGTCACGCGCCTGCACCGTGCGGGTGACCAGATCGTCGCGCAGCAACTGATCAAGGATGCGCGTCATGTTGGCGCGGCTGGTGCCCACCAGCTCGCTCAGCTCGCTGGGCGCCGCAGTGCCTTTCTGGTCAGCCGACAGCAGGCACAGCACGTGAAACTCGTGCTCGCTGGTGCCAATGTCGCGCAGCACCGGGTCGAAGTAGGTGCTCAGGCCAAAGGCGCTGATGCGCAGCAGCCTGATCATCACCGTCGGCGGCATGGGCATGTCGGGCAAGGCACGGGCCATGCGCGGGGTGCTGGTGTTGACCGCCGAGAGGCGTTCGATTCCTTTCACGATAGTCGCTCGATAATTTAGTGCTGAATCATCCTTGCACTGTTTCCGGGCGTATGCAAGCCGGCGGGTGCTAAGTGCCGGGGTCGTCCGGCGGCTTGGCCGGTTTCGGCGGGGTCATGGCGCTGCCGACAATGTCGCGCAGGTCGCGCATCAAGCCGGGGTCGACATTCTTCAGCCGTTCACCGCCGCTGCCGCCCTGCCCCATCAGCGCACCGGCCAGCAGGCCCAGCGCCTGGGGAATGCCGTCACCTTTGGCGCTTGGCGCGACGGCAGCGCCGGGGCCTGCGCGGGCCAAGGTCACCGTGCCATCAAGCGCAATGCGAAACCGCAGGCGGTCGTTCGCTCGCAGGCTCAGCGCGCGGCGGACGGCCAGCGGCAGCTGAACCTGACCGTCGGGGCCGAGCTGGACTTCGGCGTCAACGTCTGCGGCGAGTGGGCTGGGCATCAGCGCAGCCTGATCAGCTTTTTGCCGCGATTGCGCCCGGCGTACACATCGACCAGTGCCTGCGGCGCATCGGCGATGTTGTCGCCAATGTCTTCGGCGTAGCGCAGGCGGCCGTCGGCCAGCATTGCGGCCAGTTCAGCGGCGGTGGCGTCGTAACGCGCGGCGTGGTCGAAGATCACAAAACCTTGAACGCGCAAACGCCGGGTGAGAATTTCACGATCCTTGCGCGGGCCCATGGGCGTCGGCACCCACGAGGCAATGGACATGGTGCCGCACTGGATGACGCGGCCGAACATCGCCACCTGGCCGTAGACCGTGTCGGCGATCTCGCCGCTGGTGTTGTCGAAAAACACGTCGACGCCTTTGGGGCAGGCCTCGCGCAGCTCCGCTTCCAGCGGTTGTTTGTAGTTGACGTAGGCGGCGTAGCCATAGTCGGCCACGCACTGCTCGCCTTTTTCGTCCGAGCCCACCACCGCGACCGGCCGCGCGCCGGCCTGTTTGGCCAGTTGCCCAACGATGCTGCCGACCGCACCCGCAGCGGCGGTGACCAGGACGGTTTCGCCGGGCTTGGGCTGGCCAATGTCATGCAGCGCCAGATACGCGGTCAGGCCGTTGATGCCGAGCAGCCCGGCGCCTGTGGACAGCGGCGCCTGATCGGGGTCGACCTTGCGCAGAATGGTTGCGGGCGTGGCGGCGCAGTAGTCCTGCCAGCCGAACCAGCCGTAGTAGTACTCGCCGGTTTTCACCGCAGCCGCTTTCGATGCGATGACCTTGCCGACGGTCATGGCGCGCATCACCGCCCCGATGGGCACGGGCGGGGCGTAGTTGTTTTCGTCGTTCACGTACCCGCGCTGCGCCGGGTCGACTGACAGGTAGTGGTTTTCAACCAAGAACTCGCCGTCCTTGAGGCCGGGCGCGTCGGCCTCGACAAGTTCGAAATGCTCGGGCTGGGGAATGCCCACCGGGCGCGAGGCGAGGATGATCTGACGGTTGTTCATGGCGGCTATTTTGACTCGGGGACTAGACGAGGGTGCTCTCGCGACCCTGCCAGTAGGATTTTCTGACCTGGTGCTTCAGGAGTTTTCCCGCTTCGTTGCGCGGCAGTTGCGCAACGAAGTCCACGCTGCGCGGACATTTGTAGGCCGATAGTTGGGCGCGGCACCAGTCCATCAACTCGGCGGCCATCGCGTCGCCGTCGGTGACCGGGTGGCGGGCCTGCACCACGGCCTTGACCGACTCGCCGAACTCGGGGTGCGGCACGCCAATCACCGCAACGTCGTTCACGGCCGGGTGGGTCATCAACAGGTTCTCGGCTTCCTGCGGGTAAATGTTGACGCCGCCGGAGACGATCATGTGCGACTGCCGGTCCGTCAGATACAGATAGCCGTCATCGTCGAGATAGCCGATGTCGCCGAGGCTGCCCCAGCCGTCGGCGGACAGGGTCTGGCGGGTTTTCTCGGCATCCTTGTGGTATTCGAAACGGTGGCCGTTGTGCATCTGGATGAGCCCGGCAGTACGCGGCGGCAGCACGTGTCCGGCCTCATCAACGATGCGGATGGAACACCCCGGCGCCGGTCGCCCTACCGAGCCGGGATGCGCCAACCATTCCTCGGAACTGATGAACGTGTGCCCCACCGATTCGGTCCCGGCGTAGAGCTCTTCGACGATGGGGCCAAGCCACTCGATCATCTGCCGCTTGACCGGCACCGGGCACGGCGCACCCAGATGCAGCAGGCAGCGCAGGCTGCTCAGGTCGGCGGCGGCGCGTTGTTCGGCGGGCAGTTGCAGCAGGCGGATCATCATTGTCGGCACCAGCAGCGCGTGCGTGACCTGATGCGCGGTCACCGCATTCAGCGTGGTCAGCGCGTCGAACTTGCGCGACGCCACCACCGTGCCGCCGCAGCGCTGCACGCAGACCATGAAGCGCCCCGGCGACGCGTGATAGAACGGTCCCGGATTGAGCAGCACGGTGTCGTCGGCAAAGCCGTAGCGGTTCACCAGCATCGCGTGGCGCGGCGGGGGTTGCTCGGGCGGCGCGGTGCCCATCGTCACGCGCACGCCTTTGGGGCGACCGGTGGTGCCGCTGGAATAGAGCATCGACGGGCCGCGGCAACGCCCTTGAAGCGGGGTCGCGGGCGCTGCCATCAGCGCCGGCTCGTAGGCTGTGTAAGGCCCCTGCGCGCCGTCCAGCATCAGGTATTGCAGTTGGCCGCCCAGTCGCTCGGCCACCGGCACGGCGGTCTCGGCGAGGCGCGCCGAGGTGATCAGCAGCCGCGCGTCGCAGTTGTCGACGATAAACGCCGCGTCGTCGACGCTGGACTGGCTGCTGATGCAAGCGTAGGTGATGCCCGAATTCTTTGCCGCCCAGATCAGCTCCGGGTAACGGATGTGGTTCTCCAGCCAGATCGCCAGCGTGTCGCCCTGCTCGAGGCCCATCTTTGCGAACAGGTTTGCTGCGCGATCGGCGCGCTCGACCAGTTCGGCGCAGCTGAGCGTTTCGCCGGTGTCGACAAGGTGCAGCGCAACGCGCTGACCCTGTTGGTTTGCCCAGTCGCGCGGGTGCGCGCGCGCACTGGAAACCGCCGGTGGTGCAGCCGGATGGGTCAACGAAAGCTCCGCATGTTGGCCGATGGGGAGCCAGTATGGGAGTTTCAGCCGCCCTCGTCGCGTGGGCGTGCGGGCAAACCGGCAGGCGCTATTCCAGGCCCCGGAGCGGCGGCAGTGCCACGCCGTTGGCTCCGCCCAGCAGCGGCACCAGCACGCCATCATTTACAAGATTGATGGGACCTCCGAGGACGCCGCCCAGCAGGCCGCCTACCACCGGCACCAAAACGGGCACCAGGGAACCCACGAGCGGGCCGGTGATGTTGCCGAGAATCGGTTGCAACAGCGGGTTGGCAACGGTTCCAAGCGAAGTCAGCAAGTTAGGCACTGCTTGGCCCAGTGGCGGTAGCGCTTGCGCCTGTGCGCCGCTCGCACCCAAGGCTAGCATGCCGGCTAAGGTAAGTTGTTTGATATTCATGAGCTTCGGTTCCTCAAGCGATGAGGTCGCGGGCAATCCGCGACGCGTTATTGATGTCCCGTGAAGTTTGAAGCCCCACCGGTTGTCCGTCTGTCAGCGTAACTCAGACGGTTGCTGTAGGACGGTGGGCCCGCAGGCGTGGGGTTACGGCTGACGGGTTGTTGGCAGGTCTTGCCAGGCAACCACAAAAAACGCCCCGGCCGCTGGCCGGGGCGTTTTTTTATTGCAACGCTTTGAGCACCGATGCCGGGGGCAAGGCCGGCGCCCGTACTCATGTGGCCTTATTCGAGGCCCGGCAGCGCGAAGTTGCCACCGCCACCCAGCGCAGGCGCAATCACCGCATCTTCAACAAGGTTGATCGGCGTGCTGAGCAGAGAGCCGAGCACGGTGCCGCCCAGGGGGATCAGAACCGGAATGGCAGCCGCAACAAGTGGGCCGGTGATGTTCTGGATGGGGGGCAGAATCGGCTCAGACAGAGTACCCAGCTGTGTGAGCAGTTCGGGCACGAACTGCCCCACCGACGGGGCTGACTGCGCGTGCGCAGCGCCCATTGAAGCCACGGTCAACGCTGCAGCCATACCCAATTTTTTAATCGACATTGTGTACATCTCCTCAAAAATGCTTGGGCCGGTGAGCCCAGTGAACCCCTCGGTGGTGATGCTGCCCGACGATTGCGCAGTCGTCTGTCAGCAATTGGATGATTCCTGTGTCGGCCGCTCATCGTCAAGTATGTCGATTCGGGTGGCAGAAACCGAAAAAAGCCAACGGGGTCGTCGACAGTCCTTGTAAGCTCGTTGCGGGATGGAGCCGTCGATACCTCGTATGGCACCATACTACTGAGCGCACGCTCGGAGTGCAAAGCGCCAGCCGGCGTGCCCGCCAGGTGCGCGACCCATCACAAGACGCGCAGCGCGATGGGTCATTGGGGCGCTGATGCATCAATGGCGGCTTGACCATCAGGGGTGAGGGATATGGAGGGAGAAATCGTCCACGAAACACAGGCTGCCTACGAGGGCGGTCAAGGCTCGACGCTGGTTCTGCTCCATGGACTGGGCGGCAGTTGGCACATCTGGAAGCCGGTTCTCGCCGCGCTGGGCAAGCGACACCGGGTCGTGGCCCTGACGCTGCCCGGTCACTGGGGCGGGCCGCCACTGCCCGACGGCGTCGAGCCCTCGGTGCAGGCCATCGCCGATGCGCTGGTGCAGGATCTGGCGGCGCGCGGCATCGACCGCCCTCACGTGTGCGGCAATTCTTTGGGTGGCTGGCTGTCGCTGGAGTTGGTCCGCCGCGGCAAAGTGCGTTCCGCCACCGCGCTGTCGCCGGCGGGTGGCTGGACCACCCCCGAGGATTATCAGAAAATTGCCAAGCCGTTCCGGCTGGTCTTTGCACTGATCACGGTGCTGATAGTGCTGTCGGCCTTGTTCCTGCGCTTTGCCTTTGTGCGGCGCCTGCTCAACAAGCAGGCCATGGAGCACGGCGACCGGGTGCCGGCTGCGGAGTTCAAGGGCGCGCTTAACGCGATTCGTAACACCAAGATGATGCCGAGACTGCTCACCAACATGGGCAACGTCGGCGCCCTTCAACCCCTTGATGTTGGCGACACGCCGGTGATGATTGCGTGGGGCGAGCGCGACCAGGTGATTCCCTTTGACACCTACGGTCGCCCGATGCTTGCCAAGGTCAGCGGCGCGGACAATATGATGATGCCGGGCGTTGGTCATGTGCCCATGTATGACGATCCAAAGCAGATTGTCGACATTATTCTGAAAACAACGGCGAGGGCGGAGACCCCTGTGACATGAATCTGATGGCGCTGAATCCCGTGGTTGGCGCAGCGTTGATCATGCGCAAGCAAGTGGCGAAGCGGGTGGCGGCCACCGAGCGCTTTCAAGAGCAGGTGGCATTGCTGGCCGGGCAGATCAAGCGGACACCGGCCGAGGTGATGACCGAGGCCATGGTGGGTCTCGAAGAGATCGTCACCGTGCAAAGCCCGGCTTTTGCCGCAGCCTTCGATTACGGCCTGGGGCCGCTGCACACCCGTGCCTGGACAGTCGATGCCGACGAGACTGCGCTGGCGCAGCTGAAGCGGCTTAACGAACACAGCGCCTTGGTCTACCTGCCGACCCATCGCAGTTATGCAGACGCCTTCATCCTGTCGCGGCTGTTGCGCGACCACGGCATGAAACGGAATCACATTCTTGGCGGCAACAACCTCGGCTTCTGGCCGCTGGGCACCATCATTCGTCGTTCGGGCGGCATCCTGATTCGCCGCAGCTTTCAGAAGGACGAGGTGTACAAGCTGGTGGTGCGCGAGTACCTCGCCTGGCTGGCCTCGCAGAAGCTCAATCTCGAGTGGTACATGGAAGGTGGACGCAGCCGTACCGGCAAATTGCGTCCGCCCAAATACGGCTTGTTGAGTTATCTGGTGTCGGCGATTCAGAGCGGCGGCGCCGACGACATGATGCTGGTGCCGGTGTCGACGACCTACGACCAGATGCACGAAGTCGGGGTGATGGCCGCCGAAGAGGCCGGTGCACCCAAGGCCAAGGAAAATCTGGTGTGGCTGGCGGGTTACGCGCGCACCCAGCAAAAGCGCATCGGCACGGCGTATGTGCGCTTTGGCGAGCCCTTGTCGCTGCGCGAAGCGCTGGAACGCGCCGACCACGAGGGCGGCGGTAAATGGACCGTCGCCAAGATTGCCTTTGAAGTCTTCCAGCGCATCAACGAATGCACCCCGGTGACCGCGCCGGCGCTGGTGACCTTCGCGCTGTTGGGGGTGCACGAGCGGGCGCTGACGCGCACCGAGGTGTTCGAGCAGGTGCAACCGCTACTCGATTACGCGGACGCACGCAAGTTGCCCGGCTCGGGCCTGGCGGCACTGCGCGAACCTGAAGGGGTGGAAGAAACCCTGCATGCCCTCGTTCGTGCCGGGGTGGTCAGCGGCTATGAAGGCGGGACGGCTACGGTTTACAAGATTGAGCCCGGGCAGCATTCGGTGGCGGCGTTTTACCGAAACAGCGCGATTCACTGGTTCGTCAATCGCGCGATTCTTGAGCTTGCCTTGCTGGACGCCACGCGCGACGAAATCACCGGGCCTCTTGAGCGCGCCTGGGCCGCGGCGTTCGCCCTGCGCGACCTGCTCAAGTTCGAGTTTTTCTTCAACGACAAGGCGACCTTCCGCGACGAACAGAAGGCGGAGTCACGGCTCATCGACCCCAAATTTCGTCAGCGTGCCGCCGGCGCCAAAGACCGTCGCGAGATTCTGCTCAATGTGCCGGTGCTCATCGCGCATCGTGTGCTCGCGCCGTTTCTCGAGGCGTACTTCATCGTCGCCGATCGCCTGGCCGCCCAGCCCGTCGACGCCAAGATCGACAAGAAGGCGCTCACCGAAGAGTGCGTCCGCGTGGGTCGCCAGTACGTGCTGCAACAGCGGTTGAGCAACCCCGAGTGCGTGTCGCGTGAAGTGTTTTCCAACGCATTGCTGTTGGCCGCCAACCGTGACCTGCTGACCCCGGGCGCAGCGGATCTCGCGCAGCGACGACAGGCCTTCGCCGACGAACTGGCCGCTGCCGTGAAAGGCATCGCCGACATTGAAGAACTTGACCGTATGCGCCGCGGCGCCAAGGCAGCCCGATGAAACCGATAGATGAGGCAATCCAACGCGTACTCGACGGCCCGCGCGGCCCGAAGACAGGCGCCTTTTTCGACTTTGACGGCACGCTGATCGACGGTTACTCGGCCGCCGCGTTTTACATGGACCGCATCAAGCGTCGCGACATGACGCGCGCCGAGTTGATCGACGTGCTCAAGCTCAGTCGCAAGAAGGAAATCACCGACGAAGAGTTCACCGTGATTATCGGTCAGGGCATCGTCGACTGGGCCGGTATGACCGAGCAGGACATGCGCGACCTCTGGGGCCGTCTTTGGCAGGAGCGCATCGCACCCACGCTGTTCCCCGAAGGCTGGCGACTGGTGCAGGCGCACAGGCGCATGGGTCATACGGTGGCCATTGCCTCGTCGGCGACGCGCTACCAGATCGAGCCGCTCGCGGCCGAGTACGGCATCGAACACATCCTGGCCACGCCGGTGAAGATTCGCAACGGCAAGCTCAGCGGCGGGCTTGACGGCCCACCAGCGTGGGGTGACGGCAAGGCGGCAGCGGTCAAGGCGTTCTGCAAGGCCCACAAAATTCCGCTGGGCAAGACCTACGGCTACGCCAACGGCGATGAAGACATCGCCTTCCTGCGCACGGTGAAACATGCAACAGCAGTGCAACCCAAATTGTTGTTGGAAACCACCGCCAATGAAGCAGGCTGGCCGGTGTTGCGCTTTGACGCGCGCAAGCGCGGCTCGGCCACGGCGATGGCGCGCACGGTCGGCGCGTATGGCGCCATGGGCCTAAGCTTTCTGGCGGGACTGGGCTATTACCGGGCCACCGGTGAGAGCCGCAAATCGGTCGATCTGATCACGCAAATGGCGGCCGACTCCGCCTTTACCGTGCTCGGCGTCAAGGTCGACGTGGTCGGCGAAGAGCACCTCTGGGAACACCGCCCCTGCGTGTTCGCGCTGAATCATCAAAGCAAGTTCGACATGTTCGCGATGATGTATCTGGTGCGCCGCGGCTTCACCGGCGTCGCCAAGGCCGAGGCGCGCAACGTGCCGGGGTTCGGCCGCTTCATGGAGATGGCCGAGGTGGCCTTCCTCGACCGAGCCAACAGCACCAAGGCGGTCGACGCGCTCAAGCCGGCGGTGGATCGCCTCAAGCGTGGTCTGTCGGTGTGCATCGCGCCCGAGGGCACGCGCTCGTGGACGCCGAAAATTGGCAAATTCAAGAAAGGGCCCTTCCATCTCGCCATGCAGGCGGGTGTGCCCATCGTGCCGGTGGTGTTCCGCAACAGCGGCGAGATCATGGGCCGCAACGACCAGACCATGCGCGCCGGCACGTTGCAGGTGGCGGTCTTGTCACCGGTCGATGTATCAACCTGGAAAGTTGACGAGATGGACGTCCGCATTGAGGAGGTGCGGCAGCGTTACATCGACACGCTGGAGAACTGGCCGACCAAGGAGACCAAATAATGAGCCGACGAATGAATGTGACGGTGCTGGGCGCCGGGTCGTGGGGCACCACGGTGGCGTCCATCGCCTCGCGCAATGCCGACACCATCATCTGGGCGCGCCGCGCCGAAACCGCCGACGAGATCAACCGCGAGCAGCGCAACAGTCAGTACCTGAAGGACCTGACACTGCATCGCCATCTGCGCGCCACGGCCGACCTCGAAGAGGCGCTGCGCGACTGCGACGTGCTGGTGATGGGTGTGCCCTCGCACAGCTTCCGCGACACCTTGCAAAAAGTGGCACCGCTGGTGCGGCCCTGGGTGCCGGTGATCAGCCTCGCCAAAGGGCTGGAGCAAGGCACGCAGCGGCGCATGACCGAGATCATTCACGAAGAGCTGCCCGGCCACCCCGCCGGTCTGCTGGCCGGCCCCAACATTGCCAAGGAAGTGCTGCAGGGCATGGCCGCCGCGGCCGTCATGGCGATGCCGGACGAGAAGATCGCCTGCGCCTTGCAGCCCTTGTTCAGCACCGCGGTGTTTCGCGTCTACACCAACACGGATGTCATCGGTTCCGAACTTGGCGGGCCGCTGAAGAATGTCATCGCCATCTCCGCCGGCATGGCCCAGGGTCTCGGCGTGGGAGAGAACACCCGCGCCATGGTGATCACCCGCGGCCTGCTTGAGATCTCCCGTCTCGGCGTGGCCATGGGGGGCCGTGCCGAAACCTTCTCCGGCCTCACCGGGCTGGGTGACTTGCTGACCACCTGCATGAGTCCGTTGTCGCGCAATCGTCAGGTCGGCGAACAATTTGCCGCTGGCAAGACCACTGCCGAAATCGTCGCGTCGATGAACATGGTCGCCGAGGGCATCAAGACCAGCAGCGTGGTGATGGAGCTGGCCGAGCGCCACGGCGTCGAGATGCCCATCGCCCATGAAGTGGCCGCAGTGGTGCGCGGCGAATATGGCGCGTTGCAGGCATTTCGTGGGCTGCGCAAGTTGACGCCCGGTGCCGAGCAGGAGTCTGGTTAGGCTCGCTGAGTGGGCGCCCGATTTTATGTTGTGAACCAAAAGACCAAGCCATGAGCAAAAAAGCCGTACAACCCTCGCAGGACGACCTGGACCTGTTGGCCGAACTGCAGGACTGGGGCGGCCCCGCCGAAATGAGTGCCTTCGAGGCGGTGATGTGGCGTGCCGAGGTGGACCCGCGGCTGCGCTCCACCACCACCTCGGTCCTGTTTCTCGACCGTGCACCCGATTGGGAGCGTTTGGTGGCCGGGCACAAATGGGTCACCCATGCCGTGCCGCGCTTCCGTCAGCGCGTTGTGGACCCGGCATTTGGGGTGGGCAATCCGGTGTGGGTCGAAGACCCGGATTTCAATCTGGGCTATCACCTGCGACGTGTTCGGCTGCCCGAACCTGGATCGGACCGCCAATTTTTTGACCTTGCCCAGAATTTGGCGATGACCCCTTTCGACAAGGCGCGTTCGCCCTGGGAAGCCACACTGGTCGAGGGGCTTGAAGGCGGCCGAGCGGGGTATGTGCTCAAGCTGCACCACGCGACGTCCGATGGCCTGGGCATCATCCAGTTGCTGTCGCGGGTGCTCGGCAAGCGGCGTGAAACCGCGAATCGGCCGCTGCCCGACAAGGCCCGGACTCGCCGCACTGCGCCCACGGCCACCGAGGTGGCGAGCCGCCAGTTCCGCAACAGTCTCTTTGCGCTGCCGTCCGAGGCGGCGGGCACCTTGTCGACCTTGACCCGTTCGCTGAACCGTTGGGTGCGTGACCCCGAAGCGCTACAGAAAGGGCGTGACTACCTGTCGTCAGCCATGCGCGTGCTTGGCAACAAGCCGGTGCCCGGCTCGGGCCTGTTCAAGCGGCGCAGTCTGTCGTGGCGGTTTGACGGCATCGAGCTGCCCTTGACTGACTTGAAGGCGGCCGCCAAGGCCGCGCATGGCTCACTCAACGACGTCTTCCTCGCCGGATTGATTGGCGGCTTCAGTCGCTATCACCGTGAGATGGGCGTGTCGCTGAAGGCGATGCCCGTGGGGTTTCCGATCTCACTGCGAACCGAGAACGACCCCATGGGCGGCAACAAATTTGCCGGCAGCCAGTACGCCGCACCCTTGGACATCGAGGACCCCATCGAGCGGGTGCGCCACATTCAGCGCTTCGTGCGCGACACCCGCGCCGAGGCCGCACTGGACATCATGATTCGCATGATGCCGGTGGTGACCCGTCTGCCTTTGGCGGCCATCACCGCCATGACCGCCGACTTCACCAAAGCGCAGGACGCACAAATCAGCAACGTTCCCGGCATTGCCCATCCGGTTTACATGGCGGGGGCCGAAGTAACCCATTTCTGGCCGTTCGCGCCGGTGCCCGGCTGCGGCATGATGATCGTGCTGATGTCGCACAACGGTCGCTGCTGCATCGCGATCAACAGTGATCAGGCGGCGGTCACCGAGCCGGATTTGCTGATCGAATGCCTGCGCGCCGGGCTTGACGAAATCGTGGCGCTGGGCGCCACGTCCACCCCATCAAAGAAATGACATGAAACATAGCGAAGGCCGTTTTCAGGGCAAGAAGAAAGTCGAGATCTATTGGCAGAGCTGGCAGCCGGCCAAGGCCAAGTGCAAGGCTGTGGTGGTGCTGGTACACGGGTTGGGGGAGCACAGCAGCCGCTATGCCCATGTGGCCGAGGCCCTGGTCGATGCCGGCAGCGCCGTCTATGCCATGGACCATCGGGGTCACGGCAAATCGGGCGGTCCGCGGGTGCTGGTTGACCGGTTTGCGAACGCCGTTGAAGACATCGACTACGTCGTCGAGCTCGCGCGCCGCGAACAGCCACGCAAGCCGGTGTTTCTGCTGGGCCACAGCATGGGCGGCGCCCTGTCGCTGAGCTATGCCATCAAGAACCCCGGCAAGCTTTTCGCCCTGATGCTGTCGGGTCCGGCGGTGGCGCTCGACGGCGCGCCGCCGTTGATGAAGCCCATTGCCAAGTTTCTGGCCGTCTTTGCGCCCAAGCTGGGCATGTTTGCCGTTGAACCCAGCCTCGTGTCGCGCGATCCCGAGATGGTCGCGGCCTATGCCAGCGACCCGCTCAATGCCCACGGCAAGGTGCCGGCGCGGACGCTGGGCGAGATCATCAATTTTGTCGAAACCCTGCCGGCGTTTCTGCCCAGCCTGCACTTGCCATTGCTGATTCAGCATGGTCAGGACGATAAGTTGGCCGGTGTCAGCGGCAGCGAAATGGTGATGAGCCGGGTGTCGTCAAAAGACAAGACCTTGAAGGTTTACCCCGCGCTGTACCACGAAATTTTCAATGAGCTCCCGGCTGACCGCGCGGCTGTTCTCAAGGACACGACCGACTGGATTAGCGCGCAACTCTCGCGCTAACAAAAAGGCCGCACCTTGGAGTGCGGCCTTTTCATTTGTTGCTTACCGATTGGCCAATGGCTCAGCCACCCTTTCGCTCGGCACGCAGAAACTCTAGATACGCCGTCGGCCACATGAATTCGCTCCATCCGACCCCGGCCTTGCCATCAATCTCGCACTTCATGGCGCCCTCCATCAGCGTGCAGGTCGGCACCGGTGGCATCGGGAAGTGCGCGAAGTACTGGCCGACCACGCGGGTGGTGCGGCCGGCGGTGTCGTGCACCCGGGCATCGATGGTTTTGTGACGGAACTGGTCGTCATTTTCCCAATCGATGTCCACGTCGCTGACCTCGGCCATCAAGCCGTCGCGGAGCACGTACCCGCGCAGTGCGGTGCGGCCACGGGCTTCGATTTTCCAGAAGTGCACGCAGGTCTCGGGGCCGGCTTGCGCGTGTAGCCACTTCCAGTGCTGTGGCACGTCCCAGTTGCGCGTGCCCCAGCTGTGGTCGCGGGCGCAGGTGGTGTCGATGGCGTAGGTCTTGCCGTCGATCTCCATGGCGCCCTTGATGGTGCCGGCCTGTTCGATGCGGTCGGTGGCAGCCCAGTCGGGGCAGCCATCGGCGTGTGAGCTGTAGGCGTAGGCCGGATGCGCGGCGGTGAAGTGCGCATCAAGCTTGACGCGCTCGCCGCGCGCAACCAAGTGAGAGGTCTTGAGCTGCAGGTCCTGCTTCAGGTGCAGCGGGCCGACCTGCCAGTCGTCAAAGTTCTTGTCGGCGCCCATCTCAATGCCGTCGACCTTCTCCATCAGCGGCTCGTCGCCGATGCCGGGGCCGTAGGCGAGGAAGGCCGCACCGGCGAGGTTGTCCTTGGTCACCCAGGTGTAGACGAAGGTGGCGATGCCGTGCTCGGGCATCGAGATCACATAGGGGATGGACTCGCGCTCCAGCGGCAGGTTACGCAGCTTGTGGCGACCGTCATTCACGGGGTCGATGGTGGGGATGGGGCGGCTCATTGAGGGCTCCTCCGGATGCGCGGGGCATCTCTATGGTTGATGTGCTTTGGTAATATGGAACCATACCAAAAATATTCCAGCCCCAGAGGATGCCTGTCATGACGTATCAATCGGTTTATCGCCCCGGCCTATTTGACGGACAGGTCGTTTTGATCACCGGCGCGGGCAGTGGCCTCGGTCGCTGCACCGCGCACGAGCTGGCCAGTCTGGGTGCAACCGTGGCGATCGCCGGGCGTGGCCTGGACAAGCTCGAGGCGGTGAAGGCCGAGATCGTCGCCGCCGGTGTCGCGGCCGACAAGGTCAGCACCCACACCTGCGACATTCGCAAGGAAGACGAGGTCATCGCACTGGTCGATGCGGTGCTTGCCCAGCATGGCCGCATCAATGGCCTGGTCAACAACGCCGGCGGCCAGTATCGCCAGCCGCTGAATGAAATCAGCTCCAAGGGCTTCGAGGCGGTGGTGCGACTGAACCTGTTCGGCGGTTTCATGGTGATGCGCGAGGTCTACAACCGCTGGATGGAAAAAAACGGCGGTGCCATCGTCAACATGATTGCTGACATCTGGGGCGGCTGGTCGCACTACGGACATTCCGGCGCGGCGCGCGGCGGCATGTGGACCTTGAGCGAAACGGCCGCGTCGGAATGGGCGCACTCGGGCGTGCGGGTCAACTGCGTGGCGCCGGGCGGCATTGCCAGCAGCGGCTTCGACACCTACGAGCCGCACGTGCAGGAAGACATCCTCAAGTATCCGCCCACGGTGCCGGCGCGCCGCTACGGCAACGTGTCCGAGATTTCGGCGGCGATCACCTATCTGTTGTCGCCCGCGGCCGCCTACATCACCGGCTCGTGCATCCGTGTCGATGGCGGCGCGCCCAACGTGCGCTGCTGGAATCCGCCCAAGCCGTTGACCGAAGGCCTGGCGTTCGATGCGTCGAAAGAATTCTCGGCGTTCCCCCTGGATGCGCCGCCGCGGCTGCTGACCGAGGGCGTGACCAAGAAGGCGAGTCGGTAGCAACCATGTTTCGTCAAGCTCTTTTCTCGACGAGTTTAGGGTTCCATGCGGAGGTGTCGCGGAGCATGGCGTTGAGGATGGTGAGGAGTTTTCGTGCGACGGCGACGAGGGCGACTTTGTGCGGTTTACCGGCGGCTTTGAGACGCTCGAAGAAGGCTTTGAGCGGGACATTGAAGCGACTGGCCGACAGCGCCGCCATGTACAGCGTGTTGCGCACCTTGACGCGCCCGCCCCAGATCGCGCGCTTGCCGCGGAACGTGCCGGAGTCGCGGTTGAGCGGCGCCACCCCCACGAGTTTGGCGATGCCGTGACGATCCAGCTTCCCCAGTTCTGGCAGATCGATCAGCAGCCGTCGTAGGGTCTGTGGCCCGACGCCGGTGACGACTTCGAGCAAGGCCACTTTCTCGGCCCAGGCGGGCGAGCCGCGCAGGGTGTCGTCGAGGTCTTGGTCGAGGGTTTTGATCGCTTGGTCCAGAAAGGCCAGATGCCCGTCGATGGAGCGTTTCATCGCCGTGCTGGCGCGATGCCGACGATTCTTTTCGGCGGCGCTCATTTCAACCAACTGACTGCGCCGGGCGAGCTTATCGGCGAGTTCCAGGGCCGCTGCATCGGGCAAGTTGCGCGGCTGGGGCTGGAGGCGCAGACCGAACAGCGCCAGCACCTGGGCGTCGATCTGATCGGTCTTGGCCAGTTGCCCCGACGCGCGGGCGAAGTCTCGAACCTGACGCGGATTGATAACGGCTACGGCGATCCCGGCGGCGACCAGGGCGCTCGCTACCTGGCGTTGCAGACCGCCGGTGGCTTCGATCACCACGATGTCCACGCCGACCTTTCGCAGATCGGCGACCAGCGACTGGATGCCGTCTGGCGTGTTGGCAACCTCGCCGCGACTCCGCTCTGGCAGTCGATGCCAATCCAGACGCTCGGCACAGACGTCGATTCCCAAGGCACTGCGATACACGCTGATACTTTCCATGACCCCTCCTTGAAAAAGTGCGGACTCCGAACCACGGTCCGAGCAACCATTCGGGTTTTAGAAAGAAAACCAGCCAGAGGCTCCAAAAGCTACGAAACGGTCTGCAAGACCCAGGGTGGGACGGGCTCTCCGGCTGTTACTACGACCGCTGAAAAACAATACACAAGGGTGTCGTGCCACACGCGTCTTTGTAGGTCGGCCTTCAGGCCGACATCTGAACGTTGCTGTCGGGCTGAAGCCCGACCTACGGGCTGGTCTCTTCCCCGCCATCGTCGGGTTGAAATTCGCCCTACACCACCCGGGCCCAATCGCTGATCGCGCCGAGAATATAGTCCTCGGTGGCGCATTCGGCGGCGTCGGCTTCGCGTGCGGCGATGGTCTGCGCGAGGGTAAGACGCAGCGCGTTTATTCGCGTTGGCGGGCCATTCACCGGGTCCGGGCGGACGCGGCTCTGGTTGAGATAGAAGCGGAAGATGCGCCGCAGGTTGCTGATGCGCTCCACCAGCAGACGTGAGCGCGAGATGGCGCTGATGCGGTCGTGGAAGATGGAGATGCCGTCGCCCATGGCACGGCGGTCATCGGGCGACCTGAAGGGGTTTGAAGCGAGTTCCTCGGCCAGTTCGATCAGCGCGGCGGCCTCGTCGGGTTCGTGGCGCTCGGCGGCAAAGCGCGCGATCACGCCCTCGGTGCGCGAGAACATGACGAAGAAGTCCTGCACTTCCTGCGGGGTGGGCGCGACCACGCGGCAACCCACCTGCGGAATGATTTCCAGATAGCCGACGCTGCGCAGGTAGAGCACGGCGGAGGCCACCGGTTGGCGGCTGGCGCCGAACTGCTCGGCGAGGGTGTAGATCGACAGCGCCTCACCGAAGCGGTAGGTCCCGCGCACCAGGCGTTCTTCCAGTTCGGCCGCGACCTCGCCGGCTTTGCCGGCAAGATCGTTGGGCCGCACGCCGCGCACGATGCTGCGGTTCCATCCGGAAACCCGCGACCGTGGCGGCTTGTCGGGAACGCCCATCGGTGATCAGGCCGCGATGGGGTCGGGCTGCTTCGAGGCCGGGGTCATTTTTGACAGCGTCTCGAACAGCTCCAGCGCGCTGGTCGCGGCCAGCTCGGTGCCAATGCCGTGGCCGCCGGCTTCGCTGGACGCGAAGTACAGCCCCTTGAGCGGGCTGATGACCGACGGGCGTTTTTCGTGCACCTGGTCCACGGTTTGGCCGATGCCGATGATGGCGCCGGTTTCACCCGCCATGCCCTTGACCAAAGACGGCGGATCGACCCAGATTTTCTCGACTTTGCCGACGGCTTCCGGATAGACCGCATAGAACGAACGCATCAGCGACTCGCGCCATTCGTCCATGTTCTCGCGGATGTCGGGCGGGCACGCGTGCAATGAGGTGATCATCTGCTTGCCGGGGGGCGCCAGCTTTTCATCGAAGTTGCTCGGTGAACCAAAGCAGCCGCCGATCAGCTTCGGCACGACGCCAGCCATCATCTCGTCGGTGACCTTGCAGGGCGGATTCTCGGCATCCGGAATATAGATCACGACTTGCTTCTCGCTGATCTTCTCGGAGCACAGGACACGCAGCATGACGCCGTGCCCGGAATAGGTCAGTTCGTTGATGCGGTCGACATAGGCCTTGGGCAGGTGCTCGGCGCCGACAAAGTTGTTGACCGTGGCCTTGATGTCGGCGTTGCTGATGATGACGGGCGCGCGGAATTCCTCGCCATCTTTGGTGCGCACGCCGACGGCGGCACCGTTTTCAACGATGATTTTCTCGACCGGCGTTTCGTTCTTCACGGTGCCGTTGTACTTCTTGATGGCGTCGAGATAGACCAGCGGCACCGAGAAGTTGCCGCCCGAGGGGTAGGCGGTGGCGCGGTTCGACATGACTTCGCGGAAGGCGCGGATGAACTCCGCAGCGCTGGCAACCTTCGCCGGCACGCAGAAGTACTGGGCAGCAAAACTCTCGATCAGCGCATAGCCCATTTTGTCCTGCGTGTAACTTTTGACCCAGTCGCCGACCGACACGTACCAAAGCTCGGCGAGCTCGTCGTCGGACAGCGTAAAGACAGCCTTGAACAGGCGCTCGAAATTCTCGCGCTCGTCATCGGCGACGACTTCCATCATCGATTTTTTCGAGTACTTCCGCTGCACGTCGCCAACCTGGATGTACGAGGTGCCGTCGAGCTGGTTCCAGGGGATGCCGTCGGGCATGTCGACCCGGTTGCAGACGTCCTGAAGGGGGCCTTTGTCGCTCAGGCAGTAGAAATGCCAGCCCAAATCCATCATGACGCCGTTGCGCTCGTAGGAGATGCAGCGGCCACCCATGTGTTTGTTGCGTTCCAGCAGCAGGACATTCCAGCCCCTGTGGGCGAGCAATGCGCCGATGGCGCCGCCGCCGATGCCGCTGCCGATGACGATTGCATCATATTGATTTGACATGTGTTTTCTCCGCTGCCTGCGACGGATAAGTCGCGTGATGACCAATTAGCCTACTAGCATGCTAGCAGAACGTGCGGGCGTTGTTGAAGGGCGGTCGCTACCCGTCGAACCAAGGCACTGCGATCATGAGCGCGACACATCGCGCGCCGCATGTCATGTGGTTGCGTAGGGCGGGTAGAGCGCAGCGAAACCCGCCGTCAACGGGTCAGGTGAATCGTGGGTGCCCCTTCATGACGCAGGCCTATCCGCCGCCCTCAAAACAAAAAGGCCGGCAACCCTTTCGAGTTGCCGGCTTTTTCGTTTACTGCCTGCGCCGAAATCAGCCCATCACATAAGTCGACTTGATCTGCTGATAGCCGCTCAGCGTTTCGGCGCTGAACTCGCGACCCAAGCCGCTGGCCTTGACGCCGCCGAACGGCGAGCCAATCGACGGCAGGTAGCCGTTGATGCCGATGGTGCCGGTCTGCACGCGACGGCTGAGGCGGCGGGCGCGGTCGGGGTCGCTGCTCCACACCGAACCGCCCAGGCCGTACTCGGTGTCGTTGGCGAGGCGCACGGCGTCGTCTTCGTCCTTGTACGGAATCACTGTCAGCACCGGCCCGAAGATTTCTTCGCGGGCCACGCTCGACGTGTAGTTTTCATCGGCAAACACGGTGGGTTCGACGAACCAGCCGCGGTCGATGCCCTTGGGACGACCGCCACCGGCGATCAGCTTGGCTTCGGCCTTGCCCTTGGCGATGTAGCTTTCAACGCGGTCGCGGTGCATGGACGAAGCCATGGGGCCGACGTGGGTGTTCAGATCCAGCGGATCGCCAACGGTCAGCCCGCCGACCAGGCCGGACAGCGCTTCAAGCACCTGCTGGTACTTGTTCTGCGGCGCCAGGATGCGGGTACAGGCAAAGCAGGTCTGGCCGTTGTTGAGCAGCGACACCATGGGCAGACCCTGCATCACGGTGTTGAGGTCGGCGTCATCGCAGATGATGGCCGCCGATTTGCCGCCGAGTTCCAGCGACACCGGGCGCAGCAATTCGCCGCAGACCTTGGCGATGCTGCGGCCGGCGCCGGTGGAGCCGGTGAAGGCGACCTTATCGACGCCGGGGTGCGACACCAGGTAGGCGCCCACTTCACGGTCGGCGGCGACCCAGTTGAGCACGCCGGCCGGGACGCCGGCTTCGGCGGCGGCTTCGGCAATCAGGTAGCTGTCGAGGATCGTGCCCGGTGAGGGTTTGATGACCACGGTGCAGCCCGCGGCCATGGCCGGGGCGATCTTGGTCAGCGCCAGCACCACGGGGAAGTTCCACGGGACGATGGCGGCTACGACGCCAATCGGCGTGCGATCAACCAGGGTTTCTTTGCCCATCTGCGACGGGCGCGATTCTTCCGACACCATATTGCGGGCAAGCTCGGCGTAGTAATGCAGGAAGCCGACCGACAGCTGGCCTTCCAGCATGGTGCTGATCGACAGCGGCATGCCGTTCTGGGTGCTCACGGCGCGGGCAATGGCGTCTTCACGCTTGGCCAGCGCGGCGGCAAAGCGAACCATGATGTCGGCGCGCTCGGCTGGGGTCGCGTTGGCCCACGGGCCGGATTCGAAGGCCTTGCGTGCGGCGCCCACGGCGCGGTCGACGTCGGCCTCGGCCGCCTCGGGGACCATCGCAATCACCTCTTCGGTGGTGGCGTTGATCAGCTTGAACTGCCGGTCGGACGAGGGGCTGACCCATTCGCCGCCGATGTAAAACGCATTACGGATGTTGTCCTGCATGCCCATGAGTCACTCCTTGCACGTGCCGCATATGAGATGAGGTGTATGCCCGTTGCGGTTGCCGGGTGCACCTGTGTGACGAGTGTGGCGCCGCTCGGCGCGGCCGTCCCCTACACAAAGGGATGGCCGCGCTTAATGTTTAGGGAACCTCTGAAAAACGTAGCGAGCGAAGCTCAGTTCGCGTTCCGCCGGAGCGCAGAAAACGGAATGTACTGAAGTACATGAGTATTCCGAGCACCGCCGGAACGTGAAATGACGAGCGTAGTAGTTTTGCGGAGGTTCCCTAGACGGTGCGCTGGGCCTTGGCGGTTGCCGAGGCCGCCTTGCTGGTCTCGCGAACCTTGTCCCAGGCCTCGTCGCTGAGCTTGTTCAGGCCGGCGAAGGTGGATGGCGCAGCGAGGTGATGGCCGCCGTCAATGCACACGGTTTCGCCGGTGATGTAGTCGCACTCGTCGCTGAGCAGCAGAATCATCAGATTGGCCAGCTCCTTGATCTCACCGTAACGGCCCATTGGCACTTCGTCAGCGCTGGTGGCGCCGACCTTCACGTCGTCCGTCGGCGACAGCATCTGCCATGCATATTCAGTGGGGAACGGTCCCGGCGCGACGGCGTTGATGCGAATACCGTAACGCGCCCATTCCACCGCCAGCGACATGGTCATGGCGTTGACCGCGGCCTTGGCCATGGCCGAGGGCACCACGTAGGCCGATCCGGTCCACACCCAGGTGACCAGCGTGGAGACGATGGAGCCCTTCAGGCCCTGCGCGATCCAGCGCTTGCCGCAGGCGTGGGTGGTGTAAAAGGCGCCGTTCATTACCGTCGAGGTGATGGCTTCAAAGGCGCGCGGGCTGATGTCTTTGGTGGGCGCGATGAAGTTGGCGGCGGCGTTGTTGATCAGGCCGGTGAGCGGGCCGTGTTCGGTCCAGATCTGTTCGATGGCCGCATCGACCGACTCCGCTTTGCGAATGTCGACCGACTGCGTGAAGGCGCGGGTGGCGCCACATTTTTCGTTGATCTCGGCGGCCGCGGCATCGAGCACTTCCTGCCGGCGACCCCAAAGGTGCACGTGCGCGCCGTGTTCGGCGAGGAAGCCGGCGACGCCTTTACCGAGACCGGTGCCACCGCCCGTGACGAGGATTCTTTTGCCTGCGAGTGCCTCTTTGCTGTAAAGCGCCATTTTTTTGTGTGTCCAGATGGTTGTGAGTTTTTGGTCGGGGAACTGTGATCCCGGCGGAGCGGACCGACCGTGCAACTGGTATGGAACCGTACTAGCATTATGGCCATCTTGCTCATCGGTCGGCAATGTCGCGCCTCGCGGCGACAGTGCGGCTGTCTCAACGCTGTCTGACGCTTCGGAGCCCCAACGTGCTTGCTCACCGTGATGTGTACAACGCAGACCATGAAATGTTCCGCGACGCCGTACGCGGCTTTATCAAGGCCGAGATTGCACCGCATTTCGACCGCTGGGAAAAGGCCGGCATTGTTGATCGCAGCTACTGGCAGGCCGGCGGTGCCGCGGGGTTGCTTTGCCCGCAAGTGTCAGAGGAATACGGCGGTGCCGGCGGTGACTTCAAGCACAACGCCATCATCATTGAAGAGATCAGCTACGCCGGGTTCGGCGGTCCGATGACCGATTTTTCGGTGCACAGCGACGTCTGCGCCGGGTACCTGTACAGCGTGGGCACTGAAGAACAGAAACGGCACTGGCTGCCCCGCATGGCGCGCGGCGAAACGGTTTGCGCCATTGCCATGACCGAGCCGGGCACCGGCAGCGACCTGCAGGGCGTCAAGACGCGGGCGGTTCGTGATGGCGACGTCTATCGCATCAGCGGCTCGAAAACCTTCATCTCCAACGGCCAGCACTGCGATCTGGTGATTGTCGTCGCCCGCACCTCCGACGCGCCCGGTGCCAAGGGCATGAGCCTGATCCTGCTGGAGACCGATCGCAAAGGCTTTCAGCGCGGTCGCAAGCTCGACAAGCTGGGTTATCTGTCATCCGACACGTCCGAAATGTCGTTCGATGAGGTCGAAGTGCCGGTCAGCAATCTGTTGGGCCATGAAGGGGGCGGCTTCGCAACCTTGATGACCGAGCTGCCGCAGGAGCGCCTGGCCATTGCCTTGCAGTCGATGGGCGCGGCCCAACGGGCCCTGGACATCACTTGCGAGTACGTGCGCAACCGCAAGGTATTTGGCTCAGCGGTCGCCGAGTTTCAGAACACCCGCTTCAAGCTGGCCGATCTGAAAGCCGACATCCTGGTGGGTTGGGCCTTCGTCGACCAGTGCCTCGAAAAACACGTGCGCGGCCAGTTGACGGCGCTGGATGCCTCGGCTGCCAAGCTCTGGTGCACCGAGATGCACGGCCGCGTGGTTGATCAGTGCCTGCAATTGCATGGCGGTTACGGCTTCATGCGCGAGTATGAAATTTGCCGTCTGTATGCCGATGCGCGGGTGCAACGCATTTACGGCGGCACCTCAGAAATTATGCGCGAGCTCATTTCGCGCAGCCTTTGAGCGCTGCGACGCTACCCGTAGAACACGGTGCAAGCGACAGCTTTACTTGAATCGTAGGCTACCGTACGATATTTGAAGTTGCCGCTGATCCGCCGCCGGGTCGGAATAGATCGCGCCACTTGGCATTTTTGTCCAAAGGCGTAGGATCGGGGTCATCAGGGACGCGGAAGAACGTCCGCACCCATAGGGCCCGGCGTGATTGCCCGGCACTCAACGAAAACGCGATGTTTCTGGACTGGATTGGAGATCGACATGGACTACTTAAAATATTGGGTTCCCGTACTTGTGGTGGCCCTGACGGCTGCCGGTTTGGCTGCGGGCGGGAACTGGATGTGGGTGGGCATCGCCAGCTTCCCGATTCTGGCGATCCTCGACACCGTGGCTGGCCGTGACTACAGCATGCGCAAGATGAGCAATGCGACCCTGGCCAACATTCCGATCTGGATCTGCTGCATTGGCCCGGTGCTGCTGTACTTTGTCTTTGCCTGGCAGATCGCGCAGGGCGGCGTCACGGGCATGCAGATGCTCGGCGGTATCTTGAGCGTTGGCTGGATGGGGGTGATCCCGCTGGTCCCTGCTGCGCACGAGCTCTATCACATGCGTAGCCCCATCGCCCGCACCGTGGGCCGCTACGGCCACCTCTGCATTCTCGACTGCACCCGCGACATCGGCCACGTGATCAACCACCACATTGACGTAGCCACCACCGAAGACGGGGACACCGCGGCTCGCGGCACGAACCTGTACAAGTTCACCGCCAATGCAGTGGTCGAGAGCACCGTGTATGCCATGAAGATGGAAAGTGGCGCGCTCAAGAAACAGGGCCTGCACCCCTGGCACTACAAGCACCGCGTCTGGCGTGCCCTGCTGGCGCTGGCCATCTTCCACGCCATCATCTTCTTCATCGGCGGGCCGGTGGCCAACCTCGCCGCCCTGGGGGGTCAGCTCGTGGCGCGGGTGTGGGTGGAAAGCTTCAACTACTTCCAGCACTACGGCGTAATTCGCCTCAAGGGCGCGCCGATTGGCCGTCGCCACCTGTGGAACCATCTGGGTTGGTTCTCACGGACCATGGGTTTTGAGATCACCAACCACGCCGACCATCATCTGAACTCCTATCAGGTGTACTACAAGCTGGTGCCGCATAAAGAAGCGATTCCCATGCCGTCGGTGTTTGTCTGCTTCCTGTCGGCCCTGATTCCGCCGGTCTGGCACGAGATGATCATCAAGCCGGCCCTGAAGCGGTGGGACCTGGAGTTCGCCAACGCCGAAGAGCGCAAGTTGGCCGCCGAGCAAAACAAGGCCGCAGGCTGGCCTGACTGGCAAAACGAGCCCGGCGCCGAGGTCGGGAAAGCCGCCACCGTCGGGGTTTAACCTCGGGTGCTGCCCGCCTGCTTTATCACCATTTGATTGCTTTACGGCCACTGGTCTCCTCGTTGAGACCAGTGGCTTTTTTTCAGGACATTTATGGTTTATCAATCCATCAGCCTGGACGTCACCGACGGCTTGGCGCGCCTCACCTTGACCCAACCGGCGGCCGGCAACCCCTTTAACGCCGAGTTCTGCCGAGACATCTGTCAGGCGAGCAACGAACTCGCCGGCCGTAAGGATCTACGTGCCGTGCTGATCACCGCGCAGGGCAAGTTTTTCAGCGTCGGCGGTGACATCGGCATGTTCATGAAGATGCTCGACACCCTGCCAGACGCCATTCGTGACTGGACTTCGACCCTGCACATGGGCATCGCCCGGTTGCAACGACTGGACGCACCGATCATTGCCGCCGTGCACGCGACCTGCATGGGTGGTGGGGTCTCCATGGTGGCGGGCTGCGACCTGGTGGTGGCCGGCAAGAGTGCCCGTTTTGGTGCGGCCTACCCGCAGATTGGCTACAGCTTTGACGCGGGCGCATCGACAGCGCTGACCTCACGCATGAGCATCGCCCGCGCCAGACGCTTCATGCTGTTCAACGAGATGCTGACCGCTGAAGCCGCCGCCGACATCGGGCTGGTTGACCACCTGGTTGATGACGACCAACTGCTCGCCGAGGCCGAACGTATGGCGGTGCAGCTGAGTCAGGGGCCAACCCGGGCCTATGGTGAAATGCGGCGCATCTTGAACAAGGCGCTGCGCCAGCCGCTGGAGGCGCAATTGGAAGACGAGGCGCAGGCGCTTGCCAAAGTGGCGGGCAGTCTCGACGCGCGCGAGGGCATCACCGCGTTTGTTGAAAAGCGCAAACCGCGTTTCCAGGGTCAATAAGCCGGTCCGCGATTGGCGGGCCAACCATTCGAACAGATTGCCAGTCAGGCGATCGACAAGACGGAGGATGCAAACCATGTGGTTCCATTACGAAATCAGGAATGTTGCCGATATCCCGCGCCACTATGGCCGCACCAAACCGAACGACCGGGCACTGATTGACGGGCGGGGCACCCGCACCTTTGCCCAACTCGACCAGGACAGCAACCGCATCGCCAGCGCACTGATCGCTGACGGCATCAAGCCCGGATCGCACGTGGGATTTTTTGGCAAGAACTCGGCGCGCTACTTCGAGATGCTGTTCGGCGTGCTCAAGGCCGGCGCGGCAGTGGTGCCGCTGAACTGGCGGTTGGCGGCGGCCGAGCTGGCGCCGGTCATCGACGATGCAGAATGCCCGGTTATCTTTGTTGACCGCGAGTTTGCCGACGCGCTCGAAGCGGTCAAGCAGAAGTGCACGCAAAAATTCAAAGTCGTGGTCTTCGACTCGGTCACCGGCGACGCCAGCCCATACGATCAATGGCTGCAACAGGGTGACGGGCAGGATCCGAACCTGCGCATTCACCCCGAAGACACCGCGATGCTCATCTACACCTCGGGCACCACCGGCAAACCCAAGGGCGTTCAACTGACGCACGGGGGTCTCAATTACATGCGCCTCTGCGAGCACCTGGAGCCCGCCTACAAATGGCACGACGGTGACGTGATGCTGACGGTGATGCCGGTGTTCCACCTCGTGGGGACCGGGCTGTCGGTGCAGGCGCTCTATAACGGCGCCGCCGTATCGGTGCTGCCGGCGCTGGACCCCGGGGCCCTGCTCAAGTTTCTCGCGCGTGACCGCCCCACCATCTGCGCGCTGGTGCCCACCGCCATTCAGATGGTGCTCGATCACCCGGATGCCAAAACGGCAGACTTCTCGTCGCTGCGCATCGTCATGTATGCCGGCTCGGCGATCAGCTCCACCTTGCTGCGGCGTGCAGTGCTGGAGATGAAGTGCCAGTTCATGCAGTTCTACGGCGCGACAGAATCTTCAGGGGCGATCACGCTGCTGCGGCCCGAGCAGCATGACGTCGACAACGAGGCGCGCCTCAAGTCCTGCGGCACGCCGCTACCGCTGATCGAAATCAAGGTCGTCGACGACAACGGCAACGAAGTGCCGCAAGGCGAAAGCGGCGAATTTCTGGTGCGCGGCCCCAACCTGTTCGGCGGCTACTGGAAGCAGCCCGAAACCACCGCAGGCGTGTTCAAGGACGGCTGGTACCGCACCGGTGATGCCGGCTTCCGTGATGCCGAAGGCTTGTTTTACATCGTCGACCGCGTCAAAGACATGATTGTCACCGGCGGTGAAAACGTCTATTCCGCCGAGGTCGAGCAGGTGCTGGCCAAGTTGCCGGGCGTGCGCCAAAGCGCGGTGGTCGGCGTCGCCGATGTCAAGTGGGGCGAGCGCGTCACCGCCGTCATCATCGCCGCGCCCGATGCGGGATTGACGCAGGAGACGGTCATTGCCCACTGTCGTGAACTGATTGCCGGCTACAAGGTGCCCAAAGAAGTTCGCTTTGTCGACGCGCTGCCGATGACACCCACCGGCAAGGTCCTGAAACGAATTGTTCGCGACCAGTTGGCGTCCGCCGGGTGACCGTATCAACGTCGCCCACCACCAACCAAAAGGTTGGGTGGGCGGCGTTCGTGCACTGCCACTGTTCATTGACGGTGGCATAAAAATTAAAAGTCAGTCAAAGTAGTTGTTGGCACTTGCCACGACAAAGGTAATATGGCACCGTACCAATAAGCGTTGTTGAGGATCGTCAATCGATCAGTCAGCAGCTGCGGGTCGGCCAGTTAGAACTACCCTTACGGGTCGGGACGGCGGGAGTGGAGTCGCGGTAAAAGTAGCGAATAAAGTAATGAGCCCAACCACACGAGTGGGCGTGCAATAAGGAGTTGAGACAGCGTGATCTGCATTCGCATCAATCAAGGTGTCGGGCCCGAAATGCATCTCGGATTCGCATTGATGCGTGGCCTCTCGCTGCGTCCAAAATGCCGTCGGCTGGCGTACGTCATACCAGGGCATACCGATCATTTGATCACTGTGCCCTTCAGTCCGAACGCTTCAATCAGTTGAGTTATCCGGTGTCGCCGGAACGCTCAATCAGGCGAACTCGGTGACCTAAAGCGCAGTTCCAAGTGGAGAGAGACTTATGCATATCAGAAAGTATGACTTCGACTATTCACGTCGCAAAATGATGCAGAACGTGGCGCTCGGCCTGGGCGGTGGCGTGCTCGCCCCGGTTTGGCCGACCATCGCTGCGACCGGCGAAGTGACCAAGGCTTACCCCGACGAGTTGACCTCCATCGAAGTCAACACCAAGGGCAAGATCAAGGTCGGTGACACCATCGACTCCAGCAACGTCGAACACGTCAAGCACCTACTGGACCCCATCTTCTTCGAGCAGATTTCCAACCGTGGACGCAAGGTCAAAATCCGTGCGCCGACGCAAGACGTTTCCGAGCTGTTCCCGCACGAGTATTTCGAAGCGACGCTGCGCAATGCCGGCAAGGCCAAGTTCGACGACACCGGCAACGTGGTTGAAGCTTCAACCGGGGGTCCGTGGATCGGTGGCAACCCGTTTCCCGACGTCAAGACCGGCCAGGAAGGCATTGCCAACCTGACGCTCAGCTGGGGCCGCCACGATCTGTCGCAGTACGCAATTCGTAGCTTTGACATCAACCCCGATGGCTCGCCTGCCTACACCTACGACTTCTACTGGACCGAGCTCAACGCGACGGCGCGCACGCATCCCGAGAGGCGCGTGTTCGACGATCGTGACGACATGCTGCGATTCCAGTCGGTGTTCTTCACCGCGCCGCAGGAGCAGGCCGGTGCCTCGTTCCTGGTGCCGTGGAACTATGACCAGCGCAAGTTCCCGGACATCTACGGCTACCTGCCGCAGTTCCGCCGCGTGCGTCAGTTCCCGGCCAACCAGCGCTTTGAGCCGTTGGTGCCCGGTATCACGCTGTTCCTGTCTGACGCTTGGGCGGCTGGCGACCCGATGCTCACCTGGGGCAACACCAAGATTGTCGGTCGTGGTCCGCACCTCGCGGCGCTCGGTGGCAACTTCACCGGTGAAGAACACGACAACTGGGAAAACTCCAAGCGACACGGCGGCGAACAGGGCCAGACGTTCATGGACTACACCATGGAGTTGGTGCCCGAGTGCGTGCAGATTGAGTCAGAGCCCACCGGTTATCCGCGTGCCCCGGTCGGCAAGAAAAAGATCTGGGTTGACGTGCGCAATGCCATGGTCATCGCCTACATCACCTATGACCGTCGCGGCGAAATCTGGAAGCAGGTGGACCCGGCGTTCGGCCCGCAGAAGCAGGGCAACTTTGTCAACAAGGATCGCCATGGCAAGCCGGAATGGTCATGGACGTCGGTGCACATTCACGACATCCAGTCCAACCGCATGAGTCTGCTCAACCACGTGAAACAGATCGCGGGTGGCTACAAGAGTCAGTACTACGCCGAAGACGAAAAGGCGGTGTATAACAAGTTCTTGACGCAGTCCGCCATCGCGCGCCTCGGCACGGTGTAATGACATCAGTCTCCTGCCGCCGGCGTTCGTGCCGGCGGCAGGAGTTTTCTTATCGCGGAGTTTGATCTATATGAAAACGAGGCCTTTGAACTCGTTGTTTTTTTGCCTGCCATTAATTTTCAGCGTCGCGGCGTTTGCGCCGCACGCAGCAGCAGAAGAGAAAGAGACCAATCTGGTCAATGACATCATCACCGGCATCCCGCACTCGGCCTATTTTGCCTTGAGCATTGAGGATGACCGTGCGGTGGCCGTGGGTGTCGCGGGCACCATCATGCAGTCGGAGGACGGCGGTCAAAACTGGGCGCCCGCCGAAGATTCCGGTGTGGGCTTTGACGTGGCACTGCTCGATGCCGACCTTGGCGGCGAGCATGCCATCGCCGTCGGCCAGATCGGCGCCGTAGTCATCGAAGACGAACCCGGCAAATGGCGCAAAGTAGATCCGGGTTTCGAAGGGCGAATGCTCTCCGTCAGCGTCAACCGCTCAGGCTTGGCCGTCATCGGTGGCGAATTCGGCACCGTGCTCAAGTCCACCGACGGCGGCGAGACCTGGACCTCCAATCAGCCGGACTGGGAGCCCCTCTCAGACGCAACGACGTTCGGTACGGCAGAGCCACACGTTTACGCCGTTCACGCGGCCGAGAACGGCGACGTCACGATTGCCGGCGAATTTGGCCTGATGTTGCGCCAGCCGGCGGGAACCGACGAATGGGTTGTGCTCAGAGGGATCGACGCCAAAGCGCCAACGCTTTTCGCCATGCACATCGATGAATCGGGCAGCGGTGAGAGCTACGCGGTCGGTCTGAGCGGCGAGATTCTGCGCTCAACCGATGCCGGCAAGGAATGGACAAAAGTCGAAAGCAGCGATGCCGACGCCAACTTTTTGGGCGTGACCGCGCTGCCGAACGGGCGCGTGGTCATCACCGGCATGCGCATCATGTTGGTCAGCACCGACTTCGGACGCAACTGGCTCTCTGTCAATGAAGGCGACATTCAAATTGAGTGGTATCAGGGTGTCGATGCGCATCGCGAAAGCGGGCGCATTTATGCCGTCGGTCATAAAGGCAAGATCATTCAGATCGACGGCTGAGCGACCTTTTTGGGGTAGTGCGGTACGGGTGGTGCGCGCGCGGCCGCAACGACGGTCAGCGGAAGTGAAAACTTTGGAGGGAAACTAAAGATGCGAAGTCTGCGATTAATGGGTTTGGGCGCTGTCGCGATCATCGGCGCCAGCCTGTTGACCAGCACGGCCCATGCACAAGGGCGGGTCGACCGTAAGTTTTTAGGTGCCGACTTTTCATTTGACGGCTTGATTCGTTACGAAGCGGCCATCAGCACCGGGTCGGCGGCGCCTTCCAACCAGTTTGGTGACCCTGCCAACAACCGGCCAATCCGACGCGTGGTCGGCAATCCTTTTTTGGGCTGGACGGTGCCGCTGGTGCCGGGCGACGAAGCCTTCTCTCTTTTGAGCGGCTTGTTGCCCACCGGTCTTGGTGTGCTGCCACCCACCGAAGGGGTCAGCAACCTCGGCGTTGGCGGCCTCAGTGACACCTTTACCCGTTACGCGCCCAAGCGCGAAAACGATCTCAACTACAACCTGATTCGTTTTGAGAGCAGTCAGCGACTGGCCTGGGGGGGCGGCTTCTCGTTCCAGTCGCGCATCCGCGCGCTCTACCACCCGCATGACACCGGCGTCCGCGATTTTGATGCGCGTGACTACGCCGGCATCAACGGCGGATTCAACTCCGAAAACTCTGAACAGTACGACGGCAAGCCCAGCCATTTGGGTTACCGCGTCGAGGGCGATGACAGCCCGTTGTTGTTCGAGTTTTCGGGCCGCAACTACCAGATCGACGTGCCGGCCTTCTTTTTGCAGTGGACCAACGGCCAGACCACGGTCCGCGTCGGCAACCAAAGCGTTGCCTGGGGCCAGTTGCTGTTCTTCCGCATCATGGACGTGGCCAACGGGCTCGATCTGCGTCGCCACCTGTTTCTTGACCGTGCGCTTGAAGAGTATGCAGACGAACGCGGCACGGCACCCGGGTTGCGGGTCACCCACCAATTGACCGAACGCATCGTGGCCGACGCCTATGTGCACCAGTTCATCCCGACAATTCTCAATAACGCCAACACCCCCTACAACCTGGTGCCGTCGCAGTTCTACCTCCGCGACCGCTACAGCGAGATGGGTTACGACGAGAAGGTGAATTACGGGGTGCGCTTCAAGGGCGAATACGGCAAGTACAACTGGCAGGCCATGTACACCCGCCGCTACAACCCGCTGGGTGCAATTCGCTGGACGAAGTCCGACATCAACAAGCCGCTGCCCAGCAGCAACGTGTTGGGCCTTGCATTCAACCGCTATTGCGAGCTCGCACTGGGCTCTCCACTCGGTCAGGGCTGTGGTCCGCAATTGGCGGAGACTTCGTTTGAAGCCTCGCCGCTGGGGTTGTTTAGCGCAGAAGAATGGTTCCACTACGCTTCATACATCAAGCTCGATGCGTTGCAGGGCCTTAATCGCGTCATTGATCAGTTCCCGGCCGCGCAGCAGATTTTCGCTCAGACCATCGGCACTGACGCCAATGCCGCTAACAACCAGCTCGACGGCTTCTTCGTTGCCGCCGAAGGCCTGCACGGTCACATCGAGCGCATGTACTTCCCCGAAGACGTGTTTGGCCTCGGCGCAGGTTATGTGCTGGATGCTGAGCCGGGTTCGATCTTCGACCAGATGATTTTCAACCTCGAAGTGGCCTACACCGCCGACCGGCAGTTCACGGCCATTGACCTCAAGCAGGAATTTGGCACGCGCGACGAAGTGCAGGTGGGCCTGGTCGTCGAGAAATATCACCGCTTCTCGACCAAGTTCCCCGCCACATACATGCTGTTCCAGTACCTGTGGCAGAAGAACTTCGACTTGGCCGGCCTCTCGCTGGACGGCTACGGCAGCGAAAACTTCTCTGATCAGGGCGTGCAGCTTGACACCCGCGTGCCCACCAGTGCAGACCCCAGCATTACCCCGGGCCTGCCGGGCGGCGCGCACTACATCGTGCTGGCCGCACTGCAACCGACCGACGCCTATATTTTTGAGTACAGCATCGCGAGCCTGATCGACGTCCAGGGCGGCATGCTGATTCAGCCGGGCGTGCAGTGGAAGCCGCAGGGCAACGTCACCGTGAACCTGTATTACAACTACATCAACGGCGATCTGTGGGGCGGCAACAGCAACAAGAACCTGCTGGGTTTGATCGACTTTGCTGACGAAGTCGGCATTCGTCTCGGTTACCAGTTCTAAGCGCTGGTACGTGACCTTTGCCTGGGGCGGTGCGCCGACCGCGCCGCCCCAGTCTTGACACAAAACGAGGACAACCGTGCACATTCGCAAATACGACTCCGACTACAGCAGGCGTGCCTTTATGGGCAAGCTCGGCAAGTCGGCGGCGGGTGCTGGTGTGCTGGCCTCGACCTGGCAGACCATTGCGCAAGACGGCGATGCGTCCAAGGCCTATCCCGACGAGCTGAACTCGATTGAGGCTTACACCAAGGGCAAGATCAAGAACGGCGATTACATCGACGCCAGCAATGTCGAGCTGGTGAAGGATCTGCTCGAACCGATTCGCTACGAGCATATTATGAAGCATGGGCGTCGCCTGAAGATGGCGAAGACCACCACCGATGTCATGAAGCTGTCGCCGTGGGAGTACATCGAAGCCACCTTGGCCAACGCCGGCAAGGCGCAGTTTGATGATCGCGGCAATGTCGTCACCGCCGACGGCGAACCGTGGATTGGTGGAAACCCCTTTCCCGACGCCAAAACGGGGGAGGAGCTGTTTGCGGCCCAGACCCTGAGCTGGGGTCGGCACGATGCGTCGTTCTACGCCATCAAAATCAGCGATGTGGCGGTGGATGGCCAAACCCGTTTCCGGTATCAGGGTGGGTGGGCTGAGTTGTCGACGGTGTCCCGGGTGACGATGGATCCGAAACCCTACTGGCCGGCGCACAAAGACAAGCTGCGGTTCCAGACGGTCTTTTTTACCGAGCCACGTCAGTTCAGTGGTACGTCGTTTCTCAACGTATGGGATTACGACCAACGCACGTTTCCGCAGTTGTACGGCTATGTCGCCGACTTTCGCCGCATACGCCAGTTTCCCTCATCACAGCGGTTTGAGCCATTGCTGCCGGGGACGACCTTGTACTTGTCGGACGCGTGGGCCGCAGGTGACCCGATGCACACCTGGGGGAATTACAAGATTGTAGGTCGCGGCCCATTTTTGGCCGGACTGTCGGACGCCTGGAACGCCGACGATCCCAACTGGGAGCACAAGACCCACGGGGGACCCAAGGATCAGACGTTCTGGGACACCACGGTCGAGCTGGTCCCCGAGGCCATCATCGTCGAGGCGGAGCCCACCGGCTTCCCGCGCGCACCGGTGTCCAAAAAGCGGGTCTGGTTCGATGCACGCAACCAGGTGGTCATCGGCATGGTGACCTATGACCGAAACGATCAGCCTTACCGCTCATTCGATGGCGCCTACAGCCTTTACGAAAAGGGCGACAAGAAATTCATGGATGGTGAACACCCTTACTGGAGCTGGTGCCATGTCACGGTTTCAGACATTCAAACCGGGCGTGTGACCCGCCTGGAGCAGGCGCGCAGTGTCGACGGCCACAAAAGCGGCGCCAACGACCCGACGATGTATGACAAATACCTAACGCACTCGGCTTTGATGCGCTTGGGCGCTGTTTAAGTTGAAAGCATCAACCCCGCTGTAAAAATCCTACTAATTTAAAACTAGGCTGTGCGAATCATGAAAAAGTTGCCCGCCCCCTTCCGTCTTGCCAAATGGATCATGGATCGCCGACTGGCTGTCGGCATCGCATTTCTGTTGGTAACCGCAGGTTTCGCTGCCGGTCTGCCTGGCGTTGAAATTCGAACCATCTTCAAAGACCTTTTGCCGAAGGACGATCCCTTCGTGCAGGTTTATTACGACCATCCGAATTTTGGCAATCCACTCACGGTGTTCGTGATGGTGAAGCGGGTTGACGGTGACATTTACAACACCGATACCTTGCAACTGGTGTGGGACCTGACCCGCAACATCGACTTGACGCCGGCCGTCGACCACGACCAGATGATCTCGATATCAACCGAGAAGCTGCGCTACGTCGAAGCCACGCCGGAGGGCGTCGACGTCCGTCCGCTGATGGGTGACGAGGTGCCGACCACTGACCAGGCGATTGAGGAATTTAAGCGCCGGGTCGAGCAGTCGCCCAACGCGCGCAATTTCTACGTGTCGCAGGACGGTACCGCCACGCTGATTCAGGCGACGTTTCAGGACTACGTGGATTACGGCGTAGCGTTCAACTTCATTCGCGACCTGGTCAGCGAGGCCGACGATGAAAACCATGACATCTTCGTCGCCGGTCAACCGACGCTGACGGGTTGGGTCTATGAGTTGCGCAATCAGACCTACACCATTTTTGCCATCACGCTGTCGATGCTCGTGGTTGCCCTGGCGCTGTACATGCGTAACCTGGCGGGCACCATTACGCCGGTCATTTGCAGCGCAGTGGCCGCGATCTGGGGCTTTGGTCTCGTGGGCTGGTTGAAGTCACCCATCGAACCCTTGCTGATGATCGTGCCGCTGCTATTGATCGCGCGATCTTTCTCGCACTGTGTGCAATTCAGCGAACGCTTTTATGAGATTTACGCCCACCTCAAAGACAAACGAAAAGCGGCTGAGGTGACGATGGGCGTGATGATGATGCCTTCGATTCTCGGGGTCATCACCGATGGTCTGGGCATTGTGTTCATCGCCGTGGCGCCGATTTCGGCGATGGAACGTTTCGCACTGTTCTGCGGTTTTTGGGCGTTCTGCATCATCCCGACCGGGGTGTTCCTGATTTCGATTCTGCTGTCGTACCTGCCCGATCCGAAGAACATTGACTCGCTGGTGGCCAGCAGTTCGGGTGACGGCGGCGGCGGATTCCACGCTGCGCAGAAGCGCGTGCTCAAGAAAGTATCGCGACTGTCGTACGGCAACCCCGCCAAGATCACCACGGTGGTGGTGGCCATCTTCTCAGCCATTGCCATCTTCCTGTCGTTTCAGATCAAGATTGGCAACCCGGTCGAGGGCAGTAACCTTCTCTGGGAAGACTCCGAGTTCAACACGGCGGTTCGTGCGGTCAACAACCACTTTCCGGGGATGAACACCCTGGAGTTGATCATTGAATCAAAAGACCCCGCCGACGGTACCAACCGCGTGGCGCTGTCTCACGAGGCCATGTTGATTCGCGCCAAGCTTCAGGCCATCGTCGAGGCCGACGAAGTCCTGCCGCCCCGCGCAACCTTGTCGTTCACCGATTACATGATGGAGGGTAACCGCCTGTTCTCAGGGGGCAACCCGAAGTGGATGCCCATTGACCCGACGTCGCGGGCCGCTTACAGCGCGGGCCAGGCGGTATTGTTCGGATCGACGCCGCTCAATTTCAGCAACGTCATGGACTTCGAAGCCCAGCACTCCACGGTGTCGATGTGGTACGCCGACAACAAGCAGGACACGGTGGATGCCGCGCTTGCCAGCGCGCAGCGCGCGGTGGATCTGGTCGAAACCGATCATGAGAAATTCACGGTTCGTATGGGCACCGGCTTCATCGCGCTGCAGCAAGCGATGAACCTCGTGGTGTCACGCTATCACTGGATCATTCTGGGCTTGCTGAACCTGGCGATCTTTGTGGTTGCAACCTACGCGTATCGCTCATGGGTGGGTGCGTTGATCGTGCTGATTCCCGTGAACCTGTCCAATTTCGTGTTGACCGCGACGATGCACGTGATGGGCATCGGCCTCGACATCAACTCGGTCATGGTGGCGGTGTTGGGGGTGGGCGTCGGTATCGACTACGGGATTTACCTGCTGTCGCGCATCTGTGAAGAGTTCAACGTGCAGGGCAAGGACTGGGGCAAGGCGATTTCGGTGTCGCTGATGACGACGGGCAAGGCGATCATGTTCACTGCCACCATCATGATCATCGGCATCTTGCCCTGGTACTTCCTGTCAGACCTGAAGTTCATGGCCGACATGGGGCTGCTGTTGGTGGCCATCATGTTGATCAACATGGTGCTGGCACTGGTGGTGCTGCCGCTGCTGGTGTGGTTGATCAAGCCGAAGTTCGCCAGCCGCGAAGACTTGATGGTCGGTGAAAGTGTTGACCTGTCGCTGTTCATGGACAAGGTTGATGAAAAGGGGAACGTCATCCCCGCAACTCACTGAGTTGCAAGATGTACGAAAAAGGCCGGGCGAAAAATCGCCCGGCCTTTTTTGTGGGTGAAACAACACGCCACCCGCAAGTCGGTGAGGCCTGCGTTGAATGGCGCAGTCAGATCATATTGAGTTGCGCAGTACGGCTAAGGACAGGACCACGCGGGCTATCGAATGGCGACGGCGTGCCACCGGGCTCCATGCTGACGGCGAAGGTGCCGTCAACGCGACCCTGCAAGGCCGTCGGGATGTCGAGGGTCACCGTTTCACCCCGAATGGCCGGCAAAGTCGCGAGCGCAACGGCGTCCTGAGTCTCCGAAATCCACCACAGTTGCAAACGGTGCAGACCATGGGTCAGGCAGTCTTCAGCGGCGACGATACTAAAACGTTTCTGGTCGCTGGAAACGCTCACCAGCCATTCAACACGCGAGGCCGGCAATCGGATTTGGGCCACATAGCGCTCGTGGGCCGTTTCGAACACGGATCGGGTCGGCTCGCCGAGCACTGATAAGAATGGGGTGGATGGGTCGGTCTCGATGGGCGGGCGCTCACCGACAGTCTGCTTGCCGAGCAGAAACGCCGCCACCAGCGACGCTGCGGCCGCGGCGCCCGGCAGCAGTCGCCGCCGCCAGACCGCGTGGCCGCCAACCCGATCAACCTGCCGCTGCTGCGTGCGAACGCCGCCGCCCAGTTCAGGCATTGCTGCCGCCATCAATAGGGACTTGGCCGCGACCGGTGGCGGTATTGGGGTCACCTTGGCGCCAAAATCGCTCAGCCGCGTTTCCCAGAACGCTACCTGCTCGCCCAAGGCCGGATGGGTGGCCAACAGCTGCTCGAAACGTCGCCGCGCGGGTCCGCGCAAGGTGCCGAGCGCGTACTCGGCGGCGAGATACTGCATCAGCTCGGGGTTGTCGTAATTCATGTCAGGGACGCTCCAGGCACTCTCTCAATCGCGCCAATCCCCGGCGAACCCAGGCTTTGACGGTGCCCAAGGGCGCATTCATCGCCAAGGCCAGTTCCGAGTGAGAGTAACCCTCGTAATAGGCCATCAGTACACTCCGTCGCTGTTGTGACTGCAAGCCTTGCAGACAACGGTCCAGCCGCAGCAGGCCCTCCTGCTCCACAGCCGCGTCCTCCGGGGTTCGCTCGTCACCCGGCAGTTCGTACTCGGCTTCGCTGATCGACTGTGTTGGCCCATCAAGCTTGCGCGTCGACTGGATCAGGTCCAGCGCCCGGTAGCGGGCGATGCCGATCAACCAGCCCAGCGGATCGCCCTTTTCGGCTGCGTAAGTTTCAGCGCGGCGCCAGACCCGCAGGTAGCATTCCTGCAGGGCGTCTTGGGCGCGATCAGGGTGTTTGAGGATGCGAATGAGCAGCCCGTAAAGAATCGGGCTGGTCTGGTCGTAAAGCGCCTCGAGCGCAGCCGCATTGCCGCGCCCGACCTGCGCGATCAGCTCGCGAAGCGCCTGCGCATCAAGACGGCCCGTTGTCATGCGATTGATCGATTGGCCGCGACGGCCGTGCGGCGCCGGTCTGTGCGGCCTTCAGTCGCTTCGGGGGTGGCGGTGCGACGAAGACCTGCTCTAGAAGGTGAGGGTCGTCAAACACCCGGCGGCCGACGTAACTGGTGGCGTGATGCCCGTACTGACGCAGCGCGCCGGGCGCCTGCAGGCCACTGATCCACAGCCAGCCCGGTCCATCGGACGTTGCGCCCTGCATCAAGCCGTCGGGGCGGAAGGCGCTGCGTGTGGTGCCGTCGTCACGGGGCAGCATGTACAGCTCTTCGTAGCGTTGCAGCGTATATTCCTGCGCCGGCTTTTTGCCGATGTCGGCAGCCAACGCGTCGTTATCCAGCAGCGCATTGGGCCGACGCGATTCGGCCGCCAGGCGAACCACCGGGGCCGACGGCGCAAGCGATTCAGTGGGGAAGAACGGCGGCTGGCTCAGGTATCCGCCGCTGGCACGCTGCTCAAGGGACTGTGCCGGAAACCAGAAATGATCGCGGCCGGACGCGTGCAGGCTCTCGAATAACAGCGGCTTGGTGTCGCGGTCGAGGGTGACGCGCCAGATCAGTCCATCCAGGCCACCCTGTACGTCTGCGCCGGCGTCGTCGAACCAGATGAAGTAATTGATACGGGCCAAGGCTTGCGCACCGAATCGGACGAAGTCGAAGTGGTAATGAACCTCGGGCGTGCCGGCGTCGGCGACGATGCGACCGTCTTTCCAGACTGGCGTGCCAAGCTGGTTTTCATGGGCCGCACTGTTGATCAAAATCGGTGGCGCATGTTTCTCGGCAAGGGCACGCCAGGCAGAGTCGACCAGGCCCGGCATCCCAAGCTCGTCGGGATACGCATCATCAAAGTGTTTGGGGATCAGCGTCATGTCCTCGGCTGCTTTGACCGTCCACAGCCGCGCCTCAGTCGACAACGGCTCGGCTGTGTTAAACGAGGCTTTGGCGGCACGCTGGGCGTCCTCGGCGTGCGACTTGAGCAGCGGTGCGGTCAGTGGATAAAGTCCGGCCGCGCGGGCCAGGCCTGAATATTCGCTGGGCGGCTGCACGCGTTCGCGGAGGTCGCGAAGCGACGGTTCATCGGCAATCTCCAACCCGGCGAGGGTTCGGCCACACTCGAGCAGATCGATGCGCGATATGGCCGCTTCCTGGGTGCTCAAGCCAAGATTGCGGTACTCGTATTCGCGAGATTCCTGATCGAGCTCGCGCATGCGGCGGATCCAGCCACTGACTTCGTCCATCGAGTGCACTTCTTTCGCGAACGACGCCAGCAGCCGGTCGGTGCGCAGGTACGGGTATCCCGGCACCCGGTAAAACGCGCCGTCGCGCACCCCAGCGGCCTCAACTCGGGCATCCATGGCCGCGTACTGCTCGCGACAATCAGCCTGATTCTTGAAGAAGCCGACAAATGCGGACTGCGGTGCAATATTGGGCGGCGTCTGGCAGGCCGCGAGCAAGCCCGCGGATGCAAGAAAAAGGACAAGCTTCAGATTGATGGCACGCTGCATGTTGCGGGTTCCTCAAGGTTGCACGGGTTCGCCCGGTTCCTCGACTGCGATGAACGACCATTCCATCTCAACGTCGGCCTCCCCTTTCCACAGCCCCAGCCAGGTCGAGTTGCCGTTGAGTGACATGGGCAGTGGCAGGGTGGCGCTGGCCTTGCCGGACAGGGGTGCGTGGCGCAGGGTTTCGGTCATCCAGTCCAGCGCCGCCGGTGGCATCGGCTGCGACTGCTCCTCGCGCGTGGTGTGGCCGTTCTCGGTGTATTCGGTGATGCCGACCGGGCGGGGGACGAACACGTTTTCGACGTACAGGCCGTTTTCTTCGTCCTCGGTGTCCACCACGACGGTGAAGTGTTCGCAAAGGGTCATGCCATCCGAAGCGTCGACCGTGTCGGCGCTACGACGCTCTGAAAATTCGACCAGATCGCGCTCGTTCTTGTTGTAACGCACGCCGTCGATGGCCAGCGCCATTTGCACTCGTGAGGATTCGCGGCAGCCGTCAAACGGCAAGAAGTACATGAACCGCCCCGGAACCGTGTCTTCTTCCATGGCCTCCGGGTATTGCATGGCGGCAAACAGTGCCGAGTAGCGCTGGGAGACTTCGTTGCTGCAGCCGGCTTCTCCTTTGCAGGCCCGCATTTCACGATACATCTGTTCATTGAGTTCGGCCTGTTCGGCCTCTGTTTCCGGCAGCCGAACCTCCTTGCCTTCGGCCCGCATCTGTCGGGCCACGGTCCGTGCGAGGAAGATGACCTTGGCCTCAAGCCGGGTGTCGAGGTCGGGATGCAGCAGGTTGCGAACCTCAAGGCGGCCATCTGAGCGCAGCTCGGTTAAAATCTCGTAGCGTTGTTTGCCCTTGGCCTTTGACCACTGCTCGCCCGGGTACTCGGGATCGTTCTTTTCCCACTGCTGGGTGGCGTCGACCGTTGCAACAATCTTTAGTGCGTACACCACCGGGGTGTGGTCGTCACCCTGGGCGAGGCCCATGTGCGGGACGGCCATGAGGCTGAGGGCGGCGGTCGCCAGCCCGATGGGTTTCAAGAGTTTCATTCGCCGAATCTCCAGCCCAGCGACACACCGAAGCCGAGCAGTTCGTTGGACATACTGAATTCGCCGCAGCCCAGTTGCGGCGACAGGGAATTTTCGCACTGCACGCTCTAGTGAGGACTGTACCAGAGCAGGCTGGTCAGTTCCCATTTGTCGGCCGAGAAGGTGGCACCCAGGCTGATGCGGTCCGTGAGCGGTCGGACGTGGCCGTGGCTTGCAAACAAAAGCGCGTTCGCTGCTCGAAAGGGGTGAAACGGGTGTGATGGTGATGCGCTCCTCGATGTGCGGTGCCCCTTTGTCGGGGCCCTGTCTTTGCAGGTGAATTCAGGCACTTGTCCGGACGCTGAATCATCCGCACAAAATGCATACGTCAGGGCCTGGAATTTAGAGGCGGGGTTAACGGTTGGGCGCCTGCGAACCGTCCAGGGACGAACGATGAAGGCGCGGCTCAAGGCATCTTGGCGATGTGACTTTCGTCGGTGAATTTGTCGTAATAAATTGACTCGAGCTTGATGCCGATCTCGGTCATGGAGGCGATGCCGGCGTCGATCATGCCGGGCGGGCCGCACATGTAGCCTTCGGCCTTGGCCCAGTCGGTGTCCGGCAGCGCGTCGGTGATGAATTCGGTGACCCAGCCCCGGGCGCCCTTCCATGCGCTACCGGTGGGTTCATGTGACAACACCGGCAGGAAGACGAAGGGCGCGGCCCAGCCCATGGCGATCTCGTCGATCTGCTCCAGCGCATAAAGGTCGGCCTCGGTGCGTGCGCCAAACAGGAATGCGCAGGGTCTTTGTACCCGGTCCTTGCGGGCCTTCTCGAGCACGCTCAGCAGCGGCGCCAGACCCGAGCCCCCGGCGATACACACCATAGGGCCGTCACCCGGATGCAAGTGAAAGTTGCCGTGCGGGCCGTCGACGTCAATCGGCACGCCGTCGAGTCGACCGGAGAACAGGTCTTCGGTGAACGCGCCGTTGGGGACCTTGCGAATGAAGAAATGCACGGTCTGGCGCCCGTCACGAACCGGTGCGTCGGCGAAGGAGTAATTTCTCGCGCGGCGAATGTTGGGGTACTTGAGGTTGGCGTATTGCCCGGCCATGAACTGGATGGGGCGGTCAAGCTTGAGCGTGACTTTGAGAATGTCGTGGGTCAGCGACTCGGTGTCGGCCAAGGTGGCGACGAACTGCTCGGCTGGCGGTGCGTCGGTGGCCGCACCTTCGACCTCAACCTCGGTCAACGCATCCTTGGGCACCGCCTGGCAGGCGAGGATGAACCCGGCGGCGATTTCCTGTTGTGACAGGGTGTAGCCGAAGTCGGTGAGGGCGCTCACCCGGCCGCTTTTCAGCTTGCACTTGCACGACCCGCAGGTGCCCACCGTGCAGTTGTGCGGGAAGGGCACATGGTTGGCCAGCGCGGCCTCAAGTATCGTCTGACCGCTGGGGACTTCGTAGCGGGCGCCGAAGGGCGCAACCTGCACCATTTTCGCTTCTTTGGGACCAAACAGCGATTTGAAAATGCCCATGGAATTCTCCTCAATGCGAGTGCATCCGGTGCATTGCCGGACTGCTTGCGATTGATAGTAAGGTCCCATACTATCAATCGCAAGCTCGCGTCAAATCGTTTCAGCGGCTGGACCGAGCATATATAAACAAGATGTGCGGCGGTTGTCGCACGCGGAGGAGTCTCAAATCGGCGTGCAAGCGGTCGCGATCGCCTCGGCGTCGATGACTGTCGCAGGTCTAGCGGCGTCTTCCGTTTTTCCACAGACCCCAACGACAGAGGTTGACCCATGACTGCTGCTGCTCCCCTCGTTTCCCGCGCTGCCCTGGTCCGCAAAGTTGGCGGCCCGTTCACCCTTGAAGACGTTGATGTCGCCGCCCCCCGGCAGGACGAAGTGCGCGTCAAGATGGTGGCCACTGGCATGTGCCACACCGATCTGGTGGCGCGCGATGGCTTCCCGGTCCCCTTGCCCATCGTGCTCGGTCACGAAGGCGCCGGCATCGTGGAATCGGTTGGCCCGGGCGTTACCCACCTGAAGGCGGGCGACCATGTCGTGCTCAGCTTTGACTCCTGCGCCGCTTGCCCGAGTTGCGGCGATGATCAGCCGGCGTACTGCTTCAATTTTCTGGCTCACAATTTTTCGGGCGTGCGGCCGGCCGATGGCACCACCGCGTTGAGCCAGAAGGGTCAGACGGTGCATGGCAACTTCTTCGGCCAGTCGTCATTCGGCACTTACGCCGTGGCCCACGCCCGCAACACCATCAAGGTGGACAACAGCGTCGAGTTGGCTTTGCTTGGGCCGCTGGGTTGCGGCATCCAGACCGGTGCCGGGGCGGTGGTCAACTCGTTGAAGCTCAAGAAAGGCCAGTCGTTGGCGATCTTTGGCGGCGGCGCGGTGGGCCTGTCCGCCCTGCTCGGCGCGCGCGCGGTCGATGCCGGCATGGTGATCGTCGTCGAGCCCAATGCCGCGCGCGGCAAGCTGGCGCTGGAGCTGGGCGCGACGCATGTCATCAATCCCAAGGAGACCGAGGACGTGCTGGCCAAGATCAAGGAGCTGGGCGGCGGCGGCGTCACCCACGCGGTCGACACCACCGGCATTCCGGCGGTCATCGGCGTGGCGGTTGAAACCATGCTGCCCAACGGCATGCTGGGCTTGATTGCCGTACCTCCGCCGGACGCACTGCTGCCCGCCAACATGATGAGCATGTTGATGCGCGGCGTCGGCGTGAAGTACATCACCGAAGGCGACGCCGACCCGCAGACCTTCATCCCGCAGATGATCAGCTGGTTCAAGGCCGGCAAGTTCCCATTCGACAAACTGATCAAGAAATTTCCGTTTGATCAGATCAACGAGGCGGCGCATGCCTCGGAAGATGGCTCGGCCATCAAGCCTGTACTGATTTTCTGACTTTTTTCATGCGGCCTGAACCGGAGTTTCATCATGCAACAGCCGATTGACCACATTCATTCGCAGAAAATGGGCCTCTGGTGCAGCTGGGTCTTTGCTGCACTGACCGCCATCGGGTGGTTGGGTATTGCGCATTTTTATGCGCCGGTGCCGGCCGATGCCGGGATGGAGGCCACCAAGGTCTGGTTTTCCGAGACGCATCGCTGGGGCACGATCATCGGCTGCACGATCTTCTACATCGCGTGCGGCTTCCTGGTGCCGGGGTCGATACAGTTCGGCATCATGTTGGCCAAGATTGAGGGCCGTTGGCCGCTGTGGTCGATCACCACGGCGGTCTGCGGGATCTTCATCTCGCTGATCATCTTCCTCAATGCCTGCGCGTGGATTGTCGCTGCCTACCGCCCCGAGTACGGTGCCGACGTGATCCAGGCGTGGTACGACTGGGCGTGGTTCGCATTTTTGCTCGGCTGGATTTACCTGGCCGTCGAAATGATTGCCTCGGGTATGGTCGAGCTGATGGACCGTCGCGAAACGCCGATGATTCCGCGCTGGCTGACGTGGTTCACCTTTGCCGGCGCCGCCTCCCTGCTCACGGCCGCCGGACCCGCATTTTTCAAGAGTGGACCGTTTGCCTACCATGGCCTGTTGGGCTTTTACTTGCCCATGCTGGTGTGGGGCACTTACTTGATTGCGACCACGTGGTACATGCTCAAGGCGCTGGACCGGGAGCGGGCGCAAGCGGCCTGACGTCACAAGCCTCAGCGCACAAAAAAGCCCCCGGTCGGGGGCTTTTTTGTGCGGCAGGGGTATTAGGCCCCGACGGTTGCGGCCATGCCGGGCGCTGCCCCCGGCTCGTTCTGCCAGTCGGGCCAGCCGGCTTTGCGGTTCTGCTCGGCGGCAAGCTTGCGCTCTTCAGCGGTGGCGAACTCCAAGTCCCAGCGCTTGAGCGCCGGCTTGATGATCACCTCATGCCACAACGGCGGAATCAGCGCCGTCAAGAAGCACAAGAACACGCTGGGCATCGGAATGCCTTCCTTGTGCGGGGCCAACTTGTAGTAGACCTGATATGAGTTCAGGTGATGGTCGGCGTGGTTGGTGATCTCAAAGGCCACCGTGCGCGAAAACCAGCCCAGGTGATTCCAAACATGGCGACGGCCAATGGGCGAACCCTTGACGCGGATCAGGCCGTAGTGCTGGAAGTAGTTGAAGCTCTCGACCCAGGCACGTGCGATCAGCTGTGCCGCCAGCGCCAGACCCACGGCAACCCAGCCGCCGATCAGGAACATCGCCGTGTGAAACACTGCCAGTGCCAACAATGCACGGTAGCCGCGATGGCGAATGTTCCAGCCGCTCAAGCCGCGCTTGACCAGCGCGCGCGCTTCCATCTTTTGCGCGAAGAGCGTGCTGGCAATCAATTCCTTGCCAGTGAAGCTGTACAGGTCGGTGCCGCGCGGCGCGGTATCGCCATCGTCTACGGTGGCGACGTCGATGTGATGGTTGATCACATGGCCGATGTCACGCGTGCAATCGAGGTAGCACAACTGCACGTAATGACCAACGAACCGCGGCAGCGCGCCACGCATGTGATAGAGCTCGTGTGAGGCTGGCACCAGCGGCACCACGCCCATCCATGCCACACCCAACACGGCGCCCAACATTTGCCAGCCGGTCAGGTCGTGCGCCGTCACCGCCCACGCCAGCACGAAGAACTGAAGCAGCGGGCCGATGGCGCAAATCCAGATGGGGATGTTGGCAACCGTCTGGTTGGTCATTTTGCGCATGCTGTAGTCGCGGCCGACCAGGGTGTCGAGCAAGGCCAGCACGGGGAAGGACGCGATGCCCACCCAGACCCAATTACCACCGGCAATCAGGCCGGCAAAGCTGGCCGCAAGCACTGCGACGGGTGTCCAATATTTTAAGTAGTCCATGGGCGTTCTCCTGTTTATCTGAGGTTGTCGCAGTGCAACGCTTCCAGAAAACTCGGGAAGGCGTCTTCGGGGGTGTCGCACTGGTAGTCGTGCAGGGCACTGACCAGTTGACGTTCTAGGGTTGGGCGCGTGCCATGGGCAGCGCTCCGGTGGTGCCGACGCCGGCTGATGGCCGGGCTTTTCAGCGGACCTGCGGCGGGCCGACGGTATTGGCGACCATGTTTGAGGGCTTGCATCGTTTCTCCTGATTCGATCCCGGCGGGCTGCCGGGACGTCGCACATTGATTCTTATTTTTATGTATTCCAACTATGTGTAATGACATTACGCATAAATCAGATACGTGTCAAATGCTAAAGTTCCGCGTGCCTCAACAAGATGTCGCGAAGCCGCCGGGCCATCGCTGCGCCGTCGAATGTTGTCCGGGCCCAGACCCGAGGGGTTGTGAACTGATGAAGATGCGTGAGTTGGAGCAGATGACCGGGGTTCGTCGCGAGATGATCCACTTCTATTTCCGCAATGGTTTATTGCCGGAACCTGCGCGGCCCAAGGTGAATGTTGCCGACTATGGTGACGAGCACGTGCGCAGCATCTTGGCGATTCGGCGCCTGCAAACCGAACAGCGCCTGTCCATCGACGAAATCAAGGAAGCCCTCAACGGACACGCGAGCACCGTGCCGGGTGACGCCAGCGCGTTTCGCCATCTCGATGAACTGGTGGCCGCACGTCTTGGCGCCGACCAGACCCTGGTCCCCTTGTCATCCTTGGTCGAGCGTAGCCCCAAGGCCGAAACCGACGCCAAGGTGTTGGCGAAAATGGGCGCCATCGAGCTGGTGATGCGCAATGGGGAGCGACACCTGAGCCGGGTCGACGCGCAAATCGTCGGCATCTGGGGTGACATGCGTGCCTATGGCTTCAACGAGGAATTGGGTTTCGACGCCAACCTGGTGGCGCTCTATGTCGACCGCGCCAAGGACCTCGCCTTTGCCGAAATCGAGGCGTATCTGGCGCGCGTGCCCCACTTTCCGCGCGAGAAAAAAGCCGACTGGGCGCAGCCTGGCCTGTCGATGATGCTCAACATTTTTTCGCTGCTGCGGATGAAGGCGGCGATTGAGGCGTTTCGCAAAATCGAGGGCTAGGGCCGATTAAGTGGCTCCACTCGTCTCAACAGGACGTCAAATTGTTTCCGGGTCGCCGAAGCTCAGGTGGTCCCACATGCGCTCGTAAACCCGGCCGGCCACCACCTGCCGTGCGGCGGTTTCATCGGCGGTGAGCAGGGTGTGATCGCCGTCCTCGCCCATCTGCATCAGGCTGACTTCGACGCGCGCGGCTTCTTCGAGAAACCACGACAGCGCCACGGCTTCCACTAGCGACTCACCGACCACCACCGCGCCGTTGGCGCGCATGACGATGGCGTTGCCGGCGTCCAAGGTGTCGGCGAGGCGCGCGGCGGCGACATCGTCGCGCAGCAGGCGTGGGTCGTCCCACAGGGCCGGACCGGGGGCGAAGTAGGCGCCGAAACCATGGCGTGGTTTGGGGGTGCGTTTGAGCAGTGCCAGTACGCCAATCTGCGGCGGCATGATGCGGCAGACCGCGCCAACATCGGGTCGGCGGGCATAAATTTGCTGATGAATCCGCACCTCGCCCAGCACGCCTTCCGGCAGCGCGCCGCTCACCGGCACCACGGTGCCGTCATCGTCCGGCGTGATCGTGCCCATGGGTTTTGCCGCGCAAACCAGAAAGTGATCGGCATCCAGCCGCAGGCTGCAATGGCCGTAGGCGTGAACCAGGTGGCCACGGGCGAGCGCGCGCGCGGCGATGCGCAACTCGCGATGGTGTTCGTGGGGGGCAGAGCGCATGGTCGCTTCTCGTTTCAGTGGGGGGTGGCGGGCGTCAGAGCTTAGTGCCCTAAGTCTGGCGGTGTCGGCGTTTCGCAATCGAGAGCCTCGTGGCAACATGCTGCGCTCGCAAATTGCGTTGTTGTAGTACGCAAAGCTTGCGATGTCGAATCATTTCTCCAGGCGAACCCATGACCTCACCCAGACCGAGTTTTTCCCGCGCAGGCCTTTGTGGCGCGCTGTTGTGGCTCGCCATCTCGTTGCCGGCCGGGGCCATTGAGCTGGCCCGCGTCGAGGGATTCGGGCCGGTGTCGCGCGGCATGGCCAGTGCGGGCGTGGCGCACCCGGTGGGCGCTGCGGCGATGATGCTCAACCCGGCCGAACTGCTCAGTCTGGATGCGTCGAAGGAGTTCTTGGTCCAGGTGACCTACATCAACGCCAACATCGACACCGTCAATTCAGCGACCGGGGAACGGGTCACCAACGCGTCACTGGGCAACAATCGCGGTCCGTATTATTTGCCCGAGGTGGCCTTTGCGATGCGTCGCGGCGACTGGGCATTTGGCGCAGGGCTGTTTGCTGCCGGAGGATTCGGCATCGAGTACGGCACCGAGTCGTTCCTGTCGAGCACCACCACGGGCGACGTGGCCACCGGGCTGCCTATTTCATCGCGGATCGGCCAGACCCGCATCCCCTTCACCCTGGCGTGGCAGGCCAGTCCGAAATGGCGCGACGGTGCGAGCCTCGACGTGACGAGCGCGTCGGCGTGAGCTACGCGGCCAGCGACAACACCCAGCTGGCGCTGGCATACGAATTTCGTACCGCGCTCGGTGACTTGAAAGGTCGCGGCGGCCTCACCACGATCGACACCGACAACAATCAGATCGTCCTCAGTGGTGCCGGGCGGCTGGAGAACCTGCAGTTCCCCCAAGCGTGGATTGTCGGCGTCTCGCATCGCGTCTGGCCGGCACTGGCAGTGGTCGCCGACCTGCGCCATACCCTCTGGTCTCAGTCACTGGGCGATACCGAGATTGCCTTCACGGCCGATGACGGCGGCGACCTGAAGGGGTCACTGCCCACCGGGTTTCGGGACCTGACGACGCTGGCTTTGGGCGTTGAATGGCAGTTCCAACCAAACTGGACCGGTCGTGTTGGCGGCTCGCACGCCTTCCAGCAGGTCGTGCCCGACCAGAATCTCAACGGCACCTTGCCGACCATTACCCGGCAGCACCTGACCGGTGGCGTGGCCTGGCGTCCGGCACCGGCACATGAACTGAGTCTCGGCGTGAGCGTTGGCCTCAATGACCCGGTGCGCAGTCTGGGCGGCACCGCCAATAGCATTCCGGCCATCGAGGCGCGCAATCGCCAGGTGAATAGCGTGCTCAGCTGCCGGTATCTGTTGTTGTAGTGGCAAGTCGGTTTGGGTTGATATGCGCTGGCCCCGGGGCGCGCCCGCCCGTCACGCGGGTCATTGGCCAGCAAGGCGTGAGCTGCACACAATGGGGACATGCGACGCGTTCCCCTGACAGTTGTGCAGACGCGCGCTTACATCAGACCGGGTCTCAGACAGCCTCCGCTGCTTCATGGGGCTCCTTCAGCGCGCCAGATCATGAGCAAAATTGTCACCGATTTGATCGGTTATGCAGAGCATCCCGAGAACCTACACCACGTTGTGGGACACGACCGTCAGCACGGCTTCCGGCACCGGCCGTCGATGATGTTGGAACAGACCAACGCGTCTTGTCCTGGCGTGCGTCAGCCCAAGTTCGAGCCGTTTGTCGCAAGATACCCATGACCGCTCTGACCTTAATCATCATTGATGATGATGATTAGTCGTATGCATGATGATATGCGTGATGATGCTTCGGCATACTCTAGAAAGAGTAGCAGGTGGGTAAGCAGCACGAAAAGCCGGAGGAGACTCATGCCAATTGCGATTCCAGAATCGAACATATCTTGGGAGGCGGCTGCCAGCATTTCTCGCGGCGCAGTGGAACATGCGCGGAGTCAAGGACTGAAAGTCTGCGCGGCGGTGGTTGATCGTCACGGCAGCCTGATTTCGCTGTTGCGCATTCCGGGCGCGCCCTTCCATTCTACCGACATTGCGATCGACAAGGCCTATACGGCCGCGAGCTTCGGCCTGGCGACGGGAGAGTGGGCGAAGGTCCTGCCGCATCATTCGGCTGCGGTGCAGCAGGGAGTTCCTTTGCGACCGCGGATGGTGCTGTTCGGCGGCGGCATTCCGGTGATTCACGAGGGTCACTGCGTTGGCGCCGTGGGTGTGTCCGGGGCCAGCGAGGACCAGGACGTCGAATGCGCGGAGAAGGGTCTGGAGGTCATCGCCGAACTGCCTGCTTGACGTCAAATCAATCTTCCTCGTGTGTGCGGGAAGTCTCGGTGCACGTCGATAATTCAACAAGGAGAGTCGTTTGAAAAAGATTCGTTGCGCGATCATAGGCCCCGGCAACATCGGAACCGACCTGATCTACAAGTTGAAGCGCAGTCCGTTGCTGGAACCGGTCTGGATGGTCGGCATCGACCCGAAGTCCGATGGCCTGGTTCGTGCCCGAGAGATGGGTGTGAAGACCACCGATCAGGGCGTGGATGGACTGTTGCCGCATGTGGAGAAGGACGGCATCCAGATCGCCTTCGATGCAACCAGCGCGTACGTGCACAAGTCCAACTCGGACAAGCTCAACGCGCTCGGCGTGCTGATGGTGGATCTAACGCCCGCTGCCATCGGCGGCCTGTGCATCCCGCCGGTGAACCTCAAGCAGCACGCAGAGGCGCAGGCGATGAACGTGAACATGATTTCCTGCGCAGGCCAGGCGACGATTCCCATCGTCTACGGCGTCTCGCGCATACAGGGCGTGAAGTACGCGGAGATCATCGCGAGCACGGCATCGAAGTCCATTGGCCCCGGTACGCGCGCCAACCTCGACGAGTTCACGTACACGACCTCGAACGCCATCGAGAAGATCGGTGGCGCGAAAAAGGGCAAGGCGCTGATCGTGGTCAACCCGGCGGAGCCGCCGATGATCATGCGCAACACCATCTACTGCCTGACGGAGGGATCGCCAGACGAGGCGCGCATCCGCGAATCGATCCTGCAGATGATTTCCGAGGTCCAGAAGTACGTGCCCAGCTACCGGCTGGTGAACGGCCCGGTCTTCGACGGCAACAAGGTCGGCGTGTGGATGGAGGTGGAAGGCCTGGGCGACTACCTGCCGAAGTACGCTGGAAATCTCGACATCATGACCGCCGCCGCCTGCCGCACAGCCGAGATGTTCGCCACCGAAATAATCGCCGGACGCTACGCGCTGCGCCCGGTCCAGCAGGCCGCCTGAATCCGGAGCCCCCCCATGAGCCTTATCAATCGCCAAGGCCGCAAGGTTCTCATCCACGAAATGGCGCTGCGCGATGGCATGCACGCCAAACGTGAGCAGATTTCCACCGAGCAGATGGTCAAGGTCGCCACCGCGCTAGACGACGCAGGGGTGCCCATCATCCAGGTCACGCACGGCGCGGGCCTCGGCGGAAACTCCCTGCAGCACGGCTTTGCACTGCACAGCAACGAGGAATACTGGGATGCAGTAGTCCCGAAAATGAAACAGGCGGTTGTCTCCGCCTTGCTCATTCCGGGCCTGGGCACGATGAAGGATCTGCAGAGCGCCTATGACCACGGCGTGCGCAGCGTGCATGTGGCGACGCACTGCACCGAGGCGGACACCAGTCCTCAGCACATCGCCTACGCGCGCAAGCTCGGCATGGATACCACGGGCTTCCTGATGATGGCCCACCTCAACGATGCCAAGAGCCTGGCCGAGCAAGGCAAGCTGATGGAGTCCTACGGCGCGCAGACCGTGTACGTCGTGGACTCGGCCGGCTACATGTTGCCGGGCGACGTGACGGCGCGAATGAAGGCGTTGCGCGATGTGCTCAAGCCGGAGACCGAAACCGGCTTCCACGGCCACCACAACCTCGGCATGGGGATCGCGAACACGCTCGCAGCAATCGAGTGCGGCGCGACGCGCATCGATGCCTCAGTTGGCGGTCTCGGTGCTGGCGCCGGCAACACGCCGACCGAAGTGTTCGTCGCAGTGGCGGATCGCATGGGTATCGCGACCGGTTGCGATCTATTCAAGCTGATGGACATGACGCAAGACATCATTTTCCCGATGATGGATCACATCGTGCGCGTGGACCGCGCCTCGCTGACCTTGGGTTATGCGGGCGTGTACTCCACTTTCCTGCTGCATGCCGAGCGGCTGGGCAAAAAGTACGGCATCCCTACGCGCGACATCCTGGTGGAGTTGGGCAAGAAGAAGATGATCGGCGGCCAGGAGGACATGATTGAGGATACGGCGCTAACCATGGTGCGGCAAAGAGGGCAGGCGGCGTGACTGCACAGGCTCAAACATTCTCCGGAGAGACCGCGATGGCCTGGACCCATAGCCACGACCTTCGCGCGATTCCATCCACGGACCTGTTCTTCGAGGCGACTCAGTTGATGCTGGCTTACTGCGCCAGTATCGACGAGGACCGCCTTGAGGACTGGCCAGGCTTCTTCGCGCCGGATGGGCGCTATGAGCTGGTCACTCGCGAGAACGCGGAGCGGAATTTGCCCGCGACCGCGATGCGCTGCGACGGCGCGGCGATGATGCGGGATCGCGTGGTGTCCTTGCGGCATGCGAACGTCTACGCTAGGCAGTACTACCGTCATCTGGTCACGGACCTGCTCATCGGCGAGATCACCGAGTCCACAGTGAGCGTCGCCAGCAATTACCTAGTGACGCGCACGCTGGCGATGGAGGGCGACCCGATCCCGTTCAGCGTTGGGCGTGCAACGGACACGCTGGTGCTGACCGATCAGGGACTGCGCTTCCAGAGTCGTCGGGTCGTCGCTGACAACGATCGCATTCACACGCTTTTGGTACTCCCCATATGAACGCACCTTCGAATCAGAACTTTGATCGCCTGATCGCCTGGCCGGACACTGAGCAGATGCGGGTTCCTTATCAGGTCTTCACCGATCCGCGAATCTTCGACAGTGAGCAGGAACGCATCTTCCGCGGGCCTCACTGGAGTTTCTTGGCGCTCGAAGCGGAGTTGCCGGAACCGAAGGACTTCAAGGCGACGTATCTCGGCGACACGCCTGTCGTCGTGACCCGCGACGGCGGCGGCGTCATTCGTGGGTGGGTCAACCGCTGCGCGCACCGGGGCGCGATGGTCTGCCGCGATCGGAGAGGCAAGTCCGATGCTTTCACCTGCGTTTATCACCAATGGTCCTACGATGCCGAAGGCAAGCTGCTCGGCGTGCCTTTCCGTCGCGGGCTAGGCGGTGAGGGCGGCATGCCCGCGAGTTTCGACATGAAGGCGCACGGTCTTCAGCAGCTGCGCGTGGCGACGTACCGCGGTCTGATCTTCGCGAGCTTCGCTGGCGAGAGCGAAGTTGAACCACTGGAGACCTACCTCGGCGCCGAGGTTTGCGCGATGCTGGACCGCATCTTCAGCCGCCCCATCGAATTGCTCGGTGACGAACGCCAGGTCATGCACGGCAACTGGAAGCTCTATTCCGAGAACACGCGGGATGCATATCACGGCAGCCTGTTGCACCTGTTTCACGCGACGTTTGGATTGTACCGCTCGACGCAGAAGGGTAGCTGCCGGATGGACGCTCAGGGTCGACACTCGCTGCTGACGGCAACCAAGACAGAGACCAAGGACCAGGCGGCGACCGGCGGTCTGCGCACCTACCAGGAAGGACAATTCTCGCTTGAAGATCCGTCACTGCTGGCGGGCACACCCGATTTTACGGACGGGATATCGCTGGCGATCCTGGCGATTTTCCCCAATCTGGTCGTGCATCAGATCGCGAACTCGCTGGCGGTGCGTCACATCCTGCCGCAGTCGGCCGACAAGATGGAATTGGTCTGGACCTATTTCGGCTATTCGGACGACAGCCCGGAGGCACGCGGCTCCCGACTCAAGCAGATGAACCTGGTCGGCCCCGGCGGGCTGATCTCGCTGGAAGACGGCGAGGCTGTGGAGCTCGTGCAGCAGGCCATCGTGCGCGATGGCGACGCCACGTCCTACATCGCGATGGGCGGGCGCAAGGGCGAGCCTCAAGAAAATCTGGTTAACGAGGCACCCATCATCAGCTACTGGGATTACTACCGACGCGCCATGAAGCTGGCGTCATCGACACCCTAGTCGGGCGTCATAACAAACCGAAACACTGCGAGGAGATCAAAAATGGGCAAAGCAGAACCGACACACACTTCAACCCTGTACCAGGCCGAGTACGGTCATTTCATCAATGGCAAGTGGGAGGGCAGTGCGAGCGGCGAAAAGATCGGACTCTATAACCCGGCCACGGGTGCCCTGCTGTCCAGCATCCAGTCCGGCAACGCGGCCGACGCCGTGCGCGCAGTGGAGGCAGCATCCGCTGCATTTCCCTCGTGGAAACAGAGCCGACCCCAGCAGCGTCAGGAAATCCTGTTCGAGATGGCGCGCAGAATGCGGGCGCGCATCCAGGACTATGCGATGCTGGAGTCGCTCAACAACGGCAAGCCGTTGATGGAGGCGATGCACTTCGATCTCCCCATGGCGATCGAGCAGTTCGAGATGTTTGCGGGTTCGGCGTTTCACCTGCACGGAGAATCCATCAGCACCCCCACGGCGCTGGGCATTGTGCACCGCGAGCCACTGGGTGTGTGTGCACAGATTATTCCGTGGAATGTGCCCCTGATCATGATGGCGGCCAAGATCGCACCGGCGCTTGCGGCGGGAAACACCATCGTGCTCAAGCCCTCAGAGATCGTCTGCCTGGGTGTGATGGAATTCTTCAAGCAGATGGCGGACATCATTCCGCCGGGCGTGGTCAACGTCATCACCGGCTATGGCCCCAACATCGGCGAGGCCCTGGTCACGCATCCGAAGGTGCGCAAAGTTGCGTTCACCGGATCGCGTCCGACAGCGCAGAAACTGATCCAGTACGCCTCGGTCAACGTGATTCCTCAGACTATGGAACTGGGCGGCAAGTCGGCGAACATTGTCTGCGAAGACGCTGATCTCGATGCTGCGGCAGAAGGCGCCGCGATGTCGGTGGTATTGAACAAGGGAGAGGTCTGCCTGGCCGGCAGTCGCGTGTTTGTACACGAGAAGATCAAGGACGCGTTCCTGGAAAAGTTTCAGGCCAATCTACGAAAGGTCAAGCTCGGTGATCCCACCGACCCGACGACGCAGATGGGGCCGCAGGCCTCGAAGATGCAGCTCGACAAGATCAGCAGCTATCTGGAATTGGGTCCCAAGGAAGGCGCAACCCTGCTCATGGGCGGCAAGGCGGCGAAGGTTTCCGGATTCGACAAGGGCTATTTCATCGAGCCAACAATCTTCACCGATGTGAAGAACAACATGCGCATTGCGCAGGAAGAAATCTTCGGGCCGGTGTCCACGGTGATTACCTGGAAGGACGACGAGGAAGTCGTGCGCATGGCCAACGACACCACATACGGGCTCGGTGGTGGGCTGTGGACGCAGAACCTGCGCCGCGCTCACAAGATCACGCAAGCCATCGAGACCGGCACGATCTGGGTCAATCGCTACTACAACTTCGTTCCCGGGATGCCGGTGGGTGGTTACAAGCAGAGCGGGTTTGGACGCGAGTTTGCGCAGGAAGTGCTGCATCACTACACGCTGACCAAGAGCGTGATCATCAATCTCGAAGAAGGCTCTATCGGCGTGTTCGGACGCTGAGAGCCAAGACTCGAATCACGAATTTTTATACACAGGAAGTCCCCATGTCAGAAGTCAAGGTTACAGAGCTGGGCTACATTGGCCTGTCGGTGAGCAATGCCGCCGCGTGGAAGGAATACGCCGCCGAGGTCGTCGGCATGCAGGTGGTAGACGAGGGCGAGAAGGATCGCTTCTACCTGCGCATGGACCTCTGGCATCACCGAATCGTTGCGCACGTCGGCACCACGGACGATTTGGAATACATCGGCTGGAGAGTGGGTGGCCCAGATGATCTCGATGCGATGGCGCAGAAGCTCGAACAGGCCGGGTATGCGTACAAGCGCGGCACCGAAGCCGAGGCCAAGGAGCGTCATGTGCTGGGCCTGATCAAGCTCATGGATCCGGGCGGCATTCCAACCGAGATCTTCTGGGGTCCGCGTGTAGACGCGGGCAAGCCCTTTCATCCTGGCCGCCCGTTGTATGGACGCTTCGTGACGCTCGACGAGGGCATTGGTCACTGCATCCTGCGGCAGGCCGATGATGATGCGGCGTACAAGTTCTACCGCACCTTGGGTTTGAAGGGCTCGATCGAGTACCACCTGCCGCTGCCGAACGGCATGACCGCCAAGCCGACCTTCATGCACTGCAACGCGCGCCAGCACTCGGTCGCCTTTGGCCTCGGCCCCATGCCGAAGCGCATCAATCACCTGATGATCGAGTACACCGATCTGGACGATCTCGGCATCGCTCACGACCTCGTACGCAAGCGAAACATCGATGTGGCCATCCAGCTTGGCAAGCACTCCAACGACAAGGCCCTGACCTTCTACCACGCCAATCCTTCGGGCTGGCTGTGGGAGCTGGGCTGGGGCGCGGCCAAGGCACCGGCGCAGCAGGAGTACTACCACGGCGACATCTTCGGCCACGGCAACGAAGCCGCCGGATACGGCATGGACATCAAGCTCGACGGCGCCAGTTGAACACTGTGCTGGCGGCCCCTTGCGGGCCGCCGGCAATCTTTGCCGAGCGACGCGGTTCACGCGACACCAAAATAATCACGAGGAGGAGACGGCCTTGAGCACGTCCGGGACCATCGAGTTTTTTTTTGACTTTCTGAGTCCGTTTGCCTATCTGACGCAGCAGAAGCTGCCGGCGATGGCACAGCGCTATGGCTATGCACTGCGCTTCGTGCCCATCGATCTGCCGCGGGCCAAACTCGCGGCGGGCAACACGGGTCCGTCGAACCGTCAGGTTCCCGCCAAACTGCGCTATCTCACCGCCGACATGAACCGCTGGGCGCAGCGTTACGGCGTGCCGCTGAGGTTTCCGAAAACCTTCGCTTCCGAACGCATGAACAAGGGCACCTTGTTCGCTCAGGACCGTGGCCGTGCGCAGGACTATGTCACGGCCGCCTTTTCGAGCGCCTGGGCGCGCGGCGGCGAAGACCTGGACGACCCGGCGCTGCTGGCGAAACTCTCCCGCGAATTGGGATGGCCGGAGGCGGAGTTCCTGGCATTCCTCGATTCAAGCCAGGCGGCCGAACGTTATGAAGCGCTCAATCTGGAGGCGCATGCCCGCGGTGTCTTCGGCGTGCCGACCATGCTGATTGGCGAGGAGATGTGGTGGGGCAACGACCGACTCCAGTTTTTCGAAGAATTCCTTCAGCAGCATTCCCTCAAAGCGGCCTGATAGCAGCATCACTACGGAGCATAGAGATGAGCAGATTCGACAACCTGGTGGATGTCCGCCACGGCACCCAGAGCAAGCGCGTGTTCTTCGACCGCGACATATACGAGCTGGAACTGGAGCGCATCTTCGCGCGCTGCTGGCTGTTCCTGACGCACGACAGCGCGATCCCCAATCACGGCGACTTCATCACCACCAAGATGGGTGAGGATGATGTGATTGTGGCACGGCAGAAGGACGGCAGCATCAAGGCCTTCATCAATTCCTGCCGTCACCGCGGCGCGCAGGTCTGCCCGTCCGAGGCGGGCAATGCACGCAGCTTCGTCTGCAGCTACCACGGCTGGTCGTACGGCGTAGATGGAAAGCTCGAGAACGTTCCGTTCGAGAAGGAGCTGTACAAATGCAAGCTCGACAAATCCGTCAATGGTCTGGTCGAGGCGCGGGTGGAGAGCTATTGCGGATTCGTATACGGCTGTTTCGACAAGGACGCGCCCTCGCTGTCTGATTATCTGGGCGAAATGAAGTGGTATCTCGACGTCTGGATGGACGCCACCGGTGGTGTCGAACTGCTGGGCCCCCCCAGCCGCTCGGTGCTTGACTGCAACTGGAAGACGCCGACCGAAAACTTCGCTGGCGATGCCTACCACGTCGGCTGGACGCACGCGGCGGGGTTGAAGGTGCTGCCAGGGCCTTTGAGCATGCTTGCTGGCAACGCAGCACTGCCACCGCAGGGTGCCGGTATTCAGGTCGCGACGCGCCATGGTCATGGTGTCGGCGTCCTGTTCGATGCCGGTCCGGCCCTGCTTTCCGACGTGATCCAGGAGATGTTCGCCTGGCATGCGCGAAAGAAGCCGCTGATCGAAAAGAAGCTCGGTGCCGCCCGTGCACGCTTCTACGGCTCGCATTTCAACTCTTCGATTTTCCCCAACAACTCGTATCTGTGGGGGACCAACACCTTCAAGATGTGGGCGCCGCGCGGGCCAGGCCAGATCGAGGCCTTTACCTGGGCCATCGTGGAAAAGGACATGCCGGCGCACCTCAAGGAGGGCATCGCCCGCACCATGCATCGCACCTTTGGTACGGCGGGCATGTTCGAGGCCGACGACAGCGACAACATGGAGACGATGACGCATCTGAATCGCGGCTTCGTCACGCGCAAGGGCACGCTCAACAGCCAGATGGGCCTGGGTGGAGACCGCATCGATCCGGATCTGCCGGGTGTGGTCGGAGATTCCGCGATCGGTGAAACCAGCTATCGCGGCTTCTATCGCTTCTACCAGGAAATCCTCAACGCCAAGACCTGGGCGGACGTGCATGCCAACAACGCGCGCTGGTTCGAGCCGTTGATCGGCGACGCATCGTCCGATGCCGGCAAGGCGGCTGCGGCCTGATCCGCACGACCACAGGAGAGGAGACAGTATGTCGAACGTTACGACAGCCGCGACGGTTACGGCCAAGGTCAGTGAGGCGGTGCGCACAGAGGGTGAAGCTTTCCTGTTTCTGGAAGCGCGCCTTCTCGGCACCGGTCAGCAGCGCGCATGGCTCAACGAGATGGTGCATCCCGAGGTGACTTTTAAGGTATCGAGCCGACAGCTCCGCTCGTCCAAGGACAAGCGCTATACGCAGCCGGATGAGGTCTTCCATTTCGACGACGATTACGGTTCCTTGGACAAGCGAGTGGCGCAGACCGAATCCGGTCTGCAATGGCGCTCGGATCCGCCGGAGACCCTGCTCTACATCGTCTCCAACGTCGAAGTGTTTGAGGACGAGCGCCCCGGCGATCTGCGGGTGTATTCCAATGTCCTGATGATCCGCGACCGGCGCGTTTACGAGTCGGACCAGTTCCACTACCGGCGCGACGATGTCCTGCGCCGCAGCGAGGATGGCGCACTGCGACTGCTATCGCGCAGCGTGGTCTACGGGCAAAGGTTCGTCCGGGGCAAGAACCTTCTGTTCTTCTTCTAGGGCGAATGCAATGGCGACCACTGGCATCGCTTGGCCCGCCGATGCACCCGCGTTCGATTTCGTCATCGTCGGAGCCGGATCCGCAGGCTGCGTGCTCGCGCATCGTCTGAGCGAGGATCCGAAGCTTCGCGTGCTGCTGATTGAATCGGGCCCGGACCGGCGCGATTTCATCGTGCGCATGCCCAAGGGCTTCGGCAAGCTGATGTTCGATACCAAGCGCGTACGCCGCTTCGAAACCGAGCCTGAGGAGGGCACGGGCGGGGAGGCCGAGTCCTGGCCACGCGGCTGTATGGTCGGTGGATCCAGTGCCGTCAACGGCCAGTTCTACACGCGCGGTCAGCCGCAGGACTTTGACGACTGGGAAGCCTGCGGCGCCAGCGGCTGGAGCTGGAAGAATATGGCGCCCTGCTTCAAGGCCTTCGAGGACCATGAGTTGGGTGCCGACGAGGTGCGTGGCGCCGGCGGTCCCCTGCACGTCGGCTTGCACCCGAACCCGCATCCGCTGGTCGATGCCTTCATCGATGCCGGTGCTGCCCTGGGTCTGCCCAAGCGTCAGGACATCAACCGTCCCGAGCAGGAGGGCATCGGCTACGTCACGCTCAACATCAAGAACGGCGAGCGTGCCGACGCCTCGGTGTCGTTCCTGTCGCCTACCGTGCGTGCGCGACCGAATCTGGAAATCTGGGCCGATACGTTCGTCGAGCGGATCCTGTTCGAGGGGCGGCGGGCAGTCGGAGTGTCCTGCACGCGCAGGGGCGTGAAGCAGGCGGTGCGTGCGCGCACCGAAGTGCTCGTCGCGGGCGGTGCGATCCAGTCTCCGCAGCTATTGCAGGTTTCGGGCGTCGGTCCGGGCGAGGTGCTTCAAGCCAGCGGCGTGCCGTTGCTGGTCGACGCGCCGGCAGTGGGCAGGCACCTGCGCGAGCACCGCATGATGGTCGTGCAGTACCGCATCCATCAGCCGATCAGCCTCAATCCGGAATTCAAGGGCCTTCGCCTGATCCGGAACATGGCCCGGTACCTGATCCAGAAGCGTGGTCTGATGGCGACCGGCTCGCACGATGCGGTTGCCTTTGTCCGAACCGACCCATCGCTTGACCGCCCCGATGCGGAGCTGGTGATGGCGCCCTTCCTGGTCAAGCCCGGCAAGTTGAGCATGGCGTTCGAGGATGGACACGGCTTCCAGATCTTCGGCTATCAGCTGCGCCCCGAAAGTCTGGGCAGCATCGAGATCCGTTCTCCGGACCCGAGCGCGTCGCCGCGCATTCGGCCCAATTTCTTGTCCTCCGCCGTGGACCGGGCAACGAGTGCGCGCATCCTGCGTTACATCCGCAGCCTGGTTGCGCAGCAGCCTCTTGCCGGATACGCCCCCGAGGAAACGGCACCGGGGCTCGCAGTGGCAACTGACTCGGAGGCGCTGGATTTCCATCGGTGCTTCGGTGGGCCGGTGATGCATCCTGTAGGGACCTGCCGCATCGGCCCCGAAGGCGTGGGCGCGGTGGACGAGCGACTGCGGGTGCACGGGATCGAGGGTTTGCGCGTGATCGACGCGTCGGTGTTTCCGACCCAGGTTTCTGCCCACACCCACGCGGCGACGCTTGCGGTGGCCTGGCGTGCCTGCGACCTGATTCGCGAGGACATCCGATGAGTGCTGCCCTCGCACGCTTTGCAGACCGCGTGGCGGTGATCACCGGTGCCGCGCAGGGCGTCGGCTACGCCTGCGCCGAGCGCATCGGGACAGAAGGCGGGCGCATTGTGGTGGCCGATTCCGCGGAAGGGCCCGCGCACGAAGCGGTCGAAGCGCTGCGGCTCAAGGGAATCGACGCTCGCGTAGTTTGCGTGGATCTGTCGCGGCCTGAGGCTGCGGATGAGGTGATGGCACTCGCGAAGCGCGCATTCGGGCGTCTGGATGTCGTCGTCAACAACGTCGGCGGCACGATCTGGAAGAAGCCGTTCTGGCACTACCAGCCGGATGAAATCCGCCAGGAAGTGGAGCGCTCGTTCTGGCCGATGCTGTGGACCGCGCACGCCGCGGTTCGCGCGCTGCGCCAAAGCGGCGGAGCGATCGTCAACATCGGCTCCAATGCCGTGGATGGCGTCTACCGCGTGCCGTATTCGGCTTGCAAGGGCGCGGTCGCGGCATTGACCACGGCGCTCGCGGCGGAAGCCGTGGACCTGCGCATCCGCGTGAACTGCGTGGCGCTCGGCGGCACCACGGCGCCGGAACGCAAGACGCCACGACTGGCTCGCGCGCTCACGCCACAGGAAGTGGAGTGGGAGCGGCAATTTTTGAAGCTCATCGAGGGTGAGGATCTGATGGGCGGATTTTCGAGTGCCGAGGAGCAGGCGGCCGTCGTGGCCTTCCTCGCCTCGGACGACGCCTCGCATGTCACCGGCGAGATCATCAATACCGGCCGTCGTGGCCGGCGACTGTCAGACTTTCTGGAGGTACTGCCGTGAATGCACCGATCCAATGGCCCAAGGCGGTCAACGAAATACCCAAAGCCATCTTCACCGATGCCGAGCTGTATGAGCGCGAGATCGAAACCATCTTCCACGGCGCGCAATGGCACTCGCTGGCGCATCGGGCGGAAATTTCGAAGCCTGGCGATTTCAAGACCATGCTGCTGGGCCGCATGCCCGTGATCGTCGCCAACGGCGAGGACGGCAAGATTCGCGTCTTCTTCAACAGTTGCACGCATCGCGGCAACCAGGTGGAAACGGCGAGCTGCGGCAACCGCAAGGCGTTCGAATGTCCGTATCACCGCTGGATGTTCCGTACCAATGGCGAATTGGCGGTCTGCCCGGGCAGCGAAGAGTTTTCGCCGGGCTTCGACAAGAAGGCCTACGGCCTGCGCGAGCTCCGCACGGCCGAATTCTGCGGGCTGATTTTTGCCACGGCGAGCGCCGACACCCCGCCCCTCGAGACTTGGCTGGGCCAGGTGGCGGGTACGCTGGCCGGCGCGCTCGGCGGCGACGGCCGACTCAAGCTGCTGGGCTACCAGAAGGTTCGCTACGCCTCCAACTGGAAAGCGTATTCCGACAACGATGGCTATCACGCGCCGCTGCTGCATGTGGGCTTTCGTCTGCTCGGCTGGCAGGGCGGGCAGGGCTCCCAGACCCCAACGCCCAATGGACACCTGGCGTTCGAGTCGCAACTCAAGCCCATCGTCAATCGCGAGTTCCTCAAGGATCCGAGCCTGATCGATCTCAAGGCCACGGATCCGGAGAGCGGCTCGCGCATCGCGCAACTGTTTCCGCACACCGTCATTACCAAGCATATGGACGTGATCAACGTGCGCTTCGCGACGCCGATCAGCGTGGATTGCACCGAGGTCCACTACGCTTATTTCGCGCATGCCGACGACAGTGAGGAACTTGTGCGCCATCGTATACGGCAGTCCTCCAACCTTCTTGGTCCCTGCGGCATGATCAGCATGGAGGACGCATCAATTTTCAACCGTATTCATATCGGCAGCTTCACGCCGGGCAACGCAGCGTTCCAGAAAGGCGTAAAACGTTTCGACGAGGTCGGGTTCGATGTTAAGCAGAACGACGAGTCCGGCAACCTGCCGAAGTGGAATTACTACTGTGAGCTGATGGGCTTTCAGCGCAGCGAGGTGGCCTGACATGCTCGGAATCGACGAAGCATCACTGGCGCTGGTCGACGACCTGCAGCGCCGTTATATCGAGGCTCTGGATCGGCGCGCCATGGAGGCCTGGCTGGACTGCTTTTCGCAGGACGCGGACGCCTCGTACTTTTGCATCGCGGCCGAAAACGTGGAAGGTGGCCAGGAGATCGCGTTGATGTACGACGATTGCCGCGCGCGCCTGACCGACCGGGTGACGTTCATTACCAAGGTTTGGACCGGAACCTTCCAGCCGTATCGCATGCGGCATTTCGTCCAGAGGATCGGCATCCCGACCCTTGATCACGGAAAGCTGTGCGTGGTCTCCAACTTCCATATCGCGATCACACCCGAAGGCGGTAGTTCCAACCTCTTGGCGGTGGGGCAATACGAGGACACCGTGGTGCTCGACCGCGGCGAGCCACGGTTCCTGCGCAAGCGCGCCGTTTACGACACCACGGTGCTGCCACGGTACATCGTCTACCCATTCTGACATCAGGCCTGAATCCAAATGAGCGCATCCACGCACCGACCGCTGGTTGGGACTGTCATCGGCGATCCTTGCGGGATCGGCCCTGAGGTCGTGGCCAAGGCCTGGTGCAGTGGCCACGTGCACGAATATTCGCGCCCCGTGCTCATCGGCAGCCGCATCGCGATGGAACAGGCGGTTCGCATCGCAGGACTTTCTGCCGAGGTGCGGGTGATCGGTTCAGTCGCAGAGCTGAGCGACTCCGCCAATGTGATCGACATCCTGGATTCGGGTGCCCTCGATGCGAACGACATCACCGCCGGACGTGACAACCCATCCTGCGGACGTGCCAGCGGTGTGTGGCTGGATGAAGCCGACCGTCTAGCGCGCGAGGGAGTGCTTGCCGCCACGGTGATGGGGCCGATCAGTACGGTCGCGATGAAGATGGCCGGCGTTCTAGACAGGGTGGTCAAGGTCACGCCCGGCGAAAGCTATCTGTTTCTGGTCAGCGGCCCCTTGCGCGTGTCGCATGTCACCGACCACATGTCGCTTCGGCAGGTGTGCGAGCTGCTAAGCGAGAAGCTGGTGGCCCAGTCCCTGGTCACGCTCGACGAACGGCTGCGTGCCTGGGGCATCAAGGCGCCGCGGATCGGCGTGGCCGGGTTGAACCCGCACGCGATGGGCGAGGAGGAAGAGCGCGCCATTGCGCCCGGCGTGCGCCGCGCGCTTGACTTGGGCGTGAACGCGGAGGGGCCGGTCAGTCCCGATGCGATCTTTCGTCAGTGCATCGACGGTCGCTATGACGCGATCCTCGCGATGTACCACGACCAAGGCCATATCGCGATCAAGACCTGGGGCTTCTCTGGCAATTCCGCGGTGATCATCGGCCCGCCCTATGTGCACCTGTCTGTGGCGCATGGGACTGCCTATGACATCGTCGGCAAGGGCATCGCCGACCACCGCATGATGCTCAGTGCGATGCGTACCGCCGGCAGTCTTGCGGCCGGAACCGGTTTTCCGAAGGAACTCTGAGGCGGAATGACCATGCGAATGAAAGATGCGCTCGCGGCATCTGCTCCGCAGGCTGTGGATGCCCGGGTCTACCATGACCTTGAGATATTCGCTGAAGAGCAGCTCCGAATCTTTCGCGGACCGGTCTGGGTGTACGTGGCGCTGGAGGCTGAGCTGGATGGGCCAGGTGCGTTCAAGTCTACGTTTGTCGGCGACACGCCGGTGGTGGTGACGCGCGACGGCGATGGTGCGCTCCACGCCTGGGTCAATCGTTGCGCGCACAAGGGCGCGCTGGTCTGCCGTACACCGCGCGGTCGCGCCACCGACGGCAGCTTCGTCTGCGTGTACCACCAGTGGGCCTATGACGCGCAGGGCAATCTGCGCGGCGTTCCGTTCAGGCGCGGACTAAAGGGCATCGGTGGCATGGCCCAGGAATTCGACCTCACTCAGCACGGTTTGCAGAAGTTGAGAGTGGCCACTCTCTGCGGCATGGTGTTCCTGAGCTTTGACGAGAAGGCGCCGCCGCTGGAACAGTTTCTCGGCGAGGCGATGTGCCACTACATCCGCCGCGTCTTCAATCGCCCCGTTCGCGTGCTCGGTTATGCGCGGCAGAACATGCGCGGCAACTGGAAGCTGTATTCCGAGAACAGTCGAGACGGTTATCACGGCGGCCTGCTGCACCTGTTCTATCCGACCTTCGGCATCTACCGGCCTAGCCAAGAGAGCGCGGGTGAGGTGGACGAGGTTGGCTTTCACAACGCATTCACGGTGTCCAAGCCGAGCCAGCAGGATGGCTATGAAAGTTATCAGCGCGAAGCCAATCGCGAGATGTCGGGCGCCACGGCGGGGGCCGAGATGCTGCATGATCCCAGCGTGCTCGCGTTCCGTCCCGAGTTCGACGACAACATCGCGCTGCTGATCCAGTCCTTGTTTCCGTCGGTGGTCTTGCAGCAGATCCAGAACACGCTGGCCACGCGCCAGATCGTGACGCGAGGGGTCGACGAGACCGAGCTCGTGTGGACCTACTTCGGCTATGCCGACGATGACGAGGCCATGACCCGGCACCGCATCCGCAACATCAATCTCGTCGGTCCCGCCGGTTACATTTCGATGGAAGACGGCGAGGCGGTGGAACTTTGCCAGCAGGGCACAGCGGGGACCGAGGGCTGGAAGTCCTTCGTCGAGATGGGTGGAGACGGATTGGTGCCCCGAGTCGAACCGATCGGCCTGGACGAGAACGCGGTGCGCGGCTTCTGGAAAGGTTACCTCTCGCTGATGAAGGGCGCGGCCGAGGTGCTGCCATGAGTCCTCCCGCAGCCGCCATGAAGGTGGAGCGCCATCTGCTGCTGAGCGAGATCGCGGAGTTCAACGCTGCGTACGCGCATTGCATCGACGACGACCAGCTTGAGCAGTGGCCGGAGTTCTTCACCGAGGACTGCGAGTACCAGATCATCCCGCGCGAGAACGTCGATCTGGGTCTGCCTGCCGCGATCATGTTCTGCGACAACCGCGGCATGCTCATTGATCGCATCGTGGCGCTGCGCAAGGCCAACATCTATGCAGCGCATTACAGCCGCCACGTGCTCGGCGCGCCGGTGTTGCTCGAGACCGACGCCGACGGCGTTCGTTCACAGACCAGTTACGTTCTGTTGCAGACGCGCATGGATGGCCAAACCAGGGTGTTCAGCGCCGGAAAATATGTGGACGTGATGGTGCGCGTCGATGGGCTGCTGAGAGTGCACCGCCGCACGGTCGTGTTCGATACGCATCGCATCGACAGCTTGCTCGTGACGCCCATCTGATTCGCAACTTAGGAGATCGTCATGAAGTTCAGCAAGAAGGAAACAAAGCAGTGGGCCCGCTTGCCAATGGGCGCGATTTCTACATGTGCCCGCTGACGCCCACCACCGCCGACGGTCAATTCGACGAGGCCGGGAGGGCGTCAACATCGGAATCATTTCAGCCGAGCAGGCGCCCCTCGGTGGCATCAAGCAGTCCCCGGCATCGGCCGCGAGGGTTCGCGCCACGGAATCGAGGAGTACGTGGAAGTCAAGTACGTCTGCCTGGGCGGCTTACTGCCCGAGGCGGGTAGATGAGCATGGCGCGGCTCGGAGTGTTTTCCGTGCCGGACCAAATATAAAGCGTCTTAAAGGAGCTACAGAATGGAAACCACAACACTGTTCGATTTCAGAACCGGCCGTCAGAGCCGCCGCATCTATTCCGCAGAGCAGATCTATCAGCTCGAACTGGAGCGCGTCTTCGGTCGTTGCTGGCTGTTTCTCGCCCACGATTCGCAGATCGCCAATCCGGGTGACTACGTTCGCACCTTCATGGGCGAGGACGAGGTGCTGGTGGTGCGGCAGAAGGACCGGTCGGTGCGCGCGTTTCTCAACACCTGCACGCACCGTGGCAATCGGCTTTGCCGAGCGGATCGCGGCAACGCGCGCGCGTTTACCTGCAACTATCATGGCTGGTCGTTCACCGCTGACGGCGCGCTCGCGGCGGTCCCGCTGGAAAAAGAGGCGTACCTGGGCGAGATTGACCGCTCGAAGCACGGCCTGGTGCCGATAGCACAGGTGCAGAGTTACAAGGGCCTGATCTTCGGCAATTTCGACCCCGGCGCGCCGTCCCTCGACGACTACTTGGGTGATGTGAAGTGGTACCTGGACGTCTGGCTGGATGCCATGCCTGGAGGCACCTCGCTGGTCGGCGAGACGCAGAAGATTGACTTCCCCACCAACTGGAAATTTCCGGTGGAGAATGTCTGTGGTGACGGCTATCACCTTGGCTGGGCGCACCACGCGGCGATGCAGGCCGTGCAGACAATGGATCTGGCGGGCCTGCGCGCGGGAAACTCGGAGGCCAGCGGGCTGGATATGGGCATGTCGGTCGCCGGTCTCAACGGACACATGGTGCTGGCCGCGCTCGACGGGCAGTCGGGTTATGCGTTCTATCCGAACCCGAAGCCCTTGACCAAGTACCTCGAAGCGAACCGCGCGAAGGTGGTGGAACGGTTGGGCGCCGTTCGCGCGCAGAAGCTCTGGGGCTCTCAGCTCAACATCACAATCTTTCCCAACCTGCAATTGCTGCCGGGTTTGAACTGGTTTCGGGTCTATCATCCCAAGGGCCCCGGCAAGGTCGAGCAATGGACCTGGGCGATGATTGAAAACGACATGCCCGATGACATTAAGAGCATGATCCTGGACAACCAGTGCCTGACCTTCGGCCCCGCCGGCTTGTTCGACAATGATGATGGCGACAATCTCGCAGCCTGCACAGAGCAATCGCGTGGCTGGCGCACGGCGCAGATGGATCTGTACACCCACATGGCCGTGGGTCACTCGGCGCGGCGCGAAGGTTTCCCGGGCGACATTGCCACCGGCTTGGTCAGTGAGCACAATCAGCGCTACTTCTATCGTCGCTGGCAGGAGCTTACCGGTGCCGCGTCTTGGAAGGACGTGCCCAGCTACAACCTCAATCGTCTGGCATCGGAGGGCTGAACATGGGCATGCAAGAAAACCACGAACTGCAACGGCTGCTCGATGTGCGGGCGCTCGAAGACGCTCTGTACCGCGAAGCCCGGCTACTCGACGAGGAACGATTTACGGACTGGCTCGAACAGACCACCGAGGACGTCGTCTATCGCATGGCGCTGACGAGCCGCCGATTCCGCAAGGACCGCGCCGCGCCGCTGACCCTCGGCAGCGGTTATTCCTTCAACGACACCCGTGATCGGCTGGCATTGCGCATCAAGCGCCTGCAATCCGGGTATGTTTGGGCCGAGGATCCGCCGAATTTCGTGCGTCGCGTAGTGAGCAACGTCGAAATCTCGCCGACGTCGGTGCCTGCGGAGATGACCGTGCACTCGGTGATCATGATTCATCGCAACCGCATCGACAGCCAGACCCGGCTCCTGGTTGCCGGCCGCGAAGATTGTTGGAGAAAAGGCGAGGGCCAGTGGTTCCTGGCCAAGCGCGAGATCAGGCTTGATCACAACACGGTGCCGGACACCAATCTGAACGTATTTTTCTGACCCACCTGAAAGTTCTCTCTCGAGCTGCCTTCAAATCACTTACTGATGCGGCATCTAAGTATGAGGTCTCGTGCGATCATATCTCCCGTCGAAGCTGGGCATTATTCCGAGCCAGGGATGTGATGCGCGGCGTGATTGAGTCCTTCAAGGGGGGGCGCATGCCGCATGAGCGATGTCGATGCACAAGCCGGGTTCTACCCCCATACAGGGTCACATCGTGCAGGGACCCTTCCATCGCCGGATCTGAGTGGCCGAACCACTGCTGAAGAAAGTGAATTCGCAGCATCAGCTCGCAGGCAAACGGCGGACGGCCCGTAGACGCCTTGCCCCAGTAGCGCGGTTCGATCTCGATCAGCGCCACCAGCTCTTGCCAGGGCACCACCCGATCCATCTCCTCCAGAAACACCCGCTTGCGCGTGCGCCTGGAGGACACTTCAAACCCAGACGCAAGGCTCATCTGCTGCATCAGGTTCAGGCTCTCAACAGGTCATCGGCGAGACGTGAGTTATCCCATGGGGCGGGGTTTCGTGGAGGTACCTTAGATCAAAGAATAATGAAAAGGCTCCGCGTGAATCCTGTTTGGCATAATGCCCTTATGTTTTAGGAGGCGGGTCGTTGCGTTGACTGCGTGCGGCGATCCGAACACGTAGGCCCGCCAGCTTTGCAGGTCGTTCAGATCGGTGGCGATTGCGTCGGTCAGTAGGCCACGCCGGTGCCCACGCTGTAGGGCTCCGCTACAGATGAGGCGCTCGCATCGCCGCAGTGTCTTGATTTTCCCTGTTGCCCGTTTTAGCTCCTCCTCGCCATAAGCATCTTCTGCCAAGGTGAAGCCAGCATAGACATGCACTGAATGGGGGGCTCCTGAGCTGGCGAGCGAGCGCAGTTGCGCTGACATTGCACCTAGGCCTGTACCGCTGGAGACAAACAACGTAGGTGCAGAATGATCTTGCCGGAGATAAGCATTGCCGTATGGACCTCGGAGGTGAACTGTATCGCCTGTCTTCAGGACGTTAATGAGATGCTTTGAGGCGCGGCCCCCATGGTGGGTCTGAATGTGGAACACCAGCTCCGGATCTGTAGGAAAAGTCGCAGCAGAATACATGCGTGATAGGTGCGATGAAAATCGCACCTCGAAGTGTTGCCCAGGCACGAAGTGAAGCGGTTTAAAGGGGCGAAGCCGAAGCCGCTGCACGTGGTCGGCTAGCCCCTCGATGCCGATGACTCGGGCGCCTGTAACTTGAGAAGGCACTACCAAGACTTCGCTGCGGTTTGGGAGTTCGACCAGGCAATCGGAGCTCGGCACGGTCTGGCAAGCGAGAACGTCAGATTGTTCCGCCGACTCGTAGCACAAAGAGTTCTCTGACGAAATCCGATCTGCAAACGTTAGCCGACATCGGCACAGTCCACAGCGGCCATCCTGACAACTGTAAGAAATGGGCACGTCTTGACGGAGCAGTGCTAGGAGCAGGGTCTCCCCAGGTTCGAGGTCCAGCACGCGACTGTCTGGTACTAGGGTCATTCGCATCGGGCTTATCCTCAGACGCCGAACAGTTCGACCAAGAGGTTGCGTAGCCACATGTTGGCAGGATCTCGGTGCTGACGTCTGTGCCAGTACGCATCAATATTCACCGTCGGAAGCCCGGCGGGATGTGTCAGGCTCAGCAGGTCGAAGGGCTGCTCGATCAGGCGCGAAAACCCTTCGGGCACTGTGGCTACCATGTCAGTGGCCTGCAGCACGTGGCCGACGGCCATGAAGTGCGGCACGATAAGTCGCACATTGCGCACGATGCCTTTGCGCGCCATCACGATGTCGATATTTCCGTGACCGGTACCACTCGAGACCACTACAACGTGCTCCTGCGCCACATAGTCCTTGAGCGTCCATCGCGCCTTGTGGGCAAGCGGGTGTCCTTTTCTTAGGCAAAGCACGTAGTTTTGTTTCAACAATCGACGATGGAAGAAGTTGCCTTGAAGCTGTGGAAGCAGGCCCACCGCAAGGTCGACACACCCGTTTTCCATCTCTTCGCGCAGGCTGTCTGCGGTGCCACGGACGGTGGTGAAGCGCAGCAGAGGAGCTGACTTGGCGGTCTCTGCCAGGATCCGGGGTAACAAATACACTTCCCCAAGGTCGGTTAGGCCGAGGTGAAACGTGTGCTGGGCAGTCGCTGGATCAAAGTAGGACGGTCGATTTAGAGCACCTTCGATCGTCGACAGAGCGTAGCCGATCGGCTCTGCGATCTGGTTGGCAAAAAAGGTGGGTTGCATCCCTTGCGAGGAACGGGAGAAGAGCTCGTCGCCGGTGAGGTCCCGCATGCGTTTAAGTGCATTGCTCACCGCAGGCTGCGTCACACCTAGCGCCTCTGCAGCGGCCGACACCTTCCGATCCATCATCATGCGATGAAAGATGCGCAACAGATTGAGATCAAATTTTGAGACGTCCAACGTATCTACTCGTAATATTTCCCTCAGTGATAGTAACAATTATTGTCTATGTTTGAACTATGGGGCGTGACCATCCAGAGTCTAGATCTATAGGCACCAAACAAGGTTGAAGGCAAGATGAGGATTGTTGATGGTCACTAAGGTAAAGCTGTGTAACGAAGCGGACGTCGCGCCGGGGCAGATGCTACGGGTGGACGCTCCCGGAGCGCCGCCCTTGGCTGTTTTTAATGTGGCTGGCGCATTCTTCGTGACCAGCAATGTGTGCACGCACAACATTGCGATGTTGACTGATGGTTACTTCGAGGGGGACATCGTGGAGTGTCCATTACACGGTGGTTGTTTCAATGTCAAGTCCGGTGAAGCCACCGCATTTCCCTGCGAGAAGCCACTGCAGACTTACCCGGTCGTCGTCGAAGGCGACGAGCTGTACGCGGAAGTTTGATGGAAGGCTCGATGATTGCACAGATCCATATCGAGGGCGGGCCAACGTTACGCTGCGAGTCGGGCAGTAACTTGTTGCGAGCTGCGTTGTGCGAGGGTCTGGGCTTTCCCTATGAATGCAATTCGGGTGGTTGCGGCAATTGCCAGTTCGAATTACTCGAAGGTGAAATGACGGACCTGTGGGAGGCTGCGCCCGGCTTGCCCCCCCGTGCGCGAGCCGCGGGGCGGCGCCTTGGGTGCCAAACTCAGGTGGTTGGTGACTGCCGTATCAGGGTGCGTCTCAAGCCCGAGTTCGTTGCGGTAAAGGCAGCAGCATTGCGGACCGCACGTCTGATTGAGCGCAAGGCGCTCACGCATGACATGGCCGAGTACAGCTTCATGCGAGAAGGCGCAGCAGATTTTCTGCCGGGTCAGTACGCGATGCTGCGCCTGCCCGGCGTGACCGGTGATCGCGCCTATTCGATGTCCAATCTTCCAAACCCTGAAGGGCGTTGGAGCTTCATCGTCAAGCGCACGCCCAACGGCCACGGCTCGGCCGTGCTGGCCGAAGGGTTGCGAGAAGGCGATCAAGTCGGGTTGGATGGCCCTTACGGGCTGGCATATCTGCGGCCTGAGGCGCCGCGCGATCTTATCTGCATCGGGGGCGGGTCCGGGCTGTCGCCTTTGAAGTCAATTATCACCGCTGCCGTGCGTCACCCAGCGCTCGCCACTCGGCGAATCCATTTGTTCTACGGGGGGCGCACGCCAGCAGATATTTGCACCGACCAAATCCTGGATGAAGACGTAGCTCTGCGCGAGCGGGTCGAGGTGGTGCCAGCCATTTCCGACGGTCTCCCCAGCAACGCGCCTTGGGCCGGCGAGCGGGGGTTCATCCACGAAGTGCTGCAGCGTTGGCTGGGCGCGGCCCGTGATGCGCGAGAATATGAGTATTACTTCTGCGGTCCACCGCCCATGACGGACGCGGTGCAAAGGCTGCTGATGCTGGAACGACGAGTGCCAGCGACACAGTTGCATTTCGACAGGTTTTTATGACGAGATCGTTTAATATAGAACGACGGATCAACCCGGCCTAAGACGGCTCTTGCCGATTGCGGCATGAGTCGAGCTAAGGTTTAAGTAGTGCACAAGGAGGATTACATGAGAATTCGCAAATACGATTACGACTACACCCGTCGTGTGTTCTTGGAGAAGGTCGCCAAGGGCGTGGGAGGCGGCGTTCTGGCACCTCTGTGGCCGACTATCGTCAGCTCGGCCGAAGACATCTCAAAGGCTTATCCCGATGAGGCGATTAGCATAGAGGCCAACACCAAGGGCAAGATCAAGGTTGGAGACACCGTCGACTCCAAGAATGTCGAACACGTCAAGCATTTGCTGGATGAGATCACGTTCACCCAGATCGCCCAGCATGGCCGCAAAATCACCATCGCGGCACCCACAACAGACGTGTCCACGATGTATCCCTACACTTTTTTCCAGGCGACATTAAAAAACGCAGGGAAGGCTGGGTGGGACGACACTGGAAACGTGGTTGAAGCGGCAACCGGTGAGCCTTGGATTGGGGGCACCCCGTTTCCAGACATGAAGAACGCAATGGAAGCGGTCGCCAATATTACGCTGAGTTGGGGGCGACATGATTTGTCTCAATACGCCATTCGCGATTTCGACATCAACCCCGATGGAAGTCGCGCCTATCAGTATGATTTAGTCTGGACTGAACTCAATACTACGGCTCGCACCGAAGGATCGAGATACTTCCAAGACAAGAAGGATATGCTTCGTTATCAGTCGGTGTTTTTCACGGCTCCCCAGGAGCAAGCCGGCGCTTCATTTCTCAGCCCTTGGCACTATGATCAGCGCAGGCTGCCGGAACTCTATGGTTATCTGCCACAGTTCCGTCGTGTCAGGCAGTTTCCTGCTAACCAGCGGTTTGAGCCACTGGTGCCGGGTATCACCTTGTTCCTCTCAGATGCTTGGGGTGCCGGCGACCCGATGCTCACCTGGGGGGATACCACGCTAGTGGAACGCAAGCCACATTTGGCGTCCGTCAAGGGCAATTGGCGGGGAGGGGAACACCCTAACTGGGAAAACACACATTTCCACGGAGGCCCAAAAGGCCTTAGCTTCATGGATACCGTGATGGAGCTGGTTCCCGAAGTTCTCGTGGTCGACTCCAGCCCGACAGGGTACCCGCGCGCGCCCGTCGGCAAGAAAAGAATGTGGATTGATGCCCGCAACGGCATGTTGGCCGGGTACGTCACCTATGATCGGCGCGGTGAGGTATGGAAGCAGGTTGACGCGGCGTTTGGCCAGCAGATTCAGGGGGACGTCGTCAACAAGGACAAGTTCGGATACCCCCACTGGTCTGTGGCACAGGTGCATATCGGCGACATTCAATCTGGGCGAATGAGCATGCTTCAGTTCGCCAAGGAAGTGAGGGGCGGTTACCAGTCGCGCTATGAGGTCAAAGACGAGGCCGAAGAGGTTGAGGTTTATAACAAGTTCCTGACCCAGAACGCGCTTGCCCGTCTTGGTACAGCCTGAAGCCGTCTTATCGAAAACTAAAAAATGCTGCATGGCCGCCGCACCCATGTGACGGCCATGCTGCAGGGAGAATCGGTAATGAAATACATAAACAAGATTTGTGCTGTGGGACTGATCGGATGCATCTTGAGTTCAAGCGCATTTGCACAGAGTGCGGGTAATTTCAGTTTTCTTGGTGGAAACCTGTCTTACAATGGTTTGTTCAGGATGGATCTCTCCGTCAACACTTCAAACCAGGCGAATCGATTCAATCAATTTGGAAATCCGGCCAACGGCGTTGCGATACGGCGAGCCGCCGGCAATCCGTTAACGAACTACCAGACGACCCTAGTGCCAACGGGGTTGAACCCTCTGACCGATCTGCTGGGAAACTTCACGCCCATCGTAACGGGTGAGCCCGCCCCTGGGGTGAGCAACTCGTCAATCGTTGCGGATACATTCACCAAACCCGTTCAGGACAAGGTGCCTGACATCAATCACCACGAAGCGCGGATTGAACTGAGCCCAACTCTCGACTGGGGTAATGGATGGTCGTTCCGGGCACGACTCCGCGCGGTCTACCAATCAGGCTTGGGGTTTGACGAGTTTTCGTTCAATGATTTTGGCGGAATAGAAGGCGGTACGCGAAACATTACCCGCGGGAGCCCCAGCTTCTTGGGTTATCAAACCGATGACAAGCGAAATCCGCTGTTATTCGAGCGTTCCGGCAAAAATTACATGATTGATCTGCCGAGCTTCTTTCTGCAATGGACCAACGGTACTGTTACAACTCGTGTAGGCAATCAAAGTATCGCGTGGGGCCAGTTGCTGTTTTTTCGCATCATGGATCAAGCTAACGGCTTGGACCTACGGCGGCATTTGTTTTTGGATCGCGTACTTGAAGAATACGCAGACGAACGAATGGCTGCCCCAGGTCTGCGTGTGACCGTACAGGCAACGAACGAAATAACAGCTGATTTTTTCGCTCAACAATTCATCCCAACCATTGTCCCCAACGCCAACACGCCTTACAGCGTGATTGACAGCAATTTCACGTTGCATGATCGTTATACCGAAGGAGGATTCGACGAAACCGTCAACTTCGGTGTGCGTTTCAGAGGTGAATACGGCCATTGGAACTGGCAGGCGATGTACACCAACAAACGGGACCAGCTCGGTCGCATCCGCTTCACGCCTTCAAACGTGAACAAAAAGCTGCCCGAAAACAACGCACTGGGATTGGTGTTAAACCGTTACTGTGAAGCGGCTCTGGGTTCTTCACTTGGTCAGGGCTGCGGACCGCAATTGGCTCAATTGCCTTTTGAGGTGACGCCTGTTGGTCTTAGCAGTGCCGAAGAATGGTTCTGGGGCGCCAATAACCAAAAGCTTGATGCCGTTGGTATATTTAACGGAATCGTCGACGACTTCGCGCCATTGACTACGTCTCTGCTTTTGACCCGAGACGGAGATGTGAACCAGATTGCCAACCAGCTTAATTTGCTGTTCATGGCCAGCGACGGTCTGCGAGGGCACATCGAGCGGGAATATTTCCGTCAACACGTATTTGGCCTGGGCGCAGGTTATGTCATGGATGCAGAACCAGGTTCCATTTTTGATCAGATGATAATTAATGTGGAGGCAGCGTACACGCCGGGCCGATTATTGACGTCGCCTGATGTGCGCATCGATCCCCCGGAAGTCGACGACCTGCAGGTTGGAGTGGTTGTGGAAAAATATCAAAGATTTTCTACAAGTTTTCCTGCGACCTACCTTGTATTTCAATATTTGTGGTCCAAGGAGACTGACCTTGCCGGCTTGAGGGTAGACGGTTATGGCGGCGAGCAGTTCAGCACGCAGAACCAAGGCATCCAACTGGACAGGGATGTGCCACTGAGTGACAACCCACGCTCGTTCCGTAATGGCGGTGGTGGCGTGAATAACGCAAACTACATGGTATTTGCGTTCCTGCAGCCACTGGACGCCTACATCTGGGAATATAGCGGTGCAATGTTAATTGATCTACAAGGTGGCATTTTGATTCAACCTGGCGTGCAATGGAAACCCAAGGGCAACATCACCGTGAATCTGTTCTACAACTACGTTAACGACACGGCCTGGGGCAACAACGCCAATCGCAACACCTTGAGTTTGTTCGATCAAGCTAACGAAGTTACCGTGCGTTTCGGTTATCAGTTCTGAGCGTTGAGACGGGTTTGCGTAGGGGAAACTTATTGAACATGTCTAAGAAGACTGAGCCCTTTCTGCCGCGGGGCTTAAAAGTTACAGCAGGCAGCCTTCGGGCCCATAGTGTGGTTTTTCGTAAGGTTATTCTTTTATTCAGACATGTCAACGTAGGCAGGAATTCAGCTTTAGGGAGCCTCTGAAAAACGTAGCGAGCGAAATTCAGTTCGCGTTCCGCCTGAGGGCAGTAAACGGAATGTACTGAAGTACATGAGTATTTCGAGCGCAGCCGGAATGCGAAATGACGAGCGCAGTAGTTTTGCAGAGGCTCCTTAGGCGAATTTTATTGTTCAGTGCTGGATGCTTATGCGCGGACAGGGCCGACAGGGGTTTTGATGTTGTGAACTTCTGAGTTGCTTTGCAGAACTGGCGGCACCGGAACGGAGGGAGCGCCCACCCATACAGATATTACGGAAGTGGAAGCTGAGAGCCGTTGGAATGGTACGACACCCGTTACTCAACTCACTGTTTCGCAGTTGTCATTAACACCGCACTGCTCGTTGTGGAGAGCGGTGGAGAATTGAACGGTGCGTACATTGGTCAGTGGCGGTCCGAAGATGCTTCAAAGAACTAAAGTGATCCGTGTGAGTGAAGAGTATTGAGTTTCGGATGGTCGCTTCGTAAATTAAAATTGTCCGTGCGCGACGCAGAGTCCCGCTGAGATACCTGCCATGACGATGAAACCCAGTCAAGACATGGCCACGATCGATGTCGCCCAGGTCATTGATCAGCGTCCGCTGAGTTCCTTGCAGATCCTAGTACTGTTCCTGGCTGGCCTGACCATTGTGCTCGATGGGCTGGACATCCAGGCCGTCGCTTTCGCGGCCCCTGCTATCGCGGCTGACCTAGGCCTTGAAAGGGCCAGCCTGGGGCCGATATTTTCGGCAGGTCTGCTCGGCATGGCCCTGGGCTCGATGCTCATGGGGCCGGTGGCAGATCGCTACGGCCGCCGGTTCAGCGTGCTCTTGAGCGTGGCGCTGTTCGGCAGCTTTACCTTCCTCACGGCCTTTGCCAGCAGCTCCACTGAACTGCTGGTGTTTCGCTTCCTGACCGGTCTCGGTCTGGGCGGTGCGCTGCCCAGCCTGGTGGTGCTCGTTGGCGAATACTCGCCAAAGCGCATCCGCGCGATCTGTGCCGGGGTGGTGCTGGCGGGAGTGCCGGTCGGTGGACTGCTGGGTGGCCTGCTCGCTACCTGGGCCATCCCACGTTTCGGTTGGCCGTCGATTTTTCTGATCGGAGGGGGCCTGCCGGTGCTAATGCTGCCCCTGCTGTGGCTGAAGTTGCCGGAGTCGATTCGATTCATGGTCAGTCGCGGGGCATCCGGCTCGGCGCGGGTACGCGAGGTCATGCGCCGAATCGATCCTCAAGGCGATTACGGAGCCAGTGCGGTGTTTGCCGAGGCGCAAGCGCCTGCAGAAGACGTACCCCGGGGCGTACCGATCAGGAAACTTTTTAGCGACGGCATGGCGCGTGACACGGTGCTGTTGTGGGCGGCGTTCTTCACCAATCTCATGGGCATCTATTTCCTGATATCGTGGATTCCCACTTTGCTGGTTGACGCCGGCTACTCCATCGCAAAGGCGACCAGCGCTTCTGTTGCCTTGAATTTCGGTGGCGTGTTCGGCCTGGTGGGACTGGGCTGGATCGTCAACCGCTTCGGTGTCCCGGTTCGATACGTGATCGCAGCCGCACTGCTAATCGGCTCCGTTCATGTCACCCTGGTGGGTGTGCTCGCCACAAACCTGACGCTGATGTTGTCGGCCGTGTTCGTGGCTGGTGCCTTCGTCATGGGAACCCAGGGCCAGTTATTTAACCTGGGCAGCAGCCTTTACCCCACCGAAGTGCGCACCACGGGCCTGGGTTGGGCGGTGGGCATCGGACGCATCGGCTCGGTGCTGGGCCCGCTCGTGGGCGGAGCGCTGATCCTGATCGGGCTGGGCATTCCGGTCTACTTCGGTTTCTTCGGCGCCCTGCTGTTGCTGGGCGCTGTCGCCGTCCTGTGCATGCGTCGCGAGCCCAAGATCGCGACGCCCGCCGCAGGAGGCGCGGATTCCCCCTGCCCAGACCATCCAGTTCACACCTCCGGCGGCAGGCACCCTCCATGAAGGTCATTGCCAGTCCGAGCCTGTACGTCTATTACCGGATTTCCGAGGCCAAGGCCGAAACGGCGCGCGGGGCTGCGGCACGCCTGGCGGATCTCCTCGCCGCACAGCGCATCGAGCGGCCGCGACTGATGCGTCGCCCGGAGGCCAATGCCCAAGGGCAGCAAACCTGGATGGAGGTCTACGAGCGCTGGGACCCCAGCTGGCTGACGACACTGGACCGCGCCGTCACCGACTCCGGTCTGGGCGCGCTGATCGAGGGGTCGCGGCACCTTGAATTGTTCCTTGATCTACCGTCATCTGAACAAGGAGACGCGACATGAGTGCATTCGTGATGGCAGAGATTCTGGAAGTGAGCGATCCCGCCGGCATGAAGCAGTATGCGGAGGCGGCACGCCCGACCATCGAGCAGTACGGCGGACGTTATCGGACGCTGCGTGGAAAGATGGAGGTGATGGAGGGCGACTGGCGGCCGGCGCCCCTGGTGATCATCGAGTTCCCGAGCCTGGAGCGAGCGCATGCCTGGTACGGCTCGCCCGAGTACCGCCCCTTGATTGTGCAGCGTCAGGCGGTATCGCGCACCAATTTCGTCTTCATCGAAGGCCTCTGATGGACACCCGCTGCGGGTTCGGTAGGCCGGAGATGAGTTCGCTGATCGCCGCCATCGCGCTGCTTCTGGAACTTCACGAGCGCTTAATCGGCGTGCCGGCGTTCTGAAGGTGCGGAGATCCTTACAGCAGCACCCACAGCCACAGCGGCAGCACTATGAAGTAGAGCAGGGTGGTGGCCACCATCACCGAGGCGAGCAGTTCGGTGTCGAGCCCGAAGCGCTCGGACAGCATGATGGTCGCCATCATCGTCGGCATGCCGGCGAGCAGCACGATGGACACCGTCATCTCGTTGCGACCGAGAAAAGGCAGACACAGCGCAGCAACGATTGCCGGCATCACCACCAGTTTGAGCAGGCCGGCCATCGCGAGCAGGCCGGGACGCTGGCGCAGCGCGGCGGGAGACAGCGACATGCCGATGGTCAGCAGCATCGCGGGAACAACCGCTTGTCCGAGCAACTCGGCGGTGCGGGCTATGGGGGCCGGGTTGGGCAGTCCGAGGAGGTTCACGGTGAAGCCGGCCGCGAAAGCCCAGACCGGTGGCAGGCGCACGAATGTGCGAACAAAAAGCGACAGTCGGAATGTTCCATCGCCGTTGCAGCCCCAGGCGCTTGCGAGCCCCGCACCCAGGCTCCAGAACAGGATCCCAATGCCGAGGATGTCGGCATAGATCGCGAAGCGCGCCGCACCGCTACCGTACAGCGGCTGGAGCACCGACAGGCCGATGGAGAGGATGTTGCCGAAAGAACAGGCCAGGATCAGCGCGCCGAGTTGTCGCCGTCCCAGACCCGGAAACAGCCCGCTGCGTGCGAATACCAGCCACGCGATACCCGCTGCCATGAGCAGGCCGATCCAGGTGTACAGCGGTACCCACCAGAAATCCGCACCGAAGCGGGCATGACTGACCACGTGATAGGCGAGGCCCGGATAGAACGCATACATCACGAGCATGTTGATCGCGCGGCGCGCGCTGAGCGCATCGAGGCCACCGGGCGCGGTGAGCCGCCAGACGTAACCCAGCGCGATCAGGAGGGCGACAGGCGCAAGGCCTTCGCCCAGGGTCAGCAACAGGTGTTCGGACATTTGAGGATGATGGGAATCGGAAACGTGACAGGAGTTCGGAGCTGATGCACGCGCCACAGTTGCGTGCGTTTCTGTGGGTGAATCTGTCCTGCCTGTGCTGGGCAGGCAACCTCGCGGCCGGTCGTCTTCTGCGCGATGTCATCGGTCCTGGCCTGCTGGTCTGCCTGCGCACCTTGCTCGCGGTGATTCTGCTCGGAGCCATCGCGCGCATCTTCATGCGCAAGGCTGAAGTCGCGACTCCTGTCTCGCCGCGACCCTGGGGTCTGTTGCTGCTCATGGCGGCGACCGGCATCATTGGGTATCAGGGACTGCTGTACCAGGCGCTGCACACCACCGGCGCATTCAACGCGGCGCTGATCAACGCGCTCGCTCCGCTGGTGACCGCGCTGCTCGCCTGGGCCGTTCACGGTACGCGCCTGTCGGCTGCGGCCTATGCCGGCATCCTGCTGTCGATCATCGGCGTGGTGGTGATTCTCTCGGGCGGCGATCGCGAGCGCCTGCTCGAGCTGCGTTTCGGCAGGGGCGATCTGCTGATTCTCATCGCCGTGCTGCTGTGGGCGGTCTACTCGCTCGCGGGTCGCAGGGTGATGCAGCAGCGCTCGGTGATCGGCACGACCGCGCTCGCCACCGGCCTCGCCCTGCCGCTGTCGCTGCCCTGGGCGCTGATCGAACATTCCTGGGCGAGCGTTGAGTGGACCGCGGGCTTGTGGGGTGGACTGATCTACGTCGCGGTATTCGCCTCGGTCGTGGCGATGCTGGCCTGGAACCGTGCGGTGAATCTCGCCGGTCCGGCGCACGCGGCGGCGGCAATGAACATGATGCCGCTGTACGCGCTCGCCTCGTCGGTGTTCCTGCTGCACGAGCCCTTTCACCTTTATCAGGGTATCGGCGGCATGATGGTCATCGCCGGTTGCCTGTGGGCGACGCTCGCGCCCACCCGTGGAGCAGCGGATCAAAGCGAGAGCGTCGCGATCAAAGATGGCAGCACGACCAGGTAGACGATCACGCCTACGCTCATCGTGAGCGCAAAAGCCGCAGTGTCTAGCCCGAAGCGGTCGCAGAACAGCACGCCCATCATGAAGGGCGGTGCAGCGCACACCCAGATCAACGCGCGATGGTCTTCGGCCGGCAGGCCGGCGATTACGCCGAACAGCAGACCCACCAGCAGCCCGCCGCCGAGTCGTATGGCGATCGGCAGCGCGATCCAGCGCCAGCCGGGATGAGGCCGGAAGTCGAGCGCGAGGCCGAGCGAGAACAGCATCAGCGCGAGCGCGGCCTGCGCGAGTGCATCGATGGCTTCCAACGCCAGCGGCGGGGGCGGCAGGTGCAGCGCGTTGAGCATCAGCGCGAAGGCCACGGCCCAGACCGGCGGCAGGCTCAGGATCTGGCGAGCGGGGTTTATCGAAGCGCCGCCGCTACCGAAGCGCAGCGCGACATAGACCCCGAGCGTCCACGACACCGGGATTGTCGCCAGCAGATCGAAGCCGAGTGCGACGTCGTCCTGCCGGCCGCCATAGAGTCGATGCAGCAGGGGCAGAGCGGCACCCAGCCCGTTGCCGAAAATCGCAGCTAGCACGAGGGCGCCGCGCGTGGCGCGCGACAGATTCGAGTAACGCGCCAGTAGGACGTGCAGGCCCCAGGCCAGTAGCCCACTGAAGGCGATCGTGATCCATCCGCCGATCACCACCGACAGCAGATGATGGTCTAGCGGTGCCCGCACCATGACGCGGAACACCAGCGCCGGCACCAACAGGTACACCATCAAGACGTTGAGGTGGCGCCGCAGGCTCGCCGCATCCACGCCACCGGGCGACAACTTCTGCCAGGCGACACCGGCGCCGATCACTGCCAGCAGCGGGACCAGTTCTCCCATCCGTGCTGGCTTGCGTGATCGGCGTCGGCGATGAACTAGAGCGCGGGGCCGCCCTGATCCAGCCAGGATTTCAGGTCGAAGTAGTCGCGCCAGGCCTTGATCTTTCCGGCGCTGTCGAACTCGAACACGCCGAGAATTGCGAGGCTGATGTGCGGCCCGCTTTTGAGCCAGAACTGGTCGACGCGTTCGGTGTAGACCAGGCTTCCCTTGGTCGTCAGAAGGCTCGTGTCAAACTGGGCCTTGTCGGTGATCGGGAAGAAGGCGTTCAAGAAACCACCTATCGCGGCCGTGCCCTCCAGCGCCGGCCAGGGCATGTTCTGGTAGACCGCACCCGGCGTGAAGTAGGGCAGCAAGGCTGCCGTGGACAGCTTGCTCCAGGCGGCGAGGAACTCGCGCGTGGTTCTGGCGTTGCGTTGCTCGATGTCGGTATCGGTCACCGGTCTTCTCCTTTCACAGATAGATGTTGAGGTTCTTGCTCAGCAGCACGTTCTGCTTGAGCACGATCAGGCGGCGCGCGAGTTGCAGGCCTTGCGACGTGCGCCGCCAGATGTCTTCGCGGTTGCCATACAGCGTGTCCTGGTCGCGCTCGTTGCGGCAGCGGTAGGCCAGAAAAGTGGAGTACACCTTGTATTCCTGCGGATTGGTGGTGTATTCCACCTCGATGTTGCCGATCAGGTGGACATAGCGGGTCGCGGGATCTTCCGACCAGGCGGTGCCGGTCTTGAGCCGGCGCAGGCGCCTGTTCAAATCCTCCAGGCTGTCGTTGTAGTAGGCCATGCGCTTGAGATCGCCCACCTGGTCGGTCTTGTCGCGCCGGTAGCGCGTCTCGATACCCGGCATGTGGTAGTGCAGGTCCTCGGTCAGCATCGTCACCCATTCGTCGTAGCGCTCGGCGTCGAGCAGGCGGGCTTCCCGGTACAGCACCTGCTGGATCTCGCACATCAATTCGGGCGAGGGCACGGCGCGGCTCATAGATTCTTGCGTAACAGCATTCATCTTTCGGTTCCTCCGGAGTTGGCGCGCATCAGAGGCTTTGCAGGCCCAGATGAAGATCGCGCGTGTCGCGGCCTCTGAGGCGGTTGCCGTTGCGATCCGGAACCTCCGGCCAGCTGCCGTTGGTGTTCATCAGGTCCAGCCAGCGGCGGTAGAAATGGCGCTGATTCGCGTCGTTGTACTGGCCTCGGTAGATGATGCCAGGGAACTCCGGATGATCGAGCTTGCGCCCGATGCCGCAGCGATAGTGCAGCTTCTCCTCGCGGGTGACCACGCCGCGGTTGGTGGTGGTGCAGTTCTCCCAGTTTTCGCCATCGTCCATCTCGAAGGCGCCGCCCGGGCCGAAGGTCTGCATCACGCCGGTGGTGATCTCCTCCTTGATCTCGTCGGGCATGTTGCGATTGACAATCACCCAGGTGCGCGGTTCGAGTTGCATCGGCCCCTTGGGCAGCCAGGTCCGGAACGTGGAAATACCTGGCAGGTAGGACACGTTGGGGAAGATCGAGGCCGAGGCCACCGAGCCGAAGATCATCGAGCGCTTTTCGCCGAGGCGCTTGGCCATGCGCGGGCGCAGCACCGAGCAGTAGTAGTCCATCACCTTGGGCCGGCCCAGCAGAAAGATGTCGCCGACCCCTTCCATACCAAATTCGTGCCCATGGCCGTTCGCGCTTGCATGGAAGGAATTCATCATGTCGATCGGCGGAAAGGCGTTGCCGTCGTTCATTGCACGCGTACCGGAATCGTGCGTCCAGCCAGCGTGATAAGCATCGCCAACGAAATTCTCGACGCCGAATTTCCAGTTGGCCGGGATGATGGACTTGATGCAGCCGCCGATCAGCTCGGTGCCGCCCTCGTCGTTGTCGAGGATGCAGTCGAGGTACCAGCGATAGTCGCCGAGATAGTCCTCGAGACTGGGTGCATTGCGGTCGAAGGTGGCAAACACCAGACCCTTGTAACTACCGACCTTGGCGACTTGCTTGAGGCCCCACTTGCTCTTGTCGATGTCGCCGGGGTCGTAGCAATACTCCTCGTGCATGCCCTGGAGCTTGCCGGCCGTGTCGAAGCCCCAGCCGTGGTAGTTGCAGACGAAGCGACGCGCGTTTCCGGCGTCGGCGTAGCAGACTTTGTTGCCGCGGTGCGGGCAGGAGTTGATGAAGACCTTGATGGACTGGTCCTTCTGACGGCAGACGATGACGGGGTCCTCGCCGATATACGTCGTCTGAAAATCACCTGGGTTGGGCAGTTGGCTTTCGTGCGCGACGAACACCCAGCAGCGCGCGAAGATGTTGCGCATCTCGGCCTCATAGATGTCTTGGTCATGGAAGATGCGTCTCGACACCCAGCCTTCATCGAGGTCCATGAAGCCGCTGTAATCGCGCCGCGGGTTGAGCTGTTCCAGTTTCATGCTTTCTATCTCCTCCGGTTCACGTCCGGTTTTGGGTGGAATGACCCGACACTCACGGGTCGGCAACAAAAGTTTTTGCGAGTGCGTGTGTGTGTGCAGCGAGCAGGTGGGCATCGAGACCGACGGCGACCAGCAACGCACCGCGCTTCAGATACTGCCGGATGAGGTTTTCATCGCGGCTGAGAATTCCCGGTGCCTTGCCGGCGGCGCGGATGCGGTCGAATGCGTCCAGGGTTTTGGCTTGGACCTCCGCGTGCCCCGGCTGTCCCAGATGCCCGAGCGATGCTGCGAGGTCTGCGGGCCCGATGAACACCCCGTCAACACCTTCGGTGCCGGCAATTGCATCGAGCTCGGCCAGTCCCTCGCTGTTCTCCACCTGCACGATGACGGCGATCTGTTCGTTGGCCTCATGCAGGTAGTTTGGGAAGCGTCCCCAGCGCGCCGCGCGCGCACCGCCGACTCCGCGTGTGCCCGACGGCGGATAGCGGCAGGCGCGCACCACACTGGCGGCTTGCGCGGCACTCTCGACCATCGGCACCAGCAGGGTCTGCACGCCCAGATCCAGGTATTGCTTGATCAGCAAGGGATCCGACGAGGGCACGCGAGCCACTGCCTGCGTCTGCGGATACGCGGCGATGGCGCGCAGTTGCGCAAGCACGCTGTGCGCATCGTGCGGGACGTGCTCGCCGTCGATCAGCAGCCAGTCGAAACCCGCGCCGGCGCAGATCTCGGCGCTGGTGGGGTCGCCGAGCGAGAGCCACAGCCCGATCTGCTTCCGCTTCTCGCACAAGGCCTTCTTCAATTGATTGACAGGTGTGCGCATTGATCGATCAACCGAAGCGGACATTGAGCGAGCCCAGCGGACCATAGTCGGCGCAGAACTGATCGCCGCTGCTGGCCGTTACGATGCGCGTGAACGAACCGGCGAGCACGATATCGCCGGCCGCCAGATGCTCATCCCAGGCGCTGAGCTTGCGCGCCAGCCAGACGATACCGTTGGCCGGGTGATTCAGCACACCCGCCGCCAGCCCGGTTTCCTCAATCTGGCCGTTCTTGTACAGCAGCGCACCGATCCAGCGCAGGTCGAGGGATTCGGGCCTCATCGGCCGTGCACCCATGACGATGCCGGCGTTGGCCGCATTGTCGGCAATCGTGTCGACGATGCGGCGCTGCGCCTTGGTGTCCGGATCGATACGCTGGATGCGCGCATCGATGATCTCCAGTGCCGGCACCACCCAGTCCGTCGCTTCCAGCACCTGGAAGATCGTCAGATCCGGCCCGCGCAGCTCGCGCTTGAGGATGAAGGCCAGCTCGACCTCCACCCAAGGCTGTATGTAGCGGCCGGGCGCGATGGTGCTGCCGTCGGCGATCACCATGTCGTCGAACAGCACCCCGTAGTCCGGCTCGGTCATGTTCGCGACCTGCTGCATCGCGCGCGAGGTCAGACCGATCTTGCGGCCGACCGCCCGGCGTCCTTCCGCCAGCTTGAGCCGCATCCACTCGCGCTGGATGCGGTAGCTGTCCTGGAACTCGATGTCGGGAAATCGCTGCGAGAACTGTCGCACCTGCACGCGCGTGCGTTCCGCCTGGTGCAATTCGGCAGCGAGCTGGCGGATAGTCGCTTCGTCGAGCACGGTCGATGCCTCAGCTCACGCCGAAGTGCTTGCGGATCAGCGGCAGCATCGCGTCCCAGCGCTGCAACTGAGCCCAGTGGCCGCAACGGTCGAGCACGAACAGCTCGGCGCGCTTGAGATGCTGCAAGAGGTACAGGCTGGTTTCCAGGGGCACCACGCGGTCCTGACGACCGTGCACCAGCGCCACTTCGTGCGGCATGCGAGCCAGAGCGGACGGCGGCACGATGAGGGCGTCCATCCCGACCTTCATGGACTCGAACATCACTTCCTGCACGCGCCGTACTTCCGGATCGGTGGCCACGCGGAAGCGCTCCTCGATGATCTGCTCGAGGTTGGGTACCACCGCCGGGTCGTAGACGAAGCTCTGGATCAGCTCGCGGTAGCGGCCCAGGCGCGGATCAGCATAGAACGACATGAGTCGCGCCAGCTCCGGCGTTTTCGTCATCGGAGCACCGGCCGGACCCATCGTCATCACCTTGTCGAACCGCTCCGGAGCTTCGATCAGCAAGTGAAGGGTTACCGCACCGCCCATCGAGTTGCCGACGATGTTCGCCTTCTCGATGCCGAGGTGATCCATCAGGCCCAGCGTCTGCTCCACGCGCATGCCCATCCAGGTCATGCTGTGCGGCGGCAGCGGGTCGGGTATTTCGCTCTTGCCGAAGCCAATCATGTCGGGCGCCACGACATAGAAATGTTCTGCAAGATCCGCGAAACAGTGCCGCCAGTTGGACGCGGCATGCGCGCCGGGGCCGGCACCGTGCAGCAGGATAAGGGCAGGATTCTTCGGGTCACCCGCCACCATGGCGTGGCTGGCGAGGCGGCCGGAAGGAAAGCGGTCTTCGATGATCTTGAAGCTCATGTGGATACTCCTCTTGGGATAAAAGCTTTTGTATGGGTGATGGAATCAGGCTGTGGGCGCGGGCTTGCGTTCCGCCATTGGCACGCCCCCGACCGCAAAGTCGTAAGGCCCCATCTCGTGTATCAGCACGCGAACGGATTCGGGCTTCGCGCCGAGCACCTCGACGACGCTTTGGGTAATGCGCTGGGCGAGCAACTTCTTCTGCTCGTTGGTGCGGCCCTGCATGAGGTTCACCTGGATCACGGGCATGTTTGCAATCCTCAGATCAGGCGAAGCGGAAGGACACGCTGCCCATGTCCTGGAAGCGCGCCGTGATGTTGTCGCCGCGCGCGACCGGGATGGCTTCCGTAATCCCGCCGGTCATCACGAAGCTGCCGGCAGGCAGCGATTCGCCGCGCGCGGCCAGATGCTCGACCAGCATGATGATGGCGTTGGCCGGGTGGTTGAGGACTGCCGCGCTGGCGCCGAGCGCCTGGATTTCGCCGTTCTTCTCGATCACGACACCGATCGTGCGCAGATCCAGTTCGCGCGGATCGCGCGGACGACCGCCGGTGACGTAGCGTGCGCTGCTGCTGTTGTCGGCAATCACGCTGACCAGATCGAACTTGAACTTCTCGTAGCGCGAATCGATGACTTCCACTGCAGGGACGACATAGTCCGTCGCGGCCATCACCTGCTCGATACTCAAGCCCTTGCCCTGCAACTCGTCCTTGAGCACGAAGGCAATCTCGGCCTCCACGCGCGGATGGATCAGTCCGTCCATCTCGATGGCGCTGTTCTCCGGCCGCGACATCGAGGCCATCTGGATGCCGAAGCTGGGCACGTTCACGCCCATCTGGATCATCTTGGCCTTGGAGGTCAGGCCCGCCTTGAGCCCGGTGACGCGATCGCCGCGCGCGATCCAGCGACGGCGCAGCTCGTCCTGCACGGCGTAAGCGTCCTCGATGGACATCGAAGGATGTTCGTCGGTGACCTTGGTGAGGGTGTGGACATGGTCCTGCGCGTGCTGGATGCGATCCGTGATCGCAGCGATGGTCCTGACGTCTAGCATCACTTCATCTCCCCACTGAAACGGACTTCGCAGGAGCCGAGGCCACCGACCGTGCATTTGAACCGGTCTCCCGGCTTCACCGGAATCAGCATCGACTGCGAACCGGAGAGAATGGTCTCGCCGGCGAGGAAAGGAATGCCGAGCGCGCCGAGCGTGTTGGCCAGCCACACCACCGAGTTCACCGGCCCGCCCTGTACTGCTGCTCCGGCCGCGGTGCTGAACAGCTCGCCGTTGATCTCAAGCACCATGCCGGCGAGTGTCAGATCGAGATCGGTGAGTTTCTTCCGGTCCTTGCCGAGCATGTACACGCCGCAGGACGCGTTGTCCGCCACCGTGTCCTGGATCTTGATCTTCCAGTCGGTGATGCGGGAATCGACGATCTCGAAACAGGGCACGACGTAGTCGGTCGCGCGGATCACGTCGGTTGCCGTGATGCCCGGTCCTTTCAGGTCGCGCTTCAATACGAACGCGACCTCGGCCTCGGCCTTGGGCTGGATCAGCCCGCCTAGCGGCAGGTCCGCGCCCTCCTCGTAGACCATGCCGGAGGTGAGCTGTCCGAAGTCGGGCTGGTAGACACCCAGCATGTCCTGCACTGGCTTGCTGGTCGCGCCGATCTTCTTGCCGACGATCTTCTCGCCCGCCTTGAGCCGTTGATTCACCATCACCTGCTGGATGCGGTAGGCGTCCTCGATGGTAATGCCTGAAGCGCGGCCGAGCAGCGGCGGCACCGGGGTGCGCGTGATGAGCGCGTTGTACAGCTCATCACCGTATTTCTGGATGTCTTCTGTTTTCATGGTGGGTCGTGTTTAGAGCTTTACGCAGATGTTGCGCTGCTCGGTGTAGAACTCCAGCGAATGCACGCCGCCCTCGCGGCCGATGCCGGATTGCTTGCTGCCGCCGAAGGGCGTGCGCAGGTCGCGCAGGAACCAGCTATTGATCCAGGTAATGCCGACCTCGATCTGCGCGGCGACGCGATGCGCGCGCGAAAGATTCGTCGTCCAGATCGTGGTTGAGAGACCGTAATCGGTGTCGTTGGCCTTGGCGATGACCTCGTCCTCGGAATCGAAGGGCGCGATGTGGCAGCAGGGCCCGAAGATTTCTTCGCGGATCACGCTCGCGGTTTCCGGCAGGCCGGTCCAGATCGTCGGCTGCACCCAGTGCCCGTTCGCCAGCTCGCCGGGCATCTGCGGCACAGAGCCGCCGGTGACGATGTTCGCGCCTTCGGCCTTCGCCTTTTCGTAGTACGAGAGCACCTTGCGCTGATGCTCGGCGGAAATCAGCGGGCCGAGGCCGGTGCTCTTTTCGTCCGGCGCGCCGGGCTTGATCGACTCGGCTTTCACTTTCAGCGCGGCGACGAACTTGTCGAAGATCGGCCGCTCGACATACACGCGCTCGGTGCCGAGACAGACCTGCCCGCAGTTCAGGAAGGCCGCGCGAGCGATACCCTCGACGGCCTTGTCGAAATCACAATCGGCGAACACGATGCCGGCGTTCTTGCCGCCCAGCTCGAAGCTCACGTCGCGGATGCCGTCGGACGCCGCACGCATGATTGCCGCGCCCGTGCGGGTCTCGCCGGTGAAGGTGATCGCGGCGACGTTCTTGTGCTTGGTCAGGAACTCGCCCGCGCTATTCGGGCCGAAGCCGTGCACCACGTTGTAGACGCCCTTGGGCACGCCGACCGCGTTCATGACCTCGCCGAGCAAGGTCGCTGTGCCCGGCGTTTCCTCCGACGGCTTCACGACGACCGTGTTGCCGCAGGCCAACGCCGGCCCGACTTTCCAGGTCATCAGCAGCAGCGGCATGTTCCAGGGGCAGACCACACCGATCACGCCTTTTGGCACGCGGATCGCGTAGTTCAATGCTCCCGCGCCGTCCGGCGTCGGCGTCAGGAAGGACTCGGTCGGCACGTTCTTCACCATGTCGGCAAAGGTCTTGAAGTTCGCCGCGCCACGCGGAATCGCGACGTGCTCGAGCATCGAGCGAGGCTGACCGATGTCGTCGCGCTCGGCAATAACGAAATCCTCAAAGCGGCGCGTGATCTCGTCCGCAACCTTGTGGAGCAGATCTACCCGCTGCTCGACGCTCATCGTGCTCCACGGACCTTTCATCGCCGCCTTGCCGGCGGCGACCGCCGCATCGACCTCGGCCTGGCCGCCCTCGTGGACGTGGCCGATCAGCGCATTGTCGGTCGGCCGACGCTTCTCGAAGGTCTTCGTGCTACCGACGAATTCGCCGTTGACGAAATGCCTGAACTGTTTGGGTTCCATAGATTTCGAGGAAATGAGTGGGAGACTTGACTCAGGCGCGCGCGCGCAAGCGCGATCGCGTCGCAGTGCTTGCGGGCAGGTTGATCCCATGGGGCTCGAGGTCAGCAAGCGAGGCGTTCAGGGCGGACAATGGGCTCCGACGACGCGCACTCTGGGTGCCGACCGCGTCGGGGCGGGCTGCAAAAAAAAACTCATCGGCGCAATCGAACAGATCCCCACAGCGCGCGGCCCCCCGATTCAGCCAGGACTGAACGGCCACACGGTTCGACGGATCCTGCGCGGGGATGAAGTGCAGCACGTCCCGCCCAAGCGTTGCACGGTGACTGGTCCAGGCTGCGAGAGAATGCATCTGCCAGTGTTCGAACCGCTCCGCCAGCAAGGTTTCAAAGAGAAAGCCGATCACGACCAGGAATTCGAACGGCCCACAGGCCATGGCTCGGCGCCAGAAGCGTCGGGCCGGAGCGCGCAAGTCCGTCGCTTTCCTCGTGGACGTTGAGTCGGTGGCGGAGGCGTAATGCCCGATTAGCCGGTTTGAGTCGGCAGCGAGAGCGCAGCACAGTACGTGCGCGTTAGGTAGGGTGCGGCCGACGGCCAGATAGCCGCGTACGAGGCGGCCGGCCTTCGCGTCCAGCAGGTCGCGCAAAACCCCTCGTGCAACCGGGGGCTTCAGTTCGGCAGTGGCATTTGCGGACGCAGTGTGACCGGAAGCCGGTGACGTCGCTGCTCCGAATCCGACTCCGGCGAGGGTGGTCGGCCACCCGTAGGTCTCGTGAATCACGATGCCCTCCTCGGCTGCAGATGCAGGAGCAAACCATGCGTCGGCATCGTGATAGCCCGGCGCCCAAGCCAGATTGCGCATCAAGTCGGAAAAGTCCGGTGCGGGTCGGTCAGCCAGCGTTTCGCGTTCGAGGTTCATGCGTGCCTCATGGCGAGTGCTTCCCCGTCGGGCAGCACCCAGACCGCGAGCTTTTCCATCGCCGCGCCCAGCCTCTGGTCGGTCTCACGGCCCCAGACCTGCTCGATCACCGGTAGCGACGCGCTGGCGGCCCTTGTAGCCCATTCTGCAAGGGTGGCGGTGTTCACGCGAATCGGATGGTCCGTCGTGCTGGGCTCGATGAGTGCATCCAAATACTCAGCCAGCATGACGGCCTCGTCTCCGCCAAAACGACGCAGCGCGTCGCCGCCGAGCTGCGGCCACAGGAGTCCATCGAGCATTACGCTCAATGCAAACGCACGCTCACTCGGATCGCTCAGCGCCAAGGCGTCCTCTGTATATCGACGCAGGCCCTGCCAAGCTGGATGATCTAGCCAGGCGCCCTGTGCAGAGCGCAACGCTTCAGCGCCACCCAGCGCCCAGCCCACCGCTGAAATGAACCGTGCTCGATGCAAATGCAAGATGCCGACCTCGATGCTTCGGGTTAATGGGTGGCGAATCGATTCGGACAGTGTCAGGCCTGTCGCACTCAGGCTGGCAGCCCAACCGACGTGGCGCAGCGGCACCCACACGGCGGCGATTGACGTCCTCGTTGATGGTGAAAGGGTGGCGCAGCCTAATACAATCCTGTGCCAGTCCGTTGTGGGGCTCGGTGCAAGCATCTCGACCAAAAGAGAGGTTGCCAAAAGCGGCAAGTCCAACCGTGTTCGTCTGCCGAATCGCCGAGGGCTAACCGCCGACGTGCTCGTTTGTGGGAATGCGTCCACTGACCAAGGCTGTAAGCGAGTCGATCTTAAATGGGCCACATGATATGTCGCGCAGGATCCACGGGTTTGCGCTTGGCACGTTGCGGTTCCTGGACGTCAGCGCAGGAGCCCGATCTCAAGGTTTGGGGTAGATGATCCTGCACTGCCGCTACTGCATCGGTTGGACGGTTCAGAGCGACCAGTATGCGGGAGAACCATTCAGTTGTTCGAGGGTTCATCTCATGTCTCCGTTAGCGCTAATTTTATGTTTGACCCCGGATTCAGGGCCGTGATGCACTGCTTGCCATGCAGGGGGCGTGCCAGCTGAAGAATGTCAATGCAAACAGAGGGCTTCGGTAGAAACCGTGCGCGAGATAATCGCAGTGGGTGCCGATTTCGTCAGCCGTTTCAACCACGCTTACGAATTGGGCGCCGACACCGCTCCCTTGTGGCGCTTGCGCTCAAGGCGATAAGCAAGCTGTCGCCGCGTGATCCCCAGCAGCCTCGCGGCCCGAGCCAGATTGCCGTCGGCACGCTCTACCGCAATCTGAAGGAGGGCCGCCTCGTGCGCGTACAGATCAAAGCCTTCGCAGATCAACTGCTGACGCCCTTGTGCTTCGCTGGCCTGTAGGGCACCGTCGTTGTCTACGCCGATGTGAGTGCTGGGCTGAGGAGGCACATCGGTGAACAGATGCCCGACTTCGATTTCGCCGCCATTTGGTGCCAGCAGCAGGCCGCGCTCGATCATGTTCTCCAGCTCGCGTACGTTACCTGGCCAAGAGTGGGCCATGAGCGCCTGAAGTGCGCCGGTACTGAGGCCCAAAGTCTTCTTGTTGTAGACCGGCTCGTACTTCGCAATTAGCACTTTGGCCAGTGACGCGAGGTCACCGCGGCGTTGGCGCAGCGGCGGGATGGCGATGGGATACGTCGCGAGCCGATAGTAGAGGTCCGCACGGAAGTGACCCTCCGCGATGGCGTGCTGCAGGTCCACATTGGTGGCCGATACGAGGCGCACATCCGTCTTGCGCACGTGATCGTCTCCAACTCGCTCGACCTCTCCGGTCTGCAGCACACGCAGCAGCTTCGCCTGTGCCGACGCAGAGAGATCGCCCACCTCGTCGAGGAATAGCGTACCGCCGTCGGCGCGTTCGAATCGACCCGGACGCGATTCGGTGGCGCCAGTGAACGCACCCTTGCGCACACCGAACAATTCAGACTCGATCAGCTCCTGTGGGATGGCTGAGCAGTTCACCGCCACGAAAGGCTTCGATGCCCGCGGGCCGTTGTCGTGCAGCCATCGTGCGAACAACTCTTTACCGACACCGGTCTCGCCGAGAAGCAGCACATTGATCGCGCTGTTGGCCGCTTGTTCGAGCAGGCGCAGCGCTGCGCGAAACAAAGGGGCACTGCCGACAATACTGGCCTGAGGATCGCAGCGCCGGCCCAGTTCGTATCGAAGCTGTTCAAGCTCGTGCTCCATCTGACGGAACTCATGCTCAATGTTCTGCGCGCGAAAATGGGCAAGGTAAGGATCTTCGTCCCAGGCCTCGGCGGCGCGGCCGACCAGCGTGCAGCGGTCATGGCCTTGGGCGACGCACTCAGTTTCGCGAAAAACCACCTCGCGGCCAAGCAGGTGCGTCGTGAACCCGGACGCATAGCCCACCAGACTCCAGCAGGCGCAGTCTTCTCCGTGGCCGAAATGCTCCAGGTGCGATTCGGCTTCCCAGGAGTTGGTGAGCGTGGCGTTGCAGAAGAACTCACCGCCCGGGTCGGCGCGATATTCTTGAATCTGGACTTTCACAAGTCCTTCGAACTCGTGCAGGGTCGGACCGATACGGTAGACATCGAACGCTTCACCTTCGGACGAGAGCGCCTGCGCCACACGCGCGTGATGCAGACCGGAAACGTATCCCATGCGTAATAGCACGCCCTGTGCGCGCTGCGCGCCGAGCGTGGAGTACAGCTCCTTGCGCAGTGCGCCAAAGGCCTTGGCGTGCATCAGCAGCATGCGCTGCTCGTCCAGCCAGATGCTGCCAGCGTCGAGGTCGAAACGCAGGCGCGCACGCAGATTGAATTTCTCGATGGTGCCCGCGTCCGCCGTTGCCTTGATGGGCAGGGATTTGATTTTATCAGACACCATCGAGTCGCTCACCCAACACTTATCCTGCCAGGCCTTCCGCTTTCAGTGCGGCCTGCACGGCCGGGCGCGTGGCGATACGGCCCTGGTAGGCCTGAAGGTTGGTGCTCAATTCCAGCTTCACGTAGCCGGCCCAACTCAGCACCACGAACAGGTAGGCGTCGGCGACGGTGTATTTGTCGCCCATCAGGTACGGGCGCGCGCCCAGCTCATTTTCAAGGTAGGCGAAGCGTCCCTTGAGCGCCTGCACGCTCGCCGCTTTCGTCGCGTCGGCCGAGTTCGGGTTGAACAGCGGCGAGAACTGCTTGTGCACTTCGGTGCCGATGAAGGTCAGCCAGCTCTGCAGGTCATAGCGTTTGCGGTCGGTGGCCGCCGGTGCCAGGCCTGCGGAGGGATTCTGATCCGCGAGGTATTGCACGATGGCCGGGCCCTCGACGATGACCGAGCCGTCGTCGAGCTGCAGCGCCGGCACATAGCCGCGCGGGTTGATGCGCAGGAAGTCGTCGCCCGTGTCGGTCTTCTTTGCGGCAAGGTCCACCTTGACCAGGTCGAACTTGGCGCCAACCTCGCGCAGCACGATATGCGGCGACAGCGAGCAGGCTCCCGGGAAATAAAACAGTTTCATCGCTTTCTCCTTATTGAAGCGTTGAAGTGGCTACGGGAGTTCTGGTGCTCAGAGACTCTCGCCGCCGCAGACGTTGACGATACCGCGCGCACCCAGACCGCCGTCGGTGTTGATGATGGTGCCGGTGGTAGGCGCGGAATTCTCCTTCGAGGCGAGCAGCACGTAAGGCGCACAGTACTGTTCGGGTTTCGGGGACATGCGTAGAGGGGTGATGCCGATGAGCATGTCGTCCAGCGTTTCGATCTGGCTCAGGTTCTGTCCGGCGGTGCCGGTCGCGTTCAGGCCGCTGAGCCCGGTTTTCATGCCGCCGGGAGCGACGCCATTCACGCGTACCTTGGGTGCCAGCTCGTGCGCGAGCTGGCGTACCAGCCCCACCATGGCATGCTTGGACGCGGTATAGACGGGGCCGCCGCCACCCGGATAGAAGCCGGCGTTCGAGATGGTGAAGATGATGTTGCCGCCGGTCTTGACCAGCTCCGGCAGCGCGGCGCGCGCGCCCAGCAGGCCGCCCTTCACATTGACCGCCATCAACTCGTCGAACGCGGCCGCGAGCGCGTCGCCCTCGTACTGCGCGAGCGCCTGGAAGAAGTCGAAGATGCCGGCGTTGGCGACGAAGGTGTCGAGACGGCCGAACTTGGCGATGGTCTGCTCCACCGCCCCGACGTTGTCGGCGTATCGCGTCACGTCACCTACCGTGACGGTCACGCGCTTGCCGAACGCGGCGGCCAGCTCCTCGGCGCGCTGCGCGTTGGATTCCAGCACGCCCACATTCGCGCCCTCCTTGATGAAGCGTTCCACCAGCGCACGACCGAGCCCGGAGCCGCCGCCGGTAATCAAGGCAACTGAATTGTCGAGCCATCCCATCGTCGTTTCTCCTCGCTGTATTTTTTTCGAATCTCAGGGTGCGCTCAGCGGGCGCCGAGCTGCTCATGCAAGACCTTCCAGCGCCGACCCGATTCGCGCGCGCCTTCCAGGTAGGGCGCAGGAACCAGGTGGTAAGGCGGGCGGCAGGGACCCGCCTTGATCCAGCCGGCGGCATCCATGCGCGCCTTCTCGATGCCGATGTTATACATCGAGAACTCCTTGAATGAGCCGTTCGGGAACAGAGTCTGGTAGGTCTGCGCGATCATGCCGGTGATCTTGTGGGCCTCTGCCCAGTCGCTCGCTGCGCCGGTGCCGCGCGCCTTGTCCACAGCGTCGCGCAGAAGCATGACCGGGTTGGGTCCGCACACCGCGCCGCTGGTCCAGAACGCGGTGCAAAATTCGGGATCGAGTCGTGCCGCGCCGTAGTAATCGAGATCGAGCGGCAGGAAGCGGATGCGCTTGCGGCTGACATTGATGTCGGGAAGCAAGGTGCCAATGCCGATGTACTTCGCGGTGATGACCTGGGGCAATTCGGACACCTGCGCCCAGAACGGACGCGGAAACTCGAAGCGGAAGGCCTCGGTGTTCGCGTACACGCAGATCGCCGTATCCGGGCAGGCCTCGGCGAGGTCGCGGAAGAACTGCACGGCGGTCGGCACGTCCGGCGCACACCACATCGGCGGTCCGACCATGACGCCGTCCACGCCGATGCTGCGTGCCTCGCGCGTCTGGCGCACGGTCTCGCGCGTGGACAGAGAACTAGTGCCGCCGAAGACCGGGATGCGTCCACGCGCCGTCTCCACGATCGTGCGCATGAAGGCGGCCTTTTCATCCCAGCTCAGGGTCGAACACTCGCCTAGGGTGCCCAGCGAGAGAATCGCGTTGACGCCGGAGGCGATGAGCTGCTCGACGACGCGAGCGGTCTCGTCCAGATCGACCGTATTTTCGGAGCGCCAACTCGACGCATCCGCCTTGGCCGGCGTCGGCATGATCGCCCACGCGCCCTTTACCTCGTCCACGGTCATCAAGCGTTTTGCCATCTTTATTCTCCAGGTCACGATGGGGACGTCATCGAACGCGGCGTCCCCTGAATTGACGTTTTTGTAAAAAAGATATGTTCGTTCACCTGGAAGCGTACGTGAACTCGGGCCCACGAATAGCGGCTATCACGACAATGAATGGAGTCCTTGGATACGCTCGGATTCCAAAATAATTGGTTCCCGAGTGAGTTTGATCGCCCGGCGAGATCGACAGGCTTCTAGAGCTTTAGGGTTTAACACGCGATGGAGGAATGATGACGACGCGTCGCAGTTTCCTGATGGGTGGTGCCGGTGTGTGCGCCGCCGCCGCCCTGCCGTCTTGGGCCGGATTGCTGGAACCGTCGTGCGGCGGTGCGCGCTCGATGCTGTTATTCGCTGATCGCGCCGACATGTTCTTACACGGTCTGGATGCCGAGACGATGGTCGAGCGGCGTTCGTTGAGCCTGGACATGGCGGCCGACAGCGCGCACGTAGAGGGTGCCGCATTGCAGGCCGCCGGCCATTCCGCGCTGGTGGCGCTCGGCACACCCGCGGTGGTGTTTGCGCTGCGTACCCAGCTTGGCAGCCATTGGCGCGTGATCGTGCAGGGACTGCATGGCGCGGATGGACAGGGGGTGCATCGTCTTGAGGCGCCGGCTGTCCTGGCGTCTGCGCTGTCGGGCGTGCTCGCACAGGCTCGCTCCGAGGACGAATTCGCCACGGTCCTGATGAGTCTGGCGGGCAAGGGGAGGGGCGTGTCGCTGGCAGAGCGGAGCACTCTGCGGCTGCGTTCGCAGCCCTGGGACGGATTGGCGCGAGCCTCGTTGCTCGCTTGGCCGATGAGGGGTGCGTGATGGCTGGAATTCTGCCCCCAGGGGTCAGCGAGAAAACGTTCCGCGGATTTGTGGCTGCCGCCCAGAATGTCGTCGGCAACGATTATGTGTTCCTCGATCCCAAATGGGACCTGAGCGCATACCATGACCAGTATGCGACCACGCCCAAGGCGGCGCATCAGGCCTCGGCGGCCGTGGCGCCGGCCAACGTTGAACAGGTGCAGGCCGTGTTGCGCGCGGCGAGACAGCATGGCGTGCCCGTGTGGACGATCTCCACCGGCAAGAATTTCGCGTACGGCGGGCCCGCGCCGCGCGTTGCCGGCACTGTGGTGCTGGATCTAAAGCGCATGAACCGCATCATCGAGGTTAACGAGAAGCACGCGTACGCCGTGGTGGAGCCTGGGGTCAGCTACTTCGATCTGTATCGACACCTGCAGAAGATCGGTTCCAAGCTGTGGATCGATCCGGCGGCGCCGGGGTGGGGCGGGGTGCTCGGAAACCTCGTGGATCACGGCGCCGGCTACACACCTTACGGCGATCACCTGCTCATGCAATGCGGCATGGAAGTCGTCCTCGCTGACGGCACGGTGACCCAGACCGCGATGGGTGCGCTGCCCGGTAGCCGCACCACGCACTTGTACAAATACGGAATGGGGCCCTGGGCCGACGGCCTGTTCACGCAGTCCAATTTTGGCGTGGTGACGCGCATCGGCATCTGGTTGATGCCTGAACCACCGGGCTACAAGCCCTACATGATCACCTACGAGCGCGAAGATGATCTGCACGAGATCACCGAGCGCGTGCGACCGTTGAAGCTCAACATGGTCATCCCCAATGCGGCCACCACGGTGGAGATGCTGTGGGAGACCGCGGTTCAGAAGCAGAAAAGAGACTACTACACCGGCAAAGGGCCTCTGCCGGACTCGGCCCGCAAAAAGATCCGCGAAGATCTGCGCATCGGTGTGTGGAACTTCTACGGCGCGGCCTACGGTCCGCCACCGATCATGGAGACCAATCTCGAGGTCATCCGCGATGCGCTGGTCTCAATCCCCGGTGCGAAGATCTACTTCGATGAGGATCGTGTCGGTGACATTGCCTGGGAGTACCGCAAGCAGCTCATGCGCGGGGTTCCCAACATGACCGAATACAACCTGATGAACTGGATTCCCAACGGCGGGCACATGGATTTCTCGCCGATCTCGCCGGTGACCGGCGAAGACGCCATGCGCCAGTACCATCTGATCCGCGACCGCTGCAACAAGGCGGGATTCGATTACATCGGCGAGATGCTGGTGGGTTGGCGCGACATGCACCACATCTTCTGCCTGCTGTACGACCTTGGCGACGAGGACCAGAAGCGCCGCGCGCATGCGCTGTTCGAGGAATTGATTGCCGCCGCCGCCGCCGCGGGTTATGGCGAGTACCGCACGCATCTAGATTTCATGGACCGGATTGCCGGCACCTATAACTGGAATGGCGGCGCGCAGCAGAAGCTCCATCAAAAGCTGAAGGACCGGCTGGACCCGGCCGGTATTTTGTCGCCCGGAAAAATGGGCATCTGGCCCCAGGGTCACCATCCAGGGGCCGTGTCTTGACCCGCGCGATGCTGGCAGCGGTGGCGGCGTGCACGCTGGGCGCCTCGCCGATGACCCTGATCGCCGCGCCAGATGGTGGTGCCTTGTACGTCCAGCACTGTAGCGCCTGCCATGACCGTGGCCCGGAGCATCCGGGGACCGCGCGGCTCGCCGACCGCTGGCCGCAGCAGGCGTCGTTGCTGGATCGCGAGGCGCTGCCGGTGCCTTTCGTGCGCGTAATTGTCCGGCATGGACTCAACATGATGCCGCCGTTCCGACCGGGTGAACTCAGCGACGCGGAGTTGCAGGCACTGGGTGAATATCTGGACGCCGGTCCTCATCCGCAGACAGGAGAAACGAAGTGACCATCCGAACCCAGTTGTGGATCGGCGGGCAATGGCGAGACGCTGCGGATGCGCGGACCTTCGTCGACCGCCGTCCGGAGGACGACGGGGAATATGCCGTCGCCGCGCGGGCGGGTGATGCCGATGTCGATGCGGCCGTGGCCGCAGCCCACGCCGCGTACCAGGGCTATCGCTACACCCTGGCCCGTGAGCGCGAAGCCTGGATGCTGCGTGCCGCACAATTGCTGGAGGAGCGGGCGGATGCATTCGCCGAGGTGCTGATCGACGAGATCGGCTCGCCGGTGATGAAAGCGCGTTTCGAGATCCAGTACGCCATCGGTCACCTGCGCACCGCGGCTGGCCTGCCGCGGCGTGCCTGCGGCCAGACCTTGCCGTCCGACTCGCCAGGCCGGTTCGGCATGAGCGTGCGCGAGCCGCTCGGCGTGTTCGCCTGCATCACGCCGTTCAACGTGCCGTTGATCAAGGCGATGAAGCAGTGCACCGGGCCGCTGGCCACGGGTAACACGGTGGTCATGCTGGCCTCCGAGGAAGCGCCGGTGCTGGGTGCGAAGGTCGCCGAGCTGTTCCACGATGCGGGCTTTCCGCCGGGCACCTTCAACCTGCTGACCGGCATCGGTCACGAGATCGGCGATCGTCTGGTGGAAGCACCGCAGGTGCGGGCGCTCAACTTCACCGGCTCCACCCGCGTCGGCAGACACCTGTCCGAGCTCTGTGGCCGGCATCTGAAGCGTGCGCTGCTGGAACTGGGCGGCAAGAACCCGATGCTGATCCTAGAGGACGCCGATCTGGATGTTGCGGTGCCGGGTGCGGTCATGGGTATGTTCTTGTACCAGGGACAGGCCTGCATGGCGGCCAGCCGCATCCTCGTCGCGCGTCCCCTGTACGAAACTTTTCTCGAACGTTTTGCCGCTGCCGCAAACTCTCTAAGCCTGGGCTCGCTGCGCGAACCATCCACGGTTATCGGTCCGATCATCTCCGAGCGTCAGCGCCAGCGCATACGCGATCACATCGCCGACGCACAGGCCAAGGGCGCGCGCCTGCTCACCGGAGGTGAGTGGGTCGGCAATCGCTGCCGGCCTACCATCCTCACCGGCGTGCGCGAGGGCATGACCTGCTATCGCGAGGAGACCTTCGGCCCGGTGACGGCGGTCTATCCGGTGGATGACCTCGATCATGCGCTGGCACTGGCCAACGACAGCGCTTACGGCCTTTCGGCGGCGGTGTACACGCGCAGCCTCGAATCGGCGCTGAAAGCTTCGCAACAGCTGCATGCCGGCATGGTCCACGTCAACGCGCCCACGCTCTACGACGAACCGCACGTACCGTTCGGCGGGGTCGGCGATTCCGGCATGGGCCGCGAGGGCGCGGTGACGGATATCGATCACTGCACCGAGTGGAAGTGGGTCACCATCCAGATGCCCGGAGCCGCGCATGCCCACTGAAAACGTCGTCCAACTCTCCGATGCGGCAAAGGTGATCGCAGCCCGTCTCGGCAATCTCCGCGATTTTCTCGACCTGCTCGCCGAGCATGGCCAGATGGTGCACTGGACCGACCCGGTGCTGCCCGAATCCGACATCCGCAACGTGTCCGTTGCGGCTGGCAACGATGTCGCGGGCGGACCCGCCGTGCTATTCGACAAGGTGCATGGCTATCCGGGTCATCGTGTCGCGACCAACGTGCTCGGCAGCTTTGCGAATCTCGCGGTGTTGCTCGGGTTCCCCAAGACGGCCACCGTGCGCGAGATGTTTTTCGAGATGGTACATCGCTGGGGCTCGGACAAGCCCCTGCTTGACCGCGTGCCGCGCGAGCAGGCGCCGGTGTTCGAGAACCACGTCGATCGCGACATCAACCTGTACAAGCTGCTGCCGCTGCACCGCATCAACGAATTCGACGGCGGCTTCTACATCGCCAAGGCCTGCATCGTGACGCGCGATCCGCTGGAGCCGGAAAATTTCGGCAAACAGAACGTCGGTATCTACCGCATCCAGGTCATGGGGCCGGACACCGTCACCATCCTGTCGATACCCGCGCACGATGGTGGTCGCCAGATGATGGCGGCGGAAGCGCACGACAAGCCGCTGCGCGCCGCGATCATGATCGGCAATCACCCGGCGATGACCTTGTTCGGTGGTACGCCGGTGGGTTACGACGAATCCGAATTCGCCTACGCCTCGCAGATCCTCGGCTCGCGCCTGCGTCTGACCCATGCTCACAACGGCGCTGACATCCTCGCCGACAGCGAGATGGTGATCGAGGCCGACATGGTGCTCAACGGGCGCGAGACCGAGGGACCCTTCGGCGAGTTTCCCGGCAGCTACAGCGGCGTGCGCAAGGTCCCCTTGTTCAAGGTCACGTCGGTGAGCCACCGCCACAATCCGATCTTCGAGAACATCTACATCGGGCGGGGCTGGACCGAGCACGACACCCTGATCGGCCTGCCTACCTCGCTGCCGATCTACGCCGCGCTGAAGAAGGATTTTCCGGAAGTGCAGGCCGTCAACGCGATGTACCAGCATGGGCTGACCGCCATCATCTCCGTGCGCAATCGCATGTCCGGTTTCGCCAAGTCCGTGGCGATGCGTGCGCTGGGCACGCCTCACGGCGTGATGTATCTGAAGAACATCATTCTGGTGGACGACTTCGTCGACCCCTTCGATCTCAACGAGGTGATGTGGGCGCTGTCCACCCGCACGCGCGCCAACGACATCATCGTGCTGCCCAACATGCCGATGGTGCCGATCGATCCGGCGGCGGAAGTGCCGGGCAAGGGACATCGGCTGATCATCGACGCGACCAGCTTCATGGCGCCCGACAACCTCGGCGCCGATCCGCACCTCGTGACCCGCCCGGGCGGTCCGGAGATCGAAGAGATGATGCGGCGTCTGCGTACCATGCAGGACCAGGGAGGCCAACGTGACTGACATCTGTCCCCGATGTGAAGAGCGGCGCATCACTCAGGTGCATGAGGGCCACGAGCAGGGCAAGCGGGTCTGGGGCGTGTGGCACTGTGGTCACTGCGCCTTCACTTGGCGCGATAGCGAGCCTGCCTCCACCATCGACCCGCGCAAGCGTCCCGCTTGGTCGCAATTGAAGGGCGTCGATCTGGATCGACTGCGCCAGTTGTTCGAACCGCAACGCCGAGGTGGGGCACCGTGAGCAAGGCTATCGAGAATTTAGCGCAGAGACTCGGTGCAGCGAAGCTCGCACTGGAGGCGATCAGCGACAAGAGCATCCTGCATCAGGCGGTCGGCCTGCCGGGCCCGCGTCCCGATCAGGTGGTGCGGCCGGCGAGCGTCGAAGAACTCGCGGTGATCCTGCCGGCGGCTAAGGCTGCGGGGGTAACGCTATGGACCGCCTGGAACGCGTCGGGCCACGCGCTCGTCGTGCCTGCAGCAAAGGGGGTTCCCGTGCTGCTGGAGCTGTCGCGCATGAACCGCATCCTGGCGGTGGACGCGCCCTCGGGTTTCGCGCTGGTGGAACCTGGCGTCAGCCACGCGCAGCTTGCGGCACATCTGGCCGAGAAGGGGCTGAAGTTCTGGCTCGACGCCGGCGCCGACGCCGACGCCTCCATCGCCGGGGGAATCTGGGAGCGCAGTTACGGCTACACCGCGTACGGCGACCGTCTGATGATGCAGTGCGGGATGGAGGTGATGCACGCCGACGGCTCGCTCCTGCGCACGGGCATGGGCGCGCTGCCCGGTGAAAATAGCTGGCAGTTGTTCAAATACGGTTTTGGGCCTTACGCCGATGGCAGCTTCACCCAGACCGCGCATACCGTGATGACCAAGGTCGGTTTCTGGATCTCGCCCGAACCGCCGGTCTACCGACCGTTCGCGTGGCGGATCGACAGCGACGAGGTGTTCGTCAAGGCGATGGAGGCGGTGCGCTCGCTGCGCATCAACATGGTCGTCCCCAATACGCTCGTCGCCGTCGACGGCGAGAGCGAGCGGGCACTCACCGGCGGCAGTGAAGCAAGCGCCTGGAACATCTACGGCGCGCTTTATGGTTTGCCGAAGAACGTCGATACCGTGTGGAAGATGATCGGCGGTCTCGCATCGCAGCTTGGCGGCGTGACGGTACAGGCGCTCGATGGAGCCGATGCCAAGGGCTCCGGGGCAGAACGCGCGGCGCTGATGTCCGGTCGTCCCTCGAAGGTATACAAGTCGTTTCTCGACACCGCGAAGGACCGGATGCTGCGCCTGAGTTTTGCGCTGCCGATCGAGGGCGACATCGCGCTCGCGTTCGTGCGGCGCACGCACAAGGCGGCTGAGGGCAGCGGCTGCAGGATCGTGATCGAACAGGGCACGGCCTGGCGCTCGCTGCTGGCGGAAGTCTTCATCGGGTTCGACGAAGGTGGTGTCGAAGCGGCCATGCGTCTGGGCCATCGACTCATCGACGACTGGGCCAAGCAGGGCATCGGCGTGGTGCGGGCCAGTCCGGCCCTGCAACCCGCGGCAATCGATCGCTACAGCAACCCGGGCTTCGTGAAGCTGCGCTCGCATCTCGCCACCGCGCTCGCATGAACCGAAGCTCGAGCGCAGAGGGCGAAACCGAGGCACCGAAACGGCTGGTGGTCGCGGTGACCGGCGCCTCCGGCGCGCTGCTCGGGCTGCGCCTGCTTCAGCTCATGCACGGCGTGCCGGGGTGGGAGACACACGTGGTGCTCTCGCCAGCGGCTCTGCTCACGGCGCAGCAGGAACTGGGCGCGGGGCGCGAGGCTTTCCAGCAACTGGCGACCCGCGTGTACCCGCACAAGGATATCGGCTCATCCATCGCCAGCGGGTCGTTTCGCACCGAGGGCATGGTGGTGGTGCCCTGTTCGATGAACACCTTGTCGGCGATCGCGCACGGCAGCAGCGATAACCTCATCACGCGTGCCGCGGACGTCGCGCTCAAGGAGCGGCGACGGCTGGTGCTGGTGCCACGCGAGGCGCCGCTCAACCTGATCCAGTTGCGCAACATGGTCGCCGTGACCGAGGCCGGGGGCGTGGTCTTCCCGCCGGTGCCTGCGTTCTACCTTGGCTTGCAGAGCCTGGAGGAGGTCGCGACACAGATGGTAGGCCGCATTCTCGACCAGTTCGGCGTGCATCTGCCGGTGGTCAAGCGCTGGAACGGGACACGAGCGCCCGCCGATCCGACGACGCCACAGCGATGAGTGGCCGCCCCCTCGATGGGGTGGCGCTGGCGGCCGATCCGGTGCCTGCTGCCGACGCCGACGCGATTCCCTGGCGCACCGTTTCGCTGCTCTCGCTGGGCGCCTTCGCGTCCAGCGGCATGACTCGCGTGCTCGATCCCATGCTGCCGCGCCTGCAGCAGGACTTCGGCGTGTCCCTGGGCCAGGCAGCCTGGAGCGTCACGGCATTCGCGACCGCGTACGGCCTGATGCAACTGTTTTATGGGCCGCTGGCCGACCAGCGCGGCAAGCTGCGCGTGATGAGCGTGGCCGCAGCACTCGCCGCCGCCGCAGCGCTGGCCTGCGTGCTGGCCAAGGGCTCGCTGGTGGCGTTCGTCGTCGCGCGCGTTGCCGCCGGTGCGTTCTGCGCGGCTTCGATTCCGCTGGCCATGGCCTGGATCGGAGACGCCATTCCCTACGAACGGCGCCAACCGGTGCTCGCGCGTTTCATGATCGGCCAGATGGTCGGTATGGCCTCGGGCCAAATGCTCGGGGGGCTCGCCGCGGAGCAGGCGTTCTGGGCCTGGCCATTCCTGTTCTATGCCGCAGTATTTGTGCTGGTCGCCGCGCTGCTTGCGAAGCAGCGTGAACCCGCGAGTCATCGAGCGGTAGCGCTGCCCGGCCATCCCGGACAGGCCCTGGTCGAGGTGCTGCGCCTGCCCTGGGCGCGGGTGATCCTGTTTACGGCGTTCGCCGAAGCGCTGTGCTATCTCGGTGCTTTCACCTACCTCGTGACGCATCTGCACCGCGAGGGCGGCGCGAGCCTGGCAGCGGCCGGCTTGACCATGACGGCGTTCTCGCTGGGCGGCGTGGCCTTTGCATTTCTCGCGCGCGGCTGGCTGATGCGCCTGGGTGAGTCCCGTCTCGCAGTCTGCGGCACCTTGCTCGCATCGGCTGCGATGGCGGTGGTCGCACTGGACCCTAGGTTGTCGATGGCGGCACCTGCGAATTTCATTTCGGGCGTCGGTTTCTACATGTTGCACAACACCCTTCAGACGAATGCAACGCAGATGATGCCCGCGCGGCGCGGTGCGGCCGTCGCACTGTTTGCGACCTGCTTCTTTCTCGGACAGTCTGCGGGCGTCGCCGCGCTCGGCATCGTTGCCGACCATTTTGGTACCCGATCAGTGCTGCTGTTTGGCGCGTTCATGCTTCTGCCGATCGGTTTGTGGCTCGGCTACCACCTGAACCTGCGACACGGCAGCGCTGTTACGCAGTCGGTGCCGTAGTCCGGACGCGGAGTCAGGGAATCGAGCGACGACGACCCGCGTCGAGGAACAGCGTGCTGCCCGCAAGGGCATCGGCCTCTGGATCGAGCAACAGCGCCACGGCCCAAGCGACTTGTCCCACCGTGGTGAAGGCCCCGATTGGGGACTGGCCGCGCATGTCATCGAGCACGCGCTCCACCGCGAGGTTCTCGCGAGTGGCAATGGCAGTGGCGATGCGGCGCAGACGCTCGGTATCCACCGGACCCGGAGATAGCAGGTGAGCCGTGATCCGGCGAGCTCCGTAGGCCAGGGACAGTTGGCGCACTGTATTCGCGAGCGCGGCGTTGCACACACCCGCCGTCGCGGCATGGGCGTCGGGTTCGAAACCGTAGAGCCCGCCGATCGCGACAATCCTGGCACCTTCGACCAGACGCGAGTCGGCCGCGCGAACCACACGCAGCAGGCCACCGACTTTGATATTCACCGAATCGACGATCGACGAGGTCGGCACCACACTGACGCCGCCCGCGGTCGCCACTCCGGGCCCGTGAACAATCATGCGCACAGGGCCGTCGAGTTTTTGGCGGATGTGCTCGATAGCATCGTCGCTGCCGACGTCGCAAACGCAGGGAATGATGTTCTGGTGGGATGTTTCGGCGAGCGATTTCAGTGCTGCTTCGGTTCGCGCCACCGCCACCACCTTGAGTCCTCTCGTCGCCAGCTTGTGCGCGATGACCTGTCCCATCGCGCCGCTGGCGCCGACCACCACGGCGGTTTCGCTCATATTCCTTCCTCAAGGCTCGCATTAGTTGTCCACGTCTGTCGGCAACATCCGTGGTAAGACATTTTGAACCACCGAAAGCAGGCCGTGCGTGCGCTCGCGCCAATAGCGATTATCACGTTGTCGAGCGCATTCCCCAATACCGTTGACACGAACATAAGTGTCGCGATGAGTGTCACGAGCCATAATCAAGGTACAGGAGAAGACCTCGATGCGCATGGGCTTTGCCGCCCAAGCCTGGGCCTGGGCGTTTAACGCCCGGCAATAGCCCGCCCTTCCTCCGACGGGATCGCGCTGCATCCACCTAAGGGGCGCATGCATACGTTTTCGTCTATCGGGACGCTTTGATGACGAATCCGTACATCGAATTCCGAATTGTCTGGGCGCGTTGTTGAGTTTAGAAGGCCATGGCACGAGTAACCGCTGAATTGCATCGCATCCTTTATCCTGGCATGGAACCTGCGTGTTACTGCAAAATGCTATCCGCTTCGAGATAGCGAAAAAGCTGGAGGACCGATGGGAAATAACGACCACTTCGCGTTGCCGGAGCTTGGAACCCATGCATTAGGCACCGGGACCCTGCCAGTCGCGCATTACGTCTCTCCCGAATTTCTGGAGCTCGAGAAGGAACACGTCTTCCGCAAGAGCTGGTTGCTCGTCGGCCGCGATACCGACATGAAAGCCGCCGGCGATTACTTGACCTACACCATCGACGCGCTCAGCGTTTCGGTGATTGTGGTGCGCGGCAAGGACCAGAAAATTCGCGCCTTCTACAACGCCTGTACGCATCGTGGCGCTCGCCTGCTTGCGCCACCCTGCGGCAAAGCTCGCGCGCTGGTCTGCGGGTTTCACGGCTGGGCTTTCGATTTCGAAGGATCCCTGACGAACGTGCCCGACGAGCACCTGTTTCGCGATCTGGACCGCAGCCAGGCCAACCTGCGTCCGGTCTCGGTCGACGTCTGGGGCGGATTCGTCTTCATCAATCTGGACCCGAAACCGCCGTGGACGCTGCGCGAATATCTCGCACCGCTGGGTGAGGCCTTTGATCTCTATCTTGGCAACCCGGCCTGGAATTGGACCTTTGGTTGGAAGGCGCGATTCAACGCCAACTGGAAGCTGCTCGTCGATGCGCAGATCGAGGGTTATCACGTCGACATGACGCACCGGAAGACCATCGCGGGTGCGATTCCAAGCGCCAGCGCGCCGGCTTACATTTTCCCGGGCAGCGTCGGCGTCCCCTGCGGGGTTGCGGCCTATCGTCCAGCGGAAGAAAACGCCGGTAAGCAGACCGAAGTCACGTTGCTCTCCGCCAAATATGGCGCGACGTCGATCTACACTAAGTCGGAAAAGGAATTCGTTTCCGAGGGCGGCGAGGGCGTGCTCAAGGATTCTCATCCACTGTGGATCTTCGACAACTTCCTGGTGTTTCCGAACATCGTGATGTTCGTGCAGAAAGGTCAGATTCTTTTGCAGCGTACGACGCCGATCAATGAACACGAGTGCCTGTGGGAGGTGGATTTCTTTCACACTGAGGGCGCCACTAACTTTGGCCACCTGTTCAACTTCGAGCAGGGTCGCATCCAGATTCGTGATGTATTGTCGGAAGACCTTTACACCGCAGAGGGGATACACGCCAACTTCCGTGGTGGGTCGATCGACAAGGTCCACGCGAACATGCAGGAAGTTCCGATTCGCGCGTTCTACAACCGCTTGATGGAAATAATCGAAAACGGTCAGAAGGCCGCTGCTGCAAAGGGCGAAAAATGAGCGCGCCACTTGTACGTCCGGAATTCATCGGCATGGAAGCTGATATTGCCGCCTGGGGACTACCGACCACAGAAGACCGCCTCGAAAAGCGGCTCAAGAGCTCGATGGACGAGATCCGCCGCTTCTACGACGCCATGCTACCGCGCCTGCCGGAAGTCATCGAATACCTCAACCAGTTTCCACTCGCAAGTATCCACGAACAGGACAAGCCGATGGCGTTCGCTGCGTTGGCCATGTGCGAAATCGACAACGCGGTCAACAAGTGGGGCGTCGCCGTCGTCGACACCGGGATCGACGTGCGAAAATTCATTCCGAAAACACGCTTCGCCGACCGGAGCGCGCTATGAGCGGTCGCCTGGCGGGAAAGATTGCGCTGATCACAGGGACGGGTGGCGGTCAGGGTCGCGCAGCTGCCGAGCTGTTCGCTGCCGAAGGCGCCTGCGTTGTCGGCTGCGATCTGAAAGTTGCGGATAGCGAAGAGACGGTAAAGATGGTCACGGCCGCAGGTGGCCGCATGGTCAGCCGCGTCGTGGATCTCGGCGACGAGACGCAGGTCAGCGACTGGATCCAATTTGCCGTCGACACCTACGGCGACTTTGACATTCTCTACAACAACGCCTCGGCAGTGCGTTACGGCACCATCGACAAGTTCTCGACCGAGGACTGGCGCTGGTTGATTCGCAATGAGCTGGATCTGGTGTACTACGCGACCAAGTATGCGCACCCGGTGCTCAAGCGGCGCGGTGGTGGTTCGATCATCAACACGGCCTCCGCAGCCGGCGTGATCGGTTCCACATTCGGCGGAAACATTTTCCAGTTTGCACACAGCATGACCAAGGGCGGCGTCATCGCGATGACCCGTACTTGGGCCGCTGAATTTGCGTCGGCCGGAATTCGCGTCAACAGCATTTCGCCTGGGTTGATCGAGACGCCTGCCTTTGCGGTATTCCCCGACAAGGATGCGCTCAAAAAGATGATTGCAGATTTCATGGATCTGCAGCTCGTTCGCATTCTCGGACAGCCTGTAGACATTGCGTATTGCGCGCTCTATCTGGCGGCTGACGAAGCGCGATTCGTGACCGGCCAGAACTTCTGCGTCGATGGTGGCCTGACGGCAATCTGAGGAAAAAACAACAATGATCAAGATCTATCACATCGAACGCGAAGGCGACCCTTTTGGCGGATCGCGCAATTCTTGCAAGGTGCTCATCGCGCTGAGCGAGATCGGCGAGCGCTATGAAATGCGGGCGCTGTCGCGTCTGAACGACTGCCGGCCCGAGGATGCGCCGTATCGCAAGATCAATCCGAACGGCGTCACGCCGTCGATTGATGACGACGGTTTTGTCCTCTGGGAGTCGGGCGCGGTCCTACGCTATCTCGGAGAGTCGCGACCGGGCGAGACGCTGCTCCCTGCAGACCCGCAAAGCCGCGCCACGGTTCAGCAGTGGGTGAGTTGGGAGGGCGCGACCCTGGCACCGAGCCTGCTCGGCCTGTTCTTCGCAACGATGTCACCCACTCCTGATGCTGCCGCGACGGCGATGGCGAAAGCGGCGTATCTGGCGAACCTCGCCATTCTCAATAAGCAACTGTCCCAGCGCGCATATGTTTGCGACAACTATTCGATCGCTGATATCGCGATCGGTAGCTTGACTCCGATCTCGTTTTTGCTCGGGCTCGATCTCACGGAATATCCCAACATCCTTGCCTGGCTTCGCCGCCTCCGGAAGCGGCCAGCTTGGCGTGTTGCCGAAGCAGTCATGGCGGATATGGACGCGGGACAAGCGCAACTCGGCCAGGAAGTCGGTACGGATTCTGGAACAAATGAATCAGCGGAGGTGGTGTGAATAAATTCGACTATCGCGATCTTGTCAACACCAAGGATGCGTTCCAGACGCGCAGCATCTTCTGGGATCCGGCGATCCATCAGGAAGAATTGAAGCAGATCTTCAATCGTTGCTGGCTTTTTTTGGCTCATGAAAGCCAGATTCCGGAACCGGGCGACTTCATCCGCACCTATATGGGTGAAGACGACGTAATCGTCGTGCGAGGACAAGACAAGAAGGTGCGTGCCTTCTTGAATGCCTGCATGCACAGGGGCAACAAGGTCTGCCAAGCCGAGTGGGGCCAGACCCGCTCATTCACCTGCTCGTACCACGGCTGGTCCTACGATACCTCGGGTCGCCTTGCCGCTGTGCCCTTGGAGAAGGACATCTATGACAACCTCGATCGCAGTCGCTTTGGCTTGGCGCCAGTGTCGCAAGTGGAAAGCTATAAGGGCCTGATCTTCGGAACTTTTGCCAAGGAAGGTCCCAGCCTGGCTGAATATCTCGGCGACGTGAGCTGGTATCTCGATGTTCTGCTGGAGGGATCGCCAGGTGGCCTCGAATTGATTGGTACGCCTTACCGTGTGGAGGTTCCCGGTAACTGGAAGTTGCCGGTGGAAAACGCGATCGGCGACGGCTATCACGTCACTTGGGCGCATGCGGGGGCAATGCGTGTTGTAGGCACGCTCGCGACTGGACGTTCGGAACATGTGCTAGGGATCGGTGCGGAAAATTCTGGGGTGGATCTCAGCGGTGCTATCGAGATCAATGTTCCGCCGCACACTGTGCTGACGACACTCGACGGACAGTCCGGCTATGCGCTCTACGACCACCCCGAAAAGGTGCTCGAGTACGTGGAGCAGAACCGCCCGGACGTGATCGAGCGACTTGGTGAACTGCGTGGTCGCAGCATCTATGGTTCGGAGACGCACATCGGCATCTTCCCCAACCTGCAGGTGATCCAGGGCCTCAACTTTCTTCGCATCGTGCATCCGCGCGGCCCGGGGGCTTTCGAGGTCTGGACGTTCGCGATGGTGGACAAAAACATGCCTGCTGCGGTCAAGGAGGTCGTGGAGAAAAATGTTCGGGCGACTTTTGGCCCTGCGGGTCTGCTCGAAGGCGACGACGGCGATTTTACCGAGGCGATCACCCACTCTGCGGCGGGCTACGCTACGCGTCAGTTGAAAGGCTGGCTGGGCATGGGCCAGGGTCGCAAGGTCCCCTGGGACGGTCCCGGCGAAGCATCGCCGGGCCTCGTGAACGAACTCTGTCAGCGCAGCTTCTACGAGCAGTGGCAGCGCACCATGATGGCAACGTCGGTACACGACATCCTGCCAAAGACTGCCGCCGTAACTGAGCCGGCTGCGGAGCTGGCGCGCGAGGTCGTCAATGGGTAATCCAGCGCCTAGTGACATTCCGCGCGCTGAAGTCCCGCTAGACGTCGCGTATCGAGTGGAGCGCTTCCTTTCGCTCGAAGCACGCATGCTGGACGAAGAGCGCTATATCGACTGGCTGGGATTGCTCACCGAGGACGTGCGCTACCGCATGCCGATTCCGCGCAACACCAAGCGGAAGAACCGACCCGGTACGACCTCCCTTGGCGGCGACGGCCTGATCTACGACGAGACGCTCCCGACCTTGCGACAGCGCGCGCTGCGCGAGGATACCGGCCTGGTCTGGCTCAACGATCCGCCGACGCACCACGTACGGATCATCACGAACGTGGAAACCTTTGTCGGCGAGGCGCCGGGCACGTATGACGTCCGTAGCAAGTTCATGCTCTTTCGCGCACGTCGCGATCGTGACCGCGTCAGTCACGTCGGCTGGCGCGAAGACGTCCTCTCCGAGACGCTTGCTGGCCTGCGCATCGCGTCACGCACGGTCTACCTGCCCGAGCGCGTCATCACCGACAAGAACCTGAACACATTTTTCTAAATCAGCGGTCCCTCGAAAGGAACCAAATCGCCAGCGAATGGAGGATATAAATTGAGCAAGCGAATGGAAGGCCGATGTGCCGTCGTAACGGGGGCTTCCTCCGGCATGGGGCGTGCGACTGCAATGCGGTTTGCGGCCGAGGGCGCGAAGGTCTGCTTGGCCGACGTGAATCGGCAGGGCAATGAAGAGACTCTGGACCTAATCAGACGCGCGGGTGGAACCGCGAGGGCCGAATATTGCGACGTGTCGGACGAGAAAGTCGTCCAGCGCACTTTCGCCGCGGCGGAGGCCGAGTACGGCTCCGTTTCGATCCTGTTCAACAACGCCGGAATGGAGGATGGTGACGGTGTTTCGGAAGATATTGAGCTGGAGCACTGGGAAAAGATCCAGGCCGTAAACACGCGCGGCGCGTTCCTTGCCGCGAAGTATGCAATCAGGAGCATGCTGGCTGCTGGCAAAGGAGGGGCGATCACCACCACGTCCTCGATCGGCGGGCTGATCGGCACGTCTGGCCTGCATGCCTACACCGCGTCAAAGGGCGCAGTGATTTCGCTCACGCGTGCATGGGCCGTGACCTATGCCAAGCGTGGCATACGTGCCAACGCGATCTGCCCGGGCCTGGTGATGACGCCGATGGTCACGCGCATCGGCAGCGGCTTCATTGAGGCTGCCACCAGCATGACGCCGATGGGTCGCGGTGCAGCGCCGGAAGAGGTTGCGAATCTCGTGGCCTTCCTGTCCTCCGACGAGGCCAGCTTCATCACCGGCGCAATCATTCCGATCGACGGCGGCTATACCGCGCAATGAACGGTTCGGCCGTTGGTGCCGCGTTCACACTCGATCGTTTCAGGCTCGACGATCGCATCGCCATCGTCACTGGTGCGGGGTCGGGGCTCGGGCGGGTCTTCGCACGCGCGCTTGCGACGGCGGGGGCGACGGTGCTGTGCGCCGATATCGTCGCGTCGGAAGCCGAGAAGATCGCTGCGCAGATCGTCGAGCAGGGCGGTGCGGCGCGTGCTCGCCACGTCGATGTAACGGACCCCGAATCGGTCGATGCGCTGATGGCCGTCACGGCACGAGATTACGAGCGTCTGGACATCCTGGTGAACAACGCAGGTATTGCCAGCGTGGCGCGCCGGCTGCACGAGCTGTCCATCTCCGATTGGGATCGCGTACAAGCCGTGAATACGCGCGGCGTTTTTCTATGCACGCGAGCAGCACTGCCACTGATGCTCGATCGGCGCACAGGTTCGATCATCAATCTGGCCTCGATTGCCGGACTGGGTGGAATATCGTTGAAGCTTTCGGCTGTGGCTGCAAATTACTCCGCGTCGAAGGGCGCCGTGATCGCGCTCAGCCGACAGGTCGCGGTCGAGTACGCGGGTGACGGCATTCGCTGCAACGTGATTGCACCGGGCTGGCATCTCGGCACGCAATTGGGCCGCGAGGCCTTGCCGCCATCCGAAGAGGCGCTGGGAAGAATCCTGGCGAACTTGCAAAGTTCGACGCCGATGGGCCGCACCGGCGATCCAGAGGAACTGGCAGGCCTGCTGGTCTATCTCGCAAGCGACGCCTCTTCATTCATGACAGGCCAGGTCATCGCGCACGACGGCGGCTGGACGGCCTGGTAGAAAAGGTGATGAGAAATATCTCATCCGCTGATTCGCTGTCCGGCCTATTGATACGGCCCACAAATAGTGTCATGCGGCATATTTGACGCGAGGGTCTTGGAAGTAGGCTTTGACTCGCTCTGGTGTGTTGGCGATGTCGAGCATGTGGGCTTGGGCGGCGGCGTGCAGCTTGGCTTTGGTGCGGATCGGTACCTTGCTGCGGATGACGTGCTTGAGATCGGCATTGAGTCGCTCCTCTGGATTGAGTTCAGGGCTGTAGCTGGGCAGGTAGAACACTTCGATCTGATCCTTGCGCTCAGACAGCCAGGCCTTAACTGGCTTGCAGTGATGCACGCCCAGGTTGTCCAGAATCAGAAACACCTTCTTGTCCGTATCCCGAATCAGAGCCTCGAAGAATTCGATCAGCCTTTCATGATTGAAATTGCCATCGACGATCATCCAGCGCGCCTTGCCCTGGTTGGTGACGCTGGCAATCATCGACAGCTTCTGGCGCGTTCCCCCCACCGCCAGCGTGACCGGCGTCTGGCCCTTGGGCGCGTAGCTGCGCCCACGCACATCGGTGTTCACCAAAGCGGTCTCGTCGCCCCAGTGGATCTGGCCAGTCTCCTGCTTGGCTCGCGCTGCAATCTCCGGATAGGTCTGGTCCAGCCACTGCTGCACGGCCTCAGGCTGTTGCTCATAAGCCCGCTTGATCGGCTTTTGGGGGGTGAACCCCCACCGCGACAGGTACTTGCCTACTGAGCGCACATGCAGACCAATGCCGTATTCGCGCTCAATGAGCTGCATCACCGCCGCGCGACTCCACAGCGCGAAGTCCATCTTCAACTGCTCAGGGCGTTTGTCGCAGATCAGGCGTCGCACAGCGTCTTCCTGCTCGGCCGTCAGTGCGCGGTCTTCGCCGCTGCGGCGGCCGCGCTTGCGGGGCGCCAGTGCGGCCATGCCTCCAGCCTCGTAGCGCGCAATGGCTTTGCTCACCGCCGTGAAGCTCAGCCCAACATCAGCGGCAATCTGCGACTTGCTGCGTCCGCGTTTGTATCCGCGTATCACTTGTCGGCGCCGCTCGTGTTGCTCAGCAGGACTCAAGGTCCGCGCATCGTCGTCTTTCATGCACCTTAAGACTTCACAAAATGTACTTTGTTCAATCTATTTGTGGGCCGGATCTATAGTCAACTCCGGCGACTGTGTTTTGCCGCCAAATTTTCTGGAACAAGAATGACTCCGGAGACAATTCCATGAAATTGGTGCATGCATGAAAGCAGTTCGAATATTCCTGATTGTGGTCGGCATCTGGTACGTGCTGAATCTGCCGTTGACCTGGCCCTCCATCTTTGGCCCGCTGTTGCCCGGTATGTATCCGGGCGTGGATCTCTAACACGACAGAACCCGTCTTCAGGCTGCTGCTGGAAGCCTGGGTGATCGTCGGCATTCAGTTGGCCGCTATCGGTGTCGTGGCCCTATGGGGCGCACGCAAGCCCGCTCAATATCTCGCGCTGATACCCGTCATCGTGATGACCGAGTTGGTCGATGGAGTCTGGGATGTCTACAGCATCACTTACAGCTTCGAAGCCACTTCTATGGGCGTGACCACGCTGATCATTCACGGCCTTATTTTCGTGGGCGCGTATTGGGCTTGGTGCGCGGCGCAGCTAGATCTGAAGGCGGAATGAAAACGCGCCAGAGCCTCGCGTGTTGCTTGATCGGTCTGACGACGCGATCCGCATGGACAAGCAGAGAAAATGAGCTTTCGATGAGCGATGCGGCGTCCGTGAGGGCCGAGCGGTCCTGGCAGGACCACAAGGTTCCGCATGCGCTGTACACCGACGAGTCCATCTATCACCAGGAACTGGACCGTATTTTTCACGGCCCATTTGGGCACTCGCGGCATCGGCCGTGACATCACCTCGACGGTCGTCGTCAATCTGATCCGGCCACGATGTTGCAGTCAGATTCCTGATCTGCGGCAGGTGTGATGCCAATGGTCGGGCAAAAGCGCGCGAGTTACGCCTCAGCTCGTGCGAGGTCGCTGGCGTCCAGGAACTTGTCGTAATGGATATGCCGATGATCCACTCCGACCTGGTTCAGCACGAGAATTGCTGCGTCGATCATGGGCGGCGGACCGCAGAGGTACGCATGACGCAGCGCCAGGTCGGGTATTTGCGTTTGGGTCAGGGCCTGCGTGACCAAGCCGCGCAGGCCGCTCCAGTCGCTGCCCTCAGGTTCATCAGAAAGCACGGGGATGAACGTGAATTTCGCGGGCCACGAACTGGCCAGGCACTTGATCTCGTCGAGCGCGTAGAGGTCGCGCTGTGTGCGAGCGCCGAACAACAGAGCAAGTTCGCGTTTGACCTGCGATTCAGCAGCAGCCTGCAAGATCGAGATGAGCGGCGCCAGACCGCTGCCACCGGCGATACAGACCAGCGGAGCGATTCCGCTACGCAGCCAGAAATTGCCGAAGGGTCCGTTGAGCTCAATACTGTCGCCGACCTGCGCGGTCTCGAACAGCCAGGTCGTGAAGTCGCCTCCAGGTATCTTGCGAACGAAGAACCGAAACTCCTGGCTGCCTCCGGCGCCGAGCTTGCTCGCGAAGGAATACGCACGCCCGCGGTCAAAACCAGTCGCTTTGAGCTCCGCGTATTGCCCGGCGGTATAGGGAAAAAAGCCGTTGGAGCGCAGCCTGAGTTCGATGATGTCGTGTGCGAGGTGTTTCTTGCCGGTGAGGGTTGCAGCCACCGTAAATTGACGGTGGCGCGGTGCGTCTGCTTCGACGTCGATCTCCAGCACGCATTTCTCGCCGGGCTTGACCTTGGCCTGACAGGCCAGGATGTAACCGGCCTGCAGTTCTTCGCCGCTGAGGACGTAAGAAAAATCCCGAATCGGCTTGACGGCGCCGGACCGCAGCAGAGACCGACAGGTCATGCACGTGCCGACCTTGCAGCTATGGGGAAAGGGGAGGCCGGCATCCAGCGCGGCCTGGAGAATGCTCTGTTCCTTGGGAACCGTGATTTCTTTACCGAAGGGTTCGATGCGAACTCGTCCCAATTCCGGTTCCTGTCGCTTGAACAAGCTAAACATACATGACCGCTATTGCGAAGAATTGTGATGTCATTAGTTGTAGAATTTCGAAGTACTCGACCAACGTCATGCTGATTAAAGTGTGGAGCGATAGGATAAGGTATTTCTTACGGGATATGTGGGCCAGAGCATCAAGCTGGCTTGGCGGAGGTCTGAGGGCTTGGCCGGAGACTTTGCCAGCGGCGAGCCTAACATGCATGAATCACGTTGCCCCAAAACTTTCGAGGCGCACTTCTAATGATGAATATGATCGGTGAATACACGCGGTATTTGGTGGCCACAGCCATGCTGTGCGTCGGCCTCCTCGGTTTGGCCCTGGGCGGCGCGTGGGTCTGGTTGGGGCTGACCACCTTCGTGGCACTCGCGCTTGCGGATGTGCTGGTCGGCAACGACGTCCTGCTGCATGACAAGGCGCCGAAATGGCTCTACGACGGTGTTCTTTACCTGCAACTTCCGCTGATGCTGGGCCTGTGGCTGCTGCTTGGGTTACATGTGCGTCACGAAAGTTTGAGCACGTTCAATTTTCTCGGCGCGATTATTTCCGTCGGATTCCTGAGCGCCCTCGCCGGACTACCAGCAGCGCACGAACTGATGCACCGCAAGCATCCCTTCGAGATATTCTATTCGAGTCTTTACTTGACCTTATTCGGGCTGCCGTTGAACGATCTCTACCATGTCCACGGTCATCATCCGAACGTTGGAACTTTTTCTGACTCCGATACGCCGCGGCGGGGCCAGACCGTATACGACTTCACGCTCAGATCCCTTTCCCACGGATTTCTCATTGCTGCGCGCCTGGAAATGACACGGCTCAACAAGCTCAGACTTCCACTGTGGTCGCTGCGTAGCCGCGTGATGTGGGGCGCTTTGAGTCTTGTAGTCTGGATCGGTACGTTTCTTTTCGTTGCAGGACTCTGGGGCGTGCCGGTGTTGCTGGTTTCGTGGTTTATGTGCTTCCTGATCATCAGCGGCTTCAACTACACCCAGCACTACGGCCTGGTTCGGCAACCGGGTACGCCATTGCTGCCGCATCACTCCTGGAATCATCTGAAGACCCTCAGCCGCGCGGTCTCGTTCGAGATATCCAATCATTCCGAGCATCATCTGGACCCTGATAAGGCGTATGAACGACTCGTAGCCTATCCTCAGGCTCCGCAGATGCCCAGCATCGTGATGTGCTTTTTGGCTTCGTTCGTTCCGCGGCTATGGGAGGAAGTCATCGCCAAGCCCCGTCTGAAAAACTGGGACCTGCACCACGCGAGTGAGGCCGAACGAGAACTTGCGAGAAAGGCCAACCAAGTTGCCGGTTGGCCCGACTGGCAGGACGCGATGCAGTCCAAGACTCATCCGGCAGAGCCGACTGGATAATGACTGGCATCAAATACTGAATTGGACTTCCCCCGGTGCAGTAGGCAGCCGGTGCCTATGATTTGAGCATAGGAGGAAGCACATGAGCACCCAGAGGTTTACCCCGGAATTCAAGGAAGAGGCAGTCCGCCAGGTCGTTGATCGCGGCTACTCGGTGGCCGAGGTGTCGGCCCGAGTCGGCGTATCGGCGCACAGCCTTTACAAGTGGGTCAAGGCGGTGACGCCCGACCGATCGGAAAAGCAAGCTGCTGATCTGATCGAAGCCAAGAGCGAAATCCTCAAGCTGCGTGCGCAGCTGCGCCGCACCGAGGAGGAGCGCGAGATCCTAAAAAAAAGCGGCGCGGTACTTCGCCAGGGAGCCCGAGTGAAGTACCGCTTCATCAATGACCATCGCGACCAATACCGTGTCATGACCATGTGCCGCGTTCTGGGGGCTTCTCGCTCCGGCTTCTACGAATGGCTCCACAACCCCAAATCGCGACGTGTCATCGAGAACGAGCGGCTACTCGGACTGATCCGTGACTCCTATGCTGCCAGCAGCGGCGTCTATGGATCACCGAGGGTATTTGGAGACCTTAGAGAGGCAGGGGAAACCTGCGGCAAACACCGGGTGGCCCGCATCATGCGTGCCAACAAGATCAAGGCAATACGAGGCTACAAGGCACCTCGGCATATCGCGGGACGGCCATCGATCATCACGCCCAACCACCTCAACCGGGCGTTCACGGTTGATACCCCGGACCGCTTTTGGGTCACGGACATCACCTATATCCGCACCTGGCAGGGCTGGCTGTACCTGGCCGTGGTCGTAGACCTTTATTCACGCAAGGTCGTCGGCTGGTCGATGAAACCCACTCTGGCCAGGGAGCTGGTGCTTGATGCCTTGATGATGGCGCTCTGGAGACGTCTCCGACCACATCAGTGATGGTGCATTCCGATCAGGGATCCCAGTACGGTAGCGACGACTGGCAACGCTTCTGTTTGACCAACAATCTGCAGCCCAGCATGAGCCGGCGCGGCAACTGCTGGGATAACGCTGTCGTCGAATCGTTCTTCAGCAGCCTGAAAAAGGAACGCATCCGGAAACGCATCTACAAAACCCGCGATCTCGCCAAGGCCGATGTCTTTGACTACATCGTCGTCCCTGAAGAATTCACTCTGCCCGTCACCTGACGGCGCTTGTGATCGGGAATTGAGCTTGATGTCGGTCTTGAACTGCTGACATCGATTTCAGTACCCACAGGATTTGGGCCCAAGAAAGGGCGATCCATCGCATTAACCATCTGATGTTGTAGCCGGCAGCGGCCAATACGGCGTTGAGGGCATCGCCGAGTTGTCCCTTCAAGTGACAGCGCCGCATGCGGTGTTCGTCCTTCAGGTGGCCAATGGTCGGTTCGACCGCCTGTCGTCGTTTGAGCAGTTTGACCTGCGGGGGTTTGAGGGTCTTGCGCTTGCCTCGGTGAACAATGGTGATGTTGTCAGGCTGCCTGCCGCGATAACCCAGATCGACGATGGCGGTCTTGGGGCTGACGCCGGTGAGGATGGCGGTCTGTTCAAGATGCTCTTCGAGGGTGTCGCCGTCATAGGGGTTGCCCGGAAAGCTGCGGGCCCCGACGACCAGGCCCTTCTTTGCGGTGATGGCAATGCCGACCTTGACGCCGAATTCGTAGGGTTGGCGGGCGCAAGCCCAAAGCCAATGCACTCCACTTCCGGGGCATGCAGGGCGTAGAGCTTGTTCTTGTCTTTGGGCTTTTGGGTACGCAACCGCTCGGCGCGCTCCAGCACGGTGGCAAGCCGCTGCAGTTGATCTGCATGGGCCTTGCGATGCAGCTCCCGAATCAGGCGCCCCAGCAGGGTACGCTGGCTCTTGAGCGTCCGGCGCAGGCGCTTGAACTGCTTGGCGTGGGCATAGCGGCCTGCTTTGAATCTGAGCGCCGGGCCGATACGGGCGTAGCTCTGTCGCAGGGTGATGCCTTCAGCCTTGGCGGCCTTCACCAGCTTGTGCCGGGCAATCTCCAGCAAGCGGCTGTCGGTGGGGTAAGCGACGTTCTTCTCCTGCACCGTGGAGTCGATGATGATCTGTTCCAGATCGGCACTACGCACCGCCTTCAAACCCTTGGCAGCCTCGATGGTCTGGGCCAGCAGTTCTTCGACGCCGGCTTCTCCCAACCGCTGACGGAAACGCGTCAGTGAACTGGGGTCACAGGGGAAGCGGGTCTGGAAAAACACCTCTCCGCAGAAGAACTGCCAATAGGGGTTCTCCAACCAGCGGGCACAGACCTGCTCATCAGAATGGTTGTAGGCGTGCTTCAAATACAGCAAGCCGATGATCATCCGCAACGGCAGAGCGGGACGCCCTGCGCCAGCGGGCGCGGGGGGCAGCACACTTGAGAGTTCGCGCTCCAAGGTCTCCCAGGGCATAAGCGCAGCCAACTGGATCAGGGGGTGGCGCATCTCGATCATCTGGTCCAGGCGTGATCGAAAAAGATCCTCAGAGCGGGCTTCAGGTCCATCGACCGGTGAACTGCGATGACGCGTGTCCAACACCTCAGAATTTGCCAGTTTCTGAATGCAATTATCGCAAATATCGGCGATTCACGAAGCTACAAAACAGACATTTCTCGAATACAGTCAGATGGTTGGGGATTTTTCAGGGGCGACTACATCGAGGGCTTCTACAATCGAACTCGCCGTCACAGCCATCTCGGCGGCGTCAGTCCCGAGGCCTTCGAGCAGGCCGCCCCGTGAGGCAACGGAATGTCTGCCGCTCTGGGGGAAGTCCACCCGGCAAGCGGCGGGCCCTGCTGGACACCCCCGCTGGGGCGACTGATCAACCAGATCGAGCAGGCCAAGGCGCGGATACGCGCCAAGGTCGAACATCCCTTCCGGGTGATCGAACGCCAGTTCGGGTATCTGAAGACCCGCTACCGGGGTCTGGCCAAGAACCGCGCCCAGATCGTCACCCTGTTTGCTCTGACCAACCTGTTTCAGGCGAGGCGACGATTGATGCTGGCAGGCGAGGTGTGTCCGTGAAAGCGGTTTTGCAGAGAATTGCCCTTGAAATCGGGCATATCACCTCTGATCGAACCGACAATCCGACCAAAGCCGCGCCGTCACCACGGACTCCACTGTGACAGCAGGATCAACCACGCCCAGCACTGGGGCTGAATGGATCAGTGCAGAGCATCCTTAGCCTGCCAGACCGGGGAAAACCCGTTGCAGTCGGCGTGTTGTCAGGGTAACCGCCCAATTTCGGTGGAATGTCGACGACGCAATGGGCGGATCGAACCGGCGCCTTATGGAAATGTCAAGGCTTCGCCGCCCTGGGCCGGGTCGTAGTCGTAATGTAGTCAGGTGTTGCTGCGCTTCTCTGACGGCCAGCAGGTGACTTGACGTTTTCGTAAAGCGTCTGCTGCCATCGTCGAAAACGGGATGGGCGTTCATCTACAATTATCCGCAATGATCTGAAAAGAAAAGAGAATTATTGTGGCACGGAGGTTGCTATGCAGAATAGTATTAAAGCCTGCCGCTGCCGCAGGTTTCCGACGACTCCCGGATTGACCGAGAGCACCAGAATCAGCGTGAGGAGATGGCCCGACATGGATACCCTGCGTTATTACCTCGTACCGTTGACGACGTTTTGCGGGGTATTAGGATTCTGGCTGGGCGGACCCTGGGTGTGGCTGGGCTTCGTGACCTACCCAGTGCTGGCCTTCTTAGATATCGTGCTGCCTCGCGACCTCTCGCCCCGCAAGGTGGGCTCCACGCTCCTGCTCGACCTGCCGTTGTACCTGCATCTATTGCTGATGTTCGCCCTTTACGCGGCGTTCATCCGCTCGGTGGTCATCGGCATCAATCCACTGACCGGGGAGGGCGCGATCTGGCAGATCGTCGGCAGCCTGGCTTCGCTGGTCTGGATGAATGCCGTGCCCACGGTGCCGGTCACCCATGAGCTGATGCATCGTCGACACTGGCTGCCACGCCGCATGTCGCAAGTTCTCAGCACCTTCTTCGGCGATCCGAACCGCGACGTTGCGCACGTTAATACGCACCACATTCACCTGGATACCGCCGAGGATTCCGACTCTGCGCGGCGTGGCGAAACGGTTTACACCTTCATGTTTCGGGCTACCTGGGGATCCTACAAGGATGCCGTCGAGCGGGAGGCGCGTCGTCTGCGCCGTGGTGGTCACAGCCCCTGGTATTGGACCAATCGCAGCTATCAGCAAGTGCTGCTGCTTTCGGTGCTGCCGCTGCTGTGCCTGGTTTTCGCCGGCGGCGTGGCGATGGCGGTCTGTGCCGCATCCATGGCCGGCAGCAAGCTGTTTCTGGAGGCGCTCAATTATTTTCAGCACTACGGACTCCTGCGCGTGCCCGGTAGCGTCGTGCAGAAGCATCACGCATGGAATCACCTAGGTGCGGTCATCCGGCCGATTGGTCTTGAGATCACCAATCACATCAATCACCACCTGGATAGCTACACGAAGTTCTACGACTTGCGCCCGGAGCCCGAAGCGCCGCAGATGCCTTCCCTGTTCCTGTGTTTCATGAGCGGCCTCATTCCGCCGATCTGGTTCGAATTCATCGCCAAGCCGCGGCTCAGGGATTGGGACGAGCGATTCGCAACGCCTGCCGAGCGCAAGCTGGCGATGGAAGCCAACGAGAAGGCCGGCTGGCCGCGCTGGCTGGAGACTGACAGTGCGCAGCGCCTGACAGGTCCCGGCAGCGCCTGATGCCGTATCCGACTGCAAATCTTCGAGAGAAAAATTATGGATAGTCTGCGTTACTACATCGTGCCGTTGACGACGTTTTGCGGAGTGCTCGGGTTCTTGCTGGGTGGGCCCTGGGTGTGGTTGGGCATCGGTACGTTCCCGGTACTGATGGTGCTCGATCTTGCGCTCCCTGCGGATACCGCCCCGCGCAAGATTGGCATGGGATGGGTCGCCGACCTTCCTCTGTACCTGCACGTGATGTTGATGTTCGGGCTTTACGGGGCGTTCATTTATTCGGTCAATAACGGGACCAACCCGCTGACGGGACCTGGCGCATTCGGGCAGATCGTTGGAAGCCTGCTTTCGCTGACATGGCTTAGCTCGGTGCCCAACCTTCCCGTCGCGCACGAACTGATGCATCGGCGTCACTGGTTCCCTCGCAGGATGTCGCAGGTACTCAACACGTTTTACGGTGATCCGAACCGCGACATCGGGCATGTCCGCGTCCATCACCTGCATCTGGACACGCATCGCGATTCGGATACGCCGCTGCGCGGCGAGACCATGTACCGCTTCGTGTTTCGTGCCTCATGGGGTGCTTACACGGATGGGGCAGAGGGCGAGGCCGAGCGCCTGCGCAAGCAGGATCGCAGCGTCTGGCACTGGAGCAACCGCATGTACCAGGAGATAGGACTGCTGGCGTCGGTGCCACTCATCTGTTACGCCTTCGGCGGCACGGCGGCCATGCTGATGGCACTGGGAACGCTGTTCTTTGCCAAGCTGTTGCTCGAAGGCTTCAACTACTTCCAGCATTACGGACTGGTGCGGGTGGAGGGCACGTCGATCCAGAAACATCACGCCTGGAATCACCTGGGCGCTATTGCGCGCCCGCTGGGCGTTGAGATCACCAATCACATCAACCACCATCTCGACGGCTACACCCGGTTTTACGATCTTAGGCCCGAACCCCAGGCTCCGCAGATGCCCTCGCTGTTCCTGTGCTTCGCGCTGGGCCTGATTCCGCCGCTATGGTTTCGCTTCGTCGCCAAGCCGAGGCTCAAGGACTGGGACGAGAGGTTTGCCACGGCGGCCGAAAAAAAACTCGCCATGGAGGCCAATGCCAAGGCGGGCTGGCCGCAGTGGGTCGCCGCCTGAGCACACCAAGGAATCTACTCTTACAACGGCACACTTGGAGGAAAACAAAATGAATCAGATGGTAGATGAGAAATTCGAGGAGTTCGTGGCGCACGGCCCCCGCGGCACTCGCGCGCTGGACCGGCGGCTGTTCAGCGACGCCGCACTCTTCGAGCAGGAGTTCCCGCTGATCTGGGAAAAGATCTGGGTGTATCTGGGGCACGAAAGCCAGATACCCAAGCCGCGCGACTACCTCACCACCTGGATTGGCCGGGTGCCGGTGATCGTCAACCGCAATGACCAGGGAAAGGTCGGCTGCTTGGTCAACATCTGCACGCACCGCGGCGCGACGCTCTGCCGGAAGATCAAGGGCTCGACCGGCGATTTTTCGTGCAGCTTCCACGGCTGGACTTTCGATCTCGACGGTAACCTGCAATCAGCAGTATCCGAATCGCGAGCGGGGTTTCCTGAAGGGTTCGACAAGTCCACGCGCGGATTGCGTAAGGTGCGGGTGGAGAATTATCGCGGCTTCATCTTCGGCACGCTCAACGAAGAAGCCGAGCCGCTGGTGGATCATCTTGCCGAGACCAAGACGTTCATCGACCTGATCGTAGACGAATCGCCACAGGGCGTTGAATTGCTCAAGGGTATGTCCACGTACACCTATGACGGCAACTGGAAGTCGGCTGCTGAGAATGGGCTCGACGGATTGCACGTCAATGCGGTGCACGGCAATTACGTGGCGACGGTGAAGAACCGCATGGAGCGTAAGGCGACGGCCAACACGATCGAGGTGCGCAACGTCGGAGGAATGGCGCGCACGGCGGGCGGTTTCTACGACCTCGGAAGAGGGCACGCCATTCTCTGGAGCGAATGGCCGAATCCAGAGGCCAGCCCCCTGTGGTCTCAGCGCGACCTGCTCGAACAGCGCCTGGGCAAGGTGCGCGCGGACTGGGCCACCGGCTATCTGCGCAACATGCTGATCTACCCGAACGTGTTCCTGATGGACCAGATGAGCACGCAGATCCGCGTGATCCGGCCGTTGTCGGTGGACAAGACCGAGGTCAGCATCTACTGCTTCGCGCCGGTGGGAGAGGATCGCGCGTCGCGTTCCAAGCGACTGCGCCAGTACGAGGACTTCTTCAACGCCAGCGGCATGGCGACGCCGGATGATCTGTCCGAGTTCAACGCCTCGCACGTTGGCTACAAGAACCACCACATCATCCGCTGGAGCGACCTCAGCCGCGGTGCGGCGCACGAGATCGAGGGTCCGGACGAGCGCGCCAAGGCGCTCGGCCTGCAACCACTGCGCAGCGGCGCGAAGCTGGAGGATGAGGGCATCGTGCTGCCGCAGCACAAGCGTTGGGCCGAGCTGATGGCGCCGGCCATCGGGGAGTCAAGCTGATGCGGGCCGAATTACCCAACGACCCGGTGCGACTGCGCAGCGCCGTTGAAGAATTCCTGTCGCGCGAAGCGCACTACGTCGACACACGACAGTGGGATATGTGGCTGGCGCTGTTCGAGGAGGGCGCAGAGTACTGGATTCCGAGCTGGGATTCAGAGCACGAATATGTCAGCGACCCGCATGACCAGGTGTCGTTGATGTACTACCCCGACCGGACCGGATTGGAGGATCGGGTGTTCCGCATTCGGACCGAACGCTCGGCGGCCTCCACGCCGTTGCCGCGCACCTGCCATCTCGTCAGCAACGTGCTTGTGGCCGAGTTGCCCGACGGTATGCTGGAAGTGACGGCCAACTGGGTGACGCACTCGTTCCGTTTTGGGGCCTCTTCGCATTTCTTCGGCCGATACGAATATCTGCTCGCCCGCCATGAGACGAGCTGGCGCATACGCAAGAAGAAAGTGCTGGTTTACAACGACACCATCCCGACAGTGCTCGACATCTACAGCGTCTGAAGCCCTGGTCGAAAAAGTAGGTGATCGGCTCGTACCGTCGGCGAGGCTCGGGCGCAGATCGCATTCAGAACATTTCAGAGGAGAAACGATCATGAGTAGTTCCCTGGGCGCCGTTACTGCCAAGGCAGCCGTGGTTCGCGAGTTGGGCAAGCCTTTCCAGATGGAAGCGATCCAGGTCGCGCCGCCGCGCGAGTTCGAGGTGCGCGTGCGGATTGCCGGCGTCGGCATCTGTCACACCGATATCGTGGTGCGTGACGGCTTCAACGTGCCAGCCCCCGTGGTGCTGGGCCATGAGGGTGCGGGTGTGGTCGAGGCGGTCGGAGCCAAGGTCCGCCACGTCAAGGTGGGTGACCACGTGGTGCTGAGCTATAACTCCTGCGGCCACTGCAAGGCCTGCCGCGACGAGCGCCCGCCGTTCTGCCTGGGTTTCTACCCGCACAACTTCAGCGGTGTGCGTCCGGACGACAACTCATCGCCGCTGTCGATTGGCGGCGCGATGATGCATGGCAATTTCTTCGGTCAGTCCTCGTTCGCAACCTACGCGGTTGCCCATGAGCGCAACACCGTCATCGTCGACAAGAGCCTGCCGCTGGAGATCATGGGGCCGCTGGGCTGCGGTATCCAGACCGGCGCCGGGGCGGTGGCTAGGGCGTTGGGTCTGAAGAAGGGGCAGTCCCTCGCCATTTTCGGTGGCGGCGCGGTTGGGCTATCCGGCCTGCTCGCGGCACGGGCTCTCGATGCGGCCAACGTCATCGTCGTGGAGATCAATCCGGAGCGCCGCCGGCTGGCCAAGTCTCTCGGGGCGACACACGTCGTCAATCCGACCGAGACGCCGGACGTGCTCGCTGCCATCAAGGAGCTGTCTGGCGGTGGCGTGACGCACGCGATGGATACCACGGGGCGACCGGCCGTCATCGAGACCGCATTCCAGACCCTGCTGCCCGGTGGAATGCTCGGCCTGATCGGCGTTCCGCCGCCGGACGGGGTGCTGAGCATCAATCTCATGGACCTGCTGATCCGCGGAGTGGGCGTGAAGACCGTCATCGAAGGCGACGCCGATCCGCAGGAGTTCATTCCGCAGATGATCCGCTGGTATCAGGACGGAAAATTCCCGTTCGACCGGCTGATCAGCAAGTTCACGTTTGATCAGATCAACGAGGCTTGTCACGCATCCGAGAAGGGCACGGCGATCAAGCCGGTGCTGGTGATGCCGAAAGATTGAGCGAATGGCTTACGCGATCACCATTGGCGGCAGCGGTCAGCGCTTCGATTGCGCCGAAGGACACAATGTTCTTCAGGGAATGATGCTGCGAGGTCGCAGCGGCATTCCGGTCGGATGCCGTGGCGGTGGATGCGGAGTCTGCAAGGTGCGCGTGCTCGAAGGTCGTTACAGCACCGGGGCGATGAGCTCTGCGTGCGTGAGCCATGAGGAGCGCGAAACCGGCATGGCCTTGGCCTGCAAGCTGGTTCCGGAAACCGATCTGAGGCTCGACGTGGTCGGCAAGATCGCGCGCCTGTTGGAGCGGCATTCTGACCCGTTTCATTTTTATAGCGGCGCTGTTGGCGCTGCCAAAAACTATTCGAAGGAGGATTGAAATCATGGCAATGACTGGCGTGATGCGGCCGGGGCATGTGGCCCTGCGCGTGCTCGACATGGATGCAGCGATCAAGCACTACACCGAGGTGCTGGGCCTGAGCGAAACCGGGCGCGATAACCAAGAGCGTGTGTATCTGAAAGCCTGGGATGAGGCGGATCACCACAGCGTCGTGCTGCGTCAGGCGGACTCCGCGGGCATGGATTACATGGGCTGGAAAGTGGATTCCGAGGCCACGCTGGAGCGTTTGGCCGTGGAGCTCGAAGCTTCGCCGCTGGCCACCGAGACGAGCTGGATCGAGGCCGGCGAGCACCCGCGCTGCGGGCGGCGTTTCCGATTCACGGTACCTACCGGGCATGCGATGGAGTTGTACGCGCAGAAAGACATCGTCGGCTGCGCCACCGGCTATCAGAATCCTGATCCTTGGCCCGACGATCTGCGCGGCATGGCGCCCTCGCGCTTTGACCATTGCCTACTTTACGGCGATGACCTCGACGGCACCGTGAAGTTGTTCATCGACATCCTGGGATTCAATCTCACCGAGCAGATCGTCGCCGATGGCGGCAAGCTGCAGATTGCGGCATTTCTCGCCTGTTCCAACAAGGCCCATGATGTCGCCTTCATCCGCCAGCCGGTGAAGAACCGGCTACACCATGCGTCCTTCCAGCTCGGCAGCTGGAACGAGGTGTTGAGGGCGGCGGACATCATCTCCAAACGCAAGGTGCCGCTCGATCTGGGACCGACGCGCCATGGCATCACGCGCGGCGAAACGATTTATTTCTTCGATCCCAGTGGCAATCGCAACGAAGTGTTCTCGGGCGGCTACATCTGGTACCCGGACAAGCCGACCATCACCTGGACCGACGACCAACTGGGGCCGGCGATTTTCTACCACGACCGCAAGCTCAACGAGGCTTTCCTGTCGGTCTCGACCTGAGACCGCGGGCATTCCTCATTCCATCGAGAAAACTCATGAACAAGGCATCGGCAAACAGCAACCCGGAAGTGGGCAAGCGCATCAAGGCCAATGGCATCGACACCAACTATCACGATGTCGGCAGCGGCTTCCCCGTGTTGACGATCCATGGCTCCGGCCCTGGCGTGAGCGCCTGGGCCAACTGGCGCCTGGTGATTCCTGCGCTGTCCCAGGGGCGGCGGGTGATCGCGCCGGACATGGCAGGTTTCGGCTACACCGAGCGCCCGGCCGGGATCCAATACGGTCTCGACACCTGGGTGGCGCATGCGGTTGGATTGCTGGACGCGCTGGAGATCGAGCAAGCCGATCTGATCGGCAATTCCTTCGGCGGCGCCTTGTCTCTGGCCATCGCCGCACGCCATCCTAAGCGGGTTCGACGGCTGGTGCTGATGGGCAGCGCTGGCGTCGATTTCGAGCTGACGCCGGCGCTGGACGAGGTCTGGGGTTACACGCCGTCGTTCGAGAAGATGCGGCGCATGATGGACCTGTTCGCCTTCGACCGTTCCCTGGTCACAGACGATCTGGCGCGCATGCGTTACGAGGCGAGTCTCCAGCCCGGACTGCAGGAGGCGTATGCCGCAATGTTCCCGGCGCCGCGCCAGCGTTGCATCGAGGCGCTCTGCACCCCTGTGCATGACCTGCGCGCACTGCCGCACGAAACCCTGATCATCCACGGCCGCGAAGATCAGGTCATCCCCGTGAGCAACGCGGAAAAGCTCTTGCACTGGATCCACAACTCGCAACTGCATGTCTTCGGCAAGTGTGGACATTGGACTCAGATCGAGCACTCGGCACGGTTCGCACGCCTGGTCGGAGATTTTCTCGGTGAGGCCGGGTGATGCATCCAGTTGATCGGTGCGCATCAAGCTCTCTGTGCTGAAGCGTCCTTAATATCTGGAATTGGAGAGCCTAAATGAAGCACGAACGAGACGTCTCGCTACAAACTCTGCGCTGTGTTCTGGCTGCGCTTGCGCTGAGAGCAAGCCTCGCATCCGAGGCAGGCGGGGGCTACAACCTGCTGGGCTATGGGCCACTCGCGCACCAGGCCGGCGGCACGTCGATCGCGATGGGTTTAGACGGCTTTTCCGGTGCTTCAAACCCGGCCAAGCTCTCCTTCGTCAATGATCGGCTCGATCTGGATTTGCTGTTTTTTTCGCCGCGTCGCACGATCGAACGCACCGGCACCGGAACCCCGTTTGATTTTTCTTCAACCAGCAACAACACTCTGTTTCTATTGCCAGAAGCCGGCTACGCACGCAAGGTGGCTCAGAATTGGTCAGTGGGTGTCGCACTGTACGGAAACGGCGGTCTCAACACCGAGTTCCGTGACGATACGGGTATCCCCGAAACCAATGGTAATCCCGAGCGCTGTGGGGATGCAGCAGGAAATTTCCTGCTTGGATGCGGCAAACTCGGTTTCGATCTTGCTCAAATAATCGTGGCGCCCACGCTTTCCTGGCAGTACACCGAAGGGCAGAGCTTCGGTTTATCGGCGCTGATCGGGCACCAGCGGATCAAGGTCTACGGCTTCCAGGCTCTAGAGAATATATCGGCGCATCCTGAGGCCGTGAGTAATCGTGGCAACGATGACGCGTTCGGCGCCGGTGTCCGCTTGGGTTGGTTTGGACGTTTACTGCCTTGGCTGGACATTGGCGCTGCGTATTCTTCACGAATGTACTTTCAAAAATTTGATCGCTACCGAGGGCTTATCGCAGACGGTGGTGGTTTCGATATTCCTCAGAACATCGCCCTCGGTATCGCCATCCGCCCAGCGAGAGATTGGGAGGTGGGCCTCGATATCCAGCGGGTGTTCTGGGGTGACATTCGAGCGCTGAGTAACGGCGTACTCAATAGCTTGCAAGACCCTGAGAACAAACCGTTTGGAAGCAAGGACGGGAGTGGATTCAACTGGGTTGATCGGAACAGCTATCGGGCTGGTGCCTCCTACGCCGTCACGCCGCGGCTCACCCTTCGCGCCGGCGCCACCTACGGCAAACGCCCGGTGGCCGATTCAGACTCCAATTCTGTGACGCTTAATCTATTCGCACCCAATCCCGAATGGCAGGTCACTGCGGGGGGAACGTGGTCACGCGATACACGCAATCAGCTGCATTTGGCTGTTGGCTACTACGTGGAAAAAGAGTTCGGGGGAGCGTCCGCGACCGATGCCATCGGTCTTGGAGGTGTCGAAACCTCGAGGCCTTATGTCATCACCTTGATGTTGGGTTGGAGTCGCAAGTGGTAGTCCGCAATCCAGGGGCCAGCGTCAACAGCGTGTCGGCCATCGAAGGGCAAAACCGGCAGGTCAATCCGGCGCTGACCTACCGCTACCGGCCTTAGCGATTGCCGCTGCTGGTTGGTCGAGTGGAGCTGTCGCACAATAGGCCATGTCTCGAAAGCCGCCCGATGTCGATTCCGGCTTGATCGTCCTGGCGGATCTGCGCCGCCGCGGACGCCCACGCCGCGTTCGGCGTCGGCGTCCGGCGCTACCCGGCTGGGGCGCTCGCGCCCGGCTGCGGCGTGCCGTGCTGGCCCTGCTTGCCGCGGTGTTGCTGACGATCGTGCCGGTGCTGGTGTTGCGGTTTGTTCCCGCGTGGACGTCCAGTTTCATGGTCGGTTACCAGGTCGATCGTCTGGCCAATCCCGACCTCGCGGCGCTGCAACACCGCTGGGTGCCGTGGGAGGAGATCGCACCGGTCGCAGGCCTGGCGGTGATCGCGGCCGAGGATCAACGCTTTCCGGATCACTTCGGGCTTGATCTCGTGGCCATCAACAAGGCCCTGGAACACAACCGTGAGGGTGGCCGTACCCGCGGCGCCAGCACCATCAGCCAGCAGGTTGCCAAGAATCTGTTCCTTTGGCAGGGGCGCAGCTGGGTGCGCAAGGGCCTTGAGTTGGGCTACACCCTGTTGATCGAGATCCTGTGGTCCAAACAGCGCATCCTCGAGGTGTACCTTAACAGTGCCGAATTCGGCGAGGGCATCTACGGCGTGGAGGCGGCCGCCCGGTTCTACTTCGGCAAGCCCGCTGCCCGACTGAGTGAATACGAGGCGGCGTTGCTGGCGGCGGTGCTGCCCAGCCCGCGCCGGTATCGCGTGTCGCCGCCGTCACCGTATGTCAGTGAGCGTGCGGCATGGATACAGGGCCAGATGCGGCAGCTCGGGCAGGTGACCCTCGACCGCCTGTAAGGCCTTGGACTGCGACCTCTAATGTGCAACTTACAAGCGAGCTAGCCGGAATGTTGCATGCCGAGGGGTGATGGTTTAGGCTCTTGGCCAAACCAAGACAATCATCATCTGCGCGCACGCCATGAACGCGGACGCAGACCCCCGAGGAGCCTTCATGACCAAAATCCCCTGCGCCATCATTGGCCCTGGCAACATCGGCACCGACCTGCTCTACAAATTGCAGCGCTCCCCGCTGCTGGAGCCGGTGTGGATGATCGGCGTCGACCCGACCTCCGAAGGCTTGGCCCGCGCCCGTGAAATGGGCCTCAAGACCACCGACCAGGGCGTCGACGGCATGCTTGAGCATGTGAAGGCCGACGGCATCCAGATCGCTTTTGATGCCACCAGCGCTTACGTGCACAAGGCCAACTCCGACAAGTTGAACGCCCTCGGCGTGATGATGATTGACCTGACGCCGGCCGCCATCGGGCCTTACTGCGTGCCGCCGATCAATTTGAAAGAACACGCCGGCAAGCGCGAAATGAATGTGAACATGGTCACCTGCGGTGGCCAGGCGACCATTCCCATGGTCTACGCCGTGTCGCGGGTTCAGCGGGTCAAATACGCAGAGATCATTGCCACCGTCGCCAGCAAATCCGTCGGTCCCGGCACCCGTAAGAACATCGACGAATTCACCCGCACCACCGCGGGGGCCGTCGCCAAGATCGGCGGTGCCGACGAAGGCAAGGCCATCATCGTCATTAACCCGGCCGAGCCGCCAATGATCATGCGCGACACCGTGCACTGCCTCACCGTGGACGAGCCCGACCAGCAGGCCATCACCGAATCCGTGCACCGCATGCTGGCCGAGGTGCAGAAGTACGTGCCGGGCTATCGCTTGAAGAATGGGCCGGTGTTCGAGGGCAAGCGGGTCTCCGTGTTTCTCGAAGTCGAGGGCTTGGGCGACTACCTGCCGAAGTACGCCGGCAACCTCGACATCATGACCGCCTCGGCGGCACGGACTGCCGAACTGTTTGCCGAAGAAATCTTCGCGGGGCGGTTGAACCTCGAGGCGGCATAAAGACAACCGTTCCCTCTCCCGCAGGCGGGAGAGGGTTAGGGAGAGGGCGCTGGCGCCAGCCAGCGAGAAGCTCCGCACTGATGTGCGGCCCTCTCCCACCCCTGCGGGGAAAATTGCAGCCAAGGAGTATCGAGATGAGCCAAAACCTGAAGGGCATCCAGATCAAAGTGCACGACATGTCGCTGCGCGACGGCATGCACCCCAAGCGTCACCAGATCACGGTGGAGCAGATGAAAAACATCGCCCAGGGTCTGGACGAGGCAGGCTGTCCACTGATCGAAGTGACCCACGGTGACGGCCTCGGCGGCGCTTCGGTGAACTACGGCTTTGCCGCCGCCAGCGACGAGGAATACCTGCGCGCCGTCGTGCCGCTGATGAAAAACGCCAAGATTTCGGCACTGCTGCTGCCGGGTATTGGCACCGTGGACCATCTGCGCATGGCGGCCGACTGCGGCGTCACCACCATTCGTGTGGCCACGCACTGCACCGAAGCGGATGTGTCCGAGCAGCACATCAATCTGGGCCGCGAGATGGGTTTGGACACCGTGGGCTTTCTGATGATGGCGCACATGATCGCGCCTGAAAAACTCGTCGAGCAGGCGTTGTTGATGGAGTCCTACGGCGCCAACTGCCTGTACATCACTGACTCGGCGGGCTACATGCTGCCGGACGATGTCACCGCCCGCGTCGCGCTGCTGCGCGACAAGGCCAAGCCCGAAACCGAGATTGGCTTTCATGGCCATCACAACCTCGCCATGGGCGTTGCCAATTCTGTGGCCGCCGTGGCGGCAGGCGCACGCCGCATCGACTGTGCCTGCGGCGGCATGGGCGCAGGCGCGGGCAACACGCCCATGGAAGTGTTCGTGGCCGTGTGCAATCGCATGGGCATCGAAACCGGTGTGGACGTGTTCAAGATCTCCGATGTCGCCGAAGACCGGGTCACCCCGATTCTCGACTTCCCGGTTCGCATTGATCGCAACTCGCTGACCTTGGGTTATGCCGGTGTGTACTCGTCATTCCTGCTGTTCGCCAAGCGGGCTGAAGCCAAATACGGCGTGTCGGCCCGCGACATTCTTGTGGAAATGGGGCGGCGCAAGACCGTGGGTGGTCAGGAAGACATGATTGAAGATGTGGCACTTGATCTTGCCCGCGCCAAAGCTTGAGCCGTCCGCCGTATTTCCGGATTGAGGAGTCCGCATGACATCGAGTGAAGTCCTGGCCTTTGCCGCCGCCCGCGATCTGCTGATCACCCATCGGCTGGATTACGCCAAGGCGATGGCCGAGTTCCGCTGGCCGGTGCTGCCCGAGTTCAACTGGGCGCTGGATCACTTTGATGCGCTCGCCAAGGGCAATCAGCGCGCCGCACTGCGCATCGTGGACGAGTCCGGCGCCGAGCTCAGCCGCAGTTTTGAGGACCTGCGTGTCGCCTCCAACCGCGCGGCCAATTTCCTGCGCGAGCAGGGCATCCGCCGCGGCGACCGACTGCTGGTGATGCTGCCCAACCGCGTCGAGTTGTGGGAGCTGATGCTGGCGGCGATGAAGATTGGTGCGGTGCTCAGCCCCGCCACCACGCTGCTGTCCGAGGCCGACCTGCGCGATCGCATCACGCGCGGCCAGATGCGCGGCGTCATCGTCGATACCGATTACGTCGAGCGCTTTGCCGGCCTCGCCGATGACTGTATCCGCATCCAGGTCAATGGTGAGCAGTCCGGCTGGACGGACTATGCCGGCTCGGTCGCGTCGTCCGAGCGTTTCCAGCCCGACGGCATGACGCCGTCCAGCGACCCCTGCGTGCTGTATTTCACCTCGGGCACCACCTCGAAGCCGAAGATGGTGTTGCACACCCACTACAGCTACCCGGTGGGGCATTTGTCGACCCTGTACTGGCTGGGGCTGCAGCCCGACGACGTGCACCTCAACATCAGCTCGCCCGGCTGGGCCAAGCACGCGTGGAGCTGCTTTTTCGCGCCATGGACGGTGGGCGCCACCATCTTCATCTACAACCAGGGCCGCTTCGACGCGGCAAAGACCCTGGACACGCTGGTGCGCTGCGGCGTGACCACGCTCTGCGCGCCGCCGACCGCGTGGCGTTCGCTGATTCTGCAAAACCTGTCGCAATATCCGGTCAAGCTGCGTGAGCTGGTCAGCGCCGGTGAGCCACTCAACCCCGAGGTGATCGAGCGCGTGAAAGCCGCCTGGGGCCTGACCATCCGCGAGGGCTATGGCCAGACCGAATCGACCGCCATGCTCGGCAACCCGCCGGGCCAGCCGCTGCGCTACGGCTCCATGGGCCGCCCCCTGCCGGGCTACGCGCTGGACTTGCTCGATACCGACGGCCAGTCCGCCGACGAGGGCGAGGTGTCGGTGCGGCTCAACCCGCGCCCGGCCGGGGTGATGGCCGGGTATGTCGGCGATGCCGAGAAAACCCGCATGGCGCTGGGCGGGAGTCATTACGGCACTGGCGATGTTGCCTCACGCGATGCCGACGGGTTTTTCTGGTTCGTAGGTCGCACCGATGACGTGTTCAAGTCCAGCGACTACCGCATCTCGCCGTTCGAGCTGGAAAGCGCGCTGATGGAATGCGACCTGGTCGCCGAGTCGGCAGTGGTTGAAAGCCCTGACGCCAAGCGCCTCTGCGTGCCCAAGGCCTGCGTGATTCTCAAACCCGGCGTGGCGGCCAGTGCCGACACGGCGCGCAGCATTCTGAAGTTCACCCGCGAGCGCTTGGCGCCGTATCAGAAGATTCGTGTGATCGAGTTCTGCGAGGAGTTGCCCAAGACCGTCTCCGGCAAGATTCGTCGTACCGACTTGCGCGCGGCTGAAGCCGCCCAGCGGGCCAGCGGCGCGCGCGGTACGCAGGAATTTTTTGAAACCGATTTCACCGACAGTTGATCGCGGGACAACAGACGCTCGGCCCAAACGGCTTGCTGAGCGAAACCGATTAGAGAGGAGAGGCTGATGAACCAACCGACCATGAACGAGCAACCCATCGTCTGGCACGAAGCCGACAATCACCGCTTCAAGGTGAACCGCAGCGGCTTCACCGACCCGGCGATTTTCGAGCAGGAATACGAGAAGATTTTCGCCAAGTGCTGGCTCTATGTCGGCCACGACTCCGAGCTGGTCAAGCCCGGCGATTTCGTGACCCGCATCATCGCCAAGCGCAACATCCTGTTCACCCGCGACAAACAGAACAAGGTCAACGCGCTGTTCAACACCTGTCCGCACCGCGGTGCGCAGGTCTGCCGCGAGGCCAAGGGCAACGCCAAGAGCTTTCAGTGCTTCTATCACGGCTGGGTGTTCGGCAACGACGGCGCGCTGAAGAGCCAGCCGGGCAGCGAGTGCTACCCCGAAGACTTCAATGCCGACGGCGCCGCCAACCTGGTGCCGGTGCCACGGCTCGACGTGTATCGCGGCTTCTGGTTCATCTGCTTCGATCCCAATGTGGAGTCGCTCAGCGACTATCTGGCCGGTGCCAAGGAGTGGATCGACATCATTGCCGACCAGTCCGAGGTCGGCATGTCGCTGGTCGGCGGCACGCAGGAGTACCAGATTCGCGCCAACTGGAAGCTGCTGACCGAGAATTCCATCGACGGCTACCACGCGATGAACACCCACGCGACCTACGTCGACTACCTGAAAAACATGCAGGGCAGCATGAGTCCGGTGCCGTTTGACGGCACCGGCTACGACCTTGGCAATGGCCACGCGGTGATCGAGTACAAGGCGCCGTGGGGCCGCCCGGTGGCGCAGTGGATTCCGCTCTGGGGCGAAGAGGGCAAGGTCGAGCTGAACAAGGTCAAGGCCCGTCTGGTCGAGCGCTTCGGCGAGGAACGTGCCGACCGCATCGCCACGCTCAATCGCAACATGTTCATCTTCCCGAATCTGGTGATCAACGACATCATGGCGATCACCATCCGCACCTATTTCCCCACTGCGCCGGACGCCATGCAGATCTCCGCGTGGGCGTTGGCGCCGGAGGATGAAAGCCCCTGGGCGCGCAAGTTCCGCCTGTCGAACTTCCTCGAATTTCTTGGCCCCGGCGGCTTCGCAACGCCGGATGACGTCGAGGCGTTGGAGCAGTGCCAGCGCGGCTACAACGCGATGAAGGAAGCGCCATGGAACGACATCTCCAAGGGCATGATCAAGGAGAAGGTCAACTACGACGACGAGCTGCAGATGCGCGTGTTCTGGAGCGAGTGGCAACGCCGCACCGGCGCCCGCGTGCCGACCCAGGGAGGTGTGTAATGAACATCGACACCGTGACCCGCGAGCAGGTCGAAGACTTCATGTTCCTCGAGGCCGAGATGCTCGACGAATGGCGCCTCAAGGAATGGCTGGACCTGTTCACCGCCGATGGCTGCTACTACGTGCCGACCACCGATTCGGCGCCCAATGCGTCGCCGGATGACTCGCTGTTTTACGTTGCCGATGACCGTTTCCGGCTGGAACAGCGCGTTGAGCGTTTGCTCAAGCGCACCGCGCACGCCGAGTTTCCGCGCTCCAAAACCCGTCATCTGGTCAGCAACGTGCGCATCCGTGGCCGCAAGGATGACGAGCTGGACGTGGGCGCCGCCGTGCTGACGTATCGCACCAAGATGGGCCTCACCGAAACCTATATCGGCAGCTATCGCTACCGCATCGCGGTCACGCCCGACGGCCTGCGCATCCGCGAGAAGCGCTGCGTGCTCGACATGGATGGCTTAAAGCCGAACGGTCGCATCAGCATCATTCTTTGAAACATGGTCATGAACCTACTGCGCTCGGCATTTGGGCCTTCTGCGCTGCTCGGAAGCCTCATTGATTTACACATCAACTCCGGTTCCTGCGCTGCTCGAAGGCCCAAATGCCTTCGCTCGCTACGGTTCCTGACCATGTTTGGAGCGATTCGATGAACATCCCCTTCCGCTACCGCCGCCTCGGCTATGTGGCGCTCAACGTCACCGACCTTGCGCGCAGCACTGACTATTACCGCGACCTGGTCGGCTTGACGGTCAGCGAATCCAGCGACGCCTTCGCCGCGCTGCGCTGCTCGCGTGACCATCACAACGTGTTGCTGTATCCGGCGGGCGAGCCCGGCCTCAAGCGCATCGGCTTCGAGCTGGAAAGTGCCGCCGATCTGGCCGCCGCGCAGCAGCATGTCGAGGCGCTGGGGCTGGTAATCGAGCCCGTCTCGGCCGAGGAGCTTAAGGCCCTGCGCACGGTGGCGGCCTTCCGCTTCCGCCTGCCGGACTCGGGCATCTGCTTCGAGTTCTTCGTGCAGATGATGCAGATGGCCAAGGCCTACACGCCCACTGTGAGCAAGATCGAACGGCTGGGTCACGTGGTGATCAACGTGCAGGACTTCGACGGTGCGCTGGGGTGGCTCACCGACAAACTGGGTTTCAAGGTCTCGGACTTCGTGCCCGGCTTTGCGGCGTTTCTACGGGCCTATCCAAACCCGCTGCACCACTCGCTGGCGATTTTGGCGGGTGCCGACAACCACCTGAACCACGTCAATTTTATGGTCACCGATGTCGATGATGTCGGTCGGGCGATGAACCGGATGAAGCAGAACGACGTCGAGATCGTGTTCGGGCCCGGGCGCCACCAGCCCTCTGAAAGCATTTTCCTGTACTTCCTCGACCCGGACCGGATGACCGTGGAATACAGCTTCGGCATGGAAACCTTCCCCGAGCAGGGCGCACGTGAAGCGCGGCTGCTGGAGCCGGTGCCAGGCACGCTGGACAGTTGGGGCAGCGTGCCGACGCCCGCGTTTGGCAAGGTCGGCCAGATCGAACAGCGCCCCGAGCAGGCTGACGCATGAGGTTCGACGGCCGTGTGGCGGTGATCACCGGTGCCGGACGCGGCATCGGCTTGGCCGTCGCCGAGCGCTTTGCCCGCGAAGGTGCCCGGTTGGTGCTCGGTGATCTGGATGCCGCCACCGTTGAGGCGGCGGCTGCGCAGTTACGCAAGCAGGGGGCCGAGGTGGTGACGGTGGCGGGTGACCTGTCTGACCAGGCCGTCGCCGAGCGCACCATCGCTGCCGCCACCGAGCATTTCGGCACCGTCGACATCCTCGTCAACAACGCCGGCGGCGGCATTCTGCGGCCCTTCCTCGAGCACACGCCCGACACCTTGCGCGCCACGATTGATCGCAACCTGTGGACCTGCATCTGGTGCTGCTGGTTGGCGCTGCCGATCATGAAAGCCAGGGGCTACGGCCGGATCGTCAATCTGGGCGCCGACTCGGTGCGTAACGGTCTGTTCGACCACGCCGCCTACAACGCCGCCAAGGGCGGCATGCACGGCATGACCACCGGGCTGGCGCGCGAGTTTGCCCGTGACGGCATTACCGTCAACACCGTGGCGCCCTGTGTGGTGGCGACGCCGCAGCTGGAGGAGGTGGCGAAAGCCAATCCCGAGCTGGTGCGCAAGGTCACCGAGATCGTGCCCATGGGGCGCCCCGGCACCATGGCCGAGATCGCGTCGATGGTCACTTACCTGGCTACCGAGGAGGCGTCCTTTGTAACGGGTCAAGTCATCAGTGTGAACGGCGGCACCACCATGCTGTGAACCCATTCAAATTCTTTTAGCCATGACCCAGACCCATCCCCTGCTCGCGACCTCCGAACTGCTCGAAGGCGAGATCAAAAGTGCCACCCTGCCGGACGGCACCGTGGTGGCGCTCTATAACGTCAACGGCACTTACTACGTGACCGACGACACCTGCACCCACGAAGAAGCCTCGCTGTCGGACGAGGGCATGATCGACGGCGACCAGGTAGTCTGCGGCTGGCACTTCTGCGGCTTCGACATTGCCTCCGGCGCGGCCATGGCCTCGCCCTGCAGCGAGCCGCTGAAGACCTATGTCGTGTCGGTCATCGACGACGTGGTTCATGTCGCGCTCTGAGCTGATCACTGGCGCCCTGGGGTCGGTTCTCCCGGGGGTCGCCAAAAAACGCGTGCCGTCGCGGCCCAAACGCCGAACACAGGCCGAGCGCTCCGACGCCACCCAGCTCAAGGTCATCGAAGCCGCGGCCGCAGTGCTGCGCCGCAAGGGCTACGCGGGGTTTCGCACCGACGAGGTGGCGCGTGTCGCCAAGGTGTCGCGCGGTGCGCAGCAGCATCACTTTCCGACCAAGGACAGTCTGGTACTGGCCACCGCCGCGCACCTGTTGCGTGATGGCTTGGCGCGCGGCCAGGCGCGCGCCGCCAAGGCCCATGAAGCCGCAGACCCCATCGAAGCCATCATCGAAGACTGCATGGACTTCTTTTTGGGGCCCGACTTCAGCGTCATGCTCGACCTGGTCATGGCCGGCAGCAAGGACCGCGCGCTGCGCGACCAGATTTATGGCTACACCCGCGAAAGCCGCCTCGGCGTCGAACAGGCTTGGCTGGACGTGCTGGTCGCCCGCGGCCTGCCGCAGGACAAGGCCGAGAAGGTGCTGTGGCTGACCATCAGCGTGGTGCGCGGCCTGTCGGTACGCGCGCTGTGGCAGCACGACGACGCACTGTTCCGCAGTCTGCTCGACGAGTGGAAATTGATATTGGCTGGGCACCTTAAGTTGCTGGATGGCGGGGCCGGTAACCGGTCCTCCAAACGATGAAGAGGGTTGTGTAGTGGTTGCGGTTTACGCCCCTCGCCCGCTTGCGGGAGAGGGGCAAACGTATACGTTTGCGGGGAGAGGGCGGCGCCCGAAGGGGCCGGGGGTTTTGGCGAAGTCCTCCGCGCCTGCGGCGCGCCCTCTCCCCACCACCCGCTTTGCGGGTGGTTCCCCCCTCTCCCGCAAGCGGGCGAGGGGACCAAGTCTCGCTACGCGAGCATCACATTAATGGAGAGAAAACGATGAGTCTCTGGCTCGACATGGTGGGCACCGAAATCCGTTATGTGGACACCCCCACTTACGGCCGCATCCGCATCGCCGAAGCCGGCCCCAAGGGTGCGCCGGTGATCCTGTTTCAGCACGGTATTGGTGGTCACCTTGAGGCGTACTGCAAAAACCTGATGCCGCTGTCGGACCAGTTTCACTGCATTGCTTTCGACTACGTCGGCCACGCGCTGTCCAACCGCAAGGCGATGGACTACAGCCCCAAAGTGCTGGCCGACCAGGTGCGCGAACTGATGGATGTGCTGGGCATCGACAAGGCCCATCTGTCGGGCGAATCCCTCGGCGGCTGGGTGTCGGGCTTCTTCGCGCTGCAGTTTCCCGAGCGGGTCAACAAGCTGATGCTCAACACCGGCGCCGGCATCCCCATCGTTAGCGAGAAAGGCCGCGCCGACATGGCCGACCTGATGGAGCGCTCCAAGAAGGCCGCCGGGGTGGCGCCAACCTACGAGATCGTCAAGCACCGCATCGAGTGGCTGATTCACCCCGACAACCACCATCTGGTCACCGACGAGTTGGTGAACCTGCGCCTGCATTACTACCTGATGCCCGAAGGCCTTGAGGTGACGCCGCGCGTCAACCGCATGCTGGCCCACCACGATGATTACTTGCTGCCGCTGGAACAGATCACGCAGAAGACGATGATGTTGTGGACGCGCAACAACCCGATTCACGACCTTGAATGTGCCGAGGCGGCGGCGAAGCGTCTGCCCAACGCCACGCTCTACGTGATGGAAGCCGACGGCGCGCACTGGCCGCAGTACGAGGCGCCGGACGAGTTCAACCGCGTCGCTCGCGACTTCTTTTCATGAGTGCCGTCGAGACTGCCGCCGCCCGTTTGCTGGCGGCACACGACAGTGGCCAGGCCTGCGCGCCGGTGCGCGACCTGATTGCCCTCGACGACGTGGCCAGCGCTTACGCCGTGCAGGAGCACAACACGCGCATCTGGCTGGATCAGGGGCGGCGTCTGGTAGGCCGCAAGATCGGCCTCACCTCGCAGGCGGTGCAGAAGCAGCTGGGCGTTGATCAGCCCGACTTCGGCATGCTGTTCGCCGATATGGCGGTGTGCGATGACGAAGCCGTGGCGCTGGGCCGGGTCATTCAGCCCAAGGTGGAGGCCGAAGTGGCCTTTGTGCTCGAGCGTGACCTGACCATGGAGCAGGCCACCGTCGCCGACCTGATGCGCGCCATCGGCTATGCCGTCGCCGCCATCGAAATCGTCGGCAGCCGTGTCGCCAACTGGGACATTCGCCTGGTCGACACCGTGGCCGACAACGCCTCTAGCGGCCTGTTCGTGCTCGGCAACACGCCCTTTGGCCTGAACGGTCTGGACTTGCGCGACTGCACCATGCACATGACCCGCAATGGTGAGTCGGTGTCGTCCGGTGTTGGCCATGCCTGCCTTGGTCATCCGCTCAACGCCACCCTGTGGCTGGCGCGGAAAATGGTCGAAGTCGGCCGGCCCTTGCTGGCCGGTGACATCGTGCTCTCCGGTGCGCTCGGGCCGATGTCGGTGGTGTCACCGGGTGATCGGTTCGAGGCGCACATCGACGGTCTGGGGTCGGTGCGTGCTGCGTTTGCTGGCTGAGGCAGAACGTGTTGTGCGGCCGGGCACTTGAAGTGCCACCCAGGCGTTCCGGCAGTCCTCGCTTCCCCTCTCCCACTTGTGGGAGAGGGTGCCCCGAAGGGGTGGGAGAGGGCCGGCGTCAGCCGGTGCGAGGTTGGGTACCCGATTGGATTTCCGCGCTGCGCGCGCGCCTCTCCCGCAAGTAGGCGAGGGGAGTGACTTCGCCCCCCATCGAAACCGATAAGGCTTACCGAGCGCGCATCACGACACTAACGACCGCCGAACGCGGCGGCAGCCACCGCCGTGTTCATGAAGTCGCGAAAGTGCAGCCACTTGCCGTCCCGCAGGGTGATGACGTGGACGAAGTCCGACTCGATCTCGCCGCCGGTGCTGCGGGCGGTAAGCCGCAGATGCCCGGTGACGATGACCTTGTCGCGCTCGGCGATGAACTCCTCGGCATCGAACTGGTGAATGTCGACCGAGCTGAGCACCGTGTCGAAGAAGCGGGTCGCGCCAGATTTGCCTTCGTAATGACCGGCATAGGGAATGACCGACGGGCCGTAGAAGTCGATGACGATGTCGGGGTGCATCATCTCGACGATGGCGGGCACATCGCCGCGACCGAAGCGGACAAAGATTTCCTGGGTGGCTTCGACATTGTTCATGGGTTCAGTCCTTCAAGCGTGGCGGGCAGGTGGGTCACGCTGTGCTGCAGCAGGGTGGCCGTCTGCGGGGTGGGCGGCGTGCTGCCGCGGCGCAGAGCGGTGCAGCGGTCGAGCAGGCCTTCGATCAGGCAGGCTGTTTCGAGATTCGCCAGCGGCGCGCCGAGGCAATAGTGAATGCCGTGGCCGAAGCTGAGGTGCTGGCCTGAATTCTCGCGGTCGAGCCGGAAGCGGGCCGGGTCCGGGAAGGCGGCGGGATCATGGTTGGCGGCGGCGAAGAACAGCGCGATCCACTCGCCTTCGCGGATGGTCTTGCCGCCGATCTCGACATCGGTCAGAGCCTTGCGGAACAGGCGCTGCGGCGGGCCACTGAGGCGCAGGGTTTCGGCCTGGAACTTGCCGATCAGGCTGCGATCCTGCTGCAACTGGGCGAAGACCTCGGGGTGTTCCAGCAGCATGTTCAGACAATTGGCTGCGTAGTACATCGTGGTCTCGCTGCCGGCCACGACCAGGGTGAAACAGAAGCGCCAGACTTCATCGTGGGTCAGCTTTTCGCCGTCGGCCTCGGCGGTCAGCAACGCGTCAATCAGGTCGCCAGACGGCTCGGCGCCGGCATGCAAACGCGCGGCGCGCTCGGCGACGATGCCCTGGAAGTACCGCACCATGTCGATGTTGCTTTGGTTGCGTTCCTCCGGCGGCATGTCGGTGGACAACATGAAGGCGTTGGCCCAACGCTGGAATGGATCGGCCATGTCATTGGGCAGGCCCAGCAGCCGCACCATCAGGCGTGCCGGCAGCGGCGCGCACAGGGTCGAGACCAGATCGACTTCACCGCCCGGCAGCGCGTTGATCAAGTCGGCCACCACCTGCTCCACGTGCGGCCGCAGTTCGCGCACGCGCTTCATGGTGAAGGCCTGAATCACGATCTTGCGCAGGGCTGCGTGCTCGGGGTCGTCGTGGTTGACGAGCATCAGGCTGGGCGCGCCGGTGTCCTGCTGAAAGTTGGCGGACGAGAAGCGCACGTGGTCTTTCGATGCGGCGACCACATGGGCGTGCTGCAGCAAAGCCCAGGCCTTGAGCGGCGCGTCCTGCCCCGGCACCGTGCCGGGCGGCCAGTCGGCATATCCACTGACCGGCGATTGGGCGCGCAGGGCATCATAGGCCGGGTAGGGATTGGCGATGACGTTGGCGGTGGCCAAGTCCTGTGGTGGAAATTGTGTGCTCATGGTGTTCCTCCAGAACGTGACGGGACGAATGCCCGTTTATTATTGAAAATCAGAAATTATGTCCCGAAGACAAGATAGTCCTGCCGCCACGAAGCGGTCAAGTCGTGCCGCGCAAGCGGCGCAGGCTCCCGTCGTTTCGCAGGAGGCGAAAGATTTCGTCGAGCTCTTTTACCCGGTGCATTACAAGATCGGCATCGGCATTGAAGACGCCCTGCGCGGCGGGCGTTTGAGCCGTCATCAGGTCGCGATCCTCTGGTTGATTCGCAACGAGGGCGAGGGCGGACGCAGCCTGGCGCGCAAGGAGATCGAGCGCTCAATTACCCGCTGGTTTGAGATCGGCAACTCGGCGATCTCCAAGACCCTGCGGGTGATGGCGCGCCCCCCCTTCAAGTTGCTGGACGTGCGGGTGCACCCCGAGTCCGGCCGCGAGCGCGAGGTGGTGCTGACCGCGCGAGGCGTCACCGAGATCGATCAGATGGTGGTACGCGGACAGGCGTTCGTGCAGCTCATGGTGAACCACCTCAGCGTCCCGGAAGCCTTGGACGGCGTTCACTTTCTGACCCGGGTGAGCGACATCATCGACCGCGTGGCGCCGGCCATTCGTGAGGTCGGCGGGTCTGCGGGCAAGCCGCCCAGACGTGCCGCCGCAAGCGGTCGAAAAAAGGTCAGCGCCGAGTCGTGATGCCTGGCACTACAAGCCAGCCGCGACGCGTCAGGTTGGCGAGGACAGGTCGAGCGGTTGGTCGCTCAAACTCGCGATGGCCTGCTTGACCTTGCTCAGCCCGCGCGACATCGCATCGCGCTCTTCGGGCGTCAGGCCGGCGAAGATGTGATTGTTGAACTGCACCTCGAGCTGGGTCATCCGCTCAATCAGGGCCTGCGCCGGTTTGGCAAGGTAAACCCGCTTTGCACGGCGGTCGCTGGGGTCGGGATGGCGCACGATCCAGCCGGCTGATTCCAGGCTTTCAATCACGTCGCCGAGGCTGGCTTTGCCGACTTCGAGCACGTCGGCAAGCTGTGTCTGCATCATGCCGTCGTGGCGCGTCAGGTGCGCCAGCACCCACCACTGGGCGCGGGTGACGCCCAGCGGCTTCATGTGCTGGTCGTACGCGCTGCGACGCATGCGTGACACGTCATGCATCAGAAAGCTGAGGCGGATGCCGCTGCGTGCCAGGTCATCGGCGACGTGCGGCCCAACCTCAGGGCTTTTCGCGCCGCGGGTGAGCGACACGTCATGAGTGCCTCGGGCCTTTGCGATGGCCTTGACCACCTTCTCAACCGTCGCAATCTTGCGTTGCCGTGCCACATTATTCTCCGCTCGGTGAGGAACCCATCATGGCCTGCGAAGACCGCGAGTTAAGGGTGAGTTTCGATCGGATGATATCGTTATTTCTGTCAGAAACGTGCTTGCCGGGCCCGACGTGATATGCCTTCAGGCGGGAATGGACGAAAACGCAAGCCCATGAAGTGCTTGATCTTCCAATCGAACGAAGCGGCAGCAGCGACATAAATAATATGGTGCCTTATCATGGCATCGCGACTGTTTTGACCCATCACAACGACTGCAGGGCGGGGCGCACGACCTAGCAGCGAGCCTATTCAAGGAGATCAATGTAATGCCCGTCGTCGACAAGAACCGGCCATCCCCCGAATGGATTGCCGAGTTGCGCAGGCGCTTTCCCGTCGAGCGCGAGATCGACCGCATTCTCACCCGCAAGCTGACGCTTCGATCCGGCCCCGGATTCGAACCGCAAACGCTGGAGCCGCTGGTCGCATCCGTCACCCGTCTGATCACCCACAACATCGGTGACAACTTCAAGATATCGGGGGCCAAGTGGCTGTCGGGTGGTGCGTCGAAATTGCAGATGTCATTTCGGCTGGACTGGGACCGCCCCGGCGTTGGTCGCGAGCAAACCCGCATGGTGCTGCGCATGGAGCCGGCGGCGTCCATCGTCGAGACCAGCCGTCTGCGCGAGTTTCAGCTCATCAAGGCGCTCGACGGCACGGTGGCGGTGCCGCCGGTGTTCTGGTGCGACGCCGATGCCGAGTTCTTGCCCTACCCGGCGCTGATCTACGGGTTTGCCGAGGGCGTTGCTAAGCCCAGCCAGTCGGGCGACAAGGTGTCGGGCCTGGGGACCTTCATCCCGCCAGATTTGCGCGCCAAGCTGGCGCCGCAGTTCGTGGCCGACCTCGCCAAGATTCACACCTTTGATTTTTCCAAGGCCGATCTCAGTGCCTTTGACGTGCCGCAACCGGGGCCGGAGTGCGCCGAGTGGGGCATCAACTGGTGGGAGCGCGTCTGGGAAGAAGACTGCGACGAAGACTCGCCGCTCATGCGCCTTTGCGCCGGATGGCTGCGCCGCAACAAGCCGTCGCTGGATCGGCCGGTGATCGTCCACGCCGACTACCGCTCGGGCAACTTCCTGTTCAACGAAAGCGACGGTCGCATCACCGCATGGTTGGACTGGGAGCTGGGCCGCATCGGCGACCGGCATCAGGACCTTGCATGGACCACCAGCCATGCGTTCGGCCACTACGACACCGACGGCAAGACCTTCCTGGTCTGCGGCATGCAACCTGAGTCAGCCTTCTTCGAAGACTACGAAAAGGCCTCGGGGCTGAGCGTGGACCCAAAGTCGGTGCACTGGCACAAGGTCTACAACGATTTCATGATGGTGACGCTGGTGCTGGCCACCGGCTACCGCGTTGCCCGCGGCGGCAAGACCCACCAGGACGTGCTCGTCACCTGGTTGATGGGCATCGGTGCGCTCTTGCAGGAAGAAATGCGCGGTCTCATCGAGAAAGGAGCCTGACATGCAGATGCGTCCCGACATACAGATTCAAAGCATGATCAAGGCGCTGACCGACGTCGTGCTGCCCGCCGTCGATGCCGACAACAAGCTCGCTCACGAGCAGACCCGGCTGGTGATTGGCTTGCTGGGGCTGATGGGCAAGCAGATTCCCATGCAGTTTCAATACGACTGCGACGAGCTGGGCCGCCTGCTGGAGTTCGCCACCGAACTGCAACGCGCCACCGGTGCCGATCAGCCCGAGCTGGTCGCCCAGCAGCAGCGCGGGTCGCAGGTGCTTGAGCGCGCCAAGGCCGACCCCGCTGAAGTCGTCGCGGCTGTGCGGGCGCTGCGCGCGTCGACCGGCGCGGTGATTTCCGAGGCGTTCCGCAGTGCTGATGCCCCGGTACAGGACCGCGTGCAAAAGACCGTGCTGGCCATGACCTCGGCGCAGTTGCTGCGCGAGCGCGCGTGGGTCATGGCTCAGGGTTGGGAGCCAGACCCGTCGGCCATCCCCGCCATCGACACCTTGCTGCCGGACGTCAAAGCCGACTGAGCGTGCACCCCATGCCGCGCCGTGACGCGCGCGGCATGGGCACGTCAAGGCATCGCGAAGCCGTTGACGCCGTAGCCGGCGGCTTCGGGAATTTCCAGCCACATCCCCTCGGGGCGTTCGACCGACACCGGCTGCACGGTGACGATGGGCTGGGTGCGGGCGGCTGCCAGCGCCTCGCCGACGTGCGCTTGCTGCCCGAGTTTCTGTACGTTGAGCAGGGTCGCGGGCACCACCGTGCGTCGACCGGCGGCGGCGTCTTCAATCACGTCGGCCGGCCGCAGCCACGCCGAATCGACCGCCTCAAAGCCGTCGTGCAGCGCCACCTGCTCGGCCGGCGCCGCCGCCAGATAAAAGTAGGTGTCGAAGCGTTTCGGCATGAAGGTGGGGGTGATCCAGTGGGCGAATGGCACCAGCGCGTCGACACACAACCGCAGGTCCTCGGCTTCCAGCATGTCGGCAATGCCCAGCTCGCCCTGGTCCAGCGCTCGCCGGTATTGATCGCCAAGTTGCGTCACCCGGGCCACATCGACAAGCGCCGAGCCCGCCCCGGTGCGCGCCAACAGCAGGCCACACTCCTCGAATGCTTCGCGTATGCCGCAGACCCGCAGCGCCAGTTCGTCGTCTGACAGGGTTTCGGCACCGATGCAGCGCGCACGCACGCGGGGATCGGTGTCGCCGGCCGCGAGCTTGCCGCCCGGGAATACCAGCGCGCCAGAGGCGAAGTCGATCTGCTGGTGTCGCACCACCATGAACACCTCCATGCCCTCGGCACCTTCACGCAGCATCAAGATGGTCGCGGCCAGGCGCGTGGTCTGTACGGGTTCGGTCATGTCTGGGTTTCTCCAAAGCTTTGTTGTTTTGATTGCGCAGCAGGGTAACCAACCGGGCGCCGTTTGGGGTGGACGCGCGCCCCCCCGTTATGGGGTTATGCCGGCCAACCGGGTTTTCTACGCTGCAGCTTGAGAACAATGGGTGCTGCCATCACGGCGCGCTGACCAGAACGGATGGAGATGCGATGAGCACAGCAACTGAAGCGGTGACCCTGCCCAACACGGTGCCCGAGGTGATGGCTGCCGCATGCCAGATGGCCGGGCTGGACGACTTTGGTGATCGCCAGTTTGTGGAGGGCCTGACCCGGGTGCTCGACGGTTTTCGCAACGAGGCGCAGCTCAGCGCCATCGGCGAGCAGCTCGCCTACGGCGGCGTGATCAACATGCTGGTCAACCGGCTGCGCTACGTCCGCGACATCAAGGCGCACCCGGAAATTCTCGACGAGAAGATCGACCGGCCCATCGTCATCCTCGGCCTGCCGCGCACCGGCACCACCAAGCTGCAGCGGGTGCTGTCGGCCAGTCCGCAGGCCCTGGCAATGATGTACTGGCGGATGATGAACCCGGCGCCGTTTCCCGGTGAAGACCCGGACAACCCCATCGAGCGCATCCAGATGGCACGCGATGCGGTGCAGATGATCACCGCGCAGTTTCCCGGCTTCGTCGCTCGGCATCCCACCGAGGCCGAGGTGCCCGACGAGGAAGTGCTGCTGATGCAGGGCTCCTTCCAGTGCGTGGTGACCTGGCTGTTCGCGCGCATGCCGTCGTTCTACGACTTTTCGATGAACACCGACCAGCGGCCGCTCTATGATTTTCTGCACGGCCAGATGCAATACATGCAGTGGCAGCAGGGCGGCGCGCGCGGCCGATCGTGGGTGATGAAGTCGCCCTGCCATACCGGCGTGCTGGACACCCTGCTGCAGGTGTTCCCCGACGCGGTGGTGGTGCACTGCCACCGCGACGCCGAGGTCATTCTGCCGTCCATGTGCGGCCTCACCGAAGAGATGCGCCGTGTGCACAGCGATCACATCGACCGCGCGGTGATCGGCCCCGAGATGCTCGACTACTTCGGCACCAACATGGACCGCTATCTGGCGATTCGTGACGCGCTACCGGCTGATCGGATTCTTGACGTGCATTACCAGGAAATCGTTGACGACGTCGCCAGCGTGATCCGCCGCATCTACGCCCGCGCCGGGCGCGAGGTCGATGCCGAAACGCTGGCCAACGCCCGTCAGTTCGAGGAACAGCGACCCCAGCATTACCTCGGCAGCTATCGCTACGCCGCCCCCGATTACGGCCTGACGCCCGCGATGATCAACGCGCGTTTCGCCGACTACCGCCGCCGCTTTGCCGGCTTTCAATGACCCGCCCATAAACGGCGTCCAACGTGCCCCAGGAGTTTGCAATGCCCCATACCCCCCGCCTGAAAGATCAAAGCTTCGCCACGCCCGACGTCTGGAAAACCGTCACCAAAGCCATGGGCGAGCTGGAAAAGCTCGTCTGGGATGACCCGCGCGTCGCTGATGATCTGACCCGTGCCGAGGGCGCGCGCCAGCTCACCCGCCTGATCGGTGGCGCGATGCCGATCACCATGGAAACGGTGGACCCGAATCATCCGCAGTTTCTGCAACTGCTGAGCACCCAGATTCAGTGGGGACTGCCCTCGGCCGACTGTCATTACCTGTGGGCGCCGCTGCACGGCGACAACGTCTACCGCATCGTCGGCGACCGTGGCACGGCACGGCTGTTCGACATCGAGATTCGCAACGGCACCTTCGCCTATCTGGCCGAGTGGAGCTTGCATTCGCGCCTGGGCCACGTCGAGACCGGACCGGGCAACCAGGTGGAGATCTTCCTCAGCCGCAAGCGTCCCGCGGGTGCGCTCAACTGGGTGGAACTGCCGGAAGGCCGCTGCGACATTGTGCTGCGCCAGTATTTTTACGACTGGGACACCGAGCAGATGGCGCGTCTGTCCATCGTCAACGACAACGCCGTGTATCCGCCGCCGCCGCTTTCCGCCGACACCATTCGCCAGAACCTTGAGCGCTTCTGTGACTTCCTCGAACAGGTGCCGCCGGTGTTCCGCCAATCGGTCGAGGTTTACTACCAGCAGCCGCCCAACCAGATGGCGTTTCATGCCATCGACTACGGCTTTCGCGCGCTGACCTACGGCAAGGGCACCTACGACTGCAGGCCGGATGAAGCGCTGATTCTCGAAGTCAAACTGCCCAAGACCCACTACTGGAACATCCAGCTTGCCAGCCATTTCTGGGAAGCGCGCGACTTCCACCTGCGGCAGAACGCGCTCAACGGCCATCAGGCGCAGGTCGATGCCGACGGCATGTTCCGCGCGGTGATCTCGCATCAGGACCCCGGCGTTGCCAACTGGCTGGATGCCGGGGGGCACGCACAGGGCCTGGCCACCATCCGCTATTACGAGGCCGACACGACGCCGATTCCCACGGTGCGCCGCGTCAAGCTCGCCGAACTGGACGGCGCACTGCCCGCCGACACCGTGCGCGTCACGCCAGAACAGCGGCAGCGAATTCTGCGGAATCGGGCCTGGGCCATGCAGCGCATGGGCCGCAATTAATCCCGCCCCCGCACGTCCAGGAGACAACACACATGGCAAGCAGAATCGAGTCGCTGTTTTCGGTGCAGGGCAAGGTGGCGCTGGTCACCGGTGCGGGCACGGGCATGGGGCGGCAGTTCGCCCACACCTTGGCCGAGGCCGGTGCGCGGGTGGTCTGCGTGGCCCGCAATCAGGCGCGTCTTGAGGCGGTGGCCAGCAGCATTCGTGACGCGGGCGGTGAGGCAGTGGCGGTGGCCGGCGATGTCGGTAGCACCGCCGGAGTTGAAGCGGTGTTCGACGCCGCCGAGCAGGCCTTCGGCCGCGTCAACGTGCTGGTCAACTGCGCGGCACAGGTGGACTTCGGCCTGTTTCCCGACGTCAAGGACGAAAACTGGGAGGCACTGCTCAACGTCAATTTCACCGGCATGATGCGCACCTGCCGCAGCTTCTCGCGGCGTCTGATCGCCGCCGGTGAGCCGGGCGCCATCGTCAACATCACCTCCATCATCGGCGAGCAGGTGATTCCCGGCATTCCCACCTACGGCACGCTCAAGGCCGCCGCCATCCAGCTGACACGGTCGATGGCCGTGGACCTCAACGGTCAGGGCATCCGCGTCAACGCGATCTCGCCGGGGTATTTCCAGACCGAGATGGCCGCCTCGCTGTTTGAGTCCGAGGCCGGCAAGGCGTTGATCGAGCGCCACCCCCTGAAGCGGCTGGGGCGGGTCGAAGAGCTGGACGGCCCACTGCTGCTTTTGGCCAGTGACGCCTCCAGCCACATGAACGGCGCGGTGGTGACCGTGGATGCCGGGCACTCGGTGTATCTCTTTTAGGAAACCTCTGCAAGACTACTGCGCTCGTCATTTCGGCTTTTGACTTAAGCGGGCCTGACATCTGTCAGCCCCGTCCGGGGCCAAAAGCCGGCAGTGCTCGGAATACTCATGTACTCCAGTACATTCCGTTCCCTGCGCTCCGGCGGAACGCGAACTGAGCTTCGCTCGCTACGTTTTTCAGAGGCTTCCTGGGGTGTGCCTAAAGCGGCTTGACCGGGACCCTGGCAGTTCCTAACGTGGCACTGCCCTGGCCTTTTCGGCCTCGTGGCGCTGGAGGAGAGATGCCGCGCAAGAAGGCTGCCAGCCCGACGCATGCCCGCGTCATCCGCACCAAGTTCGAGCCCCCCCGGGCGTCGCGACGGACGGTGCCGCGCGACCGTGCGCTCAGCCTTTTGAGTCTGGGGGCCGAACGGCTGCTAACCGTGCTGCGCGCCCCTGCCGGCTTCGGCAAGACCACGGTGCTCGCCGACTGGCGCGGCCAGCGGTTGGCCGCAGGACGCCCGGTGGCGTGGCTGACCCTGGACGAAGACGACAACGACCCTGGCTCGTTCGTCCATTACGTGATCCGGGCGCTAAGTGACGCGCTGGGCGAGTTGGCCGACCACGCGCCCGAGCTCTCGGCCGACCCCGAGAGCGCGCCGCCCAAGGTGATGCTCACCTCGCTGATCAACGCGCTGGACACCATCGACGCGCCGGTCACACTGATTCTCGATGACTACGACCGTATCTCGGCGGCGGTCATCCACGACCTGTTGTCATTCCTGCTGCTGCACGCGCCCGACACCCTGCATGTGGTGATCGCCGCACGCGCCGAGCCGCCACTGCCGCTGGCCTACCTGCGCGCCCACGACGACCTGGTGGAGATCGACGCCAGCCACCTGCGTTTTGACCTCGATGATGCGCGGCGTTTCTTTGGCGAGGTGGCCGCACTCAACCTCGATGCCGGCCAGTCACGCGCCCTGCACGACGCCACCGAAGGCTGGGTGGCGGGCATGCAACTGGCGGCGATTTCACTGCGCGACCAGACCGATGCGTCGCGGGTCATCGACGCGCTGCCCGGCCGCTTTCGCGCGATCAATGACTACCTTGCCGAGGCGGTGCTGCCCAGCCTGGCCCCGCACACCGTTGAGTTTCTGCTGCGCAGCGCCATCCTCGAACGCTTCAACGGTCCGCTCTGCGAGGCGGTGACCGGTCGCACCGATGCCGCCGACCAACTGGCGGGTTTGCATCAACGCAACGCCTTCGTGCAATCGCTGGATGATGCGCAGCGCTGGTTCCGCTTCCACGCGCTGTTCCGTGATTTTCTGCGGGCTGAGCTGCTGCGCCGCTTCCCGGACGAGGTGATCCCCCTGCACACCCGCGCGGCCCACTGGTTTGCCGGGCAGCGGCTGTGGGCCGAGGCGGTGCGCCATGCGCTCGCGGCCGAGCGACTCGATCTTGCTGCCGAGTGGGTCGAGCACTGTGCGATGCGCGAGGTCGAAGACAGCCGCGTGCACGTGTTGCTGACCTGGGCGCGCAAGCTGCCGCCGCCGGCCATCCGTGCGCGGCCCCGCCTGCGCCTCGCGGTGGCCTGGGCGCTGCTGCTGACCATCGAGCTGGACGCCGCCATGGCCATCGTCGACGACCTGGACGCGCAAGGTGAATCGTTGGCGCTGGCCGAGCATGGGCTGGACCCTGCGGCGGTCGAATCCGAACTGCTGGCGCTGCGTTTCTGCATCACCGCGCTGCAGGACGACACCGTCGGCGCGTTGCCATTCGGTGAGCAATTTGTCGAACGCCTGCGCGACGGCACGGCCGGCGACGAACCGGTGGTCTGGGCGGTGCAGGCCACGCTCAACGGCCTCACGCACTGCTACCAGAAGGCCGGGCGGGTGGCCGAGGCGCGCACCATGCAGAGCGCCGACTTGTACCCGCTGTCGCGTGACCGCACACGCAACCTGTTCACCCAGTGTTACCGCGCCGCGACGCTGAGTGCCTGTGACCTGCGCGAAGCCCAACTCTTCGAGGCCGCCCGCCGCCTGCGTGAAGCGCTGGCGCTGGCCGAACGCCACGCCGGCCGACGCTCCGCCGCCGCGACGCTGGTGGCGTGCTCGTTGGCGGCCCTCCACTACGAGTGGAACCAGCTTGATGAGGTCGACCAGTTGCTCGCCGACCGGCTCGATATCGTCGACGAGGCCTGTTACCTGGATTCGGTGCGCTCAGCCTACCTGTCGCTCACGCGGCTGGCCATGGTCCGTGGCGACCATGACACTGCCCATGCACTGCTTGATCGTGGCGAGCTGCTCGCCAACCGGCGCGGCTGGGGCCGCTTGACCGCCGTGTGTCTGGCCGAGCGGGTGCGTCTGTATCTGCTCGAAGACCATCCGCTGGACGCCCGCGCAGCGCAGGTCCGGCTTGAAGGGCTGCTACCAGCCCGCGCGCCGGACGCGCTGGGCGCCGCCTCGGAAACCTGGCGGGTAATGGCCATTGCGCGCGCCCGCACCCGGTTGCATGCGGGGCGCGCCATTGATGCGGTGACCGCGCTCGAAGGCGTGATGGACGACGCCCGCGAAGACCGCAGCCCCTACCTTGATGCGCGAACCCGCGCCCTGCTGGCCGTCGCCCTCGACCGCGCCGGGCGGCCGGACGACGCCCAGATCCAGGTTGTCAAGCTGCTGCAATTGGGCGCGGCCTCCGGTCTCATCCGCTCGCTGGCCGACGAGGGCGAGGGCTTCGCCAGACTGCTGCGACGCCTGCCGGAGACCGCATGGCCGCAAACACCGGCGGCGTTGAAATGGCGCGACCAGCTACAGACTGTGCTCGGCATTTCCGCCGGCGCGGCACCCAAGGCGCGCAGCGCGGTGACCCTGATCGAACCGCTGAGCAAGCGCGAACTGGACGTGCTGACGCTGATCGCCCGCGGGCTGTCCAACGAGCAGGCGGCGCGCGCCCTGCAACTCGGTGCCGAGACCGTGAAATGGCACCTGAAAAATGTTTACGGAAAGCTGGGGGTGTCGCGGCGCACCCTCGCCGTGCACCGCGCCCGGCAGATGGCCTTGATCTCTGACGACCCGCCGCCGTCCTGACCGACCCCCCGTTTGGGGGTTCGTGATGGCGGGCGAAGGCCGGAAGCTGGGGCCGATACCCCACCCTAATCACGAGAGGATGCGAGATGAATCTGGAACAGAACAAAGCCTTGGCCGCCGAGTTTTTCGCCTGCTTCGGCCGCAGTGACGTCGCCGGTGCGCTGGCGATGATGACCGACGACGCCACCTGGTGGATTGGCGGCAAGACGCGACTGTTTCCGCTGGCCGGGCTCAAGACCAAGGCGCAGATGGGCGAGCTGCTGAACTCGATCGTCCCGACCATGAAGAACGGCCTGAAAATCACCCCCAAGGCCATGACGGCCGAGGGCGACCGCGTGGCGGTTGAAGCCGAATCGTTTGGCGAATTTCCCGACGGCCGCGTCTACAACAACGAATACCACTTCTTGGTGCTGGTACGCGACGGCAAGGTGGCGGCGGTGAAGGAGTACCTCGACACCATGCACACCGCCGAGATTCTGGGCGGCTGACGCGCATGCGCCCCGAGACGCCCGCCAATACCCGCCTGCTTAACGCCCCGCTGACGCTGCCCTGCGGCGCGGTTCTGCGCAACCGGCTCGCCAAGGCGGCGATGACCGAAGGCCTGGCCGATGCCGATAACCGCGCCACCGAACGCCATCTGCGCCTCTACCAGCGGTGGGCGGCCAACGACTTTGGCGTGATGCTGACCGGCAATGTTCAGGTTGACCGGCAACACCTGGAGCGCCCCGGCAACATCGCCATCGACGGAAACGGTGGACTCGATCAGTTGCGGGCGCTGGCACGCGTCGCCACCGCGAATGGCGCGCACTTCTGGATGCAGATCAACCATGCCGGTCGCCAGACCCCGGCGGCGATCAACGCACAGCCCCTGGCACCGTCGGCGATCTCGCTGCCAATGGCCGAGGCCGGTTGTGGCCAGGCGCAGGCGATGAGCGTCGCGCAGATTCGCGACGTCATTCGCCGCTTTACGCATGTGGCGGTCACTGCGCGTGAATGTGGCTTTACCGGGATTCAACTGCACGCTGCGCACGGGTATCTGATCTCGCAGTTTCTCAGCCCGCTCGCCAACCAGCGCGATGACGAATGGGGCGGCCCGCTGGAAAACCGCGCGCGGCTGCTGATGGAGATCGTCAGGTCGGTGCGGCGCGCAGTGGGGGCCGACTTCCCGATCTCGGTCAAGCTCAACTCGGCCGACTTCCAGAAAGGCGGATTCAGCTTTGAGGAATCGATGCAGGTGGTGCGCTGGCTCAGCGACGCCTCAATTGACCTGCTGGAAATCTCCGGCGGCAACTACGAGCAGATGCAGATGGTCGGGCTGGGCGAGCAGGCGCAGACCGCCGGGCGCCCGGTGGTGGCCAGCACCGCCGCACGCGAGGCCTACTTTCTCGACTACGCGCGGCAGATCCGTCCGCTGGCCAACATGCCACTGATGATCACCGGCGGCATGCGGACCCTGGCCACGATGAACGAGGCCCTGCAGTCCGGCGCCTGCGAAATGGTGGGCATCGGCCGGCCCATCTGCGTCGATCCCGACCATGCGGTGGGCCAACTGCTGCGTGGTGAGGTCGACGCCTTGCCGACGGTCGAACATGGCCTGCAACTGGCGCCCGGCGCGCTGGGGCCCGATGCTGACGCCGCGCTGTTCAAGCGCATCGAATCCTTCGGCCTGCTGGGCTGGTTCTGCCTGCAGTTGCTGCACCTCGGCGAAGGCCGCGCGCCAGACCTGCAGATGAGCGTGCTTGACGCCCTGCACGCCTACAAGGCCAACGAGACCGAGGCCGCCGCCGCGTGGGTGCGGCCGGTGCGCGAACTGGCCTGAGCATCCAACCCGCGACGAGGTGATCTTCGGTGCAGGGTTGGCGTCACCTGTTGCCCGTCGCGGCGTTATTCTTTGGACCTTTCCGGCGTAACAAGATCCCTTCACCGGGGCGGCGCCATTGATCCCGTGGAGGAGACCCCGATGCAGCCGAAGATCCTTGCGCAACCTGAGCGCATTCACCCCGAAGGCATGGCCGAGTGGTTTCGTCGCCGCGCCATGCGCGCGCCGGAAAAGCCCGCGCTCAGCTTCCAGGGTGAAACGCTGACCTATGGCGAGTTCCAGACGCGCATCGAACGTGCCGCGGCCATGTTGGCGGCCGGCGGTGTGCAGCGCGGCGATCGTGTCGCGGTGCTGGCGTTCAATCACCCGCAGACCCTGGTGCTGTTGTTTGCGGCCTCGCGCATCGGCGCCATTCTGGTGCCGCTCAACTACCGACTTTCGCCGGTGGAGCTGCGCGACATCATCATCGACGCCGGTGCCCACACGCTGATCTCCGACGCCCGCAATGTCGAGGCCATCGACAGCGTTCGCGGCGCACTCGGCTGCCAGCGGCATCTGCTGTTTGGCGGCAGCCGTGACGGCTGGGAATCAATGGAGGCCGCACTGGCCGCCGCACCCGCGAGCGTTGCCTTGATGGGCGGTCAGCCCGACGACATGGCCGTGCTGATCTACACCTCCGGCCCCACCGGGCGGCCCAAGGCGTGATGCTGTCGAATCGCAATTTCTGGGGCAACAACGCCAACTGGCTGCTGACCTCGGACTACACCTCGCGCGACGTGACCCTGAACATGGCGCCGCTGTTTCACGTTGGCGGGCTATGCGTGGTGTTGCTGGTCACTTTTTTGGTCGGCGGCCACAACATCCTGCATGACGGCTTCGAGCCGGGCGCATTTCTCGATGACCTTGAGCGCTACAAGGTGACGGTGACCTTCACCGTGCCGGCGATGATGCTGTTCGCCAGTCAGCATGAAAAGTTTGCCGGCACCGATCTGTCCAGCCTGCGGATGATTGTCGCCGGCGGCGCGCCGGTGCCCGAGCCGCTGCTGAAAACCTATGCCGCGCGCGACGTGCCGGTCAGCCAGTGCTACGGCATGACCGAGGCCACGGCGGGGGTCACCTTCCTCGAAACCACCCGCGCCGCCACCAAGCTGGGCTCTTGTGGGCGGCCCGGCATGCTCACCGAGGCCAAGCTGATTGACGCCGATGGACGCGAGATCACCGAGCCGGACACGCCCGGCGAGCTGTGCATGCGTGGCGGCAACGTGACGCAGGGTTACTGGAACATGCCCGAGGCCACCGCGCAGGTGCTGAGTGCCGATGGCTGGTTCCGCACCGGCGATGTGGCGCGGCGCGATGCCGAGGGGTTCTACACCATCTGCGACCGCACCAAGGATATGATCATCAGCGGCGGTGAGAACATCTATTCCGCCGAGGTCGAGAGCGTGCTCTACGGCCACCCAGCCATCGCCGAGGCAGCGGTGATCGGCATTCCCGACGAGAAGTGGGGCGAAACCGTGCTGGCCATCGTGGTGCCCAAGGCGGGGCAGTCGATCACGCTCGAAGAGCTGCGCGACTTCGCCGCCCAAAGCCTGGCGCGCTTCAAGCTGCCGCGCGTGCTGGAGGTCATCGACGTGATGCCGCGCAACTCCAACGGCAAGGTGCAGAAGCCGCAGTTGCGCGAGCGCTTCGGCGCCACGAAGGCCTGACGACGTCGACGCCCGGTCGCAGCATGAGGCCGGGCGTCAGCGTATTTCGAAACCCTCGTAGCCCTTCTGGGCAACGTCTTCACACGCCTGCCGATAGTTGCCCACGTGGATGTAGGACAGCACGCGGCGCGGCTTGCCTTCGATGTTGGCCCCGGTCCACCACGAGTCGACCTTGGCGATCAGCGTCGCGCCGGTCACTTCATCGTGATGTTTGACCCAGTTGTCTTCGAACGCCTGGGTGGCCTCGATCACCTTGGCCGTGCCGGCCTTTTCGACGTGGGCGATGCAGTCGGTGATCCATTCCACCTGCTGCTGCAGGCAGGTTGGCACGTTGCAGAATGCGGACGCTGGTGCCAGCGGCGCGGCCGAGGTGAAAAAGTTGGGGAAGCCATGCTTCTGCAGGCCCATGGCCGTGGTGATGTCGCGGCCCCAGAGTTCTTTTAGCGAAACGCCGTCACGGCCGCGAATATCGATGGCATTGATCGCCCCGGTGCCGGCGTCGAACCCGGTGGCCAGCACGATGATGTCCAGCGGGTATTCGCCATCCCGGGTGCGGATGCCGGCCTCGGTAATGCACTCGATGGGCGCTGCCTTGAGGTCAACGAGGTGCACGTTGTCGCGGTTAAAGGCTTCCAGATAGCCGCTGTCCAGCGGCGGCCGCCGCGTGCCGAAGCCGTATTGCGGAATCAGCTTGTCGGCAACGCCTGGCTTGGTGATGCGGGCGCGCATCTTCTCGCGCATGAATGCCGAGAGCTCTTCGTTGGCGACCGGGTCGACCAGCACCTCGGCGAAATTGCCGCCCCACATGATCAGCGAGCCGTCGGCGTACAGCGCCTCGAAAATGGCACGCCGCTCATCGGCCGTGGTTTCGGCCCAGGGCTTGGGGTGCATGTCGAAGGCAAAGCCGGTCAGCGAATGTTTTACCGCCTCGCCCAGCGCCTTGTACCGCGGACGAAGTGTGGCGCGGTCTTCGTCGCTCAACGCATGGTTGCGCATCGGAATCGCGTAGGTCGGTGTGCGCTGAAACACGAAGAGCTCGCCCACCTGCCCGGCGATGGTCTGGATCACCTGCACGCCGGTGGCCCCGGTGCCGATCACCCCGACGCGCTTGCCGGACAAGTCGATGCCGCCCTTGGGCCAGCGCGAGGTGTGCAGGAAGCGACCCTTGAAGTTCTCGTGCCCTTTGAAGGGCGGCACTTTCGGCTCTGACAGCGGCCCCAGGCACGACAGCAGATAGCGGCAATGGATGGATTCGCCCTGATCGGTGGTCACCGTCCACAGGTCGGTCGTGTCGTCCCAGTGAGCCGACGCCACACGGCTGTTGAAGCGGATCAAGGGGCGAAGCTTCAGGCGGTCGGTCACAAAGTTCAGATACCGCTCGGTCTCTTCCTGGGCGGGAAAGCGCTCACTCCAGTTCCAGTCGTTGAGCAGCTCGTCCGAGAACCAGTATTGATAGACCTCGGAGGCGGAGTCGGTGCGTGCGCCGGGGTAGCGGTTCCAGTACCAGGTCCCGGCCACCCCGCTGCCGGCCTCGAGTCCGCGCACGTTCAAGCCCATTTCACGCAGTCGGTGCAAGGCGTAGAGGCCGGCAAAGCCGGCGCCGATCACCACGGCGTCGAGCGTGTCGTTGGCGGTGTTTGCGGGCATGTTCATGGTGCTGGTCTCCTTGAAGGTTCGCGTCATGCGGCGACGCGAATAAGTGGGGAGACGGTAGCCGAGACCGGTGCATTCCGACGCTACCCGTCGGAGTGGCTGCGCGGTTTGGCCCGCGCCGATCAGACCCTGCGGCCGTGGGTGGCTTGCTTCGCACGTTGCAACACGACGTCGGCGTCGAAGTCGCCGCTGAACAGCCAACTGCCGCCCACGCAGAGCACCGCGTCCAGTGCCAACCATTGGTCGGCGTTGTCCGGGGTGATGCCGCCGGTCGGGCAGAAGCGGCATCGGGCGAAGGGGGCGGCCAGGGCTTTCAGCGTCGGGATGCCGCCATTGGCCATGGCCGGGAAGAACTTGAAACGCTCAAACCCGAGGTCGAGTCCGCGCATCAGATCGCTGGCGGTGGCGATGCCGGGGAGTAGCGGAAAACCGCGATCGAGCGCCGCGCGTGCCAGTGACGCGGTGAGCCCCGGACTGACGGCGAAAACCGCACCGGCACGCTGGGCTGCGTCCAGGTCGCGGGGGTTGAGCACCGTGCCAGCGCCGACGACGGCGCCGTCGACCTTCGCCATTTCGGTGATCACCTGCAGTGCCGCAGGGGTGCGCAAGGTCACCTCCAGCGTCGTCAGGCCCCCGGCGACCAGCGCTGCGGCGAGCGGCTGTGCAATGCGCACGTCGGCCACGGTCAAGACCGGAATCACCGGGGCGGCTCGCATCAAGGCGTCGACGGTCATCATGGCAAGGGGTCCTTAGCAAAGGCGGCAGCGGCGCCGAGCAGACCCGGCTCGGGATGCAGAATGAGGTGAACCGGCAGCTGTTCCAGCATCGGCGCCATCCGCCCCTTGGCGGTGAAGCGCGCAGCGAACCCCGAGCCAGGCAGCACCTTGGCCAGGCGCCGCCCCAGCCCGCCGGCCACCACGACGGCGGCCGCCCCCTGCGCCAGCGCGATGTCGCCGGCAACGCTGCCCAGGCACTGACAGAAGCGTTCGAGTGCGGCGTGGGCGAGCACATCGCTGCCGTCCAGCGCGGACTGCCACAAGACGCGCTCATCGAGGGTTGCAGGTTGGGTCAGCCCCGCCTTTTCGGCGAGCACCCGGTAGATCGTCAGCAGCCCGGGGCCCGAGATCACCCGCTCGGCCGAGACGCGCGCATGTTGCAGGCGCAGCGACGCGAGAATGGCGTCGTCAATCGCATCCGCCGGCGCGAAGCTGACATGGCCGCCTTCGCATTCGACCACCGTGTCGCCCTGTGCGCTGCGCAGAATCTGCCCGACGCCGAGGCCGGTGCCGGGCCCGATGATGCTGATGACGCCGCGCGCCGGCAGCGCCCGCGCCGGTCCGCAGAGCCGGCGCAACTGTGCCGGATCGACTTGGGTAACGGCATGGCCGACGGCGCCGAAATCGTTGATCAGGCGGCACCGATCCAGCCCCAGGGTCTGCGCCAACGTGCGGCGATCCAGCGTCCAGGGGTTGTTGGTCATGCGCACGACCTGTTCGGTCAGCGGCGCGGCGACGGCAATGGCGGCGTTGCGCGGCAAGCTGCGGCCACAGTACTGCATGAAGGCATCCCAGGCCGAGGCCAGGCTGGGGTGCGCGGCCGTCTTGAGCGTCAGCGGTTCGGACAGCGAGACCACCTGTGCCCCATCAAGCTGCGCCAGCGCAAAGCGCGCGTGTGTGCCGCCAATGTCGGCCGCGACGATCTCCATGTTTATAAGCCTGCCGCCGCCAGCAGGGCACAGGCCCCAGCTTCGGCATCGTCAACGTTGTGGCGCATCAGGGCGAACAGTTCTCGCCCGGTGCCGGCGGCGACGGGCGGCGGTGGCGCGGGGGTGCGCGTTGCCCACTCGGTGGCGTCAACCAACACCGACAGGTCTCCCTCGGTCGCGCAGACCCTGATCAGATCGCCATCCCGCAGCCGCGACAGGGGGCCATCGTTGATCGCCTCGGGGGTGACGTGGATGGCCGCCGGCACCTTGCCCGAGGCGCCCGACATGCGTCCGTCGGTGACCAGGGCCACGCGATGGCCACGGTCCTGCAGCACGCCCAGCATCGGCGTGAGGCTGTGCAGCTCAGGCATGCCGTTGGCGCGCGGGCCCTGGAAGCGCAACACGATCACGCCGTCCTGATCCAGCTCGCCAGCCTTGAAGGCTGCCTTGACGGACGCTTGATCGGCGAACACCCGGGCCGGGGCCTCGATGGTCCAGTGCGCCGGATCGACCGCGCTGGTCTTGAAAATCGCGCGGCCCAGATTGCCTTGCATCAGGCGCATGCCGCCGTCACTGCGGAACGGGGTGGCCGCGGCGCGCAGCATGGTTTCGTCGCCGCTGGTCTTCGCCGGCGCCTCCCATTGCAGCGCTTCGTCCTTGAGCACCGGCGTCATGGCGTAGTCCCCCAGGTCACGGCCGGCAACGGTCAGCACATCGCGGTGAATCAGTCCGGCGCCCAGCAGTTCGTGGATCACCCAGGCCATGCCGCCCGCTGCGTGGAACTGGTTCACGTCGCCACTGCCATTGGGATAAATGCGCGCCAGCAGCGGTACCACCGACGACAGCCGGTCGAGGTCTTCCCAGTCGATCAGAATACCCGCCGCGCGGGCGATGGCCGGCAGGTGGATGGCGTGATTGGTGGAGCCGCCGGTGGCGTGCAGCCCGACGGCGGCATTGACGATGGCCTTCTCGTCAACGCAATGACCCAGTGGCCGGTAGTGCGCGCCGTCGGCACCGATCTGCAGCAGGCGCTGGACCGCCGCCCGGGTCAGGGCGCCGCGCAGCGGCGTGTGGGGGTGAATGAAGGCCGCGCCCGGCACATGCAGGCCCATCATCTCCATCATCATCTGGTTGCTGTTGGCCGTGCCGTAGAAGGTGCAGGTGCCGGGGCTGTGATACGAGGCGGACTCGGTTTCGAGCAGCTCCTCCCGGTCGGCCTGGCCCTGGGCGTAGCGCTGACGCACCTGCTGCTTGACCTTGTTGGCCAGGCCCGAGCCCATGGGCCCGGCGGGAATCAGGATGGTCGGCAAATGGCCGAAGCGCAGGGCGCCGATCAACAGGCCCGGCACGATCTTGTCGCAGATGCCCAGCAGTGCCACGGCTTCGAACATGCCATGCGACAGCGCGACGGCGGTGCCCAGCGCGATGGTGTCGCGGCTGAACAGCGACAGCTCCATGCCCGTTTGGCCTTGCGTGACCCCGTCGCACATGGCTGGCACGCCGCCGGCCACCTGCGCGGTGCCACCGGCCTCCCGGGCATAGCGCTTGATCTGGTCCGGATAGACGCCGTAGGGCTGATGCGCCGACAACATGTCGTTGTAGGCGGTGACGATGCCGATGTTCGGCGCGCGCAGGGCGCGGATGCGCGGCTTGTCGTCACCGGCCGCAGCGAAGCCGTGCGCAAAGTTGCCGCAAGACAGCAAGGGGCGCTGCACGCCTTTGCCGCGTTCGGACTGAATCAGGTCGAGGTAGGCATCGCGCGTCGGTTTTGAACGCTTAACGATGCGTGCGGTGACCTCGGCGATAACGGGGTGCAGGTTCACGATGCGCTCCAGTAGATCGTGGTCGGGTTCTTGGCGTGCTGCAACAGGTGACCCACGGGTTGCGGCGAGGGTTCGGCGTCCAGCGCCTGTTCGATCACCTTGAGCTTGTCGTGTCCGGTCAGTGTCAGCAACAGATGACGCGCCGTGCACAGGGTGTTCATCGTCAAGCTCACGCGCGCCACCGGGGCCTCAGGCGGCAAGGGCTCGGGACGCACACCAACGGCGCGGCGCGGCAGCGGTGCGGTCAGCGCCGCGTCCAGGTCCGGCCCCGGAAAAATCGACGCGGTGTGGCCGTCGCTGCCCACGCCCAACCACGCCAGATCGAGGGGCCAGGGCAGCGATTGCAGTCGTGCATCGGCGTCATCACCGGCCCGCAAGGGGCTCATGTTCGGGTCAGCGACCAGCGGCACGATGCGCGCACCCCGCGCTGCGAAATGCCGCTTCAGCAGTGCGGCATTGCTGAGGGGGTCGTTGACGTCGACCAGGCGGTCGTCGGTGGGCAGCAGGGTCACGCGTGACCAGTCAAGGTTGGCAGCGGCCAGCCGCTCGAAGATAGGCTCGGGCGTGCGCCCGCCCGGCAAGGCCAGCAAGGCGTGGCCGCGGGCGGTGAGGGCGTCGCCGATCAATGTGGTGATGGCGGCGCTGGCGGCCGCAACCATGGCCGCAGGTTGAGTGTGGCGATGCCAGATTGGCTTATTCATGCCAGCTCACCCCGTCGCGCTCGGTCAGCGCGATGGACGCCGCCGGGCCCCAGCTTCCGGCGGTGTAGCTGCGCGGCTGCACGTTGGCCGCCGCGCAGGCGGCGCGGATGCCGTCGACCCACTGCCATTGCGCTTCGACTTCATCACGGCGCACGAACAGGGTGGGGTCGCCTTCAATCAGGTCGAGCAGCAGACGCTCGTAGGCGATACGGCGGCGTTCGTTAAGGCGGCGGGTCAAGGAAAAATCCAGGGGCACTTCCTGAAGCTGGATGCCGCCACGGTCCAGCCCCGGCTCCTTGGCCATCACATGCAGACGAACGTACTCCTCGGGTTGCAGGCGAATCACCAGACGATTGGCCTGCAAGGCACTGCGCCCGTCCCCAAAGATCGAATGCGGCACGGGTTTGAACTGGATCACGATTTCAGAATGACGCTGCGGCAGACGCTTGCCGGTGCGCAGATAAAACGGCACGCCTTTCCAGCGCCAGTTGTCGACATGCGCCTTGAGCGCGACAAAGGTCTCGGTGGTCGAGTTGCGCCCCAGTTCGGCCGTGTAGCCCAGGACCGCCTGGCCCGTGACCGCGCCGTCACCGTACTGGCCGAGCACCACATGCTGGGCCACACCGGCGCGGTCGATGGGGCGCAGCGAGCGCAGCACCTTGACCTTTTCGTCACGCACCGAGGTGGGGTCGTACTGCGCCGGCGCCTCCATCGCCACCAGCGCCAGCAGTTGCAACATGTGGTTTTGCACCATGTCGCGCAGCGCCCCGGCGGCCTCGTAGAAGTCGGCGCGATCTTCAACCCCCACCGTCTCGGCGACGGTGATCTGCACGTGCTCGATGTGGACGCCGTTCCAGACCGGCTCGAACAGGCTGTTGCCGAAGCGCAGCACCAGCAGGTTTTGAACCGTCTCTTTGCCCAGGTAATGATCGATCCGGTAAATGCGTGACTCATCGAAGGCGCTGCGCACCGCGTTGTTGATCGCGCAGGACGAAGCAAGGTCATGGCCCAGCGGTTTTTCCAGCCCGATGCGGGTTTGCTCGCCCGCGAGACCGGCGCCATGCAGGCCGGCAATCGTCGGTTCGAACAGGGTCGGCGCCGTCGACAGAAAAATGGCTGGGCGCCGCGTCTCGGCCCCGGCGGCCCGGGCCAGGCCGGCAAAGGCGCTTTCGTTGCCGATGTCCAGGGGCGCATAGCGAATGCGGCGCAGGAAGGCGTCGAGGGCGTTGGGCGCGCGCTGATCGGATGGCAACGCCGCGAGCGCCTCGCGCACCCACTGCCGATAAGCGTCATCACTGAGCGCGCTTCGGGCGGTGCCGAGAATTTCCAGATCGGCGGGCAGCAGACCGTCGGCATGCAGGCCGAACAGTGACGGCATGAGCATGCGCCGCGCCAGATCGCCAGTGGCGCCGAACAGCAGCAGCAGGTCCGCCGGCGCGGGGGCGTCCTGCAAGGACAGTCGAGACACGTCAGTGATCATGGGTGCACCTTGGGCTCATCGCGATTGATACCGCCTGAGTGTTGCCCACACTGTATCGGGCATGGCGATGGCGCAGAGACGCGATGGGCCAAGGCCTAGTGTTTCGAGGCAGCGCGGGGTCGGCTATTGCCGTCGCATCTGTTCGGCGAATTGGTCGGCCGGGACCGCGCGACCAAAGTAGAAACCCTGGCATTCGTCGCAGCCGGCGCTGGCTAAAAAGTCGAGTTGATCCTGCGTTTCCACCCCCTCGGCCAGCACCCGCAAATTGAGTGACTGGGCCACCGCGAGGATGGCGTGGATGATGGCGGCATCGCTGGCCACGTTGGGCAGGTCCTTGACGAAGCTGCGGTCAATCTTGACCTTGTCCATCGGCATCTGCCGGAGATAGTTGAGTGACGAATACCCGGTGCCGAAGTCGTCGATCGAGAGGCTGACGCCCAGCGCTCTTAACGCATGGAGCTGTGCAAAGGTGCGGTCCCCCAGCTCCAAGAGTCTGCGCTCGGTGATTTCCAGCTCGATGAGCTGCGGCGGCACGCCGGCGTCGGCGATGAGCTCAGCCACTGAGGTCACGAAGTTCGGGTCAAGGAACTGCTGTGCAGAGAGGTTGACGGCGAGGCACTCAATCGGCAGCCCCTGATCAAGCCAAACACGCAGGTCCCGGCAGCTTTTGGTGAGGATTTGCCGCCCCAGCGTGGCGATCAAACCGCTGTCCTCAGCGACTGGAATGAAGCGATCCGGCGTGATCATGTCGCCGTCGGCAGGCCACCAGCGCGCCAGCGCCTCGGCACCGACCATGCGGCGGTCGGCAATGCGATAGATCGGCTGATACCAGACCTGGAACTCGTCGTTCTCGATGCCGCGGCGGAGTTTCGTTTCAATGTCCAGCCGCTCGCGGGCGGCTTCGGTCAACGCCTCGGTGTAGAACTGGCAGCTGTTGCCCCCTTGCTCCTTGGCGCGGTACATGGCGGAGTCGGCATTGCGGATCAGTAACTCGGGCCGGTCACCATCCGCCGGAAACTGGCTCACGCCGATGCTGACCTGAAGGTAAAAATCATGCCCGCTTGACAGCGCAAAGGGCTCGCTGAAAGCGTCCAGCAGCGCTTCGGTGACCCTGGCGGCACGGTCCGCGTCGCCCTTGTGCTCAATGAGCACCAGAAACTCGTCGCCCCCCAGGCGGCCCAGCGTGCCTTCAGCCCCAAGCACGCCGATCAACCTTTCTGCGACGGCCACCAGCAGCAGGTCACCAATTGAGTGACCGAGGCTGTCGTTGACGAGATTGAAACGGTCCAGATCGAGGAACAACACCGCCAACGCATCGCCGCGCCCTTGCGCCAGCTCAATGGCGTGGAGCAGATGCGACTCGAGCCATCGCCGATTGGGAAGCCCGGTGAGGGCGTCGTGGTGGGCCAATTGCTGCAGTTTTGCTTCGCTGCGTTTGAGCTCGCTGATGTCGCTGGCGACGCCGACATAGTGGGTGGGGTGACCGTTCGCGTCGCGCACCACGCTGATGTTGAGCAGGTCCGGGTACAGCTCGCCCGACTTGCGGCGGTTCCAGATCTGCCCCCGCCAGTGACCCACCTCTTCCAGGGCACGAAACATTTCCTTGTAAAACGAAACCTCGTGACGGCCCGATTGGAGCAGGCGCGGCTTTTGGCCGATCACCTCGTCCGCGCTGTAGCCGGTGGCGCGGGTGAAGGCCGGGTTGACCGACACCAGGGTGCCGTCGAGCTCCGTGACCATGATCGATTCGAAGGTACTTTCGATCACCTCCGAGTCCAGCCGTTGCTGCTGCAACAGCTGCTGACGCTCGCTGACATCCGACACGATGCCGTGCCATAGCAGCACCTCCTGTGTCTCGACGGTGCAGTCGGCCTCGACCAAGACCCAGCGGCGCCCGCTGGGCAGGTTGAGGCAACCCTCCCAGACGAAGGGGCGGTGCTGATCTTTCGCCTGCTTCCGCAGATCGCTGAAGGGGGTCATGTCTTCGGCAGCGATTCGTTCTGACAGCCAAGCGGTGTCGGTCAGCGCCGTCTGCTGATCGATCTCCAGTAACGCGCAAAAGCGCGGGCTGACGTACTCGAAACGCCCCTCTTGTTTTTGCGTACGGTAGCGAAACACGCCGGCCGGAACGCGGTTGACCAGCTCCTGGTAGCGCGCGCTGACGATCTTTTCCTGCGTGACGTCGCGGAGGAAGTTGGTCAGTTGCGGCGGCTCGGCCTGCGGCAGGTAAGCGGCGGCCGCCTCGAAGTCGACAATGTGCCCATCCCTGTGCCGATGCCGCGTCTGATAGCGCAGGTGGCCGTGGTCGATGATCTGCTGTACGCGCGCCGGCCCGGTGATTGCCGGGTCATCCACGCGGAATTCGTTGACATTGCGGCCGATCAACGCGTCCCGCTCGTAGCCGAGCATTCGGCAGTAGGCGGGGTTGGTGTCGAGAATGTTGCCCCGCAGATCAGCGCAGATGTAGCCGTCGGTCATGGTGTTCAGCATGTTGCGGGTGTTGTTGAGCTCGCGCGCCAAATCCTGCTCGGCCTGATGGTGCTGGGTGAGGTCCACCAGCATGCCCATGAGGGTGCGCTGCCCATCCCGTTGCACATGGCTGCCGAAGGCTTCGACCGGGAAGTGATGGCCGTCGGCATGCCGGGCTTGAAAGCGGTGGCGGACTATGTCGAGCCCGGTTGCCGTCGACGCACGGAACAGCTCGGTGACGTGCGGAACATCGTCAGCGGCCACCACATCATTGATCGCCAAGCCGACCATCATCCCCGGTCTATAGCCGAATGTGCGTTCCAGCGATGGGTTGGCGTAAGCAAGGCGCCCCTTTTGCATCAGGTAGACGCCCACAAGTGCGCCCTCGACGAGGTGGCGGAAACGCTCCTCCGACTCCTTGGCGTTGCTCAGCGCCTCGGCGCGGCTTTCAACCAACTGAAAGGTGTAACCGAAGACCCAGGTGAGCAGCGTCAGGGTGAGCGCAAATGGCCACGTCACATCCTCGTTGACGACCGTGCGCTGTGCCGTCGGCAACAGCAGCATCAACAGGACCGCCACGGCATGAACAAGGATTCCGAGTGCGAGGAACGTGAGCGCCCCCGCGTGCAGCCTGACCTGGCGGCGAAACGGATAAGCAGCCGCCCCGATCATCGCGGCACTGGCAATCACCGCCAGTCCCACCCAGGTGCCCGTGCCCCCCAGCCAAAGGCGATAGCTGGCCGCCATCAGCATCGAGATGCCCGCCACCACAGGCCCCCCGATGAAGCCCGCCAGGCTCAACACAACCGAGCGACCATCGAAGATCAGGCCAGATTCGAGCGTGAACGGGTACAGCATGCCGAAGACTGCTGTTGCCCCGAACAAGACGCCAAACAGGCACTCCACTGCACGCTCACGTTGCTGCAACCGATGCCCCAGGCCGCTGTACACGAGCACCAGCGCAAGCAACGGCGCGGCGATCATGGTCAGGCCTTCGAGCATCAGTATTGTCATCGACGCAGGGTCCAGGTCGAAAAAGGGGGCGGCAAAATGCGCGGAGATGCAGGTCCCTAATTGCCCTGCACACGTGACGCTACGCCTCTCGCGACATGGAAGCGAGCAGGCAAGGTTTGCCAATGATCAGTCCCCCACGACCGCGCCGGGCACGCGTGCGACCGGGGGCGCGGCATCGGGGGCGAGTCAGCCCAGCCCGGCCGCCAGGATCGGCCACAGCGGGGCGGCCTGACGCCGAAACGCGCCCACATGACCAATGGCCTGAAGGCCGACGTCACCGGGGCTCAGGACGTGCAGGGTATGGGGGGCATTGGGCATCGCCGCGAGCAATTTGCGGGTGCAGGATTCCGTCATGGCCTCGTCGTCGGTGAAGCTGTAAGCCTCGATACCAAACGCCGCGCGCTGCAAACTTGGCCGGACCCGCTGCGGCTCGCTGCCCCAGGCGAATTCGGGGTGGCGACACCAGCGCGTCCACTGGCGCATCGCCGGGGCTGGCAAGTCGGCCACCATGCCGAGCCGGCGGCCAGGAAAGTAACCCCACAGCGGCGTCAGCAGTGGACCGGCGAGGTGCAGCATCAAGGGCGCCTTCAGCCTCGAAGGCTTCGCCCAGTCCCGCCAGTAGCCTGAGCCGGCGGCCACCGAGACCACCCGCTCTAGGCGGAATTGCGTTGCGCTGTCGGTCATCGCCGCGTGGTGCATGCCCAAGCTGTGTCCGATGAGCGCGATCCGGTCCTGTTCGGTGTGTTGGCAGAGGGCTTTGACCGCTGCTGGGAAATCCAGACCGGCCCAGGTCAACAGGTCGGCATCCAGACCGCGCAGCGAGTGGCGATGCTCGGGACGTCTGGATGCGCCCATGCCCCTCAGGTCAAAGGTCATCACCGTGTGTCCACGGCCAGCCAACCAGGACGCGAAGGGCGCGTAGAAGTGCTGCGGGATGCCCAGTCCTCCACCGATCAGCACCGGGCGGCGATGCTCGGCCTCGGGCTCGAAAAGCCGGGCTTGCAGTCCCTCTCCATCGTCAGCGTGGATCGTGACGACCCGCCCGAGTGTCGCCCCGTCCACGGTCATGATGACGGGCCTGTGGTGAGAAACCCCTCTTGGCGGAGCACGGCACGAATCGCCGCACGCAAGTCATCAGGGGCCTGAGCTTCTGGGTGACGGCGAAAGACGCTGGCCGCATCGCTGATGCGGAAGAAGGCATCGAATGCCTGCTCGGCCGCATCAGAGTCGGCGGAGTTCGCCGGCTTTACAGCGCGGTTACCGCGCTGATGGCGGGCTGCGGGCAGCTGTCTGTCACATCGGCAGGCCGCGTCCGGATTCACCAGGCCACAGGATCGCCCCATGAATCCGTGCAGACGTGCGCGGGTGCGCGAAAGCCGCTGCCGGTAGGCGGCAGGGGTAATGCCGACCACCGCTGCTGCCTGCTTCGAAGGCAGATCAAAAACAGTGTCCAGCACGTAAACAAGGCGCTGTTCGCGATCCAGCGCCATCAGCATCGACTGCGTGCAGGCCAGCCCAACCTGCCGCGCCTCCAACTGCTCCTCCGGTGTCAGTGCGCCCGGTTCGCCCGTCGTGAGCGCAACATGGTCAGCGAACGCCAATCCTGCGTCCAACCGCTCCGCGATGGATTCCAGCGAGACTGCGGGAGATTCAACGATGCGGGTGCGCGCCGTCATTAAGTGATTGTGGGCGACGCGCCAAACCCAGGTGCTGAACGATGCGTCACCACGAAAACTCGCGAGATGCATGACCACCTTCAGCAGAATGTCCTGTGTCGCGTCCGCCGCGTCCTGGCGTTGCCCCAACACGCGCACGGCCAGATTGTGAATGCCCGGCTGAATGACCCCAAGCAACTGATCCAGCGCGGCAAGTTCGCCGCGTTGCGCGGCGTCAAGCAGCTTGGAATCCGGATCAGAAATCTTCATTGCGCGGGCTCGCCCTCACCGTGACGAAATGTCGGATTCGACGGCCGAGTGCGGGGCAGAAGAATGGGGGTATCGAACCACTCGGCTTCGGCCTCCATGTCTGCAGTCATCAGCAACCTTGCGGCACCAGCATCCTGCCAGAGGCTCAAGACACCCATTCGTCCCTCGTGGTCCAGAACCCGATAGCGTCGAAGCAAGCCCGCTGCGTGTTGGTCGGCGGCGACGAGGCCTGCAAGCGCTTGCGGCGAAACATCGGCAAAAACACTGTCGGCTGGCAGCAGCAAGAGCGATGCCACGGCATTGCTTCGGGGGTCTGGCGGCATGCCGTCTGGCACGGTGTCAACCACCGAGATGACCTGAAACATGCGCACCGTCGCATCAACGCCGCGCTCACGTCTGACGCGCTCAAACCAGTCGGGCGAGAACCAGGCGCTGGCCTCGCCGAGCGAGTCCCAGAGGTACAAACCGCCATAGGCGCTGCCGTCACGGTTGATCGCGTAAGCCTTGAACGCCAGCCCGGGGATCGATGTGTACTGCGGAATCGTCTCGCGCATCTTGCGGGTGACCATGAAGCGCGGGACATAGCCGGGTTTGGGCACTTCGACCACCGCGAGCACGGCGGTGTCCGCAGTCGCGGAGTCAGCGCCCGCAGGCTGTGCAGCAGACGCCGCGCCCAAAAGCATCAGCGTGGTGGCCCAGGTGATATGGCGCCAGGTTGGGCGGCAAAGCCGGAGCGGCGCAGAGCGGATAAACATGATGTCGACCTTTGTGAAAGTGGGCCCGGCGGGCCCTCTTCTCTACTTAGACGCATCCGCGATCCATTTTGTGACACTGCGCCGCTGGTGGTGGTTAGTGCAGCGCGCCAAACGTGCCGCTGTGAGCGGTTATCGAGTGACCGTCGTCCTCAGCGCCACGGCCCGCGACCGCTCGACATCGCTGCCCAGCTGCACAAGCCCCCGAAGCCCGGCGAACAGCGCCTCCCACGGGCCCTGTCCCAGGCGCGCGTGGAGGTCGTTCTGCGCCTCAATCCAGCGGGGAATCGCGCGCTGCAAGGACTCGAAACCGGTGTCGGTCAGCCGCACCATCCGCGTTCTGCGGTCATCAGCGCTGACAATGCTGAGATGCCCGCTGCGCGCCAATAGCTGAACGTTTCGCGCCAGCGTGGTGCGGTCGGTTTCCAGCTGTTGGGCCAGTTTCGACATGCTGATCTCGCCAAAGTAATAGAGGCGGATCAGCAGGGAGAGCTGGGCAATGCCGATGTCCGCGTCGCCGAGGTGCTGCGTGTAGAGCTTGGTTACTGCGCGGTTTGCGGAGCGCAACTGCTCGGCAAAGCACACGTGGCGGTGGGCTCGAACTTCTTCCAGATACGGCAGGTGGTAGCGCTTGGCGTTCATATGCGTGTATATACACGTTCAGAACATCAAGTGCCATCTGACCCGCGACGTTTCCCCGCGCGTCAGATCGCATCAGGTTTACTCAATTGAGGAGCACATCAGTGCCCGGAGTCCCTTCTGTTGGTCCCAGCGCGGCGGGCAGCCGCAGCATTCCGCGACCGCATCAGCGGCCGGGCATCGAAACCCGCAAGGCCTTGTGCGCAAGCTGCGACATCGCCTGCAGCGTGGTCACCGAAATCCAGAAGGGCCGCGTGACGCGGGTGCGCTCGTCGGACAACCCGCTGTTCAAGGACAACATCTGCATCAAGGGCATCGTTGCGCCGAAGAATTTCGCCAACCCGGATCGTGTGCTTTACCCGCAAAAGCGCGTCGGTGAGCGGGGCTCCGGACAGTGGCAGCGGGTGAGCTGGGATGAGGCCATGGAGGACATCGGCCTGCGCCTGAAAAAGATCATTGCCGAGCATGGCCCCGAGGCCTGGGCAGTCTCGACCAGTCAGTGGAACACCGGCACCGATCACGGGCTGGGGCGCCGCATCATGAATCACGTGGGCTCGCCAAACTGGATCAGCGGTGTGGCGCTGTGCGCGGGCAACACGGCTGCGATCAATCGTCTGACCTACGGCTGGTACCCCTGGCCGGACTACGACAACACCAACCTCATCGTGCTGTTCGGCCACAATCCGGGCAAGAACTCCTGGGTGCCGATCTACAACCAGATTCAGCGCGTCAAGGCGCGCGGCGGCACGCTGATCGTGCTCGATCCGCGCAAGAGCGAATGCGCCGAGATGGCCGATTTGTGGTTGCCGATCAAGGCCGGTACCGATGCGGCGATGGCCTTCGGCTGGCTGAAAGTAATCCTCGACGAAGGCCTCTACGACAAGGCTTTCGTCGAGCGCTGGACCGTGGGCTTCGAAGCTCTCAAAAAGCGTGCCGACGAATTCCCGCTGGAGCGTGTGTCCAAAATCACCGGCTGCGACGCGGCGACGATCGCCAAGGCGGCGCGCATGTACGCGACCATGGGGCCGTCGGTGATTCCGTGGACGCCGATCACCGACCAGCAGCGCAACAGCACCTCGGCCATTCGCCTGCAAAGCATCCTGCGCGCGGTCTGCGGCTACCTCGACGTGCCTGGCGGCGAAGCGCTGATGGGCTTTCATCCGCAGATCATTTCGGAGTCCGAGATCGAGATGCACCACGTGCTGCCGGAAAGCCAGAAGGCCAAGCAACTCGGTTCCGACAAACACCCCGCCTTCACCTACCGAGGGCAGGCCGCCCTGCGCGAACCCTGCAAGCGTGTCTGGGGCCATGAATATGCCAACCAGGTGACCGGCTGCTTCATGGCCAACCCGTCCGCCGTGTTCCGCGCCATGGCCGGTGAAGGACCGTACCCGGTGAAGGCGCTGTTCTCGTTCGGCAACAACACCTTGATGGGCTTCGCCAACATGCCACTGATCCTCAAGGCGATGCTCAATCAAGACCTGATCGTGGTGCAGGAACACGTGATGACGCCGACCGCCCAGCTCGCCGACTACGTGCTGCCCGGCGATTCCTGGCTGGAACGGCCGTGGATGTTCGACGGCTACGGCTGGCTGTCGATCTACAAGCCCTCGCAGCAATCGATGGCGCCGCCGGGCGAGTGCAAGAGCACTTTCGAACTCTGGAAGCTGACCGCGAACGCGCTCGGCATGCCCGAGGTCGTGCCCTGGGCAACACTGGAAGATTTCTACGACTACCGCATCGCCAAGCTCGGCATCGGCTTCGAGGAGTTCTCCAGCACCTACGAGGTGCACGCCGACACGCTCGAATTCCGCAAGTACGAAAAGACCGGCTTCGCCACGCCCAGCGGCAAGGTCGAGTTGTACGCCTCCATCCTCGAAGACCTGGGTTTTGATCCGCTGCCGTACTTCCGCGACGAGCCGCCAGCAGACCCCGACTTCCCGCTGGCCATGTTTACCGGCGTGCGCGAGGGCGAGTATTTCCAGACCGGCGGCCGCCACATCCCCGAGATGCGCGCGCGCAAGCCGGAGCCGGTGCTGTTCCTCAGCCCCGGCACGGCGCAGCAGCTTGGGCTCAGCGAACACGAATGGGTGGAGGTGGAAACCCGCACCGGCAAGATCGAGATCATGGTCGGTATCCGTAGCAACATGCCCGACGGACTGGTGCGCATTCCCCACGGCTGGTGGAAGCCGGAGACCGAGCAGGGCCTCGGCAAGCTGTCCGGCGCGCTGCGTTACGCCGACGCAATGTTGTGTCCGGACGACGACGATTTCATCGACCTTGAACAAGGCATTCCGCACTTGAAGGGGCTGCCCTGCCGCATCAACAAACTGAGCGGTGCGCCGCGATGAAGCCCTACGTTGTCCGCGTCGCCCTCGCCAAGGTCGGGTTCGCGCTGGCCAAGAAAGCCTCGCGCAACCAGACCTGGTTTGATCGCATCGCCCGCCGCGTCCTGGAGCGCGTGCTGAAGTTCAACTTCGACCTTGACGAGATGGTGTTGCTCGACCAGGGCTACGACCCCGACGAGCTGGAGCGTTACCAGAACCGACGCTGAGGCCGTGGCGGACTGGAGGCTTCTCTACCGGGCATCGAAAACCGCGCTGATGCGCCCGACAGCATGAAACGCAGAATTCCAGGTCCCGTGTTGGCCAACAAGCCGGTGAGTGGGGCGACGCGCCGGCCCCAGCCTGTCGCTCAGTCGTCGGGACTGGCGCCACAAACGGAGCCGGTGCGCCTGCTTGGAATCAGTGGTAGGCATCCGGTGCCTATGATTTGCGCATAGGGGGAAGCACATGAGCACCCAACGGTTTAGCCCGCAAGGAGAGATGGGAATGAATCAAGCAACAGTGATCGTGTTTGGAGTGGGAACGGCGCGTGGCGTCGGTGGCGCGGTGTGCAAACGCTTTGCACGCGAGGGCTACCACGTGTTCGTGGCCGGACGAACGGCCTCCAAGATCCAGCAAGTTGTCGACGACATCATGGCAACCGGCATCGGCAGCGCCGAGACCCTGCCGACCGATGTGACCGATGAAGCACAAGTCATTGCCGCATTTGATCGCGCGATGAACCCTGGGCCGGGTCGCGAGCCCGCCGATATCGTCGTGTCCAACGCGGGCAACAACGCAGTCATCGATTTCACCAAACTATCAGCCGCTCAGTTCGAGGATTTCTGGCGCGTGGGCTGCTACTCGGGCTTCTTGATTGGCCGTGAAGCGGCGCGGCGTTTGGTGCCACTGGGCCGCGGCACCGTGATCTTCACCGGCGCCTCGGGCAGCCTGCGCGGCAAGCCGGGCTTTGCCCAATTCGCCGCCGCCAAAGCGGGGCTGCGCATGATCTCGCAAAGCATGGCCCGCGAATATGGCCCCAAGGGTCTGCATGTGGCGCACGTCGTCATCGACGGCGGCATTCTCGGCGAGCGGCTGGAAAGTGCGTTCCCGCAGATGGTCCAGCGCCTCGGGTCTGAGGGCCTGCTCGATTACGACGCCATTGCCGAGAACTACTGGATGCTGCATCGGCAGCCCAAATCCGCATGGACTCAGGAGCTTGATCTGCGGACCTTCAAAGAGAGCTGGTGATGGCTTCGCTGATGTTGCGCGCTGGAACGTGATCAGAATCACCCATCAACGTATTGCTCGCCCAGCAAGATGGCGCCACCGGCCACGCTGGAAGTGCGTCGATGCATTGTAGAAAACGACATTTGGTGCGCCCGACAGGATTCGAACCTGTGACCCTTGGTTTCGGAAACCAATACTCTATCCAGCTGAGCTACGGGCGCATTGCGTCTGACCGGCGCGGATTGTAACCCAAGCCCCGCCCGCCGAATCGTCGGAAGGCGGGGCTTGCGTCTTTACACCGTGACGACGATTTTGCCGAACTGCTGGTTCGATTCGAGGTAGGTGTGGGCCTCGACGATCTGGTCCAGTGAGAAGGTTTTGGCGACCACCGGTTTGAGCGCGCCCTTGCTCAGCCCCTCGGCGACAAATTTCTTGCCGGCCGCGAAGCGCACCGGGTCGGCGTTGATCTCGAAGAGGGTGTAGCCGCGGAAGCTCAGTGCCCGGTTGAGTGCGGCGATCAGCGGCAGCGGCGTGACCTGCGGCTCCAGCGCGCCGTAGAGGAAGATGATGCCACCGGCGGCGGTGGCGTTGGCCAGCTTTTCCACCATGGGGCCGCCCACCGGGTCGAACACTACGCGGGCGCCCTTGCCGTCGGTGATGCGCATGACTTCGGCAACAAGGTCCTGGTCACCGGTGATGACGTGCTTGGCACCGGCCGCCTTGATCGCCTCGACCTTGCCCTTGCCACGGGTGGTGGCGATGGGCGTGGCGCCCACGTAGTTGGCAATCTGGATGGCGGCGATGCCGACGCTGCTGGATGCCGCCGGGATGATGACGAAGTCACCCTTGCTGAGTTTGGCGATGTCGATCAGCGCGCCGTAGGCGGTGAGGTACTGCATCCAGATCGACGCGCTCTGCACTGCGTCAAGACCGGCGGGACGCGGTGTGCAGGCATATGCCGGGACGATGGCCTGGTCGGCGTAGACGCTGTAAGCGTTCATCGAAAAGGCCGGAATCACGCAGATGGCGTCGCCCACTTTGAAGCCGCTAACCTCTGGTCCGACGGCCTCAACAATTGCCGACGCTTCGTAGCCGATGCCCGACGGCAGGTTGGGCGCCTCCAGGTACATACCGGCGCGGAACATCGCTTCGGCGCGGTTCAGGCCAATGGCCTCGACCCTGACCTGCAACTCGCCGGCGCCGGGCGCACCGACCTCGCGCTGCTCGATCTTCATCACTTCGGGGCCACCGGTCTGGTGGAATTTAACGATACGGCTCATGGACAAACTCCTCTTGTGGTTGTGGGTTACGCAGCGGACAGCGCGGGGTAATCGGTGTAGCCCCTGGCGTCGCCGCCATAAAACGTGTCGACGTCTGGCGTGTTGAGTGGCGCGTCTTGGGCCAGACGTTCGGGTAGATCCGGATTGGCGATGAACAGGCGGCCAAACGACACCAGATCGGCCTCGCCATTTCGCAGCGCGGCGTCTGCCTTGTGGCCGTCGTATTCGGCGTTGACCATCAGCGCGCCGCTGAAGCGAGACCGGAAGTGTTTGGCCGGCAGCGGGCTGCCGCCGTGACGCAGGTCGGAATCGGACGGGTCCATCAGGTGCAGATACGCCAGCCCGTAGCCGCTCAGCCGGTCGATGAAGGTGCCGAAGGTGGCGTCGGGGTCGCTGTCGTGCATGTCGTTGAAGGTGCCGCTGGGCGACAGGCGAATGCCGACACGGTCGGCGCCCCACACCGAGATCACCGCTTCGAGCACGGCGGTGGGCAAACGCATGCGGTTTTCCAGCGAGCCGCCCCATTCGTCGCTGCGGTGGTTGCTGCCGTCGCGCAGAAACTGATCGAGCAGGTAGCCGTTGGCGTTGTGGACCTCCACGCCGTCAAAGCCGGCGCGCTTGGCGTTCTCGGCCGCGCGGCGGTACTGCTCGATGATGCCGGGGATCTCGTGCGCTTCCAGCGCCCGGGGCGTGACAAAGTCTTGCGGGCCGTCGTAGGTCAGCGCCTTGCCGGCTGGTTTGATGGCACTGGGCGCTACCGGAAGTTGGCCGTCCGGTTGCAGGCTGGGGTGCGAGATGCGCCCCACGTGCCACAACTGCAACACGATGCGCCCGCCGGCGGCGTGCACGGCGTCGGTCACGGTTTTCCAGCCGGCGACCTGCGCCTTGCTGTGGATGCCCGGGGTGCTGGGATACCCCACGCCCTCGGGGCAGATTTGCGTGGCCTCGGAAATGATCAGCCCGGCACTGGCACGCTGCCGGTAGTACTCCACGTTCAGCGCCTGCGGCACGTTGTCCGGGCCGGCGCGGTTGCGGGTGAGCGGCGCCATCACGACGCGGTTGGGCAGGTTGAGCGCGCCCATCTTCAGGGGCTGAAACAACGGTGAATCAGTGGCGGTCATGCGGGTTCCAATGAATGTGAAATGGATGTGCTGGCGATGGCTCAGGCCGAGCGCAGCACCTGAGCAAAGAACAGATCAATGAAGGCACGCAGCGGCGCCGGCTCGTGCGTCACCTTTGCGCGCAGCAGCGCGCCTTCCCAGCCCGAGAGCAGAAACTCGGCCAGTTGCGGGCTGGCGATGTCGTTGGTGAAATCGCCGCGTGTCCGCGCTTCTTCCAGGCACGCGGCAAAGCGGTCCACCCAGCCGCTGAACACCTGGTCCAGCCGTGCGCGGAAGGCGGGGTGTCGCCCGGCCAGTTCCTGGCCCAGATTGCCGATCAGGCAGCCGCTGCAAAAATCGGCCTTGATCATGTCGGCCATGCCAGTTTCAAGGTAGCCGCGCAGGCGCCTCAGCGGCGCCATTCTGGGACGGTTGAGCGCCACGTCGAGCTTGCTGCGATAATGCGCGTCGAAGCGGTCAATCACTGCAAAGCCAAAGTCTTCCTTGTTGGAGAAGTAGTAATAGAACGAACCCTTGGGCACGCCCGCCGCCAGCACGATGGCGTTGATGCCGGTGTTGTTGTAGCCCTGCGCGTTGATCAGCCCGCTGCCGACATCCAGCAGGCGCTCACGCGTCTCGGCGGCGGGGCGGCGGGTATTGTGCGGCGTCGTGGCTGCATTGAGGCTCATGTTTACGATAGTAGACCAGTCGTCTAGTAATCGGGTACCCACTCTTTCCAATAGGGCCGCCCGTTGATATTCAGGTAGATTCTGAACATCACATCGATGCCATTGAGCGTGCCCGCGCGCGCCACAACATTCCAAGGGGAAGCTGATGCGCCCAATCCGCAAGCTGCTGGTCGCCAACCGGTCCGAGATCGCCATCCGCGTGATGCGCGCCGCCGCCGAGCTGGACATCCGCACCGTGGCCATTTACGCCCGCGAAGACCGCTTTTCGCTGCATCGCTTCAAGGCCGACGAAAGCTACATGGTCGGTGAAGGCGCCAAGCCCATTGCCGCCTATCAGGCCATTGACGACATCATCAGCGTTGCCAAAGCGGCGGGCGTCGATGCCATTCACCCCGGCTACGGCTTCCTCTCGGAGAACCCGGATTTTGCCGAGGCTTGCGCGGCGGCGGGCATCACCTTTATCGGTCCAACGCCGACGGTGATGCGCACGCTGGGCAACAAGATTGCTGCGCGCAAGGCGGCTGAGTCCGCCGGCGTTCCAACCATGCCCGCGAGTGCCGCGCTGCCGGATGATCGCGACGCCTGCCGGAAAATTGCCGAAGAGATTGGCTACCCGCTGATGCTCAAGGCCAGTTGGGGTGGCGGCGGTCGCGGCATGCGCGTGGTACGCAATGTTGAAGAACTCGACGGCGCAGTGCCGGTGGCGCGGCGCGAGGCCAAGAGCGCCTTCGGCAATGACGAGGTGTATCTCGAAAAGCTGGTGGAGCGCGCCCGCCATGTTGAAGTGCAGTTGCTGGGCGACACCCACGGCCAACTGGTGCATCTGTTTGAGCGCGACTGCTCGGTGCAGCGTCGCCATCAGAAGGTGGTGGAGCGCGCACCGGCTATCTTCCTCACCCAGGAACAGCGCGAGGCGATGTGCAACGCTGCGCTGAAGCTGGGTCGCGAGGTGAACTACACCCACGCCGGCACAGTGGAATTTTTGGTTGATGCTGACACCGGCGCGTTCTACTTCATCGAGGTGAATCCACGCATCCAGGTTGAGCACACGGTGACCGAAGAGATCACCGGCATCGATATCGTCAAGGCGCAGATCCACATCAGCGAAGGCGCGCGCATCGGCAGCGATGAATGTGGCGTACCGGCGCAAGAAAATATCGTGATGCACGGCCACGCGCTGCAATGCCGCGTCACCACCGAAGACCCGGAGAAAGGCTTTCAGCCGGACTACGGCCGCCTCGGCGTGTACCGCAGCGCGTCGGGTTTTGGCGTGCGGCTGGATGGCGGCACCGCCTATTCGGGTGCGGTGATCACCCCGTACTATGACTCGCTGCTGGTCAAGGTCACCTGCTGGGCACCGCGCCCCGGCGAGGCCATTCGCCGCATGGACCGCGCGCTGCGCGAGTTCCGCATTCGCGGCCTGTCGAGCAACCTCGCGTTCCTCGAGAACGTGATCAATCACCCGACGTTTCAGTCGGGCGAGGCGACCACCAAGTTCATTGACCAGACGCCCGAGCTGTTCGAGTTCACCGCGCGGCGCGACCGCGCCACCAAGCTGCTGCGCTTCATGGGCGAGGTGATCGTCAACGGCAACCCCGAGATGAAGGGCCGCACCCAGGTCACGCCCACGCCCGAAAAGCCGATCAGGCCCAAGTGCGACCTCAACCAGCCGGTGCCCGATGGCCACCGCCAGAAGCTGCTCAAGCTGGGCGCCAAGGGCTTTTCCGACTGGATGCTGGAACAGCCGCAGGTGCTGCTCACCGACACCACCATGCGCGATGCGCACCAGTCGCTGTTCGCCACGCGCATGCGCAGCCACGACATGCTGGCCATCGCGCCGCATTACGCGCGCATGCTGCCGGGGCTGTTCTCGCTGGAATGTTGGGGCGGCGCCACCTTTGACGTGGCCATGCGCTTCCTCAAGGAAGACCCTTGGGCGCGGCTGGAAAAGCTTCGCGCCGCGATGCCCAACCATTTGTTGCAGATGCTCCTGCGCGCCTCGAATGCCGTTGGATACACCAACTACCCCGACAACGTGGTGCGTCATTTCGTGCAGCAGGCGCACGCCGGCGGCATCGACTTGTTCCGCGTGTTCGACTCGCTGAACAGCGTCGACAACATGCGCGTGGCGATGGACGCGGTGCTGGAAACCGGCGCGCTGTGCGAAGCCGCGCTCTGCTATTCCGGCGACCTGTTCGACGCCAAGCGGCCCAAGTACAACCTCGACTACTACCTGCGCATGGCGCGCGAACTGAAGGCGGCCGGCGCGCACATCATCGGCATCAAGGACATGGCCGGCGTCTGCAAACCGCACGCCGCGCACGCGCTGGTCAGCGCGCTCAAGCACGAGATCGACCTGCCGATTCACTTCCACACCCACGACACCAGCGGCATCAGCGCCGCCAGCGTTCTGGCCGCGATTGATGCCGGCTGCGATGCCGTCGATGGCGCGCTCGACAGCATGAGCGGGCTCACCTCGCAACCCAATCTGGGCGCCATCGCCGCCTCGCTGGCCGGCACCCTGCGCGACCCCGGCATCTCGCTGGAGGCCATGCAGGCCATCTCGCAATACTGGGAGGGCGTGCGTCGTTACTACGCGCCGTTCGAGTCCGACATCCGCTCTGGCACCGCCGACGTGTACCGCCACGAAATGCCCGGCGGCCAGTACACCAACCTGCGCGAACAGGCGCGGGGCCTGGGGTTGCAGGCGCGCTGGCCGGAAGTCAGCCGCGCCTACGCCACGGTGAATCAATTGTTCGGTGACATCGTCAAGGTCACGCCCACCTCCAAGGTGGTCGGCGACATGGCGCTGTTCATGGTCGCCAACGACCTCACCGCCGAAGCGGTGCTCGACCCGGATCGTGAAATCGCCTTTCCGGACTCGGTGGTGTCGCTGATGAAGGGTGAGCTGGGCTTCCCGGCAGACGGCTTCCCGGCCGCGTTGCAGGCCAAGGTGCTGGCCGGTGCCGAGCCGCTGAAGGGTCGTGCCGGGGCGTTACTGCCGCCGGTGGACCTTGACGCCGCGCGCGCCGCGCTGTCAGAAGGCGCCGAGGAACCCGCCACCGACTTCGACCTGTCGAGCCATCTGCTGTACCCCAAGGTGCACGCCGATTTTCAGCGCCACACCGCCGAGTTTGGTGACGTTTCGGCCATCCCCACGCCGGTATTTTTCAGCGGGCTGAGTGAAGGCGAAGAAACCGCTGTCGAGATCGAGCCGGGCAAGACGCTGATCATCAAGTTGTCGGGTCAGGCTGACGCCAACGAGGCAGGTGAGGTCAAACTGTTCTTCGAGCTCAACGGCCAGCCACGCACCGTGCGCGTGCCGCGCGCCGGCGCGAAGACCGCAGAGGCGGCGCGCAAGGCCGAGGACGGCAACCCGCTGCAGGTGGGCGCGCCGATGCCGGGCATGATCGCCACCGTTGCAGTGAAGCCGGGGCAGAAGGTGAAGAAGGGTGATCCGCTGTTGTCACTCGAAGCGATGAAAATGGAAACCCAACTGCGTGCCGAGCGCGATGGCGTCGTCAGTGAGGTCATCGCCAAGCCTGGCCTCACGGTGGAGGCCCACGACCTGCTGATCAGTTTCGAGGCTTGAGCGCGGCGTCCATCGCCGCTTGATGCTCTGGCGTTTCATGCGCAATGGCCTGGTAGCTGGCCGACAACGCCAGCACGTCGTGCAGGCGCTGATGCTGGCCCTCACGCAGCAAGCGCTTGGCCAGTCGCGTGGCGGGGGCGGGATTGGCGGTGATTCGCACGGCCAGTTGTTGCGCGGTCGCCATCAGGTCTGACGGCGGCACCACGCGGCTTACCAGCCCGCAGACCAGCGCCTCGTCGGCGGTGATGGCGTCGCCAGTGAGGATCATCTCGGCCGCCCGGGCCTGCCCCACCGCGCGCGGCAAAATCCACGCGCCGCCGTCACCGGGAATGATGCCGAGCTTCACAAAGCTGCTAGCGAAACGCGCGCCCTCAACCGTGATGCGCAAGTCGCACAGGCAAGCCATGTCCAGCCCCAAGCCCATCGCCGGACCGTTGAGTGCGGCGATCATCGGTAGCTCGCAATCCCACAGCGCGCGAATCATCTGCTGCACGCCGCGTTCGTAGTTTTGGCGGGTCTCGTCGGGGCGCGATCTGGGGCCGATGCCCTGGCCGGATTGCAGCGCCTTCAGGTCGCCGCCTGCGCAGAAGGCACTGCCCGCGCCGGTGAGGATCAGGCAGGCCACGCCCCCGGTGCGTTGCGCGCGGATCAGCGCGGCGGCCACGGCGTCGCAGTCCTCGACGGTGGCGATGGCGTTGCGCCGTTCGGGGCGATTCAAGGTCAGGGTTGCGACCGCACCGTCGAGGGTCAGGCGGGCAAATTCGGTGGCAGCGTCCATGGTCATCGCGTCTTCGGGTGAGCGGCCATTGTGTCTGCCCCAGTCTTGGCACGCGCGGCGCGGCATGATGAGCGCATGGCGCACCACAAACCGAATTTGCCCGAGAAGGTCTGCGCCCGTTGCGGCCGACCCTTCACGTGGCGCAAGAAGTGGGAAAAAGTCTGGCATGACGTGAAGTTCTGCTCGGACGCCTGCCGCAATGGAAAGGTGCCGCGTGCGTAATCTGGTCATCGTGCTGGGCGATCAACTCGACGACGACAGCGCCGCCTTCGACGGCTTCGACCCTGCCGAAGACGCCATCTGGATGGCCGAGGTGCCTGCCGAGGCCACGTACGTGTGGAGTCACAAGGCGCGCATCACGATCTTTCTGGCGGCCATGCGCCACTTCGCCGACGCCCTGCGTGATCGCGGCTGGACCGTGCACTACCGCACCACTGGCGATCATGCTGAGACCACGCTGGCGGCCGCGCTCGCCGCCGACCTGGCAACGCTGAGGCCGGAGCGGGTCATCGTGGTCGAGCCCGGCGAATGGCGGTTGTGGGGCGAACTGGCGGACACCTGCGCAGCGGCGCGCGTGGCGTTCGAGCAGCGGGCCGATACGCACTTCATCAACCCGCTCTCCGACTTTGCCGCGTGGATGGACGGCCGCAAGCAGCCGCGCATGGAGCACTTCTATCGGCTCATGCGCCAGCGCACCGGCTGGTTGATGCACGGCCGCGAGCCGGTCGGCGGGCAGTGGAATTTCGACCACGACAACCGCGAAGCCTTTGGCAAGGACGGTCCCGGCGTGGTGCCGGCGCCGCTGCGCTTCCCGCCGGATGCGATCACCACCGCTGTGATCGAAACGGTCAACACGCGTTACGCCGATCACCCCGGGGCACTGGACGCCTTCGACTGGCCAGTGACCCGCGACGAAGCCCTTGAAGCCCTCGATGACTTCATCACCGTGCGGCTGCCCAAGTTCGGCACGCATCAGGATGCGATGTGGATTGGCGAGCCATGGCTGTTTCACGCGCGGCTGTCGGCGGCGCTGAACCTGAAGCTGCTCAACCCGCGCGAAGTCTGCGAGGCGGCCATCGGCGCGCATCGCGACGGCACCGCGCCACTGGCGGCGGTCGAAGGCTTCGTGCGGCAGATTCTCGGTTGGCGCGAGTACGTGCGCGGCCTGTATTTCCACCGCATGCCGGGGTATCTGGACGACAACGCGCTGGGTGCCGAACAGCCCTTGCCGGCGTTTTACTGGACCAGTGACACCGAGATGCGCTGTCTCTCGGAAACCATCGGCGACACGCTCAAGCACGGCTACGCCCATCACATTCAGCGGCTGATGGTCACCGGCCTGTTCGCTCTGCTGTTCGGTGTGCGCCCGCGCGAAGTGCACCAGTGGTATCTGGCGGTGTACGTCGATGCGGTGGAATGGGTGGAGGCGCCCAACACCCTGGGCATGAGCCAGTTTGCCGACGGCGGCGTGATGGCCAGCAAGCCGTATGCGGCATCGGGCAAGTACATCCAGCGCATGAGCAATTACTGCACCGGGTGCCGGTTTGACCCTGCGCAGAAGACCGGCCCCGACGCCTGCCCGTTCACCACGCTTTACTGGGACTTCCTGGGCCGTCACCAAGAACGTTTCGCCGACCACCCGCGGCTGAAGATGCAGATTCGCAATCTGGCCCGGCTGGACGATGCCGAGCGTGATGCGATTCGCGCGCAGGCCGGGGCGTTGCGGGAATCATGGTCGGGTTCAGCCCGTCAGCGCTGAACCCAGTTGGTCGACTTGTTGTGCTTCAGATACTCCGCCTTCTGCTTGGGCGACATCAGATCCTTGGCCGGAAACCACGGTAAGTGCAGCGCGCGGTAATCGCCTGCGATGCGCAGCGCCTCGAAGAAATCGCCGTGGTAGTGCGCCTTGTTGTACACCGCGAAGGTGGTGTCGATCTTCGCCACGTACAGGGCCAAGCCCGGATGGTCGAGTTTCATCCGCCAGTACTGCGATTCCCAGCTGCGGATGGTGTAGGGCTTCTCGATGGTCAGCGGGCGGTATTGCGACAGGGTGAAGCGGGTGTCTGACAGCGCGGCCTCATCGCTGATGTCGAGCGCGAAACCCACCTTGTACACCCGGTATTGGTGGGTCAGCTCGGTCAGCACGTCGAGAAAATTATCGGGCAGTGCGTCGCAGAATTGCAGGTCGGGATCGGTGTAGGCGAACACCTCGGGCAAACGGCGATACACCGGTTCCAGAAAGCCCACCATGTGGCCGAAGTTGTGCGTCGAAAAAATGACCGTGGCGTCGTCGGCATCGCGCAGTGCCTGCAAGGTCGCCCGCGATGCCGCATCGGTGGAGCGGTTGTCGATGACGATGGGGTTGACACCGAACCGTGACAACTGCGCGACGGTGTTCTCGACGTAGCGCGCATTGTTGTACGAAATGATCAGCACCGGCATGTGCTTTGGCGCCTTGGCCAGTGCCGCCTCAAGACCGCGCACGATGGGCGCGCAGCGTGCTTCGAGCCGGCGCATTCGCCATGCCCATTTCCAGGCGTTGAGGGTCCTCTTGAGGCTCATGGCAGGGCGTTGGGTCCGGTCACTTCAGCACTTCTGCGAGGGCTGTATCCAGGGTCGGATAGCGAAACGTGAAGCCTGCCGCCAGCGCCCGCTCGGGCCGGACCTGCTGGCCTTGCAGCAGCAGTTCATCGGCCATCTCGCCAACCAGCGTGCGCAGTACAAAACCTGGCATCGGCAGGATGGCAGGACGCTTCAAGGCGCGTCCCAGCGCGCGGGTGAAGTCGGTGTTGCGGGCGGGCTCGGGCGCAGTCCCGTTGAAGGCGCCGCGCAGGTTGTCGTCCTCGACCAGCCGCAGCATCAAGGCGACGAGATCGTCGCGGTGCACCCAGCTCATCCACTGCTGGCCGCTGCCCAGCGGACCGCCGAGGCCAAGCTTGAAAGGCGGCAGCATTTGCCCCAGCGCGCCGCCCGGCAACCCCAGCACAATGCCGATGCGCACGCAGGCGACGCGCACGCCCAGGGTTTCGGCCGCGTTGGCCACGGCTTCCCACTTGGCGCACAGCTCGGCGGCAAAGCCGTCGCCCGGGGCGCTGGTTTCGGTCAACACCTCATCGCCGCGTGGGCCGTACCTGCCGATGGCCGAGCCGCTGACCAGCACCTTGGGCGGTGTCGGCCAGCGTTTGATGGCATCGAGAAGTCGGGTCGTGGTGCCAATGCGGCTGTCGACGAAAAGCTGTTTGCTGCGCACCGACCAGCGGCGACCGCCAAGGTTTTCGCCCGCCAGATTGATCAGCGCATCCGGCGCTGTGGCCAACGTGTCGAGCCGCTCGATGGGCTTAACGCCGCTCGGCAGTCTGACCTGGCGCGTATTGCGTGTCAGCACGGTCACGGTGTGTCCGGCCGCCTGCAGCGCAGGCAGCAGGGCCGTGCCGATAAAGCCGGTACCGCCGGTGACGAGAACGTTCATGCAATGGCTCGAAGGTCGGATGTGAGTACGTTACGCAATTCGGGCGTGGCCGGGTTTTCCGGGACTTACACTGTGCGTATGAGCGCCGCGATTCCAGAACCTCGCCGCCGACCCGGCCGCCCACCGCGTGCCGTGTCGGGTCCGCGTATTGAGGCGCGCCTGCTGGCGGCGATGGAGCGGCTACTGGCGCAGGGCACGCCGTTCGCGGCGGTGTCCGTCGAGGCCTTGGTGGCCGAAGCGGGGATTGCACGTGCCACCTTCTACACCCACTTCAAGGACAAGCCGGCGCTGGTGGCGCGCTGGCTGTCGCGCATTTCGGACGATGTGGTTGCCAGTGGCGGTGAATGGTTCGAAGGCGACGGCCCGGTCTCACCAGGGCAGGTGAGAACGGCGCTGACGGGCATCGTCGCGGCCTTCGGACGGCATCAGGCCATCTTCGCGGCGGTGGCGGCGACGGCGCCGTTTGATACCGAAGTGGCCGCGTTGCACCACGACATGATGTCGCGTCTGTGCGAGGCCAGCCGCCGCGGTGTGCGGCGTGCGCAGGCACAAGGCACGGCGGCTGCACTCGCGGATGATGCAATGGCCGATCTGCTCACCTGGCTGATTGAGCTTTACTGCTCGCGCTTCGTGGCACAGATGAATGACGCCGAGCGGACGCGAACGGTGGAGCAGCTCGCCCACATCTGCGCGCGGGCGATATTTGTGGATGCCGTGCCGACTCATGGCGCCAGGTCGAAAAGGTCCTTGAGGCCGTAAGGCTGACTCTCGCCGATGATCAGTTGTTCGAGCATTGCCCGGCCCTGATGCGCCACGCCATCGGGCGTGGTCAGCACCGCCTTGCAGGCGGCTTGAATGTGGTTGGTGTCGGCCTGAGCCTCATCAACGTCGGCGACACGATATTCCTCGTAATGCGTCGCGTGCGGGCCCTGATAGGCGCTGTGGCCCCAGCTGGTGTGGCCGTAGCCGACGCCGCGCATGTAGAAGTTCCACTCGGGTTCGAGGGTCAATCTAACCTCGCGACCGTCCGCGACTTTTCCGGCGAAGCGCGCCGATGACAGGTGCCGCGTGCCGGACTTGAAGCGCAGGTCCATGGTCAGGTCAGTGACCGGCTGCGGGTCGCTGCCGTCCAGTGCCGTCAGCACCGCCGAGCGGTTCCACGGCTGGCCGTCGGCGTTGTCGTTGGTGTGGAAATAGAACAGATGATCATCGCCATTGAACGGGCTCCACAGCCAGAAAAACTGGGGCTTCATTTCGGGCGGGAACGGATTGCGATTGGCGCCGCCCACCGAGCGAACGCCCCACGAGCGATCCCGCGTGCCGCGCCAACCGGACACGGTCAGCCGTTCACCGCGACCTCAATCCAGCCCTCGCAGGTCAGGCTCTGGCTCATCCGTGTCAGGTCCATGATGGTGCGCGTGCCCATGCGCCAGGTGAAGCGCGGCTCCTGAATTGGCGGCGCGCGACCGGCGAACACCAGCTCGGCCGACAGGCCATGTTCACTCTTCGCGAGCGTGACCTTGAGCTTGTTCAGTGGCTCCAGAATCTCCACTTTGATGGGCGCAACCTCGGTGGCCATGCGGTCCAGGTTCAGCAGCCGCGAGGCGAACACGCTGCGCTGCACGCCGTCGTGGATCACCGACACCGCCGCATCGAGCACGTTGAGATTGGGGTATAGGCCCATGGCCACCGCGACCAGTGATTGCCCATCGGCCGAGTACGCGTTGAACCAGAAACGGTCGTAAAAGTTGGGGTCGCTGCCGCAGACGGCGATGGGTTCGGGCGTCTGGTGAATGGGGTATTCGTCGGCGGGGCTGAGCAGGTTGCTCTGGGTGCTCATGAGCCGCTCCGCTGCGCGGCCAGCACGTCGGCGATGGGTGGCAGCGTCGCGCCGGCAGGGTTGAAGCCGGTGAGGCGGGACCATGACGCTTCGCGCGCAAGCTGACGATCAAGTTGTGGCGCCAGCGTTTCGCGCAGGGCGTCGGGCAGCGCGCCGCCGTGCTCGGCAGCGAGGGTGTCCAGCCGCGCGTGTTGCTCGGCCTTGAGCTGCCAAACCGCTTCGGCGAGCGCGTCCCGGTGTGTCGGGCATGTGGGTACAGGGTTTAGCCCCAGCGGCATGCGGGTAGCGGCCAGGTCCGCGTATTCCTGCCGCAGGTAATCGTCCTCATAGGGCTGCACTTCGGCCAGCAGGGCCAGCGAGGCGGCAATGAGCCCGGCCTGTTCGGCAGCGAAGGGGTTGTCGCCCAGCGCGGGCGTGACGACCTCGGCCAGCACTTTGCGCAGGCTGTCGAGATGTTGTTTGACGAGCGGTTGCATCAGAGCGCTCCTTGGCCGCGCAACTGGGCGGCAAGCAGTGAAAGGGTGACGTAGCCGAGGCCGGTGCTGAAATTCATCATCACGTCGAGATGACTCTGCCGGTCGGCGGCCGCGCGGGCGTTGCTGGCGGTGCCCAGCACGGCCAGCTTGAAGGTGTTGAAGATCTCGTAGTAGGCCAAGCGTGCCGGGTCGGGCGTGATGCCCGACGCCGCTTGGTAGCGCGCCAGAAAGTCCTGGCGCGGTGCCAGACCACAGACCAGCGGCGCGCCGTTGTCGTCGGCTGAGGCAAAGCCGGGAAACAGCACCCAGGCCAGGTCTTCGTGCACGTCGGCCAGATGCGCCATTTCCCAGTCGAGAATCGCGGTGATTTGCGCGCTGTCGTCATCGAACAGGAAGTTGCCGTTGCGATAGTCGTTGTGCACCAGTCGCACGTCGTCACAGACCGGGGCGTTCGCCGCCAACCATTGCGCCGCCAGGGTAATGACCGGATGGTCTTCCAGGCTGTCTTCTTCCCAGATGCGGCGCCAACTGTTGAGGTTCCACAGCACCGCTTCGGTGGTGCCGGGCGTGGGGGCATCGAAGGCTTCGAGCGCCGCGCCACGCCATTCGAACCGATGAATGGCGGCAAGGTGATCAACAAACTGCTCGAACAACGGCGCCCGCAGTTCGGCGGGAAAGCCCACGCCAATACCGCTGACGCTGCCGCCCTTCACCGGCCGCTTCGACTTGGCCACGCCGCTGACGAAACCGCAGACCAGCGCCGACTGCCCGAGGCGGCCGCCGTCGGCATCGACGCAGATCATCTCCGGCACTGGCACGACGCCGTGCATTGCCTTCATCACCTGAAACTCGCGCAGCCGGTGGGTCTCGACGATGGACTCGCCGGGGTTCATGCGTAGCACCCGGCGTTGGCGTTGGTTGCCGTCCACCAGGTCAAAGAAAAACATCTCCTTTGAGCCGCCGCCGGGAATGCGTTTCAGATTTTCGGCGTAGGCACCGGGGCTGATCTCGGCCTGCATCCAGGCGCTGAGGCGCGCAGTGAGATCAGGCAGGGCGGGCAGCGCGTAATCGTCACCGCGCCGGCGCTCCAGCTTGCGGGTCAGGCACTCATCAATGGTACGTTCCACCGTCCACTTACAGCGGATGGCGGCAATCTGCGCGTCGCTGAAATACCGCTTGTCGATGCGGTTCATGGCACTCCTCATGTGCACGTTTTGAGTAGTTTGCCTAAAAGAAGACATTGTGTCTATATTTAGTGAGTGGCCTTCGCGATGCCGATTGGCGGGCCGTTGGCACCGTCTGCAGTTCACCTCATTGCGCGGCGTACGCGACTGGTCATGCTTTTGTCCCGCATGCCCGAGTGTTGCCGATGGACATCCTGAGCCTAACGCCTGCACTCGCCAGTCTCGAGCACGCGACCCTGTCCGGCACCTGGGTGATGCACCTGGGCGAAACGCCATCGGTGTGGTGGTCGCCCGGGACCCGCCGCCTGCTGGAGTGGCCCGCCGAAGGGGCGCCGCCCGCGCTGGATGGCGCGGTCAAGGTCTATACCGACGCGAGTCGGCCACTGGTGATGCAGGCCTTGGTCGCCGCGCGCGACCACGGCACGGCCTTCGATATGGAGGCTGAGTTGGTGACGACGAGTGGGCGTCCACTGTTCGTGCGCGTCACGGGCGCGGCCGAGCGCGACAACAACCGCATCATTCGGGTCGCCGGCACCATTCAGAACATTGACCGCAGTCGCCGCGCCGAGGCCCATGCACAGATGCTGCGAGAGCGGCTGGCAGAGCTTGAAGAACGCTGGCGCTTGGCGACCGAAGGTTCTGGTCTGGGCGTTTGGGATTGCGACATGCAGGCCGAGACCGTTTACTTCTCGCCGCAATGGAAACAGATGCTGGGCTACACGGAGGATGAAGTCGGCAATACGCTCGACGAGTGGGACAGCCGCCTGCACCCGGATGACCGTGACGCCTGCTGGGCCGATCTCAACGCGCACCTGGAGGGCCGCTCTGACCGCTATATCAACGAGCATCGGGTGCGTTGCAAGGACGGCAGTTACAAATGGATTCTTGACCGCGGCAAGGTGATGTCGCGCACCGCAGACGGCAAGCCGCTGCGCGTGGTCGGCACCCACACCGACATCAGCCGGCGCAAGTTTCTGGAAGACGTGGCCAACCAGGTCAATGCCCGCTACCAGGCGATCTTCAACTCCACCTACCAGTACATCGGGCTGCTGTCGCCTGACGGCATCCTGCTTGAGGTGAACGACACCGCGCTGGGGTTTGCAGCGCTGAACGCCGCACAGGTGATCGGCAAGGCGTTCTGGGAGTGCCACTGGTTTGATCTCGACGACGCGACAAGGACGAGCGTCAAGCGGGCCATCCACCGCGCCGCGCAGGGCGAGTTCGTGCGCCAGCAAATGGACATCCGCGGCGCCGAGTCAATGACCCACATCATCGATTTCTCGGTCAAGCCGGTGCGCGACGAGCGTAACGAAATTGCGTATCTGGTCGCCGAAGGCCATGACGTGACCGGGCGCGTCTTCGCCGAGCGGGCAATGGGCGTCAAGGAGCGGCTGTTCCGGACAGCGTTTGACGACGCGCCCATCGGCACCGCCATCGTCGGTCTCGACGGCCGTTGGATTGAGGTCAATGACGCGCTCAGTGAGATGCTGGGCTATGACAACGAAGTCCTGAAGGGCATGACGTTTCAGGACATCACCCATCCTGATGATTTGGACACGGACATCGCGCACGTCGAGCGGCTGTTGGCCGGCGAGGCGCCGCATTACCGAATGGAGAAGCGCTACCTTTGCGCCGACGCCCGGGTGATCCAGTGCCAGCTTGATGTTTCCCTTGTGCGGGATGATCAGGGGCGACCGCAATGCTTTCTGTCACAGATTCAGGACCTCACCGATCAGCGCCATGCCGAGTCGGCGCTCGAGGAAGAGAAGGAATTGGCGCAGGTCACTTTGGCGTCGATCAGCGACGGCGTGGTCCGTACCGACCTGCTGGGCCAGATCACGTTCGTCAATGACACCGCGCTGCGTCTGCTCAAGGCCGTCGAGCTCGAGGTGTTGGGGCGGCCCTTCGACCGGGTGTTCCAACTGGTTTCCGAACGTGACGGCGGCGCCATCGACTCGCCGGTACAACGTGTGTTGCGCGACGGGATGCCGACTGAATTTTCGAGCTTGACCACCCTGTGCCTGCGCGACCAGAGCCAGGTGCCCATTGAAGAAGCCTGTTCGCCGGTGCGCGACCTGCACGGCCAACTGATTGGCGCGGTGTTTGTCTTCAGCGACGTGTCGGCGACGCGCAAACTGGTGCTGCAGTTGGCACACCAGGCCAATCACGACGCGCTCACCGGGCTGCCTAACCGCCGCAGCTTCGTCACCGAGTTGGATGCCGTGCGGCGCGTTGCGCTGACGCGGCAGGGCGAGCACTACCTGTTACTGCTCGACCTCGACTATTTCAAGCGCATCAATGACCAATGTGGACATCTGGTCGGTGATCAGGTGCTGCGTGACGTGTCCGGACGCATGCGTGCCCGGCTGCGACAGGCCGACCTGTTCGCCCGACTGGGCGGTGATGAGTACGGGCTGATCTTGCGCGATTGCCCACTGCAACAGGTGGCCCGAATTGCCGAGGGCTTGATCCGGGCGGTGGCGACGCTTCGGGTCAGTGTGGCGGGCTGTGATTATCAGCTCGGGGTCTCGATGGGTGTGGCCGCCATCGACGGCACGCTGGACACCAGCCAATTGCTGAGCCGCGCCGATCAGGCCTGCTACGAGGCCAAAGCCTTCGGTCGTGGGCGGGCGGTGATTGACGGCGAAGTGTTGACCGGCAACCGCGCGGCGCTGCCTCCTGAGCGTCGGACGGTTGCCGCGGCTAACTGATGTCAATGCCCGGGTGTCTGCGCCGTGCGCGATTCGGCGGCGAGCCGGTCCAGCGTCGATAGGCACGGGTGAAGGCGGACTGCTCGGCATAGCCCAGCAGGCCGGCGATGTCGGTGAGCGTCAGGTGGGGGTCCTGCAGATAACCGTTGGCGAGTTGCCGGCGGGTGTCGTCGACCACGGTCTGGAATTGGAGGCCGTCTTGCTGCAGTTGCCGCTGCAAGGTGCGGGGGCTGCGGTGCAGGCTTCGCGCCACGGTGTCGAGGCGGGGCGAAGTGTCAGGCAACAACTTTGCGCACACCGTCTGCACCTCGTTGGCCACGGCTGACGTGGCCGGTAACTGTTGCAACAGGCGGGTGGCTTCGTCGTCGAGCAGGGCACGCAGGTGCGGATCGGGTTGGCGCAGCGGCAGGCTGATCTGTGTCAACGAAAACCGCACGACCGTGTGGGCCTGCGCAAAGCGCACCGGGCAGCCGAAGAAGCGTGGGTAGGGTGATGGGTCGGCCGGCGCCGGGTTCACGAAGTCCACCGCCAGCGGATTGAGCGCCGAGTCCGTGAGGTTGCGGGCGTAGGTGATCAGCGCCGCCAGCGCGGTTTCATCGACCAGTGCGCCGGGGCGCCCGGCCTCCTGGCCCCAGCGCAGGGTCACCGCGTCGCGCTCGAAACTCACCTGCACGGGGCTGACCGCGTAGACCAGTCGTTCGTATTGCTGCAGCCGCTGCAAGGCCTCGCCCAGGGTCGCGCAGTGCAGGGTCACGTAGCCGAGCACGCCAAAGTGGTGCGGGGCGATGCATTGGCCAATGTCCAGCCCGACCGTGGGGCGCTGAAGGTGATCGGCCACGCGCGCCAGCCAGTCGCCCCACAACTGCACCGGTATTCTCGACAGCGGGTCGGCCGCGTCAGGCAGGGTGATCCCAAGGTCTTGCGTGCGCAGCCCCTCGCGATCGAGAACGCTGATCAGCACGCGCACATAGGCACTGGCAACGAATCCGGACATCGACCTTTCGGGTGGCGTGATCTGTCAAAAATATGCGCGCATGGCGGCAAGTCTGCAAGCCGGCTGCGCGCCACACTGGCGCCATCAAAAAGCAAGCTGAGGAGTCAGCAAAATGCCCGAGGTCATCCTCCAAGCGTGGCAAGCCATTGAGACGCTGGGCGTCGAAAAAGTCTTTCTGCTGCTCATGGGGCCGGTGTTCGTCGTGTTCATGGCCGTCGAGGCCAGGCACCTGCAACGCCGCCGCGCCCAGACCTATAGCGTCGAGCAGGTGGGCACCAACACCCTGCTGGCGGTCAGCCATTCGGTGGCCGACGGCATCGCCTGGCTATTGGTGATTGGGCTGTTTTACGCGCTTTTCGAGGTGCGGCTGTTCGAGATTCCGGCCACGGGGTGGAGCCTGATTCTGCTGCTGGTGCTGCAGGACTTTTTCTACTACTGGTTTCACCGCGCCAGTCACCGCATCCGCTGGATGTGGGCCAGCCATGTCACCCACCACTCGTCCGAAACCATGAATCTGGCGACCGCGTTGCGCCAGAGCCTCACCTATCCCATTTCCGGCATGTGGCTGTTCTGGCTGCCGCTGGCGTGGATCGGCTTCAAGCCCGAGTTGGTGATCCTCGCGGTGGCGATCAGCCTCGCCTATCAATTTTTCGTGCACACCGAGAGCGTCAAAAAAATGCCGGCGTGGTTCGAGGCGGTGTTCAACACGCCCTCGCATCACCGCGTGCACCACGCCCGCAACCCGCAGTACATCGACCGCAACTACGCCGGCGTGCTGATCATCTGGGACAAATTGTTCGGCACCTTCGTGCCCGAGACCGAGCGCTGCGACTACGGCATCGTCCGGCAGATTCACACCCGCAATCCCTTCGTAATGATGTTTCACGAGTGGCGCGACATGTTCGCCGACGTGCGCCGCCCCGGGCCGCTGTGGTTACGCGTGAAGCACCTGTGGGCGCCGCCTGAGTGGCAGCGGCCGGATGACGTTCAGCCCCAGTAGCTGTCGGCGGCATCCGTCATCCGCCACAGATACCAGCTTGCGCAGGAGCGGTACGGCGCCCAGCGGTCGGTGATGGCGCGGGTGGCGGGCTCATCGAGCTTTTCGCCGCCGGCATACAGCGCGTTGATCGCATTGCGCAGGCCGACATCGCCCATCGAGAACAGGTCTTCGCGGCCCTGGGCAAAGATCAGCCACATCTCGGCGGTCCACGGCCCTATGCCGGGCAGGGCGTCCAGCGTGCGAATGGCCTCAAAGTTGTCCATGGCAGCGATGGCGTTGAAGTCCAGCGTACCGCTCACCACCGCCTGCCCCAGCGCCGTCAACCAGCGCGCCTTGGCGTTGGACAGGCCGCAGGCGCGCAGCGCGTCTTTGTCGGCCACCGCCAGCGCCTCGGCGGTGAGGCTGCCGACCAAGGCCACGACGCGCGCCTGGATGGTGCCTGCGGCCTTGTTCGACAACTGCTGGCTGATGATGGCCGCTGCCAGCACCTCGAACGGCGAGCCGGTTTTGACCGTCAGGCCGCAAGGGCCATAGCGGTCAATCAGGCCCGCCATCACCGGGTCGATGGCGCGCAGGTGGGTGTCGGCGGCGCGCAGCAGATCAGGTGTCATGAGTGATGCAGTCCTGCTCCCCTCTCCCGCATGCGGGAGAGGGTGGCCCGAAGGGTCGGGAGAGGGCGGCGACCGAAGGGCGCCGTGGTGGGTTCACCCGCGAATCTCGGCCTAAGTGACGGTGGATGATCACTGAGAGTCCCCCGCGCCTGCGGCGCGCCCTCTCCCCACCCTCGGCATCCGCCGAGGGTCCTCCCCTCTCCCGCGATGCGGGAGAGGGGCATCGGTCGGCGACCGTTGGTCGCCGGTCATGTCAGGGCCGCATCCAGCAACTCGCGTGCGTCGGTGGACTGCACCCTGGCGCGCAGCTCGGTGACGACCTGGCGTTGTGTTGCGGCCCACGGTTCGGCCAGCCGCTTGAAACCCAGCAGCGGCTTGAGCAGCCGCGCGGCGGTTTGCGGGTTGAGCGTGTCGAGTTTGGCGATGCCGTCGGCGTAGGCGCGGTAACCGGCCTCGGTATGAAAGCCCTGCAGGGCGCCGCTGGCAAAGCTGCCGAGCACGGCGCGCACCCGGTTGGGGTTGCGCCAGTCGAACTGCGGATGATCGATCAGCGCCGCCAGTGCCGCAGCATCGACCTGCGGACCCCCGGCCGCCAGCGCAAACCAGCGGTCCATGACCAACGCGTCCTCGTGCCAACGCGCGGCGAAACGCTGCATGGCCGCAGCCGGTACCGCGGCGTCGCTGTGGTGGGTCAGTGCGCGCAAGGCGCCAATCGACAGGCTCATGTTGGGCCCCACCACGCGCTCGTCGGCCATGCGCTGCACGCTGTCGCTGCCGAGCCGCGCCAGATAGCCCAGCGCCACGTTGCTGAGCGCGCGCTCCCCGGCGTGGTCGGCGGTGATCGGCGCGTTGGGCGCCCACACCGACAGCGGCCCGCACAGGGCCTCGGCAATCGCCCTGCCCAGTTGCGCGTAGGCGTCGAGAAAGCGTTGGGGGTGCACTTCTCGGTACTGGTCCCACAGCCAGGCGATGCCCGGCAAGCTGAGCAGGTGCGCGGTGAGCATGGGCATGTCCACCGGTTCGGCGGCGACCCGTTGCAGCGCGGCGAGCAGCGCGTGGAGGGCACTGCGGTCGCCGTCCATCAGCCCGGCGTGGGCGCGGGCGTGCAGGGTTTGCAGCGTGTCCCAGCGCACGAACGGATCGCTCTCGAAGGCGGCGATGCCCTGCAACTCGGCCAGCGAATAATCGGCCAGCAGCTTGACCGGCGCCGAGAAGCCCAGCAGCACGCTGGGCAGCAGCGGATCGTCGGCGTCCAGTTCCAGCGTCAGCGCCTCGCCGCGCATCAGGATCAGCTCGTCTCCCAGCGCGTCGGCGTGCGGCGGCAGCGGCACGACCTGGCCGCGCTGGGTCCGCAGCCGCAGTCGAATCGGGATCGGCAGCGCTTGCTTGTCGGGCTGGCCGGGCGTGGGCGGCGTGTGCTGGGTGAAGCGCAGCAGCAGTTTGCGGGTGGTGGCATCCCAGGCGCGGGTGAGGCGCAGTTGCGGTGTGCCGGCCTGCGCATACCAGGCGAGGAAGGGCGTCAGGTCGGTGCTTGCGGCGGCACTCAGCGCGTCAACAAAGTCTTCAATCGTCGCGGCCTTGCCGTCCTGCTCGGCGAGATAGCGGCGCAGGCCCTTGGCGAAGGCATCCGGCCCGATCACGGTGTGCAGCATGCGGACGATCTCGGCGCCTTTTTCGTAGATCGTCGCGGTGTAGAAGTTGTTGACCTCCTGATACGCGTCGGGCCGCACCGGGTGCGCGGTGGGGCCGGCGTCTTCCGGAAACTGCGCAGCGCGCAGCATGCGCACCTGCTCGATGCGCTGCACCGCGCCGCCCAGATGGTCTTCGCTGAAACGCTGGTCGCGGAACACCGTGAGGCCTTCTTTCAGCGACAACTGAAACCAGTCGCGGCAGGTCACGCGGTTGCCGGTGTAGTTGTGAAAATACTCGTGGGCGATGACCGCGCTGATCGCGTGATAGCTCTCGTCGGTGGCGGTTTCGGGCGTCGCCAGCACGTAGGCGGCGTTGAAAATGTTCAGGCCCTTGTTTTCCATCGCGCCCATGTTGAAGGCCCGTGCGGCGACGACCATGTAGACGTCAAGGTCGTAAACCAGACCAAAGCGCTCTTCGTCCCAGCGCATGGCGTCCTTGAGCGAGGCCATGGCGTGATCAACGCGGTCTTCGTTGCCGTGGTCGACGTAAAACTCCAGCGCGATGTCACGGCCATCGGCGGCACGGTAGCTGTCAGCCACCCGGGCGAGATCGCCGGCGACCATGGCGAACAGGTAGCAGGGCTTGGCGAACGGGTCTTCCCACACCGCAAAGTGCTGGCCGTCTCCAAGCGGACCTTTGTCGATGCAGTTGCCGTTGGCCAGCAGCACCGGAAAGCGCCTGGCATCGGCCTGCAGTCTCACGGTGAACTTGGACAGCACGTCGGGCCGGTCGAGATACGGCGTGATGCGCGAAAAGCCGTGCGCTTCGCACTGGGTGCAGAACATGGGGCCGGATTGATAGAAACCCTCCAGCGCGGTGTTGGCCTCGGGTGCGAGCAGTGTCACGGTGGTCAGGGTGAAGGTGTCGGGCACCCTGGAGATGCACAGCTCGGTCTCGGACAACGACCATTCCCGAGGGTCCAGAACCTGATCATCGAGCGCCACCGATTGCACCGTCAGGGCGCGCGCATCGAGGCGCAACCCGGGGCTGGCAGCGACGTCGGGCGCGCGCCGCATCGACAAGCGCGCCGTGACCCGCGTCTGCGCCGCGACGTGCACGTCGAGCATGACCTGCTCGACGATGAAGGCGGGAGGAAGGTAGTCGGTACGGCGGTGAATCATGCGGCGTCTCCGGTCGATAGCGGTGGGCAATGTGCAGGAACGGGTGAATTGGCGCCAAAATGGCCGAAAAGCGGCGCCAGCGCGCCATGATGAATTGAAATCCGTTTTGTGCGTGAGGAACCGCCGTGGCGTCAGCCCATTGCCTGCAGTCGAACCGTCCGGTTGGCGCGCCGCCGCTGGCAGGCCGGGCGGTGCAAGACACGCTTGACCGAGGCCGTCCGATTCAATGACCCGCAAGAAGGCCAGCGCCCCGACCCCCGCAGGGCTTGCGATTCACGCCCACAAGCATTTTGCGCCGCGCGCCCTGCCGACCATGGTGCCGCGCGCGCGCGTCCTGGACGGTCTGGCCGCGGCCGGCGATGCGCGCGTTGTGGTGCTGCAGGCCCCCGCCGGGCATGGCAAATCGACGACCCTGCTGCAGATCAAGCAGGCCTGCGAGGCACGCGGCGTGTCGACCGCGTGGCTGACGCTGGACGATGCCGACAACGAGCCGCGGCGCTTCTTCGCCTGTTTTCGCAGCCTGATCCAGCAGCTCGATGGCGCCGTTGCAGCGGAAAGCGACGCCAGCGGCGTGCGGCGACACGTCGACGGGATGATCGCGCAACTGGCGAGTCTCGATCGGCCTGTCGCCCTGTTTCTGGACGAGTTGCAGACCGTCACGTCGCCACTGCTGCTGCAGTTTTTCCGCGAGTTGATGGAATACCTGCCCGACAATGTGACGCTTTATTTCGGCACCCGCTCGGTGCCCGAAGTGGGCTTGTCGCGACTGATCGTTGACGGCCGGGCGTGGGTGGTGTCGGCGGACATGCTGCGCTTCTCGCGGGACGAGACCCGTGCCTTTTTCGACTCTGCCCGCGAGTTGGAGATGCGGCCGGATGAACTGGAGTCCATCTACCGCCGCACCGAAGGCTGGCCGGCTGCGCTGCAGTTGTTCCGGCTGTCGCTGAACCGCCTCAACGTGCGCAGCGAGCTGGAGCGTGACGTCAGTGGCCAGCCGCGCGAACTGGCCGACTACCTGACCGAAAACGTGTTGGCACTGCAGTCGCCCGAGCTTCAGGACTTTCTGCTGCGCACCGCGCTGCTGCCGCGCTTGAGCGCGCCGCTGTGCACCGAGATCACCGGTGTTGCCAACGCCCAGGTCCTGCTCGAGCAACTGGAGCGCAACGGGCTGTTTCTGCGCGCGCTGGACGCTGACCTGCAGTGGTTCAAATACCACGGACTGTTTGCCAAATGCCTGTCGGACCAGTTCAGTGCGCGCCAGCCTGAGGTGGCACGTGAGGTCCACCTGCGTGCCGCGCGCTGGTATGCCGCCGAGCACATGTGGGCCGAGGGCGTGCATCACGCACTGGCGGCGAATGAGGTCGGGCTGGCCGCCGACATGCTCGACGAATGGGGCAGCACGCTGGTCGCCGAAGGCCAGCTGATCACCCTCGAGCGCTGGGCGCAACAGCTACCGCTGGCCGAGATCACGGCGCGGCCGACGCTGACCATCAAGGTCGCCTACGCCTACGTTTTTCTGCGGCGACGCGCAGCCTTCAGCCCGATTCACGCCGCACTGTTGCGCATGGAACTGGAGGGCCGTATCCAGCCTGAAATCGTCTTGTCGATGGCGGCGATCTCTGCCGACAACGTCGCCGAGGCTTTTCGCCGTGCCCAGCGGGTCGACATCGAGAAGGTCGACGAGTCCGGATTCGACGCCTTCGAGCGTGCCGCCGCCGCCAATCTGCAAGGGGTGCGTGCCCTGTCGCTGGGCGACTTCGAGCACGCGCGCGTGGCGCTGGGTTACGCACGGCGCCATACCGAGCGCGGCGTCGCGCCGTTCAGCGGCGGCTACGAGGTGGGCGTGACCGGCATCAGCCTGATGCTTCAGGGCGACCTGCAAGGCGCGCTCGCAACCTTCGACGCGGCGGCAGCGCAATCTCCGGCGCGACTGGACCGCATGCTGGCTTCGGCGGCGATGACCGCCTGCCACGTGTGGGCGCTTTACGAGGCCAACGAACTCGATGCCGCCGAGGCCTTGTTCATGCCGCATCAGGACATGATTGCCGAGTCGACCTTGCTGGACTTTGCCGCCGTGGCGTTCATCGCCATGTCGCGCATCGACACCGCCCGCGGCCGGCGGCAGGCGGCGCAGGACAAGCTCGACGCACTTGAGCAGGTGGCCCAGGCCAGCGGGTGGCCGCGTCTGATGCGTCTGGTGGGCTGGGAGCGTGCCGCCCGAGCCTTGGCGGCCGGGCATCACGAATACGCGCAGTCACTGATTGCCAACATTGCGCCGGACCCCGGGCCGCCGCAGCCGTGGGTGCTGTTTGCCGACGAACTGGGCGAGGCGCGGTTTGGCGACATCCGCCTGATGATTCAGTTGGGCCAGCTCGACCGCGCGTCGCGGCGCCTGCACGAAGCCACCGAGCAGGCCGGTGGCCGCGTCTACCGACAGATTCGCCTCAAGCTGTTGGAGATTGCCTGGCATCTGCAGGCGGGTTCCGAGGCGGCGGCGCAGAACAGTCTGGTGCAGGCCCTGCAATTGGCCGCGCCCGGTGGGCTGATCCGACTTTTCGTCGAATACGGGCGGCGGTTGCTGCCGCTTTTGCTCAGGCTTCACCACGCGCCGCCGCCGTGCCTGGTCCGCCACGGCGGCTACCTTGCAAGGCTGGTCACGGCCTGCGGCGGCGACCCGGGCGCCGATGGCGGTGACCGCGCACCGCTGGAAGGCCTGACCGAACGTGAACAGGCCATTCTCATGCTGCTGTCCATGGGCGCTTCGAACAAGGAGATGGCGCGGCAGATGACGGTGTCGGAAAACACCGTCAAATTTCACCTCAAGAACATCTACGCCAAGCTGGCGGTCGACAATCGTCTGCGGGCCATTGCCGCGGCGCGCGAACGCGGTCTGATCACCTGATCTTCTGGCCCCTTTTTTTAACCCGAGTCTCGAAATCGATGAATGTTTTACGTGTCGTGACACTGGCCTGTGGACTTGGCGGTGTGCTTTTCATGTCGTCGCTGCAGGCTCTGACCCCGACCGAGGTGGTCCGCGGTCAGCAACATCAAGCCCTGTTCTCGGTCTCGTTCGACGGCCAGCGCGGCCTCGCCGTGGGCGCCGGTGGCGAGATTCTGGCGACCGACGATGGCGGCCGCAGTTGGACGCCGCAGACCTCGCCGACGCGGCTGGCGTTGATCGGCGTGGTGCTCAAGGGCGATACGGCCATCGCCGTCGGCCAAATGGGGACCATCCTCGTGCGGCGTGGCGACGGTGAATGGACCCAGGTCGAGACAGACACCCGGGAACGGCTGTTTGCGGTGGATCTCAATGCGCAGGGTGTGGCGATGGTGGTCGGTGGCTTCGGCACCCTGCTGCGGTCTACCGACAAGGGCGCGCAGTGGGTCTCGGCGGCGCCGACCTGGGAGGGCATGTTCAACGATCCGGTCGGTCGGCTCGGGTTCTTCGAGCCCACCCTTTACGACGTCCAGATTGACGACGATGGCACCGCCCACGTGGTTGGCGAAATGATGCTGGTGCTGCGCTCGGTCGACGGCGGTGGGTCATTCGACGTGGTGAGCGCCGGCGGCAGCCGCGAAGATGGGGTGGACCCGATATTGTTCGCCATCGATGTTGCCGCTGATGGCGGGGGCTACGCGGTCGGTCAGCAGGGCACGCTGATGCGCACCGATGACGGCGGCACATCGTGGAAGATGCTGCCCGCACCGACCGACGCCAATCTGCTGGCGATAGACCACGCCGATGACGGCGCGGCCGTGATGGCGGGCATGCGTAATGTCATGGTGCGCGAGGCAGGAAGCGCCGAATGGACGCTGCTTGAGGGACTCGACATCGCGACCGGCTGGTTCAGCGGCGTGGCGTGGTTGCCCGGTGCCAAAGGCCCGCTGGCGGTCGGTCATTTCGGCAGCATCTTGCAGTTCGATTAGCCGGCTGGCGAACAAAAAAAGCGCCCCGGAGGGCGCTTTTTTGTGCACGTTACTGCGTGATGCTGATCACCGAACCCGGAGTTCTACCCGGCGGTTTTCTTCGCGACCCTCGTCGGTGTCGTTGTCGGCCACCGGGCGGTCTTCACCAAAGCCCGTGCTTTCGAGACGTGCAGCGTCGATACCGGCATCGGTCAGGTACTTGACCACGGCGGTGGCGCGGCGCTCCGAGAGCTCCTGGTTGTAAGCGTTCTCACCGTAGTTGTCGGTGTGACCTTCGATTCGGACATTGATGTCAGACGCCTTTTTCAGCGCCTCCACCGAGCGGTCGAGAATCGACTTGGCGTTTTCGGTAAGTCGGGCGCTGTCGAAATCAAACTTGACACCCTGCAGCACCACCACGTCGCCCACTTTGCAACCGTCGAGCACGATGTCGCCGTTCTCGCCGACGGGCACGCACTGCGGAATCGGGCAGCCGGCGCTGTCGACTTTGGTGTCGGGCGGGGTGTCGGGGCACTGGTCGACATCGTCGTTGACACCGTCGTTGTCCGAGTCGGCTTGCGACGCCGGCGGCACCACGGTCGGGCTTGGCGTCGGGGTCGGCGGCGGCGTGGGTTCGGTGTAGAACAGCGGAATCATCACACCGGCGCTGATCGCCAATTCTTCAAACTTGCTGGGGTTGTCGATACCCAGGCTGCGATCACCGTGGTCGTCGTAGCGGTACTTGGTTTCGAAGCGCAGGGCATACGGCGTGTTGAACATTTCCAGGCCGTAGAGGATGCCGATGCCGAGGTCATAGATCGGCGAGTCGTAATCCTGGAAAGCGAAAGTGCCGCCACCGGTCGCGCTGGGCTGGTCCTTGACGTCGTGATAGCCGGCGCCGGCCAGCACATAGGCGTTCTTGAAGTTGCCGGACAACGGGAAGGCCAACAGATTTGCGCCCACCGACAGCGCCTTGGTGCTGGCGTCACCGGTCAGCTTGCTGTCGTCGGTGTAGCCGGTGTAAGCGCCATAGCCTTCAACCGCGAGCCAGGAAAACAGGCGAGTGCCCACTGCCAGGCTGGCGCCATAACCGTTGCGGGTGGCGCGGTCGTGGTCGTCGAGTGTGAAAGTGGCCATGGGCGCCACATACACCGGGCGCCCCCATTTTTCAATCTCACTGGCGTTGCCGCCGCTTTGTGCGCTTGCCATCGTGGCGGCGCCCATGAGCGCGATGAGCGTAATGCCCAAACGTTTTTGGATCTGCATGAAAACTCCCTCGTTGAACTAAAAAGGTCCTTCGTGGCCTGCGCGGTCTGCTCGTCATTAAATTGGCGACGCTGGGGACCCGGCAGTGCTCTTGCCAGCAAAGTCTGACACAGGGTGGCGGCGCTCACTACCCTTCGGGGTGGTGGCTCTGACCCAGGTGGCGACCTACCGTTGAAATCAAAACAACACACCGCCCGGCATCAGGCGGACAAAACAATCTTTCGGAGAGACCCCATGAGTAGAGACACCTTGAGCCGTTTTCGACTGGACGGCCGGGTGGCCTTGGTAACCGGCGCCGCCCGTGGCATTGGCGCGGCCGTGGCCCAAGCGCTGGCGGGCGCGGGCGCCTCAGTGCTGGTCACCGACCGGCTGACCGACATTGGCGAGGCCACGGCCCAACGTATTCGTGACCAGGGCGGCAAAGCGGTGTTCGTCGCCCACGATGTCACCGTCGAAGACCAGTGGGTCGCCGCCGTGGCCGCTGCCCAGCAACACTTCGGTCGTCTTGACGTGTTGGTCAACAACGCGGGAGTGGAAACCGCCGCGCTGCTCACCGAATGCACGGTGGAGGCGTTTCGCAGCCTGATGGATGTGAACGTGACCGGCGTGTTTCTGGGCATGAAGCATGCCGCACGGGTGATGAAGGCAGGCGCATCCATCGTCAACCTGTCGTCGGTGGCCGGCATTGTCGGCACGCCCGCGCACATCGCCTATCACGCCTCAAAAGGGGCCGTACGCACCATGACCAAGGCGGCAGCGGTTGAGCTCGCCAAGCTGGGCACCGGTATTCGCGTCAACTCGATTCATCCGGCCATCGTCGATACCGAGATGGGTACCGGCTTCATTCAGGATTTCGTCAACCTCGGTCTGGCGCCCGATTACGCCAGCGCTGAAGCCGATATCAAGGCCGCACACCTGCTCGGGCGTTACGGCACGCCGTCCGACATCGCCGGTGCGGTGATCTATCTGGCCTCGGACGCCACCTCGTGGATGACCGGCAGCGAACTGGTCATTGACGGCGGCTTCACCGCAGCCTAATGGGCAGCAAACCCAATTTTTTCTTCTGCAGGAGCGACACGCAATGAGCACTCCCTTGAATGCGCAGGCCAAGCAAGTGCTGGACCTGATGGCGGCCTCTGGCCAGCCGACCATGGACCAGATGTCGCCCACCGACGCCCGTATCGCGTTCACGACGGGCTTGAAGATGCTGCAGTCAAAACCCGAGCCCGTGGCGGAGTCGCGCGACCTGCGCCTGCCCGGTCCGGCGGGTGAGATCACCGCACGCTACTACCGACCCCACGGCTCGGTGCCTGAAGAGCTGTTGCCGCTGTGTCTTTACTTTCATGGGGGTGGCTTCGTCATCGGGGATCTCGAGGGCTACGACCCCATGTGTCGTCAACTGGCCAACCGGGCGGGCTGTGCGGTGCTGTCAGTCGACTACCGATTGGCCCCCGAGGCGCCGTTTCCGGCAGCGGTGGACGACTGCTTTGCCGCCACCCAGTGGGCCGCCGCGAAGAGCGCCGAACTGAAGATTGATGCCAACAGAATTGCGGTGGCCGGCGACTCGGCGGGTGCCAACCTGGCCACCGTGGTTTGCCTGTTGGCCCGCGACGCCGAGGCGCCGAAAATCGCCTATCAGGTGTTGATCTACCCGGTGACCGACATGGCGGGCGAGACCGAGAGCGCCCGGCGCAATGCCGAGGGGTACTTCCTGACCGGCGATTTGATGCGTTATTTCCTCGGTCACTATCTCAGTGACCCGAGCCACGCCACCGACTGGCGTGCCTCGCCCCTGCGTGCGCCCAAGCTCAAACGTCTGCCGCCTGCCAGCGTCTTGGTGTGTGGCTTTGATCCGCTGCACGACGACGGCGTGCGTTATGCCGAAGCCCTAAAGCGGGCGGGTGTACCGGTGACGTTTACCGAATTGCCCGACCAGATTCACGGCCTGTTCTCGCTGGACGGTGCGATTCCTGCAGCCGGTGAAGCCCTTGCGGCCCTCGCGCTGGAGCTGAAGGCCGGTCTGCAATGAGCCGCCGATACACAGCGTGGAATAAAGTGGCGGGATGATTCCCAACACCAACCGCCGCGTCGTGCTCGCCTCGCGTCCCAATGGCGCGCCGTCGCCCGACAATTTCCGTCTTGAAGAAGTGCCCTGCCCGCAGGTCGCGCCGCCCGGCGGCCTGCTGCTGCAGACGCGCTGGCTGTCGTTGGACCCTTACATGCGCGGCCGCATGAACGCGGGGCACTCGTACGCCCCGGCAGCAGAGATCGGCGAGCCCATGCCTGGTGCGGCGGTTTGCCGGGTGCTGGCCAGCAAGTCGACCGACTTTGACGTGGGTGACAGCGTCGTTGCCTTCACCGGGTGGCAGGAAGTGGCGGCTGTGGCCCCCGAGGGCGTGGTCAAGCTGCCCCCCGACATGGCCCATCCGTCCTGGGCCCTGGGTGTGCTGGGGATGCCGGGCCTGACGGCCTATGTCGGCCTGCTCGACATCGGCGAGGCCAAGGCCGGCGACACCGTGGTGGTCGGTGCAGCCACCGGCCCGGTCGGCGCCACCGTGGGGCAGCTTGCCAAGCTCAAGGGGTGTCGCGTGGTCGGCGTGGCCGGCGGTACCGAGAAATGCGAGTTGGCGGTCAACACCCTGGGCTTCGATGCGTGCATCAACCACTACGCCGAGGAGCGGCTGGCGGCCGATCTGGCGAGTGCCTGCCCGGACGGTGTCGACGTGTATTTCGAGAACGTCGGCGGCAAGGTGCTCGATGCGGTGGTGCCGCTGCTGAATCTGCGCGCGCGGATGCCGGTCTGCGGGCTGGTCGCCTGGTACAACCAGACCAGTGATTCGGTCGCCAGCGGCCTGCCCAACCTGATGATGCGCACGTTGATTCACCGGATTCGCATCCAGGGTTTCATCGTTGGTGACCATTTGGGTCGGCGCGCGGATTTTCTCAAGGACATGCAGGCCTGGATCGCCGAAGGCAAAGTTCGCTATCAGGAAGACGTCATCGAAGGCCTCGCGCGCGCGCCCATGGCGTTCATGGGGCTGCTGCGCGGCGACAACTTTGGCAAGTTGGTGATCAAGGTTGCCGACTGATTGGCGCGTGATGGCATGACCCCCGTCCACCCACCCAGCGCCGAGGATTCGCGCCGCGGCCTGATAGCGGTCGCGATCTCCTTCCTCATCTGGGGCACCTTGCCGTTGTACATGCGCGCACTCGACAGCGTGTCGCCGGTCGAGATCATGGTGCACCGCATGGTCTGGGCCTGCCTGTTTACCTTTGCACTGTTGGCGTTCAAGCAGCAGTTGACGCGGGTGGTCGCGGTCTTGCGCCAACCGCGCGCCCTGGCGTGGTTGTTGGCCTCGGCGCTGATGATTTCGGTGAACTGGTTTGTTTACGTGTGGGCGGTGGCCGAACGCCAGGTGGTGGAGGCGAGCCTGGGCTACTTCATCAACCCGCTGGTGAGCGTCGGGCTGGGCGTGTTGTTGTTGGGCGAGCGACTCAACCGTTGGCAGATGTTGGCGGTGGGGGTCGCCGCAGCCGGGGTGATCTGGCTGACCGTCTGGGTGGGGCGGCTGCCGTGGATCGCGCTGGCGCTGGCCTTCAGCTTTGCCTTTTACGGCTTCATCCGGAAGCGGGTCGAAGTCGATGCCATCACCGGACTGCATGTCGAAACCCTGCTGCTGGCCCCGTTCGCCCTGGGCTATCTGCTATGGCTGGGCGAAACGGGGGCTTTCTTTACGCAGGGATTGACGATCGATGCCCTGCTCATCGGCGCCGGCATTTTCACCGCCATTCCACTGATGAGCTTCGCCTTTGGCGTGCGCCGGGTGCCGCTGTCGACGGTGGGGATCATGCAGTACCTGGCGCCGACCTTGCAGCTGCTGACCGCCGTGCTGCTGTTTGCCGAGCCCTTCGAGTTTTCACAGGGCGTGGGCTTTGCACTGATCTGGATTGCACTGGCCATCTATGCCGCAGACGGTCTGGGCCGGCACCGCCGCGCCACGGTGACGGCGGTTCAATGTGCCGACGCGGTGGACGCCACCGCCGAGCCACCGAGAACGTCCTAGGATCTGCGAACCAGATCGGGCTCGCTAGCCGTGTCCGTCCAGCAAGGCGGCCCAGTCGGCTTCGCTGAAATGAAAGCCGGGGTCACGGGCCCGCTGCTTGTGCAGTGAGCGCAGCAAGCGCGCCAGCACCTGCGGCACAAAGCTGTGGTCATCACGGCGCTGACCCCGGTCAAAGTCGAGCAGGTGGAATTGCCCGCTCGCGTCGCGCATCACGTTGCTGGCATTGAGGTCGGCGTGACGCACGCCGGCGTCGTGAAAACGGCGCAGACACCGGCCCAGCAACACCCATCCGGCTTCCGGCAGGGGCGCGGTTTGCAGCAGTCTCTGCAAGGGCTCGGCGCTGGCAATGCGCTCGGTGACCAAGTGCTGCTCGTAGACCATGCCCAGGCGGATAACGTGCGCGGCAATCGGGCGCGGCACCGGCAAGTCGTGATCACGCATCCAGCCCAGCAGCCGTAACTCGCGCCAGGCGCGGGTCCGCTCCAGCCCCAGCCACAGGTAGCGATGACGGATCAGCCTGCCGACCAGCCCGCCGCGAGCGTAGTGGCGCAGCACCCAGTCGGCACCGCCGTCACGCGGCCAACGCAAAGTGCTGTTGCGGCCGCCGCCGAAGGGCTGCAGACCGTGGGATTGTTCTGCGCCCGAATCAAACACGCCAAACCCGGGTGCTGACCAGGCAGCAGGGTCAAACAGCAGGCGGCGCGGGCCTTGGGCGAGGGATTCGAAGCTCATGCTGACCCCAGCATAAGTGAGTCAGCCGCCACGCCCTGTGCGCGCAGATGGGCCACCAGGGTGTCGCTGTTGCCGTGGGTGGCCAGCACACGCGTGGCGCCGCTGTCGGTGATGCTGCGCATCAGACCCGGCCAGTCGGCGTGGTCGCTCATCACAAAGCCGCGGTCATAGGCCTTGCGCCGCGGGCTGTCGGTCTGTTGCATCCAGCCGCTGGTAAATCCGGTGGTGTACGGCGCGAAGCGGCGCAGCCATGGCGTGCCGCGTGCGCCGGGCGGGGCGAGGATCAAACGTCCGGCAAAGCCTGTGCCCTTGGGCGGGTTGCCGACAGGTTCGGTGGGCAGCAGGGTCACGCCGGCCTTGCGGTAGGCCTTGACCAGCAGGGTCATGGCGGGGTGCAGCAGTGCGGTTTCTGAGCTGTGACGGGCGAGTTCGGCGAGGATGCGTTGGGCTTTGCCCAGCGCGTAGCAGAACAGCACGGCGGCTTTGCCCTCGGCTTTGGCCGATTGCCACCAGTCAAGAATCTCGCCCACTGCGATGGCGGGGTCGTCCCACTGGTAAAACGGCTCGGCGAAGGTCGCTTCAGTGACGAGGGTGTCGCAGCGGACCGGCTCGAACGGCAGGCAACTGGGGTCCGGGCAACGCTTGAAGTCACCGGTGGCCACCCAGACCTCGCCGTCGCATTCGATGCGCACCTGTGACGAGCCGAGGATATGCCCGGCTGGGTGAAAGCTGACGCGCGTGGCCCCGAGGGCGAAGGGTTCGCCGTACGGCGGCAGGGTCATCGGCGCCTTGGGTCCGAGGCGGATGCGCAGCAATTCGCCGCCCTCGCGAGCGCCCCAGTAGTGACCCATGCCGCGGCGCGCGTGATCGCCGTGGGCATGGGTGATCACCGCTTTCGGCACACGCTTTGCCGGGTCGATCCAGAAATCGCCCGGCGGGCAGTACAGGCCCTCGGGTCGTTGAATGATGATCGGCAGGCTCACCGCTCGATCAGCCTCTTCAACCAGGGCGCGGGGCGCATGGGCCGATACCACTTGGCACCCGCGCCGACCAGGGCCTCTTCAGGTTTTGGGTTGCCGTGGAACACCAGTATCCGGGCCTCGGGCGGCGGTTGCGGGGTTTTCCACAGCGACAGCGGAAACCGCGGCACGCAGTCGTATTTGTAGCTGGCGCACCACTTTTCAGGCCAATAGGTGAGCAGGCGCTGTTGGCGCATCACGTCGCAGAGAAATTCCTGCTCATTGCGGTAGCGATCCTCAACGGCATCGCCCATCGCAATCAGACGCTCGAACACCTCGTAGTCACGGTCGGCGAGATAAAAAAAGGTCGAGGTGTTGCCCGTCCAGCTGTTGCGATAGCGCAGGTTCTTGTAGTCCTTGATGACCGCGAACGCCGGGTCGAAGGTGAAAAAATCATCCAGTGGCTTGAGCAGCACCACGTCGAGGTCTAGATAAACGGTCGGCCCTTTGACGCGCTGACGCAGCGCGGGCGCAAACAGCGTCAGCTTGCGCCAGCCGTGGTTCATCACCTGGTTGCCGAGCACTGGCAGGTCGGGGATGGGAATTGTCCGCACCTCGTTGACGATGCCGTTGGCGTCGTCGGTGACGCAGATCAACTCGAACGGCCCCTGCTGCACGCGTGACAGGGCGCGAAACAGCCGGTTGACCTCGCTCGCCGGGTATTTGCTGCCCCATTTGCAGCAGATGAACTGGCGTCTCATGCGCGTAGGCCTCTCAGGTAATGGCCGAGCAGCGCGAGCCGCTGCTGCCAGCGCCGGCCCCAAGGCAAGGTCGCCATGCCGGCCAGCCGCCAATACCAACGCAACTCTTCGAAGCGCGGCTTGGGTTTGGTGCGGAACTCGGCTTTGGCGCAGGTCAGCCAGGTGTCGGTGATGCCGGCCCGCTGACGGTAGTGCGCAATCATCGCCTGCATGCGATAGCTGTAGCGGGCGTTTTGCAGCGCCGAACGCTGATAGCCCGCGAGGGCATTGTTGCCGTGCTCACGATGGCCGACCAGCGGCTCGCCGATGTAGATCTTGTGGGCGCCGAGGATGTCGGCGCCGATGACCAGGCAGTCGTCGGGGCGCGTCACCCATTCGCGGATCATGGCGGGCGGCAGGTCGAGCAGGCGTTCCATCAGCGCGCGTCGCAGGGTCAGTCCCGAGGTCGCCACGCCTTGCCAGCGCGGATAGAAACTGCCCAGCACCACCGACAATCCCAGGTCTCGGTCGGGCCCGGGACGATGAAACGGTCGCTCGACATCCCCGAACAGCTGCAGGTTGCAGAACACGAACTCGGCCGACGGGGCACTTTCATACGCCGCGCCGACACGGGCCAGATAGCCGGGCGACCAGCGATCGTCCGAGTCGAGCAGGGCAATGATGTCGCCCGTGCTGTGTTCAAAGCCGGTGACCCAGGCCGACAGCTGTCCGCCGTTGGCCTGCTCGATCAGCCGGACTCGCGCATCTCCCCCAAAGTGGGCCTTGATCCGCTCGACCGAGTCGTCGCTGGAGCCGTCGTCGACAATGATCACCTCGCGCGGTGCGAGGGTCTGCGCCAGCACCGACTCGACCGCCTCGACGATGTACGCGCCGTAGTTGTAGCTGGACACCAACACGCTGACGGCGGGCGCACAGGCGGTCGTGACCGTGGACATGGGCGAAGGCTCGGGCGGGGTCATGGGCGCTGGGACGGTCCCGAGGGGCGTTCGGCAAGGCGCACCAGCATAAAGAACCTGACCCGGGCCCACAGTCCCTTCAGCGCGGCGCGGCAGCTCGTCGGCCGCAACAGGGCGACCAGCGCCGTGGTCATCGGCAGCTGGCGCATCACGATGTCGCGCTGCAGTTCCAGCGACTTCAGCGTTTGCTGCAAATGCTCAGCCAGCGCAACGCGGCCGATGTGTAGGCAGTCGAGACGCCGCTGCTCGAACACGGCAATCTTCAGATCCAGCGAGCGCAGCAGCCGTTCGCGCGGCGGCCGGCCATCGCCGCCGCTGGCGAGACCGACGTTCTGGCGGTATTGCACCAGCGGGGTGTCGAGGTAGTGCAGGCCGCCCAGCAGCATCGCCCGATAGGCCAGCACCAGGTCTTCGTAGGCACCCCTGACCGTCAGCGGGCCGAAGCGCTCGAACAGCGGCCGCGTCCAGGCGTGGCTGGCCCCGATCAGGGTGCCCATCGCGGTGGCCCACCGTGCCGGGTCGGGATGATTGTCGGTCAAGGGGGGCTGCCATTGCCCGGTGACGCGGCCGTTTTCGTCCATGGTGTGCACAGCGGAATGAAACGAAAACGCGCGCCCTTTGGTTGCATGGAAGGCGTCGACCAGCGCCGCCGTGCGGCCAGGCAGTGAACAATCATCACCGGCGGCAATCACCAGCAGGTCGGCATCGGCCAGTGCATGCACGCGGTTGATGTGGTCGATCAGCCCCAGATTGCTCGGGTTGCGGTTCAGCGTGACCTGATGCGGCCCCCGATACGCCTCGGCGACGGCGGTCATGATGGCGAAGGTGTCGTCACCGGAGCCATCGTCAGAGAAGAGGATGTGCAGCGGCGTGTGGGTTTGCGCCAGGGCGGCCTCGCAAGCCGCGCGCACCCAGCGCGCCTGGTTGTAGGCGGCCACCACGAAACAGACACGGGGCGCCGACATCAGCGGGCGTCGGGCCGAAACCGGTTGCAGGCGTCGACCACATGTTCCATTTGGTCGTCGGTCAGAGTCGGGCTCATTGGCAGGCTCAGCACTTCACGGCTGAGTTGTTCGGTCAGCGGCAGGTGCAGCCCGGCAAGGTGGGCGTAGGCGGGTTGCCGGTGCGGTGGGGTCGGGTAGTGGATCAGGGTCCCGACACCTTCGGCAGCGAGGTGCTGTTGCAGCGCATCGCGTGCATTGCTGCGCACCACAAACAGGTGCCAAACGTGGCCGTCCTCGCGCGCGACCTGCGGCAAGGCGATCTGCGGGTTGCGGATGTGGCGGCGGTAGTGGGCGGCCACGACGCGGCGCCGGGCGGTCTCCTGATCGAGGCCGCGCAGCTTGACGCTGAGCATCGCCGCCTGCAGCTCGTCGAGGCGGCTGTTGACCCCCGGCAGGGCGTGCACATAGCGCGTTTCAGACCCGTAATTGCGCAGCGCACGGAGCGTCTGGGCCAGCTCGCCATCGCCGGTGGTCACGGCACCGCCATCGCCGAGCGCGCCGAGGTTTTTGCCAGGGTAAAAACTGAACCCGGCGGCATCGCCCCAGGCGCCGGCACGGCGGCCGTCGACGGCAGCGCCGTGGGCTTGCGCAGCATCTTCAAGCACCAGGAGATCATGCTGCCGCGCCAGTGCACTCAGTGCGGGCATGTCACTCATCTGTCCGTAAAGGTGTACCGGCATCAGCACCCGTGTGCGCGGTGTGAGGTGACGCTGTACGGCCTCGGGGGTCAGTCCGTAATGGCGCCCACAGGGTTCGACCAGTCTCGGCACCAGGCCGGCTTCACTGATCGCCAGCACGCTGGCGATGAAGGTGTTGGCAGGCACGATGACTTCGTCGCCCTCGCGCAGCCTGCCCATGGTTTTCCAGGCGCGCAGCACCAGGGTCAGGGCATCCAGGCCGTTGCCGACACCGACGCAGTGCGCGCTGCCGCAGTAGGCCGCAAAGGCGGTCTCGAATTCGGCCAGCGCCTTGCCGGCAATGAACCAGCCGCTGTCGATGACCCGGGTGCAGGCGGCAATCAGTTCGTCGCGATACGGCGCGTTGACCTGCTTCAGATCCAGCGTCGGGATCATTTGAGGTATTTCACGATTCGCGCCGGGTTGCCGACCACCAGCGCATGGTCGGGCACGTCGGCCGTGACCACTGCGCCGGCGCCGACCATCGCGCCCCTGCCGACGGTGATGCCGGGGAGCAAGGTCGCGTTGGCGCCGATGCTGGCGCCCTCGCAGACGGTTTGTCCGGTCAGTTTTTCGGGGTGCACGCCCGAGCGCGGAAACGGATCGTTGGTGAAGGTCGCGTTGGGGCCGATGAACACGTGGTTGGCGATGCGGGTGCCATTCCACAGATACACGCCGGATTTGACCGTGACGTTGTCGCCAATCACCACATCGCCCTCGATGAAGCTGTGTGCACAAATGTTGCAGTCCTTGCCGATGCGCGCGCCATCGAGAATCACCACGAACTGCCACACCCGCGTGCCGCGCCCGATGTGAGCGTTCTGAACCTCAGCCAGCTTATGAATGCTGGGCATCGACCTTCACCAGTTGCTGAAACTCTGCGTAATCACGGATGTAGTCCGTCTCGTCATAGGGCGCGCTGGCCAGCACCATCAGCACGCAGTCGGGCGAGAAGTCATCCATCTCACGCCAGATCAGGCCGTCGAGCAGCAGCCCCCGGCATGGGTCGTCGAGCGTCATTGATGTCCGCGTCGATCCGTCATCCACGGTGACCTTGCAATGCCCGGCCGTGCAAATCATCAACTGGGTGAGATCGTGGTGCGCGTGGTGACCGCGGCTGACCCCCGGCAGGGTGTCGAAGATGAAGTACACGCGGTGAATGTCAAACGGGATACCGCGCTGATTTTCAATCGCCACCAGACTGCCACGGGCGTCGCCATGCTTGGCCAACTCGATCCAGGTGACAGTCGATTTCATACGCAATCAGTCTCGGCAGCCATCGTCGCGCCGGCCCGTGCTCAGCAGCCGGATTGTGGCGCGGTAGCATAACGCCCTCCTGGATTGACACGGTTCGATGACGCGCAAAGCCATACTGCTGGCCGGTGGTTCCGGCACCCGGCTGTACCCGCTGACCCACGGCGTCAGCAAGCAGCTCATGCCGGTTTACGACAAGCCGATGATCTATTACCCGCTGTCGGTCGCCATGCTGGCCGGCCTGCGCGAAATACTGATCATCACCACGCCGCATGACGCGCCCGCCTTTCAGGCCGCGCTGGGCGATGGCGCGCGCTGGGGGATTGACCTGCACTATGCCGTGCAGCCAAGTCCGGATGGCCTGGCGCAGGCGTTCCTGATTGGTGAGCCATTTCTCGCCGGGCAGCCGGCTTGCCTGATCCTGGGCGACAACCTGTTCTTCGGCCATGGTCTTGGCGAGTTGTTGACCCGCGCCTCGGCACGCACGGCGGGCGCCACCATCTTCGGTTACACGGTGCGCGACCCCGAGCGCTACGGGGTGGTCGAGTTCGACGCCAGTGGCAGGGCGCTGAGCATTGAAGAAAAGCCGGCCCAGCCGCGCTCGCAGGACGCCGTGACCGGCCTGTATTTCTATGACGCGTCGGTGGTCGATGTGGCGCGGCAGATTCAGCCTTCGGCGCGTGGCGAGCTGGAGATCAGCGACGTCAACCGCCATTACCTGAACCAGGGCACGTTGCACGTCGAGCGGCTGGGGCGCGGCTTTGCCTGGCTCGACACCGGCACCCACGACGCGTTGCTGGAGGCGGCCAATTTCGTGCGCACCGTGCAGCAGCGTCAGGGCCTGCAGATCTGCTGTCCGGAAGAGATCGCCTTTCGTCAGGGCTGGATCGACCGCGAGCAGTTGCTGCGACTGGCGCATCCGCTGAAGAAGTCGGACTACGGGCGTTACCTTGAGAGACTGGCCCGATGAATATCACCGAAACCACGCTGCCCGGCGTACTGCTCATCACCCCGAAGGTCTTCGGCGATGCGCGCGGCTTTTTTGTTGAAACCTACCGCGCCGAGGCGCTGCTGGCGCGCGAGCTGAACCTGCAGTTCGTCCAGGACAACCAGTCGCGCTCGGTGCGCGGCACCTTGCGCGGGTTGCACCACCAGTACGTGCAGCCGCAAGGCAAGCTGGTGCGGGTCAGCGCAGGTCGCGTCTTCGACGTGGCCGTGGATGTGCGCCGCGGTTCGCCCACCTTTGGCCAGCATGTGGCGGTGGTGCTCGACGATGTCAGCCACCAGCAGATGTTCATCCCGCCGGGCTTTGCCCACGGCTTTTGCGTGCTTTCCGAGACGGCTGACTTCGTCTATAAGTGCACCGACTACTACCACCCGGCCGGCGAGGCAGGCGTGCGCTTCGATGACCCCGCGCTGGGGATTCAATGGCCGGCGATGGACCGACCCTATTTGCTGTCGGACAAGGATGCGGCGCTGCCGCTGCTCGTCGATCAGGGGCGGCTGCCATGAGCATTCTGGTGCTTGGTGCCGGCGGCCAGGTGGGGCGCGAATTGGCCGAAATGCTTGAGAAGGGCGAGCAGGCCCTGACGCGCAACGAGGTCGACATCACCGAGCCTGAAAGCATCGCTGCGGCGCTGGACGCGCACCGCCCCAAGGTCGTCATCAACGCGGCGGCTTTCACCGGAGTGGACGCAGCCGAGTCAGCGTCCGAGCAGGCCATGGCGGTCAACGGTGATGGCCCCGCCAAGCTTGCCGAGGCCTGCGCCCGGCGTGACATTGCGTTGCTGCACCTGTCCACCGACTACGTGTTTGACGGCCGTTCCGACACGCCGTACGCCCCTGCGGATGCGGTCAACCCGCTGGGCGTGTACGGGCGCAGCAAAGTGGCCGGCGAGGTGGCGATACGCAAGGCCTTACCCGCGCATCTGATTCTGCGGACCAGTTGGGTGTTCGGGCGTTTCGGCGCCAACTTTGTGAAAACCATGTTGCGCCTCGCTCGCGAACGCGACGCGCTGCGCATTGTCGATGACCAGGTTGGCGGCCCGACCCCGGCGGCGGCCCTCGCCGAGGCTTTGCTGACGCTGGCCCGGCGGCGGGTTGCGGGCGCGAAACTGCCGTGGGGCACGTATCACTTTGCCGGTGCGCCGCCGGTGTCGTGGCGGGGCTTCGCCGAGGCCGTCTTCGCCGAGGCGATGCACGCGGGCCTGATCGCACGCGCGCCGCGCGTCGAGGCCATCACGACCGCGGATTACCCGACGGCCGCCCGGCGGCCGCTCAACTCGCAGTTGGACATGCGCGACACCGAAGCGCGGCTGGGCCTGCAGGCGCCCGATTGGCTCACCGCCCTGCAAAAAATGCTGCGCGACCGGGACTTCGGCGGATGACCCACACGCCACGCAAGCTGCTGGTCACCGGCGGTGCCGGCTTCATCGGCAGCAACTTCGTGCACCACCTGCTGGCCACGGATGGTCAGGTGCAGGTGACCACCCTGGACCGGCTCACCTATGCCGGTGACCGGCGCAATCTTGATGATTTGCCGGACCCGGCGCGGCACCGGCTGGTGGTCGGCGACATCGCCGACGCGGCCCGGGTCGCAGAGGTGATGCGGGATGACGACATCGACACGGTGGTGCACTTCGCGGCCGAGTCGCATGTTGATCGCTCCATCAGCGGCCCCGGCGCGTTTGTTCACAGCAACGTGACCGGCACCTTCACTTTGTTGGAGGCGGCACGCTCGGCGTGGCAGGGCCGCTCGGACGTGCGCTTTCACCACATCTCTACCGATGAGGTTTACGGCACGCTGGGCCGGGCGGACCCGGCCTTCACCGAGGCAACGCCCTACGCGCCCAACTCGCCTTACTCGGCGAGCAAGGCGGCGTCCGACCATTTGGTGCGCGCGTGGTTTCACACCTACGGCCTGCCGGTGGTGACCACCAACTGCTCGAACAATTTTGGCCCGCGCCAGCATGCCGAGAAGTTCATTCCCACGGTGATTCGCGCCTGCCACGCGCAGACGCCGATCCCGGTGTACGGCGACGGCAGCAACATTCGTGACTGGCTGTATGTGACCGACCATTGCCGGGGCATCGACGCCGTGCTGCGGCGCGGCCGCCTGGGCGAGTGCTACAACATCGGCGGCGGCAACGAGCACAGCAATATCGAGATCGTACGGCTGATCTGTGCGGCGTTCGACCGCCGTACCCCCGAGCGCGCGCCACACGAACGACTGATGCGTTTCGTCACCGACCGCCCCGGCCACGATTGGCGCTACGCCATCGACGCGACCAAGATCGCGCAAGAACTGGGTTGGACGCGCGCGTTGCGATTCGAGGCCGAGCTGGACGCCACGATTGACTGGACGTTGTGCCGATGAGCGCACCGGTCAGCGTGGTGCTGATTGCGCGCAATGCCGAGCGCACCCTGGCACGCTGCCTCGCCAGCACGGTCGGTTTTGACGACGTGGTGATGGTCGATACCGGCTCCACCGACGCCACCCTGGCCATCGCCGCGCAATACCCGCATGTGCGGGTGCTGCACGAAACCTTTGAGGACTTCAGCGCCAATCGCAATGCGGCGGCGGCTCACGCCCGGCACGACTGGGTGTGTCCGCTGGACAGCGACGAATGGTTCGACCCGGTGCTGGCCGCGCAATTGCAGGCCTTCAACCCAAAATCGGTACGACAGGTGCACGCCTTCTGGCGTTTCAACTGGTTTCTGGGCAAGCGCCTGCACAGCAAGCTGGGGCGCGAGTGGATACGGCGGGTGTACCACCGCGACAACGTGCAGTTTGTGGGCGCGGTGCACGAGCGGCTGCTGCTCATCGACAACGGCGGTTGGCCGGCTGTGGCCAAGCTGCCCGGCCATGTCGGTCACGATCCTTACGCCAATGTCGGGCATCTGTTTGAAAAGCGCTGGCGCTATGCGCGCCCGGACCTGCGCAAGGCCAAGGCTGCGCATCCGGCCATCGCCAGCCTGCGCGCCATGTGGCGATTCATTCGCGGCTGGATCTTTGCCGCAGGGTTCATCGACGGCTGGCGCGGCTTCGTGATTGCCAGCGCCGATGCCTATGGCGTGTTTCTGAAATACGTCTGGGGCTATTCGGCGCGCGCCGCCAACACCGAGCGCACCAGGGGCGCGTAGTCCTCAATGCAGAAGTGCTGGTGGTGATCGGCCTGGATCGTCAGGTAACGCACGGCGGGGTCGTCGAAGGCGGCTTGAATGGCCGTCGCCGCGTGGGCGCGTTCCTCAGGGGTGTCCAGCCAGCGGCAGGCGAGGCTGGCGCGTTCGGTCCACACCCCGGCGGCATTCAATACCTGGCTGACATAGACGCCGTAGGTCATGAACTCTGACCATGCCCCCAAGGGCTGGGCCAGCAGCGCCTGCCACCAGTCGCATTGATGCCGCGTTTCGATGGCGGCCAGCATGTCGAGCAGGGTGGCACGGTCGAAGACGAACGGGTGGGTCACATAGTTGACGAACCGTTCGCCGGGCTCGCGCGGCCATGGCAGGCCGAACAGGGTGCAGGCGTGGCCGTACCAGCCGGGGGAGTCCAGCCGCCGGGTGATGACGTCGGGCTCTTCAAACAACACCACGCGGCCGTCGCGGGCATAGGCGCTGGCCGGCACTGGACGGGTGAAGATGACGTCGGAATCCAGCGTGATCAACACCCGGTGCGGCAGGTGTTGCGCCATCGCCAACTTGACCAGTTGCTGGGTGTGCCAACCGTAATAGTTGGCATCGGCAAACCAGCCGAAACGTTTGTAGGCGCTGCGCTTGAGCACCTGCAGACGGCGATTCGGCGTGCTGTGCACAAAGCGCTGACGGCGCTGTTCGACCCCCTCTGGCAACACCTCGGCGGTGCTCAGGTAGTGCGGCCCGGCGGCGCCTGACCGGAACCGCGACAGGTCCTCGGTCTGCACCACGGCGTAGTGCGGCACCGTGCCCAGGCCCATCGCCACCATGGAGTCGCGCAGCAACTGGAAGCGCTCGAAATCGCCGCCCCAGGTGGGCGTGACAAAGGCGATGTCGGCCGCCGCGTAATCCGCACTCAGGTCAGTCACGTCCGGCCCAGGCCTCGACCAGCCACGGCGCCGGCCCGATGCGTCGATACCAGCGCCCGCCGCGGCCGGCCAGCACGTCGCTCATTTTCGGGCGGCCGGCGAACACGACAATGCGCGCCGCAGGTGGACAGGCCGGATCGCGCACGAAGCTGGCCAGCCCACGCGGCACGCAGCCGTTCTTGAAGCTGGCACACCATTGGCGCGGCCAAAAGCTGAGTCGTGATTGCGCGTGCAAATGGTCCGAGAGGTATTCCTGCTCGTTGCGGTAGCGTGCGATCACGGCGTCGTGATCGTTCACGTAGCGCGCCAGGGCATCGGCGTGGGCCCCGGCCTGATAGCGAAACACCGAGGTGTTGGCGACCCGCTGGTAAAAGGCTTCGCGTTCACGGCGAAACCATTGCCGCAACGGTTGCGGGCGAAACAGTTCGGCATCGCGAATCGCGCAGAACGCGCCCGGCGCGTCAAAAAACGGCGCGAGGTCGTCGACGATGACCACGTCCAGGTCGAGAAACAGGACCGTGCCGTGCCAGTCAGGCAGGTCATCACGCAGCAGTGCCAGCTTGCGCCAGCGCGTGTCGTGCGTCGCCCCGGCACCGGTGTCCGGCAACGGTCTCGTGTCGATGGCGGGGTTGAGGCCGGCCGCATCGTCAGTGAAGCAGACGAAGCGGAAGGGGCGCGCGAGGTGCCGCGTCACGCCCGCATGCAGGCGGTTGACGTATTCCGGGCCGTAGAGCGTGCCCCATTTCATGCAGGCAACGGTGAGGGTGACGTCGGTCATGGCGCGTTCTGTGTGGCGGCGAGCGCATCCAGCGTGCGCTGCAGCGCGCCTTGATGCGGGACCAGGCAGTCGCGTGCAGCGGCGCCCATTGCCCGGCGTTGGGCGGCATCGCTGAAGGCCGTTTGCAGCGCGACCAGCAGCGCGGCGTCGTCTGCAAGCTGTTGTGCGCCGCCGGCGCCCAGCAGCAGGTCGCGGGCAAACTCGAAGTTGTGCATGTGCGGGCCAAACAAGACGGGTATTCCCACCGCAGCCGGTTCGAGCACGTTGTGGCCCCCCACCGGCACCCGCGAGCCACCGACAAAGGCGATGTCGGCCAGCGCCAGGTAAAACCACATCTCGCCCATGCTGTCGCCGAGCAGCACGGTGGGTGGCGGCGCGGCGAGGTCGGCCTGACTGCGCCGGGCCCACGGCAAGCCCGAGGCGATGATCTGCGCCTGCACGCTGTCGAAGCGCGGTGGGTGGCGCGGCACCACGAGCAGCACCGCGTCCGGCCAGCGCGCCAGCAGTTGCTGATGAACGCGCAAGGCCGCCGACTCCTCGCCCTCGTGGGTGCTGGCCGCAATCCACACCGGGCGTGCGCCCCAGCGTGTCTTGATGGCTTCGGCGGCCCGGCATTGATCGGCATTGGGCGTGGTATCGAACTTCAGGTTGCCCAACGTCTCGACGCGCGCGGCGCCCAATTGCCGGTAGCGCGCGGCATCTTCGTTGCTCTGGGCGGCGACCAGGGTGACGTCAGCGAGCACCGAGCGGGCGAAGCCGCCAACCCGTCCGTAACCCTTGACCGAGCGCGGTGAAAGGCGCGCGTTGGCAATGGTCACGGGCGTGCCCCGCTGACGCAGGCTGCGGAACAGGGTCGGCCATAGCTCGGTTTCCATGATCACCACCTGCCGTGGCCGTACCCGGTCGAGGAATCGCTTAACCACGCTGTGCACGTCGATGGGCGCAAAGCTGTGCCGCACCTGTTCGCCCAGTTGGGCGCGGACCTGGGCACTGCCGGTGGGGGTGGTGGTGGTGACCCAAACCTGCCCGGCGCCGTGGCGGGCGATCAATGCGCGAATCAGGGGTAGCGCCGCCATGACCTCACCCACACTGACGGCGTGCACCCACACCGCCGTACCTTCCGGCGCATGCGGCACATGGCCGAAGCGTTCTGGCACCCGTCCCCGCCATGCCGGGTCGTGTCGGCCTTTGATCCACAGCAGGGGCCGCAAGACCCACCCGGCCAGGGAGATCAAAAAAACGTAGAGCACTCGCATATGCGCAAGAATACTGCCCTGCCTGCCGTCGCCGCGCCCACTGATGACTCTGAGCCTGCTCCCCGATTTCTTGCCATCGACAGCCGTGAAGGCGTGGATGAGGCGCCCGGTTTGACGGCGCCAAGGCCGCGCTATCGGCAGCGTTATCTGGCGCCGCGCTACTGGCTGACGTGGTTGGCCCTGTTTTTGGTGCGGGCGCTGACCTGGTTGCCACTGAGCTTGAGCCGTCGAATAGGGCGGGGTCTGGGCTGGCTGCTGGTGAGGCTGATGCGCGAGCGGCGCGAGGTCACCGACGTCAACCTGGCGCTGTGCATGCCCGAACTGGACGCCGCTGCCCGACAACGGCTGGTCGAAGCGCATTTCATGGCGATGGGCGCGGGCATGTTCGAAGCCGCCTTCGCCTGGTTTGCCAGCGATGCGCGCATACGTCGGCTGAGCCGGATTGAGGGAATCGAGCATCTCGAGGCCGTGCACCAGCAGGGGCAGGGCATGCTGCTGCTGACCGGTCATTTCAGTTGGCTGGAGTTGGGCGCCCGGGTGCTGGCACTGCAGCAGCCGTTCCATGCCATGTATCGGCACGTCAACAACCGCTTGATCGATGACTGGATGTTCAGTGCCCGATGGCAGCGCAGCGGCCGGCTGCCGCTACCGAAGCGCGACATCAAGACGCTGATTCGTGCGCTGCGTGATGGCGAGGCGATCTGGTACGCACCCGACCAGACACTGGGTCGCGAGGCTGGACTGTTTCTGCCGATGTTCGGTCAGCCGGTGTGGACCATCACCGCCACCGCACGGCTCGCCAAGCTGGGGCGGGCCCGGGTGGTGCCCTATTTCGTCACGTTCGAAAACGGGAAGTACGTGGTCACCGTGCAGCCCGCTTTGGAAAATTTTCCCAGCGGCGACGATGCGGTTGACGCGCGACGCATCAATGAACTGATCGAGACCGCCGCGCTGGCCTCGCCGCAGGCTTACTTTTGGGGGCACCGGCGATTCAAGATGCGACCGCCGGATTTTGCAGATCCCTACAAAGACATTCGCTGATTTGCCGTGATCAATATCCTCCCCGACCGAGCACGGGGACGCAGCATTGATATAGTGATGCGCTTAATGTTCCGTCGTCTTTTCGAGGTGCACGTGTATCGTTCCATCGTCTTCCCGGCCGCCATCGCGTTGGCCCTCGGCACCGGCAGCTTTTCGGTTGTTCACGCCAATGCAGCCGCTGATGCCCAGCAATTGATGCAGCGGGGTGATTACGCCGGCGCCCTGAGCGGTCTGGATGCCCACCTGCGCAGCAATCCGCAGGACGCTGAAGCGCGCTTCGTGCGTGGCCTGACCCTGACGCAGATGGACCGTGTGCCCGATGCCATCCGCGCCTTCGCCGACCTGACCCGGGACTATCCGCAACTGCCCGAGCCCTACAACAACCTGGCCGTGCTCTACGCCCAGGAAGGCGACTACGAAAAGGCCCGCGATGCGCTCGAAGCCGCGCTGGCCACGCACCCCAGTTATTCCACCGCGCACGAAAATCTCGGTGACATCTATGCGGCGTTGGCGGGCGCCGCTTACAACCGGGCACTGATGCTCGACCAGGGCAACCGCGACGTGCAGCAGAAGCTGTCGCTGATCAGCCAGATGGACGGCGCGCCTGCCGCGGCCCAGCCGCCGGCTGCCGCTCCCGCTGCGTCCACGGCCACGTCGGCGGCCGATGAGCCGCCTGCGGCTGCCGAGCCGTCGCCCGCCGAAGCGCCGTTCGACACCGCACCCATCCAGTCGACGATCAATACCTGGGCCGAGGCCTGGGCCAACCAGGACCTTCCGGCCTACTTCTTCGCCTATTCCAGCAACTTCACGCCGGAAGGTGGCCTCAGCCGCAGCGCCTGGGAAACCCAGCGTCGCGACCGGGTGTCGCGTCCCGAGACCATTTCGGTGCGCATCCGCGACCTGCGCGTGCAGTCGGTCACGGGCGGCGCCATTGCCACATTCACCCAGGACTACACTGCCGACACATACAGCGACTCCGTCACCAAGGTCCTGGAGATGACACGCGAAGGCGGTGGCTGGAAGATCACCCGCGAATTCACGCGCTGATCGGCGCTCGCCCATGGTCTACGTGGTTTTTGAAGCGGCTCAATTGAGCCGGCGCCTGAGGCAGTGAGCGTGCGTGCTTTATGGCGGGCGGCGCTGGTTGTGTTCGGCGTCACATCCGCACATGCGACGGCGACCGACATGGATCTGGACGTGGTCATGCGGGTCGCCGAGCCTGAGCGCACCGACGCCGAGATGGCGCTCAATCGCGTCGTCGGGGCGCTGCGCCAGGGTGAACGCGGCGCGGCCCTGCACGAGCTGGAAGCGCTGATCCGCCGCGAGCCCGATTTCCGCGCGGCCCACTGGCTGCACGCCGAGCTGCTGGCGGCGCGTACGGGTCGCGAGGCGGTGTTGCCGCCGGGTGTTGATCCGCTGGCCTTCGACGAGCTGCGCGCCGAGTTGCACCTGCGCGCCGAGGCCGAAGCCGCGCTGCCGGCCGATGGCGATGTGCCCAACGCGGTCATGGCGTTGGCGGCTCGCCACCCTTATCTGCTCGTGGTTGACCTCAAGCTGGCACGGCTTTACGTCCTCGAGAATGACGGTGGCCGGCTCAGTGTCGTTCGGCACCACTACGCCGCCATCGGCCGTAACGGCAGTCGCAAAATGCTCGAGGGTGATTTGCGCACCCCGGTTGGCGTCTATCACGTCACCCAATGGCGCGACGGCGCCACGCTGCCGGACCTTTACGGCTCCGGGGCGTTCCCGGTCGACTACCCCAATGCCTGGGACCAGTTCAGGCAGCGCACCGGCTACGGCATCTGGCTGCACGGCGTGCCGACCGGGACGTATACGCGGGCGCCGAAATCGTCGGAAGGCTGCGTGACCATGGCCAATGACGACCTGACCGCGCTGCGTCCGTTCATCGAGGTGGGTCAGACGCCGGTGGTGTTCAGTGACGAATTGCGCTGGCTGTCGCCTGCCGAGGCGACGTCAGAGCGGCAGACCTGGCTCGGACGCCTCGAAGGCTGGCGCAATGCGTGGGCGTCGGTCGATACCGAGGGCTATCTGGCGCATTACCACCCCGAATTCAGCACGCCCGACATGACCCGCGCGCAGTTCGTCGACCACAAGCGGCGCGTGAACCAAGGCAAAACGTTTATCGACATCGAGATTGACGACCTCAACTTATGGCGCTACCCCGGCGTCGACGAGCCGATGGTGCTGGTTGAGTTCACCCAGCGGTATCGCTCGAACAATTATTCGTCGGTGTCGCAGAAGCAGCAGTATTGGCGGCAGCTTGCCGATGGACGCTGGACGATTTTTCGCGAGGTGAATCGCTGATCGCGTTGAAGGGCTTGCTCCATGGGTTTTAGGGGCGATTCGGCACGTTTTGACGGGCTTGGTTGGTTTCGTCGATGGCGCCGTGAGCTTTGATGGGCCTGCTGGCGGGCTGGGTTTCATGACCGGCACCGTCCAGATTAAGGGTCGGTCTGGTGGGTTACACGAACGGTACCGCTGGTTTTGATGGGCCTGCTGGCCGGGACTGCCCCCGGCGGGGCACTCACTTTTCTACTGCTAGAAAAGTAAGCAAAAGAGCCACCCCATGTTTCGGCTTTGGGCTTTCAGCCCAAAGGCCCCTGCGCTTCTCGCGTCAGGCGGGCTTGCGCAAACTCGCTACGCTCAGACAAGCGCAAGCCTTGATCGCCTGCCGCTCCGATGCTCGGCCGAAACAAAGGGGGAGAACGTCAAAAGCGAAAAGCCGGCGACGGCTTTTGCTGTTCAACCCCCGTCTGACCGGGCCGAGCATCGCAGCAGGGGAGGGATCAGACTCGCGGTTGTCTGAGCGAAGCGAGTTCCGCGAGGCCCCGCACCTGCGAGAAGCGCAGGGCACCCCGCGACAGCGGGGCCCGGCAGTGGGGCACCTTCTTTTGGTTTCTTTTCTTGGTGTCAAGAAAAGAAACTGCACCGCCGGGGGCAATCCCGGCCAGCAGGCCCATCAAAACCGACGGTGCCGGTCATGAAACCCGCCCGGCGGACCATTAACCCGCGCCGTGCTGGACTTGAAACCCCGTCAACACCGGGCGCCGTCCCGGAAAAACTCAGCCGCCCCCCGCAGCCTCTGCCTGGGCCATGCCCTTGATCCGCTCGGTCATTGCATAGAACCCATTCCGGCGATTCATCGAGATGTGGTTCTCCAGCCCCAGCTGGGCAAACGTGCCAGGAATGTCGAGCGACAGAATGGTCTGCGGGGTCTGGTCCTGCACCATGGCGAACAGCAGCGCGATCAGGCCGCGCACGATGTGGGCGTCCGAGTCACCTCGAAAATGCAAGGTGCCGTCACGCAAGTCGTGGTCCATCCACACCTGGCTCATGCAGCCGCGTACCTTGTTGAGGTCGGTATGCGCTTCGTCCGGCAGCGGCTCCAGCTTTTTGCCCAGGTCCAGCAGCAAGGCATAGCGGGCTTCCCAGTCGTCCAGCATTTCGAAGCTGGCGGCGATGTCGTCAATGTTCATGTCCATATTCTACGGCTCGCTATACTTCGCGCCCTTTTTTGACCCGGCTAAACCCATGACGTTTTCCCGCCCCAGTGGCCGCAGCACCGATGCCTTACGCGACGTGAAGATCGAACGCGGCTTCACCCGCCACGCCGAAGGCTCGGTGCTGATTCACATGGGCGGCACGCAGGTGCTGTGCACGGCGAGTCTTGAAGAGCGCGGCCCGCCGTGGAAGAAGGATGGTGGTTGGGTGACCGCCGAGTACGGCATGTTGCCGCGCGCCACCCACACCCGCAGCCGCCGCGAAGCCGCACAGGGCAAGCAGTCGGGCCGCACCCAGGAAATCCAGCGCCTCATCGGCCGCAGCCTGCGGGCCTGCGTGGATCTGGACGCGCTGGGCGCGCAGACCATCACCCTGGACTGCGACGTGTTGCAGGCCGACGGCGGCACCCGCTGCGCATCCATCACCGGGGCTTATATTGCCCTCTGCGATGCCGTGGCCAAGGCGCGCAAGGGCGGCAAGCTGAAGCGCAATCCGATTCTCGGGCACGTCGCGGCGGTCAGCGTCGGGGTGTATCAAGGTCAGCCGGTGCTGGATCTGGACTATCTCGAAGACTCGGCCTGCGAGTGCGACATGAATGTGGTCATGAACGACGCCGGACATTTCATCGAAGTGCAGGGCACCGCCGAGGGCCACGCCTTTCGCCGTGAAGAACTGGATCAGTTGCTTGACCTTGCCAGTGGCGGCATTTCCCAACTCATCGCCCTGCAGCGGCAGGCCCTCGAACAGGTGGCATGAACGACGCGCCCGCCGACACGCGCATTCCGGTTGCCGTGCTCACCGGGTTTCTCGGGGCGGGCAAGACGACCCTGCTTAATTTTCTGCTGCGCCACCCGGCGATGCAGGGCACGGCGGTGGTGGTCAACGAGTTTGGCGATGTCGGGCTGGACCATCACCTGATTGAAGCCGCCGTCCACGACGTTGAATTGATTGAAGGCGGCTGCCTGTGCTGCACGGTGCGCGGCGCCCTCGGGGATGCGCTGATCAAGCTGCTCGACCGCAGCGGCAAGGACGGCTGGCCGCCGATCAAACGCATCATTCTGGAAACCACCGGCGTTGCCGAACCCGGCCCCATCCTGCGCGAACTGGCCGCGTCGCCCGAGCTTAGCGGTCGCGTACGCAGTGACGGCACCACCACCCTGGTTGATGCTGCGGTCGGCGCCGACACCTTGGCCCGGCAGCGCATCGCCCGCACCCAGGTCGCGGCGGCCGACCAACTGCTGATCAGCAAGGCTGATCTGGTCGAGCCCCCCGCGCTGGACGCATTGCAAAGTCAGTTGCGCGCACTTAACCCTGAAGCGCCGATCGACATCCTCAACAAAGGCGCGGCCAAACCGCAGCAACTCTTCGGTACCGCGCAACGGGGTGCAACCCAAACCGCGCCGCTACTGACATGGCTCACCGAGGCCAAGCCAGTGCGCTTCACCCCACTCACCGATGACACGCCCGCGCCCGATCTCGACGGTATCGACAGCTTTAGCGTGGTGCTCGACGCGCCGCTGCCCGAATGGCGCTTTTACGGCTGGCTGAGCTTTCTGCGCGGCCTGTCGGGGCCTGATCTGCTGCGCGTCAAAGGGTTCGTCAACCTTGAAGGCCAGCTTGGCCCGGTGTTGATTCACGGCGTGCAGGGTGTTTTCCACGAACCTGAATCGCGTGATGCCTGGCCCACCGATGATCACCGCACGCGGCTGGTGTTTATCACCCAGGGCTGGGGCAAGGAGACGGTGCGCAGCACGCTGGGCTACCTCACCGGCGAAGCCGACGACGAGGCCTCGACATGAGCCGGCAACTGGTTCTGGCCTCCCAGAACCCCAAAAAATCCAAGGAGCTGGACGCCCTGCTGCGACCGCTGGGCTGGCAGGTACGGCCGCTGTCGGACTTCACCGGCGAGTCGCCAGTGGAAGACGCATCGACCTTTGTCGAAAATGCGCTGATCAAAGCGCGGCATGCCGCCCGGCTCAGCGGCCTGCCCGCCATTGCCGATGACTCGGGGCTGGAAGTGGATGCCCTCGGCGGTGCGCCAGGCGTTTATTCGGCGCGCTATGCCGGTGAGCCTTCGGACGATGCCGCCAACAACCGCAAGTTGCTCGACGCGCTGGCCGGCCTGCCCCCCGAGCGCCGCGGTGCACGTTTCGTCTGCGCACTGGCGCTGCTGCGCCACGCCGACGACCCGGTGCCGGTCATCGCCATCGGCACCTGGTCGGGGCAGATACTTGCGGCGCCGCGTGGTCAAGGCGGCTTCGGTTACGACCCGCTGTTCCTCGTGCCAGAACTGGAGGGCCGCAGTGCGGCCGAACTGAGTGCAGACGAAAAGGCGCAGCACAGCCATCGTGGGGGTGCATTGCGCAATCTGGCGAACCAACTCGGAAATGACAGCTTCTTGTCTAAATGACAGATCAAGCGTAATTTGTCATTTATGTTACGGGTTGGAGGTTGATGTCATGTATGCCGTGAAACTTTCCGAAGGCGGTCGGGTGGTCATCCCGGCCGAAGTGCGGCGCGCCCTCGAAGTGCAGGAAGGCGACAGCCTGGTGCTCGACGTGAAGGACGGTGAAATCCGCCTGTACAGCCGTCGTGAGCAGTTGCGGCGTGCGCAGGCGCTTTTCCAGCGTTATTTCCCACCCGGCGGGGTGTCGTTGGTGGATGAGTTGATTGCCGAGCGCCGCGCCGAAGCGGCACGAGAGGACGACGAGCTTGCCGGTCGTTCTTGATACCTCGGCACTGCTGGCGAGCCTGTACGGCGAGCCGGGCAAGCTGCGCGTTGATGCGGTGCTGCTGGGCGGCGAGGCCTGCTGGTCGGCCGTCAATTACGCCGAGTTTGCGACCAAGTGTTGCGCGGGCGGCATGACTGCCGACGAGGTCGAGTTGATCGCGGCAGCCTATGAGTTGCGCGTGGTGCCGTTTGACGCGCCGCTGGCACTGGCCACCGGCGCCCTGCGCAACGCCACCCGCCATCTGGGTCTGTCGTTGGGCGACCGCGCCTGCCTGGCCTTGGGGCAGCAGCTCGGCGCCACCGTGCTGACGGCTGATCGGGCCTGGAGTGCGCTTGAGATTGGCATCACCATCGAGTGCATCCGCCCTTGAATTCAGCCCCACTGGCGCTGTATCTGCACTTTCCGTGGTGCGTGCGCAAATGCCCGTACTGCGATTTCAACTCCCACACCCTGCGCGGCGAAGTGCCCGAGGCCGACTACGTGGCGGCGCTGCTGCGCGATCTGGATGCCGACCTGCTCAGCCTTGGCGACCAGGTTCGGCCGGTGACCAGCGCGTTTCTGGGCGGCGGCACGCCCAGCCTGTTTTCAGGCGCGGCCCTGCAGCAGGTCCTCGATGGCGTTCGCGCCCGCGTCGGATTTGTGGACGACGCCGAGATCACCCTCGAAGCCAATCCCGGCACGGTGGACGAGGCGCACTTTGCCGGGTATCGAGCGGCGGGCATCAACCGGCTGTCGATTGGCGTGCAGAGCTTCAACCCCGCGCACCTGAAGCGGCTGGGGCGCATTCACGGCGCCGATGACGCGCTGCGGGCGATGCGGGTGGCGCGCGCGGCGGGCTTCGACAATGTCAATCTGGATCTGATGTTTGGCCTGCCGGATCAGATAGCCAACGAGGCGCTGGCCGATCTGGCGCAGGCCGTCGCGCTGTCACCGGAACACCTGTCGGTGTACCAGTTGACGCTGGAGCCCAACACCGAATTCGCCGCCCGCCCGCCACCGCTGCCGGATGATGACCGCGTCGCCGACATGCAGATTGCGCTGCAGGCGCGGCTGGCGGATGCGGGCTATGCCCAGTACGAGGTCTCGGCTTACGCGCAGTCAGGGCGGCAGTCGCGGCACAACCTGACTTACTGGGCCTTTGGCGACTATCTGGGCGTTGGCGCCGGTGCCCACGGCAAGTTCACCCTGGCCGGGCAGGTGCAGCGCCGCGCCAAACACAAACACCCAAAAACGTATCTCGCCACCGCCGGCGCGCCCTCGGCGTGGCAGGAAAACCGAGTCGTGCCGCCGGCCGAGCTGCCGTTCGAGTTTGCGATGAACGCCCTGCGCTTGGTCGACGGGTTCACGCCCATGCAGTTTGAACACGCGACCGGGTTGCCGATGACGGTGCTGGACGACGCGCTCGACAAGGCACGTGCGCAGGGCCTGATCAATGAAGAGGGCGGCAGGCTGCGTGCCAGCCCGCTGGGCTACCGGCACTTGAATCGCTTGATGGGCCTGTTTCTGTAAGACCGCTGGACGCAACGACCCAAGATGGGGTGGATGCGACGCATCCGAAAATGCGTAAACGCCCGAAACTCAGTTGCTGTGGTTGCGCCCCCTCTTCATGCGGATTTGCACATGCCAAAAATATGCATTGCCCTGCTGGTCCTGCTGCTGACCGCTTGCAGCCGAGGCGACGGCGAGCGGCTGGTGATCACCGGGTCGAGCACGGTGGCGCCGCTGGTCAACGAGATGGCGCGTCGCTACGCGGCGCTGCAGCCCGGCTTGCGCATCGAGGTGCAGACCGGGGGCTCGTCGCGCGGCATCAGTGATGCCCGCAGCGGCCTGGCCGACATCGGCATGGTGTCGCGCGCGCTGCGCGACGACGAGACAGATCTGCTGGCCACGCCGATTGCCCGTGACGGCATTGCGCTGATCGTCCACGCCGACAACCCGGTGGCGGCGCTGTCGGCCGATGAGGTGCGGGCGATCTTCACCGGCCAAGTCAACGACTGGTCGGCGGTGGGCGGCGCACCCGGCCCGATCACCGTCATCAACAAGGCCGAGGGGCGCTCCACGCTGGAACTGTTTCTGGCGCACTTCGCACTCGACAATCCGGCGATTCAGGCCGACGTGGTGATCGGCGATAACGAGCAGGGCATCAAGACACTGGTCAGCGACATCAACGCCATTGCCTACGTGTCGATTGGCTCAGCCGAGTTTGCCGAGCGGCGCGGCGAGCCCTTACGGCGCCTGCCGATGGGCGGCGTCACGGCGGGCATCGCGCAGCTTCGCGACGGAAGCTTTCCGCTGTCGCGCACACTGAATCTGGTGACGCGCGCAGATGCGACGGTCGCCGTGACGGCCTTTCTGGACTACGCCCGGTCGCCGGCGGTGCACGACCTGATCGAGCAGCAGGCCTTCGTGCCGCTGCCGTGAGGGACGCCGTTTTCACCACCAGCTTGCGCGCCACGGCGGGCCTCAGTGCCGCGTTGGTGGTGCTGATCGGCGTGTTTCTGCTCATGGCGTCGTGGCCGGCATTGCAACAGGTGGGCGTGCTGCGCTGGTTGACCGATGACAGTTGGCAGCCACTTTCGGGGCAATTTCTGTTGTGGCCGATGATCGCCGGCAGCCTGCTCGCGGCCCTGGGCGCGGTGCTGTTGGCCCTGCCGCTGGGGCTGTGCTCGGCGGTGTTCTGCAATTTTTATGCAGCTCCCGCGGTGGCGCGGCCGTGGCGCCGCACCGTGGAGTTGATGGCCGGCATTCCGTCGGTGGTCTACGGCTTCTGGGGCCTGGTGGTGCTGGTGCCGTGGGTGCGCGCCGTGGCGCCGCCGGGGCCGAGTCTGTTGGCCGCGACCTTGGTGCTGGCGCTGATGATTCTGCCCACCTTGGCGGTCAGCGCCGATGCCGCGCTGGCGGCGGTATCGGGGTCGTTGCGCCAGGCTGGACAGGCGCTGGGACTGGGGCGGGTGAGCCAGATCACCCGTATTGCGTTGCCCGCCGCGCGCGCCGGCATCGTCACCGGCGTGCTGCTGTCGGTGGCGCGCGCGCTGGGCGAAACCATGGCGGTGCTGATGGTGGCCGGCAACGTGGTGCAGGTGCCGAGCTCGGTGTTTGAGCCGGTGCGGGTGCTGACCGCCAACATCGCGTTGGAGATGGCCTATGCCGTGGGCCATCACCGTTCGGCGCTGTTCGTCAGCGGGCTGGTGTTGTTTGCACTCACCGTGCTGCTGGTGCTGCTGGCCGAGTGGATCAGCCGGGGGCGACGACCGCATGTCCCGGTCTGAGCGGCGCGAAACCTTCGGGGCGCTGTGTGTCTACGGCGGCGTACTGCTGGTCGCCGCGCCGATGGTCTGGTTGCTGTGGGACGTGCTGGGGCAGGGCTTGCCGCATTTGAGCCCCGCCTATCTCAGCGGCGCGCCGCTGGATGCCGGACGCGCCGGCGGCATCTTCCCGATCCTGGTTTCAACGCTGATGATCCTGGCCGTCTGCATGGCGGTCAGCCTGCCGCTGGGGCTGGGCACGGCGCTGTGGCTGACCACGTTCACCCGTCGGGGCGGCGTCGCCGGACGTTGGGTGCGGCGGTTGCTGGACGTGCTGGCGGGCGTGCCCTCCATCGTTTTCGGCCTGTTCGGCAATGCCTTTTTTGCTGTGACCTTGGGGCTGGGCTTTTCCATTCTCTCGGGGGGGCTGACCCTGGCCTGCATGGTGTTGCCGATTCTGGTCCGCACCGCCGAAGAAGCGTTTTCGGCGGTCCCCGACGAGTTGCGCTTGGCGGCCGAGGCCTTGTCGTTGTCTCACAGCCGTGTGGTCACGCGCCTGCTGCTGCCGGTGGCCCTGCCGGGGGTGATGGCTGGCTTCGTACTGGGCGTGGGCCGGGCAATTGCCGAAACCGCCGCGCTGATTTTCACCAGCGGCTACGCCGACCGCCTGCCCGGCTCGGTGTGGGATTCGGGCCGCGCGCTGTCGGTGCACATCTACGACCTGGCGATGAATGTCTCGGGTGGTGAAGAGCGGGCTTACGCCGCCGCCAGCACCCTGATGTTGCTGCTGCTGCTGATCAACGCCGTGTTTTTGTCCCTTGCGGCGTCTTGGCGACGCCGCGCACTGAGGCTGGCGTGATGGCGCCTCCGGTCTTCGAGCTTGAACAGGTGGGCGTGGCGTATCACGGACGCCCGGTGCTGGCGGCGGTGAGCCTGACGGTGGCGCCGCGGGCGATCACCGCGTTCATTGGCCCCAGCGGCTGCGGCAAGTCCAGCCTGCTGGCGTGCCTGAATCGTCTCAATGACGGGGTCGCCGGCTGCCGGGTCAGCGGCGGCATCCGCTTCAACGGCGACGACCTTTACGCCCGCGAGGTGGACCTGACCGCCCTGCGGCGGCGCGTGGGGCTGATTTTTCAGAAGCCCACGCCGTTCCCGCTAAGCATCCGCCGCAATCTGGAATTGCCACTGCTGGAGGTGCACCTGCCACGTGCCGAGCGGCAGGCGGTGATCGAGCGCGTGCTGCGCGATGTGGGCCTGTGGGACGAAGTGCGGCATCGGCTTGATGCCTCCGCGCTGGCGCTCTCCGGTGGGCAGCAGCAGCGGCTGTGCATTGCCCGCGCGCTGACCCTGTCGCCCGAGGTGCTGCTGATGGACGAGCCGTGCAGCGCGCTGGACCCGCTGGCCAGCGCCGTGGTCGAAGATCTAATCGTGCGCCTCAAAGACCGATACACCGTGGTCATCGTCACCCACAACCTGCAACAGGCGCGGCGCATCGCGGACGTGACCGGCGTGTTCTGGACCGAGGCGGGCGTCGGACAACTGGTTGAATTCGGTGTCACTGCCGAGGTGTTCGCGCGCCCGCAAGACCCGCGCGCGGCGGCCTATGTGCAGGGCTTGCGGGGTTGATCGTCGCGGTCTTCATGCGGCGACGCGCCCGCCGAGCCCGTCGTTGCCCGGCGGACGTCTTGCCTGACTGCGCCTCCGCCGCCATGCTCGCCACCCTTTACCGGCCGTGTGCCCGTCATGCTCGAAGAAAAAGCCGTCACTTGCCCCTACTGCTGGGAGACCATTCACATCGATCTGGACCTGTCCGGCGGCAGCGCCGAGTACACCGAGGATTGTCACGTGTGCTGCCGGCCGATTCTGGTAATGCTGCGCGTTGACGAGGGCAGCGGCGCGTTTCGCGTCGACGTGCGGGCCGAGAACGAATGACTGAAACCGCCGAATTACCTGCACCCGTCGCGCGGCGTCGCCTGCGCTCGCTGAGCGGCCTGCTGCCGTTTCTGGCGCCGTATCGACGGCAGTTGGTGCTGGCGCTGGTGTTGTTGGTGCTCGCCAGCCTGGCCATGCTGGCGGCGCCGCTGGCGGTGCGCGACCTGATTGACCACGGCTTCGAGCCCGGCGCGGCCATCCACCGCTATTTCGTGGCGCTATTCGCGCTGGCGGTGTTCGCCGGGACGATGATGGCGGCGCGGTTTTACATGGTCAGCTGGCTGGGCGAGCGGGTCACCGCCGACCTGCGCGGGGCCGTCTATCGCCGCATGTTGGCGCAGTCGCCCGGCTACTTTGAAACCACGCAGACCGGCGAAGTGCTGTCACGCTTGACCGCCGACACCACGGTGATCCAGACGGTCGTGGGCTCGTCGATGTCGATGGGGCTGCGCAGCGTGGCCCAGTTTGTCGGCGGCATGGTGATGCTGGCGGTGACCAGCCTGACGTTGTTCGCGGTCACGCTCGCACTGCTGGTGGCGGTGATGCTGCCCATCGTGCTGGTCAGCCGTCAGGTGCGGCGCCTGTCACGCGAGTCGCAGGACCGTGTCGCCGACACGGCGGCGGTCGCGGCCGAAATGCTCAACGCCATCCCCACCGTGCAGGCGTTCACCCAGGAAATTTTCGAGGCCGAACGCTTCGAGCGCGGCGTGGGTCGCAGCTTTGCCACCGCCATGCAGCGCACCCGGCTGCGCGCGATCATGACCGCCAGCATCATCGGCGGCGTGTTCGGTGCCATCGTCTTCGTGCTGTGGTTGGGCGCCCAGGCGGTGATCGACGGCAGCATGACCGCCGGCCAACTGGCGTCGTTCGTGCTTTACGCGATGATCACGGCGGGTGCGGTGGGCGTGATCGCCGAAGTCTGGGGCGAGGTGCTGCGCGCGGCAGGCGCCACCGAACGGCTCATGGAACTGCTGGTCGCCGAGCCCGACATTCGCGCGCCCGCCCTGGCCGAGGCCTTGCCGCAACAGGCGCAGGCCGAGGTGGTGTTCGACGCGGTGCGCTTTGCCTATCCGTCACGGCCCGACACCCCGGCGCTGAATGACTTGAATCTGGTCATCCGGCCCGGCGAAACGGTGGCGCTGGTCGGCCCCAGCGGTGCGGGCAAAACCACAGTGTTTCAACTGCTGCTGCGCTATTTCGACGTGACCGGCGGCGCCATCCGTTTCAACGGCGTCGACCTGCGCGCGCTGGACCCGCGGGAACTGCGCGCCCGTATCGGCATCGTGCCGCAGGACGCGGTGATCTTCTCGGGCAGCGCGCTCGACAACATTCGTTACGGTCGTGCCGAGGCAACCGATGACGAGGTCAAGGCCGCCGCGCGGCTGGCGCAGGCCGATGAGTTCATTGCCCGCCTGCCGCTGGGCTACGAAACGTTTGTCGGCGAGCGCGGGCTGCGGCTGTCCGGCGGCCAGCGGCAACGTATCGCCATTGCCCGCGCCATCCTCCGTGACCCGCCGCTGTTGCTGCTGGATGAAGCAACCAGCGCGCTGGATGCCGAAAGCGAAGCCCTGGTCCAGCAGGGCCTGGCTGCCGCCATGCAGCACCGCACCACGCTGGTGATTGCGCATCGTCTCGCCACGGTGCGCAAGGCGGATCGCATCGTGGTGCTCGACGGCGGGCGCATTGTTGAGATCGGCACGCCCGCCGAGTTGATGCAGCAGGGCGGGCTTTATGCTCGGTTGGCGTCGTTGCAAGTGATGGCCTGAGGGCCTTTGGGTTGCAACGCCCTCACCGCGCTTTAATGGGCCTGTCGGCCGGGATTGCCCCCGGCGGGGCAGTTACTTTTCTTGCACCAAGAAAAGTAACCAAAAGAAGGTGCCCTACTGCCCAGCCCCGCTGACGCGGGGTGCCCTGCGCTTCTCGCAGCGGAGGGGCCTCACGGAACTCGCTGCGCTGCGCTTGCTCAGACAACCGTGAGGCTGATCCCTCCGCTGCTGCGATGCTCGGCCCGGCAGAAGGGGGATGGAACAGCGAGAAGCCAAAGCAACAGCAGGGCGTCGCTTTGGCTTTTCTGCTTTTGACTCACCACCCCCGTCGGCTCCGGCCGAGCATCGCAGCGGCAGGCGATAAAGGATTGCGCTTGTTTGAGCGAAGCGAGTTGCGCAAGCCCGCCTGTCGCGAGAAGCACAGGGGACTTTTGGGCGACGCCCAAAAGCCGGAACGTAGGGCGCCCTCTTTTGCTTACTTTTCTGGGCGACAGAAAAGTAAGTGCCCCGCCGGGGGCAGTCCCGGCCAACAGACCCGTCAAAACGCGGTGCGGGCATTGAAACCCAAACCGGCAAAGTCCCCCCGAATCATCAAGTGAGCGGTGAGGGTTTTGAACCAACCCTCACCGCCCCGCCAGGAACCCTTAGAGGTCGTACCCGCGCTCGTTGTGCGACACCTGATCGAGCCCCACCAGCTCTTCATCGCCAGTCACCCGCAGACCCCCGGTAAACACGCTGATCAGCTTGAACAGCACGAAGGTGACCCCAGCGGTGTAGGCGGCGGTGGCCAGCACGCCAATGGTCTGCACGCTCATCTGCGAGCCCATCGCCATGCCCTCGGCGTAGCCCGGACCGCTGAACACGCCCAGTGCGTCCGAGGCGAAGATGCCCGCCGCCAGGGTGCCGAGAATGCCGCCGACGCCGTGCACCGGAAAGACGTCCAGCGAGTCGTCGATCTTCAGCACGCGCTTGAGGATGTTGGTCATGGCGAAGCAGACCACGCCCGCGGTCAGGCCGATCAGTATCGCGCCGCCGGGGCCGACAAAGCCCGACGCCGGGGTGATGGTGCCGAGACCGGCGACCATGCCGGTGACCGTGCCCAGTGCCGAGGGCTTGCCGTAGCGCTTCCACTCCGCCACCGACCACGCCAGCGCGCCTGCGGCGGCGGAAATGTGCGTGACCAAGATGGCCATGGCGGCGTTGCCGCCGGAGCTCAGCGCCGAGCCGCCGTTGAAGCCGAACCAGCCCACCCACAGCATCGCCGCGCCAGTGACGGTCATGGTCATGTTGTGCGGCAGCATCGGCGTGGTTTGAAAGCCGCGACGCGGCCCCAGCACCATGGCCGCGACCAGCGCCGCAACCCCGGCGGTGACGTGGACCACGGTGCCGCCGGCGAAGTCGAGCAGGCCCATCTTGAACAGCCAGCCTTCGCTGGCCCACACCCAATGGGTGATGGGGATGTACACCGCCAGCAGCCACAGCGCCGAGAACCAGAGCATCGCCGAGAACTTGATGCGTTCTGCAAAGCCGCCGACCACCAGCGCCGGGGTGATGACGGCAAAGGTCATCTGGAACATCGCAAACAGTGATTCGGGAATGGTGCCGCTGAGCGTGTCCTCGCCGATGCCGGATAACATGACCCGCGACAGATCACCGATGAACCCGTTGCCGCCGCTGAACGCGAGGCTGTAGCCGACCGTGACCCAGATGATCGTCGACAGGCAGCAGATGACGAAGCACTGCATCAGCACCGACAGCACGTTTTTGGTGCGCACCAGGCCGCCGTAGAACAGCGCCAGGCCCGGCAGGGTCATGAACAGCACCAGCGCGGTGGCGGTCATGATCCATGCGGTGTCGCCGGTGTCCAGGCCGACAGATGCCCACGCCGACAGCGGCAGGGCCAGCAGGCCCGCCAATCCCAAAAGTCTCCGCATGGCCTGAGTTCTCCCGGTGGCCGTCAAGAATCGGGCAGGTTGCGCCCTGCTCCGGTGCGCATCGTGTCCGCAAATGGTGCAGAAGAAAAGGGGTCCATGTATTGCGTCGGTGCGTCGGGCCGTGCCGCGTCACCGCATAATGTGCGCATGGCCCTGACCGCAACGCTGTATCACCTGACCTTGCAGCTCGCCGACATGGATCGCGAGGTCTATGCCGATCTGGCGCTGCGCGTCGCTCAGCAGCCCTCCGAAACGGCCGAGTTCATGTTGGTGCGGGTGCTGGCCTACGCGCTGGAATACGAGGAAGGCATCGCCTTCACCGAAGGCGTGGCGGCAGTGGACCAACCTGCGGTCTGGGTGCGCGACCTCACAGGCCAGGTCACGGCATGGATCGAGGTCGGCGCCCCCGACGCCGAGCGCGTCCATCGCGGCAGCAAGCTGGCTGGACGCGCGGCGGTGTACAGCCATCGTGACCCGCGCACCCTGCTGGCGACCTATGCGACCAGCAAGATTCACCGGGCTGCCGAGGTGCCGGTGTACTCGTTTGATCGGGATTTTCTGATTCAGGCCGCCGCAAAAATCCAGCGACGTTCCAAGCTGGCGCTGACCGTCACCGAGCGGCAGATTTATCTGGACATTGACGGGCAGGACCTGACGACCCCCATCCACCAGGCTTCAGCAGCGGGCTGAGATCAGTCGATTGGCCGCACGCGAAATTTCTTGCCCTTGATCTTGCCGTCGCGCAGCCGCTTCAGCGCCTCGGCCGCGACGGCCTTGTCGATGGCGACATAAGTGCGCGTGTCGTAAGTGTTGATCTTGCCGACGGCCTCTTTGGCCAGCCCAGCGTCGCCGGTCAGTGCGCCCAGCAGATCGCCAGGACGCAGCTTGTCGGCGCGGCCACCATCGATGCACAAGGTGACCACGGTCGGCGCGACGGGCCGGTCGGCGCTGAACGCCGTCAGCTTTTCGACCTTCAGCGGCTCGCCAAGACGTTCCTCAATAGCGAACAGGCGGCTGCGCTCGCGGGTGGTGAACAGGTGCAGCGCCAGCCCCGACTCGCCCGCGCGCGCGGTGCGGCCCACCCGGTGCAGGTGCACGTCGGCGTCGGTCGGCAGTTCGTAGCTGATGACGGCGGCAAGTTGTTTGATGTCAAGCCCGCGCGCGGCGATGTCGGTGGCCACCAGAATCCGGGCGCTGCCGTTGGCGAAGCGCACCAGCACTTCGTCACGGTCGCGCTGGTCAACGTCGCCGTGCAGGCCGAGCACTGAAAAGCCGCGTGCAGCGAGCGCCGACTCGACGGCTTTGGCATCGTTCTTGGTGTAGCAAAAAATCAGAGCTGAAGCGGGCTTTTGCGTGCTGAGCAGATGTGCCAGCGCATCCACGCGCGTTTCGGGCGTGATCTCGTAAAAGGTCTGCGTGAGGCTGGCGACAGCGGGCGCGGTGTCGATCGTGACCTCCAGCGCATCGCGTTGCAGTACGCGGCTGAGGTCGCGCACGGCGGCGGGAAAGGTCGCCGAGAAGAACAAGGTCTGGCGTGACTTCGGCGTGAGCTTGACGATGGCGCGGCTGGCGGCTTCGAAGTCTTCGCCGAGCATGCGGTCGGCCTCGTCCAGCACCAGCACCTTGAGCGCATCCAGAGTCAGCGTGCCCTGGTCGAGATGCTCCTGCACCCGGCCGGCCATGCCGACGATGATGTGCGGGTCGTGCTCCAGCGACGCGATCTGCGGGCGCTGATTAATGCCGCCGCTGAGCACGGTCAGCTTGATGTTGGGCAGGGCGCGGGCGAGGCGGCGAATCTCTTTGGCGATCTGGTCGGCGAGTTCACGCGTCGGGCACAGCACAAGGGCCTGGGTGCGTTGCAGCTCGGGGTCGATGCGCGCCAGCAGCGCCAGCCCGTAGGCGGCGGTTTTGCCGGTGCCGGTACGGGCTTGGCCCATAACGTCACGCCCCGCCAGCATTGGCGGCAGGCTTTTGGCCTGGATGGGTGTGGCCGTGGTGTAGTTCAGCCAGGCCAGCGCCTCTTGCAGAGGGGCGGGCAGGGGCAGGTCAGTGAAGGGGGTGGGGTCCACGCGGGGTCCAAAAACAGGCAGGACCGCGCAGTGTGCGGCCTTTGCCGCGCCGCCGCGCGGGGGCTGGCGGCCCATGCGCTAAAATGCGCGTCCTTTCCACCCCTCGCTTGATGATTTGGGAGTTCTTTGAGATGAAAAAACCCGTGCGCGTCGCCATTACTGGCGCAGCAGGACAGATTGCTTACTCGTTGATTTTCCGCATCGCCGCTGGCGACATGCTGGGCAAAGATCAGCCCGTCATCCTGCAATTGCTCGACATCCCGCAGGGCATGGAAAAGCTCCAGGGCACGGTGATGGAAGTGGATGACTGCGCCTTCCCACTGGTGCACGAGATCGTTGCCACCGATGACCCCAACGTGGCCTTTGACGGCACCGATTACGCGCTGCTGGTCGGCGCCCGTCCGCGCGGCCCCGGCATGGAGCGCAAGGACCTGCTCACCGCCAACGCCGCGATCTTCTCGGTGCAGGGCAAGGCGATTGATGCCAAGGCCAGCCGCGACGTGCGCGTGCTGGTGGTCGGTAACCCCGCCAACACCAACTCGCTGATCGCGCTCAGCAACGCCAAGAGCCTCGATCCCAAGCAGTTCACCGCCATGATGCGTCTCGACCACAACCGCGCCATGAGTCAGCTGGCCGCCAAGACCGCAGCGCACAGCACCGACGTTGAGAAGCTGATCGTCTGGGGCAACCACTCCGCGACCCAGGTGCCGGACATCACCCACACCACCGTCAAGGGCAAGGCCGCGACCGGCCTCGTCGATGAAAGCTGGCTGACCGGTGACTTCATCCCCACCGTGCAGCAGCGCGGCGCGGCCATCATCAAGGCGCGTGGTGCGTCATCGGCTGCCTCGGCCGCGTCGGCTGCGGTCGATCACATGCGCGACTGGGCGCTGGGCACCAATGGCAAGTGGGTGACCATGGGCATCCCGTCGGATGGCAGCTACGGCATCCAGCCGGGCATCCAGTTCGGTTATCCGGTGACCTGCAAGAACGGCCAGTACGAGATCGTCCAGGGTCTCGACGTGCCGGCGGCCGTGCAGACCCGCATCGACGCCACCGAGAAAGAACTGCGCGACGAGCGCGCGGCCATCGAAGATCTGCTCAAGTAAGGGCATTCAATCGCCATCGTTGTGACAAGCCCGCCACCTGGCGGGCTTATCATTTGCGCCATGCAAATTCTTCATTTCGCGCCGAACGCCGCGCCGGTCCCGATGACCGACCTGCCCTTGCCGGTGACGGACGGCTACGCCTGGGTCGACCTTGATCGTGATCGGGCGCAGGGCTGGGTCGAGCGCCTGCAAGTGGCGGTTGACCCGCAGCATCTTTCCGACAGCCTCAACGCCGTCCACCCGAGCTTTTTTGACGGCACGCCGGACTACGACATGCTGATTCTCGCCGGCCTTGGCCCCGGCGATGTCGCGCTGCCGCTGTGTACACGCACCGCCGCATTCTTCATCTTCGAGCGCTTGCTGGTGACGGTGCGCGCTGGCGATGCCCCGAGCTTCATCCTCACTCACGCGCGGCTGGCCGACGGGCGCCTGCCGGCGCCTGCATCGCCATTGGATTTGGCACACCAGATTCTCGATGCCATGGTGGATCGGTTTCTGGCCGTGCGTGATCCGCTGGACCTGCATGTCAACCAGATGCAGGACGACCTGCTTGATCCGGACAACGGCATTAACGACTGGCGGAAGTTGCTCGAAGGCCGTCGTGAAGTTCGCCGTCTCGAAGCCCTGTGCACCAACCAGTTGGAGGCGGTCGACGCCTTTCGGCGCGGCACCCGCGCGCCCTGGTCGCCCGAGCAGTCAGTGGGCTTTCGCGACCTCACCGAGCACATTGGCCGGGTGTTGGCGCACGCCAGCAACCTTGAGCGCGACCTTGAAGCCGCCGTGCAGTTGCACTTTGCCGTGGCCACCGAGCGGACCAACCGCGTGGTGCAGACGCTCACGGTGATTTCCGCCATCTTTTTCCCGCTGACGCTGATCACCGGCATCTACGGGATGAACTTTGACCACATGCCCGAGCTGGGATGGCGCCTCGGCTACTTTGGCCTGCTGGGCCTGCTGGCGGCGATTGGCCTCGGCCTGCTCCTGCTGTTCAAGCGGCGGGGCTATTTCTGATGCGGTTGCTGCGCACCCCGAAAGTGCCCGGCACGTCGGCCGCCCGGCTGGTCCTGTTCGATGCTGCGCACCCCTTGCCGCCGCTGATCGGCGGGGCGGATCACTGGTTCTGGCGCGATGATGACTGCCTCGCGTTGGCGGTGCATGAACCCCACAGCGGGCCGATTGCCGAGGTCGCCGAGCGCGCCTATCGTCGTGCCCACACCGAGCTCACGGCCAAAGGCTATCGGCACTGGCTGCGCACCTGGACCTACTTCGACGGCATCGTCGATGGCCACGGTGATGACGAGCGCTACCGTCAATTCTGCCTCGGCCGTGCCCGGGGTTTGCCCGTCGACGCGGGCTACCCGGCCGCCACCGTGATCGGCACCCGCGCACCCGGGTTCTGGCTGTGGGTGGTGGCCGCCAAGGCGCCTGGCCAACGCTTCGAGAACCCGCGCCAAACGCCGGCCTGGCAATACCCGCGCGAGTACGGACCGCAAAGCCCCGGCTTCAGCCGCGCACTGTGGTGGGCGCCCACCGGACTGCTGCTGCTTTCCGGCACCAGCAGTGTGGTGGGTCACGCCACATTGCATGCGGGCGATGCGGCCGCGCAACTGTTAGAAACCCTGGCTAATATTGACGCGCTGGTCGCCCAAGTGGAGGCCGAGACCGGTGCCGCGCTGAAGGCCGCCAGCTTGCGTTTGTATGTGCGTGATCCCGCCGATGCGGCGCTGCTCACCCATTGCCGCGTGCGCTGGCCTGAGGCCGAATGGGCGGTGCATCAGGGCAGTATTTGCCGCGCCGATCTGGCGGTGGAGATTGAAGGGGTGTTTAGCCGACGTTGACCGGCACCAGCGTCATCGTGTCGTTGCCGAAAATGTCGATGACCTTGACCGCGACGATGTAGCGGCCCGGCTGCTCGTAACAGTGCTCTGCGGTGATCAGCTCCAGATCACGGCTGCGCCGGGTACGGAACGACTGCCACTCGTTTTCGAAGATGTAACCACCGGTCCAGCGCGCTTCATACTCAACCAATGATGCTTGCGGCGGTTCCATGCCGGGCAAGGCGTCCATCAGGTCGAGGCTTTTCGCCACCTTGATGATTTCTTTGCGGCTCTGATAATCAAAATCCACCGCCCAGTAATCCACCCAGTCGGTCCAGTGTTTGGTGAGCACTTCGCGGTTGACCACGCCGTCCTTGGTCTTGCTCACCTTCACCAGTTGGCCCGTATCGCAGACCACCGAGCTTTTGCCTTCCTTTATCGCTGCAATGGCCGCCTCGGCCGCGCCCTGGGTGTAGTAGACCGAAAAATCGGTCAGTTCGATGCTCAGCTTGAGTGAGTTCTTCTTGTCATAACGCGGCGTGGCCTCGACGAAGCTGATGTCGTGAAACACCACCTGGCCCTTGTCCACCGCGCGCTTGTCGAACACGTCTGCCGGGATGTAGCGGGGCGTGAGGTCAATGCCTTTTTGCCGGGCTTCTTCCAGCACTGCCGGGAACAGCCCCATCTCGAACTCGAAGGCCAGCACATCCACCCGCGTCGCGCCGCGCTTGCGGCACTCGGTGATCACTTCTTCGACGAACAGCCGGCCCACTGGCAGGTTGATGGGGCCAATGGCCACCAGGCGGTTGGCGTTGCGGCCGTGAAAGAAGGCGTCGTTGTCCAACGGCTGCGCTTTGTAGGCACGCAGGATCAGCTCGCGAAACTCGCGCTCTTTCTGCGCAATGACCAGCCGCTGCCTTTTCTGGCGAGTCATTTCATTGCCGTCATTCCCGCGAAGGCGGGAATCCAGCTTTTCCTCCACCGGCTCTGGATTCCCGCTTTCGCGGGAATGACGAGGGAGAGCGAAGTGGAGGCCCAGATAAGCCTCGCGCTGATACCGCCCCAAATTCAAGACCTCAAAGGCGCGGAAGTTCTGCTCCTTCGCTTTCAGCTCACGCTGTACCTGAATCAATCGCTTGCGCGTGGTGTGAATGCCAAACTTGCCGAGGTCGGTGGCAATCCACTTGCGCCCCAGCTTTTCCGCCACCGCCGCCGTGGTGCCGGAGCCGCAGAAGAAGTCGGCCACCAGATCGCCTTCGTTGCTGCTGGCTTTGATGATGCGTTCGAGCAGGGCTTCGGGTTTTTGGGTTGGGTAATCGAGACGCTCAATTGCCATCGCGTTGACCTCCGAGATGTCGTCCCAGATGTCTGAAATGACTTCGCCCTTCTGTTCGTCAAGGTAACGCTTGAGTCCAAATTTCCCCGATGGATAGTCGTAGATTTTTCCCTGCACTCGGAAAGCATCGATACTTTTTGGCGAGTAGTCGCCTACGTCTCCGACCCTATAACGTCGGCCATCCGCATCGGCCATCGTGAATTTCGACGCAATGTAGGCTTCGCTGTACTCGCGAAACTGTGGATTCCAGCCGTAGGTCTCCGCGCGAGTAAAGAAGACAAGGTTGTCGGAAGTTCGTGCGTATTGACTCGCAACCGCTCGGGCACCTCTTGGAGGTTGTCTTCTCCATGTGATTTCGTTCTTGAAGAACTCACGACCAAAAACCTCATCCAGCACAAGGCGAATGAACGAATTCACCCGCCAATCGCAATGCACGTAAATCGAGCCATCCTCCGCCAGCAAATCCCGCATCAAAATCAGCCGCTCATAAATCATGCTGATGAAGCTGTCGGCGCCACGGCCCCAGGTGTCGCGGTAGGCGATCTGTTCGAGCAGGTTGGGTTCCTTGTGAAAGGTCTCGCCGCCAATCTCGATGTCCATCGAGAAATCCGCGCCCACGTCAAACGGCGGGTCGATGTAGATGAGCTTGAGGCCGCCGGCCTCCTCGATCTGCTGGCGCAGCGCGCCGCTCTTGAGTGAACTCAGAATCAGCTTGTTGTCGCCCCAGATCAGCTTGTTGGTCCAGCCGCTGTGCTGACGGCCGCGCGAGTCAAACAGGTCATGCTGGCTCTTGGTCTCGGCGCGCGGTTCGTCAATGTGCTCCAGGCTCTGAAACGGCAGCACGGTGGTGCACACGTCCCGCGTTTTGCCGTTCCACACCAACTCGACCTCGCGCTTGTCCTCAAACAGCACAAATCGGTACTTCTCTGGCAGCGGCTGGCCGCGCTGAATCAGCTCGATGAGGTCGCGCTTGTCGGCGTCGGTCAGGTCGTAGGCAGGGGCTTTGGGCATGGAGTTAGAGGGGTGGCAGGGTTTCGAGCCGGGCCGCGACAACGCGACAGGCGGCGATCAAGTCATGGACCAGGCGTTCGTCAATATTGAGATCGCCCTCGTATTCACCCAGATTGCGCAGGTCGTGGCATTTGGTGAGCACCCGCCTGACCTTGCCCCTGGAATCCGTACCCCATAACTGAGGTCATGAGCTGGCTTGTTTGGGCAGAGCCGCTAGCCAGTTTTGTTCGAACTGCATCGGGCTGAGATAGGCCAGCGTCGAGTGCAGCCGGGTGCTGTTGTACCAGAGCAGCCAGGCGATGGTCTCGTCCATTGCATGGCGGCGGGTTTCGAAGCGTTGCCCGTGCAGCCGCTCCACCTTGAGCGACCCGAACACTGTCTCGCTGCAGGCGTTGTCCCAACAGTTGCCGCGCCTGCTCATTGAGCTTGTGATGCCGTAGTCCTTCAAGACTTCTCTGAAGTCGTTGCTGGCGTACTGGCTGCCCCGGTCGCTGTGGAAGATCAGCCCAGTCTGCTTGCCCGGATGGCGCTTGAACCAGGCCATGCGCAGCGCGTCGATGACGATGTCGCGCGTCATGTCCTGCCGCAGTGCCCAGCCCACCACCTGGCGGCTGAACAGGTCGATCACTACGGCCAGGAACAGCCAGCCCTCGTCGGTGGCGATGTATGTAATGTCGCCCGCCCACACCTTGTCGGGCTCGGCCACGATGAACTCGCGGTTGAGCAGGTTGGGCGAGATCGGCAGATCGTGATTGCTGTCGGTGGTGACCTTGAAGCGCCGCTTTCCCTTGGCACGAATGCCGTGCAGCTGCATGAGTTTCTGTACCCGCTCCTTGCCAACACGAATTCCGCGTGCTGGCAGCTCCTTCCAAGTGCGCGGCCAGCCATAGCCGCCACGGGTCTCGGCATGGATCGCCTTGATATGCACGAGCAGCGCGTCGTCGCTCAGATGGCGGCGCTGCGCAGCGCTTGCCCGGCGAACGAAGTGTTCGTGATACCCGCTCACGCTGACACCCAGTACCCGGCACTGCACCGAGATCGGCCATACGCGCCGGTGGCGTTGGATGAAGGCGTACTTCACTTCGCACCTTTCGCGAAGTACGCCGTCGCTTTTCCCAGGATGTCGCGCTCCATCTTGACGCGCGCCAGCTCGGCTCGCAGTCGGCTGATCTCCATCTGCTCGGCGCTCACGCGCTTGCTGTCAGCGCCGCTGAGCTTTCCCAGCCGGTGCGCCTTGACCCAGTTGTGCAGCGTCTGTTCAACCACACCCAAGGTCCTGGCCACCGCCGCAATGCTCTGGCCACCCTCGACCAGCCGCACCGCCTCTTGCTTGAATTCGAGCGTGTAACGCGCCCTCGTCGTCTTCGTCATTTCCGTTCTCCTTACTTGAATTGAACCACTCAGCAAGGGATACGCTTTTCGGGGGCAAGGTCAGCCAGACCTCCGGCCCCAGCTTGAGGGTGTGCGGCAAAACCTGGAACACGATATAGCGGTGCTGGGCACGAAAGCCCGCGTGCCGCAGTGCAGCCAGGCTCAGGGCGTGGGCGGCGTTGTAGGCAAGGTCAAAACGGCTCTCGATGGCCAGGCCGGCGGCATCGGCATCGTTCAGCCGTGCCTGGCCGGAGCGTTGCAGGCCGGCAAACTCCCGGGCATCCGGCGGTTCGGCGGCCAGTGGTTTGCCGGTGCCGCAGAGGTTTTCAAGCGGTGAAGTCACGCTCGTCCCCAATAATCCAGATCTTGGGTTGCGCCAGGACACGCTGCAGGAAGGCGTTACCGTCCTGTTGGCGCTGGGCGAGTTCTGTGCGGCTCAAGATCGAGGGGTTGACCTTGCGCCCCAGTCTGGCTTCTAGCACGTGCAGCGACGCGAACAGGTCGGCGTAGTCGAGCTGGTCGCTGAGAATCAAGAGGTCGATGTCGCTGAGCGCGGTGTCGCTGCGTTTGGCGACCGAGCCGTAGACGAAGGCGGCCGTTATGGTTGACGCCAGCGGTGCCAGCGCCTCACGCACAGGCTCGGCCAGGCCGATGGTCTTGCGCGCAATGCCGCAGAGTTCGTTGAACAGCGGCGAATCTGGATTGGCCTGGTAATGTTTTTGGGTGCCACGCCGACTCACAATCACCAGTGCGCTGTGCTCTAGTCGGGCCAGTTCGCGCTGCACCGCGCCGGAGCCACTGCCGGTGAGTCCGATCAGTTCGGTGGCGTAGAAGCTACGATCTGGCTGGCCGAACAGCAGGCCAAGCACGCGCTGCTGCGTGGTGGAGAACAGCGCAGCCGCAAGGCCGCTGGTCTTGATTCTGCGCTCTGGTGGATGTGTTATGCCCATAACGGGCATGAGTGTACCCATATTGGGTATTCTGTCCAGCGCGGGCAGGGTCACGCTTGATAGTCCCGAAACGTCGCCTTTAGCCCGGCAAAGTTTTGGGGCGGATGACGCTCAAAACCGTCCTGATCGACGTAGACGAACTGGTACGTCGCCCCGCCCGCAGCCGTGCTGGCACGGGAGGCGTCGTCACACCATTGCCTGAGTCGCGCCATTTTTTTCGGCAAATCCAGCTCGGCGCGGCCTTTGGTTTCGATCACGAACACCGTGCCGTCGGTGGTTTTGGCGAAGAAGTCGGGCAGGTAGTTCGACAGATCGCCGTTAGCCCGAACGTAATCGAGCTTGAAGCCTACGGCGAGGTAGTTCTTGGCAAAGCTGAGCACATCTGGCGCGTCTTCCAGAAATTTGGCGAAGGCCAGTTCCAGGCCGCCTGCGTTGGGCTCGCCGACAATTCGGTTAAACACGGATTTCTGGGTGGGCAAGTATGGCCGGTTCTCGGTACGGAACGGCCGAGTGTCGCGCAGACGGATGTGGTCTTCGATGCGAGCGACGCCTGCATCGCGCACCGTCAGCGCATTGATGCCGGCGCGGAACGCGTCGAACAGAATCTTTCCCGGCGCCGCTTCGGAAAGATTGCGCAGCACGACCGGGTCTTCGAGATTTACCGGCGAAGTCTCGAACAGATGATCGCGGACGAAGTCACGCACCTTGGGATAGAGCTGGTCGTAGCCGCCGACCAGACGCATGTCCTTGAGCAGTTGCCGCGCAAAGAAGCCGACCACCGAGCGCCAGTCAGCCGGACCAGCGCCATCGAGCTGGACGCGGTGGTGGACCTCGGCGTCGAGCATGGTCTTGAACACGATCTCGCGCGTTTCTGCCGGCGAAAACGGCTGTAACGGCAGGCGCGGATTGCCAAATGCAGCCGGGTTGAGGTCTTGCAGCGACTTGAAGTCGCGGCTGTAGCGGCGACCGAGCTTGGGCAGGCTGATGTCGAGCGCGTCGAGGTTCTTGTCCGGGTTTTGCGTGTCTACTTCCACCACCAGCGAATCCTGGCGCTGAGCGCCGCCGCCCATGGCGACACGCTCGAAGCTGACGCCCTCGCTCTGGATGGATTCAACGAAATCCATGAACGCCGATGTGCCCATGACCGAAACGGTCTCCGGCATCTCGGAGCCGAAGTACATACGGCGCAAACCGCGCCCGAGCGTCTGTTCTGGAAGGATGTTGCTCTTTGCGGCATAAGCGCGCAGGCCGCAAATGACGGTGACGTTTTTCACGTCCCAGCCTTCTTTCAACATCAGTACGCTGACGATGGCCTTGTACGGAGAATGCCAGGAGTCGATCTGGTTGGATTGCTTGCGCAGCAGTTCCAGCTCGTCCTTGTCCTTGCCAGTGGGCCGCTCGGCGATCTCACCGTTCTTTTTGGTGTGAATGACCAGTACGCCGCCTGCCAGCTCGGGGCAAATTTTTTCCAAGTGTGCGCCCACTTCATCACAGTTGCGGGTGTCGTCGACCATGACGAACAGCACGGCCTTCTTGCCGAGCGTTTCGTGCTCGGCGTAACTCTTCCGCCATTCCTCAACGCCCAGCGCGAGGTAGTCCGCGTACTTCTCGCAGAACAGCGCGCTCTGCGCCTCGCTCAGCCGCGCGCGGCTGGCGGCATCCGGCAGCACCGGATGCTTGACCACGTTCTGGTGGATGGCCTCCACCAGCGGGTAGTCGGACACGGTCTGTACGAAAATGGCGCCGTTGTTGTGCTTGGGTGTGGCGGTTACGTCAATCTGCAAAGCCAGCCGCATGTCCTTTTGCAGCATGCGGTGATGAATGTCCTGGATGCTCTTGAACCAGGCCATGCGCGGGTTGTGGATGTGATGCGCTTCGTCGTTGAACACGGCCAGTTCGTCGATCTCGCGGATCAGCTCGCCAAGGTCGGTCTTGCTGTCGGTGGTCTTGCCCGTGGGCTCGGCGCCGAAGGGTGCGAGAAAATAGTCGCGCAGGTCTTCATCTTCGAGCGAGGGTTGCGGCACATCGCCAAGGTACACGCGATGGATGTTGGTGAGAAACAGATTGCCGGTAGGGCGTACGACGCGTACATCGTCCTGAAGATGCAGCGCCACCTGGAAATCGTCGCGCCAGTTGCAGCCGTCGTAGCCGTTATCCGGCAGCACGGGGTCATTGAAGAAGATCCTCAGCCCGTCGAAATCGGCGCGCAGGCGATCCAGCACGATGATGTTGGGCGCGATCAGCAGGATGTTGCGGGCCAGCGTGGAACCCGGCTCATAGGTCTTGTGGAAGTAACACCAGGCGATCAGCAGCGACAGCACTTTGGTTTTGCCCGCGCCGGTCGCCAGCTTGAGCACGTAGCGCGGCCAGTCTTCGTCGAACTGGCTGGCCGAGACTGCGCCGGAAGCATCGAAGCGCATCAGGTCGTGCTTGTCCTGCACCTTACGCACGTCGTGCAGCCAGATCACGGTTTCCACCGCTTCACGCTGTGCAAAGTAGTAACGGAAGGGCGCCCGCGTGCCATCTGCCTGTTCGACCAGGTGTTCGGTTTCAAACCACCAGGTGAGCAAGGCGCGCGAGGTCGCAGATGCGCCGCTGTAGTTGGCCTTACGCCAGGCTTCGACATGCTGGCGAATCTTGGCGACCAGCGGCGGCAGCAGTTTGTCGTAGGCGCTGGCGCGCAGCTCTTCGGCGGCCGGGAACCAGCGATGCTCAGGCGCTAGCGGGTCGTACGGCGACGCTGGAAACTCTAGGTGCAGTGCCATGTTGTTCGGGTCGGGCCTTCGCCCATCAAAGCGGTGATTGGGTCATTTGTATGGCGTGACGACGTTGCGCCAGGCCGCGTGCCTTCATCCGGTTTTGACGCGCCTGACCGCTTCGCGCCAGCCAGCATATCGACGCTCGGCATCGTTTGTGACGAGACTTGGGGTGAAGCGTCGCTGCTCGGCCCACAGCGCGCTGATGTCATCCAGCGAGGCGTAGACCCCGGTCTGCAAACCCGCGAGAAACGCGGCACCCAGCGCGGTGGTTTCGATCACTTCGGGGCGCACCACCGGAATCTGCAGGGTGTCGGCGAGGTTCTGGGTGAGCCAGTCGTTGACCACCATGCCGCCGTCGACGCGCAACTCTTTGGGCGGCACGGCGTCTTCGCGCATGGCATTCATCAGGTCGCGGGTCTGGTAGCCGACCGACTCCAGCGCGGCGCGAACGATGTGGGCGATGCCGGAGTCCCGCGTCAGGCCAAAGATGGCGCCGCGCGCTTCCGGGTCCCAGTACGGTGCGCCCAGGCCGGTGAAGGCCGGCACCAGATAGACGCCGTTGGTGTGCTCGATGGACGCTGCGATCTCGGCGGTTTCTCCGGCATTGGAGATCAGGTGCATGGCGTCGCGCAGCCATTGCACCGCCGCGCCGGCGACGAAAATGCTGCCCTCCAGCGCGAAGGTGGGCTGCCCCTTGAGGCGATAGGCCACAGTGGTCAGCAGCCGGTTGCGTGAGGCGACGCGCTGCGTGCCGGTGTTGAGCACCATGAAGCAGCCGGTGCCGTAGGTCGACTTGATCATGCCTGGCGAAAAGCAGGCCTGGCCGACGGTGGCGGCCTGCTGGTCACCGGCAACCCCGGCGATGGCGATGGGCGCGTCAAGGCCTTCGATTTCGCTGGTGCCGAAGTCGGCGGCGCTGTCGAGCACCTCGGGTAGCATCGCGCGCGGCACGCCGAAGAAGTCCAGCAGTTCGTCGTCCCAGTCCTGCGTGTCGAGGTTAAACAGCGCGGTGCGGCAGGCGTTGGTGGCGTCGGTGACGTGACGCTTGCCGCCGGTCAGGGTCCAGATTAGCCAGCAGTCGATGGTGCCGAAGGCCAGCTCACCTTTTTCGGCGCGGGCACGGGCACCGTCCACCTTGTCGAGTATCCAGGCGATCTTGGTGGCCGAGAAATAAGGATCGAGCAGCAGCCCCGTTTTCTCTGAAAGCCACGCCGAGCGCTCGGCGCGGTCGGCGCACCATTTGGCGGTGCGGCGGTCTTGCCAGACGATGGCGGGGTGGATGGGTTGGCCGGTGGTGCGGTCCCATACCACCGTGGTTTCACGTTGGTTGGTGATGCCCATGCCGGCAACATCCGAGGCTTGGAGGCTAGCGCTTTTGAGCGCGCCAACAATGACCGCTTGGGCGTGTTCGGCAATCAGCGCAGCGTCGTGTTCCACCCACCCGGACTTCGGGTACGACTGCGGCAGTTCGATCTGGTGGCTGCCGAGGGCCTTGCCTTCGCGGGAAAAAAGGATGGCGCGGGTGCTGGTGGTGCCCTGGTCAAGGGCCAGTAGTGCCGTCATCTGTCGCGTTGCCTTCGTCGTTGGGATCGAAGCGCGAAGCCTAACCCACGCAGCCAGACGTCACGTCCGGAAAGCCCCTAGAGGCTGCGCACCGCCGTGAAGGTGGTAATGACCTTGCCGGTGGGCGCGCCCGTTGGCGAACCGCCCTCAGGCTCGATGCTCACTGCGAAGGTCGGCACCGGCTCATCGCCGGTCAGGCCCTCACGGGTGTGCACCTGGCGGCCGGTCATCGGCAAGACGCCAACCGATACGGGCGTGCCGTCTTCGCCGATCCACCACAATTCGGCGCTGCGGTTGTCCGGCATCTTCGGATTGCCTTCCACCTGCACCAGAATCTGTTCGCCGTCGGCGGTGGCCTGCACCACCCAACGGCCGCCGTCGGTGGCCAGTGCAGCCATCAACAGGCCTTGCGGCTCCGGCACCTGCGCGCCCTCATCCGTCAGCGAGACGCCGAGCAAGCCGCCGAGCACCACGGCCAGCAGGGACGCGGCAACCGCCCAGATCTTGAGCAATGGCAGCGGGCCGCTCGGCGGCCGTGCCGCTCGGCGCGAAGATCGGCGCCCGGCGGTGTCCGGCCGGGTTGCCCGCGGCGTGATCGGGCCGGACACGGTCGGTCCGCGTGGCGCAGTCGGCGGGCTGACGGGTGGCGCGACCGTGGGTGTTGCAGGGTCGGCATGCTGCGGGCCCAGTGCCGGGGGTTGGCGACGTCCGCCCCTGGCCGGGCTGGCCGACGCTTCGGTCGCCGGTGCTTTGGCGCGCGCGCCCGGACGGGTGGCGGTCAGCGGCGGAATGGATGTCACGGGGTGGTCACCCTTGGCCGCAGCGGGCGGCGGCGCAGCGGCGATCTTGGCGGCAGCCGCTTCAAGACGCTTCCACTGGCCTTCAGAGGGCAGAACCGGCTTGAAGCCGCGATTGAGCACGCTGAAATGTCGCTCCCAGCGATAAACGGCTGCGCGCAGATTGGCGTCACGGGCCAGCCGCTGCTTCATGGCGGCACGCGCCGGTCCGCGTAGGGTGCCGAGCACGTACGCGGCAGCCAGCATCGAGCGCAGTTTGGCGTTCCAGGTGCTCATGGTTCCAGGCATTCCCGAAGGCGCTGCAAACCGCGGCGTACCCAACTTTTCACGGTGCCCAGGGGGCTGCGCATGCGCTCGGCCAGTTCGGGATGGGTATAGCCTTCGTAGTACGCCAGCATCACGGCCTTGCGCTGCTCATCAGAGAGTTCTTCAAGACAGTGGTTGAGGCGGTGCAGGTGCTCATCGGTTTCCGCCTGGTTGTCGGGCGCGTCGCTGGCGTCGGCCCAGTCGAGGTCCATTGGCAGGGCCTCTTCGTCGGTCGAACGGTGTTCGCGGTGGGCGCGGATCAGGTCGAGCGCGCGATAGCGGGCAATGGTCATCATCCACGCCAACGGATGACCCCGTTCTTCGGCATAGGAGTCGGCCTTGTTCCAGATTCTGAGGTAGCAATCCTGCAAGGCATCCTCCGCCCGCTCACGATGGCGAAGAATACGCATCAGTACCCCCAGCAGATGCGAGGAGGTCGCGTCGTAAAGCAGTCGAAACGCGCGCATGTCTTTGGCTGCGGTGGCACGCAGTAGCGCAGCCAGCGACTCAGCTTCGTCAGGGACTCGGGGTTGTGCCATGCGCAACAATATAACGGAAGGCCGTGCGGTTGGCGGCCCGCTATCATGCGCCCCTTGCCCATTTCTCTGGACGTCCGATGCTTGGCGCCTTCCCCAAAACCCGTCCCCGCCGCTTGCGGCAAGCACCCTTCATTCGCGAGCTGGTGCGCGAGACGCGGGTGTCGCCCGGCAACCTTGTGCAGCCGCTGTTTGTTGCCGAAGGCGCGCTCGCCGGGCCCATTGCTGCGATGCCGGGCTGCACCCGGCTGACGCTTGAGGCGCTGGCGCTTGAGGCGCGGCGGCTGGTCGAGCTTGGCATCCCGGCCATCGCCCTGTTTCCGGTGATTCCGCAGGCACTCAAGTCCGACCGGGGCGAAGAAGCGCTCAACCCTGATGGCTTGGTGCCGCGCGCTATCGCGGTGGTGAAGGCGGCCGCGCCCACGCTCGGCGTGATTGTCGACATCGCGCTCGACCCATACACCACTCACGGACACGACGGGCTGCTGGATGCCAATGGCGCGGTCGACAACGACGCCACCGTGGAAGTGTTGCGCAAACAGGCTTTGGCCTACGCGCGCGCCGGGGCCGATGTGGTGGCGCCGTCCGACATGATGGATGGCCGCATTGGCGAGATTCGCCGCGTGCTGGAACGCGACGGCCTGCACGACGTGTTGATTCTGTCTTATGCCGCCAAGTACGCCAGCGCGTTTTACGGCCCGTTCCGCGACGCGGTGGGCTCGTCGGCCAACCTCGGCAAGTCCGGCAAGCAGACCTACCAGATGGACCCCGCCAACACCGACGAGGCCCTGCGCGAAGTGGCGCTGGATCTCGCCGAAGGTGCCGACATGGTCATGGTCAAGCCCGGCATGCCCTATCTCGACATCATTCGCCGGGTGAAGACCGAATTTGGCGTGCCGGTGGCCGCCTACCAAGTGTCCGGTGAGTACAGCATGATGAAAGCCGCCGCCGCTCAAGGCATGCTCGACGAGCGTGCGGTGCTGATGGAAGCGCTCACCTGTCTGCATCGCGGCGGCGCCGACATCATCTTCACCTACTACGCCGCGCAGGCCGCCGAGTGGCTACGGGAACAGACCCGATGAAACGCTTCGCGGTGATCGGTCAGCCGGTGGCGCACAGCCTGTCGCCACGCATTCACGCGGCGTTCGCCGCCGCCGCCGGCATTGAACTGGACTACCAGGCGCTCGCCATCGACGAGGCGGATCTGGCCACACGGCTAGACGCCCTGCACGACGAAGGCTGGGCCGGTTTCAATGTGACGCTGCCGCACAAGCAGACGGTGATGGCACGGTGCGAGGACCTGAGCGAGGCCGCGCGGCGGGCGGGCGCGGTCAACACGCTGACCCGAACCGACAGCGGCTGGCAGGGCGACAACACTGATGGCACCGGACTGGTGCGTGACCTTGCGCGAGCGGGCGTCGTGACGGCGGGCCAACGGGTGCTGATTCTCGGGGCTGGCGGCGCTGCGCGCGGCATCATCGCCCCGCTGCTGGCGACCCGACCGGCATCGTTGGTCATCTCCAATCGCAACCCCTGGAAGCCCGAAGCGTTGAGCGAAGCCTTCGCCGATCTTGGGACCCTGACACCACGCACCCACTGGGCGCTCAAGGGTGATGCCTTTGATCTGGTCATCAACGCCACCTCGGCGGGGCACAGTGGCCCCATGCCACCCATGCCGGACGAACTGTTCGCCGACGGCGCCGTGGCTTACGACCTCAGCTACGGCACCGCCCACGCGCCATTTGCCGAGTGGGCCAAGGCCGAGGGCGCGCGCGTCGTTCACGATGGCCTTGGCATGCTGGTCGAGCAGGCGGCCGCGAGTTTTGCGCGCTGGCATGGCGTGACGCCCGACACGGCGCCGGTGCTTAAAGCCCTGCGTTAGGGCCTGTCTGGTGGGATAAAAAGCCGTTCCAGATGACGTGGGTCGTCAAAGTGCGCGCGGCCGATAAACGCCGTGGCGTGGCGGCCCCACTGACGCATCGCGCCGGGGCTGATCACCCCTGACGGCCACAGCCACCAGCGCTCGCCACGCTCGGTGCCGCGGATCAGCCCGTCGTCATCAAACAGGGTGCCGACTTCCAGTTCGCGATAGGGCCGCAGAGCGTAGGTCTGCTCGGCGTCTGACACGACCGAGGTCGCGGGCATGACGCGCAGCAACTGATGGTCCCCCGCACTGACGCGCAGCGCCAACGGCTCGCTGCCGTCCACCGACTGCGGAATCAGCACGCGCTCCTGACCGGGGTTGTCCTGTGGCTGCGGGGTCAGCGCCTGCGCCGGGTAAGCGTAGTGATAGCAGCCGCAGGGATGGATGCTGTCGTACGCCAGCGGCTGGCCGTCGTTGTCGAGCACGACACGCCAGACGATGCCGTCCAGGGTGCCGGCGTAAGGGTCGAAGGCGCCGCTGGCAGTGCGTGCCGGGAACCACAGCGTGTAAACCAGGCCCGGCAGCACCTGATCACCCCAACGGGTCAGGGTCGGGTGCCAGTAGACGACTGCGCGGGGCTTGGTGACGAGGGCGCCGTCCGCGTTACGGTCAGGGGCAACGGGCCGGTCGTCGTCGGTCGCCGTCTCAACCCACCAATGCGGCGCGTGATGCCGCGCCAGCGCCTGCCACTGGGCATCGTCCAGTTGCGGCAGCCCCAATGGGTCGATGCGCCAGGCGTTCGTTGCTGCGGCGGCCTCGGGCGCGGGCTCGGGCCGGTAACGGGTCAGTTGACCCGCGTTGCCGGACGTAGCCGAGAACCGTTTGGCCATGGTGGCGTGAAACCCGGCGATGCCGGCTTTCAGGAACGGGCGCGCCAGCCAGTAGCCGCCGGCCAGCCGCTGGCCCTGGCTGTAATCATCGGCAACGCCGAGGCGCGCCAGCAGGGCGGCGCGCCGGGGCGGTGATTGCAGGTCGGCATCGCGCAGCCGAGCGGCACACTTGGTCAGTGCGGGGTCGGGTTGCAGACCCTGACGTGCAGCCTCAATGGCGCGCGCTTCATTGCCGAGATTCAGCAGTGCGGCGCTCAGCGACGCCCATTGGTGGGCATCAAGCGTCTCGTCGCGCCACGAGGCGAGCAGCCGGTTCTGCCGGTAGTGGGGAAACCCGTCGACGCGGCGTCGCGCGGCATCACCCTGGTCGCCAGATGCGGCCTGATCGTCTGCCGCCAACAAGCGCGTCTGGCAGTCGGCAAGCTGCGGTGGCGGAGCGACCTGCGTCGCGGGCCGATGGGCACAGCCGCTCAGGCCCACCAGCAAGGCGATGACCGGCAGCGTCGCCGGTCGGATGCGGGCAGTGTCAGCCCGCGTCGTTCTCACGCGGCTGCGCCTCATCCTCGGCGTTGCTCGGGGTGACCCAGCGCGAGATGAAGATGCCCAACTCGTAGAGCAGATAGACCGGCACGGCGAGCATGAACTGCGAAATGATGTCGGGCGGCGTGAAGATCGCGCCCAGCACGAACGCGCCGATGAACACGTATTCGCGAATGTTCTTCAGCTTGGCGGTCGTGACCAAGCCGGTCTGCACCATCAACACGATGGCCACCGGCGTTTCAAACGCGAGCCCAAAGGCGATGAACAGGGTCAGCACGAAGCTCAGGTAAGAGCTGATGTCGGTCATCACCGACACGCCGTCTGGTGCCATGCCGATGAGGAAGCCGAACACCGTTGGCAGGACCGCGAAGTAGGCGAAGGCGATGCCCGAATAGAACAGCAGCGTCGACGACAGCATCAGCGGCGCGACGAAGCGCTGCTCGGTTTTGTACAGGCCGGGCGCGATGAACGACCACGTCTGCCACAGCGTCCACGGCATGGAAATGATGAACGCCAGCGCCGCCGCCAGCTTGATGGGCGCGAAGAATGGCGAGGCGACCTCGGTCGCGATCATGGTGGTGCCTTCCGGCAGCAGACCCATCAACGGCGTTGCGATGACGGTGTAGACGTCGCGTGCGACGAAGGTGAGCGGGATGAACACCACCATCATGCCGAGCACGATGCGCAGCAGCCGGTCGCGCATCTCCAGCAGATGCGCCATCAGCGGCTGTTCCTTGCCGTCGACCTTTGCGTTGCCGCTCATGTTTTGTCTTTGTTGTCGGGTGCGGACGGCTTGTCTGAAATCGAATCACCCAGCGATCGGGTCTGTGCCTCGATGCTGGATGCGGTATCGCTGAACGGATTGCGCGGGGTGACCTTGTCTTTGAGGTCGGTCATTTCGCCGCGCATGCTTGACTCCGCTTCGCCAGCCTTTTCTTTAAGCAGCCGGTGCGCTTCTTCGAGCTCTTTGCGCAGGTCACTGGCGCGGGTTTCACGGTCGAGCTCGGCCGTCAGGTTGCGCATGTAACCCTTGGCGGTGCCGACCCAGCGGCCCAGGCCACGCGCCGCCCTCGGCAGCTTTTCGGGGCCGAGCACCACCAGCGCAATCACCAGAACAATGGCGATCTCGGCAAAGCTGAAATCCAGCATGCTAGGGCCTGTTCACGATTGGCGCATCGTCGCGGCCGAGTCGGTTATGGCCCTGTGCAAGCGGGAGAAGCGCCGTTTGGTCATTCCAAACAAGCGACGACCAACGAAGCCCAGGGCCAGAACCGGCCGGCCCCTTCGGGTTGCTGCCTGTTTTTCCGCCATGCGGCGTTGCTCCTTCGTCATTTGGAATTACCAGATTTTCTCAGTTGCGCCTTGCCTGGCGAAAAAACAGACGGCAACGCGGCGATCCGACAATCGCGAACAGGCCCTAGGTCTTTAGACCTTGTCTTTTTCAGACTGCGTGGTAGTGGTGGTCGACGCGTGCTTCTCTGGATCGGCGAGCGACTCACTATTTTTGTTGGCTTCGGCGTCGCCTTCTTTCATCGACTGTTTGAAGTTCTTGATGCCCGCGCCCAGGTCACCCCCGGCATTGCGCAGCTTCTTGGTGCCGAAAATGACCAGCACGATGACCAGAACGATCAACCAGTGCCAAATGCTGAATGAACCCATTGTTGACTCCTCAGTGATTGCGTGCCGCTTTCTCGGCAAGACCTGACAGACCGAAGCGTTGGGCCAGGACGTCGGTCACGTCCTCCAGGCTCAAGCCCTTGTGTACCAGCAGGACCAGGGTGTGAAACCACAGGTCTGCCACTTCGTTGGACAACGGTCCTGGCGCCCCGTTCTTGGCGGCGATCAGAACCTCGGCGGCTTCTTCGCCGACCTTTTTCAGTATGGCGTCGTCACCCTTGGCCATCAGACCGGCAACATACGACGCCGCTGGATCCGCGCCTTTTTGGCGTTCGCGAATCACTTCGACCAGTCGGGCGAGTACGTCGTTTTCGGGCATCGATCAGTTTGCCGCTTGGGCGTGACGGGAGCGCGACAGCTTACACAAGCCATGTCCCCCGAAGCACTCAGAGGCGAATGTTGACACCCTTGCCCTTCAAATAGCGCTTGGCCTCACCGACGGTATGGGTGCCATGGTGAAAGATGCTTGCCGCCAGCACGGCGTCAGCGCCGCCCTCGATCAGTCCTTCGTAAAGGTGCTTCAGCTCACCGACACCGCCGCTGGCGATCAGCGGTACCGAGACCTGGTCGCTGATGGCGCGCAGCAATTCGTGGTCGTAGCCTTCCTTGGTGCCGTCGCGGTCCATGCTGGTGACCAGCAACTCGCCCGCCCCCAGTTTGGCCATTCGCACCGCCCACTCCACGGCATCTATGCCGGTCGAGCGTCGCCCGCCATGGGTGAAGACTTCCCAACGCAGCGGCTCTTTCTTTTTGTTGACGCGCTTGGCGTCGATGGCCACGACGATGCACTGCACGCCGTAGCGGTCACCGGCTTCAGCGACCAGTTGCGGGCGATCGACGGCGGCGGTGTTGATGCTCACCTTGTCGGCGCCGGCCGAGAGCAGGGCGCGCACGTCGGCGCAGGTGCGCACGCCGCCGCCCACGGTCAACGGAATGTAAATTTCGCGGGCCACGGCCTCGACGGTCTTGAACAGGGTCGGTCGGTCGTCGCTGCTGGCGGTGATGTCGAGAAACACCAACTCGTCGGCGCCTTGCTGATCGTAGCGACGCGCGACTTCGACCGGATCGCCGGCATCGGTGATCGATTCAAACTTGACGCCCTTGACCACCCGGCCACGGTCGATGTCGAGGCAGGGCACGATGCGTTTGGCAAGCATGTCAGGCTCTAGGGCTTGTTAACAATTGGCGCATCGCTGCGGCCGGCCCCTTCGGGTTGCTGTCTGTTTTTCCGCCATGCGGCGTTGCTCCTTCGTCATTTGGAATAACCAGATTTCCTCAGTCGCGCCTTGCCTGGCGAAAAAACAGACGGCAACGCAGCGATACGGCAATTGTTAACAGGCCCTAGCTCTTCGCAAGTTTGACGGCGGCCTTGAAGTCGAGGCTGCCCTCGTAAAGCGCGCGACCGATCACGGCACCGGCAACACCGTCATCCGAGAGGGTGCGGAGGCGCTCGATGTCAGCGAGCGCGCTGACACCGCCGCTGGCGAAGACCGGCGTCTTGAGTGCCCGTGCAAGGTTGCCGGTGGCCTCTTCGTTGAAGCCGTTCATCATGCCGTCGCGCCCGATGTCGGTGTAAATGATGGCTTCGACGCCATCGCGCTCGCAGTGCAGCGCGGTTTCAATGACGTCGTGGCCTGTCACCTTGGTCCAGCCGTTGAGCGCCACGCGACCGTCGACCGCATCGAGTCCGACGATGATGTGGCGCGGGTATTCCAGGCACAGGTCGTGTAGAAAGTGCGGCGCGTTGACCGCGCGCGTGCCGATGATCACGTACTCGACACCGGCATCGAGATAGCGCTGCACAGTTTCCTCGTCACGGATGCCGCCGCCAATCTGAACCGGAATGCCGATGGCCTTGGCGATGGCCTCAACCACCCGCAGGTTGACCGGCTCCCCTTTCATGGCGCCGTCCAGATCCACCACGTGAAGGCGCTCAGCACCTTCATCGGCCCAACGCTGGGCCATGGCGACCGGGTCTTTGGAAAAGACCGTGACATCGTCCATCCGTCCTTGGCGCAGGCGGACACATTCCCCATTTTTGAGGTCAATTGCAGGAATCAGCAGCATGAGTTGGACAACTGGCGTTGGATCGGTGAGGAATCGGTGAGGATGGGCGCAAGCGACATGGCGCGAGAGGGCGGGGCTTGAACCTGATGTTCAGACTGCCGCAGTTCGCAGCAGCGGCGCAACTCTGGTGACCTTCATCACGGTGACCAGTCGACGAAATTGGTCAGCAACTGGATGCCGGTCGCCTGACTTTTTTCGGGGTGAAACTGGAAGGCAACGATGTTCTCGTGTGCCAATGCGGCGGTGAAGGGCTGGATGTACTCGGCCTCGCCCATCAGGTCAGACGCCGAGGCCAGCGCCACGTAATAGCTGTGCACGAAATAGAACCAACTGTTGTCGGGCACGTTGTTCCACATGGGGTGGTTGGGCATGCTGTGACGGACGCGGTTCCACCCCATGTGCGGCACCTTGAGGCGTGCGCCGGCCGGATCCTTGGGCGGGTCGGGAAAGCGCCTTACCTGGCCGCTGATGATGCCCAAGGCGTCAACGCCGCCGTTTTCGTCACTGTGATCGAGCAGCACCTGCATGCCCAGGCAGATGCCCATCAGCGGCTTGCTGCGCGCGGCTTCGCGGACCATCTCGTTGAGCTCCAGGCGTCGCAGCTCGTTCATGCACGCCTTCACCCCGCCAACGCCCGGCAGCACGATGCGGTCGCATTTCATCAACACGTCGGGGTCGTAAGAGACCTCCACACGGGTCGCACTGCAGACGCGCTCCAGCGCCTTGCCGAGCGAATGCAGGTTGCCCATGCCGTAATCGATGACGCCAATCGCTCGCATTGGAAAATCTGGACGTGATGAGGAAGTGAGGAACGAACGCGACGGTCGTCGCGCGGCAGGCGTGTTAAAGCACGCCCTTGGTCGACGGCATGGCGCCCGCCGCGCGGGCATCGACGGTGCAGGCCATGCGCAGCGCCCTGCCGAAGGCCTTGAACACGGTCTCGGCAATGTGATGGCTGTTGCGACCGCGCAGGGCATCAACGTGCAGCGTCATCTGCGCGTGGTTGACCAGTCCCTGGAAAAACTCACGGAACAGGTCGACATCAAAATCGCCGATGCGGGCGCGGGTGAACTCGACAAACCACTCCAGGCCGGGGCGGCCGGACAGGTCGATCACCACGCGTGACAGCGCTTCATCCAGCGGCACATAGGCGTGGCCGTAGCGGACCAGCCCCTTTTTGTCGCCGACCGCCTGGGCGATGGCCTGCCCCAGCGTGATGCCGATGTCTTCGACGCTGTGATGGTCGTCGATGTGGCGATCACCCTCGGCTTTGACCTTGAGGTCGATCAGTCCGTGACGGGCAATCTGGTCGAGCATGTGGTCGAGAAACGGAATGCCGGTGTCGAGCTCGCGCGCACCGCTGCCGTCAAGATTGATCTCGACGTCGATGCGGGTTTCCAAGGTGGTGCGCGAAATACGGGCGGTTCTGGCAGTCATTCCCGGTCAGGGCTGGCGTTTGAGGCGCGTAGGATACGCCTTCGGACGGGTGGCGTCAGCGCCCGGCCGCAGGGCCTGTGGGCCTGCCGGTCTCCAGCCAGAAGGTCACTGGGCCGTCATTGATCAGGCTCACCGCCATGTCGGCGCCGAACCGGCCCTGCTGCACCCTGGCCGCACCCAGCGTGTCCGTGGCCACAACAACGGCATGATCGAACAGCCGGCGCGCCAAAGCCGGTGGCGCGCTGCTGGAGAAACTGGGGCGCAGGCCGCTGCGCGTATCCGCCGCCAGGGTGAACTGCGGCACCAGCAGCAGGCTGCCGCCGCAGGCGTGCAGGGACAGGTTTATGCGGCCGGTGGCGTCGGCGAACACCCGGTAGGCGAGGCAGCGCCGGACCAATATGCCGACGCGGTCCTCGTCGTCACCCGGTTCGAAGCCGACCATCACCAGCAGGCCGGGGCCGATGTCCGCGACCGGGTGATCCGTCACTGCGACAGAGGCGCTTTTGACACGCTGGATCAGGGCTTTCACGAACTCAAATGGACACGCCGGGCGTCCGGCCATGCGGGCTTGTGCACGGGCTCATCCGCCTCACTTGGCACCGGGGGGCATCAATCAGGCGCCTTCGTCGTCGTCGGTGTCATCCGGGTCGAAGGGCATCACCTCGCTGTCGTCGTCGCAGGCAGGCTCACGCATGAACGTGCGTTTGACGTCGACCAGGCCCAAATGCTGAATGGTGCGACGACCGATCAGCACCGGGTAGAGCATGTCTTGGCGGTTCTCGAGGCTGAACTGCTCCTCATAGACCGTGTCGCCGAAGCAGATGTTCATCAAGACGACGGGTCGACGCTCCTCCCCGCCGGCGCCGCGGATGATCACATTGCGATGAAGCGGGCGCTCAAACACCCGCACAACGTCTTTTTCGGTCCGCTGATCTTCGACATCAACGGTAAAGCGCACCCATTTCGCGCCGTCCTTCTCAAACCGCTCGATGTTGCGGGCGTGCAGGGAAGAGGTCAGTGCCCCGGTGTCCAGTTTGCTTTTCACCGTCACGCCCCAGGGCGCCAGGCTCGCATGTTCAATCCAGCCAAAAACATGCTTGCCGTCGACTTTGCCGGCATGGGCGGCGTGGGCGGTCAGGAGCAAGCACAGCGTAAGAAGAAGGTGGCGCATGTCGGTCGTCGTCGAGTGAGTTGAGGCGTTGGTGGGGCCCTTGGCGTTTGGAACCGGTCACAGGTCGACGCCTTTGGCCGAGGGTCGGGTCCGTTCCAAGCCCTCGAGAATGCGCAAATGGTTACCCAAAACGGCGTTTGGCGTGTGCCCTGTTCATTCCTTGGGGCGGAATGTGGGTTGATCGGGGTCATCCGCCACCTGCCCTGCCCAGGCGGACGCCCTGATTCAGCGGGCTTCCGGTAGGCTTTGGCCCGCGTTGAATCACCTTGGGGAGAACTTGTTCATGCAGCGTCGCGACGTATTGATGGGCTTGGCAGGGGGCACCGCCTTGTTGGCCGGCTGCGAGCCGGGCGAGGTCGCGCAAACCGCCAGTGGCGCGGCTCAGGAACGCGTCGAATGGCGCATGTACACCACCTGGCCGAAGAACTTTCCAGGCTTGGGGACCGGCGCCGCGCGACTGGCCGAACGGATCACACAGATGTCGGGCGGGCGACTCACCGTGTCCGTGTATGGCGCCGGCGAACGGGTACCGGCGCTGGAAGTCTTCGATGCGGTGTCGCGTGGCAGCGCGCAAATGGGCCATGGCGCCGCCTATTACTGGAAGGGCAAGGCCGCCTCGGCGCCGCTGTTCTGCACGGTGCCGTTCGGCTTTACGGCTCAGGAACAGAACGCCTGGCTCTACTACGGCGGCGGCATGGAACTGTGGCGCGAGGTGTATGAAAAATTCAATCTGATGCCGTTTGATGCCGGTAACACCGGCACACAGATGGCGGGCTGGTTCAACAAACCCATCGACACGCTGGCCGACCTGCGCGGCTTGAAGATGCGCGTGCCAGGACTGGGCGGCGAGATTCTGTCGAAGCTGGGTGTGGTGCCGGTCAATATTCCCGGCGGCGAGCTGTTCACCGCGCTGTCCACCGGCACGATTGATGCCGCCGAATTTGTCGGCCCTTACAACGATCTGGCCTTCGGCCTGCACCGCGCCGCCCGCTATTACTACTATCCCGGCTGGCATGAGCCGGGCGCGACGCTTGAAGCCATCGTCAACATGGACGCGTGGAAGGCGCTGCCGGAAGACCTGCAGTACATCGTCCAGACCGCCTGCGAATCGACCTCGCACACCATGCTGGCCGAGATGACCGCGCGCAACAACGGCGCCCTGACCACCCTGGTCGAGGAGCACGGTGTCGATGTGCGTCCGCTGCCGCCCGAGGTGCTGGCCGCGCTCAAGGTCGAGAGCGAGCAGTACCTTGCCGAGGCCGAGAAGGGCGAGCCGCTGCTGGCGCGCGCCGCCGAGTCGATCCGCAAGTTCCGCGTCGAAATGCTGCAGGGCACGGCGATTGCCGAGCAGGCGTTTCTCAATGCCCGCAGTGCTTGAACTCCTTGGCCGCGACCCTATCCAAAGCCGCACATCCGAAATGATGAATCCTGTCCAGACCCATGACTGACGCTGACATTCTGATCGAGGCCCAAGGGCTGACCCGCCGCTACGGCCGGCAGAACGCCGTCCAAAACCTGTCGCTCACCCTGCGCAAGGGTGAAGTGCTGGGTCTGTTGGGCCCCAACGGTGCGGGCAAGTCCACCACCATGAAAATGCTCACCGGCACCCTCAAGCCCACGGCCGGCACGGTGGCGATCAAGGGCGTTTCGATGGCCGACGATCCCAAGGCCGCCAAGCAGGCGCTGGGCTATTTGCCCGAACAGCCGCCGGTGTATGGCGAGCTGACCGTTGATGAGTTTCTCGATTTCGCCGCCGGCCTTCACGGTCTGCGCGGCGCTGGGCGCAAAGACGCGGTGCAGTCCGCCAAGCAGGACTGCGGCTTGGAGGAGGTCTCACGTCGGCTGATCAGCAATCTGTCGAAGGGTTACCAGCAGCGGGTCGGTTTGGCGCAGGCCATCATCCACCGGCCACCGGTGATCATTCTCGACGAGCCCACGGTGGGGCTGGACCCGATCCAGATTCGCGAGATTCGCAGCCTGATTGCCGATCTGGGCCGCAATCACTCGGTGATTCTGTCGAGCCACATCCTTCCGGAGATTCAGGCGGTGTGCTCGCGGGTGATGATCATCGCGCGCGGTTTGTCGGTCTACGACGAACCGCTGACCGCCACCGAGAACGCGCGCTTCGACACGGTCGAGATCGGCCTGCGGCAGCCGCCGACCCTGGATGCGCTGCGCGGCATCGACGGCGTGGCATCGGTGACGGCGCTACCTGGCGGCACGCGCTTCATGGCGCAGGTGCAGGCCGGGCAGGACCCGCGTGAAGCACTGGCGACGGCCGCTGCGCAAGGCGGATGGGGGCTGTTCGAGCTGCGCGCCGTGACCCGCACGCTGGAAGACATTTTTGTCGAGTTGACCTCGGGCGACGCGTTGGCGGAGGCGGCATGAACATCTTGATCATTGCCCGCGCCGAACTGCGCCGCATCTTTCTGTCGCCGCTGGCGTGGGCGGTGCTCGCCGTGGTGCAGGTCTTGCTCGGCTTCGTCTTCGTCAACGTGCTGTTCGACTTCATCAACCAGCCCGGCTTTGGCGGCGGCTTCGGCGCCTCCGACGTGGTGGTGGGTCAGGTGTTCGGCTTCGCGACCATTCTGGTGCTGCTGATCATGCCGCTGATGACCATGCGGCTGTTTGCCGAAGAGCGCAAAAGCGGCACGCTCAATCTGCTGCTGTCGGCACCGGTGTCGCTCACCGAAATCGTGCTCGGCAAGTTCTTGGGCGTGGTCGGCTTCATTGTGGTGATGCTGGCGGTGACGGCCTTGATGCCGCTGGCCCTGCTGCCGACCACCGATCTTGACGTGGGCCGTGTCGCGGCCGGTCTGCTCGGCTTGCTGCTGCTGATGAGCGCGTTTGCCGCCGCAGGATTGTTCGTGTCGTCGCTGACCCGCGAGCCGACGATCGCGGCGGTGGCCAGTTTCGGGCTGCTGCTGGCGATCTGGCTGGTCAACATGGTGGGTTACCAGGATGGTGTGCCGTTTGCCGAGCTGATTCGTTACCTGTCACTTATCGAACACTACGAGAGCCTGCGCCGCGGCGTGTTCGACACTGCCGACATCGCCTACTACGGCCTGTTCACCGCGCTGTTTCTGGGGCTGACGGTGCAGCGTCTGGACCTTGAACGCCAATGACCGATTCATCGATGAAATCGCAAACCCTGCAAAAGTGGATCAGCCTGCTGTTGTTCATCGCGCTGATCGTGATCCTCGGCGTACTGTCGACGCGTTTTTCCGCGGCGCTGGACTGGACTGCCGGTGGCCGCAACACCCTCACCGAGGCCAGTCAGGCACAACTGGCGAGTATGGACGGGCCGATCATCGTCCGCGCCTTTGTCTACTCCGGTGACCCGCGGCGGCGCGACATCGAGCTGGACTTTGCCCGCTACCAGCGCGCCAAGGCCGACATCGAGGTGCGCTTCATCGACCCCAGCACCCAGCCGCAACAGGTGCGTGAATTCGACATCCGTGAGCCCGGGCAGATCGTGCTCGAGTACGACGGCCGCCGCGAAACCATTCCCGGCACCACCGAGCCCATGGTCACCACCGCGCTGCAGCGGCTGGCGGTCAGCGGCGAGCAATGGGTGGTGTTTCTGGCCGGCCACGGTGAGCGCAGCATCAGTCGCGAAGACGATTCGCGGGCGCTGACCGGCTACGCCAATGCCCTGCGCGAACGCGGGCTGAAGGTGCAAAGCGTCAATCTCACCGAAACGCCGGCGATTCCCGACAACACCAGCGTCCTGGTGCTGGCCAGCCCCGAGCGCGCCTATTTGCCGGGCGAGATCGAACTGGTGCGCGATTACGTCGCCCGCGGCGGCAATCTGCTGTGGCTGGCCGACCCCGATCACCCGGTGGGGCTGGCCGAGGTGGCCGGCGAACTGGGCGTCACCTGGCTCGACGGCTACGCCATCTTCCCGGACTACCAAGTGATCGGCACCGGACACCCCGGCTTCTTCGCGGCCACCCAATATCCGGCCAATGCCGTCACCCAGGGCTTTGACCAGATCACGCTGTTTCCGCTGGTGCGCGCCATGGCTGTCGACAAGGTCAACGACTGGACGATGCAACCGATGCTGGTCGCCGGTGAGTCGGCGTGGCTGGAAACCGGCGACATCAGCGGTGGCACGGTGGCGCTGGACGATGACGACATCCCCGGTCCGCTGCTGATCGGCGCGACCTTGACCCGCGACCTTGAAGTCGACGGCGAAAACCGGACCCAGCGCGTGGCGCTGGTTGGCGATGCGGACTTCCTTTCTGACCTGCACCTGGCCGAGGTCGGTAACGAAGCATTCGGGCTCAACCTGGCGCAGTGGCTGGCGCTGCGCGATGCGCAGTTGAACATCCGCGTGCCCGAGGCGCCCGACACCGACATCGTCATCTCGCCGCTGGGCGGTAAAGCCATCGTGGCCGTGTTTGTCATCGTGTTACCACTGCTCCTGTTGCTGGTCGGCGTGGGGCGCTGGTTCGTCCGGCGTCGGCGCTGAGCGCGGCGGGACATGAACCGAGGACGCCGCAATCTGCTGCTGCTGACCGGCATCGCCGGGCTGGCGGCGCTGGGATGGTTGTCGCGCGAGCAGCCCGAGCCGACGCGCCCGCTGACGGCGCTGAGTCAGGACGCCATCGAGCGCATCCGCGTCGAGCACCCCGGCAAGCCGGCCATCGCCCTGGCACGCCGCGATGATGGCAATTGGCGCCTCACCGAGCCGGTGGCGGCCGATGCCGATGCCTTCGAGGTGGCGTCGCTGCTCAACCTCGCCGCCCTGCCGGTTCGCCGCGCATTGGGCGAAGACTTCGATGCGGCCGAGTTGGGGCTGTCGCCCCCGGCCTTCGTTATCACCCTGAACGATGTCGCCTTGCGCTTCGGTGGCACCGACCCGCTCAGTGCCCAGCGCGTGGTGCAGACCGACGCCCTGGCCGCACTGGTCGACAACCCGCCCAGTGCCGCGTTGGACGCCGATTTCAGCGACCTGGTCAGCAAGCAGCTGATTCCCGAAGGCGCCGCAATCAAGGCCATCGACCTGCCGGACGGCCGTCTGGTCGAGGCCGCAGCCGACGGCGGCTGGCGGGTGACCGGCGCGCCCGAGCTTGACCCGCAGGCGCTGGTCGAAGGCTGGGCCGGTGTGCGCGCCATGTGGAATGCCGCCGCCCCGGAAGCACTTGATGCCGACGGTCTTGAGCGGGTCACGGTGCACCTGGCCTCAGGTGACGCGTTGCCGTTCGTCGTGCTGCAGCGCGCGCCGCAGTTCGAGTTGGTGAACGCGGAACTGGGCGTGCAATACACGCTCTCGGCGGTGCTGGCCGCCACGCTGCTGACCGTGCCGGAACCGGCATCCAAAGGCGAACCCGAAGCCGCGCCGGAGGCCGAACCGGCCGACTGATGCCTGAGCTTCCCGAGGTCGAAACCGTCCGTCGCGGGCTGGCACCGCACATCGTCGGACGGCAAATCGCGGCGGTGGTGGTGCGCGATGCGCGGCTGCGCTGGCCGGTGCCCGCGACCTTGTCGACCGACCTTCAGGGGCAAACCATCACGGCGGTCGACCGTCGCGGCAAATACCTGCTGCTGCGCCTCAGTGGCGGCGACACGGTGCTGGTGCACCTCGGCATGTCGGGTCGGCTGCGGGTGTTCGACGCGCTGCCCGCGCCGGTCAAGCACGACCATGTCGACTGGCAGTTCGTGGGTGGCGGCGGCATGCGGCTCAACGACCCGCGGCGCTTCGGCGCGGTGCTGCACTGGCCGCAGGCGCAAACCGGCCACGCGCTGCTCGATCACTTGGGGCCCGAGCCGTTCGATGACGACTTTACCGGCGCCTATCTGCACGCCCGCTCGCGCGGCAAGCAGGTGGCCACCAAGTCGTTCCTGATGGACGGCCGCACCGTGGTCGGCTGCGGCAACATTTACGCCGCCGAGTCGCTGTTCCGCGCGGGTGTTCGCCCGACCCGCGCGGCGGGCAAGTTGACCCGCCCAGACTGTGATCGACTGGTGACGACGGTGCGCGCGGTGTTGCGCGATGCCATTGAGCAAGGCGGCACCACCCTGCGCGATTTCGCCGGGGCCGACGGCGTCGCCGGGTATTTTCAGCAAGACCTGTTTGTCTACGGGCGTGAAGGGCAACCGTGCCGGGTCTGCGGCACTTCCCTGAAGGGCCTGCGCATCGGTCAGCGCGCCAGCGTCTGGTGCCCGGCCTGTCAGCGCTGAGCCCGTCCGGGATGCGCGAAGTCGGGGCAGTGGGCAATATGTCGGTCGTTCATTTTCTGCCGGACCTGCCATGACCTCGATGACCGATGCCTTCACGCTGCCCTGCGGCGCCACGCTGCCCAACCGCATCGCCAAGGCGGCCATGACCGAAGGCCTGGCGGACCCGTGGCTGCGCGCCACCGAGCGTCACGCGCGTGCGTATCGGCAGTGGTCGCACGGCGGTGCGGGTCTGCTCATCACTGGCAACGTGATGATCGACAAGCTGCGGCTGGAGCGGCCAAGCAATGTCGCCATCGACGGCAACGGCGGGCTGGACCAGCTTCGTAACTGGGCCAAGGCGGGTACCGAGGGCGGCAATCATCTGTGGATGCAGATTTCGCACCCCGGGCGGCAGACGCCGCGCTACGTCACCTGGGATCCGGTGGGGCCGTCCGACGTGCAGCTCGACATGCTCGCCAACTACGCCAAGCCGCGCGAGATGATCGGTGACGAGATCGAAGATTTCATTCGCCGCTTCGCCCATGTGGCCGTCACGGCGCGGAATGCGGGCTTTACCGGCGTCGAAGTGCACGCTGCGCATGGCTATCTGCTGTCGTCGTTTCTGTCGCCGGTGACCAATCGTCGTCGTGACGAGTGGGGCGGTTCACTGGAGAACCGCGCGCGCTTTCTGCTTGAAGTGCTGCGCGCCACCCGCAAAGCCGTGGGCGCGGACTTCCCGGTGGCGGTCAAGCTCAATTCCGACGATTTCCGCAAGGGCGGCTTCACCCACGACGAATGCCTGACCGTCGTGCAGTGGCTCAACGACGAAACCGTGGATCTGCTGGAAATCTCCGGCGGCACCTACGAGCAACCCAAGCTGCTGGGCGTCGACGGCCGTGACGACAGCATCGTCGAGCGGAAAAGCACCCGCGCCCGCGAGGCCTACTTTCTTGATTACGCCGAGAGCATCCGAAAGGTGGCGAAGATGCCGATGATGGTCACCGGCGGATTCCGCAGCGCCGAGGGCATCAATGCCGCGCTGGATGAGGGGCACTGCGATGTGGTCGGCCTCGCGCGTCCGTTGTGCACCCACCCCGATGCGCCCAAGCAGCTATTCAGCGGGCGCATGACGACCCTGCCGGCCTTCGAGCACGACATGACCCTGGGCAAGGCGCAGTGGCTGAGCAAGACCAGCAATGTGTACGCGATCAAGATCGTCCACACCATTGGCCAGCTCGGTTGGTACTGCTTGCAGATCGCGCGCATGGGCGACGGCACCCGGCGCCACCATTACGGGTTGTGGCGCGCGACGTTTGCTTACCTCACTGACGAATACGTCTGCGCCTTCAAGCGGTGGCGGGCGAGCAAGCGACCGGCGGCCTGAACCAACTGCGCCCACCAAAAAGCCGCTGCCGATTGCTCATCGGCAGCGGCTTTTTGTTTGGGACCGGCTACTCTGACTCAGCGGCCGGGGTCAGCTTCAAGACCTTGCCCTCTGCCGAGTCGGTGAGCACGTAAATCGCGCCGTCGGGGCCGACGGTGACCGAGCGCAGGCGTTCTTTCCGGTCGGCGAGCAGGCGCTCCTGTGTTGCGTTGCCGTCATCGTCGACGCTGACCCTTACCAGCACGCGGTGGGCCAGGGCGGTGACCAGCAGGTCGCCCTTCCATTCCTCGAACAGCTCGCCGTCGTACAGCGCCATGCCGGACGGCGCGATGGACGGGGTCCAGTGCAGCACCGGGTCTTCCATGTTCGGGCGTGAGGTGTGGGGTGTGATTTGCGTCCCTGAATATTCGACACCGAAGGTCGCCACCGGCCAGCCATAGTTCTTGCCCGGCTCGATGCGATTCAGCTCGTCGCCGCCGCGCGGGCCGTGTTCGTGCGCCCACAGGGTGTCGCGCGTGTCGTCCCAGACCAACCCCTGCACATTGCGATGGCCGTAGCTGTAGACCTCGGGCGCCTTGTCGGACTCACCAACATAGGGGTTGTCGTCAGGCACGCTGCCGTCGGCGTTGAGCCGCACGATGGTGCCGATGTGGTTGGCCGGGTCCTGCGCCTCGTAGCGGTAGTCGTAGCCGTCGCCCAGGCCCAGCGCCAAGGTGCCGTCGGCCAGCCAAGCCATGCGGCCGCCGTAGTGCACGGCCGTGTCGCGGTTGGGCGCGGCGTCGAAAACCGTCTCCACATCTTCCAGCGCGGTGCCGGTGAAGCGCCCGCGAATGACCCGCGTGGTGTTGGCGTCGCCGTCGCCGTGGGCTAACGACAGGTAGACCCACTTGGAGTCTTCGAAATCTTCGGCCAGCAGAATGTCGAACAGCCCGCCTTGCCGCGCGACATAGGCTTGCGGCACGCCCTCGACGGGGGTGGGGTCCACGGCGCCGTCGCGCCAGACGCGCAGCGCGCCGCTGCGTTCGCTGATCAGCGCGCTGCCGTCGGGCAGAAAGGCCATGGCCCACGGGAAGTCGAGTCCCTCGGCAACGGTTTCGACATTGAGCCGCGGCGCAGCGTGGGCGGTCAGGGCCAGCAGGCTGGTGGCGAGCAGCAGGGCGCGAGCAATCATCGTGGGACTCGGAATGTGGAATGTGGAGGCGAGTTTCAGACTACCAGTCTTGGGTGAATGTTCACCCGCGATGCGCGGTTCCGGGACGAATACGGCATCATCGGCGCCGAATTCGATGCCGGACCGACGATGCCTAACGCAGTCAATGAAGCGCCCGCGATTATTCGCATTCCCACCGCGTTCATCGTGGCCATTGTCGCCACGGCAGTGTCCGCGACGGTCTTGCAGGTGGGTCATTCGACGTCGGTGTTGCGTGAACTGGGGTCGCCGGTCGACACCGGGGAGGCATTGGCGATGCTGATGCACGATCTGGTTGGCTTTGGGCTCAATTTCATGGGCATTGCGGCGGTCGGGTTCGTGATCGCTTTTGTCGTCACGGCGCTGCTGCGGCGGGTCGTTAAGGTGTCGTCGATCAAGCTGCACGGGTTGGCGGGAGCGGTGGCCATCTGGGCAGCGCTGGCCAGCATCCGCGCGCTGACCGGTATTGCGCCCATCCCCGCCAGCCTCGAATGGCCGTGGATGGCGGGGTTGATTGCCAGCGGCGCGCTGGGCGGGCTGCTTTACGGGTTTTTGGCCGCACCCGGCCCTGACGTGCTCACACCGTGAACACGAAGCGACTGCGGTCGAAGCGGACCTGCGGGTAGTAAAGCCCGTCGGCAGCGCGCTCGCCGGCGCCGATGACCATGAGGATGTGCGCGCCGGCCGGCAGCTTGAGCAGCTTGCTGACCCGTTCTTCGTCAAAGCCCTCCATCGCGCAGGTGTCGAAGCCGTGGGCGCGAAAGGCGAGGATCAGGTTTTCGGCGGCCAGCGCGGTGCTCTTCACCGCCCAGACCTTCATCTCGGCGTGGCTGAAAGGACCGCGCATGATGGGGCGGAACTGCCCGACCACCCTGGCCCCCACGCCCTTGACCAGCCCCAGCGCGCCGAGCGGCCCCTGGGTGTACATCAGCGGCACCAGTTTGGCGTAGTAGTCGTTGACGATTTTCGGAATCTTGCCCTTCGGCCAGGTGCTGAGGTTGAGCTTGGCGTTGGCCAGATAGGTGTCGGTGCGCGCCACCACGACAATCAGTTCGGCGGCGGTCTTGGCGGCGTTCTGGCCCAGGCAGGCCTTGACCAGCGCGCGCTTCTTCGCCGGGGTCTGCACCTTGTAGAACGCCCAAGGCTGCAGGTTGGACGAGTTGGGCGCCAGCATGGCCATGTCCAGACAATCTTCCAGCACCGCGGGCGGGATGGCCTTGTCGGTGAAGCGGCGCACCGAGCGTCGGGTGATGACGGTTTGGCGAAAGGCCTCAACATCAATCGGTGGCGGCGCAGGCTCGCTGTAGCGTCCCGGCTTGACGGACGCTGCAGGCGGTTTGGTTGGCTTGGCGGCAGGTCGCGCGCGCGGTCGTTTCGGCGCGGCCGGCTTGTTACGGGTTTCGGTCATGACGACCTCCAGATTGGGGGTCGCGCAGTGTCCCGCAAATCAGCTGCGCTGTTGTGACGTGAACGCCAAGTGTGCGCGTTGGCGCCGGGTGCGGCGCAGTGCGGCGGCTTCCATCACGCCCCACAGCAACATGCCGCCCACCAGGCGCGGCGAGGCATGACGGGTGATATTGCGAATGGCAGTCATCGGGCAGGTCTCCGGGGGCGTGTCCGCGACTATCCGGCGCACGTATGACACGTTGATGACGCGGGCGTGACCGTCAGTGTCAAACGTCTGCCATGTGCTTGCGGCACGATTCGCAAATGACCGGACACCCCCTGGCCGAATTCGACGCGCTCGAAGCCCTGATCGAGCAAGGCCAGCCGCACCTCAAGGTCAAGCGGCTTGGCGCGGTGCAGGCCGGCAGCACGGCACTGCCCCTGATGATGATCACGCTCGGCAGCGACGATCCGCGCAAGCCCGGCATCGGCTTCTTCGGCGGCGTGCACGGTCTGGAGCGCATCGGCGCCGATGTCGTCACCGCTTACCTGCGCTCGTTGGTCATGCGCCTGTCGTGGGACGACGCCCTGCATCACCAGCTTGAACAGGTGCGCATCGTGATCATGCCGCGCGTCAATCCCGGCGGCCTGTGGCTGGGGACGCGGGCCAACCCGCGCGGTGTCGATCTGATGCGCAACGCGCCCATCGAGGCCACCGAGTCGGTGCCGTTCATGGTCGGGGGCCAGCGTCTGAGCGCCGAGATGCCGTGGTATCGCGGCCCGGCCAATGCGCCGATGGAGGTCGAGAGCGCCGCACTGTGTCACGCCGTCGAGCAAGAGTTGCAGCCTCGGCCCTTCAGCCTGACTGTGGATTGCCACTCCGGCTTCGGCCTGCAGGACCGATTGTGGTTTCCCTATGCGCACACCGCGCGGCCAATTCCGCACCTCGCCGAAGTCCATGCGCTCAGCCAGATTTTCGAGCAGACGATGGTGCATCACCGCTACGTGTTCGAGCCGCAAAGCCTGCAGTACCTGACCCACGGCGATCTCTGGGATTACCTGTATCAACGCTCGCTCAAGGCGGCGCAGAACATTTTTCTGCCGCTGACCCTGGAGATGGGCTCGTGGCTGTGGATCAAGAAAAATCCGCGGCAGATGTTCAGCCGGCTGGGCATTTTCAACCCGTTGATCGGCCACCGGCAGGCCCGAGTCATGCGGCGCCAGATTGCCCTGCTCGACTTCTTTACCCATGCCGCCGCCAGCGCCGCCCGCTGGTTGCCGGAAGGCCCGGCGGTTGCCCAGCACGCCGCCATGGCGCAAGCACGCTGGTACAGCGGACGCGGCGCATGAGCGCGCCGCCGTGGCTGTTACTGCGCGGGCTGATGCGCGAAACGCGGCACTGGGGTGACTTTCCGCAACGACTGGCAGAGGCGACGCAGGCCGCGGTGTTCACCCTGGACCTGCCCGGCAACGGGCTGCGATCTCGCGAGGCCAGTCCCAACACCGTCGGTGCCATGGCCGCTGACATCGCCGCGCAGTGGCAACGGCTGAACGGGGCGCCGGTGCGGGTGCTGGCATTGTCATTGGGCGGCATGGTCGCGGTGGAATGGGCGCGGCAGGCGCCGAACACCGTGACCGGGCTGGTGTTGTGCAATACCAGCATGCGCCCGCACGGCGCACCCTGGCAGCGGTTCAGTCTGCGTGCCGTGCCCAGCCTGCTGCGCCTGCTGGTCAGCGCGCCCGACGCCGCAGTGGTCGAGGCCGACATCCTGCGGTTGACCAGCAACCGCGCCGAGGACCATGCGCCGTTAGTGGCCGACTGGGCGCAGTGGCGGCGGCAGTGTCCGGTCGCCGGTCGCAACGTCCTGCGACAGCTCACCGCAGCGGCGTGCTATCGGGCTGATGACGCACCAACGGTACCGACCCGCGTGCTCTGCTCGGCGAGCGATCGTCTGGTCTCGTCAGCCTGCTCCGAACGGCTTGCGGCGGCGTGGCAGGTGCCCATTGCCATGCATCCCGACGCCGGGCATGACCTGCCGCTGGATGCGCCCGATTGGGTGATCGGGGAACTGCGGCGTGCCTCTCGGGTCGATTGATTCGGGTACTGTGTGGGGTATGTCCGTGAGATCTGGATTCATCGAGTGTGGCGTTGGCCTTGTCTGGCTCACCTGCGCGTTTGCCGTGCAGGCCAGCGCCCAACCCGAACTGCTCATGGTGTCGGACCCTGCCTGCGGCACCTGCCGCCTGTTCGAGCAACAGGTGGGCGCGATCTATGACCGCACCGACGAGGCCGCGTGTCTGCCGCTGCGCCGTGTCGACCGGGAGGCCCCTGAATTGAGTCAGTGGGGTTTCGATCCGGCCACTACGCGCACCCCGACGTTTCTGGTCGTTCAGGACGATGTTGAACTCGGGCGATTCGACGGCTACAGCAGCGATGAACTGTTCTGGATGAGCCTTGCCAATCTGGTGCAGGACCTGCCCGCTGACAGCGCCGCCGCCTGTCAGGGCTTGAGGTAAGCGAACCCCTGCTGCTGCAATCGCGTGATCTCGACCACCCCGGACGGCACCCGCGTCACATCAGGGTGTACGTCGTCGGGGTCGATTTGCCGCGAGGTCAGGGTGTTGTCGCAGACCTTGAACTCAACCCCGGCGAATATCAGGTCGTCGATCATGGGTTCGTAGGGATTCTTCCGCTCGTCCATGGCGCCGTCGAGCAGAAAGTCGACGCCGTGCCCCAGCGCCACCACCACGATGCGGGTGTCGGGCGCCGCCTTGAGCTGGTTGGTGATGTTGCGGAAGGCGGCTATCGCACGGGTGTGGTCATCAACGTGGTAGACGACGCTGGGTTTGGCGGCAGCGTCTTCGGCCATGGCAGGCAGGGCAAGCACCATGAGTGTGGCAAACATGAAGACGGTGAAGCGGCGAATAACATGCGTCATGGTGGGCTCCTGGCTGGGGTCGTCGGTCACTGCAACGACTCGGCTTCAAGTTCAAGGAAAACGCTGTAGGCGTTGCGGCGGTGCGCGGCGTCGAACAAGGGCATGACAGAAAAGGCCTGCCAGTCAATTGAGGCGAACGCTTCGTCAAAGCTCATCATGTTGTTGACGGCCTCGCCCAGGTGGCTGCGCAAGTAGCGGATGTAGGTTTGCGTGGCGCGCAGGTCATCGCTGACCGCCGTCGAGGCGGGCCCGTGGCCGGGCACGACCACCGACGCATCGGCTTGTGCAATGGTCTCCAGCGCCGTGAGCCATGCGGCGGTATTGCCATCGACGACAAACGGAATGCGCCCGGTGAAGAACAGGTCGCCGGCAAACAGGACCCCTTCGCTGGGTACGCGCAGCATCAGGTCGCCGGGGGCGTGCGCGCCACCACCGCCGATGATCTCGAACTGGCGATCGCCTAGCGTCAAGGTGTGCACGTCGCCGGCAGCCAGCGTCAGCCAGCGGGTGGCAGGCACCAGCCGGGTGTCGGCATTGACCCACGGCGCCAGGCTTTCTCGGCGCTCGGCGAGACGCTCGGTGGCCGCGTCGGAGTCTAGATACGCCTTGCCGGCCTCATGGGCCCAGATGGTGGCGCCTGCGTCGGCAAAGACTTGCAGCCCGTAAACGTGGTCCGCGTGATAGTGGCTGACCACCACATGCCGGACCGGTGCGTCGGTGCGCTCGGCAATGGCGGCCAACATCGCACGTGCCAGTGCCGGTGTGGCCAGGGCGTCGAACACGACCACGCCGTCCGGGGTGATGACAAAGCCGGCGTTGCTCATGAAGCCGCGGTTGTCGGCACTCGCCATGCCGGCCTCGCCCTCGAAGTAACCGGCGTGGGCGCTGATCATGATCGGCGTCAGGCGCAGCGTCGGTTGTTCGTCGCCGCTGGCCCCGGAACGGGTAAATACCATGACACTGGCAAGCGCGGCGAGCAGGGCCGCGACAAGGGATAAAGTCGATTGACGGCTCATGCCGACACTATACCCATCGGGGTACGGCATGACGCAAGCTGCGGCCTTGCCGCCGGACCCGCGACGAATCAGGCGTACTTGGCCAGCAGCCGGGTCTTTTCAGCGATGCGTTGGCACAACACGCTGTTGTTGGGGGCGTCGTTGACGTCCATCTCAAGGCTGCACGCCATCATTTCGTAGAACGCGCGATCCAGCGCCTTGCGGGCGGCAGCGAGCTGCTGGGCGATGGCTTCGCAGGGTTGCTCGTCCTCCATCATGGCCAGTACCCCGCGAATCTGGCCCTCGACCCGACGCAGTCGATTCATGACCTCCTGCTCGTGCGGTCGCTTGTGTGTGGCCGCTGCGGGGGCCTTGCTGGCGCGTGCACGCGCCGCCTTCGGTTTGGCGGCCACCGGGATGGCGACGGATTGGTTCGCTGCTTTGCCCATGAAATGTCCTCGAACAGTCGCGTCGGGTCGGATCGATGTCGATCAGGCCGAGGAGGCCTAGATGCGACACCCCCGAGTGTAATGCGTTTCAGGCCCTTTGCAGAGGCACATTCGGCGCCAGCGCGGCCTGCGGCGACAGCGCGTGCGCAGCCTCAAAGGCCGTGACTCAGGACGCGTGAGTTGACCGTCATACCCATGGTGGTATAGTCCAAGATACCCAAGCGGGTACCGTATTAAGCAAACACAGTGCGAGGAGATAACAGTGATTAATGACGCGACGATGAGCGCGCAGTGTCCGGGGTGGTCAGTGACCAAAATCATGTTGGGAGGGTGCCCATGAACGGCGCGCCCAAACCGCTGTGGAACCCCTACGTCGCCGGCACACTGCTGGGCTTGGGTCTTCTGATGACATTCGTGCTCACCGGGCATGGCCTTGGCGCCAGTGGCTTCACGACTTCGCTCGCCGCCTCGGCCGCGCACGTCGTGGCACCGGAAACGGTTGAGACCAACAGTTACTTCGGGTCCATGTTCGCAGACGGTGGAAACCCCCTGAACTCATGGATCACCTGGCAGGTGATTGGCGTGGCTATCGGTGCGCTGTTTGCCGCGCTGTCGGCGCGGCGCTTCCGCTGGACCGTGGATGGCCCCACCAAGCTCAGCAGCGCCAAGAAGCTGGCGCTGGCGCTGGTGGGCGGCATGATTGCCGGCCTGGGCGCGAGGATCGCGCTGGGCTGTACCAGCGGTCTGGGCTTGTCGGGCGCCGCCACGTTGGCGTCGGCGGGCTTTCTGTTCCTGATGGGTTTCTTTGCCACCGGGGCCGCGTTCGGCCTCATCATGAAGAGGTTCTACGCATGAGCTTTCCCCTCGAATTCACCGGCATTCTCAGTGGCCTGCTCTGCGGCCTGGTGTTTGGTTTTGCCCTGGAGCGCGCCGGCTTTGCCAGCGCCTGCAACCTGACGGCGCAACTGCGGTTCAAGGACTGGCGGGTGTTCAAGGTGATGTTCACCGCCATCATCGTCGCCGCGTTTGGCCTGTTCTTTTTGCAGGCGGGTGGGGTGATGGCGAAGAACGACATTTACATTCCCACCGTGTTCCTGTGGGCGACGCTGCTCGGCGGCGTCGGCGTGGGTGCCGGCATGGCCGTGGGTGGCTACTGCCCGGGGACCTCGGTGGTCGGGTTCGTGTCGGGCAAGATCGACGGGCTGGTGTTCTTTATCGGTCTGGCCCTGGGTACCTACGTGTTTGCCGGCGCCTATGAGGCCATCGCGCCGATTCTTGAGGCGGTGCCCGGACCCACGGCGCAGACCGTTCCCGAGCTGCTCAACCTGCCGACGATTGTCGTGCTGCTGATGTTGCTGGCCTGTCTGGTCGGCGTCGGTTGGATGACGCGTGACAAGAAGCCCGCCGCAACTGCTGCGTCAGCTGCGGCGCCTGCCGGCGCGACGGCGCAGGCCTCCTGAGCCGCGCTCGCCCCTCTTTTTAACTAAGGACTCGAACCGATGAAACGTCACCCCGGCAGCAGCAAATCGTTGGCCCACGCGGTCGCCATGCTCGGCCTGGCCATGGGCGCCGTCGTGCCCATGGCGGGCTGCTCGTCCGACAACCCGGGCAATGACCTGCCCGATGCCGAGACGACCAACGCCAACCAGGGCGCGGATGAAGGCGGCGCGACCAACCCTTGCGCGGTCAAAAAGAAGAAGAAGACTGGCCCCTGCGCAGTGGGTGGTTAGACACGCTGCCCCGGTGTCGCGTGTCGGCCCAGCGTCTTCGCAGCCGTCGTCCATGCTGACGCCCCCACAGCGTGAGCGCGCGGCAGATGGCCTGTCACAGTTGATTGCGCGGACGCATCAGTGGGCGATCAAGGGGCGCACCGTGCTCACTGAAATGCTGCAAGGCGAACCCACCCCGAAGGCTTGGCAGCACTGGCCGAATGATGATGCACACGACCGCCAGACCGGCTTCCGCTGGTTTTATCACGCGCATGCCAGCGGTGGACGCACGCGCGGCGAACACGGTCACTTTCATCTGTTTGCCGACACGCACGAAGCTGAGCGGGTCACGCATCTGGTCGCTGTCTCCGTCGATGCACGCGGTTTGCCCTGTGGTCTGTTCGCGCCCAACCGTTGGGTGACCGACGAGCACTGGTCCAGCGCCGCCTTCGTGATTGAACGACTGGCTGTATTCGAATTGCGCGCACCCGACGTCCTGCGGCCGGTTCACCAGTGGCTGGCGTGGCTGGTCGGTGCCTTTGGTCCACAAATAGAAGCCGTGCTGCACGCGCGGGATGAACGCTTGGCCGAGCTGCGACTGCGACTGCGTTCCGACGTGCCTGAAGACCGCCGAATCGCGGTGCTGAGTCGATGCCCGATCAGCCTCGCGACGCAGGCGCACCACCTGGACCGCTGGCGCGGCCTGCGACTCACCTAAAGGAGAAGGTCATGTTCAATCGCTGGAGTTTGAAGCTGGGGCTGTGGGTTGCGCTGTGCGCGCCCGGGCTCACCGTGGCGGCGACCCTGCCCGGGCCGGTGGTCGATGTGGCGTGGCTCAAGGCCCATCTTGACCAGGTGGTGGTGCTGGACGTGCGCAGTGATCCGTCCTCGTGGACCGTCGCGCCAGAGTTTCACACCGACCCGAAATCGGGGAAGAAGACGCTCGCCTACGCAGGCGGGCACATTGAAGGCGCGTTGAGGGTGGACTTCAACAAGGCCCGGGTGGATCGCACTGTAGAGGGCAAGAAGATCAGCAAGCTGGTGCCCGACGCCGCGCAGGTGCAGGCGCTGATGCGCGAAAGCGGCCTGCGCAAGGGGCGGCCCATCGTCATCACGTCGATTGGTGAAGCGCCGTTCGAGATCGAGGAAGCCGCACGTTTGTACTGGACGCTGAAGCTCTACGGCGCCGATGCGCTGGCGGTGCTCGATGGCGGCAACGCGGCGTGGTTGCAGGCCGGCCTGCCCATCAGCACGGCGGCCTCTAAGCCGACCGCAGGCGACTGGGAGGCCCGACCGCTGCGCAGCGACATGCTGGCAGAGGTGGCCGACGTCGAGCAGGCGATCAAGACCAAGGTTCAGATCGTCGATGCGAGGCCGCTGCCGCAGTTTCTGGGGCTGAGCTTCAAGCGGCCCTCGGTCATGGCCGGCGGCCATTTGCCCGAAGCCCGCAACCTGCCGACTGACGTGCGGTTTCGTGCGCAAGGCGTGGCCCAGCATTTCCTGACAACTGAAGAGTATCGCGGCGTGTTTGCCGCGCAAAGCATCGTCGTTGATCGCCCCACGGTCACCTACTGCAACACCGGGCACATGGCGGCGGGCAGTTGGTTCATCCAAAGCGAGATTCTCGGCAATCAACAGGTTCGTTTGTATGACGGATCGATGCACGAATGGACCACGCTGGGGCGCCCGGTGGTGGGGCTGGGCAGCTGAGTCATCGCTGCGGCAATCCTTAGTGATCTGGTACCGGTAGGGGTATACAGGGTGATCGGAAAAGTGTACGGTGCAGGGTATCAATACAACTGAGTGCGGAGCCCGCAGTCAGCGAACAGCACCGCAGGTTCCGGCAGGCGTCACCACAGAACGCCGCGAGGAGGAGAAAGGTTTAATGAGCACCGAAGATCGCCAGCCAGGTCGCGTCCGCAAGGCGCCGGAGAACTTTCTCGCGCCGACGTTCCTGCAGGAACTGCGCAAGGAAGGCATCAACGAAGACCGGCGTAATTTCATCCGCAAGAGCTTTCTTGCCGCCGGCGCGGCGCTGGCCAGCGCGCCGTTGGCGAGCAGCTTTGCAGCACAGGGTGATCCCGAGATTCTCAACCTACCGCCGTGGACCAAGATGTTGGGCAATCCGGTGGCGATGCGGCCTTACGGCCAGCCCTCGAAGTACGAGGCAAACCTGGTGCGGCGCGAGTCGCCCGGGCTGGCCAGCGTGCCGCAGGCTTCGGTGGCGTTTACGCCCTTGCAGGGCATGTTCGGCATCATCACGCCGTCGGGTCTGCACTTCGAGCGCCACCATCAGGGCTGGGTGGACATCGACCCCGCGCGCCACCGGCTGATGATCAACGGCCTGGTCAAGCGGCCGCGGGTGTACACCATGGATGACCTGCTGCGTCTGCCGTCGGTGTCGCGCATCCACTGGCTGGAATGCGGTGCCAACGGGGCCATGGAGTGGGGCAACGTCGCGGTGCCCACGGTGCAGTACACCCACGGCATGTTGTCGGGGTCGGAATTCACCGGCGTGCTGCTTTCCACCCTGCTCGACGACGCCGGATTTGATCGAGCGCAGGCCAAATACATCCTCGCGGAAGGCGCCGATGGCTCCAGCATGACCCGCACCATCGACATCGATCGCGCGCTGGATGACGCGATGGTCGCCTACGGCATGAATGGCGAAATGCTGCGGCCCGAGAACGGCTATCCGCTGCGGCTGGTGGTACCGGGCGTGCAAGGCGTGTCGTGGGTCAAATGGCTGCGGCGACTCGAGGTCGGTGACAAGCCTTACGCAACTAAAGATGAAGCTTCGCATTATCTGGATTTGATGCCCGACGGCATGCATCGGCAGTACACGTCGATCCACGAGGCCAAGTCGGTGATCACCAGCCCGTCCGGCGGACAGGTGCTGCTAAATAAAGGGTTTTACAACGTGACCGGCCTGGCCTGGACCGGTCGTGGCAGCATCAAAAAGGTTGATGTGTCGTTCGATGGCGGTAAGAACTGGCGCACGGCGCGGTTGGAAAATCCCGTATTGCCCAAGGCGCTGACACGCTTCAACGTGGACTGGGTCTGGGACGGCAGCCCGGCGATTTTGCAAAGCCGCGCGGTGGACAGCACCGGCTATGTGCAGCCGACCTATACCCAGTTGCGTGACGTGCGGGGCACGCGCTCGGTCTACCACAACAACGCCATTCAATCGTGGCGCGTCGCCGAGTCGGGCGACGTGTCCAACGTCCACGCATGAGGTCGACCATGCGCAACCTGCCCCTATTGATGCTGAGTTTATGCAGTCTGGTCGCGTGTTCCGGCGAGAGTGGCGAGCGCGATGCCGCACCAGCGGCCCAAAACGCTGCATCGCGCCCGGCTTCATCCAGCCCTGGCGGATACCTCAATGTCGGCCGCGATGCGATGCCCGACGAAGTGGCGGCGTGGGACATTGACGTTCGCCCTGACTTCGAGGGTCTGCCGCCCGGCAAGGGCGACGTCTACACCGGTGAAGAACTGTGGATCGAAAAATGTTCCTCCTGCCACGGCGACTTTGGCGACGCCAATCACGTGTTCGTGCCGCTGATCGGTAATACGACTGCCGAGGACATCGAGACCGGCGTCGTGGCGTCGCTGGCGTCGGGCGGCGCGGTGCGCACCACCTTCACCAAGGTCGCCACCGTGTCCACGCTGTGGGACTACATCCATCGCGCCATGCCGTGGGATGCACCCAAGTCGCTGAGCCCGGACGAGGTGTACGCGCTGCTCGCCTACATGCTCAACCTGGCCGAGATTGTGCCCATGGACTTCGAGCTGTCGGACCAGAACATCGCCGAGGTGCAGGCGCGCATGCCCAACCGCAACGGCATGACTCGGGAGCACGGCTTGTGGGACATCGACGGCACGCCCGACACGAACAACACCGACTGCATGAGTGACTGCACCGAATCGGTGGAGGTGCTCTCGGAGCTGCCCGACTACGCCCGGTCTGCTCACGGCAACCTGGCCGACCAGAACCGCACCTGGGGCCCGATTCGCGGCGCCGTCACCCTTGCAGAAGGCGAAGTGCCCGAATCGGCAGAAGACCCTGCGCCGCAGGGTGATGCCGCCGCTGACGAGTCCATGGTCGAACTGCTGGCCGCCAACGGCTGCACTGCCTGCCATGGCGTTGACCGAAAAATCGTGGGCCCGGGATTCAACGAAATCGCCGGAAAATACGCAGGCCAGGACGATGCCGAAGCCTATCTGGCCAGCAAGATCGTCGAGGGTGGCGGCGGCGTCTGGGGCGCGATTCCCATGCCGCCACAACCCCATCTTTCGGAGTCCGATGCGCAGGCCATTGCCGCGTGGTTGGCCCGCGCAACACCCTGAATTCAGCCGAACCCCAACTTGGTTTTTGAGGAGACCGTGAGATGAACCTGCAACGTCGAAACATGATGCGAATGGGCGTCACTGCCCTGGGATTGATGGCCACCACGGCGCTGTGGCCGCTGCGCGCCCTGGCGGCGGCGGCCGGGCTCGACGGTGCCTTCAAGGCCGACTCGGTCGATGCCGTCTTCAAGGACCTCGGCAGCACGCCGACCGAAAGCGCCGACATTGACCTGCAAACCCCCGACATCGCCGAGAACGGCGCGGTGGTGCCCGTTTCGGTCACCAGCAAGATCCCCAATACCGACCAGATCATGATTCTGGTCGAGAAAAACCCGAATCCGCTGGCGGCGTCGTTCGACTTCGCCGAAGGCACCGAGGGCGCGATCAGCACCCGCGTGAAGATTGGACAGACCTGCGACGTGTACGCCGTGGTCCGCGCCGACGGCAAGTTCTACAGCGCACGCCGCGAGACCAAGGTCACCTTGGGCGGCTGCGGCGGTTGATAAACATCCGGCAGGCCCAGTGAACACGCGGTAGACCCACATCAGGAGAGCATCACCATGTCACGCCCCATGAGAATTCGCGCCACCACCAAAGATGGCGTTACCGAAGTCAAAGCCTTGATGTCGCACCCCATGGAAACCGGCCAGCGCAAGGATTCCAGCGGCGCGCTGGTGCCCGCGCACCACATCACCGAAGTCATGGCCATGCACAACGACAAAGTCGTGCTGTCCGCCCATTGGGGCGCGGCTGTGTCGCAGAACCCGTTCCTGTCGTTCTCGTTCAAGGGCGGCGCGCCGGGCGACAAGGTGGTGGTGTCGTGGGAGGACAACCAGGGCGACTCCCGCACCGACGAAGTCGCGCTGCGCTGAGCCCCTGACACTGCCGAGGTCTGATCATGAACTGGAAAACGACCGTCATCGCCCTGGCCGGACTGACCGCCCTGTCGGTCTGGGCGCAGGATGACAATCCGTTTGCGCAGTACCGGGAAATGTTTGGCGACGACAACCCGGCCGAGCTGGTCGAGTTCGAGGGCGAGATCCTGTGGGCTGAAGCCCGTGGCCCGAATAACGTGTCGCTGGAGCAGTGTGATCTGGGCCTTGGGCCGGGTGTCGTCGAAGGCGCCTACGCGCAGTTGCCGCGCTACTTCGAAGACGCTGATGCGGTGATGGACCTGGAAATGCGGCTGGTTTACTGCATGGAAAAAATCCAGGGCTTTGACCGCGATGAACTGGTGGCCAAGCCGTTTTCCGAGCAGGGCCAACCGCAGACGCCGCTGGAAACCTTGAGCGCCTACATCGCCGGCATGTCACGCGGCGCGCCCATCGCAGTGCCGCAGGATCATCCCAAGGAACAGCAGGCCTACCAGACCGGCAAGAAGCTGTTCACCTACCGCGCCGGGCCCTACGATTTTTCGTGCGCCACCTGTCATGCGCAGCCGGACAAGCGCATTCGCCTGCAAGCCCTGCCCGACCTGACCAGCGACGAAGGGGCACGGTTTGCGTACTCCACCTGGCCGGGGTATCGCATCTCGCAGGGCACGGTGCGCACCATGCAGTGGCGGGTGGGCGACTGCTTTCGCCAGCAGCGCTTGCCGGAGCTGGTGTACGGATCCGATGCCGCCATCGGGCTGATCACCTATATGGGTGCGCGCGCCAACGGCGAGCCGATGGCTGCCCCCGGCCTGAAGCGATAGGGAGACGACGATGACCTTCGCAACGCGCACCTTCATCATGTTCATGGCGGCGATCGGGCTGGCAGCGTGCTCGGGCCAGAAAGCCGATGTTGAGGCGCCGGGCGCCGAAGCTGCCGCCTCAGTCGATGCCACCGAAGTTGATCTCGAAGCGATCCTCGCCAGTTCGTTCCGCGCCCGTGGACAGGCCAGCCTCGACCGGCTGCAGCGCAACGACATGCAGGTGATCTGCAGCGACGCGCCCGGCGATCAGCCGTCGGGCGACGACGCCAAGCTCATCACCACGGCGGCGCTGGCTGCGGTGGTGTTCCCCGAAAGCGGCGACTTTATGGGCGACTGGCAGGCGGGCGAAAAGATCGCCCAGACCGGCACCGGCATGCAGTACAGCGACGACCCGGCACAGCCCAATGGCGGCAACTGTTACGCCTGTCACCAGCTCAATCCGGATGAGATCGCCTACGGCAACCTGGGGCCGTCGCTGGCGGGCTACGGCAAGTTGCGCGGCGACTCACAGCCGATGCTGGAGTACACCTGGACGCGCATCTGGAATTCACACGCCTACAACGCCTGCTCACATATGCCGCGCTTCGGCGAGGCGGGGATTCTCACCGAACACCAGATCAAAGACCTCATGGCGCTGCTGTTTGATCCGGAATCGCCGGTCAACCAGTGAGTCGCCCGCGTCTGACACAGGAGCTTTGCCGTGCATCGTCGTGAATTCATACAAGTGCTGGCCGCCGCTGCGGCGGCCGGCCTGCCGATCATGTCGCGTGCCGCCCTGGACACGCCGGACTGGTCGGGCCTGTACGAGGCGCCGCGCTTCGGCAACGTGCACTTCATGCACATGACCGACTGCCATGCGCAGTTGTTGCCGGTGTGGTTTCGTGAGCCCTCGGTCAACCTCGGCGTGGGCGGCGCGCTCAACCAGCCGCCGCATCTGGTCAACGAGCATCTGCTGCGGCACTACGGGCTGAAGCCCGGCACGCCGCAGGCTCACGCCTTCAGTGCCATCGATTTCACCTCGGCCGCACGCCGCTATGGCCGGGTGGGCGGGTTTGCCCATCTCGCCACCTTGGTAAAACAGGTTCGCGCCAGCCGACCCGGCGCGCTGCTGCTGGATGGCGGCGACACCTGGCAGGGATCGGGTACTTCGCTGTGGACGCGGGGGCAGGACATGGTCGACGCGGCCCTGCTGCTGGGCGTCGATGTGATGACCGGGCACTGGGAGTTCACCCTTGGCGCCGAGCGCGTCGAAGAAATCGTCGCCAAGGACTTCAAGGGCAAGATCGACTTTCTCACCCAGAACCTGCGCACCAAAGACTTCGAAGACCCGGTGTTTCCCTCCTACAGCCTCAAGGAAATGAACGGGGTGCCGGTGGCCATCATCGGCCAGGCCTTCCCCTACACGCCGATTGCCAACCCCGGTCACTTCATGCCCGACTGGCGCTTCGGCATTCAGGAAAATGACCTGCAAGACACCATCGATGAGGCGCGCGGCAAAGGCGCGCAGGTGGTGGTGTTGCTCTCTCACAACGGCATGGACACCGACCTCAAGCTGGCGTCGCGCGTCACCGGTCTCGACGCTATTCTGGGCGGCCACACCCACGACGGCATGCCCCAGCCGACAATCATCAAGAACGACGGCGGCGAAACCCTGGTGACCAATGCCGGCAGCAACGCCAAGTTCCTCGGCGTGCTCGATTTCGAAGTCAAGAACGGCAAGGTCTCAGGGTCGCAATACCGACTGTTACCGGTGTTTGCCGACGCGCTGCCGGCCGATCGCGAGATGAGCGCGCTCATCTACAAGGTGCGTGCGCCGTACACCCAGAAGCTGGGTGAAGTGCTGTCGACCACCGACGATCTGCTCTACCGGCGCGGCAACTTCAACGGCAGTTTCGATCAACTTATTCTCGATGCGCTGATGGACGAGAAGGATGCTCAGATCGCCTTCTCACCCGGCTTCCGCTGGGGCACCACGCTGTTGCCCGGCGAGGCCATCACCCTGGAAAAGCTGATGGACCAGACCGCCATCACCTATCCACAGACCACCCGCAACACGATGAGCGGCGAGCAGATCAAGACCATTCTTGAAGACGTGGCCGACAACCTGTTCAACCCCGATCCCTACCTGCAACAGGGCGGCGACATGGTGCGGGTCGGGGGGCTGGAGTACGCCATCGACCCCAACGCCGACGCGGGCCAACGCATCCAGGACCTGCGGCTGGGCGGCAAACCGCTGGATGCCAGCGGCCAATACACCGTCGCCGGCTGGGCGCCGGTGGCGCCGGGGGTGGAGGGCGAGGCGGTGTGGGACGTGACCGCCCGGTGGTTGCGTGGCCAACAATCAGTCACGCCGCGCCGCATCAACACCCCGCGTCTGATCGGCATGGGCGGCAACCGCGGCATCGCCGACTGATCCGGGTCGTGGTCAGGCGAAAATCCTGGCCGACACAACCAAGTGGTGCGCCCTTCGGGATTGCTCAGCATTTGATCGCGCGACTGAGCAGAAACGTCTGACGCACGCGGTTGTCGCTGAAGAACCGCGCGATCAGGGCGTCGAGCTGGGCGCGAAAGGTCTGCAGCCGCTCCGGCTGGTCGGCCAGCATGCTGACCAGCTTGACCACCGGACCTGCGGTCAACTCCATGTTGGCCCGGTAGTGACGTGGACTCAGGCTGGGAATCACCATGTCGTCATACTGAAACTGCAGGTCGCGGACCGTATCGCCGAACCGCGCACGGACGATGCCCGGCTCGCCCCACTGTGGCGGCGGGGCGACGCCCGGCGGGGGCGGTAGATACCGTGCGGTCAGGGCAAACATGCCGCCAATCATCAACTCAGGCGGCCAGGTGGCAAAAGCGATCCGGCCGCCGGGTTTGAGCACCCGAAGCATTTCGCCCAGCGCGACCTCGGGGCGCGGCGCGAACATGTGACCGAACTGGCTGACGACCACATCAAACTGCCCGTCGGCATAGGGCAGGGCCTCGGCATCGCCTTCGATGAACTCGGCATCGAGATCAACCACTGCGGCATTGCGACGCGCCTCTTCAATCAGCACCGGCGACAGGTCGAGGCCTGACACGCGGGCACCCTGCAAGCCGGCGGTCACGGCAGCCACGCCGGTGCCGCAGGCAACGTCGAGCAGGGCATCGCCCGGGGTTATCGCGGCGAAATCAATCAGGCGCGCCGCCGGGGGCGTGGTGAACGTGGCCAGCGGTGCGAAGGTTGCCCACAGCGCACGCTGCATCGCCTTGAATTCGGTGAAGGGGTCGTCGGACATGCGCGTTCAGCCTCCTGGGAGTCGTCGTGACCAGCGGGTGCGCCGGTGTCGGTGAATACATTGATCCGGTACGGACGGGGGTATAATACGATGATGTTCAATTTTGACCCAAGTGCCACAGCAGTTTGGCCGCGAGCCCCTGCTGCGGTGGCTCCGTGAGGTTCGGCGTTACCGCCAATATCGCGTAGATCCGCCAAGATGCTGCAGGTGCTGTTCGTCGGCATGACACTGGGCATGTGCGCACGTGGTGCCGGCGCTCGCCGAGGCTGAATTCGGCGTGGCGCGGGGCTCGTTCATGATGCTGGTCGCCTTCGTGCTGGCATTCGGGGTGGTGAAGGCGGTCATGAACTTTGTTGCCGAGCGCCTCGGCCGGCGGCCCGTAGTGAAGGTTGGCTGGGGGCTTGAGGTGATCCTTTACCTCGCCCCGTCGTGGTCATGGATTGTGCTGGCGACGGTACTTCTGGGCATCAACCAGGGCCTGACCTGGTCGATGACGCAGACCACCAAGCTCGATCTCGCCGGCCCCGAGCAGCGCAGCCGGGTGATCGGCCTGGATGAGTGCGCGGGTTATGCCGGCGTGGCGGGCATCGGCGATCGGCATCTATCGCTTCTGGCGCGATCTGGGCTACGGGGTTGGCGCCGTCGGCCTCGGCATCGCTGCCACGCTGACCGGTGCGGTCGAGGCGGCATTCTGGTTCGTGGTTGTCGTCATGACGCTCTCGGGCATTGTCTTGGCAATCTGGGTTCAGGAAACGTGCCCACCCGTGGCCGAATCAACTGGCCCGCGTTCAGAACGTCCCTGAGGCTGACGCTGTTGGCCAGCGCTGCGGCAAGAATGCCCCGGGGATCCCAAAGGCCTAGGCCAACGCCAGGCCCGCTCCGGCGCAGGCGGCCAGCACGGTCATCAGGCCGATCTTGAAGCGCATCAGCGCGAGTATGGCCGCCGCGCCAATGATCAGCGCGGCAAGATTCAGGCTGCCGGGTACGGGCACCAGCAGGTGAAGGCCATAGCCCTCCCAACGGTTCACCTCGGTGAACAGCACATGCAGCGCGAACCACAGTGACAGGTTGAGAATCACCCCCACCACGGCGGCGGTGATGGCGGTGAGCGCGGCGCTCAGGCCTCGATGGTCGCGCAGCCGCTCGATGTAGGGCGCGCCCAGAAAAATCCACAGAAAGCAGGGCACGAACGTGACCCAGGTGGACAGGGTTGCGCCCATCACCCCGGCCAGCTCGGGGCTCAGCGCGCCGGGGTCGCGCCAGGCGGCGAGAAAACCCACGTAGGTGAGCACCAGAATCAGCGGCCCTGGCGTGGTTTCGGCCAGCGCAAGGCCCTGCACCATTTCACCCGGTGCCAGCCAGCCGTAGCGCTCGACCGCCTGCTGGGTCATGTAGGCCAGTACCGCGTAAGCGCCGCCGAAGGTGACCACCGCCATCTTGCTGAAGAACAGCGCCTGGTCGGTAAACACGTGGCCGAGGCCCAGGGTCAGCACCAGCAGCAGCACCGGCAATCCCCACAGCGCGGCGCCGGCCAGCAGGATGCGCACCGTCCACGCCAGTGGTGGTGATGCGGCCGGGCGCTCGGCAGGCGCAGCGGCGTCTTGCGATGGCGCAAACACGGCGGGCAGGGCACGGGCGCCGATCAGCCCCAGGCCCGCAGCAGCAAAAATGATCAACGGAAACGGCAGGTTGAAGGCAAAAATCCCGAGGAACGACAGCCCGGCAATGCCCCACAGCAGCGGATGCTTGAGCGCCTTGCGCCCCACCTTGAGCACCGCCTGCACGACGATGGCGAGGGTGGCGCATTGCAGGCCGAACAGCAGGCCCTGCATCCACGCCAGATCACCCAGCGTCACGTAAGCCCAGGAGATGGCGACGATCAGCACGAAGCCGGGCAGGATGAACAACACGCCAGCGATGATGCCGCCCCAGGTTTTGTGCAGCAGCCAGCCGGTATAAGTCGCGAGCTGCTGCGCCTCGGGACCGGGCAGCAACATGCAGAAATTCAGCGCGTGCAAGAAGCGCTGCTCGCTGATCCAGCCGCGTTCCTCCACGATCAGCCGGTGCATCAACGCAATCTGCCCGGCCGGCCCGCCAAAGCTGATCAGGCCGATCTTGAACCAGACGCGAAGGGCGTCGGCAAAGGGGACAGGGGGCAAGGGGTTGGCGTCCGAGGATGGTGAGCGGAGACGCGACCAGTCTATAGCGGGGCCCCTATCGCGAGCGGTAGCCAGTTCTAGGCGGTTGGGTAAAAGTGCTCCCCTCTCCCGCTTGCGGGAGAGGGGCCGGGGGAGAGGGCCGCGCGCAGTGCGGGAACCCAGCCGCGTACCGGCTTTCGCCGGCCCTCTCCCGCCCCTGCGGGGCACCCTCTCCCACAGGTGGGAGAGGGGGTAGAAAGGACTCCGGAGCAGCCTTTATCCACGCTCCCAGTACCAGGCAGCGTGCAACAGTGCGGTCGGTTGGTTGGCGACATGGCCTGTAGGTCGGGTTTCAACCCGACATGCGCGGTTGGCAGTCGGCATGAAGGCCGACCCACGGGACGCGCTTATTTCTTCGGGTCCGCCACCATCCGCAGGTAGGGCTTGAGCTCGTTCCAGCCGGCCGGGAACAGCTTCTTGGCATCCTCATTGCTGACCGAGGGCACGATGATCACGTCGTCGCCTTTCTGCCAGTTCACCGGCGTCGCCACCTTGTAGCCGTCGGTGAGTTGCAGCGAGTCAATGACCCGCAGAATTTCATCGAAGTTGCGGCCGGTGCTGGCCGGGTAGGTGAGCGTCAGGCGCACTTTTTTCTTGGGGTCGATGACGAACACCGAGCGCACCGTTAAGGTGTCGCTGGCGTTGGGGTGGATCATGTCGTAGAGGTTCGACACGGTCTTGTCGGCGTCGGCAATCAGCGGAAAGTTGAGCGCGGCGCCCTGGGTTTCCTCGATGTCTTTGCTCCAGCCGTGGTGATCGGCCAGCTTGTCCACCGACAGGCCAATGGCCTTGACGTTGCGCTTGTCGAATTCGCCCTTCAGCTTGGCGGTGTAACCCAGCTCGGTGGTGCAAACCGGGGTGTAGTTCTTGGGGTGGCTGAACAGCACCACCCAGCTTGCGCCCGCCCAGTCGTGAAATTTGATGCGGCCTTCGGTGGTGTCGGCTTCAAAGTCGGGGGCGATGTCGCCCAGTCGAATACTCATGCGTGTTGCTCCTGTCAGACAAAGGGTTCAGGCCGCCGCCCAGGGCGCTGGCACCCCGAGTTGCTTGGCGACGTGCAGCGCCGATTGTGCGGCGCTTTCCAGCAGCGGAATGCCCGGCATCAGGTACGAGCCGCAAAACCACAGCCGCGTTGGCGATGCCGTTTGCCGGGCGACTAGCGCGGCCATGGCCGACTGGCTACCCAGCGTGACCAGCGGACGCTCGAAGCGGGCGCGGCCCAGCACCTGGTCGGCGGCGGGTTCGGTCAGCGGATTCCACGTTTGATAGAGCGCGGCCTCGTCGGCGAGTTCCGGCACGATGTGGTTGAGACGGATGTTGGCCATGGGCGCCGCCGCCGCCGGGTCCACACTGAAATGCACGGGCGAGGTACGTGCCGAGGTGGGCACCAGTCGCGCGTCGCGGTGCACCACCACCTCGCTGCCTTCATACGGCACCTGCCGCAGCCAGTCGGCGGCCTCGGCGTCGGGGCTTTCCACCAGCGCGGCGGCCTGGTTGGCCTGCGCGGCGATCACCACGTGATCGAAGCGGCGGCTGGGTCCGTGTTCATTGGTCAGGTGCACGCCGTCGCCGTCCACTAGCACGGTCTTGATATGCGCCTCACAGACCAGCTCGTCGCAGGGCGCCAGCAGGCGAGCGATGGCGTCTTCCGAACCATGCCGTGCCCGCCAGGTGCACTGGGTGAGCGAGCCGCTGGTGAAAAAGTCGATCAGCGTGTCGGCCGGGTAGCGGCGCACGCCCTCATAGCTGCACGTACACACCGCCGCGAGACTGGGCAGCAGCATGCCGTCGACAAAGGCGGCGTCGTAGCGGTGCCGTTGCAGGTAGTCGCCCAGCGACAGGCCCTGCGTCCGGCCTGCAGCACGGTCGCGCGGCGCCTGGCGCAGAAAGCGCAGCACTTCGCGGGTGATGGTGCGGGCGTGGCGCCGCCAGTCGGTGACCAGCGGAATCGAACGGCCGGCCAGCACCAGGTTGCGGTAGCGGAAGTAGGTGTCGCCCGCCGGGGTCGAGAACGACGCGGCGTGGTCGGTGGGCTGCATCTGCACCCCGGCGGCGCGGTACAGCGCCATCAGGTTGTCGTAATAGCCTGACTTGAACACCCGCAGCGGCACGTCGATGCGCATGGCCTTGCCGCCCGCGTCAAGCGCCACGTTGAACGCGCCCATGCCGGGTCGCGCATGGCGCTCGAACAGCGTCACCTTATGGCTGCGGCCCAGCAGCCAGGTGGCCGCCAGACCGGCGATGCCGCTGCCGACAATGGCGATGTTAAGAGGTGCCGTCATGCGTGGTCTCAGATCTCTTGAAAAGTCAGTCGCAGCGTAACGGCATCGTCAGTTGTCAGTTTGGGGGTGGTTGTCATGCCGGCGTTATCGATAATCGCCTTCATGGACTTCATCCTTGGCTGCTTGTGCTTCACACCTCTCGACCGATGATGTTTCGGGGCCAAGCCATACCGGCAACGGCCCAAAATCAGCGAGAGAACAACGATGGATCTTCGAGGATGCTTCAGCCCGCGTGACGGCCTGCTTGTCAGTTGGCAGCGGCTGACCTTGATCTCGCTGATGGCGCTGGTGGCCGCCTGCTCAGATCTGGAAGCGGAGTTCTTGCCAGCCGACGAGGCGTCTGCGGACCTCCGCCTGCCGACGCCGTCCAGAGCCTTGGTGGTGCTTGAATCACAAGAACTCAGCGAACGGCTGATCGATTTTCGCGTGCTGAGTCCGGCGCTCGCTGCCGAGGTCCGCGTGCGCGTGTTGCTGCCCAAAGAGTATGACCCGCAGCGACGTGACCCCTACCCGGTATCGTATCTTCTGCACGGGTGCTGCAGCGATGGCAGAGGCTACGCGTCATGGACTGATGAGATGAATCTATTGGCCATCAGCGATCTTCTTGATGTCGTTTATGTGATGCCGGAGGGCGGCAACGGCGGTCTTTACAGCGATTGGCAGAATGCTGGACTAGGTGGCCCGCCGCGCTGGGAAACCCATCACATCCGCGAACTGTTGCCGTGGGTTGAGCGGCAGTTTCACGTTCGACGGGATCGTGCCGGACGGATGCTGCTCGGCATCTCTATGGGCGGGCATGGCGCATTGGCCTACGCGGCAAAGTACCCGCACTACTTCGGAAGCGCGGCCGCGCTGTCCCCCGCGATTGACAGCAATACCCTGCTGGGTCGGCTCGTGCTCGACGATGGGGCGCTGCTTGATGGTGGGGTGGAGAGTGACGTATGGGGTCCGCGCAGTTCAGAGGAACTCCGCTGGCGGGGGCATAACCCGTTTGATCTCGCCGAAAACCTCGGCACGGTCGATGTCGTGATCCGCTCGGGCAACGGGCGGCAGCCGGGGCGCTTGCTGTTTCTCGATGTGCTTGAGGCGGCCGTGCACGAGATGTCGGTCAACGTGCATCGCGAGTTGAACCGACTCGGTATTGCGCATCAGTTTGATGACTATGGGTTTGGCACCCACACGCCCGACTTCTGGGAAGAAGGTCTGGCTCGCATCCTGCCGCAACAGGCTTCGGCTGCTGCGTTGCCGCCGATGCCCGTGCGGCACTTCTCCCATCGCGTGATCGACGAGGAGTTTGATGTCTTCGGCTGGTCGGTGGCGGTCCAGCGTGATGCAAAGGAGTTCGTCAGGCTCGGCAATGTCAGCGAGCAGGGGTTCACCTTGTCGGGCAGTGGTCAGGCCACAGTGACGTCTGCCACGTGGTTCGATTCTGATTCGCCCTATACCGTCACGGTGGACGGACGCCCCGAAACCATGGTCAGCGATGGCGCGGGCCGATTGCATTTCAATGTCGATCTTGGCCCCCCCAGAACGGTGCAGGAATATCGATTCGGCGCACCGCCGGGGTTTCTGCGTTCGGTCGACGTTCAGATCACGCGATGAAGCGACCATGCTGCGGCTGCCAGCGCCCGTTGCCCAAGGCGAGGGTTATGTTCGCCATCGGCAACGATGCGCTGACCGCTTGAATGGCGACGGGGCCGGTCTGCAAGCTGGCGGCATCCCGCTACGTCGCGCACACGCTACTCACGGACCATCAGCTCGACCCGTCGGTTCTCCTCGCGGCCCGCCTCGGTTGCGTTATCGGCAATGGGTCGGCTCAGGCCATACCCGACCGGCGTGAGGCGGCGTTTGGCAATCCCACGGTCGCCCAGGTAGTCCTTGACGGCGATCGCGCGACGCTCTGAAAGCCCCAGGTTGTAAGCGGCTGTTCCGACATGGTCGGTGTGGCCGCCGAGTTCCACCCGATTGACGTTCGGGTAGGCCTTCAGCGTTTCGGCCACGCGATCGAGGATCCGCTTGGCTTCCGGCGTCAGGATCGCCGAGTCAAATTCAAACTTCACGCCGTGGAGAATGAAGGCCTTGTTCACCGCGCAGCCATTCTCGTCGACGGCCTCACCCGGTTTGGGGCGTCGGCAGTCACCGACCAGTGCGCATCCGTCGGGCAGCACGGCCAGACCCGGTGGCGTATTCGGGCATTCGTCGAGATAGTCGGGAATGCCGTCGCCATCGGAATCCAGCGGGCAACCGTCTTCGCCTGTGGCCACACCGGGCGGTGTGTCGGGGCAGGTGTCGAACAGATCGGGTACGCCGTCGCCGTCGGAATCGCGAAGGTCCAGCGGGCAGCCTCGGGCATCGACTTGCGTCCCCGGCGGGGTGTTCGGGCATTGATCGAGGTGGTCAGGCACGCCGTCGCTGTCGCTATCCAGCGGGCACCCGGCGGTATCCACGGGTACGCCGGGGGGTGTGTTGGGGCATTGGTCTTGATGATCGGGGATGCCGTCGCCGTCGCTGTCCAGCGGGCAACCGAAGCGGTCCACCTGTACGTCGGCCGGGGTGTTGGGGCAGCGGTCAAGGCGATCAGGAACGCCATCTCCATCGGCGTCGCGAATGTCGCCGCCGCCAAAGTAGTACCGCGCCGAGACGCCAATCTGATGGGCTTTGTATTCGCTTTCGAGACGGCCGCCATCAGAGGTGCTGAAACTGGGGTCGTCCTGCACCTGATAGCGGTAGTCCAGCCCGACGCGCATCTGCCGGTCGATCGGGATGGAGACCCCAGCGCCCAACTGGTACGCCAAGCCGTTGTCGCTGCTGTTGATGTCGCCACTGACCTCCAGTTGCTGATAGCCAAGGCCACCGCCGAGATAGGGCGCAAATCGGGCGCTGAGCTCGAAGTCGTACCAAAGGTTTGCAAAAAGGCCAAACGCGGTGGTGCTGTTGTTGGACCGTGTGGTCAACGGTGTCGCACCGGTGCCCAGCGTGATGCGGTCCCAGTCGGCGCGTGCATAGCTCAGCGCCAGCTCAGGGCGAAGACCGCCATCAAAAAGGTAGCCGGCCGACGCGGTTAAGCCGATGCCGCCGTCGTATTCAATGAGCGTGGGGATGGATTGCGGCAACGTTGGGTCGATCTGATCATTGCCAGGGCCCAAAAGGCCCAGTAAGCAGCCCTCGTTGCCGATTCCCCCGATGGCGTCCAGCAGCGTCCCCAGGCCCAGTAGATCGGCGAGCAGGCAATTGTTGGACGCGGGCGTGCCCAGCGTACCGGGGGTTTGGCTGACACTCCGCGCATCATCCAGGCCGTGATGGAAGCCGCCTGCGCCCACATACCATCCGGGCTCAGCGTTATACCAACCCGGCGGCGTGGCGCTTTGCGCGGTTGCTTGGAATGCGGTCGATAACAGCGCAGCCAGAAGTAGGCCAGACAGCGCCAGGGTGACCGGCCGTGACAGGAAAGAGTTCGACATTTTTTGTGATCCCGATGGGGTGAGTTTGCGTCAGGCGCCGCCAAGGCACAGTTCAAACACCTGGGCGCCGGTCGAGAGTTCGAGCGTGAGAAGTTCGGCGCTGAAACTGAGCTGGATCTGGTCGTAGGCCTCCGTGGCGACAAAGCCCACGAGTTTTCGACGTCCGTCGCCCGCAAGGTCGATGCCCAGAAGATTGAGGTCTAGGAAGCTACCTGAGCCGCGCATTTCCGCGACCGTGCCATTGCGGAATGTGGTGATGGTCAGTAGGCGTCCCAGGCTTGCATCCAGGACACCGACGCCGAGTGCGACTTCAAAGGCGGCAAGCTGCCCCGGAGCAACGACATCGGGCAGCGTGACCCGGACGCCCGCCGAGCCATTGAGTGCTTCATCAAGCAATCCAACCCGGTACACCACGTTCGCCGCGCTGGTGAGATTGCCGTCGACCGCCCGCTCGGGATTGTTGACACTGCAAACGACACCCGGAAGCAGGGTGCACAGCAGCCCCTCGGTCACGATCTCGACGGTCGAGCCCACAGGCGCGAAACGGTTGCAGGCGAGGCCCTCCAGGTCCGTGTCGTCAGCATTCACGGCGCCACTGGAGCCGTCGTCGCAGCCAACGGCAAGAACGGCAACAATGAGAAGGGCCAGCCGTACCCCGTAGTGTATTGAGTCACGCATTTTTGAACGCTCGGTCAACTGTCGATGTGCAGGTGACGAGGTTGTCACTGCCGCGTTCATCCAGGAATCAGGCGATTTCTTGGTGCGTCGTAAGGAATGCACCGATTGAGGGTGAGCGGCATTGATCAGCCGATGAACGGCGTCCGTGTCGAATGGTCGGAGCGGGTGTGAAATACCCCCACAAGACGGGGCTGTTGACTCGATCAGTCCGCTTAATCAATGCGAAATCCTCGGAGAGCTTGTGTTATGACGCGATCTTCAGTTGGCTTGCTTGGATTGATGTTGATCTCATCCTGGGCGGCGACTGCCGCCAGCCCGGCGTGCGGTGCTGATGGCGTAGCGGTGCAGGTTCTCGGCTCTGGCGGGCCGGAGCTGGCGGCGGGTCGTGCTGCCAGTAGTTACCTTGTGTGGCACGACGGTCGCCCCCGCGTGTTGGTGGACATCGGGGGTGGCAGCGCTGCGAACTTTGGCGCTGCGGGCGCTACGGTTGCAGCGCTTGACCTGATACTGCTCACCCATCTGCATGTTGATCACAGCGGCGACCTGTCGGCCTTGGTCAAGTCCTCCTACTTTCAATCGCGCAGTCAGCCGCTGCCGGTGCTCGGGCCAGTGGGGCAGGGCGACTTCCCGTCCACCACCGATTTTCTCGAACGTCTGTTCGGGCCAGAAGGCGCATTCGCATACCTTGGAAATTATTTGCCGGAAGATGGCCAGGCCGACGCGGCCGGCTACGCACTGCGACCCGTCAACATTCACCCGCCCAAGGGGCAGGTCGCCCTGGTGCACGAGGCAGAGGGCGTGAAGGTTTCGGCCGCCCGCCTCGGCCACGGCATCGTGCCGGCGCTGGGTTGGCGTATCGACGTAGGCGGTCGCAGCGTCGCCTTCAGCGGCGATACGCATGGCGACGATGGTGTCCTGGAGCGGCTGGCGGCCGATGTCGATTTGCTGGTCGCACACAACGCGGTGCCCGAGTCGGCCAGCGGTGCGGCCCGCGCGCTACACATGCCGCCGTCAGTGATCGGCCAGATCGCCCATCGTGCAGGGGCTGGCGCGGTGTTGCTGTCACATCGCATGCGCCGCACGCTTGGCCGCGAGGCCGAAACGCGCGCACAGGCGACACGCTTTTATGACGGCGTGCTGACTTTTGCCAACGATCTCGACTGCATACCGCTACGACAAAATGCGGATACCCGGTAAGGTATGCAGCCGCGCACCCGCCACCTGAACCAACCACTGGAATCCCATGAATCTTTACGACCGATACGTGATGCCGCTGCTGATCGACTGCTGCTGCGGTATGAAGGAGATTCAGGGCCAGCGCGCCGCGCTGGTGCCCAGAGCCAAAGGCCGGGTGCTGGAGATCGGCATAGGCACCGGGCACAATCTGCCGTTCTACGACCCGACCCGGCTCGACTCTTTGCAGGGCCTCGACCCGGCGGACCAGATGAGCCCCACTGCGCGCAAGCGTGCGCTCAAGGCGGGGTTGGAGGTGGAGCTGATCACCCTCTCCGCAGAAGAGATTCCGGCACCGGATGCCAGCTACGACACCGTGGTGTGCACTTTCACGTTGTGCACCATTCCCGACCCGCTGCGTGCGCTGCGCGAGATGCGACGCGTTCTCAAGCCGGACGGTGAGCTGCTGTTCTGTGAACACGGCCGTGCCCCTGATGTCAGCGTCCAGCGCTGGCAGGATCGGCTCACGCCATGGTGGAAGCCCATTGCGGGCGGCTGCCACCTCAATCGCGATGTGCCCGAAATGCTGCGTGACGGCGGCTTTGTACCAACCGAGATTGAGTCCAGCTATCTCAGCGGCCCAAAGCCGATGGTCTGGGTGACCCGCGGGGTGGCGGTCGCCGCCTGAGCTGGGTCAGGCTGTGGCTGCGGGCCGGGCCAGTGGCTTCTGCCGTATCTCGACCAGACTGCCAAAGATTTCGCTGACGGCGAAAAGCAGAATCACTGGCGTGACGCCGCGCGCGGCCACGTAGTAAATGATCAACGCCGCAACCGCCCAGCGTGCCACCACATTGATGCGGATCATCTCGTAAGCGCCGCTGCGCAGAATCATCACGTTCCAGCACACGCCGAGCACGCCGGCCAGGTTCACCATGAACATGCTCAAGGCCGAGAACGGCTCAAGGGGCGGCGCGAGGCCCGTGCTGGTGCCGACCAGATCAATGGCAGCGATGAACGCGTCCGACAGGCCGGGCACGGCGAACAGCGCGGTCACTAGTGTCCTTTAACAAAAGTTCACTTTATTATTGATTCGATCAGAGAGGCGGGCGATAGCCGAGATGATTTCATCGGCGGATTTGCGCCATACGAAGGGTTTGGGGTCCTGGTTGTAGGTTTTGAGGTAGTGGCGGATGGATCGCTCAAGGTCGTTGGTACTGGTGTGGGCGCTACGTTTGATCCACCGCTGTGACAACAGCGAGAAAAAGCGTTCTACCAGATTGAGCCAGGAAGCTGAGGTCGGGGTGAAGTGCAGGTGATAGCGCGGTCTGGCGGCAAACCAAGCGCGGACCGCTTCGGTTTTGTGCGTGCCGTAATTGTCGAGAATGAGATGAATATCGAGGTGCTTGGGCACCTCACGATCCAGTGCGCGCAGGAACGCCAGGAACTCCGCACTGCGATGCCGCCGGTGCAAGCGACCAATGACTTCGCCGGTGGCGATATCCAGCGCTGCGAACAAGGTCGTCGTGCCGTGTCGCACATAGTCGTGGGTCGTGGTTTCGGCAGACCCGAAACGCAACGGCAAGCCAGGTTGGGTACGGTTCAGGGCTTGAATCTGGCTTTTTTCATCAACGCACAACACCAAGGCACGATCTGGCGGATTCAGATACAGACCGACGATGTCGTGCACTTTGTCAACAAAGTGCGGATCGGTCGACAACTTGAAGGTTTCCAGCCGGTGCGGCTTGAGCCCAAAGGCGCGCCAGATGCGGCTGACTGCCATGGCATTGAGGGCAGTCTCTTCGGCCATCAAAGTCGTCGACCAGTGCGTCGCCTTGGCTGGACGGCTATGCAAAGTCTTCTCAATGACTTCCGACACTTTGTCGTCGTTAATCGTGCGCGGTCGACCCGTGCGCGGCGCATCGCTCAATCCCGCGATCCGGTACTGCTCAAAACGCCGCCGCCACTTCGACACGGTTTGCGTCGTCACCCCGCAGCGCTGTCCCACTTCGCGGCCCGACAATCCAAGGCTGCACCCCAGAATGATCTGCGCACGCTGCTTGTCCGCCGACGGCGTCTTGCGACGACGAGCCCACTGCTCCAACTCCGATTGCTCGGTGGGTGTCAGCTCCAGCCCAATGGGTTTGCGTCCCGTCATCTCCGCATCCTCCCTCAAGTCAGGGAAGATGGACAACGGTCACTCATAATCGTTCTATGAACTTTTGTTAAAGGACACTAGCAGGTCGAAGCTGCCAATGGCCAAGAGAAGCGGGCTTTGCTGAATCACTCGCATTGCTGGGGCTCGGGATTGCTCGTGTTGATTGATGGTGTGTGGCGCAAGGCAGGGCTCATTTCAAGGCGCCAGGCGAGAGCCCCGTCATCTTCGCGGCCAGGCTGGCGCCGGACAGCGGGCCAAAATGGGTTTCGACCAGGCGGCCTTCTGCGTTGAAGAACAGGGTGGCCGGCAAGCCTTGCGACTGTAAGGCCTGACCAACCTCGCCTTGCAGGTCGAGCAGCACGTTTTCAAGGGCGAGACGGTCGCGCTGCAGATACTCGGTGATCACCGCCGCTGATTCGCCCTGATTGATAAACGCAAACAGCACGTCATCGCGCTGAGCCTGGGCCGCCGCCAGCACCGGCATCTCCCGTCTGCACGGCGGACACCATGACGCCCATAGATTCACAACCATGGGTGTTCCGACGTGGTCCGAAAGCCGCGTGCGGCTGCCCTCAAGCGTGAAGAGTTCAGTTTGTGGAATCGATAGAGTCTGCCGCTGAAACTGCGCCAGGCCAACCGAAAGCGCTACCCACGCCGCCACCCCGGCAAGGGCCGTCATGGCCAGCGGCTTGCGGACCTGTACTGCATTGCGCGTGCGCCAGAAGCCAAAGGCGAGGCCAGCGAGGATGCCGGGCGCCGCCATGAAGCCACCGTCGTGGATGCGCACCATCGCCCAAGGGTCGGCCGCGTATTGCGGCCACCATTTCACAATGAAGGCCAAACGTGCGATCAACGCACCGACCAGCAGCATGTCCCAGATGTGCGACATGAGCGGCAACGGCGCATCGCCCGTCGTTCGCCGCGTGAGCATGTACGACGTACCGGCGGCGAACGCAAGCGCCAGTGCGATCACCACCAGCGTCATTGGCACCGGGCCGATGCTCAGCACGACATCAAGCGCAAGTCCAGCTTGCCGCGACTCACGTGTAGCGAACCGGCAATGTGGTCGGCGTCGTGCTCTTCCTTGTCGCGAATATCAAGCGCGACAGCGCCGCCGGCGATCAGTGCGTCGACCTGTTCGGGGGAGACTTCCTCGACGCGGCTGCGGGCGGCGTCGGCGAGTTGCTGAAATTTTTGGGTATAGGCCATGAGTGGGGGCGTCTTGAAGTGCGCTTTTGGATACGGGGGGCAGTATGTTATGCCGGCCTTGTGGTTCCGATGCTTGTGCGTACGTTATTCAGGAGCGCACGCTGGCTGGGCAGATGAACCTCGCGACGGTCCGGGTGCCGGGCCGTCGCGAGGATATCGGGGTCACGCGGCGGCTCAGACCTGCGTCATGCGCAGGTAGGGGCGAATCTCGTCCCAACCCTGGGGGAACAGGTCCTTGGCCTGATCGTTGCCGATGCTGGGCGGGATGATGACCTTGGCGCCGGGTGTCCAGTCGGCAGGTGTGGCCACACGATGCTTGTCGCCGAGCTGCAGCGCATCAATCACGCGCAGGATCTCGGTGAAATTACGGCCCACACTCATCGGGTAGGTCATGGTCAGCCGGATCTTCATCTGTGGATCAATGATGAACACCGAGCGCACGGCGGCGGTCTCGCTCTGACCCGGATGAATCATGTCGTACAGCTCAGCGATCTTGCGGTCTTCGTCGGCCACGATGGGAAAGCGCAGCGTGGTGTTCTGCGTGGCGTTCACGTCTTCGATCCACTTCAGGTGCTCGCCCACCGAGTCGGTCGACAAGCCCAAAGGCTTGACGTTGCGCGCGGTGAATTCACTCGCAAGCTGGGCGGTGCGGCCCATCTCGGTGGTGCAGACCGGCGTGAAGTCGGCGGGGTGGCTGAAGAAAAATACCCAGGAATCGCCCGCCCACTGGTGGAAGTCGATGTTGCCAGTGGTGGTGGCAATCTGGAAGTTGGGAGCGGTGTCACTCAAGCGCAGCGTCATGATGAAAGTCTCTGTGGTGGGTGAAGGGGTAACGAGGTAACGAAGTGGCGGGGGTACAACGGTGAATCGGTGTCGCCGTCAGGCGGTCAGCGTGGGAATCGTTTCCGAGAAGGTTCTGGGCTTGTGCCAATCCAGCCCAAGATTGCCGCGCAGCATTCCCCAGTACAGCGGCGGCAGATATGAGCGCTTCAGCCACCAGTAGGCCCGGCGCGGCACGCGCGGATCGAAGGGAAAGCTGGGGGTGACCACGCCGTCGTAGGCAAACTCGGCCAACATGATCTTGCCCACCGAGGTGGTGAGCGGGCACGACGCGTATCCGTCATAGCGCGCATCCAGCGGTTTGTCAGCCCGCGACTGCAGCAGGTTGCGAACCACGACCGGGGCTTGCGAGCGCACCGCCGCAGCGGTTTTGCTGTTGGGTGTGGTGGTGCAGTCGCCCAAGCCGAAAACGGTCTTGTAGGTGGTGTGTTGCAGCGTGTGTTTGTCGACGGCCACCCAGCCGCTGGCATCGGCCAGCGGGCTGTGTTTGATCACCTCGGGGGCAGACTGCGGCGGCACCACGTGCAGCAGGTCAAAGTCACGTTGCACCCGGCTGACCTGTTCGCCCTGCTTCACCTCGAACACCGCACGCCGGGCAGGGCCGTCGACGGCTACAAGATTGTGTCCAAATGCCGGGGTGATGCCGTATTCGGCGACGATCTTGTCCAGCGCCTTGGCGTAGAACGGCACGCCGAACATGCTCGGCCCGGGAGTGAAAAAGCTGAGCGTGGCGGCAACATTGCGGCTGCGGAAGCGGTCTGCCGCCATATAGAGAATCTTCTGCGGTGCCCCGGCACATTTGATCGGCATGGCAGGTTGCGTGAACAGCGCGTTGCCGCCCGTGAACGTGCGGATGCATTCCCAGGTGTAGGGCGCCAGGTCGTGGCAGTAGTTGCTGGTGACGCCGTTCTGGCCGAGCGTGGCCTCAAGGCCGTCGATCTTGTTCCAGTCCAGTTGCAGACCGGTGGCGACCACCAGTTGCTCGTAAGTCACCCGGCGCCCGTCATCCAGTTGGACCTGCTGTCGCGCTGGGTCAAAGCCGGTCACGCGCGCCTTGATGTGCGTGGCGCGGGCGGGCAGACAGTCTTTCATCGGCCGGCCGGTGGCCTTGACGTCATACGCCCCGGCGCCCACCAAGGTCCAGGCGGGTTGGTACCAATGGGTATGCGCGGGCTCAATGACCGCCACATCAAGCTGGGGCTGTTGTTTGAGCAGCAGCGCGGCCACGGTTGCGCCGCCGGCGCCACCGCCAACCACCACAACGGTGTGGCGAAGGTTTGTTTCTGAGGTCATGGGCATTCTCCTGCGCCGATTGGCGCGTCATCTGTGCTGAATGTTCGGTTGTACTGACAAGATGCGTGCCATCACGATGAAATATATAACTAACTATATTCATTAGAAAAAATATGGAGACAAGGCAGGGCACGCAACGTTGACTCTCAAATATGGCAGTAATGGCGCAATATGGCAGAGTATTGGCAGCACTTAATCAGCCCAAACGCAAAAGGAATCCATGACCCTGCCAACCTCATCGGTCCAGTCGCTGATCTCGTACCTGGAGCACGAGCACGATCCGATGATCGTGCTCGATCCTGACTACAACATCCTCGCCGCCAACGGCGCCTATCAGCGGCAATTTGGGGTCGGGACCGAGACCTACGTCGGGCAAAAGTGCTACCGCGTTTCGCACCATTACGATCGCCCCTGTGATCTTTCGGGTGAGCATTGCCCGATGAAGCAGGCGCGCGAAACACGCGCGCCGGACCGGGTGCTGCACATCCATCACACCCCGCGCGGCCCGGAGCACGTTGATGTCGAGCTCAGGCCCATCATCGGCGCTGACGGCACAGTGATGGCGTACGTCGAGCGTCTGACGCGGGTCACGGCAGCATCGGCGCAACCGCGTGACCATGGTCTGGTGGGCCGTTCGGACGCCTTCAATGACGTGTTGTCGGCGCTGATGAAGGCCGCTTCTTCACAGATTCCGGTGCTGCTGCAGGGCGAATCCGGCACCGGCAAGGAACTGTTCGCCCACGCGCTGCACAAGGCCAGCCCGCGTGCGCGGGGGCCGTTGGTGGTGGTGGACTGCACCGGGCTGAGCGAGTCGTTGTTCGAAAGTGAACTGTTTGGCCACGAGCGCGGAGCATTCACCGGCGCGACACAGCGCAAGATCGGCCTGGTTGAAGCGGCGCACGGCGGCACCCTGTTTCTGGACGAGATCGGCGATGTGCCGCTCAACATGCAGGTCAAGCTGCTGCGCCTGATCGAGTCCGCCACGTTTCGCCGGGTGGGCGCGGTCGACACGCAGCGCGCCGACTTCCGCCTGGTCGCCGCAACCCACAAGCCCCTGCTGGATATGGTGGCCGAGCGCAGCTTCAGGCAGGACTTGTACTACCGCATCAGTGCCTATCCCATTCATCTGCCGGCACTGCGGCATCGTGCCGATGACATCCCACTCTTGGTGGACAGCCTGTTGCCCCGTGTCGCCGAGGGGCGTCGCCCGTCAATTGATGCCAAGGCCATGGCCAAGCTTTGCCAGTACCGCTTCCCCGGCAATGTGCGCGAGCTTCGCAACATCCTTGAGCGCGCGATGCTGCTGGCGGGCGAGTGCCAGATTGGCTTGCCCCACCTGCCGCCGGAGGTACTGCGCCCGTCCGAGCCGCAGCCCATTGCGGCCGCACCTCGGCGTGGGCGCTACCTGAAGGCCGATGAACTGCTCAGCGCGGTCTCCGATTTTTCCGGCACCCGCGCCGAGTTGGCCGCAGCGTTGGGCATGAGCGAACGCACGCTGTATCGGCGTCTCAAGTCTTTGGGCGTGGATCGCTGAGCGGCCCGCCGCACGCTCAACAGACCGGGTGCGGCTCATCTGATCGGGGGAGGACGTGCCCTGGCCTTCGGCCTAAAACCGATGTGCCAGCGCACAGTGACTGGCTGTGACCGGCTTTTCGCAGGACCAGCTGGAGGCTCGGCATATCAGCAACATTGGTGATTCCAATGCACTGACACCGGGCTTGCAGATCAACAAGACCATTTCCAACTCGACCATTTCGCAGCTTTCGATTCGCGGCATCACCCAGAGCAACCCCGCCATCTATTGGGACCCGGCCGTCGGCGCGTATGTCGATGGCGTTTACATCGGCAAATCCCTGGGCTCGATTTTTGACGTCGTTGATCTTGAGCGCGTTGAAGTGCTGCGCGGCTCGCAGGACACACATAAATGTCCGCAATACGCTGGCGGGCGCGATCAATCTGGTGATCCGTGCGCCCAGCGGTCAACTGCCTGGATGTGCCAGTCTTGAGGCTGGCAATTATAACGTGCTCTCGACGTCTTCTTCACCCATCCCGACCAGCTTGATGGCAGCAACCCCATGGCCCAGACCGCAGGCAACGGTGAAGTGGAAGGTCACGGGCTGCTGAACCCGAGGCTGGCGTTGATGGATGCCCCTCCGGGGGCCACGGTCACGGGTGAACTGTCGCTGTGGATGCGCAAAGTGCTGGACCAAGACACCGCAATCAACTTCATCGACTTCAGCCCCGGCTTTGGCAATCTTCGGGTGGCCAACTTCGTCGAGCCGCGAATGTTTGGGGTGACGGCGCAGATTCGTTTTTTAGCCAAGCCAACAAAAAGCAGGCCCCTTATGGGGGCCTGCCTTGGCCGACGCGGATGTGGAGAAACTGCTCACCACGCCAGAGCGGAAGCGTCGTATCTATATGGCGTCAATTCACTCGGCTGAACGTGAAGTCGAAATCGAGCATATTGGTGCGCGGTAGTCCGCACTCTTCGGCGCCGAAAAGCATCTGCGTCGCATCAACAAAAACGATGGTGAAGCATGTATCACCGATGTCTTCCGGGAAATTGGATTGAACGGTTGTGAAGTCGATTGCGTTAGCGGTCTGGCCCGAGGCGGTGATTCCTGAAGCGCCAATCACAATTTGATCGACGGAGTTCTCCACAAACACGGGGTTCCCTGAGCAATCGCCATTCTCAAAATCCTCGAACGAGAAGCTCGCTAGGTCGCCTTCGAAAGAGACCCGGTCCCGGAAAGATGAACTGCCGAAGCTTTCGCAAACTGAAATCCAATCGCCCTGTAAGCGCGCCTGTACCTGCGCGGGATCATTGGCCGACGGTGAGGGCGCCGGAATTGGCGATGTCGTCGGATTTGGCGATGACTCTGGGAAGGCGACACCCGATGAGTTCCCCGCATTCCCATTGAAAGTCAGGTTGTAGACCCGAAGGAGACCCTCATTGGGCTGGAAGTTGGCCCGGGAGATGGTGTCAATCACTGTGCCGTTGCTGGATACGGTGACGACAAAATTGGCTGACTCCGCCCCTTCAAAGTGGTTCACATCCACCGCATAGGTCCCAGTCGGGGCCGAGCCTTCCCAGAAAATGTTCTCAATAGAGCCCGGACCACCCTCCGTGTTGTCCTGGTCCAACCGCCCCCCGGATGCCGAGGTGGGAGCGTCGAAGAAGACACGGGCGCCTTCCGGGTCCGTCACCTCAAGATCGAGGTCGACAGCCGCATCCCAGCTCAGCGAAAACTGCAAAGCGCCGGTGCCAACCCGTGTGACCTGGATGGTGCCGATCTCGCGCAGTGAGACCCGGCCATCGACGTCTTGCGCCGACACCTCGACCGCAAAGCTGCCCGCGTCAATGTTGGGCGGAATCGAGATCTCGAGGTTGGCCATGCCCTCGCTCAGTGCTTTCGAATAATTTTGCGTTTCGAAGGCGGCCCGCTGCTGCGCCAGTGCCGCTGCAGTGCCTTCACTCTCGAAGTTGACCCTGAAGACGTCGGCGGAACCCGCCACCTTGAAGAAGAGGTTGGCAATCGGTGAGTTTGCCGTAATGTTCAGCGGGACCTGCGCGGTGGCGCCGTTGGTCGTGGTGGTCAGCGCGCGTTGAACGGCCACTTCGGGCTGTTCCGAAACGTTGCTGGCCGGCGGGATATCTGTGTCAGGGAGTAGTTCGCCATCGGCGTTGCCCACCTTGACCAACAAAGCCCCCATGACGGCATCAGGGTCCGTTGGGCTGATCGTGGCACCACCACCACCACCACTGCTCCCGCCACCACCACACGCTGCGAGTACCGAAACGGCCACAGCCACAGCAAAATGTTTGAAGGTGAACCTTGGCATCGCAATCTCCCTGCAAATCACTGAAGCAGGTGATGCTATTCCTCGGGGCCTCGGCAGGCAACCTGAATGTGTCGTTAATTCAACGGACAGCCTTTTCGCTTCGATGCAGGTTGCTTGTCATCGAGGCAAAAGTCCGCTTCGCAGGTGGTCTGGCACGCACCCCAAGCACCCGGGCTTCAACCGCCGCTTAGAAGTGGCAACCCCGGACTCAACCCGTCGCCCGCGCCACCACAGGCATCGGCATCTTCGTAGCTGTCATCAACCACGCTGTTGATCCACTGCGTCATCAGCGCCACGGCTTCGTCGTGCACGACGCTGCGGGCCAGCGGCGGCATGCGGGCGGCGACGGTGGTGGCCTCAGGGCCCATGCGGTAAACGAGGATGGAGTCGTCGGCACGCGCCGGGTGGATGTCGACCGATCGGCCACCGCGGCCTTCGGTGCCGGTGGCCGTGGGGCCTTTGCAGATGCCGTAGACACCGTTCACCGCGCGCGCCACGTCGACGTACATGCCGGTGTTCGATGCATTGCCCTGCGGGTTGTGGCAGTGCGCGCAGTTGACTTCGAGGTAGGCGCGGGCACGACGTTCAATGTCGGCGTCGGTGCCGGCCGCTTCGCCGCCGTCGCCAGGTTTGTTGAAGATGGGCACGCGCGACACGTTGGCGATTTGCGTCGTCGGGTCGACGGTCAGGGTGCTCGGGCAGTTGCTGAGCAGGCCGTTCTCGCACCACCAGGCAATCTGGTTCTGGCCCACCACCGGGTGTTCCAGCGCGCCCGAGGCCAGTGGTGATTCGCTGGCGTAGGGTCGGTTGAGGTTGCGGATTTTCGGGCCAATGGGCGCACTGCCGGTCTCATTGTCGTCGTTGGTGTGGCAGGTGAGGCACTGGCTGGCGTTGGGCATGAGGTAGCTGGCGGTTTGTCCGGTGTGACGCACGCCGCTGTCCACATCAAAGTAGTCCCAGCTGGCGCTGGCCGTGCCGCCGCCCTGTGACAGCCGCGCCACCCGTTCGCCGTTTTCGGTGCGCCAGATGTATTCCAGGCCGTCCCAGAACACCTGGCCGTTGCTGCGCTGGCGCTTGATCAGCAGGCGGGTCTCGAAGTCGGTTTCGGTATCCGCCGGCTCATTGGTGAACGAGAAAGTCTTGGCGATCACCGTGCCCACCGGGAACACCACGGTCTGGTTCACGCCTTGGTCGATGTCACGGTACAGCGCCGAGGTGCCGGGCGGCATGAACACCACGCGGTGTTTGACCGAGTAGTCGGAGAACAATTTGCTGTTGAGCACATACGGCACGCCGTTGCCGTTGGGCAGGCTGGTCGGGTCATTGGCCACGGCGAACAGGTTGTACTGGTCAAGTTGCGGGCAGTTGACCTCGGCGGCGGCCTCAAAGTTGACGGTGCCCGGCGTCATGCTGGCATTGCACAGTTGGTCAATGCGGCTCTGCGGTGGCGCGGGGTCGACATCACCGCTGGGCTCGAACGGCGGAATCACCACCGGCGCGATGGGCGCTGGCGCCGAACCGAAGCGCGCGGGGCAGTCGTTTTCGCTGATGTCGAAGCTGCCGGGCAGGTTCACGAGCTCGGCGAGGCCCAGCAGCGTGCCGGGAATGTCGGCCTCGGTGAGCGCGAACACCGATTCCAGCCCGCGCAGGCCATTGAAGTTGAGGTAATCCTCGCTGTCACCGGCAAACTGGTTGTCGTCGGCGATGCACGCGAACCACCACTTGGGCGTGATGCGTTCACCGGCCTCGTCGAACTTGTAGGCGTTGTAGCGGCATGACGGATTGGGGTCGAGGTTGGTGAGGATGGGCTTGCCATCTTCATCGGCCGGCACCGGCTGGCCCTGCGCGTTGACCGGGTAGGGACATTCGCTGTCCAGCGGGTCGATGATGCCGTCCCACAGCACGTGGCCGCCGCGGTATTGCCCGCCGCCAGCGACTGATTTCAGGCCGATCAGCAGCGGAAACACCGAGGTGATCTGCTCGGCCTGGGTGGCGAGGATAGTCGCCACATCCGGCGGCGGCAGGTTGTTGCCGTTGTTGGTGAAGGTGTTGCCGCGGATGTGCACCGGCTCGGAGAACATGTCCAGACGCCGGTCCCCCGGCACGCCGAGCACTTCATAGCTGGTGACGATGACGCCGGCGGTGTCGTTGTTCTCGAAGGTGTTGCCGACAATGTCGATCTTGTCGTACGCCAGCGTGATCAGCCCTGAGCCGCGCGGCACGTTGGCGACGATGGTGCCGGGTTCGGCAAAGTTATAGGTGTTGTTGTTGCGGGCCACGTTGCCGGTGACGCGCGAGCGCTTGCCGTACTGGGTGAGGCCGTCGAGGTCGTAGACCAGAAAGCCGCCGGTGTTGCACTCGGCGAGGTTGTCGACATACTCGCCCGACTGCACGTTTTCGATCTCGAAGCCGAACACGTTATAGACCGCGCGCGAGTTGCGGATGATGGCGTTGTTGGTCTGGCCCACGTAGATGCCGGCGTCGGACGCGCCAATGGACTCACTAAACTCGACCAGGATGTTGCGCGACTCCACCGGGTAGATGCCGTAGCGGCCCGACGCGACGCTGACGGTGTAATCCGGCGAGGTGGTGTTGGCCGGGTTCGACAGCGGGTTGGCCGGGTTGTCGCGCGCCGGCGCGGTGCAGGCCACGTCGAGCTTGCTGGCAAAATTGGCGGCAGTGATGGTGTCCTCGCCCGGCTGGTTGCGACCGCTGGACCACATGGCCCGCACCCGGCGCAAGGTGCCGTGGTCCACGCCCTTGAGCTTGAAGCCGTCGCCGGGCGAGTCGAGCACCGTCAGGTCTTCAATGGTGATGCCGCGCACGTTGGTGACCGACACGCCCTCCTGCGTGCGGCTGTTCTTGAACGACAGCACGGTCTCATCCATGCCGCAGCCCTTGATCAGCACGTCCTCGGTGCCGTTGAGCTGGATGCCGTTGTCCAGCTCGAAGTACCCGCAGCCGAAACGCAGTTCGTCACCGGGACGCAGGTCGACCATGGCGGCGACCATTTCACTGCTGGCGTTGGGCCCGGGCTCGACGGTGAAGACGCGACCCTCGGCGGTGTTGCCGCCGCCCGGCGCGGGGACATTGACGTTACTGGCGGTGCCGCAGGCGGTCAGTGCCAGCAGCAGGCCGATGGAGATCACACGAGAGATAACGACAGACCGGCACATGAAACGCTCCCCCTGAAACTGCCGTGACGCCGCGTGGCTTGTCAGCGATGGCAATCGGACGAGCATAGTCGCGGCAACGGCGCGGTTCGAGCCGTTGGCGGTGGTAAATAAGGCCCCGCGCGCCTCAGAAGACCTCGATGGGGTCCACGTCAATCGACCAGCGCACCTGTCGCGCGGCCTTGAGCGTGGCCAGCGTCATCACCCAGGGTTCAATGGCGGCGCGCAACGCGGTCCGTTGCGGCGCCATCAGCATCAGTTGGGCGCGAAAGCGGCCGCCGCGTCGCGTCATGCTGGCGGGTTGCGCCGGCAAAGCAAGCACGCCGGGCACGGCGGGTCGCCGCCGCTCGGCCTGGTCGAGAAACGCCATGGCCTCGTCAAGACTCAGGGCATCGGCACGCAGCAGCGCCAGATGGGCAAACGGCGGCAGGCCAATGGCACGCCGCTCGGCGAGCACCGCTTCGACGAAGGCCGGATACCCGCGCTGGATCAGGGTGGCGAGCAACGGGTGCTCCGGCACATGCGTTTGCAGCAGCACCCGGGAAGGCTGGCCGCTGCGCCCGGCGCGCCCGGCGACCTGGGTGATGAGCGCGCCCATGCGTTCAATGGCGCGGAAGTCGGCGCCAAAAAGCGCCTGGTCGGCCGAGACGATGCCGACAAAGTTGAGCTTGGGGAAGTCATGCCCCTTGGCCAGCATCTGCGTGCCGACCAGCAGTCGCACGTCGCCGCGATGAATCGCGTCCAGCCTGGCGTGCAGGGCGGCGGCGTTGGGCAGGCGGTCGGTGTCGAAGCGCTCGATACGCTCACCGGGATAACGATTCGCCAAGGCGGCTTCGAGGCGCTCGGTGCCTTCGCCAACCGGGCGCAGGTCGTCGCTGTCGCAGGACGGGCAGTTGCGCGGCGGTGGCTGCGCGTGGCCGCAGTGGTGGCAACGCAACTGGGTGGGGCCGCGGTGCAGCGTCAGATGGGCGTCGCAACTGGGGCAGGGCGCACTCCAGCCGCACTGGTTGCACAGCAGCAGCGGCGCAAAGCCGCGCCGGTTGAGGAACAGCAGCGCCTGGCCGTCACCGGCAAGGCAGGCGTCCAGCGCCTTCAGCAGCGGCGGTGAAAGGCCCTCGCGCAGTCGCAGGCCGCGCAGGTCCACGCACTCCACCGTGGGGGTGGCGGACTGGTGAATCCGCTCGGGCAAGCGTTGATGGCCGTAACGGCCCGAGTGCGCCAGATGCAGGGTTTCCAGCGCCGGGGTGGCGCTGCCCAGCAGCACCGGGCAACCGGCCTGCTTGCCGCGATAACAGGCGACGTCGCGCGCGGAATAACGAAAGCCATCCTGTTGCTTGAACGAGGCGTCGTGCTCTTCGTCGACGACGATCAGGCCCAAGCGTTGAAAGGGCAGCCACACCGCCGAGCGCGTGCCGATCAGCACCCGCGCATGACCATGGCGAACGCGCTGCCAGGCCTCCAGCCGTGCGCCGTCGGCGAGGCCGGAGTGATACACGCAGACCGTGTCACCAAAGCGCTCGATGAAGCGGGCCTGCAACTGCGGCGTGAGGCCAATCTCGGGCACCAGAATCAGTGCCTGACTGCCCGCCGCAAGGCAGGCGCGCGCGGCGTGCAGATAGACCTCGGTCTTACCGCTGCCGGTGACGCCTTCGATGAGTTGGATGCCGCCCCGCGCCGAAACGCCCTCGACGGCTTTTTGTTGTGCCGGGCTGAGTGCCGGCCAGTGGGCATCCGGCGGCGCCTGGGGGGCGTCGTCACTGGCGCTCAGCCAGCCTGCTTCGGCCAGTGCACGGGTCAGGGCGTCCTGTGGCAGCGAAGGTTCGCTGCGTGCCATCTGCAGCCGGGCACGCCGCGCAGTCTGGCGAGCGGGCAGATCGTGCAGTGCGTTGGCACCCGCAGCGGTGAGTGACCAGCGCTGCGGCGGTGTCCACGTGGACGGCTTGCCCTTGCGCAGCGCCGAAGGCAACGACGCGGCAATTACTTCGCCGACCGGGTGCAGGTAGTAATCCGCCGCCCAGCGCAGCAGCGCCAGCGTGTCGTGGTTGAGCAGCGGCGCGGTGTCCAGCCGCTGGAGGATGGGCTTGAGCTCGACACCGGTCCCGCTCGCCGACGCCGTGCCACTGCCAAGTGCCACGCCCACTTGCAGGCGCCGGTTGAACGACACCTGCACCCGGCAACCCGCGGGCACCGGCTGCCCGTCGGCCGAATAGTCGAAGGCGCGGCGCAGCGGCACCGGCAGTGCGACGGTGATGACCGGGCTGGGGTGCGATGCCATCAAGTTGTACGCAGAATCAAGGCTGGCCTGTGGATAACGTTGTGCACGGTGCTGAGCGGTGATCTTGTGAGGTCAGGATCAAATGTTGCAGTGCAGCGAGAGCGATGGGCCGAAATAAAAAAATAGTCAACTTAAACAATATGTTCCACGAAGTGATGAATCTGATGTCGCATCTTTCGGTTGACGCGGAGGCCTTGAATCTGCGGGGCAGGCCTTGTGACTAAGTGGGGGCCGTGCCCCGAAATGATGCGTCAGAAGTCCAGCCCAAGTTGCGGATTCGCCAATTTTTTCCCTGTTCTCGGACGTTTGGCAGTGGGCGGCAGGCCGGCGCGCCGTGATCCATGACGGGTTTGGATGGCATCGGCTGTGGCGCCATGTGCCCCACCTCGGCGCACGGCCCAAATTTGGTCGCGTGCGGCGCGTGCGGCAGCCTCGTGATCGACGATGGGCGGCGGATAGTCGGGGCAGATCGCGGCGCGCTCGGCGCCTGTCAGCAACCACGGGGTGTGGATGTGCGAGTCGGCGACGCCATGCAGTTCGGGGACCCAGCGGCGAATGAAAACGCCATGCGGGTCATGGTCCTGTCCCTGCTTTACCGGGTTGTAGATGCGAATGGTGTTAATGCCGGTGACGCCCGATTGCATCTGCACCTGCGGGTAATGAATGCCAGGTTCGTAGTCGGTGAAGCGCCGCGCCAGAAACAGTGCGGGCTCACGCCACGGCAGCCACAGGTGATAACTGGCCACCGCCATCAACATCGCCCGCATGCGGAAATTCAGCCAACCGGTGGCGGCCAGATAACGCTGGCAGGCATCAACGAAGGGCCAGCCGGTGCGGCCCTGGCACCAGGCGGCGAGGCGTGCCGGGTCGGGGGGCTCCGGGCGCAGTCCGTCGTAGGCCGGGTGCAGGTTTTCAAACTCGATTCGCGGCTCCGATTCGAGCTTCTGGATGAAATGACAATGCCAGTGCAGGCGCCCCAGAAAGGCGCTGTAGGCGCGGCGTGCGCCATCGGGGGCGTGGGGGTCGGCGCGCAAGGCGGCGATGCGCACCTTCGTTGCCTGCGTCACTTCGCGCATCGACAGCGTGCCCCAGGCGAGGTGTGGCGACAGGCGCGAGCAGGCGGCTTCGGCCGTCAGCGGGCTGGACATTTGTTGGTGGTAGGCCGTGCCGCGCGCGTGCAGAAAGCTCACGAGCGTGTCTTCGGCTACGGCGCGACCGCCGTGCTGACGGCCGGGGCAGGGGTCTGCCGCCAGCCCCTCGGGCCATGTCGGGATGTCTCCCGCGTCGATACCCGGCAGGCCCTTGATGCGCTGCGGCAGGTCGGTGAGCGGACGCTGCATGAAGGTCTCCCAGCGCCGCGCCCAGCCATCCCGCTGTTGCAGGCGGCGGATCACGCCGTGCTGGAGGCACTCCCGCCACTGAATGTCATGCGTCGCGCACCAGGCCTTGACCCGCAGGTCGCGGGCAAAGGTCCAGCCATTGCCGGTTTCTTCGTGACTCCACAGGGTGAAGGCGCCAAGTTGATGGTGCAGTGAGGTGAGCACGGACTCCATCTCGCGCACCCGCACCGCCAGGGTTACGCCAAGACCCGCCAGCGACGCGCGCAGCGAGACCAGGCATTCCCGCACGAACGCCCAATGGCGACCGCTGGCGTCGGGCTGCGCCCACAGGGCGGGCTCGACGATGTAAAGCGCCAGCACCCGGCCCTGGGCCGCGGCTTCAGCCAGCGGGACGTGATCGTGTACGCGCAGGTCGCGCTTGAACCAGATGATTTGTGGTGTTGTCGCCATGCGCCTAGTGTGCCGCGCTGGAGGATTCATCGACCATTGCGGTAGGGGCTGCTGATATCGCGCTTTCCCGCTACGGTTTGCGCATGTACCCCTTCCTTTGTCGAAGTTCTCGCCACCTCGCTGCACTGCTGCTCGCCACATGCGGCGCCCAGGCTTTCGCGGCGTTGCCCGGCGCCGTGACGCAGTCGGTCCACAGCGGCACCTTCGGCGGCCCGGTGGTGACCCACATGCAGGGCCCGGAAGACGCGCCGTTGGTGGTGTTGGTGCACGGGCTCAGCCATGGCGCGTCGGACGACTGGCAGCACGTTGTGCCGGCGCTGGCGCGCGACCACCGCGTGATGACACTGGACCTGCCCGGTTTTGGCGCGTCACTGCGCGGCAATCACCGCTATGCGCCGGACGAGATGGCCCGCGCGGTGCACGAGGCGGTGCGGCATCACGACCCGCGGCCTTTCACCCTGGTCGGGCACTCGATGGGGGGCGCGATCTCGCTGGCCTACGCGCAGCAGTTCCCGAATGACCTGACCAAGCTGGTCCTGGTCAATCTGGCGGGCGTACTGCATCACTCAGTGGTTGCGCAGGGGCTGAGCCAGCTTGGCGTGCGCGGCTTTTCCGACGGTGATGCGCAGCGCGCCGCGTGGCTGGGGCAACTCACGGAGGCGGTCCTGGCCGAAGTCGAGCGGCTCGGCATCAGCCCGGCCATGCTGGTGGCCAACCCGTGGTTGCGGCAGGTGGGGTTGGGCGGCGAGCCGATGGCGATCAGTGCGCTGGCGATGGCAGCGCACGATTTTGGCCCGGCGCTGCGCGAAGTGCGCACCCCCACCGAGATCATCTGGGGCGGCGACGACACCATCACCCCGCTGCGCACCGGCCAACTGGTGGCCGCGATGCTGGACCCGGCGCGGCTCACGGTGCTCGACGGCGCCGGGCACATGCCGATGTTCGAAGTGCCGGAGGCGTTCAATACAGCCTTGAAGAAGGCGATTGAGCCGGATAGGCGGGACAAGACCCCGCGCTTTTTGCGTCGCGCACCGACGCCGACCCGTGTCACCCATTGTCTTGACGAAGTCGGCACGCGTTACACCGGCGAGCTGGGGCATCTGGATCTGACGCGTTGCACCGATGTGGTGATCGAGAATGCCAACCTGCGCAGCCTTCGGGTTGAGGACGGCAATGTCAGCCTGATCAACAGCCATGTTCACGAAGGGATTGAGGCGCGGCAGGCGAAGCTGGAAATCACCGCCGGCAGCGTCACCGGCGACCCGGCGCTGGTGCTGGACCACGCCAAGGTCGACGCCGCCGGAACCGAATTCCTGTTGTTGGGCCCGCACCTGGCGAGAAACGACGGTACCGCCCCGTCGAGCCTGCGTTTTTCGGTGGCGTCACGGCAGCCGCTGGGCGGCGAAGGACAATGGTTGCATCAGGTGGTGCGCGTGGACCGCGAGTGGTGACCTGGGGAAATTCCTCCGGCCTCAGCGTTTGCCTGCCGTTGCGGTGCTGACCGCCGCGAGATAGCCGAGCAGCCGCTCGCGAACGGTCTCCTGGGCGGTTGCGTTGATGTGCCCGCCATCGGCGATCAGCCACAGATCTTTGGGGTCTTGTGCCGCTGCGTACAGACGTTGTGAGTGGCGGCTGGGCACTACGGGATCGCGCTCGCCGTGAATCAGCAGCAGCGGGATCGGGCTGATGCGATCCACCGCGTCGGCCGCGGCGTAGCGGTCGGAGATGAGCCACGACAGGGGCCACTGCAGCGGCCATGTGAGCCACACCTGCGACAGCTTTTCACGCGCGATACCGCGATAACTGGCGAACGGGCTCTCCGCGATGACCGCTGCCACCTTATGGCGTGAAGGGGAGTCGGCCGCCAGTCGAATGGCCACCGAAGCGCCGAGGCTTTGGCCGTAGACGATTAGCGGTGTGTCAGCGAGGCTGGGGTGGGCGACGAGCCAAGCCAGTGCCGCCTCGGCGTCTTCATGAATGGCGTCAACGTTGGCCTTGCCCTGCGAGCGCCCAAAGCCTCGATAGTCGAGTGCCAGCACGCCGTAGCCCTGTGCGGGCAGCCAGCGCACCGCATGAACATGCGAACTCAGGTTTTCGGCGTTGCCATGAAGATAGAGCAATGTTGCCCGAGGGCTGCCGGGCGCCGGGAGATAGAGCGCATGCAAAGGGTTGCCGTCGGCTGCGGTGATCCAAACATCTTCAGCCGGCGTGCCAAGTGGCCGGTCGGCGAAGTACTGCACCCGATTAGGCTGCAGGAAAACCGACGTGCAACCCGACAGCCCCAGGCCGATAACCAACAACAGGGGCACGATGGTGCGGGCTTGGCGCAACATGTTCAGAGGTTGGATAGGCATGTCGGGGTTGTCGGGGCGCACGAGCGGGGAGGCGCTCAGTAGTAATACTGGTAACGCAGGCCGATGTTCGTGGTGTGCTCGGGCTGCTGGTCGCGCCATTGCAGCTCGACGTGCAACGCTTGCTGACGCGACAGGCGCAGGTTGTGGCGCAGCTCCACACGCGTGCGCGCTTCCCCGTTCGCAAATTTCTCGGTCGCGACCTCCCCGTTAACGGTCAGCGGCCCGGCGTTCAGTAGGAGCCCGCCCCGCAATCCTAAGGCGGGCTGAGTGCGCGTGTCGTAGCCGTGGTTGTACTCGAGTCGAGCCGTGGTAAGGCCATAGAGAAGGTTATTGGCGCCCAGCGCACGAGTTGCGCCCATGCCGCCGTTGACGTGCGCCACCCGATGTTCGCGGCTGCCGGTCCATTGCCGGTCGACGCCCGTCTGGATCGCCCACGACAGCGGTTTGAAAAAGGCATCGCGTGGGCTCAGGGAAAGAATGTCCACGACGTCAAATCGGTTCATGTCAATGTTGCCGTCATCTTCAATGCGCAGGTCGAAATTGCCGAGGTTGATCTGAGCGCCGATCGGAAAGCCGGCGCGGTTTTCTTGCAGGCTGTGTAGCGACAGGCGCAGGCCCAGCGTCAGGTAGTCATGACTTTCTTCATTCCAGAGGCCGAGCGCGAGGCGGCGGCTCCCGTGACTTAGATCGGGTGAGGCGCCGGGTTCAAGCTTCGTCACGTCACTCTGACTGAGCTCGGCGGCGTGACGTTGCAGTGCTTGCAGCAGTCGAAAGCTACGTTGCGCCACGACCGGGTCTCGCTCGGCGCCGGTCTGGGTGAAGCGCAGGTACTTGTAGGCGGCGTCGATAAGCCGGGCCCGGGTTTTTGGGTCTAGCGCCTGTAGATCGGCATCGTCGAGCCGTTCGGGCGCCATGCCCAGCTCAATGACCGTGTCATGCAGCGCGTCGGGCACGGCCGCAAGCCGCTGTTTGAGCACCGTGCCCTGGGAGGGGCGGAAGTGCTTGCCCTGGATGAGGCCTGTGCGCGCAACCGCACGAACGGTGTCGATGGGGATGGCGGTCAGCGGGAAGCCGCTGGTCAGATCGATGCCAGGGCGGGCGATTTCCAGGAGCTCGAGAATCCGGTAAGAGCAGTTCTCGTCAAAAAAGTAATAGGCGAAGCTGACGCCCTTGAGCTCCCACAGGTGCTGGACCAGACGCTCTGTTTCGGGCGGCGTGAGATTGAGCGGATATTCCCAGATATCGCGATTCTCGCCGGTGTTGTACTCGCGAATTTTTTTGTAGTAGTGGTCGACCTCAAACTGCCCCGGATAATTGCCGGTGAGGCCGTTGAAGGCATAGAACAGGCCGTTGTCGCTGGGGTCGACCATGGCGCCGAAGTTGACTGCAAACGACAGGTACTCCGAGCCGCCGCCGTCCTCGTCTGGATCGAGGCGCAGCAGGGTGTGGCCAAACATCGACGACGGACTGTTGAGGTAGTACGACGGGAAAACCAGAACGGCGTGCCGGGCCTGAACCTCCTGCCTGAAGGCTTGATACGCCGCGCAGTTTGGTTTGGGCAGATCACCAAGATCCAGTTTGCTGCGTAGCCACGCCAAGCGGGCAACGAAACGGCATTGCGCGTGGTCGTCGGCCAGCGTGGCCAGCGCGGTGAAGGCCGCCAGGGTGGCCTGTAGTTCGGCACGAGGGTCGGTCGAGCCGTTATCGGCGAGGAAAAAGCGGGGATCTTCGGTGGCGCTACGCCAGGACCCCGGCCATGTGCCGGCCTTGTAATGCACCAGGTTCACCCACTCGCTTTGCGTCCAGAGCTCCAGGGACTGGGCCTGCACCCACGCCGTTTCTGCTGACCATGCCCGGATGGGCAGCAACAGAACCACGGTGATCAGAAGGGGAAGAAATGTGCGCGTGGGGTGCATCGTGTCGGCGGCCAAATTAAAGGCCCGGCATCTAGCGATACCGGGCCTGAAAGATCCTTGGACTGCCGCGTTGCGGGCGACAGTCGACGAGATCAGATGACGTACTGAGACAACTGGGCGTCGGCCTTCATCAGGGCTTCCAGATTGGCCACGACTTCGTCAGCGGTGACACTCTCGCTCGGGAACAGCACTGCGAAGTTCTGGTTGGCCAGGCTGGCAAACGCAGCGCGATCTTCTTTGGCCACGCCATAGGCAACGGCCACGGCCGTCAGGGCCTCGCCCTCGCCGACGGCAACGTCTGCCGAGAACTCGTCCATCATCGCCGTGACCATGGCCTTGCCGCCGTAGGTCAACGTGCCACTTGTCGAGCAGCCGTTGGTGCCCGAGGTCATGCCAAACGTGTTGTTACCCGAGGTGCCATTGGTCGTGCTGGCGAGGAAGTGATAGACGATGCCTGAATTGCCCTGGAACAACATGTTCCCCCAGCCGCAGTTCGGTCCGCCGGGGGCTTCTGCAAATGCTGCGGAAGAGGATGCAACGAGAAGGATGCCGGTCAGAAGCTTTTTCATTTTTGAATCTCCCATGGTGTTTGATCAAAACGGTGGACGGTTTCGGAGTCCAATGCGATGCTAAGCCCCCGCTCGCCGAACGGCAATCGCTTTCTTGAGCTGGTCGATCTTTTTATTGACGAGGTCGGGCACACAAAAAAGGCTGCCTTGCGGGCAGCCTCCTGTGTTGCCGCTAAAACACTCAATGCCCGCCGCCATCCAGCGCCTTGACGGCCTGCACCATGGCAACCATGACCTTCTGGGCGTCGCCATAGACCATGTTGGTGTTGTCCTGGAAGAACAGTTCGTTCTCCACGCCCGAATAGCCCTTGCCCTGACCGCGCTTGACGACGTAGACCTGTTTGGCCATGTCGACGTTGAGGATGGGCATGCCGTAAATCGGGCTGGACTTGTTGGTCCGAGCCGCCGGGTTCACGGTGTCATTGGCCCCGATGACGATGGCCACGTCGGCCTCCTTGAACTCGCCGTTGATGTCTTCCATGTCGTAGATGATGTCGTACGGCACACCGGCTTCGGCGAGCAGCACGTTCATGTGACCGGGCATGCGGCCCGCCACCGGATGGATGGCGAACTTCACGTCCACATCGTTGGCCTGCAGAATCTTCACGAACTCGAAGAGCTTGTGCTGCGCCTGCGCCACCGCCAGGCCGTAGCCGGGCGCGATGATCACCTTGGACGCGTAGCGCATGTTGATGCCCGCGTCGCCGGCTTCCACCGGTTTCATGCTGCCCTTGATCTCGCCTTGCTCTTCGTCGCCGCTGGCGCCGAAGTTGGAGAACAGCACGTTGCTCACCGAGCGGTTCATGGCCTTGGCCATCAACAGCGTCAATAGCGTACCGGCCGAGCCCACCACCATGCCCGCCACCATCAGCGCCGGGTTGCCGATCACGTAGCCTTCAAAGCCCACGGCCAGACCGGTGAGGGCGTTGAACAGCGAAATCACCACCGGCATGTCGGCGCCGCCGATGGGCATGGCCATCATCACGCCGTAGACCAGCGCCAGGATGAAGAACACGGCGATGGCGTAGAGCGGGATCTGCCCGCCTGCGATCACCGCCCAGGCGCCGATGGCGACCATGGTCAGCACGATCAGGCCATTGACGGCCTGCAGGCCCTTGAAGCGCCAGACGCCGTTGATGCGGCCGTCCAGCTTGCCCCAGGCGATCAGTGAGCCCGACAGCGCGACCGCGCCGATGGCGCCGCCGAGCACCGCCATGATGAGGATGATGTTGCCGTGCGCCTTGTAGCCGAACAGCTCGATGGCGGCGATGGCCGCTGCCGCGCCGCCGCCCATGCCGTTGTAGAGCGCGACCATCTGCGGCATGGCGGTCATCTCGACCTTCTTGCCGCTACGCCACGCCCAGCCCAGGCCCAACACCAGCGCGATCACCACGAGGATGACGTTGACGGTGAGGTGCGGCTTTACATCAGGCGATACGTTGAACACATAGAGGAAGCTGACGGCCACCGCCAGCACCATGCCCCAGCCCGCGACGACGATGCCGGAGCGCGCCGTGACCGGCGACGACATGCGCTTCAGGCCGTAGATGAACAGCAGCGTGGCGAGCACGAAGCTCGCATTGATGATCCACGAGATGCTCATGACTTAGCCCTTCTTCTTGTCGGACGGCTTGAACATTTCAAGCATGCGTTCGGTCACCACATAACCGCCGGCGGCGTTGGCCGCACCCAGAATCACGCCGAAAAAGCCCAGCGCCTGCTCGATGACCGAGCTGGCGTTGATGAGCATGTACATGGCCCCGACCACGACGATGCCGTGGATGAAGTTGGAGCCCGACATCAGCGGCGTGTGCAGAATCGACGGCACGCGGCCGATGATTTCGTAGCCGGTGAACGCGGCCAGCATGAAGATATAAAGGGCGACGAAGCCCGTGATGACAATGGTGGCATCCATGACGTGTGCTCCCTTAATTACGCTGCGTCAACGGCCTTGGCGGCCGCTTCGTTCTTGATCTCGCCGCCGTGCGTGAGGCAGGCCTTGGCGAGGACTTCGTCTTCCCAGTTCACCGCCAGCACGCCTTCCTTGACCATCAACTCCACTAGGTTGAACTGGTTTTTGGCATACAGCTCGGAGGCATGCTCGCCCAGCAGTGACGGCACATTGAGCGGCGCGACGATGGTGGTCTGACCGACGGTGACGGTTTCGCCCGGCTGGGTGTACTCGGTGTTGCCGCCGCCTTCGGCTGCGAGGTCGATGATCACGCTGCCGCCCTTCATGCCGTCGACCTGCGCCTTGGAGATCAGCTTCGGCGAGGGGCGCCCCGGAATGGCGGCGGTGGTGATGATGATGTCGGCCGCCTGGATGTGCTTGGTCACCACGGCGGCGATCTTGTCCTTCTCTTCGGTGGTCAACTCACGGGCGTAACCGCCTTCACCGCGGGCATCCACGCCGGTGTCGATGAACTTGGCGCCCAGGGATTCAACCTGCTCTTTCACTTCGGGGCGCACGTCGTAGCCTTCCACCTTGGCGCCGATGCGGCGTGCGGTGGCGATGGCTGACAAACCGGCAACGCCCACACCCATCACCAGCACGGTGCCGGGGCGGATGGAGCCGGTGGCGAAGGTGGTCATGGGCATCATGCGGGCGATGCTGGTGGCGCCGAGCAGGGCGCCGTAGTAGCCGGCCAGCGCGGCCTGCGACGACAGCGCGTCCATAGCCTGGGCGCGGGTGATGCGCGGCACCAGCTCCATCGCGAAACAGGTGATGTTCTTGTCACGCAGCTTTTTGACCAGCTCGATTTCCTTGTGGGCATAGATAAAGGAAATGAGGATGGCGCCGTCCTTCATCGCGTCAACGGCCTCAAGCGACGGCGGCTGCACCGCCAACACAATGTCGGCATCGCTCACCAGACCCTGAGGGTTGGCGGCAAAGTGCACGTTCTTGAAGGCCGAATCCGGCAGCTTGACCGCGTCACCGGCGCCGGTCTGAACCGCCAGCGTGGCGCCCAGCTTGGTGAGCTTGTCGGCCACCACGGGCACGAGGGCGACGCGTCGCTCGTTTGCGCGCGTTTCCTTGAGGACGGCGATCTTGAATGCCATGGAGCTTCCCTGTAATTGAAATACGGTCTCCGCGGGCACAAAAAGACGTTGCCTGCCCGGTGAGGGGCGGCAGTTTAACGGGGATTTCGCCCAAATGAACACTAAATGACCGCGAATGCGTTGGCGTCGCGGTCGGCGAGACGTCCTCAGGCCAGGCGATAGCGGTTGGCGCGGCCGAAGGTGCCGGTGTCGTTGAAACGGACGCCCATCTCGCGCATCACCTTGTGGGCTGCCGGTGCGGTCCACTGGCGGATGTAGAAGGGTTCCTTCACCACAAAGTGATGAATCGCGTGGGTGACGCCGAAGTTGAAGCAGAACAGCTGGAAAGGCATCAGCCACCACGGGTTGAGCACCTGCGTCTGCTGCAGGATGTTGCCGTCTTCCACATCGCCGTAGTAATGCATGTTGCTGCTGACGAAGTGCAGGCAGAAGGTGCGCAGAAAGCTGGGCAGCATCCACACCACGGCCAGAAAGTTCAGCCCATTCACCACCGACTGCGCGGTGCCCGAAAGCTGCAGGGGGCTGCCGATGAGCATTGCAATGCCCGCGACGGCCCAATAGGCGAGAAAGCTGTGCCAGACCAGGTAATAAAGATTGCCGAGCGGGAAGTAGGCCAGGCGCTGTTCCCAGGCCATCGCTTTGAACGCCGCGTGGTTCTCCGGCTTCTTGCTCGCAATGTAGGCGCGCACCATGCGGAAGGTCTCCTTCGGTCGCAGGTAGACGGCGAGCATGTTGTCGCCGGTCATGATCAGGCGTTTCAGGCCCCAGCGCTCGCCGTTGGTGATACCGCGCTCCTCAAGATCGGTTTCGGTGCCCGAATGCTTGTGGTGGTGCAGGTGCAGGTCGCGGCGAACGAAGGGGCTCACGGTGCTCGGGCGGGCGATCCAGCCCAGCCACAGCATCAGCTTGTTGGCCCAGGGCGTGTTGCGGAAGTACATCAGGTGGATCAGGTCGTGTTCCAGCTCGTGGATGAACGAAGCGAAGATCGCCACCACCGGAATGCACAGCCACCACGCGATCAGGCCGTGGTAGTACAGCGTCGCCGTGCCGATCATGCCGGCCAGCGAGACCGCCATGATGGTCGCGCCGATGGCGTCCTGGTGTTTCTTCAGCCAGGGGTGGCGGGCGCGCAACTCGTCGCCAGCCTGCAGGATGACCTTCTTGATGTGGGCGACTTTTTCAGCATCGCTCAGGGTGACGGACATGGGCAGAGACCTCGTTATAGTGACCTCGCCCATCATCCGAGACCGGCCCGCCGGCCACCATGACCCATCCTGCCAATCTCTTGGCCATTAGCGCCAGATGAGCGCCTCGACGCTCGGCAGTTGGGGCCGCGCCGTCCGCCGTGCCTTGCGAGAGACCGGCTGCGATGCCGAGGCGCTGATCCGCGAGGCGGGGCTGGACCCCGCAGCGCTTGACGATCCCCAGGCGCGCTATCCGGTCGCTGCCTCAAGGCGGCTGTGGGCGCTGTCGGTGGCGGCGACCGGCGACGAGGCCTTTGGCATCACCGCGGCGCGGCATGCCGAGTTCACGCATTTTCACGCGCTGGGCGTGGCGGTGATGGCGAGCCTGAGCCTGCGCGATGCCTTCGAGCGCTGCGCCCGGTATCTGGCCGTGGTCTCCGATGCTGCGAGTCTGCACCTCGAAGATGTGCCCGATGCGCTTGTGGTCACCATCGCGCCTGCCGCGGGCGAAGCCGCGCCTTCGCCTGAGGCCATCGACGCCTACGCCACGATCTTCATGCGGCTCAGCCGCGGCTTGCTGGGGCGCAGCTTCAATCCTCAGGCACTGAGGTTGCAACGCCCCGAACCGCGCAACGCCGAACCCTGGCTGCGCATGTTCCGCAGCCCGGTGCATTTTGCGGCCGAGCACAATCAATTGATCCTGCCGGCCGAGCGTGTCGACCGCCCGCTGGAAAGCGCCAGCCCCGAGCTCGCCGCCGCCAACGAAGCCATCGCCCAGCGCCTGCTCGCCGCGCGTGAACAGTCGGACTGGGGACAGCGCGTGCAGCGCCTGCTGGCCGAGCGCCTGCCCCAGGGCGATCCCGGCGAGGCGGCTATCGCCGAGGCCCTGCACCTGTCACTGCGCAGCCTGCAGCGCAAGCTCGCCGAGCAGGGCACGCGCTACGGCGAGTTGTTGCAACAGACGCGCGAGGCGCTGGCGCGGCAGTACCTCGCCGAGGGGCGGCATTCGGTCAGCGAGATCGCTTATCTGCTGGGCTTTGGCGATGCCAGCAGTTTTACCCGCGCCTTCAAGCGCTGGACCGGGACGGCGCCGAGTCAGTGGCGTTGAATACCTGGCAGGCAGCCTCGAACAGCCAAGCGTGCCGACTGGCGAGTCGGTCGAGATCACGGTCGTAGCCGCCACCGATCACGCAGGCGGTGGGGATGTGGCGCGCCCGGCAGGCGCCGATCACGGCGAGGTCACGCGCCAATAGCCCGGCGTCACTCAGGCTGAGATGACCGAGACGGTCGTCGGCATGGACGTCAACGCCCGCGTCGTACAGCACCAGGTCGGGCATCACGCTGTCGAGCAGCCACGGCAGCACGCTGTTCAGTTCGTGCAGATAGCCGCTGTCGTCGAGTCCGCGCGGCAGGGCGATATCCAGATCGGAGCGCTGCTTGCGTGCCGGAAAGTTGTCGCCGCAATGCATGGAAAAGGTGAAGGCGCGGGGTTCATCGGCGAGCAGTGCGGCCGTTCCATCGCCCTGATGCACGTCGAGATCAATGATCAGCACCTTGTGGCGCCCAAGATGATCAAGGGCATGCCGTGCCGCCACCACAAGGTCGTTGAGCAGACAGTAGCCGCTGCCGAAGTCGTGATGGGCGTGGTGGGTGCCTCCGGCCGCATTGCAGGCCAGCCCGTGCTGCAACGCCAGCGCCACGGTGGCGAGCGTGCCGCCGGTTTCCAGCCGGCAGCGCTGAAACAGCGCCGGCGTGCAGTCAAAGCCGATGCGGCGCTGGGCGCGTGCATCGAGCGTTCCCGTGGCCAAATGACGCAGGTAGTCCGGGTCATGCACGGCCGACAACGTGCTCATGTCGGCATGCAGCGGGCATACCGTCGCCATGCCGCGCGCCGCCAACCACCGCCCCACCGCCGCGAACTTGCCCATCGGGAAGGCGTGCCCCGGCGGCTGGGGAATACTGTAATCGGGGTGCCACACCACGGGGATCACCATGGCATCAGGGTGTCGTCAGGCACAAAAAAACCCTCCGCGTGGAGGGCTTTTCGGGTGCACCGGTACGGCACTCAGATTTCTTCCATCTCGAAATCGGCCTTGGCGGCACCGCAGTCCGGGCAGGTCCAGCTTTCGGGCACGTCTTCCCAACGGGTGCCGGCGGGAATGCCCTCGTCGGGCACGCCCACAGCCTCGTCGTACACCCAGTCACAAATTACGCAACGCCATTTACGCATCGTTGATTGTCCAAAAAGAGCTTGATCCAAGGCATGCGCCGAGCACGCCAGGCGCGTTAGTTTAAGCGGTCTGCGCCGAATATTTTGCGATGACCTGTTCTTTGATCGACGGTTTGATGTTGGCCTTGCGCATGTCGCCGCCATGTTGCGCGATGACGCGCGGGTTCATCAGGCGGAACCACAGCGGCGGAATGTAGGCCACGACGATCATCGCCGCGTAGCCCGACGGCAGTGACGGAACCCCGTCGAAGTTGCGCAGGGTCTGGTAGCTGCGTGTCGGGTTGGCGTGGTGATCAGAGTGCCGTTGCAGATGGTAAAGCAGCACGTTGGTGACCGTGTGGTTGGAGTTCCACGAGTGATGCGGCTGGCAGCGCTCGTAGCTGCCATCGTCCTTGCGTTCGCGCTTGAGGCCGTAGTGCTCAAGGTAATTCACCACCTCGAGCAGGCTGCCGCCAAAGACGGCTGCGACGAGCATGAAGGGCAGGACCACCCAGCCCAGCCAGGCGACCATGACACCCCAGATCACAGCGGTCATTGCCCAAGTCTGCAGATTGTGGTTTTGCCAGTGCCAGACGGACTTTCCCTGGCGGGCGAGACGCTGCTTCTCGAGTACCCAACCCGACTGGATTGAGCCCGCCACGCAGCGCGGAAAGAAGGCGTAGAAGCTTTCGCCAAAGCGTGAGGATGCCGGGTCCTCGGGTGTGGCAACGCGCACGTGGTGACCGCGGTTGTGCTCGACAAAGAAATGCCCGTACGCGCCCGGTGCCAGTACGAACTTGGCGAGTGTCTGCTCAAGCTTGGAGGGTTGATGCCCCAGCTCATGACCAATGTTGATCGCCAGCCCGCAAACCAGTCCGGCCGAAAGGGTTGCGCCCAGCCAGCCATACCAGGGCAGCTCGGTGCTGGCCACGAACCAGCCCATGGTGACCCAGGTGAACAGATACGTCGGAATGGCTGCGAACAGCGCCCAGCGGTAGTAGCCGTCCTGCGCGAGTTGGGTGATGGCGCTTTCAGGCGGATTGGCCGTGTCTTCGCCGACCAAACGGTCCATGAGTGGAATCAGCCCGTAGAGAATGACCATGGGCAGCCACAGCCATGCCGCGCCGCCGAATGTTGACCAAAGCGCAACGCCGAGTAGCGGCAGCAAAACGATCACCGCACCCAGCGGCCACAGGGCACGCTTTTGATCGCGCCACTCGGCCGCAGAAAGAGAATTTGATGACATCAGGCGCCTCGCGTATTGACCAATCGTTCTATTAATGTGACTTTGAGGTCGATCACTGTCAAGCGGCGCATCATGGGCGCTGTTGTCTGGAGCAAGAGGCGAGCGCGGGCACAAAAAAACCGGGTGCGCCACTGGGGCACACCCGGTCAGTGCAGGCCGGCAGGAAGGGGGGTGCCGGACTGGTGGAGAGCCGTTGCAGCCGGTGTGGAGGGGGAAATCACGACCGGTTGCGAGACGACAATTGCATCCTGTCATGCCCATGTGAAGGCAGGGGCGGGGTCGCGATCAGTGGGCGCCGCAGACGGACGGGCGGTGAGCAATCGGCGACCAAGCTTAATTATCCGCTTATCCGGATAAGAGGATAAAATACGCGTTTGCTTACGTTTGGATGGACATGAAACCCTCACCCCGCAGTGCTGAACTCTTCGCCGCCGCCGAGCGCCGCATCCTGACGCTGGACGGCGCCATGGGCACCATGATTCAGCGCCACAAGCTGTCCGAAGCGGACTACCGCGGCGAGCGTTTTGCCGATTGGGAGCACGACCTGCAGGGCAACAATGACCTGCTGGTGCTGACCCAGCCCGACATCATTCGCGACATTCATCGCGAATACCTTGAAGCGGGCGCTGACCTGATCGAGACCAACACCTTCAATGCGCAGGTCATTTCAATGGCCGACTACCACATGGAGTCGCTGAGCTATGAGATGAACGTCGCGGCGGCGACGCTGGCGCGCGAGGCGGCCGAATCGGTGAGCACGCCCCAGCGACCCCGCTTCGTCGTGGGGTCAATTGGGCCGACCAACCGCACCGCCAGCATCAGCCCCGACGTCAATGACCCGGGCAAGCGCAATGTGACGTTCCAGCAATTGGTGGATGCCTATCTGGAGCAGGCGCGCGCGCTTGCCGAAGGCGGTGTCGACCTGTTCCTGATTGAAACCATTTTCGACACGCTTAACGCCAAAGCGGCGATCTTCGCCTGTGAAACCTTCTTTGAGGAATGCGGCGTTCGGTACCCGGTGATCATCTCCGGGACCATTACCGACGCCTCGGGCCGTACGCTCTCGGGCCAGGTCACCGAAGCGTTCTGGGCGTCGGTCCGACATGCCCAGCCGTTCGCGGTGGGGCTCAACTGTGCGCTGGGCGGCAAGGACATGCGCCCTTACATCGCCGAGTTGTCACGCCTCGCCGACTGCCGCATCTCGTGCTACCCCAATGCCGGGTTGCCGAATGCGTTTGGTGAGTACGACGAGCGCCCGGACGAGACCGCCGCCATCATTCGTGGCTTTGCTGAAGACGGCCTCGTCAATGTTGTCGGCGGCTGCTGCGGCACCTCGCCCGAGCACATCGCCGCCATTGCCCAAGCCGTCGAGGGCATCACCCCGCGTGTCCCGGTAGAGCACGTGCCGGTGATGCGTCTGTCCGGGCTGGAGCCGCTGAACGTCACGCCGGAGCTGGGCTTTGTCAACGTCGGTGAGCGCACCAACGTCACCGGCTCGGCGGCGTTCCGCAAACTGATCAAGGAAGGCGATTACACCGCCGCGCTGACCGTCGCCCGCCAGCAGGTGGAGGCCGGCGCGCAGGTGATCGACGTCAACATGGACGAGGGCATGCTCGACGGCGTCGAGGCCATGCAGACCTTCCTCAAGCTCATCGCCTCGGAACCCGATATTTCGCGGGTGCCGGTGATGATCGACAGCTCCAAGTGGGCGGTCATCGAAGCCGGTCTGCAATGCGTGCAGGGCAAGCCCATCGTCAATTCAATCTCGATGAAGGAAGGCGTCGAGCCCTTCCTGGAGCAGGCGCGGCTGTGTCGCCGTTACGGCGCCGCAGTGGTGGTGATGGCCTTTGATGAAGAAGGCCAGGCCGACACCCTGGAGCGCCGCAAGGTCATTTGCCGCCGCGCTTATGACCTGCTGGTGGACGAGGTCGGCTTCCCGCCCGAAGACATCATCTTTGACCCCAACGTGTTTGCGGTGGCGACCGGTATCGAGGCGCACAACCGCTACGGGCTCGACTTCATTGAGGCCACCGGCTGGATTCGCGAGAACCTGCCGCACTGCCATATTTCCGGCGGCGTCTCCAATGTGAGCTTCAGCTTCCGTGGCAACAACCTGGTGCGCGAGGCGATTCACAGCGTGTTTCTGTACCACGCGATTCAGCGCGGCATGGACTTCGGCATCGTCAACGCCGGCGTGCTGCCGGTGTATTCCGATCTGCCGGCCGAGCTGCGCGACGGCATCGAAGACGTGATTCTGTTCCGCCGCGAGGATGCGGGTGAGCGCCTGCTGGACATCGCCACCCGCTTTCAGGGCGGCGGTGCGGGCGCCAAGCAAACCATGGACGAGTCCTGGCGCGAACTGCCGGTGGGTGAGCGCATCACCCACGCGCTGGTCAAGGGCATTGACGCCCATGTCGAGTCCGACACCGAGGAGCTGCGCGCCGAGATTGCCGCGCGCGGCGGTCGGCCGATTGAGGTCATCGAAGGCCCGCTGATGGGCGGCATGAACGTGGTCGGTGACCTGTTCGGCGCCGGCAAGATGTTTTTGCCGCAGGTGGTCAAATCGGCGCGCGTGATGAAGAAGGCTGTGGCCTACCTGATTCCGTTCATCGAGGCCGAGAAAAAGCCCGGCGATGTCGCGCAGGCCAAGGGCAAGATCCTCATGGCCACCGTCAAGGGCGACGTCCACGACATCGGCAAGAACATCGTCGGCGTGGTGCTTCAGTGCAACAACTATGACGTGGTCGACATGGGCGTCATGGTGCCGGGGCAAAAGATTCTCGACGCCGCGCGCGAGCACAAGGCCGACATCATTGGTTTGTCCGGTCTGATCACGCCGAGTCTTGACGAGATGGTGAACCTCGCCAAGGAAATGCAGCGTCAGGGCTTCACCATTCCGCTGCTGATCGGCGGTGCCACCACCTCGCGCGCGCACACCGCCGTGAAGATCGACAAGGCTTACGACGGCGCGGTGATCTGGGTGAAGGATGCCTCACGTTCGGTGCCGGTGGCCGCCGCGCTGTTGTCGGCCGAGCAGAAGCCCAAGCTGCTGGCCGACACCCAGGCCGAGTACGACCAGATTCGCGAGCGCCACGGCAACAAGGACCGCCAGCAAAAGTTCGTGCCGCTGGCCGCCGCGCGCGCCAACCGCACGCCGATCACTTGGGAAGGCTATGTGCCGCCGCGTCCGCGCATGCTGGTGCAGCAGGCCAAGGATGTGTGTGAGGGCCCGGGCTGCGACCACCATCACGCGCTGGCGACGCAGTTCGTGAAAACCTTCACCGACTACCCGCTGGCCGAGCTGCGCGATTACATCGACTGGCAGCCGTTCTTTATCGGCTGGGAGATGAAGGGCCGGTTCCCCGATCTGCTCAACAACCCGGCCTCGGGCGAGACCGCGCGCAAGCTATTTGCCGACGCCAACGCCATGCTGGACCAGATCATTGCTGAGAAGTGGATCAGTGCCAACGGGGTGATCGGCCTGTTTCCGGCCAACCAGGTTGGGGATGATGACGTTGAGATTTATGCCGACGAAACCCGCGAGACGGTGAAGGCGCGCCTGCTCAACCTCCGTCAGCAGTCCGAGCATCGCGCCGGCGTGCCGCACCGCAGCCTCGCGGATTTCGTGGCGCCCAAGACCAGTGGCCTGCGGGATTATGTGGGTGGCTTTGCCGTCACCACCGGCATGGGTGCTGATGAGCGGGTCAAGGCGTTCAAGGCCGCCAACGACGATTACAACGCCATCCTGCTGGAATCCTTGGCCGACCGGTTGGCCGAGGCCTTTGCCGAGCGTCTGCATCAGCGGGTGCGCAAGGAGTTCTGGGGGTATCAGCCCGATGAGCACCTCGATAACGCGGCGCTGATTGACGAAAAGTATCTTGGCATCCGTCCCGCGCCGGGTTACGCCGCCTGCCCCGAACACACCGAGAAATCGACGCTTTGGCAATTGCTGGATGTCGAGAACAATACCGGCATCCAGCTCACCGAGAGCATGGCGATGTGGCCCGGCGCCAGCGTCTCCGGCTGGTACTACGCGCACCCTGATGCGCAGTACTTCGTGGTTGGCCGCGTCAACCGTGAGCAGGTCGAGGACTACGCGCGCCGCAAGGGATGGACGCTTCCCGAGGCCGAGAAATGGTTGGCGCCGAATCTGGGTTACGAGCCCGAGGATTAGTCCGGCAAGGGTTGGGCGGGATGGAGGTGCGTGTTAGGGTCTTTTCAACAACAACGGAAAGCGCCCGCCGCGCCCCGGTGATTGCGGCGCTCCCCAAGTTCAGGGAGAAGTGCAGTGCAGAACCAGATTCAAACCCGCGCCGTGGGGCCGTTCCCGCGCGTCAACCCCCCCGTTTTCATCACGTCGGCCACGGTCGTGCTGGTGTTCGTGTCGCTGGGGATTTTCTTCAAGGTGCCCACCGAGGCCGTCTTCGGCGCGGTGCAGGCCTTTATCACCGAATACCTCGGTTGGTACTACATGCTGGCGGCCAGTATTTTCGTCGGCTTTGTGTTGTGGCTGCTGATGTCGCGCTACGGCGACGTGCGCCTCGGCGACCCTCACGAGAAGCCCGAGTACGGCTACTTCGCCTGGTTTGCGATGTTGTTCTCGGCGGGTATGGGCATTGGCCTGCTGTTCTGGAGCATCGCCGAGCCGATGTACCACTACATCACCCCGCCGTTCGCGGTGGAGGGCGAAACACCGCGTTCGGCCGAGGTGGCGCTGCGCACGACCTTCTTCCATTGGGGTCTGCACGCTTGGGCGATCTACGTGATCGTCGGGCTTGCGCTGTCGTACTTCGCTTACCGGCACAAGCTGCCGCTGGCAATTCGTTCGGCGTTTTATCCGCTGTTGGGCGACCGAATTTATGGCTGGCCCGGGCACATCATCGACATCACCGCCGTTTTCGGCACGCTGTTCGGGGTGGCGACGTCGCTGGGTCTGGGGGTGCAGCAGATCAACGCCGGGTTGACCTATCTCGTTGATGCGCCGCAGAGCGTGATGCTGCAGATCGGGTTGATTGCATTCATCACCGCCATTGCCACGGGTTCGGTGGTGATGGGGCTCAACAAGGGCGTGAAGATACTGTCCACGGTGAATGTCTGGTTGGCATTGGGGCTGATCGCAGCGGTTCTGGTGCTGGGGCCCACGGTGTACATCCTCAACACCTTCGTCGAAACCACGGGCCGCTACCTGCAGAATCTGGTGGTGATGAGCTTCTGGACCGACACGGTGGGCAACACCGGCTGGGCCGGCAGCTGGACGATTTTCTACTGGGGCTGGTGGATGGCGTGGGCGCCATTCGTGGGCATGTTCATCGCGCGCATTTCGCGCGGGCGCACCATCCGCGAATTCACCTTGGGCGTGCTGTTCGTGCCGACATTGGTGACCTTCCTGTGGCTGTCGGTCATGGGCGGCACGGCGATGTTCCACGAACTCGTTGGCGAGGGCGGTATTGCCGCCGCAGTGCAGAACGACCTCACCACGGCCCTCTACGTCACGCTGGACCGGCTGCCGTTGTCAGGCCTCACCGCAACGGTGGCGACCCTGGTCATCGTCACCTTCTTCGTCACCTCATCAGACTCCGGCTCGCTGGTCATCGACATGCTGACGGCTGGCGGTGACCTCGATCCGCCGCGCATCCAGCGTGTGTTCTGGGCGGTGGCCGAAGGTCTGGTGGCCACAGCCCTACTGCTGAGCGGGGGCTTGCAGGCACTGCAAACGGCATCAATCGCGACCGGACTGCTGTTCTCGGTGGTGATGTTGCTGATGATCGTGTCGTTGCTCAAAGCCTTCAGGGGCGAGCCGATTACCCCGACCGTGCGTGAACGCGAGCCCGATGCCCCCAAGGAAACCTTTGGGGATGTCGATCATCCGCGAGGTGCTGACTGACCCGATATCAGCCGGGGGAGAAGAACAATGAAAAAAGGGTTCAAGGTCGTCATTGCGGCCGCGGCATCGTGCGCGCTGGTTGGACCAGTGATGGCCGACGAGCCCGTAGAGGGCATCAACGTTGGCGGTGCCGTGCGGTTCCAGTACAGCTTCGAGGATTACCAGCCCGCCAACCGTGAGCGGGTCGGTGATCTGGATTTCGACACCTTCCGGATCAATCTGGATGGCACGGTGGGCGACGTGATCCTGTCGGCCGAGCTTCGCTACTACCAATACATGCAGGTGATTCACCACGCCTGGGTGGGCTATGACTTCAGTACGGCATGGCGTGGCCAGTTGGGCGTGACCAAGGTGCCGTTCGGGCATCAACCGTTCAATTCAAACTCTTACTTTTTCAGCATGCTCTATTACGTGGGGCTGGAGGACGACTACGACTTGGGCGGCGTGCTGCACGGCAAGCTCGATGCGCTGGACGTGCAGTTGGGTCTGTTCAAGAACGACGAACAGGGCGGTATCGACGGCTTCGTCAATGACCGCACCGAGCGTTACTCCTACGACATTCTCGGACTTCGCAGCACAGGCGACGGCACCTTCGACGCACCCGCGCAGGAGATCGCCGAGAGCAACACTGCCGCGCTGCGCGTGGCTTGGGAGGGCGCGCTAGGTCCGATTGACGCCTCACTGGGCGTCTCAGCGCTTTATGGTGACCTGGTGGACGCCGATGACAGCATCGGTACGCAGCGTGCCGGTGCGGTTCATGTGGGCGCCAAAGTTGACCGCTGGACCCTGATGCTGCAGTCCACCCGCTATGACCACCGCACCGACGTTGACGCAGATCGACTGGTGGTGGGCGCGTATGCCTTCTTCGACAGCATTCCGGCTGCGGCGACGGTACACACCGCCAATCTCGCCTACGCGCTGCCGGTGCAGTGGGGGCCAGTGACGGCGGTGACGGTCTACAACGACCACAGCCAGATGGTCGCCAAGCGCGGTGTTGGCGGGCGCACGTGGATGAACACGCTGGGCATGTCGGTTGCGGCCGGCGGGCTGGTGACCTATTTTGATCTGGTGACGGCCCGCAACCAGCCGTTCATCGGCGGTTCGCTGGGCGACGCCGCTGAAGACACCCACACCCGCTTCAACATCAATGTGGGCTATTACTTCTGAGAAAGAGCAAACGTCGTTGAGTTTGAGGCGCCATGGGCGGCAAGATGTTTGATGTCCTTGGCGTCCGCGGGGGCGTCGCCTTAACCGCTTTGATGCGATTCGTGCTCGTCTGATGCCGTCGGTACCGCGCCACCCTCAATGAACAGCGTCCGCGTCGGGTACGCGAACTCTATGCCCGCTGTCTTGAAGCGCCGCACCAGTCCGAGGTTGATGGCCTGCTGGGCATCCATGGAGGCGTTGAAGTCGGGCAGGGTCATCCAATAGACCACCTCGAAGTCGAGTGACGAGTCGCCAAAGTTGAAGAAATGTGCCCGATCAAAGCGCGTGTTGGCGGTGACATCGACCAGCTCGCGCACCATTCCCGGAATCGCCTCCAACTGATCGGCAGTGGTTTGGTAGAGCACGCCAAACTTAAACACGATGCGCCGCTCATACATGCGCTTGTAATTGCGGATGCGCGTTTTCAGGAGGTCCGAATTGGCGATCACGATCTGTTCGCCGGAGAGCGAGCGGACTCGGGTGGTCTTGAGCCCCACGTGCTCGATGGTGCCGGACATGTCATCCACGACCACGAAGTCACCGATCACGAACGGCTTGTCGACGACGATGGACAGTGACGCGAACAGATCGCCCAAGATATTTTGCAGCGCCAGTGCCACCGCAATGCCCCCCACACCGAGGCCGGCGACCAATGCTGTGACGTCCACGCCGAGGTTGTCGAGCATCAACAGCGCCACCACCGACCAAAGCACCATTCGCCCGACGAAGCCCACGGCAGCGAGGCTGGTGGCCGAGGCGGCGTCTTGGGCCAGCGCACGCTTCTGATGGCGATCGAGCCAAAAGCGCATGCTCGCATTGAGCCAGAGGCCCAGTTGCAGGAAGGCGGCGACGGTGGCGGTGACGGTAAAGAAGGTGCCGACCCGATCGGGCATTTCGAGATAGCGGGTGCCTGCGAACAGCGTCAAGCCAAGGATCAGCCATTGACGGGTTGATCGGGCGACGTAAACCACCGCGTCATCCAGCGCGCTGCTGGTGTCTCGGCTGATCGTCGCAACTTTATGAATGATCACCCATTTGAGGAGACCGATCACGACATTGATGCTCAGGGCGAGCCCAAGCGCCAAAAGCCAGTCGCGCAGGGTGTTGTCAAAAATGACGCTGGTCAATGACATGAGAAACTGTCGGCATGCTGGAAAGAGGCCGCGTGTTTATCGCGTTCCTTCAGCGTTCGCAAGAAAAGGCGTCGAGTGGATGCCGCGATGGAGACCCGTATGACGCAGGATGCTGCCGTGGAAAGGCTTGAGATCAAGGTCGCTTATCTGGAAGCGTCGCTGCAGGCTCTCAACGAGGCGTTGATTGACCAGCAGACGCGCATCGACCAACTTGAGCGCTTGACCCAGGCGCTGCTGGAGCGACTGCGGCGGGACGAAGCGGGCGGCACGCTGCCTGCGAGCCAGCAGCATGAGCCGCCGCCGCACTACTGAAGGGTCTCACGCGCTTTAGGCGTCGGCCGTGGGTCGGGTACAAAGCCGAAGTGCGCCGCCATATCGTCGCGATCAACCCGGTGGACCGGTAACAGGGTGCCGCACGGCGTGCGGAAACTGAGCGCAGTGAGCGCACCGCTGGTCACTTTCAGGGCGTCGTCCAGGTCATCGTCGGCGACTGGACGGTCCCCTGCGGCGAGCCGCGCCAGTGCCCAGTCCAGGTCTCGGCTGTCGACCAACCCGGGGCCCGCGTCGGTGAGCAGGGCAAGTGCTCCGTACTCATCAATTGCGGCACCTTTGATGCTGGCGACCGGGCGTTGGCAGTGGTTGATCAGTTCACCGGCTCCCGTGACACGCAGAACCCACGGCAGGTAGGCGAGTGTCACGAAGGCCTGCTGCCAGCCATTTTTTACAAACCAGCGGCCGCCGTCGTCGCATTGATAATGTCGTTGCAAGTGCTCGACCAGGCTGGTGCGGCTGATCGGTTCGCCGCGAATCAACCATTGACCGCGTTCGTCCAGGCTCAGATACCCATAGACCTCGGGGGACTCGGGCCAGGCGCGTGGCGCCGGGCTCATTCGTCGAAGGCCTCGTCAGGCGCGCGGCGGATGCCGTCAAGCTTGCGCTGAAGCGCTGCCGCGACGCTGGCCTCAAGCTGCTTCTGCTGCTTGCTGCGGCCATGCCTGATTCGCTGTTCGGCGGCGTCGAGCGTGTGCCGTTTACGGTCGCGCAGCTTGCGAGCTTTGTTGAGGTTGATCAGGTCGGCCAAAGCATCTCTCCTTTACGTCCCGTCAATACGCGGTCGATCCGAGGATAATCGTTGCTAGACAAACTATCAGTGTTCGCGTAGCGTGCGTCGGGCAGTGGCTTCAAGCAGTGTTATCCATCGGGTGTCTTGGGTTGTTTTCAGCCCCTCCGGTGCCCGTGATGCGTTCCTTGATCGCTAGCAACCCCGAGGGCGGTTTTGCCCCATTTTTTGATTGTTTCAACGTTATAGGAATGTTTTCATGAGCACCGCAACAATTGGCACCGTGAAGTGGTTTAACGACGCGAAAGGCTTTGGCTTCATCACCCCGTCAGAAGGCGGCGAAGACCTCTTCGCGCACTTCAAAGAGATCCAGGGCACGGGTTTCAAGACCCTCGCCGAAGGTCAGAAGGTCGAGTACAAAGCGGTCCGCGGCCCCAAGGGCATGCAGGCCACGCAGATCCGTCCGCTCTAAAGCGACGTCTGTGACTAAAAACCGCAGCTTCGGCTGCGGTTTTTTTTGCCCGTTTGACGCGAAGAAGCCGGTTGCAATGCGCGTCCGCCGACATCCCTGTCTTCGGTCCGCCAGTTAAGGGGTCGCGGAAGGTGCCCGGCGATTCCGGCATTTGACGGGTTGACCTATCGCGCATGATGACCGGCGGGCGCCGCCGCACGATGGAAGGCTCAATTGTGGTTGACAACGATTCGCATTTGTTTTCTTATATGGCCATGATCATATGCGTCTGCAAACGCTTGTCCTGCCGCGACGTCAATGCCGCCGTTGACAACGGCGCGCGCACGTGGGCGGAGCTGCGTTCGGAGCTGGGCATCGCGTCGACCTGCGGTCGCTGCGCCTGCGAGGCCAGGGCCGTTATGCGGCAACGCCTGCAGGGGCATTCCGCTGCGGCGTCGGTGATGCCGTCGTTGGCCACGGGCGCTGCGGTCACCAGCTTTCCGGAATGCGCCTGAGAATGACACTCGTTAATATTAAAAACCAATAAAAACAATTGCTTAGTTGCATATTGGCGGTTATAGTGCGGTCTTGAATCTACCGGAGACCGCCATGCGCGCCGACTCGAAAGTTATCGATTTTCTCAATCAGGCTCTGAAAAACGAGTTGACCGCGATCAACCAGTATTTCCTGCATGCCCGCATGCTGGACAACTGGGGTCTGCGCAAGCTCGGCAAGTACGAGTATCACGAGTCCATCGACGAGATGAAGCATGCGGACAAGCTGATCACCCGCATCCTGTTCCTAGAAGGCCTGCCCAACCTGCAGGACCTTGGCAAGATTTACATCGGCGAAGACGTTGAAGAGGTTCTGGCCTGTGACTTGCGCCTCGAGATGGAAGCCTTGGTCCTGCTCAAGGACGCGATTGTTCACTGTGAAGAGGTGTGCGACTTTGCCTCGCGTGAGCTGTTTGTCGCCATTCTCGAGTCAGAGGAGGAGCACATCGACTTCATCGAAGAGCAACTCAAGATCATCGAGCTGGTGGGTGTGCAGAACTACTGTCAGAGCCAGTCCGAGCCGCCCTCCGCCGATTGAGTGGGCACACCCAAAAAAGGCCATCGCAAGATGGCCTTTTTTGGGTGTGCCCAGCCTCCCAGCTCAGAAGGGTTTGACAATGACCAGAATCACGATGGCGACCAGAAACAGGGCGGGCACCTCGTTGATCAGTCTGAAAAATCGGGCGCTGGTGCGGTTGGTCTCACTGCGGAAGCGGCGCATGAACACGATCAGCCAGTGGTGATAACCAGTGAGCACCACCACCAGCAGTAGTTTGGCGTGCATCCAGCCCGCCTGCATGTAGCCCGGCACCATCATCAGCAGCCACACGCCAAACACCCAGGTACCGAGCATGGCAATACTGCCGATGGCGAACAGCCGCTTTTCCATCAGGCAGAAGCGCGCCTTCTCGTCCGAAGACCCCGCTGCCACGTGATAAACAAACAAACGCGGCAGGTACAGCAGAGCGGCAAACCAGCTGACCATGAAAATCACGTGCAGCGCCTTGATCCACAACATGTCGTTACCCCCTCAAAGTTGAGCCGTTATTATCCTCGCCCAGCCTCGCGGGTGCGGTGATCATGATTTCGGTAGGCATTGTCGGCGGTACGGGATACACCGGTTCAGAGTTGCTGCGTCTGTTGGCCCAGCACCCTGCCGCGCGGGTCGAGGTGCTGACCTCACGCAAGGAAGCGGGGCTGCGCGCCGATGCGCTCTTCCCCAACTTGCGCGGCCATGTCGACGTGGTTTTCAGTGCGCCAGACCCGGCGGCGCTTGCGGACTGCGACGTGGTGTTCTTCGCGACGCCGCACGGCGTGGCAATGAACAGCGCCGATGTGCTGATCGAGCAGGGTGTGCGGGTGATTGACTTGTCGGCCGACTTCCGCCTGCGTGATCCGCTGGTATTCAAGCATTGGTACGGCCTTGAGCACACTGCCACGACATTGCTTGAGGAAGCGGTTTACGGGCTGCCGGAGATGAATCGCGCCGACATCAGTGAGGCGCGCCTGGTGGCCAACCCGGGCTGCTACCCGACTGCTGTGCAATTGGCGCTCAAGCCGCTGCTGGACGCCGGGTGGATCGAGTCGCAAGGGTTGATTGCAGACTGCAAGTCAGGTGTCAGTGGCGCGGGGCGCGAGGCCAAGGTGGGCTCGCTGCTGTGCGAGGCGGGTGACAATTTCAAGGCCTACGGCGTGGCCGGTGGCGGGCATCGTCACGGCCCCGAGATCACCCAGGGGCTCCGTGAGATGGCCGCAGGAGACGTGGGACTGACCTTCGTGCCGCATTTGCTGCCGCTGATTCGCGGCATTCATGCAACGATATACGCGCGGCTCTTGAAACCTGCCGGCGACCTGCAGGCCCTGTTTGAGTCCAGCTACGCCGATGAGCCCTTTGTTGACGTCATGCCGGCCGGCTCTCACCCTGAGACCCGTCACGTGCGCGCGGCCAATACCTGCCGGTTGGCCGTCCATCTGGCCGCTGACCAGCGCACGGTGATTGTCCTGTCGGTGATCGACAATCTGGTCAAGGGGGCGTCTGGCCAGGCGGTGCAGAACATGAACATCATGTTCGGAATTGATGAACGCAGCGGGCTCGACGGGGTGCCGCTGGCGCCGTGAATCTGCCTGAAATCGTCATTCGCCAACCGAAACGGCGCGGGCCAAGGCTACTTTGGATCGCCGGGCTCACGGCGCTAGGGGTTATTGCGCTTTGGGGATTATTTATCCTGGCGCGTCATGCGTTCGAAGATGACGCCGCCAAGTATCGTCGGGAACTGGACGAGCTTTTGGCGGTGCGCAAGACGCTGACCCAGTCGCTGCGCGAAAAGCGTGACGAGAACGAGGTTCTCCGTGATGAGCTGGCCTTTCTGCGGCAGTCTCAGCAGGTCGAGTCCGAGGCCACTCAGTTGTTGCGAACAGAGCTGGGCGACCTGCAGGGTGAATTGCTGGAGTTACGCGAACAGCTCGCGTTTTACCGCGGCATCGTCTCTCCCGACGTGATCAAGGCGGGCGTCAGGGTGCACGGCCTCAAACTCTCACCGGTAGGCGGCACGCCGCGGTATCGATATGAACTGGTGCTGGTGCAAGCGGTGCGGCGACAGGGCAGTGCGGAGGGACAGTTCAAGCTGGTTGTCGAAGGGGTTCGCGACGGGCGTCCGGTCACGGTTGCCTGGCACGAATTGCGCGAAGAGAGTGACGAAATGCAACGCTACGATTTTCAGTACTTTCAGGAGTTCGACGGCATGATCAAGCTGCCGGCTGGTCTTAAGCCCCAGCGAATCCGCGTACAGTTGATTCCCGACGGAAGCGCGCCAGCCGTTGAGGAAGTCTTGGAGTGGCGGCGGAGCGTGCTAGCGGCCGAAGTTCCATCTCGGTCGCCCTAAACCCCTGCAGATGGAGCGAAAAAAATGAGCAAGTTATTTGGCGGTAACACGAGCAGCCCGGCTTCACCCTCCAAGGGCGGCTCGACAGTTGACACCCTGATTGGTCGACAGACTGAGATTTCGGGTGACGTCCGCTTTTCTGGCGGCTTGCATGTCGATGGCAAGGTCCGTGGCAAGGTGTTGGCCGCCGCAGACAAGAGTGCCGAATTGTCGGTGAGTGACAGTGGCCTTATTGAAGGCGACGTCCGTGTCCCCAATATCATGCTGAATGGCGGTGTGGTGGGTGACGTGTATGCCAGCGAACGTTTGCGAATGTCGTCAAAGGCGCGGGTCACCGGCAACGTCTCGTACAAGGTGATTGAGATGGAGGCCGGCGCCACCGTCAACGGTCAGATGATTCACGAATCGGGCGACGCACTTGCCTCGCTAGGTCCCAATGCCCGGAGCAAGACGCCGGACAACGATGAGCCCGCAGCAATCGGCACCGAACTACCGCGATCGGTGCTGTCGAAGTGAACTGGGCGGGTCAGTAATGAGTTTGGAGAGGTTGTAATGGAAAGTGAACTTGATGAAAGCGTAATTTTCAGCGACGCGGCAGCCAACAAGGTGCGCACACTGTTGAACGACGAAGAAGACACCTCGCAAAAGCTGCGGGTCTTCGTCACAGGGGGCGGCTGTTCGGGGTTCCAGTACGGATTCAAATTCGACCATGACACCGCCGAAGATGACACCGTGGTGATCAAGAACGGCGTGACTTTGCTGGTTGACTCAATGAGCCTGCAGTACCTGCAGGGGGCCGAGATCGACTACCGCGAAAACGTCGAGGGCGCCCAGTTCGTCATTCGTAACCCGAATGCCAGTACGACTTGCGGGTGTGGTAACTCGTTTTCAATGTAGCGCGCTGCACCAGTCAACTCTACGGCGGTAGGCTGACGCTCCCCAGTCGGGCCGCTTGGGTCGCGCCAGTGGCCTGATGCCAAGGTCCGGTGCGCTCGGCGTGACGGCGCTCGGCGAGCCAAGCAAAGGCCGCTGCCTCGACGTGCTGAACGTTCAGCCCGTGGACACCTGTTGTTTCTACCTGGGTCTCCGGCATCAGCGTGGCAAGCCGCTGCATCAGGTTTTGGTTATGAGCGCCGCCGCCGCAGACCAGCAGACGCTCGCAGGAGGCGGCCTCGCGGGCCACGCTGGCTGCGGTGATCTCTAACAGGCTGCGCTGAATGTCCGCTGCGTCATGCCGACGCCAGTCAGGGGAAACAGCATCAAGCCAACGCAGTGAGAAATAATCGCGGCCGGTGCTCTTGGGTGGTGGACGTGAAAACCACGCATGCGCCAATGCAGTCGCCACCAGTGCGTCAATGACATGGCCGCTCGCGGCCCACTGGCCCTGAGCATCAAAGGCTTCACCGCGGCAGGTCTGGATCCACTCATCCATCAGACCGTTGCCGGGGCCAGTGTCGTAGCCCGTCAACGGCGCGGCCGGCCCCGAGAGGAGGGTGAGGTTGCTGATGCCGCCGATGTTGACGACGCCCCTGCGTTCATTCGGGTGTGCGAACAAGGCTTGATGGAAGGCCGGAACCAGGGGGGCACCTTGCCCCCCTAAGGCCATGTCGGCGCGCCGAAAATCGTGTACCACGAGGCATCCGGTTCGTGCCGCGATCCAATGAGGGTTGCCCAGCTGGAGGCTGGTCATTAAGCGCTCGCCGTCGTGGAACACGGTCTGCCCGTGCAGGCCGATGCCGGCGACCGGCACGTCACCAATCAGGGGGCTGATCGCGGCCACATAGCAGGCTGAGACGGCCTGATCGAGCGCAGCCCATTCTGCAGCGCTGACGCGGCTGTCACCGGCCTGTAGCGCCATTAGCGCCTGTCGCAGGCTGTCAGGCCAGGGGTGTTGCTCCACAGCCTCGATCCCGCCCCAGGTGCCATCTTGGAATTGACAGCGGACTGCATCGATCCCGTCGAGACTGGTCCCCGACATCACGCCGATCCAGCGTTCCGGCGCAGTCGTCATGGGCGGCGTCAGTTAGGCAGTTCGGCGCCGTTTTTCATCGCCAGTTGGCGCTGGTCGATTTTTTCAAGTTCGGCGAGCCAGACTTCGACTTGGGGCGACCATTTCGCGACTTGCGACGGCTGTAGCGGTGTGGCCCGCGGCAGGGCGACGGTGACGGGGTTCTTGTGCACGCCATTGATGCGGAATTCGTAATGCAGGTGGGGCGCCGTCGCGAGCCCGGTCGCACCGACGTAGCCAATGACCTGACCTTGGGTGACTCGCGAGCCGACCCGCAGACCACTGCGATAGCGAGACATGTGCGCGTACAAGGTCTCGATCCCGCCGTTATGACGCACGACGACGGTCTGGCCGTAGCCGCCCATGACCCCGCGATGTTTGATGCGGCCGTCGCCGGTGGCGCGGATGGGCGTGCCGGTTGAGGCGCCGTAGTCGACACCCTTGTGAGCGCGGATGGTGTTGAGGATGGGGTGCCGACGATTGGGATTGAAATGGCTGCTGATGCGGGCAAAATCCAGCGGCGTGCGCCTGAAGCCGGTCTTCAGCGCTTCGCCTTTGGCGGAGAAGTAAGCGCCGCGTCCTTCGTCGTCTTCGTGTCGGAATGCCTGTAGGCGACGATTCTGGTTGACGAATTCGGCAGCGAGAATGCGGCCCTCGCGCAGACGCTTGCCGTCTTTGTAGAGTTCTTCGAAGAGGACCGTGAACCGGTCGCCACGGCGCAATTCGAGCGCAAAGTCGATCTGATAGCCGAAGATCTCGGCCATCTCCATGATCAGCCGGTTGGTCAGTCCGGCGTCCAACCCGGCGGCGAACAGCGATGAATCGATTTGGCCAGCGGCGTAGGTCTGGCGATGCTCAACGCTGGCAGTTTGAGTTGCCGCCGCAAGACCATCATCAGCCCGGTTGATCTGTAGCGTGGTCAGCTCATCGAGCGCGTATTCCATGCCGGCCAGCCGGTCATTCTTGATCTTGAAGCGAAGGGTGTCGCCCACGCGTATGCGCGACAGTCGGCTGGCGTCTCCCTTGAGTGCTAGCACTGCAGCCCAGTCCGAGGGTGGCATGCCGAGACCCTCGACCACCGTTGAGAATGTCTGGCCGCTTTTGACGGTGACCTCGACCCAGTCTTTGGCAGGCCGAACGTCATCGGCGGGCCGCATCGGCGAGCGGGGGGTCGCGGTGTCTCGCTCCAACCAGCCGGGTAGTACCAGGCGTGTCAATTCAACCGGCGGTTTGATCAGCGGGGGAAGGTTAGTGCTGGCCGCTGCCGACGAGATCAGCCCCTCTGGCTCGCGCTCACCATCGACCTGCGCAAGCAGCATCGAGGCCCCGATCATGCCGAACGCCAGACTCAACAAAATGGTGCGAGCGCTGCCGCGTGGGGGTGGCTGCTTATAATTACGCTGTTCTGACACCTAAAAGTCCCCAGCGGCGATGCGTTTGCATCACGCGCCTCAATATATGGTTGAGTTAGTACGCTCTCGGAGCGTGCTTAAGACAACACAAAACCTGAATTCATGCAAGCACTTGGCCCTACATTTTGGAGCGATCCCTATGAAGCTTGCCGAGTGCCACCACCGTCCCAGAGCCTCAGATGCTAGATCTTGCTGAAATTACCCGTGGCACCGAAGCCGTGCTGCCCGCAGACGAACTGCCCAAACGACTCGAGGCGGCGGCCCGGGACAAGCGACGGTTACGCGTCAAGGCTGGCTTTGACCCGACGGCCAAGGACCTCCACCTTGGGCACACCCTTCTGCTGAACAAGATGCGTGCGTTTCAGGCTGCCGGCCATGAGGCGATTTTTTTGATCGGCGATTTCACCGGGATGATCGGCGACCCGACAGGTAAAAATGAGACCCGCAAGCCGCTGACCCGCGCCGAGGTGCTGGAAAACGCCGAGACATACAAGGAGCAGGTCTTCAAAATCCTTGATCCTAATCAGACGACCGTGACCTTCAATTCGAGCTGGTTGGACACCCTTGGCACCGAAGGGATGTTGCGTTTGGCTGCTCAGCACACCGTGGCGCGCATGCTCGAGCGCGACGATTTCGCGAAGCGCTATGCCGCGCGGCAACCCATCGCGGTTCACGAATTTCTCTATCCGCTGCTGCAGGGCCACGACTCAGTGGTGCTCCAGTCGGACGTCGAGCTGGGGGGGACCGACCAGACCTTCAACCTGCTGGTGGGGCGTCACTTACAGCAGGCGGCCGGGCAGGTGCCGCAGGTGATCATGACCGTGCCCATCCTCGAAGGACTGGATGGCGTGCAGAAGATGAGTAAGTCTCTGGGCAACACCATTGGCTTGAACGACCCTGCAGATGAGATGTTCGGCAAAGTCATGTCCATTTCGGACACATTAATGTGGCGCTATTACGAGTTGTTGTCGTTTCGGCCACTCACAGAAATCGTAGCCCTTCGGAAGGGTGCCGAAAAGGGCCAAAACCCTCGTGACATCAAGGTGCTTCTTGCGGCTGAAATCGTGGATCGTTTTCACGGCCCAGGTGCCGGTGATCGTGCAACGGCAGCGTTCACCGCGCGCTTTAGCCAGGGGCAACTGCCCGAAGACATTTCCTTGGTGAACGCCAATTGCGGCGCAGGGGGCATACCGCTCGCCAAGGCCCTCAAGGAGGCGGGCCTGGTGGCCAGCAACAGCGAGGGCGCCCGACTCATCGAGCAGCGGGCTGTGCGCGTGAACGGCGAGAAGGTGGAAGACCGCGCGCATATCCTGCGACCTGGTGAAACCTACCTGTTGCAGGTCGGCTCACGCCGTCATGCAAGGCTCAAGCTGGCCTTCGCGGCTAGAATCGGCGCAGAGGGATAAAAATAAAACCAACAAAATCAATAACTAATAAAATATGTGCCTCATAGGGCGTTGACCCGTCACAGATTCACAGTATGATGCGCGCCCTTGCAGCGGTGGCCTTGGAGTTTTCGGGGTTACAGTTGCCGCTCTTTAAGAACAAGAACAAGTGATTTGTGTGGGTGCTCTTGTGTTCGTGTGGTTGCGTTTAGTGGCCATGTAGAACGTAGTGAGTATCACAAAAGCCAAGAGCTTTGGTGAGGACTCTGGTGGGTGTTGGGGCTGAAAGGTTCTGGCGCTTACCGACCAGTTAGGTTTAATTGGAGAGTTTGATCCTGGCTCAGATTGAACGCTGGCGGCATGCCTAACACATGCAAGTCGAACGGGTTGTACTTCGGTACAGCTAGTGGCGGACGGGTGAGTAATACATAGGAATCTGCCCGAGAGTGGGGGATAACCCAGGGAAACTTGGATTAATACCGCATGATCTCTACGGAGCAAAGCTGGGGACCTTCGGGCCTGGCGCTTTTGGAGGAGCCTATGTCTGATTAGCTTGTTGGTGAGGTAACGGCTCACCAAGGCGACGATCAGTAACTGGTCTGAGAGGACGACCAGTCACACCGGAACTGAGACACGGTCCGGACTCCTACGGGAGGCAGCAGTGGGGAATATTGGACAATGGGCGAAAGCCTGATCCAGCAATGCCGCGTGTGTGAAGAAGGCCTTCGGGTTGTAAAGCACTTTAGGATGGAAAGAAAAAACTTCAGTTAATAGCTGGAGTCTTGACGGTACCATCAGAATAAGCACCGGCTAACTCTGTGCCAGCAGCCGCGGTAATACAGAGGGTGCAAGCGTTAATCGGATTTACTGGGCGTAAAGCGTGTGTAGGTGGTGGTGTAAGTCGGTTGTGAAATCCCCGGGCTTAACCTGGGAACTGCTTCCGATACTGCGTCACTAGAGTACGGTAGAGGGTGGTGGAATTTCCGGTGTAGCGGTGAAATGCGTAGATATCGGAAGGAACATCAATGGCGAAGGCAACCACCTGGGCCTGTACTGACACTGAGACACGAAAGCGTGGGGATCAAACAGGATTAGATACCCTGGTAGTCCACGCTGTAAACGATGACAACTTGACGTTGGTTTGCTTAGCGAATCAGTGTCGTAGCTAACGCGATAAGTTGTCCGCCTGGGGAGTACGGCCGCAAGGTTGAAACTCAAAGGAATTGACGGGGGCCCGCACAAGCGGTGGAGTATGTGGTTTAATTCGATGCAACGCGAAGAACCTTACCTGGCCTTGACATGTCCGGAATCCTGCAGAGATGCGGGAGTGCCTTCGGGAATCGGAACACAGGTGCTGCATGGCTGTCGTCAGCTCGTGTCGTGAGATGTTGGGTTAAGTCCCGCAACGAGCGCAACCCTTGTCCTTAGTTGCCATCATTCAGTTGGGCACTCTAGGGAGACCGCCGGTGACAAACCGGAGGAAGGTGGGGATGACGTCAAGTCATCATGGCCCTTATGGCCAGGGCTACACACGTACTACAATGGTGTATACAGAGGGTCGCCAAGCCGCGAGGTGGAGCTAATCCCAGAAAGTACATCGTAGTCCGGATCGGAGTCTGCAACTCGACTCCGTGAAGTCGGAATCGCTAGTAATCGCCGATCAGCATTTGCGGCGGTGAATACGTTCCCGGGCCTTGTACACACCGCCCGTCACACCATGGGAGTTGGCTGCACCAGAAGCCGGTAGACTAACCGCAAGGGGGTCGCCGTCCACGGTGTGGTTAATGACTGGGGTGAAGTCGTAACAAGGTAGCCGTAGGGGAACCTGCGGCTGGATCACCTCCTTTCAAGAATGCCACTGCAGCCATGCTGCATGAGAGCACCCACACAAATCACTTGTACTTCATCAGCATCACAGGCCCTCGCGGCCGTGATGGCACTGATGAAACCCGAACTGGGTCTGTAGCTCAGCTGGTTAGAGCACACGCTTGATAAGCGTGGGGTCGATGGTTCAAATCCGTCCAGACCCACCATTTACAGACCTTTTGTCACGTCGCGCACTGGTTCAAGCAACTGGGGCCATAGCTCAGCTGGGAGAGCACCTGCTTTGCAAGCAGGGGGTCGTCGGTTCGATCCCGACTGGCTCCACCAGCTGCATGCAAGACGGCAAGACAAAAGTTCAGGTGGCAAGGCTAAGCAAAGCGCCATGTCCAGCAAAAGTCTCAAAGACCTTGCTGCACATCGTTTTGCTTAGCCCAGGCTGCAACGGGTTATAGCTCTTTAACAATAAGGTTTGAAGTCGAACACTGTAAGCAACAACACAGAGAAGGTCTGTATGACCGACACTGTGATTCAATGCCAAAGGTGCTTGACGGCGAAAAATGTCGTTGTAGTTTTGAGTGTGATCTTTTTCAAATGATCGCAAGCACGCGACTCGACCTGACCCACAAGGCCAGGCTGACGAGAATGTTTGAGGTTATATGATCAAGCGAACAAGCGCATCTGGTGGATGCCTTGGCGACAACAGGCGATGAAGGACGTAGTAGCCTGCGATAAGTCACGGGGAGCTGGCAAACAAGCTTTGATCCGTGAATTTCCGAATGGGGAAACCCACCCAGCTTGCTGGGTACTGTGCACTGAATACATAGGTGTATGGAGCGAACTCGGGGAACTGAAACATCTAAGTACCCGAAGGAAAAGAAATCAACCGAGATTCCGCAAGTAGTGGCGAGCGAACGCGGAGTAGCCCTTAAGTATGTGAAACCTAGCAGAACAGTCTGGAAAGGCTGGCCATAGTGGGTGATAGCCCCGTATGCGAAAGGCCAAACATATGAAATCGAGTAAGGCGAGGCACGTGAAACCTTGTCCGAACATGGGGGGACCATCCTCCAAGGCTAAATACTCGTTGTCGACCGATAGTGAACCAGTACCGTGAGGGAAAGGCGAAAAGAACCCCGGCTAGGGGAGTGAAATAGAACCTGAAACCGGATGCGTACAAGCAGTCAGAGCGGACTTGTTCCGTGATGGCGTACCTTTTGTATAATGGGTCAGCGACTTACTTGTCTGTAGCAAGCCTAACCGAATAGGGGAGGCGCAGGGAAACCGAGTCTGAATAGGGCGCTTAGTTGCAGGCAGTAGACCCGAAACCCGTCGATCTATCCATGACCAGGGTGAAGTTGTGGTAACACACAATGGAGGCCCGAACTCACGCCTGTTGAAAAAGTCGGAGATGAGTTGTGGATAGGAGTGAAAGGCTAATCAAGGCGGGTGATAGCTGGTTCTCCTCGAAAGCTATTTAGGTAGCGCCTCGTGTATGACTCCGGGGGGTAGAGCACTGTTACGGTCTGGGGGGTGCACAAGTACCTACCCAACTGTTGCAAACTCCGAATACCCGGAAGTATTGAGCACGGGAGACACACGGTGGGAGCTAAATTCCATCGTGAAAAGGGAAACAGCCCTGACCGCCAGCTAAGGTCCCAAAATCTCAGCTAAGTGGGAAACGATGTGGGAAGTCATAGACAGCCAGGATGTTGGCTTAGAAGCAGCCATCATTTAAAGAAAGCGTAATAGCTCACTGGTCGAGTCGGCCCGCGCGGAAGATGTAACGGGGCTCAAGCTGAGTACCGAAGCTGCGGATGCACACGCAAGTGTGTGTGGTAGAGGAGCGTTCTGTAAGCCTGTGAAGGTGACTCGTAAGGGTTGCTGGAGGTATCAGAAGTGCGAATGCTGACATGAGTAACGACAAGAACGGTGAAAAACCGTTCCGCCGTAAGCCCAAGGGTTCCAGCGCAACGATATTCGGCGCTGGGTGAGTCGGATCCTAAGGCGAGGCCGAGAGGCGTAGTCGATGGAAAACGGGTTAATATTCCCGTACTTACGATTGCTGCGATGGGGTGACGGAGAAAGTTAGGGTGGCTTCCTGTTGGATGGAAGTTCAAGCGTTTAGGCAGGTCTCTTAGGCAAATCCGGGAGATCGTTAATGCTGAGGCGTGACGTCGAGGCTCAATTGAGCCGGAGCACCTGATACTCAGCTTCCAAGAAAAGCCTCTAAGCTTCAGGTAATCGTGATCCGTACCCCAAACCGACACAGGTGGGCGAGGAGAGTATCCTAAGGCGTTTGAGACAACTCGGATGAAGGAACTCGGCAAATTGGTGCCGTAACTTCGGGAGAAGGCACGCCCACGCAAGTGGGCCGCAGTGAAGAGGGAGTGGCAACTGTTTATCAAAAACACAGGACTCTGCAAACACGAAAGTGGACGTATAGGGTCTGACACCTGCCCGGTGCTGGAAGGTTAATTGATGGGGTCAACCGCAAGGTGAAGCTCTTGATCGAAGCCCCAGTAAACGGCGGCCGTAACTATAACGGTCCTAAGGTAGCGAAATTCCTTGTCGGGTAAGTTCCGACCTGCACGAATGGTGTAATGATCGCTCCACTGTCTCCATCCGAGGCTCAGTGAAATTGAAATCGCCGTGACGATGCGGTGTTCCCGCGGCAAGACGGAAAGACCCCGTGAACCTTTACTACAACTTTGCACTGGAATTTGAGTTTGTTTGTGTAGGATAGGTGGGAGCCTTTGAAGCCCAGGCGCTAGCTTGAGTGGAGGCAACCTTGAAATACCACCCTGATAAACTTGAATTTCTAACCTAGGCCCGTTATCCGGGTCAGGGACATTGCATGGCGGGTAGTTTGACTGGGGCGGTCTCCTCCCAAAGAGTAACGGAGGAGTGCGAAGGTAACCTCAGCGCGGTCGGAAATCGCGCTTTTGAGTGCATAGGCATAAGGTTGCTTGACTGCGAGACAGACACGTCGAGCAGGTACGAAAGTAGGTCTAAGTGATCCGGTGGTTCTGTATGGAAGGGCCATCGCTCAACGGATAAAAGGTACTCCGGGGATAACAGGCTGATACTGCCCAAGAGTCCATATCGACGGCAGTGTTTGGCACCTCGATGTCGGCTCATCTCATCCTGGGGCTGTAGCAGGTCCCAAGGGTCCGGCTGTTCGCCGGTTAAAGAGGTACGCGAGCTGGGTTCAGAACGTCGTGAGACAGTTCGGTCCCTATCTGCCGTGGGCGTTCGAGATTTGAGAGGAGTTGACCTTAGTACGAGAGGACCGGGTTGAACATACCTCTGGTGTTCCAGTTGTCACGCCAGTGGCATCGCTGGGTAGCTATGTATGGACGGGATAACCGCTGAAAGCATCTAAGCGGGAAGCCCACCTCGAGATGAGATCTCGCGAGTCCTAGAGACTCCTGAAGAGCCCTTGTAGACCACAAGGTTGATAGGCTGGGTGTGGAAGTGCAGCAATGCATGGAGCTAACCAGTACTAATTGCTCGTGCGGCTTGATCATATAACGCTCAAGCATTCTTGAAAGGCGCAAGCCTGAAGAGAATAAAACGCAGCAACATCAGTGGCTTAACACGCCACTAAGCCGTCTGCACTGACAGGCATTGATCGCAAACAGCTGTTCGAACTTCAAACCCAATTCGATGATCGGCACATTTGTGCGGAAGGGCTTTACAGCTCATCTACACACGCCGATCGTCAACCGCTTTGCCTGGCGGCCATAGCGAGCTGGAACCACCTGTTCCCATCCCGAACACAGAAGTGAAACAGCTCAGCGCCGATGGTAGTGTGACTCGATCATGTGAGAGTAGGACACCGCCAGGCTCTATACCTAAACCCCCGATCTCCATAGATCGGGGGTTTTTTATTGGGAAAATGTTCCCGGTGTAGTCAACCTTATGAAGTGGCCGCTCTTGGTTTTTGGGCGCCCAGCGGCCCACCCGAAATCCTTGATCAGCTCAGCAGCACTTGCGGCGCTCTGGCAGGCTGTCACCTTGCCTTCAACGGACTGACCGATGCCCAACGCTTTCTCATCTGCCTTCCACCGCTTGGTACTGGACATGCCGTGGGTGGTAGCGCTGTTCACAGCCGCATTGTTGGCCGTCGCCGGATACCAGGGTCAGCGGTTTAAGCTCGACGCCTCGGCAGACTCTCTTATTCTTGAGGGTGACGAAGACCTCGCCTACTACCGCGATGTTAGTGGTGTTTATGGCACTGAAGAGTTCTTGGTGGTCACCTATTCGCCCGACGACGACCTGTTCTCGGAAGCCTCATTGGCTCGCCTGAAGCGGCTTAAGGATGAGCTTGCGGCGTTGGAGCAGGTGGCTTCGGTGATGAGCATTCTCGACGTGCCCCTGGTCGACAGTCCGCGCGTGACCCTGAGCGAGATACAGGAATCGCAGCGCACTTTGCTGGATGAGGACACGGACCCGGCCCTGGCCAAGCAGGAGTTTCTGACCAGCCCGATCTACAAGGACCTGGTGCTGAATCCCGGCGCCGACACAACGGCGATGTTGGTGAATCTTCGAAGCGATGAAGAGGCCGCACGCTTGCTTGAACGCCGTGAGGCTTTGCGCGCCCAGCGCGATCAAAAAGGTCTGAGCACTAACGAAGCGGTCGAGCTCGATGAAGTCACCGCTGCTTACGCCGCACGTACGGCCGAACTGCAGGTGGCCACGCAAACACTGATCGACGAAGTCCGGGTCATTCTCAACCGCTATCGCGACGAGTCGACCATCTTTCTCGGCGGCGTGCCGATGATTGCCGCTGACATGATCGATTACGTTCGCGGAGACATTCGCAGCTTTGGTATCGGCGTTGGGCTGTTCATCGTGGCGCTGCTGGCGGTGTCATTTCGTCGCGCCCACTGGGTCATCGTTCCGTCGGCTATCTGTGCGGTGGTGACCGTTGTTATGGTCGGATTCCTTGGCTTCATGGACTGGCGGGTGACCATTGTTTCTTCCAACTTCATTTCACTGCTGCTGATCATCACGCTTTCGCTATCGATTCATTTGATTGTGCGGCACCGCGAGCTACACGCCGAAAGCCCAAACCGTTCGCAACGTGAATTATTGCGCGACACGATCAACAGCAAGTTCATGCCCTCGTTGTTCACCGCACTGACCACCATGGTGTCGTTCGCCTCACTGATCGTCAGTGACATTCGCCCGGTGATTGATTTTGGTCTGATGATGACTTGGGGCGTGCTGTTTGCGTTCCTGTTGACCTTTCTGCTGTTTCCCGCAGCGCTGGTGGGCTGGAGCCTTGGTCGTGCGCCCAGCGAAGGGCGTGACATCACCGCACGTTTCAACCTGGGCCTCGCAGCGCTGGTGGACCGTGCGCCTGGGCTGACATGGTTCGGGTTTGTGTTGCTGCTGATTGGCGGCGCGATCGGCATCAACCGACTCACGGTCGAAAACCGCTTCATCGACTACTTTCACGACTCGACTGAAATCTACCAGGGCATGCTCGAAATTGACCGCGAGCTGGGGGGGACCACGCCGGTCGATGTCATCATTGATGCGCCGAAAAGCTTCTATGAGGAGCAGGCCTACTTGGCGGAGTTGGCTGCAGAAGATGACTATCTGGCGGAAGAACTTGACGGGGGCCTGAGCAGTTCAAGCTACTGGTACAACGAGTTCCGACAAGATGAGGTCCACGCCATTCATGACTACCTCGACGCTCTGCCGCAAACCGGCAAGGTGCTCTCCCTTTCGAGCAGTTTGCGAATGGCGCAGATGGTCAACAACGACCAGCCACTGGGCAATTTCGAGATGGCATTGGCTCACCGCCTACTGCCCGCCGACGTAAAGGCATCGCTATTCGATCCCTACATGTCGCCCGACGGTAACCAGCTGCGCTTCGCCGTGCGGGTGGTCGATTCCGACCCATCGCTGCGGCGCGACGATTTGCTCAGGCAGATTGAACGCGAGTTGGTTGAGGAGGTTGGACTCGAGCCGGAGCAGGTCAATCTCACGGGCATGATGGTGCTCTATAACAATGTGATGCAGAGCCTCTTTGAGTCACAGCTGGCCACATTGGTGGTGGTGTTTCTCGCCATTAGCGCCATGTTCTGGATACTGTTTGGCTCGTTCAAAATGGCCTTGATTGGCGTCGTGCCCACCCTGGTCGCAGCAGTGTTGGTGTTGGGGCTGATGGGCTGGTTGAACATTCCGCTGGACATCATGACGATTACCATTGCCGCGATCACCATTGGCATTGGCGTGCACGACACCATTCACTACACACACCGTTACCGTGATGAGGTGCAGCAGCACGGTGACGAGGGTGCAGTGCAATCCTGCCACGCCAGCGTCGGCCGGGCGATGGCCTACACCACCCTGGTGGTCGCCCTCGGCTTTTCGATACTGGCACTGTCAAACTTCGTACCGACCATTTACTTCGGGCTGTTCACTGGCGCCGCGATGCTGATTGCACTGTTCAGTAACCTCACCTTACTGCCCTTGCTGCTGGTTCGGTTGAAGCCCTTCACAAGGACGTCCTGACGCGTTTCTTCAAATGCTCCGGTGCGCCGTTCGTAATCGAACGAGGCGCAGAGACCTCACGTCATCCCGTTGAACGTGGTGCCTGCTGGCTGAGGCTGCGCGGGTCATCCATCCAGCTGGTTGTTGACTCGACCCCGATAAGCTCAATGGCCGGGATGGGGCCCAACCCACAAGCACAGTCATTCGACGCGTGGCTTGGCGGCGCCAGCGGATGAGGATGAGTTGCCCGTCAAAGTACTGCTTCAGCATGCGAGCCGACATACAAAAGTCGCGGTCGGCTTGAGTGTTGACCTCCGTGCCGGCGCTGCCGTAGCGGGCGAACCAACCGGTCTTGGCTCCACCCTACGACGGCTTGAACGTCAGGTCACCGTTTGGCTGCCGGCATCAATCGGGCTGAGGTGCCCGCAATCCGCAGCCAAAAAAAAACCCGCCTCCAGCTATCGGAGGCGGGTTGATACTGCTCTGTAGCATCAGTTCTGTGGCGTCAATTCCACACGCCGATTCTCCTCACGGCCCTCTGCAGTGCCGTTGTCCGCGATCGGCACCGTCAGCCCGTAGCCGACAGGTGTCATCCGTTCGCCACTGATTCCCTTGCGCGCCAAGTATTCCTTGACTGCGATGGAGCGACGTTCGGACAAGCCTAGGTTATAGCCAGCTGTCCCGATGCTGTCCGTGTGGCCGCCCAACTCGACGTCCACATCCGGGTAGGACGACAGCGTCACCGCAACCTTGTCGAGAATCTGCTTTGCCTCGACCGTGAGGATGGCCGAATCAAACTCGAACTTGACGCCGCGCAGGATGAAGCCGCGATCCATTGCGCACCCGTTGGCATCGACGGCCTCACCCGGCCGTGGCTTGCGGCAGTCGCCAACCAAGGCGCAACCATCAGGCAGCACGGCCAATCCAGCAGGTGTATTCGGGCACTCGTCGAGATGGTCAGGAATGCCATCACCGTCTGAATCCAGAGGGCAGCCCTCGTCGTCAATGGCGATACCGTCCGGTGTGTCCGGGCACTTGTCGTAGGCGTCGGGGATGCCATCTCCGTCGGTGTCAACCAGCGCACAACCTTGCGCATCGACTTCGACACCTGGCGGCGTGCCGGGGCACTTGTCGAGGTGGTCGGGGATGCCGTCGCCGTCCGAGTCGATCGGACAACCCCGGTCGTCAACCTTTACCCCTCGTGGTGTATCGGGGCACTGATCAAGGTGGTCAGGAACGCCGTCACCGTCGGTGTCCAGCGGACAACCACGCGCATCCACCTGGACACCCGGCGGCGTGTCAGGGCATTTATCAACGCCGTCCGGCACGCCGTCGCCGTCGGCATCGCGGAACTGGTCAGAGGGTTTGGAGCCCAGTGCAATGCGCAGACCGGCGAGTACCTGCCACGTGTAAAAGGTCTGGTCGACCAGTGGTCCGCTGTCGCCGACGTCGTCAACTTGGTAGCGGCCCAGGAGGCTCAATGACAGCGTGTCGTTAAGCTTTTGCTGGGCGCCGATACTCCCGTAGAAGCCGAAGGCGCTGGTGGTCTGCTTCAGGAAGTCGACTGACGACAGATGAAGACCGCCGCCAATGAACGGCTGGAACGAACTCGAATCGTCGAAATAGGGGCGAAAAGGATAAAGCAATCCCCCTAGCCGCCCGGTAACGCGCTCGTAGTCACCGGCGTTGCTGGTTTCAATCAGGCTGTAATCAGCCCCCAATTCGTATGAGAACCAGTGCGTCAAGGGCTTGGTTGCCAGCACACCGCCACTCAGCCCACTGTCGAGATCCGACCGGTCTGAGAATGCAAAGCCGACCATTGGCGTGACTGACCAGCGGTCATCAAGCACCGTGTTCGGGTCGACCGCGCCGGTCGATTGCGCGAATCCGGGCACGGCGACACCCACTGACAGCAATGCCACCGTGGCAATTGCCAATCCCCTTTGCCACATTGATGAAAACTGCATTGATCTTCCCCCGATGGAAGGGCCAGCGTTAATTTTGTTGCTCATGGAAGCAAGCCCCCGAGCCCGAGCAGGTCAAGTAGATCTTCCAACGCGGAGGGGTCGAGCGGAACGTCACCCGGAATTCCAGTGGCACACTCCTGATTGCCGCCAGAGCCGGTGATCAGGCCGAGGATCGTGTTGACGCCACTGGTCACCGTGCAGAGCAGCGGTGCAACCGCCGGGTCAATCAGCCCATTATCTAGCGGCGCAACCAGCAAGCTAGTGAGATCCGCAAGTCCGACCGGGAAGAAGTCCCCGCCGTCAATGAGTGTGCCGAGAATCAGCGCAAGGGGAACGGCGTCGGTCTGCTCGAGTAGCGGGTTGACCAGCTCGGTGACAATCGACAGCGTTTCGATCAGCTCGATCCGTCCAAGCGGATCAAGCGGTGTGCCTTGAAGAACACCAAGCAACGGACTGTCAAAGATCGGGAGCAGCGTGTTGCACAGTCGGTCGGATTCGGCTTCTACGGATGGGTCGGTCAGCGAGTCGTTGGTGACTGGCAACACCAGGACGGTCATCCCATCTGTGAAGGTTGCACCGGGTTCGGCCGGGTCTTCGACCGTCGCCGTGACACAGGCAAAGCCAAGACGTACCGTGCCATCGGCGTAGACGACGCCGTTGGGCTGGTTAACCGCATCCAGTCCGCGATCGGGGTCAAGAGCCCGCGACGGGAAAAAGGTGTCGCCGACACGCGATGGCGAGTTCCCGTCCCCCGTTTCGCAAGACTCGCCGTTCCAGAAGCCCTCAACCGCATCCCAGGTGGTGGCGTCTTCAAACGGATTGCCGCCTTCCGGCATCGGATTGGTGAAGTCGTCGACGCGCTGCAGGTCGTTGAACGCCGCTTCGGTGTTGTTACCGAAATTGGCGGGCTCGTCAGAGGGCGCGGTGCAGACCATTCGGCCGTCAACCATCATCAAGTCCGCCGCGTCGCAACTGCGTGACTTGGCGAAGGCGTTCAACTGCCCGGAGATTTCACCGCCGGCCAAACCCACTTCAAGGTCGTTGGCACCGACGCAAGCGAAGCGCTGCGCATTGGCGAATGAGTAGGGCGAACCCTGGATCAGTTCCCGCGCTGAAACTGCGAGGCTATTGTCGCCAAGGCGGACGTTCTGTCCGTCACCGACCTGTACGTCACGTTCTTCGGTCTGCGAGTTGAAGTTGGCGGTAAGGGTCGCGACACCCGACATTGCGGCGGTCACGCTGGGGACGTCGGTATCGAGTGTGGCCACGTCGACGGGGTCGATATCCAGCGTGGCTTGATCAGAAACATCGCACTCGAGTCCGTTGTTGAAGCGCGCACGAATCTGAAGATTCAGCACCTCCGGATCGGGGAGCAAGCTCAACTGGAGCTGCGTCGTCGCGCAGGCGCCGCTGTCTTCGCGGCACTGGGGGCCATCAAACGGCATGGCGGGCGGCGTGGACTCGATGCACAGCCCGTCAGCAATCAACTGGCCCGGCGAGAGGGTTACCGAGGTGGTCGCTTCCAGGGGCGCGGTCACACCCGCGCAGAGGCCGGCGGCCGTCTGGTTGGTGACCGAGACGTCAAAGGTCATCTCTACTGCGAGATTTTCGTCAGACTCAAGTACGTTGCCGTTGAAGTCTGCGACCGCGGGATCGTCGCTGGTGAACACCGAGGTGCTGGTGACATTCTCGGTGGACCCGTTGGTGCGGCGTAGCAGTGCGGTGTACGGCTGGTCAAAACCGGCGATCAGGTTGGCATCTGCGGGCCTAATTTCAAGTGCCTCCACGCAAGCAGGCCCGACGATGATGGTCTCGGGCTCGGAGCTGATGCCGTCGATCGTGGCCACTATCTCGGCCGTGCCCTGGTCTTCGCCAGTGAACTCACCACTGTTATCGACCGACACGATGTCGGGCATGTTGCTGGTCAACTCGACGCCTTCAGGGCAGTCGCCCGTCACGAATTGTTCGTCACCGTCGGAGCGCGTCTCCAAGTATTGGCACGCCGCTTCCAACGTACATTGACCTTGTTGGCCCACCCCCAAACTGGAGGGTTCGCAATTCAGCGCACCAATGCCGACCAATTGCGCTGGCGGAAGGTCGGGGCTGCGAACGGTGTCGCTACAAGCCGACAATAAGAAAACGCTGGCAAGCAGCGGCAACAATGCTGATCGGGACATAGGGTGCAGACTCACTATTGACTTGCAGTGGGATGTGTAGTGTGACTGAACCTGCGGTGACTTGAAAGAGGCTAAGCGCCACGAATTATGTGACGCGTATATCAATCAACCGAATGGCTATCAGATGCGGCCGACATTGCATCCATGTAGTGCTTGTTCGCGGCTATTGGGCGGCAATACCCGCTTTGCCGGCGCGCAATACAAATTTCTGGATTTTGCCTGTGGCGGTTTTGGGCAGTTCGTCGACCACATGAAACGCGCTGGGCACCTTGAAGTGGGCCAAATTGTCCCTCGCGAACTGCCGTAACTCGTCCGTCGTGACCGTCTTGCCGGGCTGCAGCACCACGAAGGCGTTGGGCGACTCTCCCCATTTCTCGTGTGGCAGGCCGACTACGCCGACTTCCAATATGGCTGGGTGGCGCAACAACGCGCCTTCCACTTCGATTGATGAAATGTTTTCGCCGCCCGAAATGATCACGTCCTTGAAGCGATCACGAATCTCGATATAACCATCGGGGTGAACAATGGCGGCATCCCCGGTATGAAACCAACCCCCTGCGAAGGCTTTTTCGGTCGCCTCCGTGTCGTTGAAATAACCCTTCATCACCACATTGCCACGCGCAACAATTTCCCCCATCGTTTGGCCATCAGCGGGGACGTTGTTCATCTGCTCATCGACCACCCGGGTTTCTCCGGCCGTGATGATTTCAATGCCCTGACGCGCCTTGATTGACGCACGCTCTCGCAGGCTCAATTCATCATGCGCTGGCAAGGGCTCGCAAATGGTGATCAACGGCGCGGTTTCGGTCAGCCCGTAAACTTGTGTGATGTGCCAGTGCAATTCGCCCTCCATGCGCTCGATGGTCGCCGGTGCGGGTGGCGCGCCCGCAGTGAAAACCTTGACGCCTTGACGCAGCGACTTTCGCTCGGCCTCGGGCCCATTGGCGATGGCGATCAGCACGGTGGGCGCCGCACTCAGGTGCGTGACCCGCTCACGGTTGATGGTGTCGTAAATCGCTATGGCCTCGACCTTGCGGAGACACACATGCGCCGCCCCGACCGCAGTCACTGTCCAGGTAAAGGTCCAGCCGTTGGCGTGGAACATTGGCAGCGTCCACAAATAGCGATCTGAAGGCGTCATGTGCCAGTGAATCAGGACCCCCACCGAGTTCGTCCAGGCGTTTCGGTGCGTGATCATCACGCCTTTGGGCTTCGAGGTCGTGCCGCTGGTGTAATTGATGGCCAGCAGGTCGGATTCGGCCAGCGAGACTGCAGGAAAGGTGTCGGGCGCATCTGTCAGCAAGGCTTCGTAATTGAGCCAACCCGCCTTTTCGCCTTCCAGCGCGACGAAATGCTTCACCGAGGTCATCTGCTCGCGCACGCTGTCGACCAAATCAAGGTAGTCCGCGTGCACACACAGCAATTTGCAGCCACTGTGATTCGCCAAGTAAACAAAGTCGTCGGCCGTCAGGCGGTAATTCATGGGCACGATCACCGCGCCCAACTGCGGCACCGCATAAAACTGTTCGAGATGGCGGTGCGTGTTGGGCGCAATGGTGCCAACCCGGTCGCCCGACTTCACGCCCAGCTTCGCCCATGCCGCCGAGGCTTTGTCGCAGCGCGCGGCAAATTCGCGATAGCTGAAACGTCGGTCGCCATCGACCACGGCCTCGCGCTCCGGGTGCACCTTGCGTGCACGGCGAAAAAACTCAAGCGGGGTTTGAGGGGTTTCCATCGGTTCGTCTCCTGGTCAATCGCGTGGTGAGTGCGGCATCGCTTGCCGTCGAATGGACAAGAGCTTAACGCGAGCAGGGCCCATTGCCCCCTGCCTGATTGGGCGGGAGGAGCTGGCCTGGACACGCTGACCACCGAAATGAAAAAGCCGCCCGGAGGCGGCTTTTTCTGGGCGCGTCACTCAGTCCGAGCGACCCGCACGTTTGCGCTCGTGCTCAACCAGATAGCGCTTGCGCAGGCGGATGGACTCGGGGGTCAGTTCCACCAGTTCGTCGTCGTTGATGAACTCCAGCGCCTGCTCCAGCGAAAAGCGACGCGGCGGGGTGAGCACCACGTTTTCGTCCGAGCCGGAAGCCCGCATGTTGGTGAGCTTCTTGCCTTTCCACACGTTGACGACCAGGTCGTTCTCGCGTGAGTGCACGCCGACGATCTGGCCCTCATAGACCTCATCGCCGTGGCTGGCGATCATCGCGCCGCGCTCCTGCAGATTGAACAGCGCGTAGGCCACCGCCTTGCCCTGCTCGTTGGAGATCAGCACGCCGTTGTAGCGCTGCCCCACTTCCTTGTTGTCGTTGGCCGGACCAAAGTGATCAAAGTTGTGGAACAGCAGGCCTGAGCCGCCGGTGTTGTTGATGAACTCCGAGCGGAAGCCGATGAGTCCGCGCGAGCTGATGGTGTACTCAAGGCGCACCCGGCCCTTGCCGTCCGGCACCATATTGACCATCTTGCCGCCGCGTTCGGCGAGGCCTTGAATCACGCCGCCCTGATGCGTTTCTTCCACGTCGGCCACCAGAATTTCGTAGGGCTCGTGAATCTCGCCGTCGATTTCCTTGGTGATGACCTGTGGGCGCGCCACGGCAATCTCGAAGCCTTCGCGGCGCATGTTCTCGAGCAGGACTGACAGGTGCAGCAGGCCACGACCCGAGACGCGGAACTGATCCGGCGAATCGCCGGGCTCAACCCGCAGCGCCACGTTGGTTTTCAGTTCTTTCTGCAGCCGCTCGAAAATCTGGCGGCTGGTAACAAACTTGCCTTCCTTGCCGGCAAACGGCGACTTGTTGACCTCAAACACCATGGTCATCGTCGGCTCATCGACCTGCAGCGACGGCAGACCTTCCGGCACCTTGGCATCACAAACAGTCTCGGAAATGCCCAGCTCTTCAATGCCAGTGATGGCAATGATGTCGCCGGCTTCGGCCTCGGCGGCTTCGACCTTGTCGAGCCCCATGAACGCCAGCACCTGCAACACCTTGCCCTGGCGCACCTTGCCGTCGCGACCCACCACCGACACCGGGCTGTTGGGCTTGATGCGGCCGCGTGAAATGCGGCCGGTGCCGATCACACCGACGTAACTGCTGTAAGCGAGGCTGATCACCTGCATCTGGAACGGACCGTCGGCGTCAACGGCCGGCGGCGTCACCTGATCGACGATGGTCTGGAACAGGAAGTCCATGTCACCTTCGCGGATGTCGGGGTTGTCCCCGGCATAACCATTCAGCGCACTGGCGAACACGGTGGTGAAGTCCAGCTGCTCGTCGGTGGCGCCGAGGCGGTCGAACAGGTCAAACACCTGATCCATTACCCAGTGTGCACGGGCGCCGGGGCGGTCGATCTTGTTCACCACCACAATCGGCTTCAACCCTAGGGCGAACGCCTTCTGGGTGACGAAGCGGGTTTGCGGCATCGGGCCGTCAGCGGCGTCGACCAGCAGGCAGACCGAGTCCACCATGGACAACACGCGCTCCACTTCGCCGCCAAAGTCGGCGTGCCCGGGCGTGTCGACAATGTTGATGCGGTATTCGGTGCCGTCGCGCTTGTCCAGCCAGCGAATGGCGGTGTTCTTGGCGAGGATGGTAATGCCGCGTTCGCGCTCCAAGTCGTTGGAGTCCATGATCCGCTCGCCGAGATTCTCGCGCGCGTCCAGCGTCTGCGACTGTCGCAGCAGCTTGTCCACCAGGGTCGTCTTGCCGTGGTCAACGTGGGCGATGATGGCGATGTTGCGGAGGTTCTTGAGGCTCATGGGGTGCTTAATGCTGCGATGCAGCAAAGAAAAAGGTCGCAAATTGTACGCGCTGAGCGATGGGGAAGATAGCGGCCCTGCGCGCCGTCAGGATTCGCCAAAAACGTTCGCGAGGCCGGCCACGCGCCTATCGCCGGGCGGGATCAACGGTTCGCTGGGCCAATTGTCCGGCGCCCGGCAGTGGCCAAGGGTCGCAAGCAGAGCTTGATTGGCGTTCGCGCAGTCAAAACCAGCGTTTCAATCACGCCCCTGGAAAGTCAAAGATTCTTGTAGCGATTGATGTCGAAAACCCCGGCCTGCAGAGGCTGGTGTTCGGTTTGCCAAGCGGTGAAATCGTGCAGCGTTTCCCAGAACTGCGGATGGGTTCGCCGCACGCCCCACTGGCCGACAAGGTCATCGAAGGTTTCGGTTTTGTCGGCTTCGCCCAGGCGCTCAACGAACGCTGCGACCTGCTGCGCCGGCACGTCAAATATGAAGTTGGGGTAGCTGCCAAGGATGCCGGGAAACACCAGCAGTTGATCGCGATCCTGCTCGTAACGCAGCGACTCGCCGAGCAGAAACGCGACGTTGCTGTGCGCTCGGTTGCGGATCAGTGAGTAGACAGTGCGGGTGCCGTCGGTGTGGGTCACGCGCAGGAAGGTGACATCCGGCAGGTTCAGCACGCCGGGCAGGTCGCGGGCATCGATTCCGGCTAGCCGCGCCAACTGGGCGTCGGCCTGTTGTACCCACTGGGGTTGATCCGGGCGTGCGCAGGGCGTGTCCAGACACCGATTGATCGGGTCGGACTGCATGCGGTTGATGTCACCAAAGCGTTCGAGAACCCGCAAGCCCAGCTCCTGCAGCGGCGCGTCGGTGGCGTAGCGCTCGGCGGTGGGCGTCTTGTCATCAAGCGGCGCGTAGCTGACATGACGTTTCAGTTCGCCACTGCCGCGATACCAGTCCTTGAGCACCGCCTCGCGTTCCGCTGGCGGCAGCAGGCGCAAATAGTTGTGTTCCGAGCCGTTGCGAATCAGGTCGAAGTAAAGCCGCGTCTGCAACTGGTGGGCAACAGTGCCGAACACGTCGAAGTTGACGACCAGTTCGTAATAGGTGCGTTCGAGCAGCGGGTAGTCCATCCACCAGACGGTCTGCGGCACCCGGCCGATGTGACCGCGCTCCACCGAGGCGCTGTCGTGATGGCGCATCACCGTGAGCAGAGCGTTGGTGTTGTGGCCGTCGCCGTCCCACATGTCGGCCAGCGATGCGCCTTCGGGCGCTTTTTCGGCGTAGGCCGCATCGCGCAGGCGCCGGTAGTCGTTGCGCTGGTCTCGGTAGCGGTCCCAACTGGGGCCGGCCTCCAGCAGGTCGTCATCCTGGCCGGGCATGCCCAGCAGCGCCGCCGCGCGGTCGTGGTAACCCCGATCAGTCACGAACAGGTCGCGCTCGGGTTGCTGGTAAACCACCCAGAAGTGATCGCGAATCACATCGGTGGCAATTTGTCCGCGACAGACCGGGCCGCGAATGAAGGTGCGGGTGAAGTACTCGGCGTGGTCGAGCATGAAGCGGTAGCGGGCCTCGGCGGGAATGGCCGCAAAGGTGACAAACGGGTTGGCGCGCGCCTCGGCCGAGTAGCCCGGCAGTTGTTCAAGCGTCCAATCTTCGCCAAAGAACAGGCTTTCAATGCGCTTCAACTGATCGGCATCCAGCGGAAACACGATGTGCCGCTTGTGGACCACGCTGCCCGGCAGCAACCGAAGGCGGTAATGCACCGGCCCCTCGGCATCACCGTTGGGCAGCGCCGTGGTGACCGGGCGGATGGGTTCGCCGGGCGGCGTGTGCGAGCGCAGCATTTCGAAGAAGCGCGGCGCATCACCCAGGTCGGCAAAGTGCAGGTGCGCGAGAAACAGATGCTCATAAAGCCAGCGCGCCACCAGTTGCCGCCGCGGATCGGGCTGGTTCAACCACGCTTCCCAGGTGTCGATCACCGCCTGCTCGGGTTTGCTGACACGCAGCACGTCGTCGGGCACCTTGGCGCCTTGCGTGAGCCAGCCGCTGAGCAGCGCGAATTCGTCATCGGTCAAGCCGGTCACGGCCAGCGGCATGCCCTCCAGCGGCCGGTCGTGGGCGTAGTCGGCAAACCCGTCTCGCGAGACGCACTGGTTGCTGCGGGTCACACCCAGGTCCAGCTCATCCGGCAATTTGCTGTTGGCTGCAAAGGGCCGTGCCTTGCCGAGGGCGAGCATCTTGTAGAGCAGCGACTCGCCTTCGGCGTCGGGTGTCAGCACTGAGTGAAAGCCGAGTTCGCGCCAGCCGGCCTCGCTTTGCGCATCAATGCCCAGGCGGGTCGGGGTTTGCGCTTCGGTGCGCGTGCCGTCGTAGGCATCCAGCGGGTGGCCACCGCGGACCAGACCGGCGCCGGTTTCCATCTTCAACTGGCAGGGGCCGTCAAAGCAGGCGTGACAGGCGAGGCACTTGGCTTCAAGGATGGGGCGCACGTCGTCAACGTAGGACACCTGCCGCGTCACCGGGGCCGGCAGCGCCTCGGGCTCAGGGCGTTTCGGCTCGCGGTCTGCACAAGCGACAAGGAGCAATGCGCCCATGAGCGAAACACAGAAAAATGGCTTGAACATGTGGCGATCTCGGTGCAATTCAGTCGAAGTTCTGCCAATGCCCGAATTGAAAGCAAGCCTGAGGCGGTGGCGCGCCCGCATTCTGGCGCAAGCGCCGCGATCCCGCCGGGAATGGTCAGGCTCAACCCCAACAGCGTGTCCAGGCGAGGCGCCGGCGCATAATCGGCCGATGAAAAGCCGCCTGTTTGCCCTGTTGCTGTTGGCAGTGTTCGGCGCCGCCGCGCACGCCACCGAGCCCACCCACGCCCCCGGCTGGACGCTCAAAACCCCTGACGGCCAGACCGTCACCTATCCCGACGATGCCGGCGGCGCGCCCAGCGTGCTGCTGTTCTGGCCCTCGTGGTGCCCCTTTTCGCGCGCCTTACAGCCTTATGTGCAGGACATCTGGCGCGACTATGCCGGCGCCGGCGTCAAGGTTTGGACCATCAACATTCGCGAACGCGGCGACCCGGTGGCGGCCATGCGGGAGCGCGACCTGCATTTCCCGTTGCTGTTGAACGGTGACGCGTTGATGCAGCCGTATGGCATCAGTCGCTCGCCCTGGTTCGTGGTGGTGGCCGGTGACGGTCGCATTGTTTACACGCGTCCGGCGGCACCGCCTTCGCCGATCGACGTGGCCAAAGATGCGCGTATAGCCCTTAATGCCTTGTTGGGCGACCGCGCTGTGGCCCTGCCCGAAACCTACCCCGCGCCCTACGACTTGCACCTGCGCGACGGCAAGCAGGGGCGCGGCGCCGAGGCGCCGGACGCGCTGCCCCCGTCAGAGTGGCTGCCATGGGTCGAGCGCTACATCAACGCCTTGCCTGCTGACGGCCCCGACCGCCCGGCAGTCGGGACGGTGACCGACGGCCGCAGCGCCATCGGCCATGCGCGCGAGGCGTGGAACGCTGAATACGGCAGCGACGCGGTGCGCACATTGGCGCCGTTCCGGTCGTTCATGCGCAAAGGCGTCTGGGTGGCGGTGACGGTTGGCGGCGACGGCCTCGGCGCGGGCCTGCTGTATGCCGTGGATCGTGACGACGGCCGGGTCAGGGCCCTTGAGGATCGCCGCAAGCAGCGCGCGTCGCAGTAGGGTTGACCCGCCCAGGGCGCACGCCGTCAGTCGATGTCGAACACTGAATCATCGGCGTCAACGTTGATGGCTTCGGCACGCAGTGCGGCGAGGTTGTCGAGCCGGTCCGGGGCGTCCAGGTCGGCGAAGCAGAACAGCGCGGCGACATAGCCTCCAGCCGGCACGTCGCGAATCATGTAGCCATAGTCGTCATCGCCTTCGCGGCGTAACGCACCGGCGGCCAGCGGATTGAAGTTGCCGCCTTCGACGTAATCGGTGAACTGCGCGAGCCCTTCGGGGAACAGATAGATGGCCGCGCCGATGTCGTCGTCTTCGGCATTGGCCGCACCCGGCCGACACTCGGCCGACTCCAGCACGGTGCGGCTCACCGTGCCGCTGAGCTGCCGCGCGTTGTCAGGCAGCACAGCGCGAACCACCGGCCTGAAGCGGGCCGTCTCGACGCCGTCAAGGCGCGGGTCGGTGACCGAAAAGTGCGGCTCCAGCCGCAACCACAGCGTCTGCTCTTCGTCTTCTTCCACCCGAAAATCAACGGCGCTGATCGGCCCGTCAGTGGCCACCGGCTCCAGATCGCGCGCGCGGGTGTCATCCATGAAGCGAACGTCGCCGCCGTTGGCCGCCACCACCAGCCCGGCGCCGGTGTAGCGCGCCGAGCCGGCGTCGCTGATATCGATCAAAAGGCGGCGCTCGCCGGTGGTCCAGTCCAGCAGGTCTTCGCCGGCCAGCGCATCCGATGACAAACGCGTCGGGCTGCCACCTTCGGTCTGCAGCAGGACGCCGCGAACCTCCGGTTGCAGACTGCTGATGGTGAGCGCATCGCCGCGCGACAGCGTCACGTCAAGTTGTCCCTCACAGCCGGCAAGCGCTGCCGCGACGCCGACCATGGCCAGCACACTGACCCGGGTAAACGCTGAACTCATACCTTGATACGCCCCTCGATCACCGCCTTGAGCACGTCGAGGCGGTCGTTGCCCCAGAACAGGGCGCCTTCGTAGACCATGGTCGGCGCGCCGAAAATACCCAGTTCCAGTGCCGCCTCGGTGTTTGCGCGGACGATGTCCTTGACCGCGTCGTCCTGTGTGGCGACCAGCAACGCCGCGCCGTCAAGGCCGGCTGCATCCAGTGCGGCCTGCACGACCTCGGGCTGCGAGATGTCTTCGCCGCGCCCCCAGTAGGCGCCGAGCAGCGCCAGGGCAGCTGCTTCGCCCGAACCCTGCTGCGCGGCGGCGCTGGCCGCCCGGCTGGCCAGCATGCTGTTGACCGGGAAGACCTTGGGCATGCGAAACGGCACGTCATACAGTGCCGACCAGCGCGCCAGATCTTTGAACATGTAGCTGGCCTTGGCCGGAATGGCCGCCGGCAGCGACATCTTGCGGGCCTGGAACACCTTGCCCAGCAGGAACGCTTTCCAGTTGACCGTCGTGCCGGTTTCAGCGGCAAGGCGGCCAATCTGGGTGGCGGCGAGGTAGGTGTAGGGGCTGCCCGGTTCCCAGTAAAAGTCGATGGACGACATGACCCGCTCCTGATGCTTTGATGTGCCCGTGAGTCTCGCATGAAGCCCGTCGGCGCGGCGATAACGCCGGCCCCCAATGTTGCACCGCACGATGGGCGGGCGTAACGTGCGCGGCGCATGAAAATCATCATTCTAGGGGCCGGTCAGGTCGGGGCGACGCTGGCCGAAAATCTCGCCAGCGAGCAGCATGACGTCACGGTGATCGACACCGATTCGGCGATGTTGGAAAACCTGCAGGAGCGGATGGACATTCGCACCGTGCAAGGTCACGCCAGCCACCCTAACGTGCTGCGCCGCGCCGGTGCCGACGATGCCGACATGCTGATCGCCGTCACCGAAAGCGACGAGACCAACATGGTCGCCTGCAAGATCGCCTACGCGCTGTTCAACACGCCGACCAAGATCGCCCGCGTGCGCGCGGCCGAATACCTGCGCGAAGAAAAGCTGTTTGAGCCGCAGGGCTTGGCGATCGACATGCACATCTCGCCCGAGCAACTGGTCACCGACTACATCCGGCGCCTGATCGAGTACCCCGGTGCGCTGCAGGTGGTCGACTTCGCCGATGGTCGCGTGCGGCTGGTCGGCGTGCGCGCCTACTACGGCGGCCCGTTGGTGTCGCGTCAATTGCGCGAGCTGCCGGAGCATTTACCTGACATCGACGCACGAGTGGCGGCCATCTACCGCCGTGGTCGGCCGATCATTCCCGAGGGCGACACCATCATCGAGGCTGAAGACGAGGTGTTCTTCGTCGCGGCCAAGGCGCACATCCCGAAAATCATTGCCGAGCTGCGCAAGCTCGACCAGCCGGTGCGCCGGGTGATCCTCGCGGGCGGCGGCCGCATCGGTCTGCGTCTGGCGCGGGTGCTGGAAGACAGCATTGAGGTGAAGATCATCGAGTCGATCCGCGACCGCGCGCGCTACTTGTCAGAAGAATTGGGCAACACCGTGGTGCTGCACGGCGACGCCGCGGATGAAAGCCTGCTGCGCGAGGAGAACGTCGAAGACTGTGACGTGTTCTGCGCCATCACCAACGACGACGAAGCCAACATTCTGTCGGCGATGCTCGCCAAGCGCCTCGGCGCCCGCAAGGCGCTGTGCCTGATCAACCGCCCGTCGTATGTCGAGCTGGTGGAGGGCAGTCAGATCGACATCGCCATCAGCCCGCAGCAGTCGACGGTGAGCGCGCTGCTCGCCCATGTGCGGCGCGGCGACGTGGTGAAAGTGCACAGCCTGCGGCGCGGCGCGGCCGAGGCCATCGAGGCCATTGCCCATGGGGATCGTTACAACTCGGCCGTGGTCGGCCGCCGGCTTGAGGAAATCAAGTTGCCGCCCGGCACGACCATTGGCGCCATCGTGCGCGGTGACGAGGTGATCATTGCCCACCACGACACGGTGATTGAAGCCGAGGACCACGTGATCTTGTTCCTCGTCAATCGCAAGCACGTGAAAGACGTTGGCAAGCTGTTCCAGGTCGGTATCGGGTTCTTCTGATTCATGGCACTGACCGACGCCAAACTGACGCGGATTCACCGCTTCGGCGCCGTGCAACGGGTCATGGGCATTTTGCTGATGATTTTCTCGATGACCATGCTGCCGCCAATTGCGGTGAGCTGGCTCTACGGCGACGGCATGACCCAGGCGTTCGTTCTCGGTCTGGTGATCACCTTCTTCTTTGGCACGATGGTCTGGTGGCCGGTGCGCCGCAGCCGGGCAGAACTGAAGATTCGTGACGGCTTTCTGGTGACCGTCCTGTTCTGGGCGGTACTGGGGCTGTCGGGCGCCATTCCGCTGTACCTCGCCGAGGTGCCGGACCTGACCCTGCCGCAGGCGGTCTTCGAGGCGATTTCTGGCCTGACCACGACGGGCGCGACGGTGATTGTCGGGCTCGACGAGCTGCCCAAGGCGCTGCTCTATTACCGCCAGCAGCTGCAGTGGTTCGGCGGCATGGGGTTGGTCATTCTGGCGATTGCCATCCTGCCGATGCTGGGGGTCGGCGGCATGCAGCTCTACCGCGCCGAGTCGCTGGGTCCGGTGAAAGACACCAAACTCACGCCGCGTCTGGTCGAAACCGCACGGGCGCTGTGGCTGATCTACCTGGGCATCACCGTGAGCTGCGCGCTGGCGTACCGGCTGGCCGGGATGAATTGGTTTGATGCAATCGGGCATTCCTTTTCGACGGTGGCCAACGGCGGGTTCTCGACCCACGACGACTCCATTGGCTACTTCCAGAGCGCCAAGATCGAGTTGATCTGCACCGCCTTCATGATCATCGCGGCGGTCAATTTTGCGCTGCATTTTCTGGCGTTTCGGTCGCGCTCGGTGCTCGGGTATCTGGTGGATCCGGAGTTCCGGGTGTTCGTCGGCATCCTCATGGCCGCAACGCTTGGCGTCACGGCACTGCTGATGATCAGCGGCGTTTACTGGGGCTTCGAGGCACCGCTGAAGGCGCTGTTCCAGGTGGTGTCGATCGGCACCACGGCCGGCTTTGCGTCGGCTGATTTGAGCCTTTGGCCGTCGACCATCACCACCTTGATGCTGCTGGTGAGCTTCATCGGCGGTTGCGCGTATTCCACTGGCGGCGGCATCAAGGTGGTGCGCGTGATGTTGCTGTTCAAGCAGGGCATTCGCTCGGTGTTCCAGAACATCCATCCGTCGGCGGTGGCGCCGGTCAAGATCGGCACGCGCACCGTGCCGGACGAGGTCATCCAGGGGGTGTGGGGGTTCTTCTCGGTCTACATCGGCTTCTACATGATCTTTGTGGTGTTGATGCTGCTTTCGGGCATGGACCCGGTCACCGCCTTTGGCGCGGTGGCCGCGACGATCAACAACCTGGGCCCCGGGCTGGGCGACGTCGCGACGACTTTTGCGGGCGTCGATGCCTTTGGCCTTTGGGTGGGCAGCTTCGCGATGCTGCTGGGCCGGCTCGAAATCTTTCCGCTGTTGGTGCTGATGACGCCGTACTTCTGGCGCCGCTGAGGACTTGCGCTACGCTTCGCGGCCCGATCACCCGATTCCCCGCCCCGCATGTCGGTCTTTACCAAGGTTTCGCACGCCCAGCTCAAACGGTTCCTGACGCAGTATCCGGTCGGGCCGTTGATCAATTTCCAGGGCATCGGCGAGGGCGTCGAGAACACCAACTATTTCGTCGACACCGCCGATGGTCGCTGGGTGCTGACCTTGTTCGAGCGCCTCAATTACGACGACCTACCGTACTTTCTGGGATTGATGGAGCACCTGGCCTCGCGCGGTTTTCCCGGGGCGATGCCGATGCGCAATCAGGCCGGCGATACGCTGACCTCGCTCAACGACCGGCCGGCCGCGCTGGTGCGCCGGCTTGCGGGCCAGGGGGTCTTGTTTCCGACCCTGCATCAATGTGAAGAAATCGGCCGGGCATTGGGCGAACTGCATGTGCTGGGGCAGTCCTACGCCGGGCATTGCGACAATTCTCGCGGCCCCGACTGGCGCCACGAAACCGCAATGGCGGTGCTGCCCAAGGCGGACGAAGACGCGGCCGAGTTGATCCGTGACGAGCTGAACGCGCAGGCGGCACTCGATCTCGCGGCGCTTCCGCAAGGGGTGATTCATGCCGATCTGTTCCGCGACAACGCACTGTTTGTCGACGAGCGCCTGACCGGTGTCATCGACTTTTATTACGCCTGCAATGACGCGTTGTTGTACGACCTGGCAGTGACGGTCAACGACTGGTGCTTTGAGACCGACGGCAGCCTCAACGGCGCGCGCTGGGCCACCATGACCGCCGCCTACCGCAGTCGTCGCGAGTTGACGTCCGAGGAGGTGGCCGCCTGGCCGCTGGTGCTGCGTGCTGCCGCGTTCCGCTTCTACCTGTCGCGCCTCTATGACTGGCTGTTTCCGCGCGAAGGCGACGTGGTTCACGTCAAGGACCCGGCGGCGTATCGGCGCATTCTCGAGCGCCACCGAAAGCTCGCGCCCCCGGCCCTGTAGCGGCATCGACATGGCATCACGCATCGTCGCCTTCATCGACGCAGTCAACGGCCGGCTCTACCGGCTGGCCGGGCTGCTGACCCTGGCGCTGACGGTGTTGGTCTTCACCATTGTGGTCCTGCGCTACGCCGCCAACACCGGCAGTACCGCGCTGCAGGAAGCGGCGCTGTATCTGCATGCGCTGATCTTCATGCTGGCGGTCGCGCACGCCCTGCCGCGCGGCGAACACGTGAGGGTCGACGTGTTCAGCGCCCGGCTCGGCGAGCGCGCCAAGCGCCATATCGAACTGTTCGGCACGCTGGTGTTTCTGCTGCCGTTCGCGATGTTTCTGCTGGCCATCTCGTGGGATTACGTCGGGCGCGCCTGGGCGATCAAGGAGCGCTCGTCCGAGCCGGGCGGGCTGCCAATTCTGTTCCTGCTGAAAACCATGATTCTGGTGATGGCCGGGCAGCTCATCCTCCAGGGTATCGCCGAAATCCTGCGCCTGACCCACGCGGGCAAACCGACATGAGCGCTGTCGCCATCGTCATGTTCTTCGTGGTCTGCGGCCTGTTGATGCTCGGTTATCCGGTGGCCTTCACCTTGGCGGGCGTGGCACTGCTGTTCGGTCTGCTGGGCCTGGGCGTCGGCGCATTCGGCGTGCCCGAACTGCTCGACCTGCCCAGCCGATTGTTTGGCGTGATGAACAACGAAACGCTCATGGCCGTGCCGCTGTTCGTGCTGATGGGTGTGGTGCTGGAGCGCGCCCGCATTGCCGAAGATTTGCTGGAGTCGATGGCCAGCGCGCTCGGGCGTTTGCACGGCGGCATGCTGGTGGCGGTGGTGTTGGTGGGCGGGCTGATGGCCGCCAGCACCGGCATCGTCGGCGCCACCGTGGTCACGCTGGGTCTGCTCAGTTTGCCCACCCTGCTCAAGCGCGGCTTTGACCCCAGCCTGGCCACCGGCACCATCGCTGCCAGCGGCACCTTGGGTCAGATCATTCCCCCGTCAATCATTCTGGTGTTGCTGGGCGACGTGCTGTCGTCGGCCTATCAGCAGGCGCAGCTTGCGCAAGGGCTGTTCTCCACCCAATCGGTGTCGGTGGGCGACCTGTTTATCGGCGCCGTGGTGCCCGGCCTGCTGCTGGTGATGCTCTATGTCGGCTACGTGATTGCGGTGGCCTGGCGCAGGCCTGAAGCGGCCCCGCCGGTCACCGATTTGCCGCCGCTGTCGTGGCGCCGCCTGCTGATTGGTCTGTCGGCGCCTTTGCTGCTCATTTTGGCGGTGCTGGGGTCCATCATCGGCGGCGTGGCCACGCCCACCGAGGCGGCGGCGGTGGGCGGCATGGGCGCCATCTTGATGGCGGCCGCGCGCGGCGGGCTCACGTGGGCCGGGCTGCGCGACTGCGGCGAGCGCACTGCTGGTATTAGCGCCATGGTGTTCATGATTCTAATCGGCGCATCGATGTTCTCGATGGTGTTCAACGCCTATGGCGGCGACGCCCTGGTGCACGACCTGCTGACCGCGCTGCCGGGCGGTGCCTTCGGCGCCATGCTGGTGGTGATGCTGCTGATGTTCGTGCTCGGCTTCATTCTCGATTTCATCGAGATCACCTTCGTCATCGTGCCCATCGTCGCGCCGCCGCTACTAATGCTTGGGCTGGACCCGGTGTGGCTGGGCGTGATGATTGCGCTCAACCTGCAGACCAGCTTTCTGACGCCGCCCTTCGGCTTCGCACTGTTCTACCTGCGCGGCGTCAGCCCGCCAGAGGTGACGACGGCTGCGATCTATCGCGGTGCCATGCCGTTCATCGCCCTGCAATTACTGTTGTTGGGGTTGGTGGCGGCGTTTCCCTGGCTCGCAACCGGCCTGGCTGCGGCGGTGCGCTGAGCGTCACAGCGGCGTCGGCCACGCGTAGGTGCCGGTGACGTGGCAGGCCTCGTTGCCGAGGTGGTCGCGCACCATCACCCGCAACGCCGCGCGGCGGCGCCCTAGCTTGAGCACCCAGGCTTCGGCGAACAGGTCGCCCTTCGCGGCAGGGCGGAGAAACTGCAGGTTCATGTCGACGGTGACGGCCATCACCTGCGGGCCGATATGCGCCAGCACGCAGACGTACATGGCGGTGTCGGCGGCCGACATCAGCGACGGCCCCGACATCACCTCGCCCGCGCGCTGCAGGCCCTCGCGGAAGGGCTGGCGAATCATCGCGCCGCCGGGTTTGACCCACTGCACGTCCACCTTCCAGTCGGGCGTGTCGGGTGCGCTGTCTTCAATGAGTCGGGTGACCGCGGCGGCGTCTAGTTTGAGGTCCATAAAGTCCACAGGGCAGAAATGATCAGGGCGCCCGAAAGGGCGAAGAGGATGCCGCGCGCCAACTGCGCAAAACGGGCTTCGTCGAGACGGTCATTGAGCCGCCGCCCCAGCGCGGTGCCGAGGATGACGGCCAGCATCAGCCCCAGCAGCAGGGCCGGTCGCGCCAACACGCTGAGTCCGGCAAAGCCGAAGGCAATGACGCGCAGGCCGTGCCCCAGTGTTTGCGTGAGCGCCAGGGTGCCGACCGTGGTCTGGCGTGACCAGTCCGGGCGCAGGAACAATCGCCCGACGAACAGCCCGGTGGCGCCAACGACATTGCCCAGTGCGCCGTTCAGCGTGCCCGCCAGCACCAGCATGGACCGGCGCGGCATCTGCTGCAGCCGCGCCGACGGCGCGGGCGCCAGCGAGAACAGAATCAGGGCGGCAAGCGTCAGTTCCGCCCACGCCGGATCGACCTGCGCGGCCCAACGTACCGTGAGCAGCGTGGCCGGCACCGCGGCGAGCAGAAACCAGCCGGCGGCGCGGCCGTCGACATGCGTCCAGTACGCCGTGGTGCGCGAGACGTTGGACACCAGTTGCACCGCTGCGAACAAGGGCACCGCTTCGATGGGCGGCATGCCCAGCACCAGCAGCACGCCGATGAGGATGGAGCCGCCGCCCATGCCGGCAACGCCCGACAACGTCGCGGTCAGAAAGCCGACGACAACAATGGCGACTTCCAGCAGGCTGATGGGCGGGAGCATGGCAATAGAGGGGCGCTTGACGCGCAGCGCGCTAAGATCGGGCGATTATGGACATTGCCACCACAACGCGTGCTGCCAGCCGCCCCTGGGCACGACACGCAGTCGCTGCCGCCATGCTGCTGGGCGCCCTGGGCGCCGCCCGGGCCGAAACGATTTCGGACGAAGCCGCCATTGCCCGCGGTACCGACATCGCCGAGCGCGCGGACGCGAAGGGCGAAGGCTATGGCGACGCGCGGTCGAGCATGACCATGGTGCTGCGAACCAAGGCCGGCGACGAGGCGGTGCGGGTGCTGCGCTCGCGCGCCATGGAGGGGGACGACGGGCGTGATCGGTCGCTGATCATCTTTGACGAACCACGTGACGTGGCCGGCACCGCGCTGCTGACCCATGCCAACCCCGAAGGTGACGATGGACGCTGGCTCTACCTGCCGTCACTCAACCGGGTGAAGCGCATCGCCGGGTCGGGGCAGTCCGGCGCATTCATGGGCAGCGAGTTCTCCTACGAAGACCTTGGCCCGCAGGACATCAGCAAATACCGGTTCAAATGGCTGCGTGACGAATCATTGGGCGGCGTTGCCATGCACGTGCTCGAGCGCATTCCCAAAGACCCCGGCTCGGGCTACGCACGCCAGGTTGCTTGGATGGACCAGGCCGAGTTGCGATTGCACAAGGTCGAGTTTTATGACCGCCGCGAGCGGTTGCAGAAGACCCTCACCGCGGAGGGTTTCACGCAGCCGGACGACACCCGCTGGCGGCCGCTGAAGCTGGAGATGCGCAACCATCAATCCGGGCGCTCAACCACGCTGACCTTCGACAACTACCAGTTTGACGTGGGCCTGAGCGAGCGCGATTTCGACGAGAACCGCTTGGCCAACGTGCGCTGATCCATCACATCGGGCGCCGCGCGCGCTCACCACAATCGGAGCTTTTGTGAGCAAAGCCGACAGCAGGTCGCCCGCCGAAAGCGCGGTGGTCGAGCAGGTGTATCTGGTCTTTCCCAATGACCTGAATGCCAATGACACGGTATTCGGCGGGCAGATCATGGCGCTGATGGACCGCTATTGCGCGGTGGTGGCCGATCGCCACGCCGGCACGATTTGCGTCACGGTTGGCGTTGATGCCGTGCATTTCGTTGCGCCCGCGCGTCGCGGTGATGTGCTGATCTTCAATGCCACGGTGAACCGCGCCTGGCGTACGTCGATGGAAGTGGGTTGCAAGGTCGAGGCCCAGGATGCACAGCACGGCCCCCGGCGGCACATTCTTTCGGCCTACCTCACCTTCGTGGGCACCGGCAAAGACCGCAGACCCGTGCCGATACCCTCGTTGGCGCCCGAAAGCGCCGACGAGAAGCGCCGCCACCAGGAAGCTGAAATGCGTCGCGCCATGCGGCTGCAGCACGCCGCCGACCTGAAGGCGCTACGGGCGCAACGCGATACCTGATCAAAGCCGGTCGGCGAGCTGCTGGGTGGCCTTGATCAGCGCCGCGAGAATGCCCGGCTCGCTGGCGGCATGGCCGGCGTCGGGCACTTCGACGAACTCGGCCTCGGGCCAGGCGCGATGGAGGTCCCAGGCGCTGCGCATCGGGCAGACCACGTCGTAACGGCCCTGAACGATGGTGGCGGGAATGTGGCGAATACGGTCGATATTGGCGAGAAGCTGGTCGTCACGCTCGAAGAAGCCGCGGTTGATGAAGTAGTGGCACTCGATGCGTGCAAATGCTTCGGCAAACCCGGCGCGTTCAAAGCGGGCGGCGGCACCGGCGGCGGGTATCAACTTGCTGGTCGCGCCTTCCCAGCGACTCCAGGCGCGCGCGGCGGCAAGGCGGACCTGCGCGTCATCGGATGTCAGGCGACGATAGTAGGCGGCGACGAAATCGCCGCGCTCCTCGACCGGAATCACGGCCTCGTAGGCTTCCCAGGCGTCGGGAAAGAGCCACGAGGTGCCGGCCTGATAGAACCAGTCGATCTCGGCTTTTCGCAGCAGGAAAATGCCGCGCAGGACGAGCCCGCGCACGCGCGCAGGATGGGTCTGCGCGTAGGTCAACGCCAGGGTTGAACCCCATGAGCCTCCGAACACCCCCCAGGCGTCGATGTGCAGATGCTCGCGGATTCGCTCCATGTCTGCGACCAGGTCCCAGGTGGTGTTGTTTTCGAGGCTTGCGTAGGGCGTGGAGCGGCCACAACCGCGCTGGTCAAACAGGACGATGCGGTAGCGCTGCGGGTCGAAGAACTGTCGGTGCCAGGCTTCGGTGCCGCCGCCGGGCCCGCCATGGACAAAGATCACCGGATGACCCTGCGGGTTACCGGACTCTTCAACGTAAAGCGTATGGGTCGCATCCACCTTCAGGGCGTGGGTGGCGTAGGGCGGCAGCGGGGCGAATAGCATTTGATCAACCGAGGGCAACAAGAAAATGCGCCAGCGCATTGCGAGGGGCGGGGGGAGTTTCTACTATGCCGGCTTGGCACATCAATTGAGTGATTGCATGGCAGGCAGTGTTCGGGTTGTCGTGGGTCTACTCGCAGTGGCGCTGGTCGGATTTGCAACGCAGACCCCTGCCAGCAGCGCCGACCCGTTCCCGCGATATCCGTCATTGGCGCCGGCCGTGGCCTTCTGGACGGGGGTGTTCGGCAAACAGTCGGAGAACACCACCGTCATCCACGTCGCAAAAATGCCGCAGATCGTGCTGCAACGGTTGGATTTCGATGCCGACGTGTCAGCCATCAAGCGGCGCGAGCAAGAGCGGGCCGCCGTGACGCAGATGCAGCGTCGGCTCGAGCGCCTGCACGACGACGTGGTGGCCAAAGTGCCCTTGAGCCCCGAGAGCAAGGCGTTGTTGGCGCGTTTCGGAACCACTGCGAACCCGAAAACGCTGAAAGCGGCCGCCCACGATCTGCGCACCCAGCGCGGCGTGCGAGAGCGCACGGCCAACGCGATGGAAGTCTCCGGGCATTTCTTGCCGATGATGGAGGCAACGTTTGCCCGGCACGCGCTTCCCGTTTCACTGACGCGCCTGCCGTTCATTGAGTCGAGCTTCAATATCGAGGCGTACTCGAAAGTTGGCGCGGCAGGGTTATGGCAGTTCATGCCCGCCACCGCGCGGCACTACATGCGCCTGAACGATGAGGTCGACGATCGGCGTGACCCGTGGGTGGCCACCGACGGCGCCGCGCGGCACCTGGCGGACGATTACGCGCTACTGAAGGACTGGCCGCTGGCAATCACGGCCTACAACCACGGTCGCAACGGCATCAGGCGCGGCCTGCAGCAGACCGGCGGCAAAAACCTGCTCGACCTGATCGAGCGGTATGACAATCCACGTTTTGGCTTTGCGTCGAGAAATTTCTATGCCGAGTTTCTGGCCGCCAAAGACATCGAGCGTGAGGCCGACAAATTTTTCCCCGAAGTGCGCCGCGCCGCGCCCATCGACTTCGTCGAGGTGACGCTCGCCCATTACGTCCCTTATGCCGACCTTGTCAGGCTGGGCGGTGACGACGCCAACCTGTTCCAGAAGCTCAACCCCGGTTACAGCCCCGAAGTCAGGGCCGGCCGGCTTTGGGTGCCGCGTGGCGCCACGATCCGCATTCCCGATCGCAACGCAGACCGCTTTCAGGCCGGCTATGCCAGCCTGCCTGCCGGTGTCCGCAACAATGCGCAGCGGGTTTACTGGCGCGAGCACAAGGTTGCCCGAGGCAATGTTCTGGGCCAGATCGCTCGGCAATATGGCGTGAGCAGCCGCTCGATTCAGCACGCCAACAATCTGCCCAACGCCAATCGCCTGCGGATCGGGCAGGTGTTGCGGATTCCGCCCGCCGCCGGCGACACGCTGCAAACGGCGGCTAAGGCCCAGCCGCAGCAGGTGCACGTGGTGCGCAGCGGTCAAACCCTGTCGGGCATCGCGCGCTTGCATGGCGTCACCATCCGGCAAATTGCCGACACCAACCAACTGGCGAACGCCAACGCCCTGCGCGCCGGGCAGCGCTTGCGTATTCCCCGGGGCTGAGCGCCCCTGCGAATGCCAAAGGACTGCGCGTCTTTGACGGATGCAATCGGACACGCGCAGATCTGACATCGGGTCGCCGCATCGCGCGGCCAAAGCGGTCGTTGCGTGAACGTCTTGGGTGCGCGTGCCTGATGGAAAAGGCGCGCTCGATCAAGTTGGCCGCCTCAGCGCCCGCCGGGGTCGCGCGCGGTCTTCAAAAAAGGAAACGGGCCTTTCGGCCCGTGTAATGCGCCCCCCAGAAAGACGCCTCCCGCACCTTGCATGATGCTTTGGGAGCCCCGATTGCACTGCTCTTCGGCAGCGTCCTGGCAGCGGGTCAACTGCGCCTTGTGGTCAAGGCTCAGTGGCTCTTTTTGCCCGGCAGAATGTTCATCAGCTTGCAGATGATACCGAGCATGATTTCATCGGCGCCACCGCCAATCGACACCAGGCGACAGTCACGAAAAGCGCGCGCCACCTCGGTGTCCCACATATAGCCTTGTCCGCCCCAGAACTGCAGGCAGGCGTCGGTCACTTCGCGCGCGACCCGGCCGATCTTGAGTTTGGCCATTGACGCCAACATCGTCGCATCGCGGCCGGCGACATAGTCTTCGGTCGCCTGATAGGTGATTGCCTTCACGCACTCGACTTCGGTGCGCAGCTCGGCAAGGCGAAAGTGCACGTATTGGTTGTCGAGCACCGCGTGACCGAAGGCCTTGCGCTGACCGGCGTAAGCGATGGTCGCGTCGATGAGATTGAACAGGCCGTCGATGCCACTGGCGGCGGCGAAGATGCGCTCCTCCTGAAACTGCAGCATTTGGTACATGAACCCCATGCCCTCCTGCCCGACGCGATAGCGCTGCGGCACGCGTACATCATCGAAATAGATCATGGCCGTGTCCGAGGCGCGCATGCCGAGTTTGTCGAGCCGCGTATTGCGCGTCACACCAGGCGCATCTAGCGGCACGATCACCAGACTCTTGTTCTGGTGCGGCTTGCCGTCGCTGGTGTTCACCAGGGTGCACGCCCAGTCGGACTGGGTGCCGTTGGTGATCCACATCTTCGAGCCGTTGATGAGGTAGTCGTCACCGTCCTTGCGCGCGGTGGTCTTGACGCTGGCAACGTCTGAGCCTGCGCCGGCTTCGGAGACGGCAATCGAGCAGCACTGCTCGCCAGCAATTACTGGTGCGAGAAATTCTTCGCGCAGCGCATCGGACCCGAAGCGCGACAGGGCCGGCGTGGCCATGTCGGTGACCACGCCGATGCCCATCGGCAGCGAACCGTTTTTGCAGTTGCCCAACGCCTGGGCAAAGATCATCTCGTAGGAGAAATCGAGCCCCAGGCCACCAAAGGCTTCCGGTTTGTTGATGCCCAGCAGGCCGAGTCCGGCCATTTTTTTCAGCACCTCATGGGCCGGCCAGATGCCGTCGCGTTCCCACTCGGCAATGTGCGGGTTGAGTTCGTCCTCGACGAATTTCTTGACCGTGCCGTAGAGCGTTTGGTGTTCATGAGTAACTAACATTACCGAATCTCATTGTGTCTGAAAACGATGAAACAGCTTATAAGCGCGTCACAATGGCCGCGTCAAACGACGATCATTTAAACAAGTCGGTAATAATCATTGTTTTTCGTTCCGTGACCGTTCTGGCCAGTCGAGCGTCAAGGCGAACAGGGTCGGCCATGACTTTCCGGTCACCAGAAGTTGCCGTGTGTCGGCACGCCAGGCGATGCCATTCAAAACGTGATCGCTGGGTGACCAGCCTGCGGGTCGCGTCAGGCGTTGCCGCAGGTCGCGCAGGTCCAGTCGCCCCACCACGCGCCCGTCATCAGGGTCGAAGATGACGATGTCGTCCTTGCCAAAGCGGTTGGCAAATATCAGCCCGTCAATCCATTCCAGTTCGTTGAGTAGATGAACCGGTCGGCCGCGTTCCTTCACAGTGACGCGGCCGATGATCTGGCCATCGTCGGGCGACAGTTCATACAGCGTTGCGCTGCCGTCGGTCATCCAGATGCGCCGGCCGTTACCGGTCAAGCCCCAGCCCTGGGTGGTCAGGCGAAAGTGCGCAAGCGGCTCCAGGTCAAGCGAATAAATCAGGATCACACCCTCGCGCCAAGTCAGTTGCCAGATGCGTCGACCGTGCACGGTGATGCCCTCGCCGAACAGACGCGGATCGAGCGCGTAGCGCTTCAGAGTCTCGCCAGACGTCAATGATTTCCGATAAAGACCGGAGCGCCCGTAGAGCCCGGTGCTTTCGATCAATGCGTCGTCGTGCCAGAGCAAACCTTGGGTGAAATGCGTCGGGTCGTGTGGGTACTCGGCGACGATTTCATGCGCCCAAACCGGCGTTGATTTCTGCGACTCGGCACAGACATTCGCGGAGAAAAACAATGCCGTGAGTCCGAAAATCCATTGGCCAATACGCGTCATCAATTCGTCCGGGTTGCAATTTATCTCGCCGCTCAGTAGAACACGGACATCGCCGTGAACGATGTGCAGCATCAACGATGCATGGAGTGTCGGGCTGGCGATTTCGCGAGAGGTGATTGATGGATAGAGGCCCAATCAAAAATGGCCTCAGATTGCCTCGATTGCAGTGCCGGTTTTCGATCAGCGTTCATCACTACGGGGAATCAAATGGCGACTACAAAAGGCAAGAAAAAATCGGCAGCTCCGGCTGCCCCCAAAACGGCTGCGGCGAAAAAGGCAGCGCCAGTTAAGGCAGCCGTGGCCAAAGCCAAGGCGGTGGCTGCCAAGCCTGTGGCCAAGGTGAAGGCCGCCGTGAAGAAGGCCGCTGCGCCGAAGAAAGCGGCGGCACCGAAAAAGGCTGCGGCATCGAAGAAGACGACCGCGCCCAAGAAAGCGGCTGCGACAAAGAAGGCGGCGGCACCGAAGAAGGCTGCGCCCAAGAAGGCCGCCGCACCGAAGAAAGCGGCGGCTGCCAAAAAGGCTGCACCGAAGAAAGCGGCCGCCAAGCCGAAGGCCGCTGCAGCCAAGAAAGTGGCTGCACCCAAGAAGAAACCCGCTGCGCCCAAAAAGGCTGCCGCGCCGAAGAAAGTCGATGTGACGCCGGGGACTTACTAACCTTCTCAAAAGAAATGTCACCCTGCCGCATATTTGCACTCGGGCTGTCGGAAGAATGATTTCACGAGTTCGGGTAGCCGCTGGATTCGTCGGAGCGCACCGATGGCAAGGCGCTTCATTTCATCTTTGCTCTGCACCAACTGGCGCGAGACCTGCCGTTTCACATGGGCCCAGACCTGTTCGTCGGGGTTCAATTGCGGCGAGTAGGGCGGCAAGAAGAAGAGCTTGAGCTGTCCATTCAGGCTGTCGACGTAGTTTTTGATCAGCTTTGCCTTGTGGATGGGGTGACCGTCGACCACCACGAAAACCGGCTGCTCGGCCCCGATCATCAACCGCTTCAGAAATTCCCGAAACACCTGCGAAGTCACTGAGCCCTCATGGACCATAAATCGGAAATCTCCGCGTGGACTCACCGCCGAGATCATGTTCAACGAGAAGCGTCGTCCGGTGACTTGCACCACCGGGGTCTGCCCACGCGGCGCCCAGGTGCTGCCGGTGTGGTAGTCCGACCGAATGCCGGACTCGTCGGCAAAGTAGATCGTCGCGCCCGCTGCACGCGCCTCGGCCCGGATGGCGGGGTAGGTTTCCTGTTCCCATTGATGCACCAACGCCGCATCCTGCTGCCAAGCCTGATACAACGGCTTCTGTGCACTGAAGCCCAGCAGCTTCATGATTCGGCTGACAGAGGCCAGCGACAGCTTCTTGCCAAACTCACGGCGAATCAGTTCGGCAATCAGCGACAGCGTCCAAAGGCCAAACTGAAAGCGGTACTGCAACGGCGAGTGATCCCGTACCGTCTGTGCGAGCCAGCGCATCTCGTCAGCACTGACCTTTGGTGGTCTGCCGGGGATGGGCTTGGCCAGCAGCGCGTTCTGCCCGCCATTGACAAAGTCAGCCAACCACCTGTGAACACTGCGAACGTTCACACCAAAAGCCGCAGCAACACTTGCCGCAGGCTGGCCTTCACGCATGGCCTTGATCGCCTGCTGTCGCATTACCTGCAATGAATGATGATCGATAGAACGACCATCCGATGAGCGCTTGCATTTCATGGCCGTATTGTCTCATATTATGACAATACTTTCTAAAAGGTTAGTAAATGGCAACTTCTAGCGCGAAGAAAAAACCGGCCGCCAAACCTGCAGCCGTGAAGAAGCCCGCAGCCAAGGCGAAAGCTGCGGTTGCCAAGTCTGCCGCCAAGGTCAAAGCGGCAGCGAAAAAAGCCGACGCCAAACGCCCGGCAGCGCCCAAGCCAAAGGCCGTGCCGGCTGCGGCCAGGTCGGGCGCGAAGAAAGCTGATGCCAAGGCCAAAACGGTGGTCAAGAAAGCCGTAGCGGTGAAGAAGGCAGCCACCGCCCAGGTTGAGGCGCGGGCCAACAAGGCGGTCGCGGCGGCGAAGACAACGGTGTCCAAGGCCAAGGCAGAGCAGAAAAAGGTCGTCAGCAGCGCGAAGAAAACGGCGGCGGATGTCACCAGCACCGCCAAGAAGGTGGTGGCTGACTTCAAAGCAACGGCCACGGAGGCGGTTGAAACCGCGAAGGTCAAATCGCAGTCGGCATCTGCCGGTCCGAAGGCCAAATCACGCAAGGCCAGCGACAAGGTGAAAGAGGCAGTTGATAACGCCATGAAGGTTGTCGACCAGGCCAAGAAGACGGTCAGCAAGGCGCTGTCAAAAAAGAAGTAAGTCGGCGGTTGTTGCGGGAACCGATTTGAAGGGCGGCTACACTGGCCGCCCTTTTTTGTGAGTGGCGCCCATGATCCGCAGCATGACCGGCTATGCCCGACTCGAAGCGCAGAGTGACGAAGGTCGCATCGTTTGGGAGATGCGCGCCGTCAATCACCGCTATCTGGATTTGGGTTTCAAGCTACCCGAAGATTTCCGGGTGCTGGAAGCCGACATCCGCGCCGCCGTCGCCCCGGCGATTTCGCGCGGTAAAGTCGAAATCAGTTTGCGTTACAGCCGCGAGGCGGCGACCGCGACGACGCTGAATATCGACCATGCCCGCCTCGATGAAGTGCAGCAGGCGCTCGACGCTGTGGGCGCACAACTTGGCGCCAGCGCCGTGCCCGACCCGCTGCGCATCCTGCAGTTTCCCGGCGTGGTGCGCGCCGAGCAGCCCGATTTCACCGTGCTGATTGACCTGGCGCGCGACGGCCTTGATGCGCTGCTGAAAGATTTCAACGCCACGCGTGAACGCGAGGGCGAACGCCTCGGCGTCTTTCTCACCGAGCGTGCCGAAGCCTTGCAGGTTGCCGCCAGCGCCGTGCGTGAGCGCTACCCGCAGGTACGCGACAGTTGGTTGGAGCGCTTGCGCGTCCGTTGTCAGGAACTTGGCGTTGACGTTGAGCCTGCGCGCCTTGCACAAGAGTTGGCGCTGGCCGCGACCCGGCTGGATGTCGAAGAAGAGTTGTCGCGCCTCGAAGCCCATCTTGCAGAGCTGCGCAAAGTGCTCAAGCGCAAAGAAGCGGTGGGGCGGCGCCTCGACTTTTTGATGCAGGAACTCAACCGCGAGGCCAACACCCTGTCGTCAAAAAGTCAGGACGCCGAAATGACCCGGCATGGCGTTGACATGAAGGTGCTGATCGAACAGATGCGCGAGCAGGTTCAGAACGTCGAGTAATGACCATGAATGCCGAAACCCTGTGTTTGCTGGCGGCCGGCGTCTTCTTCCTCACCGGCTTGCTCACCGGCGTATGGAAGTACATGCACATTGCCCGCAGCCAGACCGCGACGGCACCCGTCTATGTCGATATCGCGCACCGCAGTTCACTGATGTATGCGTTCTCGGCGTTTCTGATTCACGGTTTCGTCCCTTACTCGCCGGTGTCGCCCGCCGCGACCGTCTGGGTGGTGGCGGTGCCGCTGCTGTTTTTCGCGGCGGCGATCGGCACCTATGTGCTGCACGGCATCTTGCGCGACACCGACAACCAGCTGCACAAGCCGTATGTGCTCGGCCAAGGGCAGGTGCATGGCGGGCTGATTCACGGCTTCATGTGGTTGCTGGCCCTCGGTGAGATCGGCGGCTTTTCCATCTTGTTCTGGGGCTTCCTGCGAGCGGTGTGAGGCGATGAATTTCTTTGATCGGGTTCAGCAACTGCATGCCCTGCTGCGGGATCGCCGAACGCCCATCAGTGGCCAGCAATTGCAGGATGAGTTGGAGTGTTCACGCGCCACCCTGCACCGCCTCATCGCCAAGCTGCGCGACGAACTGGGCGCCCCGATCCTCTACGAGCGCGAGCCGCCGGGGTATCGCTACCGCAGCGACGCCAACTTTGAATTGCCCGGACTGTGGTTCACGCCGCATGAGCTGGTCGCCCTGCTGACCATCGAGCGGGTGCTGGCCGAGACCGGACCCGGCTGGCTGGGTGAGCAGCTCAGCCCGCTGCGCGAAAAGGTGCGCAACCTGCTGGCCGATGAAACCGTCGGCCTGCCCGACTGGAGCGACCGGCTGCGCCTGCTCAGCCAAGCGGCGCGACCGGCGGGGCCCTCGTTTGCCACCGTGGCGTCGGCGCTGGCCCGGCGCCGGCGGCTCAAGGTGCGCTATCGCGCCCGCAGTCGTCAGGACGCGCGCAGCGAGCGTGAGCTGTCGCCGCAGCGGCTGACCCGCTATCGCGACAACTGGTATCTCGACGCTTGGTGTCATTGGCGCGAAGGCCTGCGGTCGTTCTCGTTGGACCGCATTGACGGCGCCGAACTGATCGACGTGCCCGCTCTGGACTGCGCACCCGCCGAGCTGGACGCTGCGCTTGCTGCCGGCTACGGCATCTTCGCCGGCCCGGCCCGCGACGTCGCCGAACTGGTTTTCTCGGCCGACGCGGCGCGCTGGGTGTCGGCCGAGCAATGGCATCCGCAGCAGCAGTTCGAGTGGCTCTCGGGCGGACGCTACCGGCTGCGCGTGCCCTATTCGAGCGGCGAAGAGCTGATTGCCGACCTGCTGCGTCATGGCGCCGCCGTCGAAGTCGTCGGGCCGCCCGCCTTGCGCGCTGCGGTGGCGAAGGCGCACCAGGCGGCTGCGCGACTCTACAGCGCCTGACGACGTCTTCAGCGCACCGTCTCACGAAATGAGACTGCCGGGTTTTAGGGTGATGACACGTCCACCCCGGAGTCCGACATGTCCGCTCACACCCCTGCCAATCACACTGCGGCGCCACGTCTTAGCCGCGCAACACTGGCCGGATTGCTGCTGGCCGGCACCAGCCTGGTGGCCTGCGCCGCACCCGAGGCGAACCCCGGCGCGCCGCCGGTGATGCTCACCGAGGTTGCTGCGCACCCCGGCCACAATCTGGTCCACGCCATGCGCGCCGGTGACACGGTGCGGCTCGAGGCCGATCCCGGTCATCCGTTTGAGCCGGATGCGGTGGCCGCCTACTGGGGCGCCTTCAAGCTCGGCTACCTGCCACGCGAGGCCAGTGCCAAGCTGCGCTGCCCGCCGGTCTGCAGAGTTGGCGACGAGCTGCCGATGGGCCGCATCGCCACGGCGGACAGTGGCACCATCGCGGTGGAAATTGTCATGCCACCGTGGACCATGGCGCGCATGGGCCACTGATGCGCCGCTATGCTGTCGCCCTCGTCAGGTTTGGGGGTCGAAGGGCGTGGAACAGGCCACATCGCAGGGCATGCAGGGTTCACTGGTGGTGGTGTCGGCGCCCAGCGGCGGTGGCAAGACCAGCCTGACGCGCGCGCTGCTGCCATGGTTGGCGAGACGCGGGATCAGCGCCGAAATCTCGGTGTCGTACACCACCCGAGCGCCGCGGGCCGGCGAGATTCCCGGCGAGCACTACCACTTCGTCACGCCCGACGATTTTGCCGAGCGGGTCGACAGCGGCGGGTTTCTGGAGCACGCCGAGGTCTTTGGCCGCCGCTACGGCACCGCCCGCGACGTCACCGAGGCGCGCTGTGCGGCCGGCGTTGACGTGATTCTCGACATTGACTGGCAGGGGCTGCGACAGGTGCGCCTGCACCGTGACGACGTGGCGTCGGTATTCATTCTGCCGCCGTCGGTCGAGGTGCTGGCCGAGCGCCTGCGCGGGCGCGGGCAGGACAGCGAGCACGTCATCGCCGATCGCATGGCCGCCGCGCGCGCCGAGATGCGCCACTTTGACGAGTACGAGCACGTGATCATCAACGACGACTTCAACGTCGCGCTGGAAGCCCTCGGGGCCATTTTTCTTGCCCGCCGCCACCGACAGCGCCAGCAGGCGGGGCAGCATGCCGAGCTGATCAGGCGGCTGCTGGGCTAAATCACCGCCGCTTCCCTGACGGACGCGCGGCTGTTAGACTCGCGCACTTGTTTTTTGACGCACCAAGGATTCCGATGGCTCGCGTAACCGTAGAAGATTGTCTCGACAAGGTTCCCAACCAGTTCGACCTGACCCTGATCGCCGCCAAGCGCGCGCGCCAGCTCGCTCGCGGCGCCGACTCGCGTCTTCCCTGGGGCAATCACAAGTCGACCGTGTTGTCGCTGCGTGAGATTGCTGAAGGCCTGACCGATCGCGGTGTGCTGGAAGAGGCCGAGCTTCCCGCCGTGCAGCAGCCGAAGATGGAGCTGGAAGCGCTGGACCCGTCTTTCGACGCCTGAGCCCGCCGCGTTCCAGAAAGCCCGCTCGATGCGGGCTTTTTTGTGGCCGGTCGCTTCTATACTGCGGGCATGGAGTTGCCCGTCATCCAACGTTTCAGTCAGGCCCTCAGGGTGCAGCGAGTCGAGCGTGAGTTCGGCATCGAGGCACTGGTGCGCATGCTCGAAACGTATTTGCCGGACGAGCACGTCGCCGAGGTGCGCCGCGCCGCTGAGTTCGCCACCAAGGTGCATGCCGGGCAAAGCCGCAGTAGTGGTGAGCCTTACGTTTATCACCCCTTGGCGGCGGCACGCATTCTCGCCGAGATGCGGATGGACCCGACCACCCTGATGGCGGCGATCCTGCACGACGTGATCGAAGACACGACGGTTTCCAAGCGCATTCTGCAGGAGCAGTTCGGGCTGGACGTGGCCGAACTGGTCGACGGTGTATCGAAGATCGACAAGATCGAAGGCATGAGTCGCACCGAGCGCCAGGCCGAGAGCTTCCGCAAGCTGCTGCTGGCCATGACGCAAGACCTGCGGGTGATTCTGGTCAAGCTGGCTGACCGGCTGCACAACATGCGCACGCTGGAGGGCATGGCGACCGAAAAGCGTCGCCGCATCGCCCGCGAGACGCTCGATATTTACGCCCCCATTGCCCAGCGCCTGGGCATCCAGTCTCTGCGTACCGAGCTTGAAGATCTGGCCTTCGCCAACCTGCATCCGGCGCGTTACGCGGTGCTGGCGCGGGCGGTCAAGGCCCAGATTGGCGACACCAAGAAAGTCATCAAGGAAGTCGAGACACGGCTGTCCAACTATCTGCGCGAAGAGGGCGTGGGTGCCAGCGTCGTCGGCCGCGAAAAAAACGTTTACAGCATCTACCAGAAGATGCGGAAGAAGAAGCTCAAGCTGCTCAAGGTCATGGACCTGCTCGGTTTCCGCGTGATCGTGCCCAAGCTGGATGACTGCTACCGGGCGCTAGGCGTCGTGCACCACGTGTTCAAACCGGTGCCCGGCGGCTTTGACGACCACATCGCCAATGCCAAAGCCAACGGGTATCAGAGCTTGCACACCGCGTGCATCGGCCCGGCCGGGCACAAGATTGAAATTCAGATTCGCACCCGTGACATGCACCACCTCGCCGAGGCCGGCATCGCCGCGCATTGGCAGTACAAGCTGGGCGCGCAGGGCAGCGGCCCCACCGCACCTCAGCTTCGCGCCCGCGAATGGCTGAGTGGATTGTTCGATTCGTACGACAGCTCCGGTGCGGTGGAGTTTGTCGAGAATGTGCGCATCGACCTGTTCCCCGATGAGGTCTACGTGTTCACGCCCAAGGGCGAGATTCGCCGTCTGCCCAAGGGCGCCACGCCGGTGGACTTTGCCTATGCGGTGCACTCCGAGCTCGGCGGGCGCTGCGTGGCGGCACGGGTTGATGGCCAGCTCGAACCGCTGTCGGTGACCCTGCGCCACGGCCAGACGGTACAGATCATCACCGCCCGTCACGCGCGGCCCAATGCGGCGTGGCTGAACTTCGTCAAAACCGCCAAGGCGCGTACGGCAATTCGCGGTTTTCTCAAGAACCAGCGTGAAGACGAAGCCATTCGCCTGGGCCGGCGCCTGCTGGAAATCGCCCTGCGTGACCTGAAGGTGTCGCTGTCCGTGCTCAAGGACACGCAGCGCATCGAAACCGTACTCCGCGCCTTTGCCCTTGAAGATCTTGAAGACCTGTACGCCAGCCTCGGCACGGGCGCGCGGCTGGCGCCGCTGGTGGCGCGTCACTTTGTGGCCGAGCCGGGTGACTTGCCCGAAGTCAGCAGCGCGGCGCCGTTGGCCATCGAGGGCACCGAAGGGTTGGTGATTGACTATGCGCGCTGCTGTTATCCGCTGCCCGGCGATGACATTCGCGGCCATATCAGTGTCGGTCGCGGCATCGTCGTGCACCGTGCCGAGTGCCGTCACGCCAAGGGCCGGCCGCAAGACTGGGTGCCGCTGATCTGGGCCGAGCAGTACCAGGGTGACTACTTCGCCGAGATTCGCGTGCGGGTGCTCAACAAGCGCGGCCTGTTGGCCAGCGTCACCAGCGAGATCGCGCTGTCGGATGCCAGCATCGAGCATGTGCAGATGCCCGATTTGCGCAAAGGCGACTTGCAGGGGCTGACCGAAACCCGCTTCGTCCTCTCGGTACGCGACCGCAACCACTTGGCGCGGGTGATTCGCCGCCTGCGTCGCATCGATTCGGTGGTGCGGGTGACGCGTCTATAAACTGCGGCGTCCACTTGCTCGCAGAGTCCCGCATGGCCAAGCAGATCATCCAGACCGACCGCGCACCCGCCGCCATCGGCACCTACTCGCAGGCGGTGCGGGTGGGCGACACCGTCTATCTGAGCGGCCAGATTCCCCTCGACCCGGTGACCATGGAAATGGTCAACGCCAGCGTTGATGACGAAATCCATCAGGTGTTCAAGAACCTGACGGCCGTGGCCGAGGCGGCGGGTGGCACCTTGGCTGACCTGGTCAAGCTCAATGTGTTTCTGACCGACCTTGCCCACTTCGCCAAGGTCAACGAAATCATGGCCCAGTATGTGCCGCAGCCTTACCCGGCACGCGCGGCAATTGGTGTCGCCAGCCTGCCGCGCGGTGCCCGCGTCGAGGCCGACGCGGTGCTGGTGTTGGGTGGCTGACAAGCCCAAAAAGGCGCCGCTGCCCCCGCCGGGGCTGGACACGCCGGTGACGTTTCTCAAGGGCTGTGGCCCGTTCCTGGCGCAGCGCCTTGCGGTGCTGGGCCTGACGCAGGTCGGTGACCTGTTGTTCCATCTGCCGACCCGGTACGAAGACCGGCGACAGGTGGTGCGATTGGGCGACTGGCTGGACGGCACGGAGGCGCTGTTTCGGGGGCGCATCACCGCTGCCGAAATGCGCCTGGCGCCGCGCCGCAGCCTGAAGCTGGTGGTCGAAGACGCCAGCGGCGCCGCGGTGCTGCGGATGTTCCAGTTTCATCAGCAGCAGCAACAGGCGCTGCAACGCGGGCGCTGGGTGCAGGGCTTCGGCGTGGGGCGTGTCACCCGCGACGGCCTGAGTTTCGCCCATCCCGAATGGGAGGTCGCCGACACGCCCGATGCGCTGGTCGTCCCCGACACCCTGACGCCGATCTACCCGGCGACCCAGGGGCTGACGCAAGCTCGACTGCGCAGCCTCATCGACGCCGCGCTGGCTTTGGCCGCCAAAACGCCGGGCTTCCTGCGCGCGGTGCCTGGCTTGTCTGCGCCGGACACGCTGACCGCGTTGCAGGCTTTGCACCGTCCGGCCGAGGCGCAGGCTGCCGAAGTCCTGGCGCAGCGCGCACACCCTGCGCAGCGGCGGCTCATCGACGAAGAATTGCTGGCCCACCAGATCAGCCTGCGCTGGGTGCGCCAGCAGTTGCAGCGCCGCCCGGCGCTGGTGGTCGCGGACTTTGCCGGCGCGCAGCAGGCACTGTTGGCGCGACTGCCGTTTTCACTGACCGGCGCCCAGCAGCGGGTGCTGGGGGATATTGCCGCCGACCTTGCCCAGCCGCGCCCCATGTTGCGGCTGGTGCAGGGGGATGTCGGCTCCGGCAAGACACTGGTCGCCGCCGCCGCCATGGTGGCGATGGTGCGGGCCGGTTTTCAGGCCGCGCTGATGGCGCCCACCGAGCTGTTGGCCGAGCAGCACCTGATCAACTTTCGGCAGTGGCTGACGCCGCTGGGTATCGAGGTGCGGCTGCTCTCGGGCCGGCTGCGCAAGCCCGAGCGTGACGCCACGCAGGCGGCCCTGCTGGACGGTAGCGTCGGCGTCACCATCGGCACGCATGCCTTGTTTCAGGACAGCGTGCGCTTCCTGCGGCTGGGGTTGATCGTCGTCGACGAGCAGCATCGCTTTGGCGTGCAGCAACGTCTGAGCCTGCGTGACAAGGGACCGGAAGGGCAGGCCACGCACCAGCTGATCATGAGCGCCACGCCCATTCCACGCACTCTGGCGCAGAGTCTGTATGCCGATCTTGACATCAGCACCATCGACGAGCTGCCGCCCGGGCGCACCCCGGTGAAAACCGTGGCCATCGTCAATACCCGCCGAGAAGACGTGCTGGCGCGCATCGGCGAAGTCTGTGCGGCAGGTCGCCAGGCCTACTGGGTGTGCACCCTGGTCGAGGTGTCGGAACAGCTCAGCGCCCAGGCCGCCGAAGAAACGGCAGCGCTGCTGCGCGAAGAGCTGCCACACCTGCGTGTGGGGCTGGTGCATGGCCGCATGAAAGCCGACGACAAGGACGCGCAGATGCGCGCCTTCAAGGACGGACGCACCCAGTTGCTGGTCGCCACGACGGTCATCGAAGTGGGTGTCGACGTGCCCAACGCTTCGATCATGATCATTGAAAACCCCGAGCGGCTGGGTCTTTCGCAGCTCCATCAGTTGCGCGGTCGGGTGGGGCGCGGCGCGGTCGAAAGCCAATGCGTGCTGCTGTATCAGGCGCCCTTGTCAGAGTCCGCCCAGGCGCGGCTGACGGCGCTGCGCAACAGCAACGACGGCTTCGTCATTGCCCAGACCGACCTTGACCTGCGCGGCCCCGGCGAGCTGCTGGGGCGTCGCCAGACGGGCGTGGTGGGCATGAAGATTGCCGATCCGGTGCGTGATGCCGAACGCATTCCGCCCTTGCAGGCCCTGGCGGACCGTTTGCTCGACACCCAGCCGGCGATGGCGCGCGGCCTGATCCGCCGCTGGGTGGGCGACTTCGAGCGCTACGGCGAGGTGTAAGCCGGGTGGACGCGCCGACCACCATCACCCTGAACCCGGTGGCGCTGCTGGCGCTCAAGGTTGCGTTGGGCATGATTGTCGCGGCGGTGGCGTTGAACCTGGACCGCGCACATGTGGCTGTGCTGCGCCGGGCGCCGCGCGCGCTGCTGGCCGGGCTGCTCAGCCAGTGGCTGGTGTTGCCGGGTCTGACCGTGGCGCTGATTCTGCTCTGGTCACCGCCGCCAGGCATCGCACTGGGGCTGCTGCTGGTCGCCGCCTGCCCAGGCGGCAATGCGTCGAATTACTTTTGTCTGGTGGCGCGCGCCAACCCGGCGCTGTCGATCACCCTGACCACCGTTTCGACGTTGCTCACGCCGCTGACGCTGCCACTGCTGTTTGCTGCCGGGACGGCGATCGTCGGGCTTTCAGCAACCGCGACTGCGCCCAAAGTGGCGGTTTTGCCGCTGCTGATGGAGCTGCTGCTGATCATCGTGCTGCCCTTGGGCTTGGCGTTGTTGCTGCGGCGCCAAACACCGGCGCTGGCGGACCGAGTCCGCACGCCGCTGCGCCGTTTCGCGGCCTTGATTCTGCTCGGTATCGTCATTGCGGGGCTGATGCAGGCGCCGGTACGACAGGTCGACACCATGGGCTTGTGGGCGCTGGTGGCGCTGCACAATGCCCTTGCGCTGGCGGCCGGGTACACGGTGGGCGCGCTCGCACGGTTGCAGGAGGCCGAGCGGCGCACCCTGGCCTTTGAAACCGGACTGCAGAACGCTGGCTTGGGGCTGGTGATCATCCTCACGCATTTGGGCGGCGTGTTTGAAATGGCGCTGGTTGCTGCCATCTGGGGGTTGTGGCACCTGGTTTCCGGGGCCGGGTTGGCATTGCTATGGTCGCGGTTCCCGCCCGCTGAACGGAGGCTCTGATGTCGCTCACCGCAAGCCCGCTGCCCGCCGCACGAGACGGCCTGCCGCAACTGATCGAGCCAGCGCCGGCGGGCCTGCCGGGGTTGGACGCGCTGCTGATCGCACTGCGCGCGGGCGCTGACGATGTACAGGAACGGTTGCGTCGCCACGGCGCGCTGCTGATGCGCGGGTTCCCGGTCAACACGCCCGCCGACTTCGAGCGCGTGGCCCGCGCCATCGACGACGACCTGAAGAACGAATACCTCGGCACCAGCCCGCGTGATGCGGTGACCGACTACGTGTTCTCAGCCAGTGAACTGCCGGGGTTCTACCCCATTCCGCAGCACTGCGAGATGACCTTCACGCGCACCCCGCCGCGACGCATCTTCTTCTGGTGTGACATTGAACCGGCCGTCGGCAGCGGCGAGACGCCACTGGTGGACTTCCGCAAGGTTTGGCGCGACCTGCCGGAGCCGGTGCGCGCGCGATTCGCCACCCGTGGCCTGCGCATGATCCGCAATTACGCCGGCCCCGGAACGCAGAAGCAGGACCTGTGGCAGCTCAAGCGCTGGGACGAAATGTTTCAGACCACCGACCGTGCCGAGGTCGAGCACATTGCCGCGCGAGAAGGCTTCGAGGCGGTGTGGAAGGCCAGTGACCGGCTGGCATTGGTCAGCACCCACGACGCCATGCGGCCGCACCCCGAAACCGGCGAGCCAGTGTGGTTCAACCACGCGCAGGTGTTTCATCTGTCGACCGGGCCGGCCGAGCTCAAGCGCATCTTTCGCTATCGGCCGTCGCTGCGTGGCTTGTTTTGGTGGTTGGCGGCCGAAGTGCTGACGGCGCGCAAGCGGCGCGTGGCCTCAGACGATCAGGCGATGCATTGCACCTGGCGCGATGGTTCAGAGATTGACCGTGCCGACCTGGACGCGGTGCGCGATGCCATCTGGCGAAACCTCGTGGTTATTCCGTGGCGGAAAGGCGACGTCGTGGCCATCGACAACCACGCCGTTGGTCACGGCCGCTTGCCGTATCGCGGTCCAAGACGGGTGTCGGTGTGCTGGGCCTGATGACGTCAGAGGTTATTGCCGGGCGCTGACGGCGACCGGAGACTGCGTGCTCGCCACCCGAAGATCCCCCGATGCGCCACGCCCTGTTTCTGTTCGGCTTCGCCCTGCTGGCCAGCCACGAAATCGACGCCGCGCTTGCGGCCGAATGGCGGCTGCTCTACGGACTGCGCGGATTGGATGAGCCTGTGGCGGCGCGTGCATTCACCCTTGCGCATGTGCCGCTGTTCGTGGCCCTGCTCTGGCTGCTGTTCCATCCCCAGTTTGCCGTCAGGATCTGGAGCCGGCGCGTCTTCATGGCCTTTCTGGTTGTCCATGCCGGCCTGCACGCGCGGCTGTCCGGGCACGTGGACTATGGCTTTGCCGGCTGGGATTCCAACCTGCTGATTTTTGGCGCCGGGGTGGCCGGACTGGTCTATCTCGTGTCAGACGGCTGGCTCAGCCCGCCAGCGCCTTCTTCACAAAGTTAGGCAGCGCGAAACAGGCGCGGTGCATGTCGCGGTTGTAGTACTGCGTGTCCAGCGATTCGGCATGCTCCAGGCGTTCAATCAGGCCGCCCGCTTTTTTCAGCGCAATCGAGCCGCTCCACCAGCCGCTGGGGTAGATGACTTGGGGGAAGTGCAGCAGCGTGGTTTCGGCGAATCCGGCTTCCTTCATCGCGGCGTGCATGTCTTGGATCAGCGTCAGGTGCAACAAGGGCGATTCGGATTGCTGCACCAGCATGCCGTCCGGCTTCAGTGCCTTAATGCAGTCGCGGTAGAACTTGAGCCCGAACAGGCCTTCGGCGGGGCCGACCGGGTCGGTGGAGTCGATGATGATGACGTCCACTGAGCCGGGGGCAACGTCCTTCATCCACTGGATACCGTCGCCAAAAAACAGCGTGGCGCGCGGGTCATCGTTCTTGTCGCAGAGTTCGGGGAAGTACTGCTCCGACAGCCGGGTGACGCGCTCGTCGATCTCGACTTGCGTGGCCGATTTCACTTCCGTGTGCTTCAGCACTTCGCGCAAGGTGCCGCAGTCGCCGCCGCCGACGATCACCACGGTTTCGGGGTAGGGATGAGAGTTGAGCGCCGGGTGGCTCATCATCTCGTGATAGAGAAAGTTGTCGCGGGTCGAGACCATGGTGCAGCCGTCGATGGTCATCAGGTAACCGAAGGTCTCGGTTTTGAAGATTTCGATCTTTTGGTACGGCGTCTGCTCTTCGTGCACCCGCTCGCCTTTCAGGGCAAAGGCGGTGCCGGTGGCGTCCATGGCTTCGGAAACCCAGGTGTTGTCGAGCGACATCTCACATCCCCGTAAAATAAGGGCGCGAGTATATCGGCTCGTCTTTTTTCATAAGTGACTGCCCACGTGACCACCCCCGGCTGGACCCCCGCTGACGCTGCCGCGCGTTACAACCTCGACCATTGGGGCGACGGTTACTTTGGTGTGGGCGCCGAGGGCCATGTGCAGGTGCGTCCGTTCCGCGACCGCTCGGCCACCACCATTGACCTGTACCGGCTGGCCCAGCAGTTGCCGAAGGAAGGGCTGGATCTGCCCGTGCTGGTGCGCTTCACCGACATTCTGCGCGACCGGGTGGACATGCTCTGCGACGCCTTCGCGGGCGTGATCGCCGACTACGGCTACGGCGGGCAGTACACAGCGGTGTATCCGATCAAGGTCAACCAGCAGGAGTCGGTGGTCGAGGCCATCGTCGAACACGGCGGCGCGCGGGTGGGCATTGAGGCGGGCTCCAAGCCTGAACTCGCCGCCGTGCTCGGCCTGGCGCCGCCCGGCAGCATCATCGTCTGCAACGGCTACAAAGACCGCGCCTACATCCGCCGCGCGCTGATCGGCAGCAAGCTGGGGCACCGCGTGTACATCGTGGTCGAAAAGCTCAGCGAACTGCCGCTGGTGCTCGAAGAAAGTCAGCGCTTGGACGTGACGCCGATGATCGGCCTGCGCGTGCGGCTTGCGGCCAGCAGCGAATCCACCCAGCAGAACACCGGCGGCGAGAAGGCCAAGTTCGGCCTCGCCACGCCGCAGATCCTCGAAGCGGTCGAGCTGCTGCGCGCCGCCGGTCGGCTGGACGTGGTGAAGATGATTCACTTTCACCTGGGTTCGCAGGTGGCCAACGTGGCCGACATTGCCCGCGGTTTGCGCGAGGCGGCGCGCTTTTACGTGGAACTGAAACGCCTCGGTGCGCCGGTGGAAGTGCTCGACGTCGGCGGCGGCCTCGGTGTGGATTACGAAGGCACGCGCTCGCGCAGCTACTGCTCGATGAACTACTCGGTGCGCGAGTACGCGCGCACCATCGTCCGCACCGTGCAGGCGGTCTGTGAAGAAGCCGGGCTGCCGGCGCCAGACCTGATCAGCGAATCCGGCCGTGCGCTCACCGCGCACCACGCGGTGTTGATTGCCGACGTGGTCGATGCCGAAGTGCTGGGCGATGCCGCCTTGCCGCCGCTGGCCGTGGACGCGCCGCAGGTACTGGTCGAGTTTCAGGATCTGCTCGGTGAGCTCACCGAGCGCGGCCCGCTGGAGAGCCTGTATGAGTCGAACACCCTGCTCAGCGAGGCCCACGCGCTGTACACCGACGGGCGCATTTCACTCGCTGACCGCGCCTGGGCTGAGCGGGCGCAAGTGGCCGTGGCGCGGGCGCTGATGCCGCAGCTCGACCCCGGCATTCGTGCCCACCGCGAAGCGCTGGAGAAACTCCAGGAGCGGCTCAGCGCGCAGTACTTCTGCAACTTTTCGGTGTTCCAGAGCGTGCCCGACGCCTGGGCGATTGATCAGGTGTTTCCCATCCTGCCCATCCACCGGCTCGACGAACCGCCGACCCAGCGCACCCGCCTGTGCGATCTGACCTGCGACTCCGACGGGCGACTCGACGCCTACGTGGACCGTGAAGGCGTGATGCCCACCCTGGCGCTGCACCCGCTGCGCAGCGGCGAGCGCTACCTGCTGGGCTTCTTCATGGTCGGCGCCTACCAGGAGATCCTCGGCGACATGCACAACCTGTTTGGCGACACCAACGCCGTCAACGTGGTGCTCGACGCCGCCGCGCCACAGGGCTGGAAGCTGGAAGGCGCCGAACACGGCGACCGCACCGATGAACTGCTGCGCTACGTGCACCTGGCGCCCGAACAGCTGGCGCAGAGCTATCGCCGCAAATTCGCCGCCAGCGACATCCCCGTCGGCCAGCGCGCCAGCCTGCTGGCCGAGCTGGAAGCCGGTTTGAGCGGCTACACCTATCTGTCGGAGTAGCCGGGCGGCGTGCGGTCATTGCTATGATTCACCACATCACTGATGCGGAGAATCAAAATGCGCACCACCATCGAACTTGATGACCAACTGCACCAGCGGCTGCGGCGGCGCGCTCAGCGTGAAGGGGTTTCGCTGTCACACCTGCTTGGCCGGGTGGTCGCACAGGCCTCCGAGGTCCCTGCAGCGCAAGCTCCGCCGCAGCGGCGCAGTGGGCGTTTTACGGTGCTTGCGTCTCCGGTTGCAGGAACCCGAACCACCACCGAGACGGTTCAGCGGGCAATTGATGACGAAGGCGCGCTGTGAAGGCCAAAGCCGTTTTGCTCGACGTCAATGTTCTGCTGGCACTGGGCTGGGATCAGCACGAAGCGCACGAGTCGGTCGTTAAGCGCCTCAGCGGTCGCTCGGCGCCGGTGTGGGCGACGTGCCCGATCTCGCAACTGGGGTTTGTCCGCATCTCATCGACCCCGGGCGTGTTCAGCTACACGTTGTCGCCCGCGCAGGCACTTGTCGCGTTGTCGCGGCTGTGTGCCGATGAACAGCATCGGTTTGTCGGCGACCACCCCAGCCTGCTGGACAGCAACCTTGATGCGCTGAGCGGGCCGCGCCAGACCACCGACGCATACCTGATTGATCTCGCCCGCCACCACAGCCTTGCGTTGCTGACGCTTGACCAGAGATTGGTCAACGCCTTTCCAGAAGCCCCGGTGGAATGTCTGGTCGCAGCCTGATGGCCGACCCCATCCTCAACATCGCCGCCTACCGCTTCGTCACCTTGACCGATCTGCCGACCTTGCGCGAACAGCTTCGTGACGCCGCCGTCGCGCGTGGCCTCAAAGGCACCGTGCTGCTGGCGAACGAAGGCATCAACCTGTCCCTCGCCGGTGACCCCGCCGCCGTGCGCGCGTGGCTGACGGTGCTGACGGCGGACACCCGCTTTGCCGGCATCGAGGTCAAGGAAAGCGTTTCAGCGGCCCCGCCGTTCCGGCGGCTCAAGGTGAAGATCAAGCGCGAGATCATTCGCATGGACCACCCCACCATTCGCCCCGAAGGTGAACGTGCGCCTGCGGTGGACGCGCGCACCCTGGCGCGCTGGCTGGATGCCGGCCACGACGATGCCGGGCGCCCGGTGACGCTACTGGACACCCGCAATGCCTTCGAGGTGGATCACGGCGCGTTTGAAGGCGCAATTGATTGGCGATTGACCAAGTTCACCGAGTTCCCCCAGCAGCTCACCGGTCACCTGAACGCGCTGCGCGACACCACAGTGGTCAGTTATTGCACCGGCGGCATTCGCTGCGAAAAAGCCGCGCTGCTGATGCGCGAGCAGGGGCTGGCGCATGTCTACCAACTCGACGGCGGCATCCTCAAATATTTCGAGGCCGTGGGGCAGGCGCACTATCAAGGTGGCTGCTTCGTGTTCGACGAACGCGCAGTGCTCGACGCCGACCTCAAGCCCGATTTCAAACCCGGTCCCGCGGGCCACCTGTCCGAGTAGTCGCGGGGCAGTGGGCGAGGGCGATAGCGTGCAGCCACTCTAAAACCCAGCAGTCGCCGACGAGCGGTCTGCGACCCGAGGAGCTTCCATGTCGTACCCGTACTACAACCAGGACCTGCACGGCCCGTACGAGACCCACAACATCGGCACGCTGACCTTGGAAGAAGGCGGCGCGCTGCGGGACTGCCACCTGGCCTATGCCACCTTCGGCAAGCTCAACAAGGCCAAGAGCAATGCGGTGCTGATCACCACCTGGTACTCCGGCACCAGCAAGATCATGGAGCAGGCGTATGTGGGCGCGGGCCGCGCCCTGGACCCGGCGAAGTACTTCATCATCATCGTCAATCAGATCGGCAATGGCCTGTCGACCTCGCCGCACAACGCCGCGTATCCGGCCAATGGCGCCGACTTTCCAAAGGTGACGATTGGCGATGACGTGCGCGCCCAGCACCAACTGCTGACCGAAAAGTTCGGCATCGAGAGGCTGGCCCTGGTGATGGGCGGCTCAATGGGCGCCCAGCAGACCTACGAGTGGGCGGTGCGCTATCCCGACATGGTCGAACGCGCCGCGCCCATCGCCGGCACGGCAAAAATCACCGACCACGACGTGCTCTACAACCAGTCGTTGTGTGAGGCCATCACCTCAGACCCGGCTTTCAAGGGCGGGCGCTATGCCAACGGCACGGATGTGGCTGAAGGCCTGAAGCGCCACGCGCGCATCTGGGGCGTGATGGGCTGGAGCACCGAGTTCTATCAGCAGCGCCGGTTCGAGGCGCTGGGCATGGTCTCGGCGCAGGATTTCATCGACAGCTTCATGGGCGGCTATTTCGGCCTGATGGACCCGAATGATCTGCTGTGCATGGCCTGGAAATGGCGTCATGCCGACGTGACCCGCCACACCGGCGGCGACCTGAAGGCGGCGCTGAAGCGCATCACGGCCAAGACCTTCGTCATGCCCATCGACACCGACATGTTCTTCCCGCCCGCCGACTGCAGGCGCGAGCAAAAGCTCATCAAGGGCAGCGAGCTGCGGGTGATCAAGAGTGTCGACGGGCACTTTGCGCTGCTCGGCGCCGACCCCGGCTATGTGCCGCAGATCGATGGTCATCTGCGTGAACTTCTGGCCAAGCAATAGAGCGGGCGGGTTCACCGGGCCCGCTCAAGGTCTTCGATCATCGCCATGAGGCAGGCGCTGGCCTCTGCGCCGGTGGCGGCACGATGGTCAAAGGTCAGCGATAGTGGCAGCCGGGTCCGCACCGCCGGCCTGCCCTTGTGGGCGACCACCGCCTCGTGAACCCGGCCGGCGCCGAGGATCGCCACCGCCGGAGGCACCACCAGCGGATTGGCGTACTTGCCACCGAAGCGTCCGAAATTCGACAGCGTGAAGGTATGGCCGCGCAGCTCCTCGGCCGGAATGCTCCGCGCCCGCACGTCGCGCTTGAGGGCATCCGTGCCGCGGCGCAGATCGGCGGGTGAACGCTGAGCGATGTCGCGCAGCACCGGGACGAACAGCCCCTCATCCGTTTCCACCGCGATGCCCAGATCAATGCGCGGCAACACGCGGCGGCCGATCACGTGGGGGTCATACCAGGCGTTGAGCATCGGCATCGCGGTGCAGCCGACGGCAATCGCACGGATCAGACGCAGGGTGATGTCGTTACCTTGTGACCAGTCGTGGATGTCCGCGTCATCGAAAATCGTGACGTCGGCCACCTCGGTGTGCGCGCGGGTCATGCTCTGGGCCATGGCGCGGCGCACGCCGCGCAGCGGCTCCAGCGGGCCGGCCTCGGCAAGTACCTTCGCCGCCCGCTCGACGTCGCGTGCGGTGACGCTCCCCCCGGGACCGGTGGGCGTGACGATGACCAGATCGAGGTCCTTCTTGCGGGCCAGTGCGCGCACCGCCGGAGTGGCCTTGACCGAGGCCGCGCCGCCGACCCGGTCACGCATCAGGGCCTGACCCTGCGGGATGTCACCAACCACGCCGCCGCGGTCCTTGCGCGGTTCCCCGGCCGGTGCGGGGTCGGCGTCGGTGCCTTAGAAGCGCAGCAGTGGCCCGCCGGTGGGCACGATATCGCCCGCCTTGGCGAGCAGCATTTTGACGGTGCCGGCTTGCGGGCTGGGGATCTCGACCACGGCCTTGTCGGTTTCCACCGTGAGTAGCGGCTGGTCTGCCTTGACGGTGTCGCCGGCCTGAATCAGCCACTCGCGAATTTCGGCTTCGGCGAGACCTTCGCCGAGATCCGGCAGCTTGAAGATGACCATCGTGGTGTTCTCTCCGAGGCTTATTCGAACCGCAACAACGCGTGGGCGGCCTGTTCAATGCGCATCGCACTGGGCAGGTAGGCGTGCTCCAGTCTGGCCAGCGGCATTGGCGTGTCGTGGCCGGTGACGCGCGTCACCGGTGCCAGCAGGTGCAGCAGCGCGTGTTCGCCAATCTGCGCGGCAATCTCGGCCCCCACGCCGCCCGACAGCGGCGCCTCGTGGACGATCAGGCAACGACCGGTGTGCCCGACCGAATCGACAATCGTTGCCATGTCCAGCGGCTTGAGCGTGGCCACGTCGATCACTGTGGACTCGATCCCCTGCTGGGCAAGGGCCTCGGCTGCCGCCCGCACTTCGACCAGAGCTGCACCCCAGCTCACCAGCGTCAGGTCGTCGCCTTCGCGCTCGACGAAACACGTGTCCAGCGGCAGTGATGTGCCGTCATCTTTCACCGCCTGTCTGAACAGACGATAGATGCGGGTGGGCTCGAGGAACACCACCGGGTCGGGATCGCGGATGGCGGCCAGCAGCAGCCCATAGGCGCGCGCCGGGGTAGACGGCACCACCACCCGCAGACCCGGGATGTGGGCGAACATCGCCTCGGGGCTTTCGCTGTGGTGTTCAGGGGCGTGGATGCCGCCGCCGCAGATGGTGCGCAGCACCATCGGGCAACTCAGCCGGCCGCGGGTGCGGTAGCGCAGCCTTGCGGCATGGTTGAGCATCTGGTCGATGCACGCATAGGCAAAGCCGGCGAACTGGATTTCGGCCACCGGCCGCAGACCTTGCGCGGCCATACCCACCGCCATGCCGGCAATCAGTGCCTCGGCCAGTGGCGTATCGAGCACGCGGGTTGGACCGAAACGAGTCTGCAGATCCAGCGTGGCGCGGAAGACGCCGCCGTTGACACCGACGTCCTCACCGAACACCACCACCTGCGGGTCATCATCCAGCGCGCGGGCGAGGGCCAGATTCACCGCTTCGACCACAGTGTGCGTATCGTCGAAACGAGGGCTTCCGGATGATTTACGGGCCATGGTCGGTCTCGGCCAGGCGGGCCTGCTGACGGACCAGCTCAGCGGGCAGCTCGGCGTACAGGTGCTCGAAGATCGACGCGGTGGAACGCGATGGCGTGGCCAAATAGGCGTCGACCGCGTGGGTGATCGTCGCCTCGCAATCGGCCTCCAGGGCCCGCTCGGCGGAGGCGTCAAGCAGACCCTGATGCTGCAGGTGGGTCCGCAGTCGTGCGACGGGATCATGCTTGCGCGCCTCCCTCAGTTCCGCGTCGCTGCGGTAGCGAGAGGCGTCATCGGCGGTCGTGTGGTCGCAGAGGCGGTAGGTCAGCGCTTCGATGACGCAGGGCGCATGGCTGGTGCGGGCGGCGCGCAATGCGTGATCGAGCACCTCGCGAACGGCAACGACGTCGTTACCATCGACCTGAACGCCCTGGATGCCGGCCGCCAGGGCCTTGTGAGCGAGGGTTTCCGCTGCCGTCTGTGCGCGTCGCGGCACCGAAATCGCCCACTGGTTGTTGACAATGACCACCACCAGCGGCAGCTGCCAGGCACCGGCCAGGTTGATTCCCTCGTGGAAATCGCCTTTCGAGGTGCCGCCGTCGCCGATGAAACACACGGCGGCGCCGTTGCGGTGACCGTGCTTCAGGGCGAATGCCACCCCGGCGGCGTGCGGAACCTGGCTGGCGATGGGGACTGCGGGGGGAAAATCATGCCGCGCCGGCGTGGCGGCATAGTCGGCGCCGCGCTCGTCGCCGCCCCAGTAGCGCAGGATGTCGTCGAACCGCGCGCCGCGCATTACCTGGGCAATGGCCTCACGATAGGTGGGGATCAGTACGTCGGCGTCGATCATGGCGTGCGCCACGCCCACCGGGACCGCTTCCTGCCCGGTGGCGGCGGCATAGGTGCCGAGCTGGCCGGTGCGTTGCAGAGCAACGGCACGGGTGTCGAAGTGCCGGCACAGGAGGATCCACCGATACAGCGCGATCAGCGCCTCGGCGTCTGCGGCAAATGCGGGCAGAGGGCGCACGACCCTGCCGGATTGCCCGATATAGCCGTGCGCGCGGTAGACGCTGCGGGGCGCCTCGGGTCGCGGAGGACTCTCATCGAACGGCGGTAAGCGCGAGTTCGGCATGACGCACCCGTGGCCGATGCATGTGGCTTCACTTTACGCCGCCGACGCGTGCCGTCAATCCTGGCCGATGACCTATGGGATCACCGACCGGTGGGCCGGTTTAGCCGTGCAAGGTTCGATCGGTCGCCAACCGCGCATCCCCATGCTCGGCGAATTCCTCGCGCCAGCGCTGAATCTTGGCGAGGTTCCCATGGTTGTTGGGGTGGAAGCCGAAGCGGTAGTAGTCCAGGTAGTCGCGCAGCATCGGCCGCAGCAGGCCCTCGGCGCCCAGTAACCACCGGCGGCCGTCTTTCCAGACCTGCGGGTTGGGCAGTACGCCGTCGAGCTTGAGCAGGTGGTTCATCAGCAGGACCACGTGCAGCGGGAAGGTGACCGACACCTGCAACATTGAGCCGGCGCGGATCAACCAGTTGCCCTTGGCCACGGTACGCAGCACGTCGAAGGCCACGGCCTTGTGCTCGATTTCTTCCACCGCGTGCCAGGCGAACAGTGCCCGGGCCACGGGATGGGCGCTGGCAAAAACGTCGCTGTGGGTAAAGCGGTGCGCCATGATCGCCGTGATGTGCTCGGCGGCGGCCGTCTGGCCTAGGGTGTAGCGCTTGGGCAGCTTGCCGCGAAAGCCGTCGAACATGATGGTCCGCTGTTTGGCGAGGATGCGGTCAACTTGCACGCCCTGCGCCTTCAAGCGGTCATTGAAGGCGGTGTGCAGCGCGCCGTGCTGGCCTTCCTGATAGATGAAATCCTTGACCTGTTGCTGCAACTCGGGATCGGTGATGTTGGCGCGGTAGTCGCGCACGCAGGCGATGAAGAATTTTTCACCTTCGGGAAACAGCAGTGACAGCGCGTCGAAAAAGCGCGTTTTGAACGGGTCGTTGTCGAACCAGAAGCGCGGGATGGACGCGATATCGAGCGCCGGTGCCTTGCGCGGCACGATGCCGAGGGCCAACGATGCGGGCGCGTGTAGACCGTCCATGAGCAGACTCCAAACCAAGCTAGTAATGGGTGGATGCTAGGCGGTGCCTGCGACCGCGTCGATGACGTGTCGCGACCCTAGGGAACCTATCGCGACAGTGCGCGTTGGCGCCAGGCACTCGGCGTCATGCCGCTCCAACGGGTGAAGGCGCGGGTGAAACTGCGCCGGTCTGAAAAGCCCAGCGCAGTGCTGATGTCGTCCAGCGAACGTTGCGGATGAGCGAGGGCCTCGCAGGCCCGTTGGTAACGGATGCGGGTCTGAATCACGTCGAACCGTGTGTCCAGCGCGGCCAGTCTTCGCTGCATCGTGCGCAGGTGCAGCCCCAATTCGTCGGCCGTGGCGTCGGCACCCAGCCCCAGCAGGGCAGGCTTGCGTTGCAGCACGCGCTCTATGCGATCGACCAGGGCTTCCTGCGGCAGTACGCGCTGCAACTGTTGCTCAACCCGGTCGCGCGCCTGGGTGTGCAGGCTGGGAAAGTTGCCGCCCAGCGGCTCATCAAGCAGGTGGCGACTGAACACCGCCGCATCTTCGTCGGCGCCGAAGAGCACCTCGACGCCGTAAAAGGCGCGGCTGGCGTCGGCGTAAGGCGGCGCCGGGCAGCACATCTCCAGCCGCAGAAAATCGCTGGGTGGCGGCATCAGCAGGCGGCCAAAGCGGAATACAGAGGCAAACAGCGCCTCGGCAAACCACGGCGGGTCTTCGGATGAGCCGGTCGCCCGCGGCTGCAGCACCAGCCGCGCCTCGCGGCCGGACTCGGTGAGGCGCACGACGATATTGGGGTTGATCAGTGCCTGCACCCAGTCGAACACCACAGTGGCCTCGCGCAGGGTCGGGCTGGTGGTGATGAAGGTTTCAAGATCAGCCAGATATTCGAACGCGTAGGTATCGCCCAGCACGAACGGGAAGTGCCGGCCTTTGGCGCGACGCACGCACTCGGCCATCACGCGGGCCAGTTGGGCTTCTTCGACCGTGGCCTGCTCCAGCCGATGCAGGTCGACGACGATGTCCAGCTCATCGAGCAACCCTTGTAGATTTATGCAACAGGCCGCTGCCGCCTTGATCCAGTTGGGCAAGGTGATGAAGGGGATGCGACGGGCGCCGGAAGTGTCGACCATGGCGCAGTATGCCGCCGCCAAAGGCTTGCGATTCGTCGGCCGGGCTGCGAGGCTCTTGCGTCCTTTTGCCCACGAACCGCTTACCCGATGGCCCTCAACAACCAGATCCAGCTGATCGCCTACCCGAATCGCATCGGCAACAACCTTGCCGACCTGTACACCGCCATGGATGAGCACTTCGACGGCGCGGTGGGGGGTGTGCACATTCTGCCGTTGTACCCCTCGAACGCCGACGGCGGCTTCTCGCCGTTGACCCACGAAGAGGTCGACCCCGCCTACGGCACCTGGGACGACGTCGAGCGCATTGCCAGGCGCTATGACCTGTGTCTGGACCTGACGGTCAACCACATCTCGGACGAGTCGGTCGAGTTCAAGGATTACCTGCTGCACGGCAAGAAAAGCGAGTTTGCCGACCTGTTCGTTGACGTTGACGAGATGGGTGAAATCACCCCTGACGATCTGGCCAAGATTCACATCCGCAAAGAGAAAGAGCCGTTTCGCGAGATCACCTTTGCCGACGGCAGCAAGGGACGGGTGTGGTGCACGTTTACCGAGAAGCAGATCGACCTGAACTTCGCCAACGAAAAAAGCTACGCGCTGATGGAGCGCTACATCCGCTTTCTGGCGGCGCGCGGCGTCAAGTTGTTCCGGCTGGATGCGTTTGGCTACACCACCAAGAAAATTGGCACCAGCTGCTTCCTGGTCGAGCCCGATGTTTACGAGATTCTCGACTGGGCCAACGGCATCGCCGCCGAGTGTGGCGCCGAGATTCTGCCCGAAGTGCACGACCATTCCAGCTACCAGTACGCCATCGCCAAACGCGGTATGCGGCCTTATGCATTCGCCCTGCCGCCGCTGCTGATCTACACCCTGCTCGACGCCAACAGCGTCTACCTCAAGCAGTGGTTGCGCACCTGTCCGCGCGAGCAGGTCACGGTGCTCGACACCCACGACGGCATCTGTATTCCGGACGTCGAGGGCGTGCTGCCGCAGGACAAGATTCAGGCCATGGTCGACAACGTCAGCGAGCGCTCGGCCGACCCCATCCTGCGGCGCTCGGCCGCCAACGTGCACAGCGTCGGCGCGATCTATCAGCTCACCTGCACGTTTTACGATGCGCTCAAGGGCAATGACGACGCCTACATCGCCGCGCGTGCCATCCAGTTCTTTGCCCCTGGCGTGCCGCAGGTCTACTACTCAGGCTTGCTGGCGCTGTCGAACGATCATGAGTTGATGGACAAGACCGGAGAGCTGCGCGACATCAACCGCCACTGGCTGACGCTCGAAGACGTGGCCACCCACGTACAGCGACCGGTGGTGCGTCGCCTGCTGGAGCTGATGCGCTTTCGCAACCAATATCCGGCGTTCCAGGGCCAGTTCGAGCTGCACTATTCGAACAACAGCAGCGTGATGATGGCGTGGCGCAACGGCGAATGGCTGTGCAAGTTGTTCGTCGACCTCAACTTCAAGAAGACGACCGTGCGTTACATCGACACCAAGTCCAAGCGCTGGGTGGCCAAAACCCTGTGATGTTTCGCTTTTTGACCGGGCGGGCTGCAGCCCCAGTTACGAGACCGTCTGGCGCAGCAGCTGCTTCAGTGGCTCGCGAGTGAAGGCCTTGGGGCGCCGGGTGAGCACCGTGCACGGGTCTTCGGCCTTCAGTGCGAGCTCGGCGCGCGCCAGGTTGTCGTCGATGGCTTCACGATAGCGGTTACGGCCACCGAAGCCGTCGGCAAAATAGCGATGAACCGAGCCAAATTCGCCGTCGAGTCGTGTGCGGCGCATGGTTTCGTTGAACGGCTCGGTGGTCGCCAGCAGCGCCATCGCGTCAGGGTGATCGCACGCGGTGCTGCCGGGCGCTGCGGGACCGGCAAGGCCGCAGGCCACAAATTCCGGAAACAGAAAATCGCGGCATTTTTCGAGATAGCAGCGGTCAGCGGTCTGTGACATGAGATCGGCGGTGCCGAGCATGTGGCCCAGCACCCGGTCAGCCTCGGTCGGCACCTCAAGAGTGTCGAGTGGAATCTCGAAACCGGTGAAGTGGATGAGTTTGGCCGCCAACTCGGCCTGTGGGCCCAACCCCAGCAGCGGCAGGTGCTCCCGCAGAAACGCCGCACCACGGGTGACATGGGTCAGGGTGTAGACCGCGCCGTTGTCGGCGGTATCCGACATGTGGCGCACATAGCCGGCGTCGTGAAACAGCGCGATAACGACGCCAAGAACGGCCCGATCAACGCCCAGCCGCTGCCCAGGCGCCACGGCACCGTCGTGCGCACTGATCAGCCGGGCGAAGGCCAGGGCGCCGTCCAGCGAATGGCGGGCGTCGTGATACGGCGTGTCGCAGCCCACGTAGCCGGGCAGTCTGCCGGTGAAAAGCTGGGTGAAAAGGCGGAAGCCGGCTTTCACGGGGGCCAGATTTGCGCTCGGGTCCATGCCGCGCAGGATGGCCAGCACCGCCGCCTCTACCGCGCGCGGGTCCGCCACGCAGACGGTGTCGGTCACATCAAAATCATTGCGGCGCGCGGCAGTCATGTCGAAACGATGGGTCCTTGCTCCAGCCAGTCAAGGGATGACATCACAGTTTGTTATCGGCAGATCGTACGGCTGGCAGACGACGTCAGTCCAGCGTGATGATCACCGGCGCGTGATCTGACGGGCGCTCGAGTTTGCGCGGCGCCTTGTCGACCCGCCAACCGGTGAGCCGCGCGGCGGCCGCAGGGCTGACCAGCAGATGGTCGATGCGCAGGCCCAGGTCGCGGCGGAAGCCGGCTTGTCGGTAGTCCCACCAGGTGAAGCGGCCCTCGGGTTCGGCGGCCAGCTCGAAACTGTCGGCGAGCGCCAAATCGGTGATGGCCTTGAGCGCGGCGCGCTCAGGCGGCGAGCAGAGAATCTTGCCCTCCCACTGCGCCGGGTCGTGGGTGTCTTCAGGCGTAGGCGCGATATTGAAATCGCCCATCACCACCATCTGCGAGTGGGCGGCATGCTCGGCTGCGAGAAAGTCGCGAAAGGCCGCCAGAAACCGCAGCTTGTAGGCGTACTTCTCGCTGTCGACCGCCTGGCCGTTGACGACGTATGCATTGACGATGCGCACGCCGTTGACCGTGCCGCTGATGACGCGCTTCTGCTCGTCCTCGAAGCCGGGGATGTCGTACGTCACATCCTGCGGCATCTCGCGCGCCAGCAGGGCCACGCCGTTGTAGGTTTTCTGGCCGTTGACCGCCGCCTGGTAGCCCGCAGCAGCCAGTTCGGCAAACGGAAACTGGTCCTCGGTGCACTTGAGCTCCTGCAGGCCAACCACATCGGGTTGCTCGGTGGCCAGCCAGTCGAGCAGGTGCGGCAGCCGCACGCGCAGGCTGTTGACGTTCCAGGTGGCGATCTTCATGTTTCACTTTCGTCGGTGAGCTTTATGTAGCGAACGTTGAGCGTGATGGCTTCCCGGTAACGAAGCACGAAGCAGTCGCCGTCCACGCGATAGAATCTCGCTACATTTTCTACATCTTCAGGGCATTTATCGCGGCTCAGAGGACGCCGCATAACTTCGCGAAGTACTAGCCGGTCAAGCTCGCCCTCTTGGTCAAGGAAGTATTCATCTAATACACCTGTATAGAGCCATGGCGCGCCAGAAAGATCGACAATGGCGCTGATGGAGATGAGGTCTGGCTGTTCGGCTCGTTTGAAGTCGGCCCCGCTGAGCAAGTAATACCAAGGTGCTGCTGAGAAACGCAGGAGACTGCTCAGCTTGGAGGTGGCTCGATCAAGTCGTCCCCAAGTCACGAGTTCGCGGAGCGCAAGTGGGGCCAGCCACGAAAATACAAGCAGGGTCGTGAAGTACAGTATTACCGGCCCTGCCTGATTCGCCACGGTGTCCAACGCTTTCGTCTGAATGGAAGCGTCTGAAGACAGTAGTGCTAGCACTATTCCGAGGCTTGCCTCCTGAGAAGTCAGACAATACGTCACGTGGACCCAGAGGAAGTGTAGGACGAGAGTCCACAGCACAGCTTCGGCGACGGTCTGTCCGAAGGGGGAGTAATCGAGCGAGGATCGCTCAACTCGCCGAGCTCGTGATCGAGCGATGAAGCCCGGTAGCAACACAACGAACACCACGAGTGCTGGCAGCGCCAGATTCATGGCCTTTAGCTGGCCTTGGCAACCACCATCGGTCTGTACTTTCGACTCCTACCGTCAGCAGTGATCGTGATAAAGGCGCTCTGATTCTGATGAGAATCCAAGTGGTTGGATTTCATCTGAAGGAACTTGCGCAAGTCGTTTCTGGCTGACTCATCAGCCAGAACTTTTTCGGCGAGAGAACTTTTCAGTGCTTTCATGTGGCCAATAATGCCATAAGTTTTCCGTGAGTTATGACCCTGGTCGCTGCCGGCTAAGGTTCAGCCGACTGAGGATTGGCTGAGTTGACCCGCTAGCCTTGATCAGTGTTTGGTGGGGTAGCTCCCTCATCGTTTTGCCTAGCCCCCTGCAGGGTTTTGAGGAAGGGAGTGATGAGGTCCATCGGCAGTGGGAAGACAATGGTCGAGTTCTTGTCGCCGGCAATGTCGATCAAGGTTTGCATGTAGCGCAACTGCATGGCCTGCGGCTCCTGCGAGAGCATGGCGGCCGCCTCACGCAGCTTTTCGGAGGCCTGCATTTCACCCTCGGCGTGAATGACCTTGGCGCGCCGTGAGCGCTCGGCTTCTGCCTGGCGGGCCATGGCGCGAATCATCGATTCCTGCAGATCGACGTGCTTGAGTTCGACATTGGTGATCTTCACGCCCCAGGGGTTGGTGGCCTCGTCGAGAATCTCCTGGATGTCGGTACTGAGCTTGCTGCGCTCGGTGAGCATTTCGTCCAGCTCGCGCCGGCCCAGCACCGAGCGCATGGTGGTCTGCGCCACCTGGCTTATGGCCTCGTAATAGTGCTCGACCTGCAGCTTGGCTTTGGCCGCGTCCACCACGCGGAAATACACCACTGCATTGACGTTGACCGATACGTTGTCGCGCGAAATCACGTCCTGTGGCGGCACGTCCATCACCACCGTGCGCATGTCGACCTTCAACATTTTTTGAATGCCGGGAATGATGATGATCAGGCCTGGCCCCTTGGTGGCGGTGTAGCGCCCCAGGGTCAGCACCACGGCGCGCTCGTATTCGTTGAGCACCTTGAAGGCCGAAAACAGGATGAAAACAACGACCAGCACGACGGGCAGCAGGGTGGTGAGCATGATTAGCGCTCCTTGTTCGCGGAAATGGGTTCAACGGTCAGGGTGAGGCCGTCACAGTGCAGCACCCGGGCCTCACTGCCGGGTGCCAGCGGGACGTCGGCGCGCAGTTGCCAGCGCTCGCCATCGATCATGCCCCAGGTTTGCGGGCCTTCCGATTCGAGCACCCGCAACCGGGCGCCCTCCGACACCGACAGGCCGGCGCTGACCCGAGTCTTGCGCGCGCCCCACAGCAGATACAGGGTGGCCGCCAGCAGGCCGCCCATGGCGATGGCAATGCCGGCGACCAACGACAGGTTGAGGCCGTAGCCGGGCACGTCGGTGTCCATCAGGAAGATCGAGCCGAGCACGAATGCCACCAGGCCGCCGAGGCCGAGCACGCCAAAACTGGGCGCGAACAGCTCGCCGATCATCAACGCCAGCCCCAGCGCGATCAGCGCCAGGCCGGTGTAGCTGACCGGCAGCATCTGAAAAGCAAAGAGCGCCAGCAGCAGGCAGATTGCACCCACCGTGCCGGGCAGAATCGCGCCGGGGCTGTAGCCCTCCAGCAACAAGCCGTAGATACCGGCCATCATCAGCAGGTAGGCCACGGTGGGGTTGGTCAGCGTCGACAGCAGCCGGTCGCGCCAGTCGGGCTCGATGGCGATGACCGGCAGCGCTGCGGTGGCCAAGGTCACGGTTTCTTCGTCATCGACGGTGACCTCGCGGCCGTCCAGCGCCTGCATCAGCGCCTCGACGCTAGCGGCCTGCAGGTCAATGACATTGAGCTCGACCGCTTCGCTGGCGCCAATGTTGGCGCCGGTGCGTACTGCGTCCTCGGCCCAGTCGGCGTTGCGACCCCGCAGTTCGGCCAGCTCGCGGATGTAGGCGATGGCGTCGTTGAGCACCTTGTTGGTCATCGCGTCGCCGCTCTCGGGCGTGTCTTCGGCTTCGGGGGGCGTCTCGTCGGCGTCGGCCTCGTCGTCTTCAGCTGCGTCTTCGAGTCGGTCCTTGGCCTCACCCGCCGGGGTTTTCGGCACCGGCATGGTGCCGCCGACCGGCACCGGGGTGGCCGACCCCAGGTTGGTGCCGGGCGCCATCGCCGCGACGTGGGCGGCGTACATCAGGTAAGTGCCGGCGCTCGCGGCGCGGGCGCCGCTGGGGCCGACCCAGCCCACCACCGGCACCGGCGTGTCGAGAATGCCCTTGATCATGTCGCGCATCGCCTCGGCAAGGCCGCCCGGCGTGTCGATCTGGACAATGATCAACTGCGCGCCGTCGTCCAGCGCCTGCTGCCGCGCGCGCTCGAAGTATTGGCTGGTGGCGGGGCCGATGGCGCCCTCGACGCGGATCAGCGCGGCGTGGTCCTCAGGCGGGGTCTCGGCCCATAGGCCGCCGACCAGACCTGCCAGTCCGGTCAGCAGGAGTAGCGCTGACAAGGCTTTTTTCATTGCGTCCGAGTATACGCAGCGAAAAAGTCAGCGCGTCAGTTCAGGCAGCCAGCAGCCCCGAATGCCGCAGCAACGCATCAGGCTCGGGCGCGCGGCCGCGAAATTCGGTGAACAGGTCAATCGCCGGCGCCGAGCCGCCACGCGCCAGAATGGCGTCGCGAAAGCGCTGTCCGGTTTGCGGATCGAAGTCGCTCTCTTCGAAGGCCGCGAAGGCGTCGGCCGATAGCACTTCGGCCCACTTGTAGCTGTAGTAGCCGGCCGCGTAACCGCCGGCGAAGATATGGCTGAAGCTCCACGGCATGCGGTTGAACGCGGGCGGGCGGGTCACGGCGACCTCGTCGCGCACCTGCTCCAGCAGCGCCAGCACCCCCGCCGTGTCGGCCGGCGGGTCGCGGTGCAGGCGCAAATCAAACAGCGCGAACTCGACCTGGCGCACGGTCGACAGGCCGCTTTGCCAGGTGCGGGCGCGCGTCAGTTGGTCGATCAGCGCCTCCGGCAATGGCTCGCCGGTCTGGTAATGCCGCGCAAAGCGCTTCAGCGTCTCGGGGTGATAGCACCAGTTCTCCATGAACTGGCTGGGCAGTTCGACCGCATCCCACTCGACGCCGCGAATGCCCGCAGCGCCGGCCTCGTCCACCTGCGTCAACAGGTGATGCAGGCCGTGGCCGAACTCGTGGAACAGGGTCGTGACTTCGTCGTGGGTGAGCAGCCCCGGCTCGTCGCCATGCGGCGGCGTGAAGTTGCACACCAGATACGCCACCGGCACCTGCAGGTCGTGGTCGCGGCGGTGGCGGCCCAGGCATTCGTCCATCCATGCGCCGCCCCGCTTCTGGTCGCGGGCGTAGGGGTCCAGATAGAACAATCCGGTGATTTCACCGTTGGCGTGGCGCACGGCGTAGGTGGTCACATCCGCATGCCAGGTGCTGATGCCGGCAATCGGCTCGATACGCACGCCGTAGAGCGACTCGACGAGGTCGAACAAGCCCTGGATCACCTGCGTGACCGGGAAATAGGGCTTGAGCACTTCGTCCGACAGCCCCAGTTCGCGGTCCTTGAGCTTTTCGCCGTAGTAGGCGGCGTCCCACGGCATCAGGGTTTCGGGGCCGCCGAGTTCGCGGGCGAAGGCTTGCAGCGCGTCCCACTCGGCCTGCGCACGCGGCCTGGCACGCTGCGCAAGATCGAGCAAAAAGGCCTCGACCTGCTCGACCGACTCGGCCATCTTGGTCTCCAGCGACAGCGCCGCCGGGTGTGCAAAGCCCAGCAATTCGGCCTTTTGCTGGCGCAGCTTCAAGATCTCCAGCATCAGTGGGCCGTTGTCGAACTTGCCGGCCAGCGGGCCCTGGTCCGAGGCACGGGTCACCCACGCGGTGTACAGCGTCTCGCGCAGATCGCGGTCGTCGACGTAGGTGATGACCGCGTCAAACGACGGAAAGTCGAGCCCGATCCACCAGCCGTCGAGGTTTTTCGCTTTGGCCTTGGCACGGGCCCGCTGCTGCGCCGACTCAGGCATGCCGGTGAGCCGCTGAGCGTCGGTGATGTGCAAGCCGTAAGCCTCGACGGCGTCCATCAACTGGCTTTCAAACTTCGAGGCCTTTTCGGACAGCGCCATCGACAGGGCCTTGTAGCGCGCCTTGTCGTCGGCAGGCAGGCCAATGCCCGACAGGGTGAAGTCGCGCAGCGCGTCGTTGACGATCTTCTGCCGGGTGGGCGACAGGGCGGCGAAGTCCTCACGCGCGGCGATGGCTTTGTAGGCCTCGCACAGCGCCTCAGACTGCGACAGTTCCAGCCAGAAGTCGGTGATCAGTGGCTGGCCTTCGTCATGCGCCGCGCGCCATTCCGGCGTGCTGGTGACGCTGAACAGGTGGCTGATTGGCCCCCAGGCGTTGGACAGCGCGTCGCTGACGTCGTCCAAGGGTTCCACCAAGGTTTCCCACGTCGGGTTGCGATGCTCGCTCAGGGCCTTGACGCGGGTGCGCTGGGATTCCAGCGTGGCTTTCAGGTGGGCGAGGGCGGCAGCGGGGTCCAGCGTGTCAAAGGCCGGCAGGGCGGGAGGAAGCACGTCAGACCGCATGGGGAGACTCCAAGAAATGCCGCAAAGTTTGATCAATTGATGTCGGTGCGCGCCGGGTCATTTCAAGTGGCCCTCAGGCCATCGCCAGACGGGTCTGAATCAGCGTTGCCAATACCGTGAACAGCGCAATGCTGACCCCCGCCAGCCCCCAGCCCTGCCACTGCTTGCGGCCCTGGATTTGCGCCTGCGGAACGGCCGAGAGCAGAAACGGACGGCGGTCGGGTGGGGCGCCGAGTACGTTGAAGTCGGGCGTGACGGCCTGCTCGACATGCTGCTGGCGCACGGTTTTCAGGGCTTCCTGCCGGGCGGAATGCCATTCCTCGACGCTGATTTCGCCATCCCCGTCGGCATCGAAGCGTTGCAGCAGGCCGGCTTTGTCGGCTTTCCATTTCGCCAGCAACTGGCGCACGTCGCTGCGTTCATCGAAGTCCTGGACGCCGTGCTGGGTGCGGAAGTAACCCAGCGCGCAGACTGCGTCGCCCAGTTGCAGCAACTGTTCGGTAAAGCGGTAGTTGCCGAAGCTCAGCCACTGGCGCTTGGCCGGTGGCGGTCCGGGGTGGCGACTGGGGCCGGTCCAACGACGTTTGAGGCTGGGAATCACCTGCGCGCCGTCGGGGTCGACGATGCACTCGCCGCTGCCGTCGCGTAGTAGGAACAGCTCGTCCGATTGGCGGTGATCAAGGGTTTGCCAGCGTGTTTCGCGACGTCCGTTGCGGTAGCGCGTCACCTTCTTCTCGATACGAAACCACCACCACGCGCACGGGGTGTGGCTCAGCGGCGAGATGATCTGTGGGCCGGGCAGCAGGTCGGCGTTGCCTTCAAGTTCGAGATACCCCTGCGCCGCACTGGCGATGCGCGAGGTGGGCAGGTCGGCGATCCAGCGTGCGTGGGTCAGGGCCCGAAGCCCAAAATAAAGCGCGCCGAGCGTGGCCAGCAGCAGCACCGCCACAACGCCATAAAACTGGGCGTCAGGCAGGGCGGCAGCGGTCGTGAACTGGGCGTCGAGTTGATCCAGCACGCGCAATCAACTTTCGAACAGGGCCTTGATGTCGGGGTTGCGCAGTTCTTCGGCAGGGAATTCCAGCAGCGTCGCCGCCTGAAAGCCGGTCATGCGGGCAATGATCACGTCCGGCACCTGCTCGATGCGCACGTTGAGCACGTTGACGCTCTCGTTGTAGAACTCGCGCCGGTCTGAAATCGCGTTTTCCAGCGCCGTGACCCGCGACAGCAGGGTCTGGATCGACTGGTTGGCCGCCAGCTCGGGATAGGCCTCGACCGTGGCGGTGATGTTGCCCAGCGCCGAGCGGATGATGCTTTCCGACTTGCCGATACCGCTGACGTCGCCCTTCTGTTGGGCCAGTTGCGCGCCCTGGCGGGCGGCCATGACGCGCTCGAGGGTGTCGCGCTCAAATTGCATGTATTGGCGGCAGGTTTCGACCAGCTTCGGCAATTCTTCGTTGCGCTGCTTGAGCAGTACGTCAATGTTGCTCCAGCTTTTCGACACCGCGTGCTTGAGGTTGACCAAAGCGTTGTAGATGACCACCGCGTAGAGCAGCAGCACCGCGACAATGCCCAGCCCGATAAACCACACCATCTGGCCCGCTCCCTTGTTCATCCATTAGACGCCCGGAGCATGCGTCAATCGCAGCCCCCGCGCTACCATTGCGCGGTCCGTGGCCGTTTCGCTAACGAGGTGATGCTGTGCAGAGACTGATCTTGACCGTGATTCTGGCCTTGGGCCTCAGTTCCTGCGCGGGCACGGCGGCGCTCAATTCCTTCACGCCCGACAGCGGCTACACCGTCGCCACCAACCTTCCTTACCAGAAGGGCAGTGGCCTGCGACTCGATGTCTACACCCCGACCGAGAGCGATAACGCGCCGGTGGTGGTGTTCTTCTACGGTGGTCGCTGGACCGACGGCGCCAAGGACGAGTTCAAGTTTGTCGGTGAAGCGCTGGCTTCGCGGGGCTATGTGGCGGTCATTGCCGACTACCGCAAATACCCGGCGGTGCGCTTCCCGGCCTTTGTTGAAGATGCGGCCAAGGCGGTCAAATGGGCCCATGACAATGTCGCCCAGTACGGCGGCGACCCGGGCAAGTTGTTCGTGATGGGGCACTCGTCCGGCGCCCACATGGCGGCGATGCTCGCGATGAACGGCAAGTATCTGGAGGCCGAAGGCGGCTCTCGCCAATGGCTGCGCGGCATGATCGGTCTGGCCGGCCCCTACGATTTCATGCCGATCTCGGCGCCCGACCTGCGCGACCTGTTTGGCCCGCCCGATCGCTTCGAGCAGTCGCAGCCCATCTTCTTTGCCGACGGACGCAACCCGCCGCTGCTGCTCATTCACGGTGAAGACGACGACGTCGTCTGGGTCAAGAACAGCCGTAACCTCGCCCAGGCTGTCGGCAATGCGGGCGGCGCCGTCGAGACCATCATTTACCCCAAGCTGGGCCACCGGCTGATCATCGCCAACATTGCCCGGCCCCTGCGTGGGCGCTCCGACGTGCTCGACAACATCAGCGAATTTATCAATCGGCGGGCCAACGAAACGCCGCGCGTTCGCGGCCCGGGCGTTCAAACCACGCCGATCGATCTGTAAGATTCGGCCCCCCGATTGCTGAAGGACACCCGCGAATGACCCGTCGCCTCGTGCTGCTGCGCCACGGCCAAAGCCAGTGGAACCTCGAAAACCGCTTCACTGGCTGGGTCGATGTTGACCTCACCGAGCAGGGCCGCGCCGAGGCCCGCGCCGGCGGCGAGTTGATGAAAGCCGAAGGCCTGCACTTCGACGTCGCTTACACCTCGGTGTTGACCCGCGCGCTGCGCACGTGCTGGATGGCGCTGGACGCGATGGACCAGCTCTGGGTGCCGACGCACAAGAGCTGGCGCCTTAACGAGCGTCACTACGGCGCGCTGCAGGGTCTGGACAAGGCTGAAACCACCGCCAAGCACGGCGAAGAACAGGTCAAGATCTGGCGCCGCAGCTACGACATTCCGCCGCCCGAGATGGCCGCTGACGACCCCGGCCACCCGGCACAGGACCGGCGTTATCAGTCACTGGACGCCAGCGCGCTGCCCGGCACCGAGTCACTGGCCACCACCCTGGTGCGCGTGCTGCCTTACTGGCATGACCACATCGCGCCCGACCTGAAAGCCGGCAAGACCGTGCTGGTCACCGCCCACGGCAACTCGCTGCGCGCGCTCTACAAGTACCTGAACAACGTCAGCGAAGCCGAGATTTTGGAGATCAACATCCCCACCGGCATCCCGCTGCTGTTCGAGCTGGACGACGCCCTCAAGGTGCAGTCCTACCGCTACCTGGGCGACCCCGAGGCGGCCAAACGCGCGGCCGAAGCGGTGGCCAATCAGGCGAAGGCCAAGGCGTGAGCCGATGGCGGTTGGGCTTCAGCCCGACCGCAAGATTCGGTATCGAGCTGAAGACGTCGCGTCACGCCTTGCCGCGATGCACGGCCACCGGCCCAAAACCCTGCACCACCGGCGTCAGCGACAGCGTGTTGACATTGACGTGTGCGGGCAGCGCGCTGCTCCAGTAGACCGCTTCGGCCACATCCTCGGCGGACAGCGGCTGGGTGTCGGCGTACACCGTCGCGGCTTTGTCGTCGTCGCCGTGAAAGCGCACGTTGGAAAACTCCGTGCCGCCGGCCAGACCCGGCTCGATGTTGGTCACGCGAATCGGCGTCTGGTACAGATCGGCCCGCAGGTTCAGCGAGAACTGCCGCACGAACGCCTTGCTGGCGCCGTACACATTGGCGCCGGGATACGGCCACTCTCCGGCCGTCGAACCAATGTTGATCACGTGCCCCCGACCGCGCGCCACCATGCCCGGCAGCACCGCGCGGGTCATGTGCATCAGCCCCTTGATGTTGGTGTCGACCATGCGTTCCCAGTCGTCCAGCTCGGCGCGCTGTGCAGGTTCCAGACCCAGCGCCAGACCGGCGTTGTTCACCAGTACGTCGATGGCCTGCCACGCCTCGGGCAGCCGCTGCGGTAGGCTGGCCACCGCCTCGGCAGCGCGAATGTCGAAGACCTCAACGTGTGCCTTGTCGCCCAACTCGGCGGCCAGCGCCTGCAAGCGCTCAGCGCGGCGCCCGGTGATGATCACGCGATGGCCCTCGGCAACATAACGACGGGCAATGGCGGTGCCGAAACCGGCACTGGCACCGGTGATCAAGACGAGCATGTCGGGGTCTCCGAGAACGGGGTTTGAGCAGAGTCTAAAAGCACACTGGCGACGTCGTGGGCCGGTGCGTGGGTTCCCCAGCCCCCGCCGCTCCGCGCCAGCGTCGTGGGCCGCGTCTTCAATGCCGACATGAGACCGTCCCCAGTCCTGCCGCGCGACATACATCCGCAACATCCGCTCGCTGCCAGAGGGCGACGGCCGCTCCCCACCTTGGGGTTGCCCGCGCCGCCACCGAAAACACCGAAGGCGCCCTGCGGCGCCTTCGGTGTTGCTGCTACTGCTCTGCGTTCACAACGCTCAGAAGCGGCCGCGAATACCCAGCGCGAAGCTGCGTCCGTATTCCTCGAACTGCAGCGTGTTCGCCCGGCTGCCCTGATACAGCTCAAGCGGGTCGTCGACCAGATTGCGGGCTTCAGCCAGCAGATCGAAAGCATCGGTCAGGCGATATGCCGCCGTGAGATCAAGCTGGCTGCTCTGCTCAACGAAGATGTCGAAGTTGCGGTCGTCACCCACTTCATCGATGAACTCACCGCGCTGCGAGTAGCTCAGGCGACCGCTGAACCGGCCGCGTTCGTAGCCGATGTAGAGGTTGGCCACCTCGTCCGGCGACTGCGGCAGCGAGAACGACTCGCCTTGACGCTCGGCCAGTTTCAGGTCGGTGTCGAGGAAGGTGAAGTTGGCGCCCACCAGGAAGTCGTTGAGTGCCGGCACCCACGCGCCCAACTGCTGCTCGACGTTGAACTCGAACCCGACAATGGAGGCCTCAGTGCTGTTGACCGGCCGGGTGACCTCAAAGCCCGCAAATTCGGGATCGTTGTCGGTCGTGAACTCGGCCACGAAGTTGTCGATGTCCTTGTAGAACACCCCGGCCGACAGTACCGCCCCGCCGCCCGGATACCAGTCCACCAGAAAATCGAGGTTCATCGACTCAAAGGGGTCAAGTTCCGGGTTGCCGACTTCCACTTCCATGTCCTCGCGATTGATGCTGGCGCGCGGCGAAATATCGGAGAAGCTCGGTCTGGCGATGGTGTTGGACCATGCCGCCCGCATCACCACCGTGTCGCTGGGCTCATAGCGCAGATGCACCGCCGGCAACACGTTGGTGTAGTCCGAATCAACACTGCGCGGATTCAGTGTCAGGTCACCGTTGACGTCGAACTCAAGCTGGTTGCCATCGGCCGAATAGTCGGTCTGCTCGACGCGCACCCCGGTGATCAGCTTCCAGCGCGACCACTCGACGGTGCCCATGACGTACCCCGCCAGAACGTTCTCGTCGGCGGTGAAGTCCTCGGCCGAGTTCAGTTCGAGATTCTCCTGTACATCCTGAGGCCGCTCGTTGAATTGATTCCGGTTGGCGGCGAAGAAACCCTGGAAGGCACGGCCGTTTATGCCGTCGCCGATGTCTCCGAACGGATAGCTGGGCGCGCCGGTGGTGAAGTCGTCAAGAATCACGGCGGCGACGTCGCGCAGTTCTGTCTCGTCGACATTCGAATCCTTTGACTTGAGCCGATAGTCAAGACCGGCCTTCATCACCAAGCCGTCAATCCCGAACGCCCGGTCACGTTCGGCATTGAAACTCAGGGTGGTGTCGTTATCGTCAACGGCAATCGGTTCCAGTACCACTCGGTCCAACAGGTAGTTGGCATTGCGCAAGTAGGTCGTGTCTGGCGCGCCAGCCGACAGGATCTCGAACGTGGGAATCCCCCTGCCTTGCGTGAACGTGGCATCCAGTGGCCCCAGGTCATATTCAAAGCGGCCCTCGCGCTCGTCGGGCACGCGCTCGCGGGTGATCGAGTGACCCAGCCGGTAATCCATCGTCCAGTCGCCGCGAATGTGTTCGGCGCCGATCGATGCCGCCACGGTGTCCTGCTCCTTGGTGCGGAAGCGGGTGCGACGACGGAATGAATCCGGCTCGATGCCCTCGTAAGTGCCATTCACGCCGTCGAAGTTGGTGAGGGTGCCGTCTTCAAACACCACGATGCTGCGCTGACGCTCCTCGGCGTCGGTGAACTCGCTGTACAGCATGTTGAAAAACACCGAATCGTCGAAGGTCGGGCGGTATTCAAGATTGACGTTGGCGCCAAGGCGCTCACGTTCGACAAAGTATTTGCGCTGCTGGGTCTCGATCAGTGCGAACTGCTCGTTGCCGGCCTGATCGGTGATGAAGTCGTAGGCTCCCTCGATGTTGTCCGACTCGAAGTCGCGGTTGACGTAGTTGGCGCCAATCGAGATGCCCAGATTGTCGGTACCCGAGCCGAAGCTCACCACCTGGTCGTAGTTGACGCGCAGATCCGGGTTGATCTCGTCGTTCAGCTCGCTGTACTCCGCCTCGGCACGCACCCGGAAGGGGTTGTCACGGTCGGCATCAAACGGCGAGCCGGACCGCACGTCGATGGCGCCGCCAATGGCATCGCCCGGCATGTCCGGCGTCGGAATCTTGGTCACTTCCAGCAGATCGACCGAGCCCGAGGGAATCACGTCCAGCGGTACCGCGCGATCACCCGCTTCCGGTGTGCCGATGCGCATGCCGTTGATGGTCACGGTGCTGAGATTGGCATTGACGCCGCGCACCGACACGAACCGCCCTTCGCCCTGGTCGCGGGTGATCGAGATGCCCGGCAGACGCTGCAGGTTTTCGGCCACGTTCTGGTCCACAAACTGACCGGTGTCGTCGGCCGACAGGTAGTTGCTGATGCTGTCGCTGGTGCGGTACCGGTTCAGCGAATCGTTCAGGGCGATGCGCTGCGAGCGCACCACAATGTTGTCCACGGCGGTCGGCTCTGCACCCACCGCGATGTCCAGATCGGTACGGGCACCGGCGGTCACCGTGGCATCGACGCGTTCGCTGTCGTTGCCTTCATAGCGAACGTCGAGCACGACCGCGCCGGTCGGCAGACCGGTCAGCACGAAGCGCCCGGCCTCATCGGTGACCACCGAGGTTTCGCTGCCAACCACCTGCACCCGGGCGCCAACCAGTGGCCGGCCGGTGTCGGCGGCACGAACCGTACCCTGCACCGAGCCGCTGCGGGCCACATCCTGCGCCTGCACAAAGTAGGGCGTGGTCGCCAGAAAGGCGGCGATCAAGCCGGCGTGATAACTGGAATAGCGCATCTCATGTCCCCTGATCTGAAATGGATCGTGTTGGTGTCCGGGCGGCGAGCGATTCGAGGTGGCGCTGCCCGGCCGTAATGCCCGGCTATCGGGCGGTACCGTCTGCGTCGGGTGTTGACGGATTCGAATGGGCCCTGATCGCGCTACGGAGCAGCGTCATCGCCGCGTCACGGTTGCCAAAGCCGGACGTCACCACGGCCTTGCGTCCCTTGGGCAGGTTTTTATAGACGTTGAAAAACTCTTCGATTGCCTGGCGCTCGATCACCGCCAGGTCATCGATGTCCCGGAAGGCGTCGTAGTGGGGGTCCACGGCAGAGGTCGGTACTGCAATGATCTTCTCGTCGCCTTCACCGCCATCAACCATGTTCAGCATGCCAATCGGTCGCACCCGGATCAGTGCGCCGGGCACGATCGGCTCGCGGGTCAGCACCAGCACATCCAGCGCGTCGCCGTCATCCCCGAGGCTGGACGGCACGGCGCCGTAGTTGGCCGGGTAGCGCACGGCCATGCTCTGAAAGCGATCGACCATCACATGGCCGCTGGCGGGATCGATCTCGTACTTGGTGAAGCTGCCCTGGGGGATCTCGATCAGCGCCAGAAACTCTTCGGGCGCGGTGGCCGGCTGGGCCACCGAGAACGGGTGGGGCATCTGAGCGCCGAGGCTTGGCACCTGCGGCGCCAGCGTCAATCCCATTACCGCGCAGGCAGAGCGCGTCGCGCCCCCGAGTCGTAAGCCAATGTGCATGCCGGAAGGCTAGGCACGCGGGGTTATCTTTTTATGACGGCGTGATTGTGTTTTTGTGACCGCGCCGCGCGCCGCTCATTCCGGTGTGACGGAGTCGGGGCCGGCCGCTGATTGCGGATGATGCGACTTGTCCGGCTCTCGGGCCGCCCGCCACGCAGCGGAAGGCGACGGTCATGCCCGCGTGTTTCGGCTACCGTGGGGCGGTGATCCGCCCGGCGTCGGAAGGCTTCCGACCCCGTAGGCGCCGAGGTTCAGCGCAAGCGATGAGGGCTAGCGAGAGCGCATCTCTCGTGCCGGGCGGGTTGCTCCAACGGTGTCGCCGTGTCTTGAGGCCGGACTGTTCGCGGCGCAGTCTTGTCACATGAACCTTTCGACTGAACATCTGACCGCAGCGGTTCTGGCGCTCCCCAGCGAGGTCAGAGCGGCGTTGGTCGACCGTCTGATCGAGAGCCTTGATCCGGTCAATGATCACGCCCAGCAGGCACTTTGGGCCTCTGAAGCCCTGCGTCGCAGGGATGAGGTGCGGGATGGCCGCGTGGCGACAGTGCCGGCAGCAGACGCCTTTGCAAAAGTTCGTGAAGCCGTCACGCTGCCCCGGTGAGGGTCGAGTTTCATCCTGAAGCGCTGTCGGAATTTCAGGAGGCAGCGCAGTACTAGGCGACGCAGCAGCCCGGACTTGGACTCCGCTTCGTCGAGCAGGTGGAAGGGGTCATCAACAGCCTTGCCGATCACCCCGAGACCTACGCAGTCTTCGAGCAGGACGTGCGCCGCTGCCTGGCAAAGCGCTTTCCGTATGCGGTGCTCTACACCATCGAGCCGGACCATATTCTCGTTGTGGCCGTCATGCACTGCCACCGTGCGCCGAGATACTGGCGTCATCGGCGCACCGGAAACCCTGGCTGATCAAGCCGCAATGTCGACGTAATCGACACGGCTTGAGGGTGGTGGAATGACGATGCCGTCTTCCCGCATGCCTTCCAGATGGAAGCCGATGGCGACGCGAATCTCCGCCTCCACTTCCGCCTCGCTACTGCCGGTGGCGACGCAGCCCGGCAGATCGGGCACGTAGGCCGAATAGTTGTCGGCGACTTTTTCGATGACGATGGCGTAGCGCATTGGGGTATTCCAAATGGGCTGAACTAGCTGTTGATCTTTTGTTCCAGAAGGGTGGCGATCAGGTGTCCCTGTGCGGCCAGCAGCTTTAGCAGATCATCTAGCGGCACAAAGTAGGCCCGAAGCTGTTCGATTCTAATTGGGCGACGGGCCATGACAACCGTGTGTTGATGGTCGCCTGAGCCGAAATATGGCGCAATAAATTCCAAGGCAATGCGCTTAGTTCGCGAGACGCCAGCCTGTTGGCATCGCTCAACCACGTCCTTTGCAACCTCATGTCGATCTTCAGTCGTTCCTTGACGATGGACGATCCTATGCCTCAATGCAGCCGCCGCTGCAGGTACCAGCGACAGATCGATGCCATTGCGATATCGCTCTTCCCTGATGCGCATGCCGGGCAGAGTCTCACGGAATGATTTGAGGATTTTTTCGGGCTTTTTGCTGCGCTCAGAGTTGTTCGCTACCAGCGAGCAAATCAGTTGGCGTTCTGCCGTCGCATGCAAGTCAAACAGCAGGTTTTCATACAGCTCGTATGCCGTCGCGAGCAGCCACGACTGAGCGAAGATGCCGGCAAGGGCAAGTTCTCGAAGCGTGTCATCAGTGTTGTGCTCGATCATTCCTGCGCTGATGGGTTGGCCATCGTTTGCACTGGAAAAGCTGAAGCTGTAACCCGCTGAAGACCCTCCCGTGAGCGCCAACGTTTCCTGATCAAGATTGGCATCAAGTTTTTGGGTCTGTCGCATGGCGTCTCGCACCACGTCCCCCATCAGCGATGCCGTGACGGTAAGTTTTGCCACACCCGTCAGAAACTCGAGAAAGCGAGATTCTGGGCTGAGCCCCTCGGGGGTTTCCATTTCAATTCACCGCCCGATAACCCGCGCCTTCGGGCTTGATGCGCCCCAGCGCTTCCAGGGTGTCGAGGATTTGCGGCAGGCGTTTTTTCCACGGGCCTTTTCCGGTGAAGCAGGCCGCGATGGCCTCAAGGCTGAGCGGAACGCGGGCGGCGGTGAGCACGTCGGCGACGCTGCGTACCTGGGCGGGCAGTTCTGGCGGCCAGGGCTGGCGTTTGATCGGCGCCACCACGGGCGCGGGGCTGTCGTCTTCGACGTCCATATCGGCTTCGATCTGGGTGTTCGCGGTGCCGCCCTGCGGGTTCTGGAACTCGGGCCGCAGCCAGCGGATATGGCCGCGCGCTTCTTCCGCTGCACGCTCGGTGTTGAGGGCGACCAGCCGGTTCAGCAGCTCGGCCTGCGCGGCGGCTTGCGCGTCGTCGGGTTCGGCGAAGGGCGTGGTGCCGCCGGGCTTGCCGACCAGGTCGGGGGCCAGGTCGCCCCAGCCGTAGGCGGCCAGCACTTCACGGTCGAGGTCGTCGTGCAGGCTGGCGAGCACGCTCACCAGGCCCTGTTCGTGGATGACTTTTTCCTTGGCAGTGAGCGGCCGCTGCTGGCGCAGCGCTTCGAGCACGTTGTAGCAGCCGGTGAGCGTCAGGTTGGGATGCGCCGCCTGCTGCTGCTTGCGGTGACGGTCGATGGCTTCGGCGAGTTTGCCGATGCGGGTCGACTGATCGGGGTTGAGATTGGGGAAGGGGAAGGTTTCGAAGCAGCGGGAGTTGTTGTATCGCGAGTCGTTCCCCATCCCCAGTCTGCCGCCCGATGCCAGTGCCCATGCCGCGTGAACTCGGCTCGATAGCGTCCCATGCGAGGCTCCGTCATCAAGTGCGATTGACACCAGGCCTTGATCAGCTGCGATCTCTCGATCCACGAATAGGAAAATTCGATGCTTTGCCGTCATAACGGTGGCGATGTAGCGCTGCAACCCTGCTTGGCTCTCCCTCAATCGAGGATTTGGTTCGCCAAAAAGCCACCAGTTTTCTCGGCGCCCCTTTCGAGGGTTGAGGTCTCGCTCGGGCTTCACTCTTGAATGCAGCCATTGAAAGATCGCTGGAAATTGGCTGCGCAAGACATTTTCCGACAATCCGAAAGCATCAATCACATAGACGTTTCTTGGCCGCTCGGTCAGGTCTCGTCCGTTCCGAAAGGGGCGAATGATTGATTCATGGCCGGCTCTGGAGAGTCCTAACTCTCTGGCTTGACTTTCGTTAACGACAAAGCCTGCCCCCATTAGCACGAGCCCCCGCACGCTCACCCCTTTACTGCTGATCAGTTGCTTCGCCCCGGCCACGTCGGCGCCAACGGAGAGATCAGCGTTAATGGCGCCACATTGGCTAGCAAACTCAGCTCGCATGCCCTCCGCCTCGCGCTCCCCGGTTTCCTTGAGCACGCGCAGCACGCGGCCGGTGGCCGCGCCCTCTCCCAGCCTTCGGCCACCCTCTCCCGCACGCGGGAGAGGGGTTGGGGGAGAGGGCGGCGCGTCAGCGCCGGGGGCCGCGCCCACGGTCATGGCAATCCGCACGGCGGCGCCATCGCCGCTGTCCACCCAGGGGTGGTCGGGGACGGCAAAGGTCAGCACCAAAGCAGCGCCGTCATTCCCGCGCAGGCGGGAATCCAGCTTTTCGGTCGTTTCCTCGGTGGCCGTACGCCGCGCTGCGCGCGCCGCCTGGATTCCCGCCTTCGCGGGAATGACGGGATTGAGGTGTTGCTCAATCACCCGCCGATTGAAGGTTTGGCGAATGCTGTTGGTGGTGATCAGGCCAAACTGGCGCAGCGCGCCGGCGCGGGTGAGTTCGGCGGCGTGGTGCCACCAGTACATGACGAAGTCGCTGCTTTCGGGCACGTGGGGCCAGGTGTTGCGCAGGGCTTCGGTGTAGCCGTCGCCCAGCGCATCGCGCATGCGGGAGGCACCGATAAACGGCGGATTGCCCACCACAAACTCCGCCTCGGGCCACACAGCCTTGCGCGGGTTCAGGTACCGCTCCTGCGGCGTCTGTGCGGCTTCATCGGGCACGTCTTCGCCGGTCACTGGATGCTTTTTGAAGCTGCGGCCATCCCAGCGGGTGACGGGTTTGCCGTGCTCGTCGACCACAAAGTCCACGCTGTCGTAATCCAGCACGGCGTCGCGGCATTCGATGGTGCGAAAGTCTTTGAGCACGGGCAGCGGCGGGGTGGCGTCTTTGCGGGTGCGGAAGTGCCACTGCAGGTAACCAATCCACAGCACCAGCTCGGCCAGCGCGGCGGCGCGGGGGTTTACTTCCAGCCCCAAAAACTGGTGCGGGTCAACGGTGAGCCCTTCGGTCTCGAAGCTTTGGCTGGCGCCGAGCGACTCCATTTGGTTGAGCACTTCGCCTTCGAGCCGCTTGAGGTGCTCCAGGGTCACGTACAAAAAGTTGCCGCTGCCGCAGGCGGGGTCGAGCACGCGCACGTTGCACAGGTGTTGGTGAAACTGGCGCAGGGCCTTGAGCGCGTTCTTGGTGTCACCTTCTTTCGCCAGGGTGAGCGCGGTGGCCTGGGCCAGCTGCCAGTCTTCCCGCAGCGGCTCGATGACGGTGGGCAGCACCAGCCGCTCCACGTAGGCGCGCGGGGTGTAGTGGGCGCCCAGCTTGTGGCGTTCGCGCGGTTCCAGCGCGCGTTCCAGCAGGGTGCCGATGATGGCGGGTTCCACCTGCGTCCAGTCGGCCTTGCCGGCCTCGATGAGCAAGTCAATCTGCGCCCGCTTGAGTGGCAATACGTCGGGCGATTTGAACAGCTTGCCGTTGAAGCGCAGCAGTTCTTTGCGCAGCAGCACCGAGAAGCCGCCCCGGTCCATGGTTTGCCACAGGTCGGCCACCAGCGGCACGAACTGCTCGGGCGCCTGGCTCAGGGTTTCCAGCAGTTCGGTGAAGCTGCGCTGCGGCAGCAAGCCCACGTCTTCGGCGAAGAACGTGAAGATGCAGCGGGTGAGAAACCCGGCCACGGCTTGCGGCGGGTGTTGGTCGGCCTCCAGCGCGCGGGCGATGAGCGCCAGTTGTGCGGCAATTTGCCGGGTGACGGCGGCGGTGCGACGCGCGGGGTTCAGCTCCAGCGGCTCCAGCCAAAGTTGCCGCAGGCGTTGCTGGATTTCGGGTTGGCGCAGGTCGCTGAGGCGAATGCGGTGGCTGCGCGGGTCGGGGAACGGTGTGTAGGTGGCGCCGCTTTGGCTGAACTCGGCGTACAGCTCGATGACGTGACCCACGTCCACCACCATCAAAAATGGTGGGCGGCCTTCGCTGGCGGGCAGCGCGCGGGCGTAGTTCTCGGCCTGGCTGCGGGCGCGCAGCAGGGCGTCGTCGAAGGCTCTGCCCTCGTTCTTTTTGACCTTTTTGGCTTCGCCGATGAAGCAGCCGCGACGGTACAGGTCGATGAAACCCTGCGAGCTGCTGCCGTCGCCATGACGAAAGGTGACGCGGCGCTCGAACACGTAGGCGTTGTCGCGGGTGTCGTCCTGCGCCGGGTCAGGCTGCGGCAGGTCCAGCGCGGCGCAGAGTTCGGTGAGAAACAGTTGGTAGTTGGCGCGCTCGCTGCCACCCGTGGATTGCCAGCGGGTGATGAAGGTTTCGATGTCGGCGGTCATGGCCGATTGTAGGCCGGGCGATGCGGGTTCAGGCCGATGGCGTGTGCTCGGCCATCGACCTGACGGGCACGCGCCCCAATCGGCTCAGGCCGGCTCGACAACCAAGGTGGCGCCATCAATGGCTTTGACCACCACTGCGGTGCCGGCGGGCAGGTCGGGGCCGGTGATGCGCCACTGGGTGTCATCGATGCGGATGCGCGACACGCCGTTGACGATGGTCGTGTCCAGGGTCAGGCGACGCCCGATGTAGGCCGCGCCACGGCGGTTGAGGTGCGGCTGATCGGTGGGTTTGGCGGCCGGACGAAAGCGTTTGTAGGCAAAGAAGCTGGCGATGGCCAGGGCGCTGAACAGCGCCAGTTCCCACTGCCAACCGAGGCCTGGCACCGCCCACGACACCAGCCCTGTGGCCATGGCCGCGACGCCCATCCACAGGAACACGGCGCCCGGAAAGAAGGCCTCCAGCGCCAGCAGCAGCAGGCCGGCCACCCACCAATGCCAGAAGACGATCTCGGTCATGGCTTAGTCCGCCTTGTTGACCGACTTGGCGAGTTCGGCGATGCCGCCGATGGCGCCGATCACGCTGCTGGCTTCCAGCGGCATCAGCACCAGTTTCTGGTTGGGCGCGGCGCCGATGACGGTGAGCGCCTCGACGTATTTGGTGGCGACAAAGTAGTTGATGGCCTGAATGTCACCCTTGGCGATGGCCTCGCTGACCATGGTGGTGGCCCTGGCTTCGGCTTCGGCCTGACGTTCGCGGGCTTCGGCATCGCGGAAGGCGGCTTCCTTGCGGCCTTCGGCTTCCAGAATCTGCTGCTGCTTCTCGGCCTCGGCGGCCAGAATCTGCGCCTGGCGCTCGCCCTCGGCTTTCAGAATCGCTGCAGCGCGAAAGCCCTCGGCATCGAGAATGTTGGCGCGCTTTTCGCGCTCGGCCTTCATCTGCCGGGCCATGGCATCGACCAGATTCTGCGGCGGGCGAATGTCCTTGACCTCGACGCGCGTCACCTTCAGGCCCCACGGCGTGGTGGCCTCGTCGATGACGGTGAGCAGATGGCTGTTGATCGAGTCACGCTGGCTGAGCAGCTGGTCGAGGTCCATCGAGCCCATCACCGTGCGCAGGTTGGTCTGTGCCAACTGCGCCACCGCGTATTCGAGGTTGTGGATTTCGTAGGCGGCCTTGGCGGCATCCAGCACCTGGTAAAACACCACGCCGTCGACCGCCACCATGGCGTTGTCTTTGGTGATGACCTCTTGGGTGGGCACGTCGAGCACCTGCTCCATCATCGGCATCTTGCGCGCCACGCGGTCAACGTACGGGATCAGCCAGTGCAGGCCGGGCCCGAAGGTGCCGCGATATTTGCCGAAGCGCTCAACGGTGAACTCCATGCTCTGCGGCACGGTGACCACGCCTTTGTAGAGCGTGACCACGACGAACACCAGAAACGCCAACGTCAGTATCGATGCCATGCCCATCGCTCCACTCCCCGAATGCGCGGCGCGCAATGTGGAGCGGAGTGTGCCTGAGCACGAGCACGCAGGCGTCTTGCGGCATGGAAGTTGCGTCCACCCAGGGGTGACGTCCGTATTTCCGTCGTCCTCGCGCCCTCGATGTGCCGACCCAATCGGCATGGAACCTGGCTCGCGGATGTGTGCAACGCCCGTGTCGAAGCACGCCCCCGTTATTCATCACAGCTGAGGATTGCCATGTCGATTAACACCCTGCAACGTCGAGCGTTTTTGAAGGCCTGTGGCGCCGCCGCGCTTGCCGGCATTCCGGTCACCGTTTTGGCGCAGGCGCCCGCAAAACTTGCGGAGGACGAGCCCATCGCAAAGTCACTTGCCTACCTTGAGGACGCGTCAAAAGTGGATGCCGAGGCCAATCCCCGATTCAAGTCGGGCAACAACTGCGGCAATTGCGCGCTCTACGTGACGGCCGACGAGGCGGACGGATTCGCGCCGTGCCGTGCCGTGGGCGGCAAACTTGTCGCCAAGGCGGGCTGGTGCAAAGTGTGGGCGCCGGCCTGATCGAGTCTGAGCCGGCCTCTGCGTGAGGCCGGCATTGACCCCGGCACCTACTCCGGCAGTTCGACCGCCACGAGCTTCCAGGCCAGCCCCTGTCGCGCCAACACCATGCGCGTGGTCTTGTCGTCATCGTCGACGTCGACCACGAAACGGTCCCACGCGGTGTACCCCAGGCGCACGTCGGGGTCGTCTTGCGCTCCGGCGCTTGAGGCTGGCTCGCCGTTTTCGGACGGCCCAGAATCGTTGCGGGGGTCTTGCTCCATCAGCCGCGCAAGGCTTTCGGGTGTGACTGCGGCCTCAATCATTCGGTCGCTGAACATGCCGCCCACGGCGCCGCCGAGTTCTGCCAGCGGGCCGCTGCCAATTTCCTGCTCGACGCGCCGCTGCGCCAGCTTGCCGCCCTGTGCCTTGAGGCTGTCGCGCACGGCCGGGAAGTCGATGAAGCTGGCCAGCCGCTCGTGGTCGCGCTGGTCGGCCGACTCACGCATCTGGTAGGCGGTGTAGTACGGCTGCGCGAACACCAGTCCGCCCGCGAGGGCAAGAAACACGGCGAAAAGGATTTTCATGGCGAAGTCTGCACGGTGGGTGGAAAGGCCTGGCGAATGGCGCGGGTGACGGCATCGGGATGGGCATGATGCGGTGCATGACCCGCGCCGGGAATCATCACCACTTCGGCGTGCTTGACCACCGGCAGCACGCGCCGTCCGTGGTTCCAGAACGGCACCAGGGTATCGGCCTCGCCATGGATCAGCAGCAACGGCTGGGTGATCTGGTCGTAGCGCGGGCTGAGGTTTTGCATGTATTCGTTGAGCCGCGTCATGTCTTCGACGTTGTCGAGAAAGGGCCGCGGGCGCAGCGCCAGCATGGCGCCGATGCCGTCCACATAGCCGGGTGGCACGGGATCGGGCGCCAGCACACCGGTCACCGCCTCGGTGAGCCGGTCACGACCCACCGGGTAGACCACCGTCCAGGCAAACAGCGGCCCGACGATGGGCAGTTGGCCGACGTCGTAAGTCCAGCCCACCGAGCCGGCCCAGTGACCGGCCACGCCGGCCAGCGACACGCCGCCACGAATGCGGTCCGGGTATTCGACCAGCGCACTCATCACCAGTGAGCCGGACCAGGAGTGCCCCAGCACGATGGGTTGCTCGGCACCCAGCTGGGTGCTGGCGCGCAGGATCAGGTCCATGACAACCGCCGGGTCGGCCCAGTCACCGGGCATGCGCTGGCTGTAGCCGTGACCCGGTCGGTCGAAAGCCAGCACCCGGTAGTCGTTGGCAAGGTCGTCGAGAATGCTGCTGGCAAAATCGCGCAGGTTGGAGCTGGCACCGTGCATCAGAATGATGGGCTGGCCGCGTCCGCGATCCACGTAATGCAGTCGCACGCCATCGACGGTGATGAACTCGCCGATGGGCGGCAGGTCGCGCTCGATACGGCTTTGACCCCACAGGCTGAACAGCGCCATGCCCACCAATAGTCCGATGAGCCCGAGTACCCCGTATCCCAGCATTGCCTATGCTCCCGTTCACCGAGTGGGCGGCATGATCGCGATGTCGTCGCTCGCCCGAACCGTCTAAAAAGTTATCCATGTCGACCGATATCGCACCGATCACGCTCAAAGCCCGCATGCTCGGGTGGTGCCTTGCCACCCTGACGCGGTTCATTTACGTCAGCAGCCGCAAACGGTTTCACAACCGGGCGCTGCTCGAGCATTATTTTGCCAGTGGCCAGCGCTTCATCATGGTTGCGTGGCACAACCGCAACATTGTCGGACCCATGGGTTACGTCGCACATGCGCCCAAGGGCCGCGTCTTTCGGCCGCTGGCCAGCGCCTCGCGCGACGGCACGCTGGCGGCCATGACCATGCAGAACCTGGGCGTTGACTGCATTCGCGGCTCGTCCAGTCGCGGCGGCACACAGGCCTTGCGCGAGATGCTGCGTGCTGCCAAACAGGGCGCCGACCTGGGCATCACCCCGGATGGCCCGCGCGGCCCCATTTACGAGGTGCAGGCCGGTGTGGTGGCCGCCGCGCGGCTCACCGGCTTGCCGATCATCGCCATGAGCTACCACGCCAAGCGCCACAAACGGCTCAAATCGTGGGACCGGATGATCGTGCCGTCACCGTTCACCACGCTGGCCTATGGCTGGGACGGACCGTTCACCGTGCCCAATGGCGCCAGCGACGAGCAGATGGACGCGGTGCGCAAGCAGGTCGAGCAGTCATTGTTGCGTCTGAATGATCAGGTGGCCGTATTGGCCGACACGGCGCCCGATTGACTGGCGCGCCAGTGCGGCCGGCAAGCCCGACACTTGGGGCCGTCAGCCGCCTGACCTATCATCAGTCAATGTTTACGGCCCTTGCGGCCCCAGTGGAGCGGTTCATGCGGGATGATTTTGAAGCCAGTTTTGCCGAGCAGCTTGCAGCTATCGAGGCCGAGACCGGGCCTGCCGTGGCCCCCGGCGTTAACGCGCGGCTGACCGAAACCCCCGACTTCACGCCCTTTTGCTTCGGCTACCCGAAGCCCGATTCCGACAGTGGCGCACAGCATCCCGCTGCCCTGCTGGCCGACCTGACCTGGGATGCCGGCTCGCACGACCGCGCCAGCGCCATGCTCACCGCCTACGCCGATGACGCGGCCACGCGCGAGACCTTGCTGCGCGGCGTTGACGATGAATCGCAACTCGCCGTGTCGAGAATTTTGGCGATTCTGGTCTGTGCCGAAGAGTCGGCGGTCAACGTGTTTCACCACGAGTGCCACCGGCTCAGCGACGCGCAGATTGCCGCCGATCACCAGGCGCTGCGCGAAATCGAAACCGAAGAGCGCGTCCATGCCTGGCTGATTCACGCCGCGCGCAGCCACTTGCCGGTGCCCGACGACATCGACGCCATACGCCGCCGCACCCGGCGTTTGTTCATGCGCGTGGCCAGCCGTGACGTGCCCACACACTTTGCGCGGCTCACCGGACTGGACTCGGGCGTGTGCATCTCGCTCAGCGCGCTGCTGGGCTCGGCCAAGGTCAACAAGATTGAAGGCTTCGCGCGGCTGATCAAACACATTCGTCGCGACGAAGCCACGCACGTCAAAAAGAGCCGCGACCACGCGGTGGACCTGGGCTTCAACCCCGACCAGTTTCACGAGTGCTACGACCTGACCCGCAGCGGCATGGTCGGCATGCTCGAACCCATCGCCAGCTCATTCGAGACCCTGGGGGTGGACCCGGATCGCCTGTTCAAGCGGCTGATGCGCTTTCAGGAAAGCCGCCTGGCCGGTGAGGCAGCACTCATCGACTGAGGCGCCCATCCCGCGCCCGGCGCGGTGGTGAAGGTCAACCCCCGTTCATCGACCGGTTCGTGCCGTGCACGGGCCGTCTCGCGCGTGTGGCCGCCCCCTCGCGAGCGGGCGGTTGCACGTGCCGCAAAAAAGCGTAATGTGTCGATGATTAGCGTAGATCGCAAAATCATGTAACAAATGCTCAACCCCCGACGCCTCGTTCTCAAGCTGTTGCTCGCCGCCGATCGCGGCGTGCTTTCCACGCGTGAGGCCGTCGCGGCCGGGCAGTTGATGGGCTTTACCGAAAACAGCGTGCGGGTGGCGCTGGCGCGGCTGTCCAGCCAGCATCTGATCGAAGCCTTTGGGCGCGGCGCCTATCACCTGGGCCCTGCCGGGCAGAGCCTCGCCGCCGACGTGAAACGCTGGCGCTCCGGCGAGGCACGGGTGGTGCCGTGGTCAGGCCACTGGGTTGCCGTGCACACCGCCGCCCTGAGCCGCAGTGACCGCAGCGTGCTGCGCCAACGCGAACGTGCCTTCGGCTTGCTGGGCCTGCGCGAATTGCAGCCCGGTCTGCATGTGCGCCCCGACAATCTGCGCGGCGGCGTGGCGGCCGTGCGCAGCCGCCTGCACGCACTGGGCATGCCGGCCGAGGCGCTGGTCTTCGGCATGCATGAACTGGACGACGGGCTGCGGCAGCGTGCCCAATCCCTTTGGGACGGCGCCGCGTGTTCGGCCCATTACCGACAACAGCGCGCACAACTGGAGCAGTGGATGGCGCACGCCGCGACCCTGGCGCCCGATGTGGCCGCCCGCGAAGCCTTCGTGATCGGCGACGCCGCGATCCGAACGCTGGTCTTCGACCCGCTGTTGCCGGAACCCTTGGTCGACGTCGCCGCACGCGCCGCCTTCACCGACGCCGTGCTGCAGTACGACCGGCTGGGCCATGCGTGTTGGCAGCATCTGCTTGGCAGCCAAACGGCTGCATCCAGCGGACGCCGCAGTTCCCGAACCCGCCCCGTATTTGCTGCCGAATCCCTGAGGAGCGCGCCATGAGTCCGAGTGCCGTGACCGAACCGCCGTTTCGCCCCCGAGCCGTGTTCACGCCCGAGGAACTGGCGGCGCTGACGCGGCGTTCTGATCTGGCCGGCGTCGCCGTCACCGCCGGCCTCTGGGCCAGCATCGCAGCCTGCTTCGCGCTGCTGGCGCTGTTTCCGAATCCGCTGGTGTTCATCGCCGTGGTGGTGCTGCTCGGCGGGCGTCAGCACGCGCTGGCGGTGCTGGGTCACGAGGCCGCGCACCGCACCTTGTGCCGCAACGAGCGGCTGGGGGATTTTCTGGGTGATTGGCTGGGCGCGCGCTGGGTCTGGCAGGACGTGCCGCGCTACCGCGCCCACCACCTGAAACACCACGCCCACACCGGCAGCGATGCTGACCCCGATCGGTCGCTGAACCGACCGTATCCGGGATCGCGTCGCGCCCTGCGCAAGCGGGTGATCCGCGACCTGCTGGGCCTCACCGGCCTGCGGCGTCTCGCCGCGCAGTTTCTGATGGACATCGGCGTGTTTCGCTACACCGTGGCCGCCGAGGTCGAGCGTCTGCCGCAGGACGGCCGCCGCTGGACCGATTACCTGCGCAGCGGCGTGCGGCACATGAGTGGCTTCGTGCTCACCAACCTTTTGATGCTGGCGGTGCTGATGACACTGGGCATCGGCTGGACCTACCTCGCCTGGGCGGTGGCCTATCTGACGACCTTCAGTCTGTTCATCCGCCTGCGCGCGATTGCCGAGCACGCGGCGATGGACCGCGACCCCGACGTGCGCCGCAACACCCGCACCACCCGTGCAGGCTGGCTGGCGCGACTCACCCTGGCGCCGCTGAACGTGCACTACCACCAGGACCATCACCTGATGGCCGCCGTGCCCTGCTATCGCCTGCCGACGCTGCACCGGCTGTTGCGTGCACGCGGTGTGGTCGCCGAGCCGCCGACCTATCTCGGTGTTTGGCGCGCTGCCACAGCGGGCGCTGCGCGATGAGCACGGTCCTCACCGAGCGACGCGGTGCAGTCTGGATCGTCACGATCAACCGAGCCGAGGTCCGCAACTGCGTCGACCGCCCGACTGCCGATGCCTTGGTGGCAGCGTTCCGTACCTTCGAGGCCGATGCCGACTTGCGCGTGGCGATTCTGACCGGTGCCGGGGACGCGTTCTGTGCCGGGGCCGACCTGAAGGCGGTGGCCAGCGGCGTGCCTGATCGGGTCAACCGCATCGAGGTCGAAGGCGACGGCCCCATGGGCCCCAGTCGCATGCAGCTCAGCAAGCCGGTGATCGCCGCCGTCGAAGGCCACGCCGTGGCTGGCGGGCTGGAACTGGCCTGCTGGTGCGACCTGCGCGTGGCAGCCGACAACGCCGTGTTCGGCGTGTTCTGTCGGCGTTTTGGTGTGCCGCTGATCGACGGCGGCACGGTGCGTCTGCCGCGCCTGATCGGGCACAGCCGGGCGATGGACCTGATCCTCACAGGGCGCCCGGTGGATGCGGCCGAAGCGCTGCGTTTCGGTCTGGCCAATCGCGTCGTACCTGCCGGGGAGGCCTTGAACGCCGCGCTGGAACTGGCCGAACAGTTGTGCGGATTTCCGCAGACCTGCCTGCGCGGCGATCGCTTGAGTGCCTGCGCGCAATGGGGCCAGATCGAAGGCGTCGCGATCGCCAACGAGTTTCAGCACGGCCTCGCGGCGCTTGAAGCCGGCGAGACCGTTGCCGGTGCCAGCCGGTTTCGGGATGGCAGCGGGCGTCATGGTCAGTTTTGAGGCGATGACGGTCACAGGCCGGCCCGTAGGCGTGGCCTCAACCCGACCGGCAAGGCGCAACATCGGCTTGATGACCGACCCCAACCCCACCCAAGCGTCGCAACGAGATTGACCCCATGGACACCCTGAACACGATGACCTACGCCGTGACCGGCCGCATTGCCCGGATCACGCTCAACCGCCCGCAGCGCGGCAACGCCATCACCCAGGACCTGCCGCGCGAACTGTCAGCCTGTGTGGAGCGCGCCAATCTCGACGCGGCGGTGCACGTGATCGCGCTGGCCGGCAACGGCACCGGCTTCTGCGGCGGCTACGACCTGCTGCAGTCGGCCGAGCAGATGGGCGCGCAGGCCTTCGGCGACGCCGGGCAGGCCGGGTCGCCGCTGGACCCGGCGGTGATCGCCGCCAATCACAACCCGTCCCGCACCTGGGACCCGATGACCGACTACGCGATGATGTCGCGCAATGTGAAGGGCTTCATGAGCCTGTTTCACAGCGAGAAGCCGGTGGTCTGCAAGGTGCACGGATTCTGCGTGGCTGGCGGCACCGACATGGCGCTGTGCTCCGACCTGCTGGTGATTGCCGACGACGCCAAGATCGGCTATCCGCCGGCGCGGGTCTGGGGCTCGCCCACCACGTCGCTGTGGGTTCACCGAATCGGCCTGGAAAAGGCCAAGCGGCTGCTGTTCACCGGCGATTGCCTGTCGGGCAAGGAGGCGAAGGAATGGGGCCTGGCCATCGAGTCGGCACCCGCAGATGAGCTTGACGAGCGCTTCGCAGCGCTGCTGGCGCGCATCGCCCGCATGCCCATCAACCAACTGGTGATGATGAAGCTGCTGCTCAACCAGAGCGTCATGCAGCAGGGCCTGCACTCCACCCAGGTGCTGGGCACGGTGTTTGACGGCATCACCCGCCACACCGCCGAGGGCTACGCCTTTCAGCAGCGCGCTGCCGAGGCCGGGTTCAAGCAGGCGGTGCGCGAGCGCGACGAACCGTTTGGTGACTTCGGGCTTTCCACGTTCAAAGGCTGATCCATGACCGCGACCACATTTCCCTCGTTCGACACCCATCAGGTCAGCAACCAGCCGTCGGTGCTCGAAGGCTTCAACGCCTTCGACACCGACCCGATGCTGCAGGCGGCGGTGCGCCATTACGGCGCCGACTGGGCCCGCCCCGCGCTCAGCGCTTACGGCGCGGTGGCCGGTTCCGAACTGCTGGAACAGGGCCGCATCGCCAATGAAAACCCGCCCCGGTTGAAGGCCTTTGACCGCTTTGGCCATCGCATTGACGAGGTGGAATTTCACCCCGCCTACCATCGCTGCATGACCCTGGCCATGAAACACGGCCTGCACGCCTTTGCGTGGTGGCATGCCGATCAGCCCTCGGCGCACGTCGCCCGCTCGGCCATCACCTACCAGCACGCCCAGTTCGAGGCCGGCACCGGCTGCCCGCTGACCATGACCTACGCGGCCATCCCGGCGCTGCGCCACAGCCCCGAGCTGGCCAAGGTCTGGGTGCCGCGCCTGACCTCGAAGGTGTATGACCCGCGGATGCTGCCTGCCTCGCAGAAGCATGGCTGCACCATCGGCATGGGCATGACCGAAAAGCAGGGCGGGTCGGACGTGCGCAGCAACACCACCACCGCCACCGCGCAGGCCGATGGCCACTACACGCTGATCGGCCACAAATGGTTTTTCTCGGCGCCAATGTGCGACGCCTGGCTGGTGCTGGCGCAGGCGCCGGCCGGTATCACCTGTTTTCTGCTGCCGAAAATGTTGGAAGACGGCACCCGCAACCGCATCCACATCCAGCGCCTCAAGGACAAGCTGGGCGATCGCAGCAACGCCAGCTCCGAGGTCGAGTTTCACAACGCGGTGGGCCTGCGCGTCGGCGAGGAAGGGCGCGGTGTGCGCACCATTCTCGAAATGGTGGCGCTGACCCGGCTCGACTGCATGGTGGCCTCGGCGGGGCTGATGCGCCAGGCCACCGTGCAGGCGATTCACCATTGCCGCCAGCGCAGCGCCTTCGGCAAGCCGCTGATCACCCAGCCGCTGATGCAGAACGTGCTGCACGATCTGGTACTTGAAAATGACGGCCATCTGGCGCTGGCGATGCGCGTCGCCCAGGCCGTCGATCAGGGTCCGAACGACCCCGCGCAGGCCGCGTTTGCGCGCATCGCCACCGCCATCGGCAAGTACTGGATCTGCCGCCGCGCGCCCTCAGTGGTCAACGAGGCGCAGGAATGCCTGGGCGGCGCGGGGTATGTGGAAGAAACCCTGCTGCCGCGGCTGTACCGGCAGGCGCCGCTCAACTCGATCTGGGAAGGCAGCGGCAACGTGCAGTGCCTCGACGTGCTGCGCGCGCTGTCACGCGAACCCGACACCCGCGAAGCATTGTTCGGCGAACTGTTGGCCATGCAGGGCGCCGACCCCGATCTTGACCGTGAACTGGCCGCCCTGCCGCGGCTGTTCGACGACGTGGCGACGCTGGAAGTCCGCTCGCGGCAGATCGTCGAGCGCGTCGCCCTGGCCCTGGAAGCGGCCTGTCTGCTGCGCATGAATCACCCCAATGCAACGGCGTTTATCCGCAGCCGCATTGCCCGTGAACATGGCCTGGCGCTGGGGACGCTGCCGGCGGAGTGGGTGGATGTAGGCGCAGTGGAGGCAAGTTTTCTGGGCTGACGGGCGACAGCTCAGGCGCCCTCAATGTGCAACTCGTCGGCAAAGCGCCGCGCCGCGTGATCGGCGGCATCCAGGTAGGGGTTCATGACGCGGGTGACGCCGGCGGCCTTGAGCTGGTCGCCATGTGCGTGGTCGCGCACCACGCCGGCGATGGGGCCGCGATAGCCGCCTTCGGCGAGCGCGTGCAGCAGCCCGCGGTTGGCGTCCCACAGCGGCAGGCTGGTGATCACCCACTCGACGCCGGCCAGCGGCAGCGATTCGATGAAGCCGGGGTCTTCGCCATCGCCGAAGCGCACCGGCAGACGTTGATGTCGCAGTCGGCGGACGATTTCGGGATCAAACTCGATGCCCAGTACCGGCACCCCGCGCGCCTGCAACTGACGCAGCAGCCGCTCGCCGTAGCGCCCCAGTCCGAAGATGATGATGCGCGGTTCGGCCCCCGGCTGACGGCTGGCCTCGACCACCAGCTCGCGCACCGGGCGGGCGCGTTCAAATACGCCCAGCACCGGCGCCAGCCACTCATAGAGCCGGTGCGAGTAGACGATCATGTAGCTGGACACGGTGATGGTGACCAGGCCCACCAGCGTGGTCAGGCCCAGCGCTTCGCGTCCAACATGGCCCAGCGAAATGCCCATGGCGACGAAGACGATGGAGAACTCGCTGATCTGCGCCACCGTCAGGCCCGCCAGAAACCCGGTGCGCTTGCGGTAGCCCATGTAACCCATGATGGCCATGACGATCAGCGGATTGCCGATTAAAACGAACAGCGACAGCACGCCGGCCGAAAGCAGCTCGTCGCCGAGCACCGACAACTCCAGTTGGGCACCGAGGTCGATGAAGAAGAACAGCAGCAGGAAGTCACGAATGCCGGTCAGCCGTGCGTTGATGGCCTCGCGGTAGCTCGTCGATGCCAGCGAGAAGCCGGCCAGAAATGCCCCCGCCTCGCGGCTGAAGCCTGCCCACTCGCCAAGTGCGGCCAGTCCCACGCCCCAGGCGATGGCGAAGATCAGCAGCAGCTCCTGCGAGCGCGCCATGGTTTCCACCAGCTTCGGCAGCACGTAGCGCATCAGCACGAACATCAGCGCGCCGGCGGCGATCAGACGGCCGGCCAGTTGCACTGCCACCATGCCGATGGCGGTGTCTTCGTCGGCACCGCTCATGGCGCTCATGGTCATCATCGCCACCACCACGGCGATGTCCTGCACGATCAGAAAACCGATGGCGATGCGGCCGTAGAGCGAGTCCAGCTCACGTTTGTCGGACAGCAGCTTGACGATGATGATGGTGCTGGAAAACGTCAGCGCCACGGCGATATAGACCGCCTCCATCGGTGACTTGCCGAGCAGCAGCACCAGCCCGAAGCCGAAAAAGATGGTGAACGCCAGTTGCCCGAGGCCGGTGGCAACCGCCACCGCGCCAATGTGGCGAATATGGTGCAGGTCCAGCTTGAGCCCCACCACGAACAGCAACACCGCAACACCGACCTGTGACAGCAGATGGATCTCGGCGCTGGCCTGCACCAATGAAAACCCGGCCGGACCCACGGCAATGCCGAGCACGATGTAGGCGATCAGCACGGGCTGCTTGAGTCGTACGGCGACCGCACCCGCCAGGGCCGCCAACAGCAGCAGCAGGGCAATCTCGGAGAACGCGCTGGTCAGGGTGAGTTCGGGCATGGCGTTGGCTTTGAATATAGTCGCTATGCCCCAGATCGGGCGACACCTCGGAACGGCGATGCCTTTTCCCTTTTTTCAAGTCGACGCGTTCACGCGTCGCGCCTTCTCGGGCAACCCGGCGGCGGTCTGCTTGCTGGAGAGCTGGCCAGACGACGCCCTTCTGCAGGCCCTCGCGGCCGAAAACAATCTGTCAGAAACCGCCTATCTGGTGCCCGAGGGGGCAGATTGGCGACTGCGCTGGTTCACGCCCACCACCGAGGTGGACCTGTGCGGCCATGCGACCTTGGCGGCGGCACAGGTGCTCGCTGAAACGCAGGCGGGTGACGCGACCCAATGGCAGTTCCTGACCCGCAGCGGGCGCCTGACCTGCACCGCCGAGGGTGGCGCCTGGTGCTTGACGTTGCCGGTGCTGCGGCTGACGCCCGGTGAGGTTCCCGATCTGCCCGGCGTGCCAGTGCTTGAGGCGTTCGTCGGCATGGACACGGTGCTGGTGCTCGCCGATGCCGATGCGGTGCGCGGCTTCGACCCTGAGTGGGCGCGACATCCGGCCTTTGCCGGCGTGCGGGGCCTGTGTGTGACTGCGCAGGGCGACGCGCCGGGGGTGGATTTCGTCAGCCGCTTCTTCGCACCGAACGCGGGCATTGCCGAGGACCCGGTCACCGGCTCGGCACACTGCGCGCTGGCGCCTTATTGGGCGACACGGCTGGGCCGCAAAAGATTGAGGGCGCGGCAACTCTCGGCGCGTGGCGGCGACGTGGACTGTGAAGTGGACGGCCAGACCGTGCGGCTGCGCGGTCACGCCGTCACCGTCATTCGCGGGACGGTGACGTTGGACCGTTGGAACTGAGCGCCGGGCCGCGCTGCGCCAGCCACACGCCGACCGCCGCGAGCGCAAAGCCGGTCCATTGCCAGAGCCCGAAGCGATCGCCGAGGACCAGCATCGCCATGACCCCGGTCACCGGCGGCACCAGGTAAAACCAGCCCGACACCACGCGTGCGCTGCCGGTCCGCAGCAGCCACAGGTAGAGCAACAGGCCGCAGCAGGAGTTGATCAAGGTCACCCACACCACGCCGGCGATGGCGGCTGGGGTTGGGGTCATGGCAAAGCCTTCGAGTGCGGCAAAGGGCAGCAGAATCACCAGCGCCACCAGCAGCTGCACCAGCAGTGCGGTGCGCGGCTCCAGTGCGACCGGATGCCGCCGCTGCAGCAGCGTGCCGCCGCTGAGCGAGGCCAGTGCGCAGAGCGCGAGCATCAGGCCCAGCAGGGTGCCGGGTGTGGCCAGCATCGGCGTCAGCACCAGCCCGACGCCGGTCAGGCCGATGAGCGCGCCCGGCACGGTGTAACGGCCCAGCGACTCGCCGAGAAACACCCGGCCACCGAGGGCGGTGAGCAGTGGCATCAGGCCGGCGATGAGCCCGGCGGCGGCGGCCGAAGCGCCGGTATGCATCGCCGCGTAGGTGAAGCCGAAGAAGCCGGCCTGCAGGAACAGTCCAGCCAGCGCCGCGCGCAGCAGGTCGGGTTTTGTCGGCGCCGGGCCTGCGCTGCGACGCAAGGCCACCCACACGCCGATGATCAGCGCCGAGCCGGCAAAGCGCAGCACGGTGGCGGTGAACGGCGCGAAGCCCTGCAGCGCGAAATGCGCGCCCAGGTAGCCGCTGCTCCACAGCAGAACGAACAGCAGGCCGCCGGCGGAGGCGGATGAGAAGATGGGCGTCATGCCGCTATTGTGCGGTCTGCCTGCGTGCGAAGCGCTGCAACAAAGGTCGGACAACAGCGGCAATCAGCACAGTGACCGGCGCCGCCAGCAGCGCCCACACCACGACACCGGCCGCCGCCACCCACAGATAGTCGGCCGCCGCACCCCATAGGTCGGCCTCGAAGCGCGCGACCAGTGCAGGCACGTCCAGCAGCGGCAGTGGCGCCATGCCAAACAGCCATTCCCCGGCGCGCCACAGCGGCAGAATCAGCAGCAGTTGCAGCGGGTAGGCGGCGTAGTTCACCGCCTGGATGACCGCGTGATTGATGCCGCGCCACTGCGCGATGGCCGCGCACAAGAACGTTGAAACCCCGAGTGCCGGGATGCAGCCGATGACCACCCCAAGCGCGATGGCGTGCGCAAGCTGTTCGGGCGTCAGGCCTTGCAGCAACCAGCCGCGCAGGCGCGCCTTGAGGCCGGATTGCGCCGGCACGCCTGCCGGTTCAGGCACGTCGCAACAGCACGTCTGCGGCCGTGGCGTTGTCGGGCAGGCCGCGAAGTTGCAGCAGCATGTACACCGCCATCGCCATGTTGCCGGTCAGCAAGATGGCCAGCAACCAGCCGATGCGCGCCCCCCAGCCGGGCTCTTTGTAGGCGACCCAGACGTAGAACCACGCGAAGGCGAGATAGGCATCGACCAGCGTTGCCCACTGCCAGGCATTGAAGCCGGCCGTCGGGTTGTCGATGATCTCGGCAATCGCCGGGGCAAGGGCGACCACTGAGGTTGCCCAGGAGGTGGCGGCCAGAATGCCGGCCAGCACCACCACCGAGAACACCGTCAGCCGGGTTTTCACGCCGCGCGCTTGAGGCTGATCTGCATCAGGTCGATGCTGCCGACGCGGAAGCCGCATTCGCAGTAGGCAAGGTAATAACGCCACATGCGCAGAAAGCGTTCGTCGAACTGCTGGACGATCTTGTCGCGCACGCCGAGGACCTTGCGGTCCCAGTGGGCCAGCGTGTCGGCGTAGTCCTTGGCAAAGAAGCGCGGGTTGTCCGGCGTCAGGCCGGCCTTGGCGGCAAGGTCCTGGAATCGGCCGGGCGGGCAGAGCATGCCGCCGGGAAAGATGTACTTCTGGATGAAATCGCGCTTGGCCCGGTACTGGTCAAAGATGGCCGGGTTGATGGTGATGCCCTGAATCGCCGCAATGCCTCCAGGTTTGAGCGCCTTGTGGATGGCCTTGAAATAGCCCGGCCAATATTCCTCGCCGACCGCTTCGTACATCTCGATGGAGACGACCCGATCGTAGGTTTCCGTCACGTCGCGATAGTCGCGTAGCTCGAAGCTGATGCGGTCGGCCAGCCCGGCGCGGGCGGCGCGGATTTCGGCTTCGGCGAGCTGCTCGCGCGACAGGGTAATGGAATGCACCCGGCAGCCTGAGTGCTGTGCCGCGTAGATGGCAAAACCGCCCCAGCCGGAGCCAATTTCCAGCAACGTGTGCTCGGGTTTCAGGTCCAGCCGCTCGTACATCAGGCGAAACTTGTTGAGCTGTGCGTCCATCAGCGTCTCGTTGGGCGTGATGAACATGCCCGAGCTGTAGGCCATCGTTTCGTCCAGCCACATCTTGTAGAACTCGTTGCCGAGGTCGTAGTGGTACTCGATATTTTTCTTCGAGCCCGATTTGGTGTTGGACTTGAACTTGTGACCGAGCCACGCGGCGAACCGGCCGATGGGGTTTTTCTCGAACGGACCTTTGTAATGTGGCTCGTTGAGGTACATCACCTGCAGCACGCGGGCGAGGTCGGGCGAGTCCCAGCAGTTGTCGAGGTAGGCCTCGCCAAAGCCGACTTCACCGTTTTTCAGCACGTGCCGAATCATCGCGCCGTTGTGGATGTTGAGCACGCCGTGCAGGTCGGGACGCTCGGCCCCGCCAAATCGGTCCTGCACGCCGTTGGGCCAGGTGACGTCGAGCGTGCCGATGCGGACGCCACGCAACATGTAACGCAACATGCGCAGACCCAGGGTCATACCGCCATCGGCCTTCAGGGACTCGGGCAACTCGGGCGAGAAGCCGTCGCGGGGCAGCGGACGGGGTTCTGATTTGTCAGGCGCGTGGGGGTCTTTCATCAACTGGTCTCGTGCTCGGGAGGCGAGGGTTTGGCGTGGTAACGGGCACCGCGTAGCCACAGTTTCAGCGCTTCCCAGTGAATGCCTAGCACCACTTTCAGGGTCATCCATGGCATGCGCAGACTGTGGGACAAAAGACTGCCGCTGGTCAGCGCGACGCGCTCGGCGGCCAGGATGGCGTCCATCAACGGTGCACCCTCGCGGGTTTCATGAATGGCGACACGCAGGCGCTCGGCAGGTGCCGAAAGCGTGAAGTGATAGCGGCCAACCAGATCGAAGAAGGGCGACACGTGGAAGTTTTTGTCTTTGGCGTGTGGCTGGTCATACGCCAGCGGTTTGCCGTCGGATGCGAGCACGTAGTGATGGCGCTCGCCGAAGGTGTTGTGCACTTCGGCAATCACCGCGCGCAGGTCGCCGTCGGCGTGCTCGCAGTACCAGATGGCGATCGGGTTGAAACCCCAGCCGAGCAGGCGCGGCAGGGCCAGCAGGCGGATGCGGCCGCCGCCCAGTTGCACGCCCCGTTCGGCCAGCACGCCCTCGGCCCAGCCGCGCAGGTCGCCGGACTGATCGCCAAAGTCACGCCGCCGCAAGCTTGCGAGGTTGAAATGGTCGACGGAAAAGCCGCGGGTGCGCGCGGCGATGGCGTCGAGTTTGTCGATGTCGACCAGCAGGTAAAAGATGCGATAAACGAACCGGTAAAACGGTTTCACGTGGCGCCGGTGCATCACCCTGGCGGGGTAGAGGGCGGCGTCGCTCACAGCTGCGCCCACTCCGGCAAGCATTGCGCGTCAACGCCCCGGACAGCCCGCAGCCCCGACTTCAGCCCGTCTTCGTGGAAGCCGTAGGCCGTCCATGCCCCCGCCCACCACAGGCCGCCGTTGCCCTGGATGCCGGGCAGGTCGGCGTGAGTGCGGGTGCTGGCCGGCCCGTAGTGCGGGTGGTGATAGGTGATGTCGTAGAGCACCTGGTCGGCCGGAATTTCACGCTGCGGATTGAGCGTGACGATGTAGTTCACCGGCCCCGGAATGTGCTGCAGCGCGTTCATCCAGTAACTGCCGGAGATCGGCTGGTCGTGAATGTCGTCGTTGGGGTGCAGATAGTTCCACGCGCCCCACGCCAGCTTGCGGCGCGGCAAAAACGAGGTGTCGGTGTGCAGCACGCAGCGGCTGGCGTTGTAGGGCATGCCCGCCAGCACCTTGCGTTCCGCGTCGCTGGGTGCATCCAGCAGCGCCAGTGCCTGGTCGGAGTGTGTGGCGCAGATGACTTGGTCGAAATGCTGCTCGCCGTCATCAAGCACCAAGGTCACGCCGGCGTCGCTGCGGCGGATCTTGCGCACCGGGGTGTTGAGGCGCAGCGCGCCCTCAAAGTCCCGCAGCAGCGCTTTCACGTACTGGTGCGAGCCGCCTTTGACGACCCGCCACTGCGGCTGGTCAAGGGTGTTGAACAGGCTGTGGCTGTCGAAGAAGCGCATGAAGTCATCGACCGGGTATTCGGCCGCTTTCAACGGCGAGCAACTCCAGATCAGGCCGGCCATCGGCAGCAGATAGCGGCTCATCAACTCACGCGAAAAGCCTTCGGCGACCAGCCAGTCGCCGAGGCTGCCGGTGGGCAGCGTGCCGGCGGCCAGCAAAGCCTTGGCACGCTTGTTGAGCTTGAGAATGTCGAACATCAAGCGGTAATGCTTGAGGTTGAAAAAGTTGCTGCTCTGCGCGAACACGGTGAACAACTGGTCCGAGCCCTTCCACTCGTAAGCGCCGTCGCCCAGCGACACGGCAAAGCTCATGCCGGTGGGGCGGGTTACCACCCCCAGTTCCTCGAACAACGCCGTCAGGTTGGGATAGTTGGTGCCGTTGTAGACGATCCAGCCGGTGTCGACGGGCTGCATGCCGCCATCGGGCAGCGGCACCTCGATGGTGTTGGTGTGGCCGCCAACCCGGTCGTCGGCCTCGAACAGCGTGACGCGGTGGGCGCCGTTGGCCGCCAGAAAATAGGCGGCTGACAAGCCAGAGATGCCGGAGCCGATGACCGCAATGTTCATTTGGAAAGACGTCGAAAAAGTGGAGAAACGATGGGCCAATTTACGTCTTCGAGCGGCCTGCGGATGCCGATGCGGCCAATGGCTCAGTCTTCGAGCAGCGGCCCCAGCGTGGTCCACACGGTGTCAAGAATGGCCGGTTGCGATGCGGCGGTGGGGTGAATGCCGTCGGGCAGAAAAGCGTCGCTGTCGGTGGCGAACTTGGCGAGCAGAAACGGCACCAGCGGTGCGTCATTGGCCTTGGCCACACGGGTAAAGCTGGCGACAAACTGCTCGGTATAGGTCGGGCCGTAGTTGCTGGGAATCATCATCTCGAACAGCACCGGCTGCGCCCCTGCCTCGTGGCTCAGGTCAACCATGCGCGTCAGATTGCTCTGCAGCTCGCTGACCTGCAGCCCGCGCAGGCCATCGTTGCCGCCCAGTTCGATCAACACCCAGTCGGGCGCGTGGCGCTCAAGCAGGCGGGGTAGCCGCGCCAGACCGCCTGACGAGGTTTCACCGCTGACGCTGGCATTGACCACGCGGTGCGGCAGGCCTTTTTCTTCGAGACGCGCTTCGAGCAGGGAAACCCAGCCCTGTCGCGCGTCAATGCCGTACGCGGCCGATAGACTGTCACCCAACACCATGATCACCGGCGCGTCGCCCTGGGCGGCCGCCGCCACGTGGCCTGCGCCCAGACTGAACCCCAGCGCGATCAAGACCGTCAATGCTCGAATGAAACCTGTCATCAGTGCTCACCAGTTACGTCATGAAGTGTCCAGCGGCGGTCAGCCGCTGCGCATTTTGAACCAGCTAGACCTGGCCGTCGCCGCGGGCGAACGGGTGGCCATCATCGGTCGTTCCGGCTCCGGCAAGACCACTTTGCTGTCGCTGCTCGCCGGCTTGGACACGCCAAGTGGTGGAGAGGTTTGGTTGAGCGGCCAGCGTATCGACACGCTGGACGAAGACGGCCGTGCCGCCGCGCGCGCCGGCAAGGTCGGCTTCGTGTTCCAGTCGTTCCAGTTGTTGGGCGGCTTCACAGCGTTGGAAAACGTGATGTTGCCACTGGAGCTGGCCGGTCATCGCCGGGCCAGGCAGACGGCGACGGCGGCGCTGTCGGCCATCGGTCTGGGGGAGCGCCTGGGCCATTATCCGACGCAATTGTCCGGCGGTGAGCAGCAGCGCGTGGCCCTGGCGCGCGCCTTTGCTGTGCAGCCGCAGCTGCTGTTCGCCGATGAGCCCACCGGCAACCTCGACACCGCCACTGGCGAAACCATTGTCGAACAACTGTTTGCCCTGAACCGCGAGCACGGCGCGACCCTGGTGCTGGTGACCCACGACCGTTCGTTGGCCGAGCGTTGTGATCGGTTGTTGACCTTGCAGGATGGCCGACTGGTCGAGGCAAGCGGCGCATGAGGCCGGCCGCGGTGGTGGCGCAGGCGCTGCGTCGATTGCGCCGTGCCGGACATTCCGGCGAGCTGGTGATTCTGATGCTGGCGGTGGCCGTTGCCGTGGCCAGCCACTCCGCCGTGGCGCTGTTCAGCGAGCGCATGAGCCAGGCGATCAGTGTGCAGACCGGCGACACCCTGGGGGGTGACTGGTTGTTCAGCAGTCGCAACCCGCTGCCCGAATCGGTGGTCGGCGAGATTGCGGCCTTGTCGCAACAAACCTCGGCGCACACGGTGTTCCCGTCGGTGGTGTTCGTTGACGAGACCTCGGCGCTGGCGTCCATCAAGGGCGTGGACGCAGCGTTTCCAACGCGCGGCACGATGCGCGTCGCCGCGCGGCCCTTCGAGCCCGGCGAGATCGTCCAGGGCGGCCCGCCGCCCGGTGAAGCCTGGGGTGACGCGCGGCTGTGGCAGGCGCTGGGCGTGGATGACCCGGGTGTCAGCGTGCAGCTCGGCAGTTTGGCGCTGACCTTGACGGGCGTGGTCATTGACGAGCCGGGACGCGGCGCGGGCTTTGCCGACCTGGCGCCGCGGTTGATGGTGAACCTTGACGATGCCGCCGCCAGTGGCCTCCTCAACGAAGGCGCCCGCGCCAGCTATGGCCTTCTGGCGCGTGCCGATGCCGAAGGTCGCGCCACACTCGAAACCCTTGAACTGCCCGACGGCGTGCGCCGTACCTCGCCGCAGGGCTCGCGACCCGAGTTGACCCAGGCGCTGGCACGCGCCGACACCTTTCTAGCCGTGGCCAGCAGCGCTGCCAGTCTGCTCGCGGCCGCGGCCATCGCGCTGAGCGCGTGGCAGTTCGGTCTGCGGCTGCGCGATGAAGTGGCCCTGCTGAAATGCCTCGGCGCCTCGGGCGGTTTCATTCTGCAAACCTTGGGGCTGATGCTGGCCTTGCTGGGTGTGCTCGGCGGGCTGGTCGGCGCGGCGCTGGGCTGGGCCGGGCAGGCCGGCATCGCGGCCATTCTCAGCGAGCTGATTCAACTTGAATTGCCGCCGCCGTCACTGGCGCCCCTGTTCGGCGGCGGCGTGCTGGCCCTGTTGCTGGTGCTGGGCTTTGGTCTGCCGCCACTGATGGCGGCGCGCAACACCCCTCCCGCGCGCGTGTTTCAGCGTGCGGCAGCGTCAGATCGACTGGGCTGGGGCACGCGGCTCAGCGGTGTGGCGGCGGTGCTGGCGCTGCTGCTGTGGCAGACCAGCAGCGTCAAGACCGCAGCTGCGGTGATCGGCGGTGGTCTGGCGTTGGCGCTGTTGCTGGGCGGCGTCGGCTTCGCGCTGGTCCGGCTGCTGGGCCCCTTGCGGCAGGCGGGGGGCGCGGCTTGGCGCTTCGGGCTGGGCAACCTGGTGCGCCGCCAGGGCGCCACGGTGGGGCAATTGGTGGCCCTGGGTGTGGCGCTGGTGGCGCTGCTGCTGGTGTCGGTGGTGCAGCGCGACTTGCTCGATGGCTGGCGTGAGCGGTTGCCCGAGGGCACGCCGAACCAGTTCTTCATCAACATTCAGCCCGAGCAGGTTGAGCCCCTGAAGGCGTTCTTCACCGCGCGCGACATTCCCCCGCCGCGCTTCTGGCCGCAGGCGCGGGGTCGGTTGCGGGCGATCAACGACGAGGCCGTTACCGTCGATTCGTTCGACGATCCGGAAACCCGGCGCTGGATCAACCGTGACTTCAACTTGTCGTGGAGCGCGGTGCTGAATGATGACAACCGTGTCCACACCGGCGATTGGTGGGGTGACGAGGGTGACGGCCAGCCGTGGCTGTCGATCGACGATTACGTGGTCGAGCGGCTGGGTATCGGCCTGGGCGACCGCCTGACGCTGGACTTCGCAGGCGAAGCGGTCACCTTGACCGTTACCAGCATCCGCAGCGTGCAATGGGACAGTTTTCAGCCCAACTTCTTCTTGCTGGCGCCGCCCGGCGCGCTCGATGACGGCGCCGTGCCGACGCAGTATCTGACCAGCGCCTACCTCAGTGCCGAGCAGCGGCCGGTGCTGCGTGATCTGGTGGCTGAGTTCCCCAACGTCACGGCGCTGGACATCGACGCCTTGCTGGCGCAGGTGCGCGGCATCATGGACCGCATCGTGCGCGCGGTGGAGTTGATCTTTTTGTTCGCGCTGGTCGCCGGGCTGCTGGTGCTGGCCTCGGCGATGATCGGCACCCGCGACGAGCGCGCCCGCGAGGTCGCCCTGCTGCGCACGCTGGGCGCACGGCGCTCGGTGATCCGTGCCGGCCTGCTCGCCGAGTACGCGGTGCTGGGCCTGCTGGCGGGATTGACCGCGTCGCTGACCGCGCAAGGCGTGGGCTGGGTGCTGGCCACCCAGGTGTTCGAGATCGGCTACGGCCCGCGACCGCTGATCTGGTTGGGCGGGGGGCTGGCCGGTGCCGCACTGGTCACGCTGATGGGGCTGCTGAGCGTTCGCCGCGCGCTCAACACGCCGCCGGCGCATGTGTTGCGCGGTGCCTGAGGGGGCCAGTGCAGCGCTTCCAACATTTGATTCGATCTGGCGCCGCAATTCCCCCGTTGCTTGCCGCGCTCCGGTTCGGGTGGTACGCTCCGCGCCCTTTTTTGCCGTCGGTTTCTAGAGCCTCGTCATGTCAAAACGTACCTTTCAACCCAGCAAAGTCCGCCGCGCACGCACCCACGGTTTTCGTGCACGTATGGCCACGCCGGGCGGCCGCGCCGTGATCAACCGCCGCCGTGCCAAGGGTCGTAAGCGCCTCGCAGTCTAAGCGGGCCGTTTCGACCGTTGATTGATTCGGGGACGCTCCATGAACCGCTTCCCCCGCAGCGCCCGTTTGCTCACGCCGGCATCTTTCAAATCGGTGTTTGCCGACGGGCGTCGTTTCAGCTTTCCCGGCGTGACCGCCGTGGTCCGCAACAACGCTGAAACCCATCCCCGCCTGGGGCTTGCCATCGCCAAGAAGTCGCTCAAGCGCGCCGTCGACCGCAACCAGGTCAAGCGGTGGGCGCGCGACAGCTTCCGCTTGCACGCGAGTGGCCTGACGGCCGTCGACGTGGTGGTGTTGGCCCGCGCCGATGTTGGCAAGCTGCCGCCCGAGCGCATCCGCGAGAGCTTCGAGCAGCTCTGGTCGCGGCTCAAGGCATGATCGGGGCGCTCAAAGCGGGACTTTCGGCCGTCATGCTGGGCCTGATTCAGGTCTATCGCCACGCCATCAGCCCGCTGTTGCCGCCGCGCTGCCGGTATTATCCGACCTGCTCGCAGTACGCCGTTGAGGCCATCACGCTGCACGGCCCGTTTTCGGGCGGGTGGATGGCGTTCAAGCGCATCCTGCGTTGCCACCCGCTGCGAGAAGGTGGGCTGGACCCGGTGCCGCCGCGCGCTTGTTCTTGCGGGTCATCCCATCCTGACGAGGCCAGTCGCCTCGCATCAAACAAGTAACCCAGATCGAATGGAAAACCGTCGTTTCATCCTGATCGCCCTGCTGGCTGTGGTGGGCTTTTTTATGTATCAGGCGTGGCAAGCGGATTACGGCAACGCCAATGGCAACGGCAACGGCAACGGCGTTGCGCAGAACGACACGCCACCGCTTCCCCCCGCCAGCCCCGACGATGTACCGGTGGCGCAGCCGGCGGATGCCGGTGAGTCCACGGGGGATACGCCGAACGATATCGACCTGCCTGAGGCCGTTCCGGCGGCCGCGCCAGCGCAAGAATCCGCAGCCGAGGCCGATCCCAGCGCGCGCGCCGTGATCGAGACGGACCTTGTTCGCGCCGAAGTCGCACTGCAAGGCGGCCAGTTGCGACGCCTGGAGCTCAAGGGGTACGGCGAGTCGGCCGAGCAACCCGATGTAGACCTGTCGCTACTCGACGACCGCATGGGGCGGTTGTTCGTTCTGCAAAGCGGCTTGGTCGGCACCGAGTCGGCCTTGGTCACGCACCTGACCGAGTTTCGCACCGAGATCCCCAGCGTGCGCCTCGCCGAGGGCGAAGACGCCGTCGAGCTGGTGCTGACCGCCACCGTCGACGGCGCCGAGGTGCGCAAGATCTATCGGTTTGAACGCGACAGCTATCGCGCCGAAATTCGTCATGAGGTGACCAACACCGGGTCGGCGGCATTGGCGCTGAGCCCTTACGCGCGCTTTCAGCGTACGGCGTTCTTGACCGGCGGCGAGCCCAAGTTCGCCATGACCTTCACCGGCACGGCGTTTTACGAACAGCGTGAAGACGGCGACGGTTATCGCTTCGAGAAGATCAAGCTCGACAACATTGCCGATGACGCTTTCGAAACGCAGCAGACCGGCGGCTGGATCGGGTTTCTGCAGCACTATTTCGTCACCGCCATCCTCAACGACGAAGACGCCGTGGCGACCTTTGCGGCGCGCCCGGCCACCGATCAGGGTTACTTTGCCCAATACGTGGGCGCCAGCCAGAGCGTTGCGCCGGGCGAACAGCAGGTGTTCGTCACTCCGTTCTTCGCCGGACCCAAGTTGCAGGACCGCCTCCCCGATGTGGCGCCTGGCATGGCCTTGACCATCGACTACGGGATTCTCACGCCGATTTCGGGCCCGCTGTTCTGGGTGCTCAACAAGTTTCACTCGCTGACCGGCAACTGGGGCTTCGCCATCATTCTGCTGACGCTGCTGGTCAAGGGCGCGATGTACAAGCTCTCGGAAGCGCAGTACCGGTCGATGGCGAAGATGAAGAAGTTCGCGCCGCGCATCGCCGACATTCGCGAGCGCTACAGCGACAACCGTGAAGCGCTGCAGAAGGCGATGATGGATCTCTACAAGAAAGAGGGCTTCAACCCGCTGGCCGGCTGTTGGCCGCTGCTGCTGCAGTTCCCAGTGTTCATCGCCTTGTACTGGGTGCTGCTGGAGTCGGTCGAACTGCGCCAGGCGCCCTTCATCTTCTGGATTCAGGATCTCGCGCTGCCCGACCCCTGGTTTGTCTTGCCGGTGCTCTTCGGTATCTCGATGTGGGCGCAGCAGAAGTTGTCTGGCCAACAGATGATGGACCCGACCCAGCAAAAAATCATGATGGTGATGCCGATCATGCTGGCGGCGTTCTTCACCTTCTTCCAGTCCGGCCTGGTGCTGTACTGGTTGACCTCCAACCTCATCGGCATCACCCAGCAGTGGTTCATCGTCCGCAAGCTGGAACGTGAAGACGCGGCCAAGGCCGCCATACGACGGTAGGTGAATGAACCCGCGCCGCCGCCCGCCCGGTGACACCATCGCTGCGGTGGCCACCGCGCCGGGGCGGGGCGGCGTGGGTGTGCTGCGGTTGTCCGGACCGGCAGCATTCGAGATCGCTGCCGCACTGACCGGCGAATTGCCGTCGCCGCGCACGGCGGCGCTGCGCACTTTTCGCGATGCCGATGGCGAGGCGCTCGACCGGGGCTTGGTGCTGTGCTTCACGGCGCCCGCCTCGTTCACCGGCGAGGATGTGGTCGAACTGCAGGGCCACGGCAGCGCCGCCGCACTCGATGGCCTGCTGCGCGCGGCCTGCGTCCTCGGTGCCCGCGTTGCCCGGCCCGGTGAGTTCTCGGAGCGCGCTTTTGTCAACGGCAAGCTCGATCTGGCGCAGGCCGAAGCCATCATTGATCTGGTCGATGCCGGGTCGGCGCGCGCCGCGAAGGCTGCGTTCCAGTCGCTGGAAGGGCGCTTCTCCACACGCATCACAACGCTGGCTGAAGGCCTGGTCGCGGCGCGCGTGTTCGTCGAAGGGGCGCTCGATTTCTCCGATGAAGACATCGACTGGTTGGCTGACGCCGGGCTGCACGATCGTCTTGCGGCGCTCGACCATGCGCTCGTCCAGTTGCTGGCCGACGCCCAGCGCGGCCGGGTGCTGCAACAGGGACTCAGGGTGGTGCTCAGCGGCGCGCCCAATGTCGGCAAGTCGACCCTGCTCAACCAGTTGGCCGGGGTTGATGCGGCCATCGTCACCGAGGTGCCCGGCACCACCCGTGATGTGCTGCGTGAACACCTCACCCTCGATGGCCTGCCGGTCACCCTGATCGACACCGCCGGCCTGCGCGACACTGACGATGCCATTGAGGCCGAGGGCATCCGCCGTGCCTGGAAGGCCATCGAAAGCGCCGACCTCGTGTGGTTTCTGTTCGACGACCGACAGGGCATGAGTGCGGACGATGCCGCGCTGCTGGCCCGCCTGGGAGATGACCGCCCCTGCTGGCGCTTGGCCAACAAGGTGGATCTGAGCGGCGGCGAGCCGGGCTGGCGAGCCGACGCAGCGCTGCCAACCCTGGGCTTGGCTGCCAAGTCCGGGCAGGGCATTCCCGAGCTGGTCACCGCGCTGCATCGACACGCCGGGCTCACCGGCTCCGAGGAGCCCTTATTCACCGCCCGCACCCGGCATGTCGATGCCTTGCGCCGCGCAGCCGAACACCTGGCCCGCGCACGCGATCACCTGGGCCAACAAGCCTTCGCCGAGCTGGCGGCCGAAGAACTGCGCCTCTCCCACGATGCGCTGGGCGAAATCACCGGGCGTTTTACCCAGGAAGATCTGCTGGGGCGAATTTTTGCCGGGTTTTGTATCGGCAAATGATCATCCGCCTCGCCGCCGACGCCGTGCTGGTTATCCACCTCGCCTTCATCGTGTGGGCGGTGCTGGGCGGACTGGCGGTGCTGTGGCGGCGCTGGATGCTGTGGGCGCATCTGCCGGCGCTGGGCTGGGGCATCTGGATTGAACTCAGCCACGGCATCTGTCCGCTGACCCCGCTGGAGAATTACTTTCGCGACCGCGCCGGGCAGGCGGGGTATGACGGTGGCTTCATTGATCACTACCTGGTGTCGCTGATTTACCCGGCCGGTCTGACGCCGACGCACCAGTTCGGACTCGCGTTGGCGCTGGTGCTGATCAACGTCGTGATCTACGGATTTGTCTGGCGTCGCTGGCGGCGGCGGTATGCTTGAGCCTTGACCCGACCCGACCTGCAGCCGCCCCATGTCCCAACCGTTTCGCTTCTGCCCGCAATGCGCCACCCCCCTTGAGCTGTCGTTTCAGGGCGACCGCGACCGGCTGGCCTGCCCGGACCGGCGCTGCGGCTTCGTGCACTGGGACAACCCGACGCCGGTGGTGGCGGCCATCGTCGAGCACCAAGGGCAGATCATTCTGGCGCGCAACGTGGCGTGGCCGGCATCGTTTTACGCGCTGATCACCGGCTTTCTGGAGCGCGGCGAAACGCCTGAGGATGGCGTGCAGCGCGAGGTCGAGGAAGAGCTGGGCCTGACGCCGCAGGGCGCGCATTTTGTCGGGCTTTACGAGTTTCACCGCATGAACCAGTTGATCATCGCCTATCACGTGCCCGCCACCGGCACGGTGCGGCTCAACGAAGAACTGGCCGACTGGAAACACGTGCCGTTCGACAACCTTCACTACTGGCCGGCCGGCACCGGCTACGCCCTGCGTGACTGGGCCGAGGCGCGCGGCTATTCCGCCAAGCGCATCGAACTGCCCGCAAAAATGCAGGCGCCACAGGCTGGAGAGACCGCACAGTCATGAACCCGATCAATTTTCCAAGCGTCACCCGCGTCGCGTTGTTGGCTGCGGCCCTGTCGTTGGGTGCGTGTGCCAACGGCCAATGGCCGTGGGCGACGACTGAAGTCGATGAGGTCGAACAGATGAGCACAACATCGCAGCCGGGCCATGTCACCGACATGGAAGGTTTCGCCGCCTTCATCGACCTGCGGCCCACGCCAGACCAGTTCCGCTCGCGCTATCCCGACGTGCAACTGGTGATGCCCGGTGACATCACCACCAAGGAGCTGCGCTTTGACAACAGCCGCTTCTTTGCCGAGTTGGACGACAGCGGTTTGATTACCGGCGGTCGCTTCCAGTAGGCGCAGCAGGCGGCAGGGCATGGCGCGCGACCGGGGTCACGCATTCGACAACGCCGCCGCGCGCCGCGAGGTGCTCAAGGTGATTGCCGCCATTCCCCCTGGCTGCGTCGCCAGTTACGGACAGGTGGCTTTTGAGGCCGGGTTTCCCGGTCGCGCGCGCTGGGTCGGGCGGTTGCTTTCCGAGGGTTTGGCGCAGCACAAGGGCTGGCATCGCGTGTTGCGCAACGACGGCATGTTGGGTCTGCCGAAGGTGAGCCCGGCGCATGTCGAACAGCGGTCAATGCTGGTGGCCGAAGGACACGTGTTTCGCAATGACCGGGTCGACATCGCGGCGCGCCGCTGGCGACCGCGCAGCGACGCGCCACTGGTTGACTGAGCGCTACCAGATGCTCACCCGTGCCTCGGGTGCGAGATAGAGCGGCGCGGTCTCGTCGATGTCGAAGGCGTCGTACCACGCGTCGATGTTGCGGACGATGCCATTGGTGCGGAACTCGTCCGGCGCGTGTGGCCCGGTTTTCAGGCGGGTGATCATTTCTTCTTCGCGGAAGTTGCGCGCCCACACCTGGGCCCAGCCAATGAACAGTCTTTGTTCGGCAGTCCAGCCGTCGATGATCGGCGGCGGCAGCTCGCCGGCCGACAGCAAATAGGCTTTGCGGGCAATCGACAGGCCGCCGAGGTCGCCGATGTTTTCACCCAGCGACAACGCGCCGTTCACGCAATGACCGTCCAACGGGCAGTAGTCGTTGTACTGCTCGACCAGACGTGCGGTGAGCGCGTCGAAGGCATTGCGGTCTTCTTCGGTCCACCAGTTCTTGAGGTTGCCGTCGCCGTCATATTTGGAGCCCTGGTCGTCGAAGCCGTGACCAATCTCGTGGCCGATGACCGAACCAATGGCGCCGAAGTTGATGGCGTCTTCGGCGTCCAGGTCAAAGAACGGCGGCTGCAGAATGGCAGCCGGAAACACGATCTCGTTCATCGTCGGGTTGTAGTAGGCGTTGACGGTTTGCGGCGTCATGAACCACTCGTCGCGATCCACCGGCTGGCCGATCTTGCCGCGCTGGCGCTCGGCCTCGAAGGCTGCCGCGCGGCGCAGGTTGCCGACCAGATCACCCTCTTGCACCTGCAGCGCCGAGTAGTCGCGCCACTGGTCGGGGTAGCCGATTTTGGTGTTGAACTTGCCGAGCTTTTCCAGCGCTTTCTTGCGCGTGTCTTCGCCCATCCACTCCAGTTCGGCAATGCTTTTGGCGTAGGCCTGCGTGAGGTAATCGACCAGACGTTCCATGCGCGCCTTGGCCTCGGGAGGGAAGTGCTCTTCGACGTAACGCTTGCCCAGGGCCTCGCCTAGCGATGACTCGACCGCCGACACGGCACGCTTCCAGCGTGGCCGGTTTTCGCTGACGCCGCGCAGGGTGCGCGCGTAAAAATCGAAGTGCGCTTCGACTAGGTCGGCCGACAACGCCGGAGCGAACTCGCGCATCACACCCAGTACGAGGTAGTGCTGCACGGTGTCCCATTCGGTGTCGCCCAGCGCGGCCGCGAGCTCGGTGATCGCCTCCGGCTGCATGACGATCAGCGCGTCACTGCCGTCCAATCCGGCCGCGGTGAGCGCGGCACGCAGGTCGAAGTCGTCGGTGAGTGAGTTGGTGTCGTCAAGGCTGAAACGGTTGTAGGTGCGCTCGCGGTCACGGGACTCGACGCGCGTCCAGTGTGCCTCGGCAAGGCGGGTTTCGAGGGCCATGACGGCCTCGGCGGCCTTTCGGGACTTCTTGCCGTCGTTATCATCCTCGATGGGAACGATGCGGCTGAGCATGTCGGCCAGATAGTCGACATAGGCGGCGCGGATGGTGTCAAAGCGCTCGCCTTCATCGAGATAAAAACTGCGGTCGGGCAAGCCGATCTGCCCGCCCTGATGCAGGTAGGCAATGTACTTCGTGGCGTCGCGTGCATCCTGCCCGACCCAGAACGACAGCGGCTGCGGCAGGCCTTTGGCCGCCCACTGGCCGAGGAATTTGGGCAGCGCATCGACCGACTCCAGTGCGTCAATCTCGTTCAGCAGATCCCGCACCGGCTTCAGGCCTTTGACCTCGGCCATCTTGTCGTCCATGAAGCTGCGATAGAACGACGCCAGTTGCTGCGCTTCCGGGTCGTCATGCTTGTCAACCTTGGCCAGGCGCTCGAGCAGCGCACGAATCTGTAACTCGGCGCGGTCGGCCAACACCGTGAAGGCGCCGTAGCTGGAGCGATCCGCGGGAATCTCGTTTTCGGCCAGCCAGGTGCCGTTGACGTAACGGTAAAAGTCTTCGCCCGGCGCAACGTCGCGGTCAAAGTGGGCTTCAATCACGCCCGAGTGCGGCGGTGGCGGCGGAATCTCTGACCGCTGGTCCGGTGCGCGTGTCGGCGGCGCCTGGTCGCAGGCAGCAAGGCCGGCGGTCGCCAGCAGTAGCAGGGGCAGGCAAGACTTCAGATGCATCATGTTGGCAGCAGCTCCGGGTCGGGCTTGAAGGCGTCGCGAATGCGCGCTTGGGCGCCCTAAAAATAGCCCATATCGGAAAGGACCAAGCAGTTCGCCCACGTTCTCCCATGGTGAGCGTAAGCCGCTGAGGAGATCCGGCCCTGAATGCGGACCGCCTGCCGCAACACCTGCGGCAGGCGGTCAGGTCGCCGGACGGGGCTTCAGACCCAGCGGACGTCGTGCGCGCGGGGTGGGCTGGCGCGCTGCGCCCAGCTCGGCGATGTAGCGGTGCAGGGTGGCGGTGGCTTCGGCGCGACCGTCACCGGCGTGGTCGCGCATGTGGCTGCGGTACTGGGCGTGATGGGTCAGAAAGCGGTCCACGTCCGATGGGGTCAGGCGCTTCAGGTCGGCGCGCATGCCGATGCCCATCCGCTCAATCATGTGGGCATTGAGTCGTTGCTCGAAGGCATCTTCCGGCGCGGCAAGGAACGGTTTGCCAAAGTGCATCGCCTCGCCGATCAACTGGTTGCCGGCGGTCGACAGCACTGCTTTGCAACTGGCGAGGTCGCGCAGAAACCACTCGTTGGAGGGCGCGCGAAAGTCGAGGTTGTCGACGGTGCCACGATGCGGAGTGCCGTAAATCACCACCGGACAGTCGAGCAGCCGCAGCGCGCGGTCGATGTGGGCGCGGTACTGGTGCTCGCCCTTGTTGAAATAGCACAGCAGAAAATCGCCATCGGTCGGCTTGAGGCGCTTCACCTCGTCACGCAGCATCGGCCCCACCACCTTGACGCCGGGATAGGCGCCTTCGGCCGGGTAAAAGCTGGCGATGAGGATGCGCTCGGGGATGCCCATCAGTTGCCGATAGCCCATCGCATCGCGCATGCCCGACAGCCACAGGTCAGGCGGAAAGTGCGGCTTGCAGTAGGCGATGATGCCCACGTGATCAAAGCTGATGCGCGGCAGTTTGAGCTTCTGTGCGATACGGTGGGTCCAGGCCTCGGAGTCACTGATCACCAACTGGATGTCGCGGCTGCGGAACTCGCGTTCAACCTGCTCGGTGCCGTGCCCGCCAAACAGCAGATCGGCCATCGGCGCAACGTTTTCACCGACCGTGCGTGTCACCGAGTGGCCGCCGGCCTTGTTGTAGCGGTAACCGATGGTGGGGATGCGCACCGTGGGGTAAAGCGGTGCCAACACGTCGAAGGCATCGCCACCGGCAAACACGGTCACTTCGTGTTCGGCGGTCAACGATGGCAGCACGCTCAGGGTGCGCATCGCATGGCCGCGACCGTAGCCCATCACGCCATAGGCAATTCGCATGATCATCTCTCCGATGGATCTGCGCGCAAGGCTAGGTCGGGCGCATCACCAAACCATGACAGTGCGATGACGGATTGATGACAGACGTGCACAAAAAAGGGAGGCCTTAAGCCTCCCTTGGTGTTTCCGCAAGGCGCCTCAGAAAGCGACGCGAACGCCGACTCTGAAGCCGTCGTTGTCGACGTCGCCGCCGGCGTCCGGCTCCAGCGTCAGCATCCGGTACTCGGCGAACATACCGATCAGGCCAAGGCCGACGCGCGCGCCCAACAGCAGCTCGGTCATGTCGGCGTCGTCGAGCCAGCCCAGCCCGGCGCGACCGTAAACGCTGACCAACGGCAGGTTGGTTTCGAGACCGACGAAGGCGCCGTAGCCGTCCTGATCGGTGCCGGCCAGGTCGAAGTCGAGGTACTGGATTTCGCCAGTCAGGTCGAGCAAGGGTGTGACGCCAAAGCTCATGCCGCCGCCAAGGCGGGTTTCTTCGTAGTCCTCACCATTGTCGAGTTCTTCATCCAGGTACTCGGCGCGGGCAAACAGGCCGGTGCCTGGCAGATTGACGCGGCCGCGCAAGCCAAAGCCGTCGCTGTCTTCTTTGGCCCCGCCAGCATCAAATTCGCTGAACGAAGCGTAGCCTTCAACCGATGCCAACAGCTCGGCGTTGGCTGCAAACGGCAGGGCTGTGAATGCTGCCAATGCGATGAACTTTTTCATTTGATTCCCCTTCTCCAATGGTCGGACGCAACATGCACCACGCTGGTGCGCGTGGGCGAGTCTAACGCGGCTTCTTGACTGTTCGCTGACTGCCCTTTTTCACCAGTTTTGCGTAGTAAAAACCGTCGTGATCGTCGCCCGGCGCGATGCGCAGACCGCAGCGTTCGGCGTGACCCACCGGGCTGGCGATGGCGGCAGGGCGACCATCGGGTGTTTCCATCAAAAAGGCCCGGACAATGTCGTCGCCTTCGGCCCGCAGGATCGAGCAGGTGGCGTAGACCAGCACGCCGTCAGGCTTGAGCAGCGGCCACAGCCGACGCAGTAACCGCGCCTGGGTGTCGCCAAAGGCTTTCAGGTCGGTGTCGCGGCGCAGCCACTTGATGTCGGGGTGGCGGCGAATCACGCCGGTGCCCGAGCAGGGAGCATCGATGAGGATGCGGTCGAAGCCTTTGCCGTCGGACCAGCGGCGCACGTCGGCAGCGTCGCTCAACAGTAATTCGGCGTGCAGGCCCAGGCGCCGCAGGCCGTGCTGCATCTTGCCGAGGCGCGCCGGGTCGTGGTCGAGGGCGACGACGCTGACGTCGGCCCGTTCCAGGGCGTGCGCGGTCTTGCCGCCGGGCGCCGCGCAGGCGTCGAGCACGCGCTGACCGGGCATCAGGTCGAGCAGTTCGACGGCCAACTGCGCCGAGGCGTCCTGTACCGACAGCGCGCCGGTGTCGAAGCCCGGCAGTTGCCGTACGTCGCACGGTTGTTCGAGCCGCAGCGCATCGGGCAGGCCCGGCACTGGGCGTGCCGGATGGCCGGCGGCGGCGAGCGCTGCCAATGCGGCTTCAAGCGTCTGTTGGCGGCGGTTGACGCGCAGGGTCATCGGCCCCTGGACGTTGCCGGCGGCCAGCACGGCATCGCTGTTTGCCCCCCAGTCGGCCTCGATGGCGCGCACCAGCCACGGCGGGTAGGAATGGCGCACGCCGGGGTCGGCGGGTACCGCGTCGATGACCGCCTGGCGTTCGCGCTGCACGCGGCGCAGCACCGCGTTGATGAGCCCGCGCACGCCCGACAGGTCGAGCAGTGCGCAGGCATTGACGGTTTCGTTCAGGGCCGCGTGGTCGGCCGTGTCCATTTCCAGCAGTTGATACAGGCCGCACAGCAACAGCGCCTGCAGCGGCGTGCCGGGCTGGGGTGGACGCTGCATCAGCGGCTCAAGCTGCGCCTCCAGCCGTCGCCGATGGCGCAACACGCCGTAGGTCAGCGCGCGCGCAAAAGGGTCCGCGTCGTGGGGCAGGGCATCGTCGAGACTGCGGCCGGCGTGTACCGCCACCAGGGTTTCAACGGCGATGGCGCGCGATCGCGCCGGGGTGCTGGTGTAGGCCATAGGCGGCAATGGTAAGCCGCGCCCACAACCGGATATGTCCGGAATAGGTTGAGGAAAGGTGCGGAATAGCCGGAAGGGTTGGTCGCACACCACCTCCGGAGACCTTCAAGAGCCGTAGTGGTGGCGAGGTCTTCATGCTTGCCAAGCATCCCACGGCGGCACTCTGGCAGCAAGGAGCCCTCTGCTGGCGGTAGCTGGCCGCAGGCCGGGAGCGAACGAAGGGAGCGGAAACTGGGAGTGCCGCGAGAGCAGGTCTATCCACAGGACGCCTCGTGGCACTTCCATCGCGTCCGGCATAAAGCTGGCGATTTGCTCTGTCAGATGGGTAGGTGACGATCCATCCAATTGCCCCAGTTGGTGTGCCAGCCGTCGAATCCCACCTCTTTGATCAGTGGCTCCTTAAGCGAACGCCTTCCGGAACAACATCTCGCTCTCGGAATCTCCGAGCGTGAGGACAGTTACATCGTTTAGATCGAAGTCGAATGTTCCATCTCTAATCTGTTCGTCGGCCGTAACCGCCAGTTCGTCCTCGTTGAACGTGGCGATGTACTGAAAGGTCGTGTCCTGCTGGCTACGCCCATAGATGTAGTTCAGCGCCCTGACGACAGTCCTTCTTGAGATGCCGTGGAACGCACCGTCATGAACAAGGAAACGTGGCAAGGGCAAGCGCATGTCAACCGCGTGGAAGAATACGGTCAGATCGTAGGCGACAAGCCGCAGTCGCGCATGCCCTAGCGCATCAGCGCGAGGAATGTGTACCTCGATGCTGACTGGCGACTGATTACGTGATCCGGAGGGTTTGGCTGCGATGTCCAGATACGCACCTTCACGCTCTCCGTCTGTCGTGAGGCTGATCGCCTTCTCGACGATCTCAACAAACAGTTCGCGAATCGAGCGAATCAATGTCTCGACCCCATTGATCGCTTGGACTGCATCACGACGTGCGGTGTCCACATCAAATCCCAAGTCGGTCAACTGACGGTCCATGTCCGACACATCTGCCACGCCCTGAGCCACACGTTCAACTTGTACTTTGCGCTCAGCAAAGCGCTCGAACGCTTCCCGAAGCGAGGTCGTTGCGCCTGCGCCTTCGACTGTACGAAGGAGGCCGGCGCGTTGGGCCTCTAAGTCTGTGAGTTCGCCAAGCGCCCCTTTTCTCGCTTCATCAAGCTCTCTCATCCGTTTGCCGTGAAACCGAAGGCGCTCGGCCGCGAGGGATTCACGGAACGCGATTACCTCGTCCAACTGGCGCTTGACCGCGCTGCCCAACGCACGCGATACGAGGAGGTATTGCTCAGCCACATCCTCCACGTCGATTTCCCTCGTGGTGCTGGTGAAATGGCGGAGTTTTGCGACCTGTCGGTCTGCTCGATCCACCTGCTGACGCAACGTGCTGATTTTGATGTCGAGTTCGGCAATCACCGACGATACTTTCTTGAAATCGTCGAGAAGATTGAAATCCTTCAATGATGCTTCGAGCGCGGCGACTTCTTTCTCGCGTGTCGCAAGGTCGGTTCGGAGTTCACCCAAAGACTTGCCGGTGAATTTTTCCACCTGTTGCACAATGGCTTCGCGCTGCTTCCGCTTCTCTTCGAGACGGTCTCGCTTTTCGCTCAGAACGATCAGTGGCTGATTAGGCAGCCCGAGCAGAAACAGATTCAGCGTCGTCAGTTCACGCTTGTTGGCACCACCGTGCGTCAGAAATCCGACCGGATCGTAGCGCTTCAGATTGTTGAGGTCGTCCTTGATGAAGAACGGCATCAAGGACCGATAGCGATTGCCCGGCAATTGACGTTCTTCGCTGGATGGGAAGAACAAGGTTCCAAGAATTTGCTTTGCCTCGTCTTTGCGGTAACCGTATTCGTCTTCATGCCCGCGCTGCATGAAGATGTGTTGACCGTCCGCGAATTCGCGACGCAAGCGCACGGACACCCCGCTGACTTCGAGATCAAGACAGATTTCGTGCTTTTCCTCGCGCAGGAAATCATATTTCGCGTCCGCGAAGCGGCGCTCGGCTGTGTCGGATACCAGCAAGTAGTCGATCAAACGGACAGCGGACGATTTGCCGATACCGTTGATTCCGCGCTCTTCTTTGTTGCCTGAGTATCGGCCCACGATGAGGTTCAGCCCCGCATGGAATTCCACGGACTGACGCAGGAGCCCAGTTGGTGACCAGAGGCGCTTAAGCATTGTTGCCCTCCGACGCTATCTGGTCGAAAAGTCCCGGCTGCGAGACCTCCGTCATGAGCCGGATTCGGTAGCCTTCCCGCTCGACCGAGCCAACGCTGTACAGAAGGTCGAGAGCAGCAAAGAAATTTGCAGGGGTACGGCGGCGATCACCGCGCAGATGGCCCTCCAGAAGGTCATCCACGATGACCGGGACTTTCTGGCGATGAAGTTGGCGCAAGATGTCCGCTCCAAGGGTAACGAGGCTCATCGTCAGATCGCTTTCTGGGTGCAGAAGCGCCATTCATGCCTCCGATGGCTCTGCGCCAAGCAGGCACTGAGCAAAAAGCCAGAGTACGAAGCCCCGGATGCAAAGTGTCAGTCCATCGTCGTCTCCGGCGTTGTACCGCTGGCGGTAGCGTTGAACCAAAGCGTCGATGCGCTCTCCGAAGGTGGCCCCAGCAGGGGTCTGCTTGTAGTGCTCAACGACGGTTGCCTTGATTCGGTTCAGGTCGGTTTCGCTGCAAGCAGTGAGGAGAGCCATCGCCGCTGCTTGTTGCTCAAACGTTAGCTCGTTGCTTTTCAGTTCAAGTTCGACCTCTGCGGGGCTGTAGTTCGCCCTGATTTTTCGTTCGATGTCTGGTGCCCGTTTGCGATATTCGCCGACATCACCTTCGACACGTTCGGCCATGAGATCGTCGATGATCGGACGCAGGAAATCCCTGCCGATCAAATCTTCGTCGATTTTCAATGATCGATAAAACCGAACGCGCTTATGCCAAGGAAGATTCGACGCCGCTTCCATTACCCGCATGACGCCCCACAACTGACCATCCGTGTGGAGACCCTGTACAAGTAAGGTCTCTTCGGCCGACGGATCGCGATTGATGTACACGCGCCACTGTGGGTACTGAGTTCGCCATTTCGCAGCGTATGCAGCGTAGTCGGACTCCACTTTGGTTTTCAGCTTTTTGAGCTTTGCCTCGTCTGGGCCGTAGCAAGCGATAGCCCGCTTCTCGGATTCGATCAAGCCATCGCAGCCACCGTCGCGTACTTTTCGGAGGTCCTGAAAACCCTGCGTGTCATGGACGAGGTAAAGCAGCAGAACGATCGCATTTTGAAAGTCGAACCCCATCAGGCTGCGAAGCTGAACCCGGACCTGCGTTTCAAGTGGCGTTGTCATTCGAATGCCTGCGCGGAAGCGGGCGACGGATCGCTCAAGGTGCAAATAGGTGGGTCGAACGCGGCGATGGCCCACTGTAAGAGCGCGTGGCGTTCCCTATCATGGAGGCCGACAATCTTGCGCTTTAGCGTTCCCAGTCTCCGTTTCACCTGTTCCCGCTCCCGAAAAGTGTCTCCTATATACGACGTGTCGTGGAGGCTTAACGGCGGCTCATAGTTGAACCACAGCTTCTCGGTCGCCGTTCCGGCCTGCGTTTTGGCTCGGAACGTTGAGGTGTTCCACCCGCCAAGGCGATCATCATAAAGGTCGTTCGGGTACCCTGAAAGCAAAATCCGACAGGGGAGGCTTGTCAAGATGTCGAGTAGCGCCGCGTGGTCTTGCAACTCGTACTCGTGCCGGTAGAGTCGGCCGCCACGGCGGGTCGAGAGCAGGTAGGGGGGGTCGCAGTAGACCAGCTCGTTTCCGGTGAAGCGGTACTCGCTCAGAAAGCGGTGCGCGCAGTCCTGCCTGACCTCATACCGATCACCGAAGGCTGCCTGCCAGCGGGCCACCACGGCACCGTCGATTTCCACGCCAATGTCGCGGCCGGACGGACGCTTGTTGCGAAGGACTGCGCCTGCGCCCAGGTGGGTTTCGATGAAGGTCTCATGAGGCGGCAGCAGATTGATAATGCGCCGGAACGAGAGGCCCTTGCCGCCGGGGTATCGGTTCATGGGCGGACCATCGCTGAATTCTGCGATGCTGTCAAGTTGCGCTGCCGCAGGACTTCTCCCGAGCGCCGCACTCTCTCGCAGGTTCGTTGGGCAACCTCTCTGGCTTGCAACTCGGTGCCGACGATGCCCGCACACTCCTCCCCAGTAGCCCTACTGTGCCCCCTTGCGCGGTGGCGTTGCTGCGCCGCAAGGAGCAGAAAACCACCGTTTTCTTGCAATAGGTCCGAAGTGCCTCAGAACTGCCGATTCCTACTTGTTTTCTTGAAAACAATCCTGTAAAAAATCTACATACCCCAAAGGCACGTTTTCTTGCTAATTGGATACGCCCGCGTCTCAACCGCTGACCAACGCCCCGAGCTTCAGCTTGATGCGCTGCGTGCTGCGGGCTGTGAACAAATCTTTGAGGAACGCATCTCCGGCGTTGTTCGCGACCGACCTGAGCTGACGCAGTGCCTCCGCACGCTGCGTGCGGGCGACACTCTGGTTGTCTGGCGGCTGGATCGACTCGGACGCTCCCTCAAGGACCTTGTAGAGACTATTACCGGGTTGCAGGACCGTGGTGTGGTCTTTCGATCTTTAACTGAGGCCATCGACACAACCACCTCGGGCGGCAAGCTGATTTTTCACATCTTCGCCAGCCTCGCGGAGTTCGAGCGCAGCATCATCCGGGAGCGCACCAACGCTGGGTTGGCCGCTGCACGCGCCAGGGGGCGCAAGGGTGGTCGGAAGCCGAAGCTGACTCAGGCTGATGCGAGGAAGGCCGCAGCGATGCTCAGAGACCCCCTGGTGACCAAGGGCGAGGTGGCAGAGCACTTCAAGGTTTCACGCCCGACGCTGAGCGCCGCACTGGCTCGCTTTGGGTTTTCGGATATGCCCGTCTCACCAAATGAGACGTGTGGCTGATATCACTGCGGATCGAACACAAGTAAGGGGAGACAAATTGATGATCGTTAAAGGATGCCAAGCAGCAACGACGCTGGCTGTTTTGCTGCTAGCAGCAGCGGCGACAGCGGGCTGTAAACCAGCGCCAAAGATCGATGCGACCACTGAGCAGTCACTTCAACAGAGCGCTCAAAAGGCGCGAGAATCGCTGCCTCCGGAACGTCGAGCGGCATTCGACGAAGCCTTGACTGTGCTCGCTTTCAGCTCTCTTGATTTCGCCTCAATCCTCTCAGGCTCCGTCGATCCAGAACAAATTGCCTCGAACACGATGGCGCAGCTTAACGGCCTCACAGCAGAGCAAGTGATTGCTGAGGCGGGGCGAGCAAAGGCCGAACGTGAACGCAAGGAGCGCGAGCAGGCCCTTGCCGAGATCACTGAGCTTCTGCAAAAGCAAGCCGCCGCAATCGCTGCGAAAGAGAAGCTCAAGGGTTTCGAGGTCAAGCGCTCGCGTTTCTACATCCGTGAACGCCAGTACTCCGGGAAGGAGCCCGTCATCGAGATGACCGTTGTCAACGGCACGGACTCAGCAGTCGCCCGTGCTTTTTTCAAAGGCGTTGTTGCCAGCCCCGGTCGCTCGGTGCCCTGGATATCCGAAGACTTCAATTACTCCATCCGAGGTGGACTCGAACCCGGTGAGGAGGCGAAGTGGAGCCTCGCGCCAAATCAGTTCAGCGCGTGGGGCACCGAGGTGCCCGACGACGCAATTCTCACTGTGACTGTTGAGCGCCTCGATGGGGCCGATGATGAGCCACTGTTCGGTAGCGGTGGATTCAGTGAGCGCGATGAACGTCGGTTGGAAGCACTCAAGAAGCAGTACGGAATTCAAAAATAAATGACCAACGAAGAATTCAAGAAGACTCTCTGGGACACCGCCAACAAGCTGCGCGGGTCGGTGTCTGCTGCCGAGTACAAGTACCCCGTGCTGGGGCTGGTGTTCCTGAAGTACGTCTCGGACATGTTCGAGGCGCAGGGCGATGTGATTCGCAAGCGGCTTGCTGATCCGAACTCTGAGTTGTTCATTGATGACGAGGAGATTCGCAAAGAAAGCGAGGCCATCTTCATTGACGACCGCAGCTTCTACGATTCAGACAACGTGTTCTGGGTGCCGCCCAACGCCCGATTCTCGTCGCTGTTGAAAGGTGCATCGCTGGGCAACCTGCCTCAGGTGCTGGACAGCGCCATGGGCCTCATAGAGCAGGAGAACCCTTCCCTGCAAGGGGTGCTGTATCGGGAGTTCTCCCGCCTCGCTTTGGGCGAAGGCAAGCTGGGTGAACTCATGGGCCAGGTGGCTCAGTTGAAGTTTGACCCCACCAAGCACGGTAGCCGCGACGTGTTTGGCGAGGTGTATGAATACTTCCTGGGTAAGTTCGCGCTGAACGAGGGCGCCCGCGCCGGGGAGTTCTACACCCCAAAGAACGTGGTCAACCTGCTGGTCGAAATCCTCGCGCCCTTCAAAGGCAAGATTTATGACCCCGCCTGCGGCTCGGGCGGCATGTTTGTGCAGTCGTTGAAGTTCAAGGACGCCCACCAGCGGCAGACTGGAAAGGCTGGCGATCTGGCCGTCTATGGGCAGGAGTTGATGGCCCAGACCCGCCGCCTGTGTTTCATGAACCTCGCGGTCCACGGACTCGAAGGCAACCTGGGCGAGACCTACGGCTCCACCTTCACGGCCGATCAACACAAGAACCTGAGGGCGGATTACATCCTCGCCAACCCGCCGTTCAACATCTCCGACTGGGGCGGCGACAAGCTGGGCGAAGACCCCCGGTGGGCACATGGCATTCCGCCCAAGGGAAACGCCAACTACGCATGGTTGCAACACATGCTGGCCCGCCTCTCAAGCCGTGGCCGTGCGGGCATCGTGCTTGCCAACGGCAGCATGAGTTCGCAGCAGTCCGGTGAGGGTGAGATTCGCAAGAGCATGGTGCTGGGCGATGTGGTCGAGGCCATGATTGCCCTACCGGGCCAGTTGTTCAGCAACACCCAGATTCCGGTGTGTGTTTGGCTCCTCTCGCGGGACAAGACCCCCGGCATCAATGGCAGCACCGACCGGCAAAAGCAGATTCTGTTCATCGACGCCCGCAAGGCTGCGAACGGTCGCGTCTCACGCACCCAGGTTGAATTCACAGACGATGATCTGAAACGTATCGGGCAGACCTATCACCGCTGGCGTGGCACCGAGTTCAGCGACGGCGGCGATTACACCGACGAACCCGGCTTCTGCTTCAGCGCTTCCATGGCCGACGTGGAGAAGCATGGCTTCGTGCTTACACCTGGACGCTACGTGGGTGCGGTCACCGAAGATGACGACGACGAGGTGTTCGCGGAGAAGATGCAGCGGCTGACCGCGCAACTGTCGGAGCAGATGGCGAAGGGGGCGGAACTAGATGCGGTGATTCGGGAGCAGCTGGGGGGGATGGGGTATGTCGTCTGAATTGCGGCCCCTTGGAGACTTCGTAACGTTTATTTCGGGAAATACTCCTTCAAAGTTGAACGCGGCGTATTGGGGCGGCCCAACTCCATGGGTTTCGGCGAAAGATATGGGCGAATTCTGGATCGAAGATTCCGAAGATCACCTTACTGAGGCTGGCGTTGCTGCTGCCTCGCGGTTAGTCCCAGCGGGGACAGTCCTGCTCTTATCACGAGGAATGACTTTGCATAAGCGGGTGCCGATCTGTCGATTGGGCACTGCTGCAACGTTCAATCAGGATGTGAAGGCTGTTCTGCCGAAGCGTGGACTCTCAGGTCGATTTTTGCCGTACCTTCTAGTGGGTAATCACGATAGATTGCATGATCAGGTGGACTCGGCAGGTCATGGTACCGGGCGACTAAATTCCGACACACTTCGTTCATTTCCTGTGGCTGTTCCACCAATTGAGGAACAGGAGCGAATTGCAGATATCGGAGAAGCTATCGATGACCAGTTGCGCCTCATTCGCCAAACCAACGCCACCCTAGAAGCCATCGCTCAAGCCCTCTTCAAATCCTGGTTCATCGACTTCGACCCGGTGCGGGCCAAGATGGAAGGCCGCGAGCCGGAGGGGATGGATGCCGAGACGGCGGCGCTGTTCCCGAGTGAGTTTGAGGAGTCGGAGTTGGGGTTGATTCCGAGGGGGTGGAAGGTGCAGACCTTCGCCGAAGCTTTCCACTTCTCTATGGGCCAAAGTCCACCGGGCTCAGAGCTGAACGAAAAAATGGATGGATTGCCTTTCTTTCAGGGCAGCGCTGACTTCAATTCAGTATTCCCATCCGTTCGAATTTATTCGCCCAATCCTCGCCGGACAGCAGATGCCAAGGATGTCCTGTTCAGCGTCAGGGCGCCAGTCGGAGACTGCAACATCGCGAAAGAAAAGTGCGGGATAGGACGTGGCCTCTGTGCAATACGAAGCAGATTTGCTGGCATCGGGGTTACTTATCCGTGGGTGAAATCAATCACTTCTGACCTTCAACGCGCGAGCGGAGAAGGCGTTGTCTTCAGTAGCCTCAGCAAGGACCAGCTAGCAAATTGCTCGGTGGTTGTAGCCCCTGTAGATGTCTATGGGGCCGTTGACAGCATATTGAGTCCAATTCTGGATTCGATGACCATCATCGACGAGGAGTCCATGTCCTTATCCTCGGCGGATTCAAACCTGAAGTGCAACACCTGCTACCGAGTAAGGTTCGCGCATGCAGAGCATTTCACCGAAGCGTTACCAGCAACTCCAGCCTGAAGAGCGCGTGACGCTGGCCAGTTTGGTCCACCAGAAATTCAGTGTGCGTGCGATGTCGCGAGTGTTGTCTCGTTCGCCCAGCACCATCAGCCGGGAGCTGTCTCGCAATCGATCGCCAGCGGGCTATGGCAGTGCCGCAGCGCGAGCTTTTGTCCAGCGGCGGCGCAGGCTGAACCGCCCTCCACACAAGCTGCACTGTGAAGGCCTCCTGTTCGGGATCGTCCGTCATTTTCTGGACCTGCGGTGGTCACCCGAGCAGATTGCCCTGACACTGGCAGCGGTGTACCCCAAAGGCCATGAGCACCGCGTGTCACACGAGACCATTTACAACTGCATCTACGCCCAGCCCGTGGGCGAGCTCAAGCGCGAGCTGATCGCGACCTTGCGACACGCGCACAACAAGCGCGTGCCACGCAGCAAAGGCCAGGACCGGCGCGGACAAATCCCGGACATGCTCAGCATCCATCTGCGCCCACCGGAGATCGAAGACCGGCAGTTTCCCGGTCACTGGGAAGGTGACCTCATCAAAGGTGCGGCCAACGCCAGCGCCGTGGGCACCCTGGTCGAGCGCACCAGCCGTCTGGTGATGCTGGTCAAGTTGCCCGACTTCAAGCCAGCCAGCGCCGCCAACGTGATGCAAGCCTTCACCGACAAGCTGTTGAGCATCGCCGCACCAATGCGCCAGAGCATGACCTATGACCAGGGCCGGGAGATGGCTATGCACAAGGAGTTGAGCAAACGCACAGGCATCGCGGTGTACTTCTGTGACCCGCACAGCCCCTGGCAGCGCGGCTCCAACGAAAACATGAACGGCTTGGTACGGCAGTACCTGCCCAAAGGCACCGACCTCTCGGTCCACAGCCAAGAACAACTCGATGCCATCGCCGATCAGATCAACGGCAGACCCCGAAAGGGCTTGGGCGTACGATCACCGCTCGTGGTCTATCGAGAATTACTCCTGAAATCCACGCAGCACTCATCACTCATCCACTGAAACCAAGGTGTTGCACTTCAGATTTGAATCCGCCCTCAATAAGGGATGCACTACTACCTCGCCTCATCTCCGGCAAGCTGCGGATCGAAGAGGCACAAGAAGCGTTGGAGGTGGTCTGACATGTCGCCGAAATTGAGCAGGCTGGAGCGCGTTCAGCTGCGGGCCGCTTGGAAGCACGAGGCCAGCGACTTCACGCCCTGGCTGTCACAGCCTGACAACCTCAATCTGCTTGCCGAGGCGCTGTCGCTGAGCGAGTTGGAGTTGGTCTCCATCGAGCATCGGGTTGGCGACTTCAAGCTCGACATGCTCTGCACCGACGGTGATGACCAGGTGATCATCGAAAACCAGTTGGAGAAGACCAATCACAACCATCTCGGGCAGTTGATTGCTTATGCGGCTGGCGTCGGCGCAAAAAAGGTCATCTGGGTCGCCGAATCCTTTCGTGCCGAGCATGCCGCCGCGCTGCAATTCCTCAACGACAACACTACGGATGATCTGAGCTTCTTCGCGGTTGAGGTGGAGTTGTGGCGCATCGGTGATTCTCGCCTTGCCCCGAAGTTCGAGGCGGTGGTGAAGCCCAACAACTGGACCAAGACCAGCCGCGAGCAAGCCAAGGCAGCGACCACGGCCTCGCCTACAAAGCAGCTTCAATTGAGCTTCTGGAGCGCACTGGTTGAGAAGTTGGCAACGGATGCGCCGCACATTCGGCCACAGAAGCCGCGCCCCCGACATTGGATGAATAACACCATCGGACGGTCTGGGTTTCGTCTGAACTTCACCGCGAACACACGAGATGACCGTTTGGGTGTTGAGCTGTGGATGGATGGCGAACACGCAAAAAAGCACTATGCCAATTTGACGCCGCACAAAGAAAAGATCGAAGCCGACTTGGGGTTTGCATTGGACTGGCAGGAACTGCCCGATTCCTTGGCCTGCCGAGTGGCAGTGTGGTATCCCGATGTGGCTTTGACAGACGAGAGCCGATGGCAGGAATACCTAGATTGGTTCGTGAAGACCGCGACCAAAATGGATGCTGTCCTTCGGCCTACTGTGAAGGCATTACCCTAGGGCAACGATATGATCGAAGTTGAAGTGACAGCCCTTAAAGGGCGTAGCCGCCCACATGGACACCCCGTTCATGTCGATACGACATGCTCCAATCCAGACTGTGGCAGATCGATAGTTGGCGTCA